>DATGWO010000001.1:0-1681 GCA_035299445.1 Sideroxyarcus sp.
CGAATCCACGTTGATTGGAATCCGGATGCGGCGGTGACGCCGCTGGGCCAGATGCCGTTCTTCATCGAATTTCTGCATGTCAGCGGTCTGTTCGACGACTGGGTCTCGCAGTGTCCGCTGAGCTGGACCAGTCCGAACGCGCCGAACAAGCGCGACGTGCTGGGCACGATCTTGTTATCGGTACTGTCCGGGCATCAACGCTACGCACATATCAATGCCTTACGCGGCGACGGCGTTAATCCCGAATTGTTGGGCATGACGAAAGTAGTTAGCGAGGATTCGGTTCGACGTAGCTTTGCGCAACTGGACGAGGAAGCAGGCATGAGCTGGCTGCAAACCAGCCTGCAACAGGTCTATGCGCCGGTGTTGGGTGAGCCCTGGATTCTGGATGGCGATGCGACCATCAAAACGCTGTATGGCAAGCAAGAAGGCGCCGAAGTCGGTTACAACCCGCACAAGCCGGGCCGGCCATCGCACACTTACCACAGCTACATGCTCGCCAATTTACGCTTGATGCTCGATGTCGAAGTACAAAGTGGCAAACAAGTCGCCTCTAAACATAGCGCGCCGGGGCTTTGGGCGTTGTTGAATCGTATCCCTCGTGAACATTGGCCGGCACTGATTCGAGGCGACCGCGATTGGGGGACCGAAGCCAATATGCAAGCCGCCGAGCAGGCGGGGGTGCCGTATCTGTTCAAACAGCGCTTAACCAAAAACACCCAACGGCTGATCGAACGCTTGATGCAGGGCAGTCACTGGATTAAAGCCGGGCAAGGCTGGCAAGCGGCCGAATCGACACTGCGTTTGACCGGCTGGAGCCGGGCGCGGCGCATTGTGGTATTGAGGCGGCAAATCCAGAAAAATCTCGCGGTCGTTCGCCAAGACCCACAAGGCCCGCTGCAACTGAGTTTTACCGAACTGAGCGACGACATCACCGTCTATGAATATGGCGTATTGGTGACCACTTTGGAGCTGGAGCCACTCAGCGTCGCCCAACTATACCGGGATCGCGCCGATGCCGAAAACAACTTCGATGAACTGAAAAACCACTGGGGCTGGGGCGGCTTTACCACACAGGATCTCAAACGTTGCCGCTTTATGGCCCGGATTACGGCGTTGATTTACAACTGGTGGAGCCTGTTTGTACGCCTGGCTAATCCTGACCAACATACCGAAGCCATTACCAGTCGGCCATTGATGCTCTATGCCATTGGCAAGCAAACTCGCCACGCCGGCCAAACCCACCTGACGATCAGCTGTCCTCATGCCGACGCCAAGAAAGTGGAGCAGTCCTATCGCCGGATAGCAGCCTTTTTCAAAGCGCTACGATCAACTGCGGAGCAGTTGACGAGCCTTCAACGCTGGTGCCGGATTCTCAGTTTGGCGTTGGTGAAATATCTGCGAGGCCGACAGCTGGCCCCTCCACCATGGTTGCCGGCTCCGGCATAAGCTGGTTCAACCGCTCTATTTAGGGTTATTGTTGTTCGATGAAGTCGAAGATGTGTTTAACGATGGCGGTGGTTTGTTTGGCAGTCAGAGCACTGCGCAAACGCGAAAAGCCTGGATGAATCGGGTACTGGAAGAAAACGCCATTCCGACCTTCTGGCTGGGCAACAGTATTCATAGTGTCGATCCGGCCTTCATTCGTCGCTTCGACTGGGTGATCGAATTGCCGGTGCCG
>DATGWO010000002.1:0-1780 GCA_035299445.1 Sideroxyarcus sp.
ACGGGCGCGACATCCTGGCCGGGCTGCCCCCGTTTCCCGTGGTGCGGCCGGGCCATGCTCCCTCGACAGCCTCAGCGGGAGAGGGCCGGGGTCTAGCCACTGACGCTCGGTAGCAAAAGGCGGCAAATGCCCCTCACCCCAACCCTTGTATCGTTCAAACATAGCGCTCCGTAGGAAAGGTTTGGAAAGTTGTCCACAGCCCGTCGGCCCTCTGGGAACAAAGCCCGTGGGAGAGCTCCATGGCGTGGATGACGGACCTGTTGTCTGGAGCCCGAACAGTTGCTGGTTGGCAGAAACCGCGCACGCGGTTCTGACCTCGTATTTGCAAGGATGGGATATGACGACGAATGCTTCTGAACCGATCTTCGTGGGCGTGGACATGGCCAAGGCCAAGTTCGATATGGCGCTGGACGACAAGTCCGTGACGAAGGAGATTGCCAACAACCAGGCGGGCATCGAGCAGGCGCTCAAGATGCTGGAGCCGCTGAAGGAACGCGTGGCGGTGGTGCTGCTGGAGGCCACAGGCGGGCTGGAGCGGCCGCTGGCCACGGCGCTGTGTCAGGCCGAGTATTCGGTGATGGTGGTCAATCCACGCCAGGCACGCGACTTTGCCAAGGCAATGGGGTATCTGGCCAAGACGGACAGCCTGGATGCGCGGGTGCTTTCGGCCTTCGGCCGCACGCTGAATGCCAGCGCACGGCGCGACAAACTGCTGATGAAGCTGCCGACACCACAACAGGGACTGCTGGCCGCGCTGACCGTGCGGCGCACGCAGCTGGTGGGCATGCGTGTGGCCGAGTCCAACCGACTGGGCTGTGCTCATGCCTCGCAGCGCAAGAGCATCGAGGCGATCATCGCCGCGCTGGACAAGCAGATCAAGGCGATTGACAAGGAGATTGGCCGCAACCTGGACGACCACTTCCGCGACAAGCTGGATCTGCTCAAGGACATGAAGGGCGTGGGGCCGGTGACCCAGGCGATCCTGATGGGCTCGCTGCCTGAACTGGGCTCGTTGAGCGAGCGCGAGATCGCCAAGCTTGCCGGGGTCGCCCCGCTGAACTGCGACAGCGGCAGGTCCAAGGGCAGGCGCGTCACCTGGGGCGGGCGTGCTCAGGTGCGCTCCGCGCTGTACATGGCCACCCTCAGCGCCATACGCTTCAACCCGCAGATCAAGGCCTTCTACAAGAAGCTGCGGGCCGCCGGCAAGCTCCCCAAGGTTGCCATGGTGGCCTGCATGCACAAGCTGCTGACGATCATCAATGCGGTACTGCACAGCGGCATGCCTTATCGCGCCGATTACCCTGCGCCCGCCAAGGCTTGATCCACCTGCGCCCGGCCCATGCATGCCCAGTCGTGACCACGTGCCTCGTCCGCAGCCATGCGCCAGCCTCATTTCCTTAGCCGCCTTGTTGACTGGGCAGTCCACCGCCTTGCCCAACGGCAATCGTCGGTCCGTCAGGTCCTTCTTCAGCATCGATTCCAGGAGGTTATCCACAGCACGCTGCCCCCTCAAAAATCGCTTGACTTAAAACACAGTTGCTCTCCCACTGATGTGGGAGAGGGAGTGTGTCGCTGGCCCCTGTCGGATTGCTTCGGGACATTGCTTCCAGCCCCGTTCTTGAGCGACTTTCCACCATGGCTTCTTCTCCCACCAAGTCCCGCGCGGCGGCACCGTCCGCGACGCAGCCCGACCCCTTCGCCCTTCACCTCGATCAAATTCGCAGCAGTTTCTCGCCGAGCGTGCTGACCCGCGCTCAGTCGCTGGTGTCGGCGGTGGAGG
>DATGWO010000003.1:0-2181 GCA_035299445.1 Sideroxyarcus sp.
GTCCAGCCGTACAGCGTTCCGAGCAGGGTGACCAGCGTGAAGAATTCGCGCACGAACCGCAGGACCGACATGGCGACCTCCCTCTCCTCGATTGGCATCTCTCGCGTGGTAAGGCCGAGCATGCCGGAACGTTAGGAGAACATCAAGCCGAAAGTTCGTTTTTCGTTCTAGTTCCGCACCGGCCTTGGGGCCGACCCGCCTTGAATGAAACAGTCGGGAAGCCAGGATTATGGTTGGCCGTCGGCAGAGAGGTCGGTCGTTCTATGGTGCGAGCGAGCCCGTGCTCTAGTTGGACCCGGAAGACCTCGATGACCCCCATTGGCGCCAAGAAGCGGTGACGCTTCCGGAGCACGTTTGTTAGTATTCGTTTTTGTGAGGTCTCCATGCCGTCGGCTCCAAGATGGAGGAGATCCAATGGACGTTGTATGGACGAGGTGTGCTGGTCTCGATGTTCATAAAGCTATGATTGTTGCCTGTGTGCGCATCATGGCTGGAGCAAAAGTGACACGGGAATGCCGGAGCTTCACCACCTCGACGACCGACCTCCAAGCCCTGTTGGCGTGGTTGACGGAACAGGGCTGCACCCATGTTGCCATGGAGGCGACCGGAGTGTATTGGAAGCCGGTTTGGAACATTCTGAGCGACGGCCCCTTTGAGCTGATCGTGGCGAATGCCGCTCATATCAAGAATGTTCCCGGTCGCAAGACCGACATCAACGATGCCATGTGGATCGCCGACTTGGTGGCTTGCGGATTGATCCGGGCCAGCTTCGTTCCGGAACAGGCCATCCAGGAATTGCGGTCGCTGTTGCGGGCGCGCAAGCAACTCGTGCGCGAGCAAAGCAGCCACATCCTGCGCCTCCAAAAGACGCTGGAAGAGGCAAACATCAAGCTCGACTCGATGATCAGCGATCTTCTGGGGCTTTCCGGCCGCATGATCCTGGAGGCGATCATCGCGGGCGAAAGCGATCCGCTGCGGCTGGCGGGCTTGGCCGATCGCCGGATCAAAGCCCCGCGCGAGCAGTTGGTCGAAGCCTTGCGCGGTCGGGTGACCGAGCACCACCGCTTCATGCTGCAACTCTACCTGGATCAGTACGAGGCCTTGGCCGCTGGAGTGGCGAAGATCGATCAGGCAGTCGACCGCGCTATTGCCCGGATGGACGCCGACGTGCAAGCCGGCGAAGCCTCCTTCCGTTCCCTGGCCGGCTTGCTCTGCACGATGCCGGGGATCGGGCCGCTGGCAGCACGGGCCATTCTGGCGGAAATCGGGACGGACATGAGCCGCTTCCCAAGCGCCGGGCATTTGCTGGCGTGGGCCGGCCTGTGCCCAGGCCAGAACGAAAGCGCCGGCAAGCGCCGATCTTCGCGCCTGCGTAAGGGAGCTCCCTGGCTCAAAACCATGCTCGTTCAATGCGCCTGGGCGGCCAGCCGCAAAAAAGACAGCTACTACAAGGCCCAGTTCCATCGGTTGCGAAGCCGCCGTGGTCCCAAAAAGGCAATCTGCGCCGTCGCCGCCTCAATGCTGACGGCGATTTACCACATGCTGTCGAACGGCACCGCGCACCATGATCTCGGCGCCGCCCACTTCGAGCGCCGCTCTCCGGAAGTCAAAGCCAAAAAGCTCGCAAACCAGATCGCCAAACTCGGTTTTCGCGTCGAAATCCACCCGCTCACTGAGGCGGCATGACCGCCATACCGCCTCAGTGTGTTTCTTGTTAGTCGCCGCCGTGCGGCTCCTCGCCGATCGACATCACACCCACGCACATCGCCACCCCGCCGAACGTCGTCATCAGCCCGACGAACAGCAGGAACGTCGCCATCACCCAGTGCTCGCTGGAAGTCACCAGCGTGCCAAGGTTGGCGATGTCGAACAGCAGGATGCCGATGCCCAGGACCACCGCCCCCGCGGCGCCGGAGACCAGATTCTGGAGCAGGAAGAAAACGGCGGCTTTCTCGTACGGCTTCATGGCGCGACACGCATCCGTTCAATGCCCAACCATGGAAGTTGGTCTTGTTCGGGCATGCGACAATCCGTCGCACCGATATAGCCGCCCTTTCTCCCTTGCCCTGTGCCCTCGCCAAACCGCCCTGGCCGAACCGCCTAGCCCTTTGCGCCGATGGTCAGGGCGGGCGTGCCGCCCAGCGTGCGGACGATGCCGCACAGCTCCTCCGCCGCTTGGTC
>DATGWO010000004.1:0-1635 GCA_035299445.1 Sideroxyarcus sp.
CAGTTCCAAATGGTCCCAATGATGAAGTTACTGCAGATTTTTGCCAATTTCGGGGCAAGCGGTATCTAGTTGTGGTTGACGTTTTTTCAATGTTTTGGGAGGCGTTCCAGGTTTCGAATGAGGGAGCTGCTGCTGTTGTGAAAGCGCTCGCGGTGTTTTTTGCCAGGTATGGCGCTCCCCGTCGGTTTCGATCAGATGGGGGTAGCGGCCTGGTGGCTGATTTTACCCGCCAGTTTTTGGCTCGTTGGAATGTTGAATGGGTTCCGCCGTCCTCGGCGGAGTATCCCAAAAGTAATGGGGCAGCCGAAAGCGCCGTCAAAAGCTTCAAACGCCTGGCGCTGAGGTGCAACGGGGAGGAGGAGTTCCAGCGCGGTTTGTTAATGCTGCGTACGACTCCAAACCGGTCAAAGGTGTCCCCGGCCGAGGCTTTTCTTGGCCGTGTTCCACGTACCAATTTGTCAGCGCCTCGGCCAACGTTAGTTTCGTGGGATACAATTCAAACAAATAAAACCATCGATCGATTGCGCCAAAAGGCAGCATATGACCGAGGTACGAGGCCGCTCCCTGATATACCAGCCGGCGCCTCTGTCCAGGTCAAGGTGGGCAAGAAGCGTGTGGAGGGCAAAATTGTAAAACAGCGAGAACAACCTCGGTCCTATGACGTGCGCCTGCCATCTGGCGCAGTCTCGGCGCGCAACAGATTCCAGTTGCATGTGCTGCCTAAGACCGTTAATCCAAATTTATCCTCTATTTCCAGTTGGCGCCGTTGCCGCCCGATGGGGCGTGGCCGCCTCTGCAACACTTCGTCGGATTTCCACTCCCGGGACCGCCACAACCCGTCCCAGCGTCCGGATTGTCGCGTGCCACCACCAGCCGCGCCCCACCAGCCCCGCCACAACCACTGTTGGCAATCAAGGATGCCGAGGACAGACCCCCTAGGCGCCGCGGCACACGAGCTGGCCGCCAGGTTAAGGAGCGACGAGACGAAGCAAAACGTGCCAGGCTTGAACGTGAACACCGGCGGCGTGAGCAACAGGAGGATGACACCGTGGGTGCCGACGTCCCTTCCACCAGGGATGTTCTTGCCGCCGATGAGTCCGACGATGTTTTACAGTCGCTGGTGTTTCGAGTTGGGTTTTGTTCCCGTTGTAAATCTTCGCGTTGTAAGGGCCACGAAGGGGGTTTAAAGGGGGAGAGTGGGGATGAGGAGGAGAAGTGAGAGGTGTGTTAGCTGTTTATTCTTGGGGGAGGTGTTACTAGGCATACGACCTAGTGAATTCGGGGATTGTGTATTTGTGTCTGGTCTTAATCTGTTGAGTTTGAGTGCCAGGAATAAAGCAGTCTTCGTCTAGCACTCCCACCGGCGTGTACTCTTTATTGGACATTGCAACTTGGTGTCAGAGGTGGGATCTCGGGGATTTCGCGCTTCGAATGAGTGATCGACCACGAAGCGAGAGTCCCGAGTCACGAGAGGCACGTCTACTCGTCGAGCTCGTGGAAGAAAACCAGCGCCAGGCAGGGACGTCCAGAGAGGAACGGTACCGAGCGAGGGAAGCGCGCCAACGAGCGGCCGGTTTAACAGACGACGGTGCGGCGGCGGCGGAAGACAAGGCCGCGCCCGAGGAGCCAGAGCTC
>DATGWO010000005.1:0-4139 GCA_035299445.1 Sideroxyarcus sp.
GGGATCACCGCCTCCGAATACCGCGCACGCGCCGTCTGGGGCAGCAAGCCGACCCGACCGATCCCCTGAAGTGTGTAGCACTGGTGGTCAGTCCTGTCGCGAGCCCACCAGATCGGCCGGCATCATCCCTTCGGCAGATCCTATAAAAAGCACGGGGGCGCCAGCCCCAAGCTGGCGCCCCCAACCCTACATACCCCCGCAAGGGGGAATCGAACTAGCTCTGTTTGTTTAGAACGAGAGCGTATTGCTGAGCATCCAGGTCATACCTTCCTCGATGCGGAATCCGGCGGGCGAACCATCCGGCTGCACGCTGATCGGGACGAGGCCGACCTTCCGGCCGACATTGCGAAGGTTGACTTGCGTCGTCCAACGGAGCTTCTCAGTCACGTTGAAGCCGTAGCCGAACCAGATATCGACCCAGTCCCTGGATTTGCTCCAGATCGGGCGGTTGATATCCAGGTTGTCCAGTTCGTCGTTGAGACGATAGCCGAGGATGGTGCCCTGCTGCCAGCGATAGCTGCCGCCGACGAAGGCCCCCTTGAGCATACCGTGATCGAAACGATAGGTGCCGGACAGATTGGCGCGCCACGGCGACATCTCGTTGACCATCTTGCCGTTGGTCTGCGCCTGGAACTGGTAGCCGGACCAGACTTGGCCCAAGAAGTGGTTCCGCAGTGTGCCGTCGCCACCCCACCAGAGGCGGAGATCGCCGGCCGGCGAAGTGTATTTCGCGTACGCAGCCTCCACGAAGTTTACAAGGTCGGTGCCGAGCTTGTTCTGGGAAGCGAACTGCTTGGAAGCGTTGAGCGAGATATCGAGGTTCTTGATCGGCTGCCCCGCGATTTCGAACTCCCAACCCTTCGATTGGATGTCGATCGTACCGGTCGGATACTGACCGTTGATCGTGCCACCGTTGTCGGGGATATTGACATAGTTCGCTGGAGTCCACAGGCCATTGCGCACAGCGTGCATGTAATCGCCCGCCTGAGCCTTGGCCGCGTTGATTTCGATGCCATAGGCATCATACCACGACTGAGGCTGCAATTGCGCGAGCCACGAATCGACCGCCGCCTTTTCCTTGATCGTTTCAGGATTGTTGAGGAACGCGGGATCATTCCGGTCGAAACCGGCATAGTTCGCGTAGCCACCGGTCATATTGGCCCAATTCCAATACCACTCCCAGTTGTTGGCCGAGGGGTGCCCCTCCAAACCGGCCTTGTTGATCAATGCGGCAAGTGTGCCGATCGCTTCAGTTCTATAGATCCACTGGCTGCCACTACCGAGCGTGGCATTCTGGCCGCCCACCGAGGAGATGTTGGCATCCTTGTTGGTGGTATCGTAATGAGTGACCTTGAAGCTTAAGCGATTCTCGAGCATTGTAACCGCCAAGCTGATGTCCTCGGTGCGCCCGGTGGAATTCGGCAGGCGATTGGCGCTGAAACCGTAGCGGTTTTCGACGCGGCTATTTTTGCCGTTGCTATAGCCGAGCGCGATATCCGCACCCAGCGGCAACTTGCCCCGCAAGAACTTCGGCAGGCGTGCGACGACGCCCCAGGAGATGCTGGAGTCGTCGTTGATCCCACTCGCATTCTGGGGCTCGAGTCCGTAGCTGTGGATCATGGCAACGCCGGTGGAATCCTGCTCGGCTTGGCCCGCACGGGTTTTCAGCCGATCCTTGCGATAGCCCGCCGTGGCAACAACAGTCTCGTCGAAGAAATAGGCCTGCCAAGTGGCGCCCTTCGAAACGGTCTTGTTCCGCAACTTGCTGCCGCGGCGATACAGCTGATCGATGTCGCCGCGGTCGGCGCTCATGATCGGCAGGGTCTCGCTTACCCAACCGACATAGTTGAAGGGATTGTCCTTCTGCTTGTCGGTCTTCGTGTTGCCCATGCCGTCCATGTAACCCACGTTTTGCCAAGGCGCCTGTGGGTCGACATACAGCGGGTTGGCAGGATCGAGCGGCCACAGCCAGTGCGAATCGAAATAGCGTACCTCGAGCGAACTCGGAGGCGCCACATCGTTCCGGATCGGCGAAATGTTGAGATTGGTGCCGTTCTTGCCGAGCAAGCTGGGGCTGAGGTAGATCGTGCTGCTTACGATCGTGTCACCGTTCTTCAATCCGCCGGTCTTGGTGCCGGGCTTGCCGTCATAAGACAGTCCATAACCCGTACCGATCAGGTCCGACCAGTGACCGGTCGCCGCGTAGAGCGCCCAGCTGCGGTCCTCCTGCTTCACCGTCTCCTCGTGGTAGGCGAGCGTGATGGTATGGTGACCGAGGATTCGGGCCAGAAGCGACTTGCGATCGAGGAAATCGGCTGCGCGCAATTCGCCAGTGGCCGTGACAATCACGTTTTCACGCTCGGTCCAACGACCGGTCCCACCGCCTTGACCAGTCACATACGCACGACCCGCATCCGGGTTGAGCTGCGCCAAGGGTGTGTAACCCGACTGCCAGTCCGACGTGTAGAGGTTGTTGTCGATGGTAAGCGAAGGATTCCAACCGAGGATGCTTTGACCTCCATCGTTATAGGACTGGCGATCATAGACCGCCTGGAAGGCGAGCCGGTTATCCAGAAGCGTCTGCTCCAGGGTGATGTTGTAGGCCTGCCAGCCCTGCCATTCCTTCTTGGTCGGGCCGTGGATCAGGTTGTTGTAGAAATCGAAGATGCTCGGATCGGTGAGCGACTTGTCTTTCCAGAAGCCTCTGTCGAAGTCGCCGCCGGCTTTGCCGTATTTGTTGATCTCGCTCAACGGCACACCGTTCTGCTGCCCGTATTTGATGATGTTGCTGACATATTCACCGTAACCGGCAACGCCTGCGGGAACGGAGAAGATGAACCCGCCGATCGAGCCGAACGGCGAGAATTGGCTATTGGCAGAAACAGCCGTCGCGCGGTACGGAGTCGTGCTGTTGTTGTGGAAGAGCATCGGATTCTGGCCGCCGACACCGCTGCTCAACCAGCTGTTCGCCTGCTGGGCGAACGGAGCGCCAGCAGCGGTTCCGGACTTCCACGGATAGAGACCCGTCTGATAGTCGACTCCCACGTCGATCAAGCGCTGGTTCAGCGCATTGGGATCAAAGAATGGGGTGATCCGGTCGGTCGGAGGCAGGGAGTGCGGACGATTCGCCGTCACTTTCCCATGCTCGTAGCTCGCCTTGATGGAGGTGCGGGCTTTGCTGTCCTTCCCGAAGAGCTTCGGATCCCAGCGCATCGCGCCATAGATCGATTGGTTCTTGTTGAAGGCCGGCTTTTGGCGGTATTTCTGATTGTCGTAGGCCGCATCTAGACGGACCGAAAGGGTGTCCTCGATCAGGACATGGGTGTAATCAAGCGTGGAGCGGAAGCTTTGGAAGCTGCCAATCTGAGTCTCGACGCTGCCGCCGGTTTTGAATCCGGCCTCATTCGTGGTGGCATTGATGATGCCGGCCGGGCTGCCGTGACCGAAAAGGATCGAATTCGGACCGCGCTGAAAATCGACGCGGCCGACATTGAAACCGTTCCACGGGATGTCAGTCTTGACGAGATTGCGGGTGTTGTCGGCCGAATCGAGACCACGCACGCGGGTATTGCCGTTCGGGCGCAGCATGTTGACGTCGGTTTCGCCACTGCCGCGAACGAACGTGTTGCCGACGCCTGCATAGTTGCCGTAAACACCACCGACTTCGGTGTTGGTCGTGTATTGCAGCAGGGTCTGGTTGTCCTTCGCCTTCGTGTCAGTGAGGAACTGGGCCGTCACGACCGAGATCGCGGAGGCGATGTCCTTGAGGTCCGTACGGACGCGGCCACCGACGGCGGTCGCATTCGCCAGATAGCCGGTGTCTTCTTCCGCCGTCACGACGAACGGAGAGAGCACAACAGCTTCGTCTTCGGTCTCAACGTCCGCTGGTGCCGGTTTCTCACTGGCCGCTGCTTGCGCCCAGATCGTTCCGGTGCCGAGAGAAAGCGCCGACAATAGTGTCAGAGCAGATCTAGTACCTAGGTTCTTCATTTTACTTTCGGGGGTTGGTTTGCAGGCTTGCACCTGGGGAAACTGTCGAAATCTGTGCTTGGCTGGAGGCAGTGCTACCAAGCGTTGTATATAGAATGCGCCGGTCGTTGCTTCGCGCCGGCGCTCGGCGAACAAGTTCTATCCGAATA
>DATGWO010000006.1:0-2079 GCA_035299445.1 Sideroxyarcus sp.
CCATCACTCTCCTTGTCAACGCGGCGCAGCCACCAATTGCTGCCTTTATCACCGAGAACATTCAAGCGGGAACCACCACCAAGGATGAGATCCTCCGTCTAGTACTTGGCAAGTTTGCACCAAACTCTTTTCAGTACTACAATCAATTTTCTCGCTTCAAACTCAACCCAGGACAAACGGCCCAGGAAGCCGGCACGGAGCTTCGCCGCCTATATGTCCACTTTCTTGGGTACACCAAGGACCAGGAAGTGGCCCATGAGGACATCATCCGCCGTACGGTGACTGCTCGTCTTCTGGATGCGCTGCCCCTTGCAGCGGCCACTACCTTGCGCACCGAACTTCTCCGCGAACCGGCCAAGACCTGGGACAACATCCTGCAACTCGCGGATCACGTGCTCCAGGTCCAACCCAAGTCCACGGCCACTTCAACCAGTGCCACCGGTCGCAGGGAACGAACCCTCTGCAAAGTCCATGGCCTGTGCACCCACACTGACGCGCAGTGTTACAGCCAGAAGGGAGGATCCCAGCAAGCGAACGCCGACCAATGCTTCAAATGCTATCAGTACGGCCATGCTGCCCGTGACTGCCCTCTGGCCACGAAGAAACCGGGAAACGCCGGCACCGGGTCGGGCTAATGGGGACCGATCCGGCTCAGCAACTTATACCCATCCCCATTCTGGCGCCTGACAACAAGCTCTACCAGGCCCATGCGGACACTCAAGCGACGGTATCCGCAATTTCGCCAGCAATAGCGGATCGATGGGTAGCAGCAGGCGCAAAGGAATACCACCACCATATCAGCGGGGAAATGGCATGCAACGCCAAATTCCACACCAACCGCCATGTCAGCGCTGAAGTGATAACCGAACTCGGGGACAATGTCACCATCGAGTTTGCAGTTTTCCCCACACCCAGCAACATGGTCGTCCTCGGCTTACCCGCTCTCGCCAAGCTGCCAATCTCCGTCAAATACGCTGGGCGAATCCTGTACGAAGGATGCCCACCGGTCAATGTCGTCGCTGAACCACCCACGCACCAACCCGGCGAGGGCATCAACTTCGCCGCCGGTTCCCCTGAGCAGCAACGTCAAGTCACCCAGCTGCTACTCCAATATCAAGCCAACATATTTGAATGGTCAGGCAAATTCGGATTATTCAAGGATCACGTCGAAGACATCCCGCTGACATCCGATCGCCCCATCCAGGTCAAACCTTACCGCGTTCCACATGGCCTGTATCCAGTGTTTTCGGATCTCCTCAACGAATACCTACGCCGGCGCATCATTGAAAATGCCAGCTCGCCATATTCCAGCCCGGCGTTCCTGGTACCTAAACACGGAGCAAAACCAACGGATCCGGCGTCCAAGCGGTACCGCATGTGTTGCGACTATCGCGAAATCAACACCATCACGGAAGACGTCATGTTTCCAGTCTTTGATGTACACCAGCTTCTCGACGCCCTCGGCTCTACGAACGAATTCTTCGCGACGATTGATCTGCGCATGGGATACCATCATATCCCACTGTCGGCCGCCGGAAAGAAGAAAACGGCCTTCAGCACTCCAATGGGCCAATATCAATTCAAGGTATTATCATTCGGAATGAAGCGATCACCACGAGTTTTCCAGCGAGCGTTGCATATGATTCTTGGAGATCTCATCTGGAAATGCTGCCTCGTCTATCTCGACGACATTATCGTTTTTGGTGCTGATTTTCCGACATTCCTTGCGAATCTGAAGATGGTTATCGAGAGGTTAGCTGCAGCCGGGGCATCGATCAGCCTCGACAAAAGCAACTTCCTAGCCACCCAAGTGAAGTTCCTCGGCTTTATTGTGGACAAAGACTCCTGCAAGCCGGCACCAGAAACGCTCCAGGCTATCAAGGACTATCCCCGACCAACCAACAACAAGGAGCTCCTTCGTTTTGTTGGCATGGCGTCCTACGTTCGACAGTACGTACACCAATTCGCTCACATGGAACAAGCCTTACGAGCGGCCATTCAAGGCCCCTCCAAACCCCTTCGTTGGACCGAACGAACGCAGCAGGCCTTTGCCCAGCTCAAGGCAGCCCTCGCAAACGA
>DATGWO010000007.1:0-1710 GCA_035299445.1 Sideroxyarcus sp.
GCCAGCACTTCGCGCGCGAACTCAAGGCGCTGGGCGTTGCCTGCGGAATTCAGCCTTCGCGGCTAAGTCCGCACGTACTCCGCCACGCCTTTGCCAGTCACCTCTTGCACAACGGCGCAGACCTGCGCGTGGTGCAGACACTGCTTGGCCACGCGGATATCTCGACCACGCAAATCTATACGCACGTGCTGGAAGAACGCCTGAAAACGCTGGTGCGCGATCTCCATCCTTTGGCAGATGACTAGAACCTATCTCAAAATCGTTTGAATAGGATTATGAGGCAAGCGAGTTGCACGAAGCCAAGGAAGTTCTTTGGATAAAATTCCCAGCGCACGAGAAGGCGGCGCTGCCATTGAATCCAGGCGAAGAACCGTTCGACCAGCCAGCGCCTCGCATATCGGCGAAGTCGGCGCCCATCTTGCGTAGCGGACTTGCGGCGATTGGATCGGTGCGGTGCGATCATCTCGATGCCATCTTTCCGTAACTCGTCATCCAGTGGATCGCTGTCATAGGCGCGATCGCCGATCAAATTGTCCGGCTTGGTTTCGATCATGTAGAAGTCGAAGCAGAGCTGCACCAAGCGCACTTCGTGATGGTTCGCGGCGTGTGTGCTCACCGAGAGCGGCAAGCCGTGCCGATCCACAATCGCCATGATTTTCAAGCCTTTTCCACGCTTGGTCGGACCGATCTCCGCGCCTCCACCCTTGGCCATTGCGAAGGTCGCATCGATAAAGCTCTCCTCTTCGTCCAGCACTCCGTTCTCGCGAAGCTCGTTGGCAACGTCCGTCAGCACACGACGCAAAACTTCATCGCGACACCAAGTCTGAAATCGCCGATGCACCGTTTTGTAGTTCGGATAGCTCTGCGGCAACATGTGCCATTGCGCACCTGTGTTGAGAATCCATAGGACCGCTTCAAGCACGCGTCGTGTCGCGATCGGCTTTCTTCCCGGACGCCCGTCGGCAATGTGCTCCTCCGGAAAATGACTCCGGATGCGCTCCCATTGCTCGTCGCTGAGCCGAATCATCCAACATTTATAGCGGATCGAGACCGCTCAGCAATTTTGAGATAGGTTCTAGGCACTCACCATGGTCTTGAAGCCGCCGACGATCATGCGCTTGCCGTCGAACGGAATATTTTTGGATTTCATCATCGCCTCGATGCGCTTGTCTTTCATGACCTTGGCCATGACGCGATCGCGGTCGGCGCGTGATCGGTAGAGAATGTAGGAACACCACCGTCTCACCGCGCTTGAGCTTGACGCTGCGCGGGAGCGAGGTGCGCTTGCCGACCGGGACGTCGTCGGCGACGCTTTCGCGGAATTCCAGCGCACCGTACTTGCGCCAGATCTTGCCGGCCTGTTTCGCCATGCTGCGATAGCGCGCCAATTGTCTGGTCTTTACGGGGAGAACAAAGCCGTCGACATAAACCATCGGTCCGTTCCTTTTGTCCGGCGCTATGCGATTTTCGCCAGATAGGCTTCGAGCTGCTCCATGGTGCCGTTCCAGCCTTGCGTCATGCTGTTGCGGTTTGAATCGAAGGTCTGGACCTCCGACGCACTTGCGTTGTGCGGCGCCCATCGAACGGTGAACTTCGTCTTGCCGCCGGGAACCTCCTCGAACAGGAATGTCGAGATCATTTCCAGCGGCCAGCTTTCGTGCCCGGGATGTCGGGTGGTTCCGCCGTTCTCGTCCGAAAACGAGTTGATGA
>DATGWO010000008.1:0-1636 GCA_035299445.1 Sideroxyarcus sp.
CTGGTTTCTGCCAGATGATTTCGATGCAGTTGTATCCTTGGGCGGTCAAGCCGATCTTGAATATTGATGCTGATCCATCAACTGTGCATGTGATCGGCCTTGATGCAGATTGGCAGCGTTTTGCGGATGATCTGACGCAGATTGTCGCGCATCGAGGATATGGAGAAGCCATCGACTGCTATCAGGAATTTGTCTGCAAAACTGCTTATCGGCATAAGCACGATCTAATGCTCATCCGCACTGCCGGACATTTACTGCATCGCTCTCATGGTCAAATCCGCATGGCAGACCTTGCCGCACAGAGCTACCTGTCGTCCAGCCAATTCGAGCGACAGTTCAAACATTACACGGCTATTTCGCCTAAAGCATATGCCCGGATTGTTCGCTTTGGTAGCCTCCAAGCCGCATTACTCGTGAATCCATCCATCCGATTAGCGGATCTGGCGGATGTCTATGGCTACAGTGACCAGGCGCACCTGATCCGCGAATTTAAGTCTTTTGCAGACTGTACACCACGCGATTTCGCTGCTTCTGCACCCGCCTATTTTGAACTTCGGCAAAATGAAGATTGGTGCGATTTCATGAAGCAGTATTTTAACTTATCTTACGCAGGGTGAGGGAATAAAGCAATCTCAGTAATGTAGTGATCTCCGAAACCTAGATATGAGAGAAAGGAAGAACCATGAAACTGGTAACCAATCACGTTCTGACGCCAACATCGTCCGACGACCAATCCATCGCTCGAGGAGGAGCACGATGCGAGAGCTCATGATCGACTTCATCACCACCCTGGACGGCTACGCGTCGGGGGAGGGCTGGCCCGGCTGGTGGGGTCTCGAAGGGCCGGAGTACCTCGCCTGGCTCGGCGAGCAACCACCGGTGACGTACCTGATGGGCGCAAACACGTACCGGCTGATGTACGGCTTCGCCGGCGGAGAGACGCCGGCGGGAATCGACGAGCTTCCTGCCGAGGAGGAGGCCAGCGTCGACGAGCTCACGCGAGCGCCGAAGGTGGTGTTCTCGGCCTCGCTCGAGGAGCCCCTCACGTGGGCCAACACGACCCTCGTGCGCGGCGACGCCGTGCAGGCGGTCCGGGCGATGAAGGAGGAGGGCTCCGGCATCCTCAGCACGCTCGGCAGCGTCAGCCTGTCCCGCTCTCTGCTACGCGCCGGGATAGTCGATCGCTTCCGGGTCGTGATGTTCCCCGTGATCACCGGTGCCACCGGCGCGGAACGCATCTATGACGGCTATCCCGACGTTGCGCTCGATATGATCGACCACCGCACCTTCGATGGCCGCATCCAGCTCGTCGAGTACCGGCCGCGCGTGCTTAAGGGCCCACCCCTCGCGCCGACTGCCTGAGGCCGAACGCCTGCGCGGGCTTCCGGAGATCGGGCGGTCCGCGGCGGGCGTTTCGGGGGCGGTCGGGTTGGTCGACGGCCGCGTGGCTAGCAGCGCCGCCTAACCAGCGCTTGAAGCTGCCGAGCGCTGCTGGAGGAAACCGTTCATTTGTGCGCTGAGCCGTTGACCGGCGTTGCACCGAGCAAGGCTCCTTGCGCCCGGCCAGGAGTCGCTCGCAGCTTAAGCGCCATCCGTTAGGTGGCTAGTCATGAATTTACATACCGAACTAGAATCC
>DATGWO010000009.1:0-101604 GCA_035299445.1 Sideroxyarcus sp.
CGCCCAGGCAGGTGCCGAACTGGCCGACAAGGAAGTCGACCGCAACCGTGGTGGCCACCTGCCCACCATCGACCTGGTCGCCAACTACAACAAGAACACCACCGGCTACAACAACATCACCGGTGGCGCCACCGACGTGCGCAGCACCAGCGTCGGCGTCCAGCTCAACATGCCGCTGTTCCAGGGCGGTGCCACCCAATCCAAATGGCGCGAAGCCGAAGCCAACCGCGAACGCGCCCGCCAGGAACTCGAGAACGCCCGCCGCAACGTCGAACTACAGACGCGTCAGGCCTACCTCGGCGTGGTGAACGGCATCGCCCAGGTACAGGCATTGCAACAGGCCCTGAAATCCAGCGAAAGCCTGCTGCAAGCCAGCAAGCTCGGTTATGAAGTGGGAGTGCGCACCAACCTGGACGTGCTCAATGCCCAACAACAGGCGTATGCCACCCGGCGCGACCTGTATCAGGCGGAATACAACTTCCTGCTGAGCCAGCTACGCTTGAAGGCGGCGGCGGGGAGTTTGAACGAAGAGGATGTGGCGGGGGTCAACCGGGCGTTGCACTGAGCCGGTCGCCGTCAGATGCTATAGGACACCGGCGTCTTGACAGCGGAGGTCTTGAGCATCGCATCCAGTTCGTGCACCGGCAGCGGCGGCGAGAAGAAATAGCCCTGCCCGTAATCGCAGCCCGCTGCGGTGAGCAGGTGGCGTTGCGTCTCGGTCTCGATGCCTTCGGCGATCACTTTGAGTCCCAGCTTGTGTGCCATCACGATGATGGCTTCGCACAGCGCCATGTCGTCGGAAGCGGCGCTCAGGTTATGCACGAAGCTGCGGTCGATCTTGAGATAGTCGATGTCGAACTTTTTCAGATAGGACAGCGATGAGTAGCCGGTGCCGAAATCGTCCAGCGCCACCTGGATGCCGGCATCGCGCAGTTCCAGCAGTTTTTCCTGCACCACCGGGCTGGCATCCAGCAGCAAGCCTTCGGTGATCTCCACCGTCAGGCATTGCCCGGGCAAGCCCAACTCTTGCAGATAGGGGCGCCAGTTCTGGAAATAGTGCTCGTCGTTGCGGAACTGGATCGGCGACTTGTTGATGCTGATCTGAAAGCCGGGATGATGGATGCTGCGCAAGTGCAGCACCTCTTTCGCCGCCTGACGAAACACCCAGTCGCCGATCTCCAGGATCATTCCCGAATCTTCCGCCAGCAGGATGAATTCGGTCGGGCTGGTCATGCCGCGCTGCGGATGCCGCCAGCGCAGGAGCGCTTCGGCCTTGTGGATGCTGCCGCTGGCCAGTTCGACTATCGGCTGGTAGTGCAGCTCGAACTGGTCGCCGGCCAGGGCGCCGCGCAGGTCGTTGATCAGGCGCATACGGTTCAGCGCCGCTTCCTGCAGGCTCTGGGTGAAATGGCTGAAACGGTTGCGCCCGGCGCTCTTCGAGGCGTACATGGCCTGGTCCGCATTGCTCATCAGCGCTTCCATGCTGACCGCATCGTCCGGGTAGATCGTGATGCCGATGCTGGCGGAAACGAAGGCGTTCTCGTCGCCCAGCTTGAACGGCGCGACCAGCGTGTTGATGATGGTTTGCGCGATGCGGTCGACGCTGCTGGCGTCGTCGAGTTCGGACAGGATCACGGTGAACTCGTCGCCGCCGAGACGGGCGACGGTATCCGAGGCACGCACGCACTTGGCGATGCGCTGCGCGGCCTCGATCAGCAGGATGTCGCCCTTGTCGTGGCCGAGGGTGTCGTTGACCTCCTTGAACTTGTCGAGGTCGATGAACATCAGCGCCAGCGTCAAGCCGTCGCGGTTGGACTTCTTGATCTCCTGCTCCAGTCGGTCCTGGAACATGCGCCGGTTGGGCAGGCCGGTGAGCGGGTCGAAGTTGGCCTGTTGCCAGATGGTCTCCTCGGAGCGCTTCTTCTCGGTGATGTCCTGGCTGACGCCGGTGAGCTTGTACTTGCGTCCCCGCGCGTCGAGCTGCGATTTGAAGCGCAGCCGCATCCAGTGCACGCTGCCGTCGGTGCACAGGGTGCGTATCTCGGTTTCCACCACGAAATCGGCCTCGGCGGAGTCGAGCTCCAGCTTGATGTGGTCGGCGATGCGTTGCGCGTCCTCGGGGTGGACGAAGCGCCGGGTGAACTCGGCATAGGACATGCGGTAGCCTCCCACCTGTTGGGCGGTGGCGAAATGCAGCGAGTAATACTGGTCGTTGAACGTGAATTCCCCGCTGTCGACATCGTATTCCCAGTAGCCGAGGTTGGAGATCTTCGCCGCCAGCGCCAGCTCGTCGTTGCTCCTGGCCAGTTCGACGGTGCGGTCCGCCACGGCTTTTTCCAAGCGATCCTGATGGCGCAGCAGGCTCTCGTCGCGTTCCTGGATCTCGGTCAGCATGTGGTTGAAGGCCATAGCGAGTTCGCCGATCTCGTCGTTCGAGCGCTGGCTGACGCGCAAACCGTAAGTCTTGTCGTGGGCGATGGTGCGCGCCGCTTGCGCCATGCCCTTGATCGGTTGTGAGATGACACGCTGCAAACGGATGGCCAGCAGGTAGATCACCAGCAGTGCCAGGGTGGCGACGGCAAGTCCCGTCTCGAAGTCGGCCAGATGCCTGTTCCAGCGCTCGGTCAGGTCGGCTTGCAACAGCAGGTAGCCGATCTGTTCCTCGCCGCGCAGCACGGGGCGGTAGAGTTCGGCGCTCCTCGACCAGAATTCGGAACGCAGCTGTTTGGCACCGACCCGGTAATCGTGCGGAACCGGTTTGGCGGCGGCATCGCGGCTCCATGCCGCGAGCGCGTTGCCGCCGGCATCCAGCAGCCAGGCGGAGTCGATCTCGCGGTGTTCCTGCAACGATTCGAGCAGGCGTTGCGATTCCGTGCGGTCGCCGAAGATCAGCGCGGCCTGGGCGTTCTCGGCCAGGATGTCGGAGATGCCGGAAAGCTGCTGCAGCGATTCGCGGTGGCTGCTGCGCAGCGAGCTGGCGAACAGCACGGAAAAGCTCACCAGCAGGCAGATCGCGCTGCTCAGCATGATGAGGAACACCAGCTTCTTGCGCAGCGACCAGTCGGACAGGTTGGGGAGCAGGCGCAGCATGTGCATCATCTCCCGAAAATGTTGGCGGCCAGATTGAGCATCTGGCCGGACAGTTGCAGCCCGGCTTTCCTGGCCGAGGCGAGATTGACCTCGAACAGCATCTTGTTGTCGCGGTAGAGCAGGCCGATGCAGCCGCCGCGTTCGGCGAAGCCGGGTATGTCGGAGATGGTCAGCGTGGGCGCATCGCCCAGCGATTTGATGATGGGAATGAAGCGGCGCTTCTCCGGCCCGTCGATATACAGCACATGGCAGGCATGCAATGCGTCGCTGCCGGTATGCGGCATGATCTGCAATTCGCGGTCGCGCAACTTGCGGCCATCGAGCGCGGCGAGCGAAGCGCGCAACTTGTCGTTGCCGACCACGCACAGCCTGAGCTTGCCACCCGGTTTGGCCGCATCCGTGGGCCATTCCACGAATTTGATGAAGTTGAAGATGTAGGCCGATTTGATCTGCAGCTCGGAGAGCTCGGCGCGGCAGGGTTGCGCCCCCATCCCGGCCAGCAGGAGCAACAACAGCGCAAATCGCGGCATGCTCTTCATGCCGGTGCTATGCGGTGCCGCCCGTTCCGGGAGATGCCGGGTGTTGCCTATTTGTCATGCCAGAGCGCTTTCAGGTAGATCGTGCGTTGCGGCACCACCGGCAGAGAAGGGATGTAGTCCGGGTAGAACTGCAGCTGTTGTTTGGACAGCAGGTTCTGCAGGGTGAGCGAGAGTTCCAGCGAGTCGTTCACCTGTTCGGCAAGGCGCAAGTCCAGTTCGGTCCTGGCCGCGATCGGCGTCGCCCCCAGCGAGCCGTAGATCGTGCTGGTGGTGGTCAGGCCGCCGACCCGGCGCAGCCACAGGTCGAAGTGCCGGTCCTGCGTGAGGTTGTACGACGAACGGACAGATCCCTGGTATTTCGGGCTGTTGCCGTATACCACGCTGGTGTTGTCGGCGCCCCCGTCCAGCCACATGCGCGAGGCGTTGATCTGCAAACGCCAGTCGGACAGCGGGCTCCATTCGGTGGAAAGCTCCAGGCCGCGGGTGCGCACCGGCAGGGCGTTGCCGCGGTTGAGCGTCACGCACAGGCCGGGGCCGCCGGCCAAGCCGAAGTTGCTTAGCGCTGCGCCGCAGGCTGGGTCGACCGGTGCGCCGGTGAATCCGGCGGCGGCATTGGCGGCGACGGTCTGGCTCAAGATGCCGAAGACGCCGTCGTATTTGCTCACGTAGGCACTCAGGTCGGAATAGAACGTCGGCGTCCACTGTGCGCGGTGGCCGGCTTCGATGGTGCGCACCTTCTCATTGCCGAAGTTGGACTGTTCGCCGGGGGCGGCATAGAGCAATACCGGCAAGGTGCCGGGGCCGGAGGCGGGAGTCGTTGCCGGATAAGCGCCGACGGCGCGGTCGACCACGCTGGGTGAGCGCACGGTCTTCGACCAGGCCAGCCAGAAAGAATGCTCTTCGCTGGGTGTCCACAGCGCGCGAATGGAGGGTTGCGGCGAGGTGCCGCCGAAAGTCTGGTTCTCGACGCGCACGCCGGCCTGGAGATTGAAGCGATGCGGGATGATGGTCCATTCATCCTGCGCGAAGACGCTGGCCAGCGAAACGTTGACGTTGTAGCTGGATGCAGTCAGGAAACCGCTGGAACCCATGGTTTCCTTGTGTTTGCTCCGGCGATAATTGCCGCCCCACACGATGTCATGCGCATCCGCCAGCGGGAAGCGGTGCTGTGCGTCGATATCGGTGGTGGTGCGGTCGTCCACGGCGCCGGGCACTTCGCCGTTGAGCACGTCGACATAAGCCTGGATGCGCACTTCGCCGCCGCCGTCGGTGGATTGCTCGAAACGGCCAAGCAGGTCGCCGCCGCGTTTGTTCGAGACGAACGGCAGCAGCCGCGCATTGCCGTAGCGGCCGCTGTTGTACATCGCGGCCGTATCGAAGGTGGGGACGAGCCAGGGGTCGCCGACCTGCGAATCGAACACGCGGCCACTGAGCAGCCAGCGCGTATCCATGCCGTCCGGCTTGTCGTAGCGGAAGGACAGCGAGGAATCATTCCAGCTGTCTTGCGCGTCCTTGCCGTCGACCTCCTTGCCGCCGTCGCGCCGCTGTTCGTTGACGGTCACGCGGAGGGCCGCGCCGTCTTCCATCTTCTTGCCGTAACGCATGGCCAGTCCGGCCTTGCCGGTAGAGCTGCCGGCATGGCTGTCGACCATCCAGCCGGAAGTGTCCTGCGCGCGTTTGGTGATGATGTTGACCACGCCGTTGACGGCATTGGAACCCCAGGCCAGCCCGGCCGAGCCGCGTATCACTTCGATGCGGCTGATCTCATCCAGCGGCATGTTCTCCGCGTCCCAGATCACGCCGCCATAGAGCGAACTGTAGATCGAGCGGCCGTCGACCAGCACCAGCAGTTTGTTGGCCATGCGTCCGTTGAAGCCACGGATGGTGACGGCGAATTTGTTGTTGCTCAGGCGGGCGACTTCGACGCCCGGTGCCAGGCGCAGTGCTTCGGGTATCGACAGTACACCGGAGCGTTTGATGTCCGCCGCCGAGATCACGAAAGCCGCGGCGGCGGTATTGGAAAGGGATTGGCTCTTGCGCGAAGCGGATTCGACGCCGACCTTCATCAGGTCGCCCAGGCTGAGTTCCGGCCACACTTCCTCGTCGGTGACGGAGGTGAGGGCATGCGCTGTCGCCGACGCAATGCTGAGCAATACCGTGCTGCACAGTAAGATCTTTTTCTTCATAGCCATCCCTGCTGAGGCGAATTGTTGTTATCGGGCACTGCCGTTCTTTGCCGGCTTTTCCCGGCGCATTATTCCACAGATTGAATCTCTGCCGCTGGGCTGCGGCACATTTTATACAGTCAACATCTACCCTCCAAATACAGCCTCCTGCCCGGGGAAATACTCCATCTGCACTAGTGTGCCGTCAGGTGCGTTGATTGACACTTGCGCCACGGTCGAGACCAGCCTCTCCAGCCGTCCGGGCGGATGTGCCGCCGAAAACGGGATAGCCCGTAGCGCGACCGGAATCAAACCTGAAGGGAAACTCATCATGAAACAGCGCCGATACAGTCTTTGCCTGATGACCGCTTCGCTCGTACTGGCCATGGCCGGCATGGTGGCGAGCAACCATGCCCGCGCGGGTGCGGGGTGGGGCATGAGCACCGATGCGACGGGCGCCCCCATCAAGGTGCCGACCTATTACGCCAACAGCCCTTCCGGTTTGCGGGAAGACCTGTCTCCCGCCGCCGTGCCGGGCGCGCTGATCAACAGCGGTGCGCCGCTCAGGAAATTCGTCGACACCCTGCCGGGACTGGGTGCCGCCGGGGCCAACAATCTTGGCCAGTACATCCCCGTCGCCGTGGCGGATACCGTGTCGTATCCGGGTTCCGATTACTACGAGATCGGCGTGGTCGAATATAGCGAGAAGATGCACAGCGACCTGCCCAAGGCCACGACGCTGCGCGGCTATGTGCAGCTGGAAACGGCGGCGAATGCCGCGACGAGCAAACACATCGCGCTGGCCTATCCCAACGGCACCCCCATCCGCGACGCCAACGGCAACCAGGTGTTCGCGGTGGACACCCCACACTACCTCGGGCCATTGATCAGCGCCAGGCGCGGCGTGGCGGTACGCCTCAAGTATTCCAACCTGCTGCCGACCGGTCGTTACGACCCGGCCGCCAACACGCGCGGCGGCGACCTGTTCCTGCCGGTGGACGAGACCCTGATGGGCGCCGGGGTCGGCCCGGACGGCATCAGCAAATACACGCAGAACCGCACCAACATCCACCTGCACGGCGGCGACGTGCCGTGGATCAGCGACGGCACGCCGCATCAATGGATCGCCCCGGTCGGCGAGACCGCGCTCTACAAGCAGGGTGTCAGCTTCCGCAACGTGCCGGACATGCCCGATCCGGGGCAAGGTTCGGGCACGCTGTATTACCCCAACAACCAGAGCGCGCGCCTGATGTTCTACCACGACCACACGGTCGGGATCACCCGTCTCAACGTCTATGCCGGCATCGCTGCCGGCTATCTGCTGTCCGATCCGGTGGAGCAGGGGCTGGTGACTTCCGGCGCCATCCCGGCGGCGCAGGTGCCGCTGGTGATCCAGGACAAGACCTTCGTGCCCGCCGACATCATCGCGCAGGATGCGAAATGGGACGAGCAGCACTGGGGACAGCCGGGCGACCTGTGGTTCCCGCATGTGTACGAGACCAACCAGGACCCGAACTCGTTCGACGGCACCAACCCCGTCGGCCGCTGGGATTACGGTCCGTGGTTCTGGCCGGTGTTCCCCGCGCCGCTGGCGCTGCCGACCGGCGGCTACGGCAACGCCTCCATCGTGCCGGAAGGTTTCATGGACACCGCCGTGGTCAACGGCACCGCCTATCCCACGTTCACCGTGCAACCGCAGGCCTACCGCTTCCGCATCCTGAATGCGAGCAACGACCGCTCCATCAACCTCGGGCTGTATGAGGCGGAGCCGTTGAGCATCGTCGTGACCGCTGGCGGCGCGGGTTATTCGGCCACGCCGACAGTGAGCATCTCGGGCGGAGGCGGCAGCGGTGCGACCGCCACGGCGACGGTCACCGGGGGTGTCATCACCGACGTCACCGTGACCAATCCCGGCTCCGGCTACACCTCCGCGCCGACGATCAAATTCACTGATACCACCGGAACCGGAGCGACGGCCATGGCTGCGGTGGGTACCGAGGTGAAGATGGTTCCCGCCGCCGGCGGCAATCCGGCCTGGCCGGCGGTCTGGCCGACCGACGGACGCGCGGGCGGCGTGCCCGATCCGGCCACGGCGGGACCGGACATCGTCCAGATCGGTTCCGAGGGCGGTTTCCTGCCCGCGCCGGCGGTGATCCCGTCCACCCCGATCGGTTACGAATTCAACCGCAGAAGCGTCACCGTGCTGAACATCCTCACCCATGGCTTGTACCTGGCGCCGGCGGAGCGCGCCGACACGGTGATCGACTTCTCCGGCTATTGCCCGGGCACCAGGTTCATTCTGTATAACGATGCGCCCGCACCGGTTCCCGGCTTCGATCCGCGCGTCGATTACTACACCGGCAACCCGGACCAGACCGCGGTCGGCGGCGCGCCCTCGACCAAGCCCGGCTACGGTCCGAACACCCGCACCATGATGCAATTCGTGGTGGCGGGTACGCCGACGGCCGGTTGCGTCCATGCCGCCTATACCAAGGCCGCCGATCCCAACATCAAGAACCCGACCCTGACTGCGCTGCAAGCCGCGCTGCCGGGCGCCTATGCCGCGAGTCAGCCCAAGCCTATCGTGGGCGAGGCCGCCTACAGCCTGTGGGGAACGAATTTCACCAATACCTATGCCAGCATCCATACCGGTACGCTGCGCTATCCCAACTTCACCTTCATCAACGGCGACGGCGTGACACAGACGCTGCCGGTGCAGAACAAGGCGATCCAGGAATTGTTCGACCCGAATTACGGGCGCATGAATGCAACGTTGGGCATCGAGATGCCGCTGACCTCGTTCGCGCTGCAGACCACCATTCCGCTCGGCTATATCGATCCGGTCACCGAGACGATTTCCGATGGCGAGACGCAGATCTGGAAGATCACCCACAACGGCGTGGATACCCACCCCGTGCACTTCCACCTGGTCAACGTGCAGCTGATCAACCGCATCGGTTGGGACGGCACGGTCAAGCCGGCCGAAGAGAACGAACTGGGCTGGAAGGAAACGGTACGGATGAACCCGCTGGAGGATGTGGTCGTGGCGGTCCGTGCCAAGGCTCCGCTCGTGCCGTTCGGGCAATCCAACAGCGTGCGCGCGCTCGACCCGACCCAGCCATTGGGTTCCGCCCTGGGCTTCACGCAGGTGAACCTGAAACCGGGCGATCCGTTCTTCGGCACGGTGGTGCCGAACGGGACGGTCAGGAACGTGATGACCAACTTCGGCTGGGAATACGTGTGGCACTGCCATATCCTCGGGCACGAAGAGAACGACTTCATGCGTCCGGTCGTGTTCAAATACACGGCGATCGCGCCTGCCGCGCCGAGCAATGCAAGCCTGCAAGCCGGCGTGCTGAGCTGGCAGGACCCGACCCCTGCCGGCACCGCCGCGACCATGGGCAACCAGCAGAACGAGATCGGCTTCCGCATCGAGCGTTCCGCCAACTACGGCGCCTTTGCATCCATCGGCACCGTGCAGGCGAACGTGACCAGTTTCACCGATACCGCGCTGCTCAATCCCAAGATGGATTACTCGTACCGTGTCGTTGCTTACAACGCGGCGGGCAATTCGCCGCCGTCGAACAGCGTCACGCTGCTCCAGCTGCCCAGCGGCATGTCGCCCGCCAGCCTGACGTTCGCCCCGCAGGCGATCGGCACCAGTAGCGCCGCACAAATGCTGACCCTGCCCAATACCACGGGCAAATCGATGTCGATCACCGCCGTCACCGTGATCGGCCTGAACAAGGCGGACTTCACCCAGACCAGCAATTGCGTCGGAGTCACCTTGGCTACGACTCAATCTTGCACGATCAACGTGGCGTTCAGCCCGCAAGCGGGCGGCACCTCGGCGGCATTGGTGGTCGCCACCACTTCTGCGGGCATAAAGACCGCCGTGTTGAGCGGCGCCAGCCTGGCGCCGGCGGCCAGCCTGACCGCCGCCGGACAGCTCGCCTTCGCGGCGCAGCAGGTCGGCACCCGCAGCGCAGTGCGCACGGTGACGCTTAGCAACACCGGCGGCGTCGCGCTGTCGGTGTCCGGAATCTCGTTCAACGGCCTCAATGCCGCCGATTTCACGCAGGCCACCACCTGCAAGACCAGCCTGGCGGTCGGGGCGAGTTGCATCATCAACATCGCGTTCAGGCCCACGCTGGTCAGCAACGAGTCGGCGAGCCTGACCGTGGGTACCTCGGCCGGCACGAAGACGCTGGCTGTCAGCGGCTTAGGCGTATCCCCGATGGCGGTGACCATCCCCACGGCACCGTTGCCGCTGGCGTTCCCCGCGCAGCAGCTGGGTACGGTCAGCGCAGCCAAGGTGGCCACGTTGACCAACACCGGCATCGGCCCGTTGCTGATCTCCGGCATCACCATCACCGGCATGAACCCGGCCGATTTCGCGCAGACCAGCAATTGCCCGCTGAGCGGTAACGGGGCGTCATTGGCGGTGGGTGCGAGCTGCACGGTCGATGTGACATTCTCTCCGGCTGCGACGACCCCGCGTTCCGCCGTACTCAACTTCACCACGACCGCCGGCCTCAAGACCGTCGCCTTGAGCGGCGGCGGACAGGTGCCGTCGGTGACGCTGACGCCGGCCATCCCGCTTGCGTTCGGGATACAGGAAGTCGCCACCGCCAGCGCGGTGCAGACCGCGACGCTGACCAATACCGGCGTCGGTCCGCTGACTTACACCACCGTCACCGTCAGCGGCAGCAATGCGGGCGATTTCACGCAGACCAACAATTGCGCCAATGGTCTTGCGGTGGGTGCGAGCTGCACGATCAACGTGACCTTCCGGCCGGGCACGGTCGGTCTCAAGAACGCCATGCTGTCGGTGGTCAACGCGGCAGGCACGCAGACCGTCGCGCTGAACGGCACCAGCCGTCTGGCCTATGCGGACAGCCTGTCGGCGAGCGCACTGACTTATGCCGCGCAGCAGCTCGCCACCACCAGTGCCGCGCAAGGGCTGACACTGGTCAACACCGGCGCGCGCGTGCTGTCCATCACCAGTATCGCCGTGGGCGGAACGGATGCGGCCGACTTCACGCAGAAGAACAATTGCCGCACCAGCGTGGCCGTCGACGCCAGTTGCACGATCCTGGTGACGTTCGCTCCCACCACGGCCGGTGCCAAGAGCGCGATGCTGAACATAACCGATGCCTCCGGCACCAAGTCGATCAGCCTGAGCGGCAGCGCGGCCGCGACTTCATCTACGCTGACGCCGAACGCGCCGCTGACGTTCGCGCTGCAACCGCTCGGCACCGCCAGTGCGGCACAGCCCCTGACCCTGGCCAATACGGGGGCGGGGCCGCTGGCGATCTCGGGCATCACGCTGGGCGGCGCCGCCCCGGGCCAGTTCGCGCAAACCACCAATTGCGGCAAGACCTTGCCGGTCGGTGGCAGTTGCTCGATCAACGTGACCTACAAGCCAACGGTCACCGGAACCAAAGATGCGACGCTGACGGTGGCCGATGCGACGGGAAGCAGGACGGTCGCACTGAGCGGTTCCAGCCTGAAGGGACTGGCATCGACCGTATCGCCGGCCTGGCTGAATTACCCGCTCCAGCAGACCGGCGTCGCCAGCGCGGCACAACAGCTGACGCTGACCAACGCCGGCGCATTGCCGCTCTCCATCACCGGCATCGCGATGGCGGGCACCAATGCGAGCGACTTCACCCACTCGACCACTTGCGGAGCCAGCCTGGCGACCGGGGCAAGCTGCACGATAGCGGTGAAGTTCGTCCCGGCCACGGTCGGCGCCAAGAGCGCGACGCTGAACGTGACCGACGCATCCGGCACCAGGGCGGTACCGTTGCGCGGTACCGGCGCGGCGTTGACGTCCAGCCTGACTCCGGCCGTGCCGCTCGCCTTCACGCTGCAACAGGTCGGCACCGTCAGCCCGGCGCAAACGGTGACGCTGGCCAATACCGGCGGCCTTCCGCTCACGGTCAGCAGCATCAGCATCGGCGGGACGAATGCAGGCCAGTTCGTGCAAGCCAGCAACTGCAGCAAGACGTTACCGGTCGGCGGCAGCTGTTCGATCAATGTGACTTACAAGCCGACGGCGGCCGGTATCAAGGATGCGGTGCTGACGGTGGTCGATGCGACGGGAACCCGGACCATTGCGTTGAGCGGTTCCGCCCTGGAGGGACTGGCATCGCTGCTGGCACCGGGATGGCTGAACTACCCGTTGCAGCAGGTAGGCGTCGTCAGCGCGCCGCAGCAGCTGACGTTGGCCAACACCGGGATGCTGCCGCTTTCGATCACCGGTATTGCGATGACAGGCACCAACGCGGCCGACTTCGCGCAGACGAACACCTGCGGCGCCAGCCTGGCGGCCGGGGCGAGCTGCACGATCAGCGTGACGTTCGCGCCCGCCGCGACCGGGATCAGGAGCGCGACGTTGAGTGTGACCGATGCGTCGGGAAGCAAGGCGATCCCGCTGCGCGGATCGGGCGGGGTGTTGTCGTCCAGCCTGGCGCCCAGCACGCCGCGCCTCTTTGCGGCGCAGAAGGTCGGCACCACCAGCACGGCGCAAACGTTGAAGCTGACCAACACCAGCGGCCTCGCACTCGGGATCAGCAGCATCGGCCTGGGCGGCACCAACGCCAACCAGTTCACGCGCGCTTTCAATTGCACCAAGGTCCTGCCCGCAGGCGGCAGCTGCACGATCAGCGTGGCATTCAAGCCCACCGTCGCCGGTGCCAAGAGCGCGACGCTGATCGTGGTCGATGACACGGGGACGCGCACCGTCGCCCTGAGCGGGACAGGGCAGTGGTGAGGAATGGATGAGCTGGCTGGAATCGAATCAACCTGGCGGAGGAATGACATGAAACCTATAGCGAAGATCATATGCGCCGGCATCGCGCTGGGATGGCTGCAAGCTGCGGCGGCGGAAACAATCAGCCCCAGCGGCTCCATCGTGCTGGAGTTGGCCGCGGCTCCGGCTCCGGCCACGGCTGGAACGGCGGATACCGTTGCACCGGTCACCCGGGTGCCGGTCGAGGCGCATTATGAAAAAGTCGACCGGGCCAACATCGAGAAGAGGATGGCCGACCGCGCGGCCCGTACCCAGAAACGCAAGGCCGATGCCGAGAAGGATGCCGCGGAGCGTGCCGCCAAGGCGCAGTCGCAGCAGGGCAAGCCGGCACAGGATCAATAAGTCTGCTGCGGAAAGGAGAACGACGATGATGAGATGGATGGTGTTGGTGGGTGCGGGTTTGCTGGCGGCACAGGCGAACGCCGAAGAAGCGCAGGTTCTCAAGACCCAGCGCGACGTGCAGAGCTACGGCATCGGCGTGAACATCGCGAAGAGCTTCAAGCGCGACGAGGTCGATATCGACCTGGACCTGCTGGCCAAAGGCATGAAGGATGCCATGGCGGGCGACAGGTTGCTGATGCCGGAAAAGGAGATGCGCCGCGCGATGAACTCGTTCCAGAGCGAGCTCAGGCAGAAGATGGCGGCAAGGAGCCGCATCGCGGCGGTGGACAACAAGAAAAGGGGCGACGATTTCCTGGTGCAGAACAAGACCAGGGACGGCGTGGTGACGCTGGCGAGCGGCGTGCAGTACAAGGTGATCAAGGCCGGCGCCGGCAAGCTGCCGACCGAGACCGACATGGTGGAGTGCCACTACCGCGGCACATTGCTGGACGGCACCGAGTTCGACAGCACCGAGCCGGGCAAGCCTGCGCTGCTGAAGGTCGCGCAGCTGATCCCGGGCTGGAAGGAAGCGCTGCAACTCATGCCGGCCGGCTCCCGGTGGCAGCTGTATATCCCGCCCCAGCTGGCTTACGGGCCGCGCGGTGTGGGCAGCGACATCGGGCCGAACGAGACGCTGGCCTTCGAGGTGGAACTCGTTGCCGTCAAGTGATGTATCGATGTTGGCGCTCGCCGCCATGCTGGCGTTGCCGGCGCTCGCCGCCGATGATGTCGAGGCAGGGCGGCGCATCTACGCCGAGGGAACATTGCCGTCGGGCGCGCCGCTGCACGGCGTGCGCATGACGGGTACCGAGGTCTCCGGCACGGCGGCCGCCTGCGTGAACTGCCACCGGCCCAGCGGCATGGGGGGCGTCGAGGGCGACGTGCAGGTGTCGCCCGTCAATGGCCGCTTCCTGTTCGCGCAGCCGGACGACAAGGCGCTGGCGACGATGGATCCGCGCATCGGCAAGCGCATGAACCAGGCGCACGCGCCTTACGACGGCGAGTCGCTGGGCGTTGCCATTCGCCAGGGCATCAACAACAGCGGGCGCGAGATGAGTGCCATCATGCCGCGCTATGACCTGGGCGAGCCGGAGATGAAGGCGCTGACCGCCTACCTCAGGCAATTGTCCGCGCAATGGTCGCCCGGCGTGAGCGCCGAAACGATACGCTTTGCCACCGTCGTCGCACCGGATGTCGAACCGGCGCGGCGCAAAGCGCTGATCGACATGCTGCGTAGCGCTTTCAATCAGAAGAACGGCAGCACCGCGACCGCGAGCCATGCGCGCGGCAGGCGGCACATGACCTCGGCAGCCGAGTTCGTGTTGGGTACCGAGCGCAAATGGGAGCTGGACGTGTGGGAGTTGCAGGGACCGCCGGAAAGCTGGGGCGGGCAACTGGACGAACATTACCGCCGGCAGCCGGTGTTCGCGCTGGTCTCCGGCCTGTCGAATTCCACTTGGCAGCCGGTGCACGACTTCTGCGAACGCGAGCGGGTGCCGTGCTGGTTCCCCAGTGTGGCCCTGCCGCCGGCGACGCAGGATTTCTATCCGGTCTACTTCTCCCGCGGAGTGGCCCTCGAAGCCGAGGTGCTGGCCAGTCATCTGACGGGCAAGGGAAGTCGACGGCCGCAGCGGCTGCTACAGGTGTACCGCGACGACATCGTCGGCCGCGGCGCGGCAGCGGCGATGCGACAGGCGCTGGCGGGTTCCGGCATCGCCGTGGAGGATCGCATCCTGTCCGATGCTACTCCGGTGCGCGACGTCGTCGCGGGCATCGCACGCAAGGACAACGTCATGTTCTGGTTGCGCCCAGCCGATGTGGCTGCGCTAGGCGCTCCGCCGGAGGGGGCCTATTTTTCCGCAATGCTTTCCGGCGGCGAGCGCGGACCGTTCCCCGCGGGCTGGAAGGAGCGCGTGCGGTTGGTGTATCCCTACGAGTTGCCGGAGCGGCGTGCAGCCAACCTGGCCTATTTCCATCAGTGGCTGAAGTTGCGCCAGCTGGAGCTGGTGGACGAAGCGATGCAGTCGGAAGTGTTCTTCGCCTTGAATTTCCTGACCGACACGGTCGCGGAGATGCTGGACAACCTGTATCGCGATTACCTGCTGGAGCGCGCGGAGAGCATGATCAACCGGCGCGAGGGCGGCAAGGCCGAAGAGCAGGCGCGCGCGCGCGACGGGTTGAGGGCGGCGGCTATGGCATCGGGGCGGCTGGGGTTGGAAACCGCGCAAGGCGGCACCAGCATCTATCCGCGCCTGAGTCTGGGCGTCGGCCAGCGCTTCGCTTCCAAGGGCGGTTATATCGCGCGCTTCGCGTCCGGCGGCAAGCTCGTCGCCGAGTCCGGCTGGATCGTTCCCTGACCCAGGCGTCCTCGTTGCTCAGCTTGCCTTGCGTTCCAGCACGGCCGCGAAGAAACCGTCGGTGTTGTGCTGTTGCGGGGTGAGTTGCAGATAGTCGCCCATCGCCAGCGCGATCTTCTGCTGCGCCAGCACTTCGCCGGCAGGCTGCAGTGTGAAGTCGGGATGGTTGGCGAGGAATTCCTGCACGATGTTTTGGTTCTCTTCCTGCAACACGCTGCAAGTGGCATACACCAGGCGGCCGCCTGCCTTCACCAGCTTGCCGGCGGCCGCGAGGATGGCGCGCTGTTTCTGGTTCAGCTCCGCCACGCTCTGTGCTGACTGGCGGAACTTGAGGTCGGGGTTGCGGCGCAAGGTGCCGAGACCGCTGCACGGCGCGTCCACCAGCACGCGGTCGATCTTGCCGGCGAGGCGTTTCACCTTGCTGTCGTTCTCGTGCGCGATAAGTTGCGGCTGCACGTTGGACAGGCCGGAGCGCGCCAGGCGCGGTTTCAGGTTGGCGAGGCGCTTCTCCGAAACGTCCCAGGCATACAAGCGGCCCTGCGAATTCATCAGGGCGCCAAGCGCGAGCGTCTTGCCGCCGGCGCCGGCACAAAAATCCACCACCATGTCGTTGCGCTTAGGCGCGAGCAGGAAGCTCAGCAGCTGGCTGCCTTCATCCTGCACTTCGAATTTGCCGGCATCGAACAGCGGACTCTTGTTCAAGGCCGGCTTGCCTTTGACGCGGAGGCCGACGGGCGAATAGGGCGTGGCGGATGCTTCCACTTTCTCCGCTTGCAGGCCCTGCAATATTTCGTCGCGGTTGGCGAGCAGCGTGTTCACGCGCAGATCGAGCGGCGCGGATTGCTGCATGGATTGGCCGAGCGAGAGGATGTCGGCATCGTTGTATTGCACGCGCAGTTTCTCGATGATCCATTCCGGCAGCTCGGCCTGGATGGATAGTGGCAGCTCGGCGGCTTGCAGGCTTTTGGCTTTCACCAGCCATTCGGATTCGGTCGCCTTGAGCAGCGGGGTGAGTTCGCGCAGGTTGTAGCCGCCGAACTTGACCCAGTAGCTCAGCGCCATGCGGCGCGGCGTGGGCTGGCCTTTTTCGTCCAGCGTGCAGGCGTGTTCAAGGAACAGGCGGTGGCGCAACACGCCGAACACGGTCTCGGCGATCAGCGCGCGCTCGTTCGAGCCGACGCGTTCGTTCTGGAAGAAATGGCGCAGCACGGCATCTGCCGGATGATCCATTTTCAGCGCGGTGCGCAGAGCCTGGATAACCAGGTCCAAACGATATTCAGTTAACAGCATCTTTTCTTGCTCCTTGTTCTTCGGATACGCGGATATCGGTGATGACGGCTTCGCCGGCGATCTCGCCGTTCCTTTCGATGAAACGCAGCTTGATCGGGAACAGACGGTACTCGCGCGCCAGCCATATCTCCAGTCCTTCTTCGTTGGCGGCGTGCATCTTGGACAGGCGCACGGTGAGCAGTTTGCCGATCGGTGTCATGATCTCTTCATCGGCGGTGATCTCGAAATCGTAGCGCTCGATCTTGCGGCCGTTGCTCACGGCAACGCTGGCGATCTCGGTGTGTGCCAGCGGCGGGAACTGGTACATCACGCTCAGGATGTCCTGCATCTCGGGCGGCAGTTCCAGTTCGCCGCCGTGCGAGAAGTGTGCGCGTTGTTTTTCATGATCGAACTCGGCGGTGTAGCGCAGCGTGGTGAGCTTGTCCTTGCGTTCCTCGACGAACTGTTCCGGCTGCAGGCCGTACTTGCCGTAGCTGCCGCTGCTGTATTGGGTCAGCTCGTAGGTCTTGAACAGCTTGACCAGGCCGACGGTCTGCGTCACCGCTTGCAGCATGTAGTGGCCGTCGTCGTCGATCTCAAGCGTGTGCACCGTTTTGCCGACGCGGAAGTTGCCGCTGCCTTTGTTGACGGAGAAAGTGAGCTGCGCGTGCTTGGGTAGCGGCGGGCGGTCTACCGTTTTGTCGGTTTCCGCCGCGAGCGTCTCGGCTTTGACGGGAGCGCTGGCGGCGGCGCTGGCTGGCGGTGCGATATCCTGCGGCGGTTGCACGACAGCTGGCGGGACAGGTTCGTTCTCAGCCTTGTGCGGAGCCGGTTTTGCTTTGCGTTTCGGCTTTGCCTGTGCTGCGGGCAATGCTTCAAGCTTGGCTACCAGTGGCGGTGGCGACGCCTTGAATTGCGGCAGGCTGATATTCGAACCCCACAGCACAAAGCTGTGCAGCAGCACGGAGATGCCGATGGCGATGGCGATGCGGCGCGATGGGGCGTCGGGCCTGTGGCTCACTGGGTGATGCTCAATGCAGTGAGGACCTGTACCACCTTGTCCCCATTGTCCTCGGTTAATACCACCTTGCAGGGGACGTAGCCGTTCTCGACGGCCAGCCATATCTCGGATTTCCACGGGGTGCTTTGCGGCAGGGTGTACAGGTACAGGCTGCGCAATGTGCCGAGTGGGACGGTCACCGACTGTTCCGGATGGATCTGGTATTGGTAGACATTGAGCTTGCTGCCGTTGGCCACGTTCAGTTTGAGCTCGAGCTTGCCACGCGGCGGCATCGCGGCGAACTGGTACATCACGCTCAAGCGGTCCTGGGTACCGGGCGGCAAGGGGGCGGTGCGCACGCCGGCCTGGTCGTTCGAGGTCAACTCATCGTTTTCCCAGTCGAAGTCGGCCGCGGAATTCTTGGCGCTGTCCTGCGTGCGGTTCTGCACGAACTTGAGCGGCCGCAAGCCTTCTTTGGTGACGAACCCTTCGCTCGTCACGATGATGGAACCCGGTTTGAACAACGCCAGCAGCCCGACCGGTTTGGTGATGCTTTCGATGTGGTAGCGGTTGCCGCTGCGGGTGAACGTTTCCTTGATCACCGCCAGCTTGATGCCTTTGCCCAATACATCGTAAGTGGCCTCGATGCGCGCCGGCGCGGCGGCGAACAAGGCGGGGGCGGTGCAAAGCAGCAGTAGGGCGAGCAGTGCACGCATAACTTACTCCAGTCCCGGTGCGATGAGCGCGGCGCCGGGCTGCTCCAGACGGTCCGAGGCGACGCGCCCGGCGGCATCCAGCCAGACCTGTCCGCGGCACAGCCAGCGCACGGCTTGCGGGTAGACGCGGTGCTCCTCGCGCAACACCCGAGCGGACAGGCTCTGCGGGGTGTCGTCGCGCAGCACCGGCACGGCCGCCTGGATGATGATGGGGCCGTGGTCGAGCGCGGGGGTGACGAAATGCACCGTGCAGCCGTGGATCTTGATGCCGTCCTGCAGGGCGCGCTCGTGCGTGTCGATGCCGGCGTAGGCGGGCAGCAGCGAAGGATGGATGTTGACGAGTTTGCCGCGGTAACGTTCGACGAAGCCTTCGGTCAGGATGCGCATGAAACCGGCCAGCACGATGAAGTCGGGTGCGTAGCGGTCGATGGTCTCGGCCAGTTTTGCATCGAAGGCGGCCCGGTCCGGGTAGTCCTTGTGCGGTATGGCGGCAGTCGGGATGCCGTGCGCCTTGGCGATCTCAAGTCCCTGCGCGTCGGCGCGGTTACTGATGACCGCCGCGGTCTGGCAGGGCAGCTTCGCCTCCAGCAGCGCCTGCATGTTGCTGCCGCGGCCGGAGATGAGGATGACGATCTTCTTCACGGGGCTCAGCGTACCTGCGTCTGGTGTTCGTCGCCGTTGCGCGCACGGATGACGCCGATGCGCGACACTGTTTCGCCGGCAGCCTGCAGATGTTTGATCGCCGCATCGGCATCCGCCGCTGCGACCACCACCACCATGCCGATGCCGCAGTTGAAGGTGCGGAACATCTCCTGCGCTTCGACGTTGCCGCCCTCGCGCAACCAGTGGAACAGCTTGGGCATCTGCCAGGTCTTGCTGTCGATGTCGGCGACCACATTTTGCGGCAACACGCGCGGCACGTTCTCGGTGATGCCGCCGCCGGTGATGTGCGCCATGCCCTTCACGGTGATCTGCTGCATCAGGCTCAGCAGCGGCTTCACGTACAGGCGCGTCGGGGCCATGATGCAGTCGGCCAGCGTGCGCTCGCCGTCGAACTTGGCGTTGAGGTCGGGCTTGCTGCGCTCGATGATCTTGCGCACCAGAGAATAACCGTTGGAGTGCGCGCCATTGGAAGCCAGGCCCAGCACCACGTCGCCGGCCTTGATGTGTTCGCCGGTGATGATCTTGCTCTTCTCCACCACGCCCACCGCGAAGCCGGCCAAGTCGTATTCGCCGACCGGGTACATGCCCGGCATCTCGGCGGTCTCGCCGCCGATCAGCGCGCAGCCGGAATCCTCACAGCCTTTGGCGATGCCTTTGATGACCTCGGTGGCGGCGGGCACGTCTAGTTTGCCGCAGGCGAAGTAGTCGAGGAAGAACAGCGGCTCGGCGCCCTGCACCAGGATGTCGTTCACGCTCATCGCGACGAGGTCGATGCCGACGGTGTCGTGGCGATTCAGCTCAAAGGCGAGTTTCAGTTTGGTGCCGACGCCGTCGGTGCCGGAGACCAGCACAGGTTCCTTGTACTTTTTGGAAATCTCCACCAAGCCGCCGAAGCCGCCGATGCCGGACAGCACTTCGGGGCGCATGGTGCGCTTGGCAAAAGGTTTGATGTTCTCGACCAGTTGGTCGCCGGCATCGATGTCGACGCCGGCATCGCGGTAGGACAGGCTGTTGGAGGGGGTGTTCAAGTTGAGTTCTCGCTTTCCAGAAGGTAAAGTGCGGCAAATTCTTCAAATGCGGATTTTACCTTAAATGACTCCCGAACGCTTCGTGGCGCTGTACTGGCTGGCAGCAGGACTGGCCGTGGGCTGGCTGCTGTATCTGCTGGATGCGGTGCTCACGCCGTTCCTGGCGGCGGGGATCCTTGCCTACATCTGCCAGCCGCTGGTCAATCGCTTGTGCCAATGGAAGTTCATGTCGCGCAGCGCGGCGACGCTGCTGGTGATGCTTTCGCTGCTTGGTGTTGGGGTGGCGTTGCTGTTGATCCTGCTGCCTTTGCTGCGCTACGAATCCAACATGCTGCTGACCAAGCTGCCGGAGTTGCTGGATATCGTGCGGCAGCGCTTGCTGCCGTTGCTGGAACAACACCTCGGGCTGGTGCTGCAATGGGATGTGGCGAGTTTCAAGGAATTGCTGAGCGAGCATTGGCAGCAGGCGGGCGATCTTTCCGGGTGGCTGGTCGGCAGCGGTTCGGCGCTGGTTGCGCTGCTGCTGAACCTGTTGCTGATCCCGCTGGTGATGTTCTACCTGCTGCGCGACTGGCCGCAGATGCTGGCGCGCATCGACGTGATCCTGCCGCGTCGCTGGCATGCCAAGACGACCGCGATCGCCGGCGAAGTGGATGCCGTGCTCGCCGAATTCCTGCGCGGGCAAGTGTCGGTGATGCTGTTGATGAGCGTGTTCTATGCGGCCGCGCTGATGTTGACCGGCATGCAGTTCGCCCTGCCCATCGGCATCGTCAGCGGCATGCTGGTGTTCGTTCCCTATCTGGGGGCCGCCATCGGCCTGGTGCTGGCGACGCTGGTGGCCCTGACCCAATTCGACTCCTTTGCCGGCGTGTTGCTGGTGTGGGGGATATTCGCCGCCGGGCAGCTGCTGGAGGGCATGGTGGTGACTCCGCGGCTGGTCGGCGACCGTATCGGCCTGCATCCGCTCGGCGTGATCTTTGCGCTGATGGCGTTCGGCCAGTTGTTCGGCTTCTTCGGCGTGCTGCTGGCGCTGCCGATCTCCGCCATGCTGCTGGTCGGTTTGCGCCATCTCGAAGGCTGGTATCTGGCCAGCCCTTTTTACCGAAACTGACATGACTCAATTGTTGCTGGGTATTGCGCCGGAGTGGAATCCCACCCTGGATAACTTCGTTGCCGGACGCAACGTCGAACTGTTGTCTGCGCTGCGTCATGCGCTGGCCGCAGGACAAGGCGAGCGCTGCTTGTATATCTGGGGGGAGGCCGGCAGCGGTAAAAGCCATCTGTTGCAGGCGGCAGTTGCCATGGCGCAGGCCGCCGGGCAGGCGGCGGTGTATGCCTGCGGCGAAGTGCCGGAAGCGGCGCAGGTGGTGGCGGCGGACGATGTGGGCAGGCTGGATGATGTGGCACAGATCGCCTTGTTTGCCCTGTATAACCGCATGCGCGAACAAGGCGGCATGCTGCTGGTGAGCGGAACGGAAGCGCCGGCCTTCCTGAAGTTGCGCGATGATTTGCGCACCCGTTTGGGCTGGGGGCTGGTGTACCAGGTGCATGCGCTGAACGATGCGGAAAAGGCGCAGGCCTTGCAGCATCATGCACAGGCGCGCGGTTTCGGGCTGCCGCAGGAGGTGATCACCTATCTGCTGCGGCACGGGCGGCGCGACCTGCCGGCTTTGCTTGCCACGCTGGATGCGCTGGACGAGCATTGCCTGCGTTTGAAACGGGCGGCTTCGGTGCCGCTGCTGAAGGAAGTGATGAGGGGCTGAATGTTGCGAAAATGGGGCGTTGCATTTGACAAAACCGAACGCCGCCATTAGCTTGCGCCGCTGTATTTTTCTAAGAAACCAACCGAAAGGGCTTATCAATGAAAATGAAACTGCTGGTATTGGCGCTGTGCGGATCTTTTGCGACTGCTGCGCATGCGGAAGGGTTGGGCGTATACATCAACGGCGGCACCTCAGGCTTTGGTCTCGGCCTGGCGGGCGGATCCGGCAGTCTTTCCGGGCGTCTGGTTTACGATACATGGAAGAAGACATTCACCCAAACCGATGCAAAAGGTAATTACAACATCGACCTGAAGTTGCAAACGGTTTCCGCACTGGCCGATTGGTATCCGTTCGATGGCGCATTCCGCACCACTTTCGGTTTGGTGGCTAACGGTAACAAGGCCACTCTGGCGGCAACAGCTGTTGGCGGAAGCTATACCTTCAATGGCCAGACTTATGCTGCCAGCGATGTGGGTTCCTACACCGGCGAAATGAAATTCAATAGCACGGCGCCTTATCTCGGTATCGGCTGGGGCAATCCGGTTGCCAAGGACAAGACTTGGGGTTTCGTGACCGACATCGGCGTGCTGTTCCAAGGTTCGCCCAAGGTGACCAGCACGGTGACTTGCGGTGCCGCGATCGCTGGTACCGCGGCTTGTACTACGCTGCAGAACGATGTGGCAGCTGGCGCGACCCAGCTGGAAACCGACCTGAAGAACTACAAGTACTATCCGGTCATTTCGATCGGCTTGTCTTATCGTTTCTGATTTTGTAAGTTTGCCGGAAACAAGGGCCTGCAGAGATGCAGGCCTTTGTTATTGATATTTGGAGAGCGTAGTGAATCTGGCTTTATTCGATCTGGACAATACCCTGCTGAGCGGCGACAGCGATTTCGAGTGGTCGCAGTTCCTGATCGAGCAGGGGGTGCTCGACCGCGAGTTGTTCGAGGCGAAGAATCTCGCGTTCTATGAGCAGTACAAGGCGGGAACCCTGGATATCCACGAGTTCCTCGATTTCCAGCTGAAGCCTTTGGCACGCCATGCGCGCAAGGTGCTGGATGCCTGGCACGAGGAATTCATGCGGCGCAAGGTGCGGCCGATGATGGGCGACAAGGCGCGCGCACTGGTGGCACAGCACAAGGCCGCGGGCGATGTATGCGTGATCATCACCGCCACCAACAGTTTCGTCACCGCGCCCATCGCGCGCGAGTTCGGCATCGAGCATCTGATCGCCACCGACCCGGAACAGATGGGCGGCGAGTTCACCGGGCGCGTCGCCGGCGTGCCCAGCTTCCGCGATGGCAAGGTGCTGCGCATGGAAAGCTGGCTGGCGGAGCGCGGCTGGGGCTGGGGCAGTTTCGGTGAAAGTTGTTTTTACAGCGATTCGCTCAACGACCTGCCGCTACTATCCAGAGTGCAGCGCCCGGTCGCTGTCGATCCGGACGATACTTTGCGAAAACATGCACAAAAACAAGGCTGGGCGATCATCTCGCTGCGTTAGGCAGGGGCTGCATGGGGGCGGTGTATAATCCGCCCATCGCCGCGTTTGCGGCGATTTCAATTTTCTCCGACGATGATAAAAAGACTTTTCAAGCGCGTGTTCGGCAAAAGATCGCGGTCCAGGATGGCCGGGACCGCGCATGTGATCCCGTTCGATGAGCACGGCGTCAGCCGCGACGGCATCAGCTATGGCGCGAAGCGCGTGACCGATGGTTTGCAGGCAGCCGGTTTCCAGGCCTTCGTGGTCGGCGGTGCGGTGCGCGACCTGCTGCTGGAGCGCGAACCCAAAGATTTCGATGTGGCGACGGATGCCACGCCCGAGGAGGTGAAGCGTGTGTTCCGGCGCGCGCGCATCATCGGCCGCCGCTTCCGTCTGGTGCATGTGATGTTCGGTGAGGAGACGGTGGAAGTCTCCACCTTCCGCCGCGCCATCGACGCCGAAGATGCCGAGACCGACGAGCACGGCCGCATCCTGCGCGACAACGAGTTCGGCGACCAGGAGCAGGACGCGGCACGGCGCGATTTCACCGCCAACGCGCTGTTCTACGATCCCGCCACGCAGGAGATCTACGACTATCACCACGGTTACGAAGACATCCGCGCCAATGTGCTGCGCATGATCGGCGATCCGGAAGTGCGCTACCGCGAAGACCCGGTGCGCATGCTGCGCGCGGTGCGTCTGTCGGCCAAGCTGGGCATGAAGCTGGATCCGGCCACGGCAGCCCCCATCGCCAAGATGAAAGGATTGTTGAGCAACGTGCCGGAAGCGCGCCTGTTCGACGAGATGCTCAAACTGCTGCTGTCCGGCCAGGCGATGCCGTGCATCAAGAAGCTGCGCGCGATGGATTTGCACCACGGCATGCTGCCGATGCTGGATGTGATCCTCGAGCAGCCGCTGGGCGAGAAGTTCGTCATGCTGGCGCTGCAGAACACCGACCAGCGCATCGCCGAGGACAAGCCCACTTCGCCGGCCTTCCTGTTCGCCGCGCTGCTGTGGCACGAGGTGCTGGCGGCATGGAAAGCCAGGCAGGATGCGGGCGAGCGCCCGGTCGGGGCGTTGCATGAGGCGATGGACGAGGTGCTGGAGCGGCAGCGCGCGCAGCTGGCCATTCCACGCCGCTACGACACGGTGATGAAAGAGCTGTGGCTGTTGCAGCCGCGCTTCGAGCAGCGCGGCGGGCAGCGTCCTTTCCGCCTGCTGGCCTTGCCGCGCTTCCGCGCGGCGTATGACTTCATGTTGCTGCGTTGCCAGAGCGGCGAAGTGGATGCGGAACTGGGCAGCTGGTGGGAAGAGTTCCAGCATGCGAGCGAAGAGCGCCGCGCCGAGATGTTGCTGCCGGATAGCGGCGGCCCCAAGAAGCGCCGCCGTCGCAGCAAGAAACCCGGCGCTGTTGCGCAATCCGAACTGCCGATCGATTGATGAAACATATGGCGTTCGTCGGTCTGGGCAGCAATCTGGCTGATCCGGTCGCGCAGGTGTCGCATGCGCTGGATGCGTTGGACAGCCTGCCGCAAACGCGCGTGTTGCGCCGTTCCTCGCTGTATCGCAGTGCGCCGGTCGGTTATCTCGATCAGCCCGATTTCATCAATGCGGTGGCGCAACTGGAAACGGAATTGGCGCCGCGTGCCCTGCTCGATGCATTGTTGGCGCTCGAGCAGGTATACGGACGCACGCGCGAGTTCCTCAATGCACCGCGCACGCTGGATCTGGATGTGCTGCTGTATGACGACCTGCTCCATCACGAGCACGGACTGACCATTCCGCATCCGCAGATGCACCTGCGTGCTTTCGTATTGCAGCCGCTGCTGGAGATCGCGCCGGATCACGTCATTCCGGGCGTGGGGGCTGCGGCGGAAGCGGGTGCGCGCTGTGCGGGACAAACACTGGAGCGGCTGGACGATGCCTCTGAGTAAGTATCGATATATCGTGGTGGAAGGCCCTATCGGCGTGGGCAAGACCAGCCTTGCGCGGCGTCTGGCCGACCATCTGGATGCACAGGCCTTGCTGGAAAAACCGCAAGACAATCCTTTCCTCGCGGACTTCTACCAGGACCCGGCGCGCTATGCGCTGCCCACCCAGCTGTTCTTCCTGTTCCAGCGCATCAACGAGGTGCGCGATATGGCGCAGATGAACCTGTTCCACAGCCGCACCGTATCCGATTACCTGTTCCAGAAGGATGCGCTGTTCGCGCGGCTGACCTTGAGCGACGACGAGTACAAGCTGTACCAGTCCATCTATCAGGGCGTGGCGCCGCCGGTGGCCGCGCCCGACCTGGTGATCTATCTGCAAGCCTCGACCGGCACGCTGGTCGAACGCGTGCACCGCCGCGGCAACCGCTACGAACGTTCGATCCAGGACGATTACCTGGCGCGCTTGTCCGACAGCTACGGCGAGTTCTTCCACCAATACGATGAAGCACCGCTGCTGGTGGTGAATAGCGAGAACCTCAATTTTGTGGATAATGCAGACGACTTCGAGCTGCTGATCGAGCGCATCGCCAAGATGCGCGGGCGCAGGGAATATTTCAACGTGGGGGCATGACATGCGAACGACGCTGAGCAAATTGCAATCCATGCACGACAAAGGCGACAAGATCGCCGTACTCACCTGCTACGACGCCAGCTTCGCCACGCTGCTGGAAACGAACGGCGTCGACGTGCTGCTGGTGGGCGATTCGCTCGGCATGGTGGTGCAGGGGCGCGAGAGCACCCTGCCTGTGACGATAGAGCAGATGGCCTACCACACCGCCTGCGTCGCCAGCGGCGCGCAGCAGGCCTTCATCGTCGCCGACATGCCCTTCGGCACTTCGCAGTTCAGCGCGCGCGAGACCTTCGCCCATGCCGTGCAACTGATGCAGGCCGGGGCAGAGATGGTCAAGCTGGAAGGCGGCGCCGAGATGGCCGAGACCGTCAGCTTCCTCACTTCGCGAGGCATCCCCGTCTGTGCTCACATCGGCCTCACCCCGCAATCGGTCAACCAGCTCGGCGGCTACAAGGTGCAGGGCAAAACCGACACCGCCGCGAAAAAACTACTCAGCGATGCGCAAGCCTTGCAGAACGCGGGCGCCGGCATGATCGTGCTGGAAGCTGTCCCCGCCACCCTCGGCGCACAAGTCACCAAACAACTCTCCATCCCCACCATCGGCATCGGTGCGGGCGCGGCCTGTTCCGGCCAGGTGCTGGTGGTGTATGACATGCTGAACATCTATCCCGGCAAGAGACCGCGCTTCGTCAAGGATTTCATGCGGGGTGCTTCCTCCATCGCCGACGCGGTGGCGCGCTATGTCGCCGAGGTGAAGGCGGGTACCTTCCCGGCGGCGGAACACAGTTTCTGATCTCCCGATCCCGGAGTCGGAGTGACCATGCAAATCTCCAAACAATCGGCCCAGCAACGCGCTGACCAGATACGCGTGTTCCAGAACGAACTCGCACAACTGGAAAGCGAGGGCGTGCTCGCGCTGGATGTCGGGCAGCGGCTGCGGGTGGAGGAGCATCACCGCAAACTGCTGGGTCTGTATGCGCAGGATTTCGACATCGACCGTGACCAGCGCGCCAGCCAGTTGTCCTGGGGCATGCGCATCGCTTCGTTCTTTGGTGCACTGGCCTTGTCGGCCAGCGTGTTCTTCCTGTTCTACCAGTTCTGGGGCTGGCTCACGACCGGGGTGCAGGTGGCCATCCTTATCGCCGCGCCTCTGCTGATGCTGGGCGTCACTCTGTTCATCCAGCAGCGCGACACCTCCGGCTATTTCGCCAAGCTGGCCGCTCTGGTCACCTTCGCCTGCTTTGTACTCAACATCAGCATGCTGGGGCAGATATTCAACATCACGCCGTCGGACAAGGCGCTGCTGCCTTGGGCGGCGTTGGCTTTCCTGCTGGCTTATGCCAGCGACCTGCGCCTGCTGCTGGTGGCGGGAATCCTGTGTTTTGTGGCGTATGTCGCCGCGCGCGTGGGCACTTGGAGCGGCATGTACTGGCTGAGCTTTGGCCAGCGGCCCGAGAACTTCTTCCCTGCCGCGCTGTTGCTGCTGGCTGTGCCGCAGTTCGTGCCGCACCGGCGCTTTGCCGATTTCCCGGCCATGTACCGCATCTTCGGCCTGCTCACGTTGTTCCTGCCTATGCTGGTGATGGCCAACTGGGGCAACTCCAGCTACCTCGATTGGGATGCCGATTTCATCGAGGGCGGCTATCAGGTGCTGGGCTTCGTCACCACCGCATTCTCCGTGTGGGGCGGCGTGCGCAGGCGCTGGACAGAAGTCGTCAACACCGGCGTCACCTTCTTCGTCATCTTCCTCTATACCAAGATCTTCGACTGGTGGTGGGACGTGATGCCCAAGTATCTCTTCTTTCTCGTGCTGGGGCTGGTGGCCGTGCTGTTCCTGGTGGTGTTGAAGCACCTGCGCAAGGCGGGAGGACAGTCATGATTAACTGGAGGCATACGCTGCTCGCGGGCGGCGCCATCATCCTGCTGGCCAATGCCGTGGCGCTGGGCGGCGCCGCCTGGAATCGCAGCGGTGAATCCGAGAGCCATCTGCCGCTGACGCAGCGAGAACTGAATGCGCGTTCCGGCCATGACAACAGCGGCATGACGCTGACGCTGAACTGGCGCTTCGAGCAGACCAGTCTCGACGAATACAATTTCGGCATGTACTCCGGCCACTGGGGTATGCCCTTGTGGCTGGACCGCGCCAAGCTGGTAGCGCTCGGCTTCGACGTGCAGGCACTGGACAGGCCTGGTGAATATGGCCGCCACCGCACCGCGTTCGAACCGAAAGAAGCGCTGGTGGTGCTGGAACTGGATGGCCCGGCCTGGCAGCGCCACCTGCAACGCGCGCAGGAATATGTCGCCGAGACCGGCAAACTGCTCGCCGTGTCGCCGACCAACGCCGAAATGCAACGCAAGGCCAAGAACGCGTACGAGAACTACAAGCACGAACAGGACAAGGGTAGCCGCCTGTTTGCCATTGATGCCGGACTCGATCTGGCAACGCTGCGCGCCACCTATCCCGACCGCAGCCGCTACGCCATCGTGCACGGGCTGATCCGTCCGTCGAGCACGCGCATCAAGGACAAGACGGTGCTGGGCGGCTTCATCAGCGATCTGCATGCTGAACACATCAACGTGCCGCTGCGATTGCGGCAAGTGTTCGAAGGCGGCTCGCCGTTCGAGGCGACGGTCGCCTTCGGCCAGCGCCTGGAACCCTGGCTGGAAAACGCGGGTAAGACAGGTATCGTCAAAGAAGGAAAGCAGTGATGCAGCTCATCCACTCCGTCCCCGAACTGCGCGCCCGTCTGGCGCAGGAATCCACCATCGCCTTCGTCCCCACCATGGGCAACCTGCACGAGGGGCACATCGAGCTGGTGCGCATGGCGCGCCAGCAAGGTTCCTGCGTGGTGGTGAGCATCTTCGTGAACCCGCTGCAATTCGGGCCGAACGAGGATTTCGACAAATATCCGCGCACGCTGGAGGCGGACTGCGCCAAGCTGCAGGGGCTGGCGGATGTGGTATTCGCGCCTGCCGTCGCCGACATGTACCCCGAGCCACAGACGCTGTTCGTCGAGCCGCCGCCCATCGCCAGCGAACTGTGTGGCGAATTCCGCCCTGGCCATTTCCGTGGCATGGCGACGGTGGTGTTGAAGCTGTTCAATCTGGTGCAGCCGCAGGTGGCCATCTTCGGCAAGAAGGATTACCAGCAACTGGCGATCATCCGGCAGATGGTCACCCAGTTCAATCTGCCCATCACTATCGTGGGAGCGGAGACTTCGCGTGCGGCCGACGGGCTGGCGCTGTCCTCGCGCAACCAGTATTTGTCGGCGACAGAGCGAACCGAGGCGGTTCTTCTCAGTCAAACTCTGGAAGGGATGGCGGAAGCGTTGAAAAGCGGGGCAAGTGATTATGCCGTGCTGGAGCGGGAAGCGAGTGCCGGGCTTGCCAAGCGCGGCTGGCAGGTGGAGTATGTCGCGGCGCGACGGCAGTCTGATTTGGGTGTGCCCCAAAAGGGTGAGCGCAAACTGGTGATCTTGGCGGCGGCACGGCTGGGCAAGACGAGGCTGATCGACAATCTTGAAGTTTGTCTTTAGTGCCCAAATGTTTATAATGCGCGCCCCCGAAGTCTGGGGAAGATGGAGGTGACCATGCAACGAACCATGCTACAGGCAAAATTGCACCGCGTGTGCGTGACGCAGTCCGAACTGCATTACGAGGGTTCGTGCGCCATCGACGACGACCTGCTGGATGCTTCCGGCATCAGGGAATATCAGGCGATCGACATTTACAACGTCACCAATGGCGAACGCTTCAGCACCTATGCCATCCGCGCCGAACGCGGCTCGCGCACTATCTCGGTGAACGGAGCTGCCGCACACAAGGCCAGTCCCGGCGACATCCTCATCATCGCTGCCTTCTCGATCTATTCCGAGCTGGAATTGCAGAAGTACCACCCTACACTGGTGTATGTAGACGAGAACAACCGCATCATGGAGAAACGCGACAAGATTCCTGTGCAGGCTGCAGCCTGAATCGCTATTATGCATCTGATGCACAAAGCAATATAAATCAGTAGGTTGAATAAATTAAAAGGCTGAGGTTACTCACTTCGGCCTTTCTTTTTTGGGATGGCTAAATTGTTTCGAGGGCGTAGAATCAGGACTGCATCATCCTTAGATGATCAACATGGATAACCTCAAGAGCTTTGCTCAAGGCTTTATCAAAGGAGCCAAGGAAACGCCACGCGGCTTCTTTGCCTCGGTCGTGGCTGTATGGGAATTGTTGCTTGGCACGACCGAAACTTTGGTCAATCGCAAATAATGCATGGAGACGAGAATATGTCTGACGATCTCAATCGTGCTCAGCAAGAAATGGGCGATACTAGCGGGGCGCAAACGATGGTGGCATTTCCTGAATCACTATCGCCCTCTCAGCTTGAAAAGCAAGCCGCCTGCGAGCACGACTGGCAGCGGGATGGGCAGACGATGACGGCAGTGCGGTGGACCTGCACCAAGTGCTCCAAGACCAAACTGTGTTGATATCAGCAGCTCTCTGTTCTACTTCTTGGCTGTCGTGTTTCCAGTCGATGCAGGTGGGGGCGCGGGAGCCTTTTGCATGCTCGGAATGGGAGCACCACTTTGTGGTGGCGTCGGTTGCATTGCAGGGATGTTTGCCCCCTTCTGAATGATGCCGCTTGGTGTCCGCTGCATGTTGGGGATGGTGGCACCATTAGTTGCCAATCTGTTCTCAGCCATTGATGTTTCCTTTCCAAGATTGATGGCGACAAAAGCGCAAGTCATCAATATTCCAACAACAAAACTCGCTGCTCCGACCATGTTGAGCTTGTCTGTAATGGTAGCGAGTCTTGGCCTTATCTTCAATGCATCCTCATCGTGTTTGAGGTAGTACCGTTCTGCCAATTCAAGTTGCGAATGAATTGCGTGTTGACTCGTAAAAAACGACGCCACGGTGATTACGATTGCCAGAACAAAACACAGCCAGGATAGGTACAGCAGTATTGAGTACATTGCTGAACTAAGCGGCACAACGTCTTTGATGAATGCCAGAGAGAAACCAAGCGCTGCGGCTGACACAGTGAGCACCGCCCGATCAGCATTCTCGCTATTCGATAATTGGCGTTTTAGCAGATCGTCACGAGTTTTCGCGTACAGATCCTGTCGTGCCTTATTGTCATCAATCTTTTGGGCATCCATCTTTGTGATGGGCAATGTTATTACCCGAAGCAGACCCTAGTTTTTGAAATCGATTCAAGATGGGACTCAAGTTGCCGTTTTGTCTCAAATATCTTCTTGAATGTCTCCACCATTTTTCGCTGCCGTTCAACATCGAAGTGTCCACGTGCTACGGGAATGTCTATTGTGACCATTTCGAGATTTTTCACGGAAGCTTTGAAGGCATGGTTGAAACCATATGTTTCCTTCATTCCGTGAAGGGTGAAATATACAAATTCTGGATCAATTTCCGGATCTGTTACTCGAATGCATGTTCGATCATTACTCACATAGAATGGGGATGTGTGGAAAACGAAGTTAGTACCGGCGCTGCCGTCGCCATTTGCTCCGAACGAAATCACCGGCTTATCCTGACTAGCACTGATTAAGCCTGCATGTTTGCCTTTTACAAAAGCAACTGGTGCTTTGGCGGCGGTAAATAGGGGCACATCCTTCGGATTGCCGGTATCTAGCTTTCTGTATTGCGCCTTGGTCCAGCCGGTCTTGGACGAGATAAATTCAAGCCACGCTCCCCCCAGCGTAACAGTGCTGACCTTCCCGCTACGTTTGGAGGGTGTCGGCGTAATGGTTTCAAGTTTGCTAATGGCATCTTTGGCTTCGTAAACCATAGAAATAAACTCATCCGCAGACACTTCGGTAGTTGCTTCCTTGATTCCCAGCGCTCGCCTTTCATCATCCGACCACAAGCGATCGATTAGCCAGTTCCTGGCTGACAGTAATTCGGTCGCAGCGACAGTTTTGCATCGTGGCCGATTTGACGAAAATGTGGCAGGGCTTCCCTTAAACTGATTGAACAGTCCTACTGCCTCGTCAAGGTCGTTTTGCGGGATAGTAAAACGATAGGCATCCCGTGTCTCTCCGATTTCTCCAATCACATAGGCGAACACTGGGGTTGTCTGTGCCCCTTCATGGCGCAACTTCCTCGTTAGGATCAGGATGTAGGTTTTTTTAGGCGTTGAGTAGAAGGTTCGCGGCGGAAGCGAAATAATTGCTTGAACATTGCAGTGTTCGCCAACAAAGTCGAGCACCGGCTTTTGCGACAGGAGCCCATCTGGAACGATAACTAAAGCCTGTCCGCCGTGCTCAAGGTTGCGAACAATCCACTCGATGGCTAGTGCCTCAGTCCCGCGTCCGGCAATCGTATAATGGTCGCCCAAATTCGCATCGTCGAGGGCCTTCCGGATCGTGCTGACTCCCGTTGTGACATAGGGTGGATTAGTCAGGATCAGGCTGCATTTGGGCTCATCCACCAGCTCAAAAGTGCCAAGATTGGAGCGCAGCAGGCGGAATACCTTGTTAAAGGCATTCTTCGAAAACTCCTTCAAGATATCCGGGGAGTGGTGTTTGGCAATCAGATCGGAGAAATAGATAAGCATGTTGGCCTTAGCCAATATGATGGTGCGCTCATCATCCTTTTCGTCAGACCCTTTGTCGAAACCGAGAATCGAGACACTCGGGGATACCTTACCGTTGCGAGGCTCGAACTGGTGATAAATGGAAGGCACTTCAGCGATAGTTTCAAGAACGAAGCCGCCGACACCGCAGTAGGGATCGCAAATACGCGCGTCTTTGCCAAGGCTCGCAGCATTCGACATGCGCACCATGGCGCGCACCACATTACGCGGTGTGAAATACTGTCCAAGCGCTTTTACGCCGGCTGACTGGCGAAGAAACGCCTCGTAAAGGCGAGTCTTGAAGTCACGCTGAATATGGCGAAAGGATCCATAGGAGCGTCCGAACTTTTCAAGAAGGTTGAGCACGTCGCCGAATAAACTGGCCTGCGCCAGATTTGCCTCGCCTTTCTCATTTACGAAAATGGTACCGTTGATAATGGTTGTGCCATCGGGGCCGGCTGGGAAAAGGTTGCGAATTTCCTTGCGTGACACTGCTGCATATTGGGACAATGCATCTTCTGCGCTTACTAGGCTCAACTGGTAAATCGCGCTGAAATTATTGTGTTGTTTGAGTACCCCCAGATCGCTGAGGAACTTGAAGACGAACAACTCAACGACGTTATAGAGACACTTCTCAGGTTCCTTGCCGGTACTGATCCAGATTCGCTGCCAAAGCGATTTGGCCAAGGGAGAGGGATCAAGCAGTACAGGTGCTGCAATCCGATTTTCGGTTTTGCTAATCGATGCTTCAATCCTGTCGAGGATTTCCTCAAAGGCCGAGATTTCCTCGGACGACATCGTTCCATCCTGAAATTTCTTGACATTGACGATCTGGGTGATCGGGTCGCCATTGACATCGCAAATGCGCTCGCCATTAAGGGGGTTGATCCAGAAAGTCTTGGAATTGTCGGTGACGATGAGCACCTTGCAAAGGGAGTGCGCAACCTCAATTTCTTGTTGGATGGCTTTCTGAATCTGCTTATCAGTTTTTAGGTTCTTGGTCTGCTTGTATTCAATGACTGCCTTCACTGCACCTTTCGGCACCAATATCAATCCGTCAGGCTTCTTCTTGGCGAGATGCTTCTCAGTCACTGCCGTGATGATCTTTGCCTTACGTAGCTGACTAAGATTGGTGTCACGAATCGGGTAGTAATCAAAACGCCCAACCCGAACCGGAACCACCTGCATCAATTCTTCGCTCATGCTTTACCTTGTCTGTAAATCCGTCAGTATTTGCGATAGCACCCGACCACTCGCCCGAATATTTCCAGGCTATTCTTGGCCCGAATTGGCGAGTAATCCTTGTTGCCAGGCTTCAGATAGAAGCCTTTCCTGTCATGCTCCAGATACTTCACCGTGTATTCGTTGTCCACGATAGCCACTACGATGTCGCCTGACTTGGTTGGGGCACTTTTTTCCACGATGACTGTATCGCCCGGCAACAGCCCTGCCTCGATCATCGAATCACCTTTGATCGTCAGCAGCACAGTTCGCGACGGGCTTTTAATCAGCAGCTCATCGATAGATACCGCATCGCGTGACACATCATTCGCCGGTTGCGGCAGGCCAGCCTTCACACTGTCCGCAATCTCCCGCTCAAAGAAGCGTTTTCCCGGCTGTAAGCGCCGGTCTGGCGATTGATCCAGTGCGCCAACAGCCTTCATTCGATTCACCATAGCCGCGACAGCCGAGGTCGATTTTAACCCGACGAGCTTGGCTACCGAAGTAAAGGATGGCAGCACTCTATGCTGTGCATAGTAGTCCTGAAGCTTGCCAAGGTATTCGGTGTCACGGTTTTGCATAGCGTGATTGTAAATGAATATTCGCTCGATAAAAGTACAATATATCGAACACTCTTTCTTATAGAACAATCATTCTATATAATTGCCTCAAACAGACTTTCGTTCTCATTCATGTCCGCCCATTTCTGGTTATCCAACGAGGCAATATCGCTCACGCTTGAGGAGTTGTCCTCCATGAGCGACGACCAGGCCAGGCGGTTCTTGGCCGAGATGCGCTGGGGCTGTTCAGATAAGCAAGTCTGTCCGGATTGTGGCGTAGTGGATTCCCATTACGACATCCGCACGCGCAAGCAATGGCGCTGCAAGCACTGCTCGCATACTTTCTCAGTCACGACCAATACGCCTTTTGCCGACCACAAGATCAGTTACCGCAAGCTGGCGATGGCGATCTTCGCGTTCGTCATCAATCAGAAGGGATTGGCCGCACTGACTCTTCGCCGCATCATCGGTGGGCACTATCGAACCTCGTTCACGCTACTGCACAAGATCCGCGAAGCCGTGATGCTGACTGTGAGCACTGAGAAGATGAATGGCGTGATCGAGATCGACGGAGGCCACTTCTCCGGCAAAAAGCGTAAAGGTCGCAAGAAGAAGAAATCTATGCCAGCGGACAAGAATCAAGTTCCGGCCAAATACAGCAACCAGCACCGCGCCAAGGTCGGCGCATCAGCATTCCCGTTCCACCCGAACCGGCGCATTGTGATCGTGTTGCGCGAGATGTTTGGGGAGGCTGGCAAAGGCGCTTCGCGCACGGTCGTTGCCGTCTGCAAATCGGAGAATTCAACCGATGTTGAGGCGCTGGTGAAAAAGTGGGTCAACGAGCGCTCAACGATCCATTCTGACGAGCTACCAGCCTATGGGAATCTGAAGCTCATGGGCTATCTCCATGAGGCAGTGAATCACTCTGAAGAGTTTTCTAGGGATGATGGGGTAAACGAGAATCAGGCGGAAAGCTTCTTCTCCAGGATGCGTCGCTCATGTTTTGGTATCTATCACCGCATCACACCGAAATACATGCTGGACTACGCCTGCGAGATGGCATGGCGCGAGGACATGCGACGAAAAAATACCAAGCAGCAGATACGATCGCTATTCCAGAGGGTTTGCAGTGCCGGCGTATCGTCGGATTGGTTCAACTACTCACATGGGCATAAGCGTGCGGCAGAGATCATCTTTCAGGCGTCCTCTCCATAGCTGCCGATCCAACGCCATAATCCACCTTGGTTGCAAGATGGATCGTGCAATCTCTCAACGGCGTTCTTTTCAACCAACATTCTCAACCGTCGCGTAATCCTGCGTCGTGTGTTTTCACGTTCGGCAGGTGTGCTGCGTGGCATGTCGAATACCTCAGCCATGTGCCGAATGATTGCCTCGGTTTTAACCGGAAGCAAACCTTCGCTGAGTATCTTGATCAATTCCTGGGTGAATGCCCCGTGGCTCGCCACAAGCTTTCTTGGTGTGGCGCGTATCGGACGAATATCAGCAGTGTCCATGGCGGACAGGCTGGCGATGCCTTTGTCTAGCAGATGCAATTGCTCATGCGCTTGCCGAAGCTTCTTGCGTGCTTGAACGAGCTGCGCCTTTATTTCGATGATTTGTTTTTGGAGATCAGGAAGGGAGCCGCTTAAATACGCACGCTCCCTGATCAACCGACAGAGTTTCACCCCAACATGGTTTGCCATGCATGGAATAAGAGCAAATTAGACGCCTGTTGTCTTGTGCGTCAGATGCATAATAGCGGCCTGAATGAACAAGCCCCGCAAAAGCGGGGCTTGTTGTTTGTGCTGCGGGAGAAACTGGATCAGATGCGTTTTGCCAGTTCCGCCGCCTTGCCGGTGTAGCTCTGCGGGCTCAGCGCTTGCAGGCGCTGTTTCTCGCTGGCGGGGATGTCCAGTGTCTGGATGAAGGCGGCCAGGCTTTCCTGGTTGATGCCGCCCTTGCCGCGCGTGAGTTCCTTCAGCTTGTCGTAGGCGTTCTCGATGTTGTAGCGGCGCATCACGGTCTGGATCGGTTCGGCCAGCACTTCCCAGCTGTTGTTCAAATCCTCAGCCAGCCGTTGCGGGTTAGCCTCCAGCTTGTTCAGTCCCTTCAGGCAGGACTCATACGCCAGCAAGGTATAGCCCATTGCCACGCCCATGTTGCGCAGCACGGTGGAGTCGGTGAGGTCGCGCTGCCAGCGTGAGATGGGCAGCTTCTCGGACAGGTGCTTGAGCATGGCGTTGGCCAGGCCGAGGTTGCCTTCCGAGTTCTCGAAGTCGATGGGATTGACCTTGTGTGGCATGGTGGAAGAGCCGACTTCACCTGCCACGACTTTCTGCTTGAAGAAGCCGAGCGAGATGTAGCCCCAGATGTCGCGGTTGAGGTCGATCAGGATGGTGTTGGCGCGCGCATAGGCGTCATACAGCTCGGCCATGCAGTCGTGCGGTTCGATCTGGATGGTGTAGGGATTGAAGACCAGCCCGCGTGCTTCGACGAATTTTTTCGCGAAGCTTTCCCAATCCACATCGGGATAGGCCGACAAGTGCGCATTGTAGTTGCCCACCGCACCGTTGATCTTGCCCAGCACTTCGATGGCGGCGATGCGTTGCTGTGCGCGGCGCAGGCGGTACACCACGTTGGCCATCTCCTTGCCCAGCGTGCTTGGCGTCGCAGTTTGCCCATGAGTTCGGCACAGCATGGGAAGGTCGGCGTGCTGGTGCGCCAGCGCAGTGAGCTTGTCGATAACCGTTTGCAGGGCGGGCAGCATCACTTCCTTGCGCGAATGGCTGAGCATCAGTGCGTGGCTAAGGTTGTTGATGTCTTCCGAGGTGCAGGCGAAATGGATGAATTCGAGCGCTTTGGCCGTCTCCGGATTGGCGGAGAGCTTCTCGCGCATCCAGTATTCGATGGCTTTCACATCGTGGTTGGTACGGCGCTCGATGGCTTTGATCTGCTCGGCATCGGCCTCGGAGAATTGCGCGGCGATCTGGTCGAGCTGGGCAATGGTGGCACCGGAGAACGGCGGCAGCTCCTTGATGCCGGCTTCGGCGGAGAGTGCCTTGAGCCATTCGATCTCGATCAGCAGGCGATAACGGATGAGGCCGTATTCGCTGAAATGGCCGCGCAAGGCATCCACTTTGCCGTGGTAGCGTCCGTCGAGGGGGGAGAGTGCGGTAAGTGCGGAAGTCATGTTGATGTATTGGCGATGGATGATCGTAAAGGCGCCATTTTACGCGAAAGCGAGGGATATGGCCCGGGGCAAAACCGCTTGGTAAGCGCCGGACGCTGGCCGCTACCGTATTCCCCGGCCGCAGAGCGGGGTTGTGCCGTATTTACCGCTGCTACGGCGGCAGTAGGCTTCAACTCATTGAGTTCAGGATCGAGTCTGAGCTAAAGATGAGAGCACTCGCATGTTCATCCGCACAATCACGATCTTCAGTGCTGTCGTTGCCGCTCTGGTCGCCTGTGGCGGCGGTGCTGGCGGGGTTTCCTCGGTAGCCAGCCGCGGTGAATTGGCCGGCGCTACCGCAAGAGGGCAGGTCAGTCTTGCAGGCGTGCGCACGCTGCTGGACGCTGTGAATGCCAGAGCGTCGATGCCGTTGTTGAGCAGCGCGCCCTTGTACCCGGTGGACTTCTATCGACTGACCTACAAGACTTTGGACTCCGCAGGCAACCTGACCAGTGCATCGGGTCTGTTGCTGGTTCCGGCCAAGCCGCCAACCAGCACTTCCCCCATGCTCAGCTGGCAGCACGGGACGATGTCCTTGGAGTCGTCGGCGCCCTCCTATGCCGATGGCACACTGGCGGGAACTTCCAGCGAAGCACAGGGCGGCTTCGTCGTGGCTTCGCTCGGGTACATCGTGGTGATGCCGGACTATCTCGGTTACGGTGCAGCGAAGGACATCTTCCATCCCTATCTCCAGGCACGCACGCTAGCCTCGACCTCGGTAGACATGGTGAGGGCGAGCAGGATGTTCCTGTCCCGGAACAACATTGCGGTCAACGGCCAGCTGTTCCTCGCCGGTTATTCAGAAGGCGGCTACGCCACGCTCGCGACACAACGGGAAATGGAAACCAGCTTTCCCGCTGAGTTCGCGCTCACTGCCTCGGCACCGGGTGCGGGTCCCTACGATCTGACGAATAGCGCAGCGCTGGTTCTGGGTAGTGCAAACCTTGCGGGTGTGACCCACGCGGGCTCCCTGGCATTCCTGCTCAAGGCATACGATGTCTATTACAACAACCCGAGCCGGCTTGCGTTGTATTTCACTGCGGGGATGGTGCTCGATTGCGTGAATCGGGATTTCACCACAGCGCCGACATACGGCACCGATTCCGTCTTCGGGAGCTTCGAGAGCTGCATAGGTGGCACCACCGTTACGACGGACATCTTGAATCCGTCATTCATCAACAGCTTCAATACAGGCGGCGAGATCATATTGAAGGCGGCTTTGGCGGAAAACGACATCTACGACTGGGCGCCGCGCTCAAGGACACGCCTGTTCTACAGCACGGGCGATGATGTGGTGCCGCCTCTCAATACCGTCAACGCCTACGATGCGATGGTTGCCAAGGGGGCGGCTCAGGTGCAGACCGTGCCATGTGCCGGCGTCTTACCGGCGACGCACTGGAATTGCTCGGCCCCTTATGTCATCGATGTTCTGGATTACTTCGGAACGCTGGCGATGGATCTTTAGCGGCGCGGGAGATGCCGGTCATTTGATGATGCCGCCGCCGAGGCAGACTTCGCCATCGTAAGCCACGACCGATTGTCCCGGGGTGACCGCCCATTGCGCCTCGTCGAAGGTGAAGTGCACGCAGTCGTTTCCCGCGAGCGCCATGCGGCAAGCCGCATCCTGCTGGCGATAGCGTGTTTTGGCGGCATAGGCGCGCGCAGTGTCCGGCGCATGGCCGCCGATCCAGTGCATGTCCAGCGCATCCAGTTCCGGCTTGAGCAGAGCAGGGTGGTCGTGCCCCTGCACCACGACGAGACGATTGTTCGCCATGTCCTTGCCCGCGACGAACCAGGGTTCGCCGCTGCTGTCCTTGCCGCCGCCGATGCCCAGTCCTTGGCGCTGGCCATAGGTGTAGAACGACAGGCCCATGTGCTGCCCCATCACCTTGCCTTCCGGGGTGACCATCTCGCCGGGCTTGGTCGGCAGATAGCGGTTGAGGAATTCGCGGAACGGGCGCTCGCCGATGAAGCAGATGCCGGTGCTGTCCTTCTTGGACGCGTTGGACAAGTTGTGCTGGCGCGCGATCTCGCGCACCTTGCTCTTGGGGATGTTGTTCAACGGGAACATCGATTTCGACAGCTGCTGCTGGTTCAGGCGGTGCAGGAAGTAGCTCTGGTCCTTGCTGGCATCGGCGGCCTTGAGCAACTGGAACAGGCCATCCTGTTCGCGCACGCCGGCGTAATGTCCGGTGGCGATCTTGTCCGCACCCAGACGTATCGCATGGTCGAGGAAGGCCTTGAACTTGATCTCGGAGTTGCACAGGATGTCCGGGTTCGGCGTGCGCCCAGCCTCGTATTCGCGCAGGAAATAGCTGAACACGCGATCCTTGTATTCCTTGGCGAAGTTCACCGCCTCGATGGGGATGCCGATGGTGTCGGCCACCGACACAGCATCGTTCAGGTCTTCGCGCGACGAGCAGTATTCGCTGTCGTCATCGTCCTCCCAGTTCTTCATGAACAGGCCGATGACTTCGTAGCCCTGTTCTTTCAGCAGGAGCGCGGTGACGGAAGAGTCGACGCCGCCGGACATGCCGACGACCACGCAGCCTTTACTCATAGTGCGTGATGAGGTCGAGCGGATAACGTTTGCCGGCGAGGTAGTCTTCCACGCAGCGCAATATCAGCGGGCTGCGGTGGCGCGACTGTGTGGCACGGATCTCGTCCGGCGTCATCCACACGGCGCGTACGATGCCCTTGTCCAGTGCGCGTTCCGGATGGTGGGCGCGGATGCTGCCGCCGAAGGCGAAACGCAGATAAGTGGTGTCGGAAGCGGTGGAATGCCAGCGATAGACGCCGATCAGGAACTCCGGCTCGAACTCATAAGCGGATTCTTCCAGCGCTTCGCGAACAGCGCCTGCAGGCAAAGTCTCGTTAGGTTCCCAGTGTCCGGCGGGTTGATTGAACAGCAGGCCTTGCGGGGTATGTTCTTCCACCAGTAAGAACTTGCCGTCTTTTTCGAGAACGGCGGCAACGGTGGCATGTGGTTTCCAGATCATGGCGCGATTTTAAACGAAATAAAAAAGGCAGGGTTGCCCCTGCCTTGTTTGATTGCTGCGAGATTACTTGGCTGGAGCGGCTGCCGGAGCTGCGGATTCTTGAACTTCTGCCTTAGCCTTCTTAGATTTTTTGGCTTTCTTTGCTTTTTTAGCCTTCTTTGCCTTTTTGGCTTTCTTGGCCGGTTTGGCTTCTTCGGCGGCGGCAGGAGCAGCGGTGGTTGTGGCCGCAGGAGCTGCGGCGGGAGCGGCTGCATCGGCAGCGACAGCGGAGAAGGAAGCGAATGCGAAAACAGCAGCGATCAGAGTAGACAGCAGTTTCATGTGAGGCTCCATTCAGTAGTTGGAAATGTCGACGACACTACTTGTGTCAACGCGAATAACGCGGCGGTCATGCGTTGCGTTGACGAATGGATGCTTGTTTGGTGCCGGGGGCGGGACTCGAACCCGCACGCCTTGCGGCACCGGATTTTGAGTCCGGCACGTCTACCAGTTCCATCACCCCGGCAAGAGTGCTTAGCTATCGCCCGTGAATCCGGCAATACAGCTTGGAAGGGCGCGAATTATCCATGAAACACATCACTTCATCAACTACAATGCGCGCCTTCGTGTTTTGCATCATGCTTTTCCATGCGTACCAGTGATTTCGACTTCGATCTGCCCGAGCATCTGATCGCTCAGCATCCGCCCGCACAGCGCGGCGCGAGCCGTTTGCTGCGCGTCGGCAGAGAAAGGCTTGAGGACGGCATGTTCAGCGAATTGCCGCAATCATTGCGTGAACATGACGTGCTGGTGCTGAACGATACCCGGGTGTTGAAAGCGCGGCTGTTCGGCAAGAAGGAGACAGGCGGGCAGATTGAGGTGATGGTGGAGCGCGTGCTGGATGGGCGCGAAGTGCTGGCGCAAGTGCGCGCCAGCAAAACGCCCAAACCCGGCAGTCAATTCAGTTTGGCCGATGCCGTTCAAGTCACCGTGCTAGGGCGCGCGGGCGAGTTTTTTCACCTGCGCTTCGAGGGGGATGAACCGGTGGAAGCGGTGTTGGAGCGCTACGGCAAATTGCCGCTGCCGCCGTACATCACGCATGCCGCCGGAGCGGAGGACGATGAGCGTTACCAGACCGTGTTCGCGCGCGAGCAGGGTGCGGTTGCTGCGCCCACCGCCGGTTTGCATTTCGACCAAGCCATGCTGGACGGACTGCGCGCCAAAGGCGTGAACATCGCTTATGTCACGTTGCATGTCGGGGCGGGCACGTTCAAGCCGGTGCGCGAGGAAGATGTCGGGCAGCATGTCATGCACAGCGAACGCTACACCGTGCCGCAGGCAACGGTGGATGCGATCCAACTGGCCAAGGCGAACGGCGGACGTGTGGTATCGGTGGGGACGACCAGTTTGCGCGCGCTGGAAAGCGCCGCAGCCGACGGCGAATTGAAAGCAGGTTCGGGCGAGACGCGCATTTTCATCACGCCCGGCTACCGCTTCAAGGTGGTGGAGGTGCTGCTCACCAACTTCCATCTGCCGCGCTCCACCCTGCTGATGCTGGTGTGCGCCTTCGGCGGAATGGATAAGATGCTGGCGGCATACCGCCATGCGGTGGCACAGGAATATCGCTTCTTCAGTTACGGCGATGCGATGCTGATCGAAAGAGAACAATGAAATTCACACTACACAACACTTCGGGTGCGGCACGCCGCGGCACACTGGATCTGGCGCACGGCAAGCTGGAGACGCCGGCCTTCATGCCGGTCGGTACCTATGGCACGGTGAAGGCGATGTCGCCGCTGGAGTTGAAAGACATGGGCGCGCAGATCGTGCTTGGCAACACTTTCCACCTGTGGCTCAGGCCGGGGCTGGAGGTGATCGCGGCGCACGGTGGATTGCATAAATTCATGGGCTGGGACGGCCCCATCCTTACCGACTCTGGGGGCTTCCAAGTGTTCAGTCTGGGTGAGCTGCGCAAGATCACCGGCGGCGGGGTGGAATTCCGCTCGCCGGTGAACGGCGACAAATGTTTCCTGTCGCCGGAAGAATCGATGCGCATCCAGCGCGTGCTGAATTCCGACATCGTGATGATCTTTGACGAATGCACGCCGTATCCGGCGGACGAGCAGACGGCGGGCGTGTCCATGCGCCTCAGCCTGAGCTGGGCGGAGCGCAGCAAGAAGGCGCACGAGGGCAACCCGAATGCGCTGTTCGGTATTGTGCAGGGGGGCATGCACGAGCACCTGCGCGACGAATCGTTGGCAGGCTTGAAGGACATCGGCTTCGACGGTTTCGCCATCGGCGGCCTGTCGGTGGGCGAGCCGAAAGAAGACATGCTGCGTATCCTCAAGCACACCGCACCGCAACTGCCGCAAGACAAGCCGCGCTACCTGATGGGCGTGGGCACGCCGGAAGACCTGGTGGATGCGGTCGCCGAAGGCATCGACATGTTCGACTGCGTGATGCCGACGCGCAACGCGCGCAACGGCCACCTGTTCACCCGTTTCGGCGACGTGCGCATCAAGAACGCGCAATACCGGCTCGATACGCGTCCGTTGGACGAGCAGTGCAGCTGCTACACCTGCCGCCACTTCACCCGCGCTTATCTGCATCACTTGCACCGCCTCAACGAGATCCTCGGCGCACGGCTCAATTCCATCCACAACCTGCATTACTACCAGGAGCTGATGAGCGATATCCGCAAGGCCATCGAGGCCGGGCGCTTTGCCGAATTCCAGTCTGCGTTCCGGCAGGCACGTGCCGGGCGGTGAGTCAGGTGCGCAACAAGACACCCGACCCTTCCATGTTAGAATGCGCGCCTTTGATTTTTTGAACCCTGTATTGAGAGGAGTAGTCATGGTATCTATCAGCGAATTGTTCATCAGCAACGCCTATGCAGAAGGCGCGGCGGCTGCCCCGCAAGGTGGCGGTTTCCTCGAGTTCCTGCCGTTGATCGCCCTGTTGGCGGTGTTCTATTTCCTCATCCTGCGCCCGCAGCAGAAGCGCGCCAAGGAGCACAAGGCCATGGTCGAAGCGCTGCAGAAGGGTGATGAAGTGATCACCATCGGCGGCGTACTGGGCAAGGTGACCAAGGTCGGCGACGACAACGTGGCGGTCGAGATCGCTGACAATGTCGTTGTGCAGGTGCAAAAAGCCGCGATCCAGAACGTCCTGCCCAAGGGCACGATCAAGGCGCTCTGATCCTTTGTCCCTCTAACGCTGCAAGCAAGGTGCTGCAATGAACCGCTATCCGCTGTGGAAATATCTGCTGATCCTGGGTGCTCTGGTGCTGGGGTTTATCTATACCCTGCCCAATTTCTACGGTGAATCTCCAGCCGTGCAGGTGCTGCCGTTGCGCTCCAGCCTCAAGGCGGATGCGGCATTGCTGGCGCGCGTTGAAGAGGTGCTGAAGTCGGCGCAACTTTCTCCCGAAGCCTTGTCGCTCGACCTGACCAGCGTGAAGGCGCGTTTCGCCGATACGGATACGCAGATCAAGGCGAAAGACGTGTTGCACGCCCAGCTGGGCGACGACTACGTGGTGGCGTTGAACCTGCTGTCGCGTTCGCCGCAGTGGCTGGCCGACATGAACGCGTTGCCGATGTATCTCGGCCTGGATTTGCGCGGCGGCGTGCACTTCCTGATGCAGGTGGACATGAAGGGGGCGCTGGACAAGGCGCTGGAATCCGCTTCCGGTGACATCCGCAGCACCTTGCGCGAGGCGAATGTCGCCTATTCTGGCGTGAGCCGCGACGGCAGCGTGATCACCGTCAAGTTCCGCAATCAGGAGGCGCGCGACAAGGGCGAGGCCGAACTCAAGCAGCGCTTCTCCGGACTGGAATTCAGCTCGCGCGAGGAAGGTGGCGAGTCTTTGTTGCTGGGCAAGCTCAAGCAGCAGGAGCAGCTGCGCATTCAGGAATCTGCGGTGCAACAGAACCTGATCACCTTGCGTAACCGCGTCAACGAATTGGGTGTGGCCGAGCCGGTGATCCAGCAACAAGGAGTGGATCGCATCGTGGTGCAGTTGCCGGGCGTGCAGGATACGGCGCGTGCCAAGGACATCCTGGGGCGTACCGCCACGCTGGAAGTGCGCTTGGTGGATGACGAGCACCAGCTGGGCGCCGGAGCTGCGGCGCCGTTCGGCACCGAGATTTTCAAGGACCGCGACGGTTCGATGCTGCTGGTGAAAAAGAGCGTGATCCTGACCGGCGAGCGTATCAACGATGCCCAGCCCGGTTTCGACAGTCGCAACAACGAACCGGCCGTGCACATCAATCTGGATGCGGTCGGTGCGCGCAAGTTCAAGGAAGCGACGCGCGAGAACGTCGGCAAGCGCATGGCTATCATCCTGTTCGAAAAGGGCAGGGGCGAGGTGGTGACCGCACCGGTGATCCGCGAAGAGATCGGCGGCGGCCGCGTGCAGATCAGCGGCAAGATGAACACCGAAGAAGCCAACGATACCGCGCTGCTGTTGCGCGCCGGTGCGCTGGCTGCGCCGATGGAGATCGTCGAGGAGCGCACCGTCGGCCCCAGCCTCGGTGCCGACAACATCAAGCGCGGTTTCGATTCCACCAAGCTGGGTTTCATCATGGTGGCCGTGTTCATGATCGCCTACTACCTGATGTTCGGCACCATCTCGGTGCTGGCGCTGGGAGCCAACCTGCTGTTGCTGATCGCCCTGCTGTCCATGCTGCAGGCCACGCTGACCCTGCCTGGTATGGCAGGTATCGCGCTGACGCTGGGTATGGCGATCGACGCCAACGTGTTGATCAACGAGCGTATCCGTGAAGAGTTGCGCAATGGCGTGCCGCCGCAGATGGCGATTCACACCGGCTACGAGAACGCCTTCGCCACCATCCTCGACTCCAACATCACCACACTGATCGCCGGTGTTGCATTGTTCATGTTCGGCTCCGGTCCGATCAAGGGTTTTGCGGTGGTGTTGTGCCTTGGAATCCTGACCTCGATGTTCAGCGGCGTCATGGTTTCGCGCGCGCTGGTCAACCTGATCTACGGGCGCAAGGCGCGCCTCAACAAAGTCGCGATCGGTTAAGGGGGTACGGCAATGGAATTCTTCCGCATCAAAAAAGACATCCCGTTCATGAGCTACGGGAAGGTGACCACCAGCATCTCGCTGGTGACGTTCATGCTGGCCGTGTTCTTCCTGGCCACCAGAGGCCTGAACTTCGGCGTTGACTTCACCGGCGGTACGGTGATGGAGGTGCATTACGCGCAGCCGGCCGATGTGCAAAAGGTGCGGGAGCAGTTGGCTGCCGCCGGACTCAAGGAGGCGCTGGTGCAGAATTTCGGCAGCAGCCACGATGTGCTGATCCAGGTGCCGCTCAAGCAGAACACCATGGGCGCCAAGCTTAGCGAGCACGTGGTTGAAACCTTGCGCCAGCAGGATACGGGTGTGGAGCTGCGCCGCGTCGAATTCGTCGGTCCGCAGGTGGGCAAGGATCTGGTCGAGAACGGTGCGATGGCACTGCTGCTGGTTTCGCTGGGCATCGTCGGTTATCTGTGGATGCGCTTTGAGTGGAAGTTCGGTCTGGCGGCGATCATCGCCAACCTGCACGACGTGGTCATCATCCTCGGCTTCTTTGCCTTCTTCCAGTGGGAATTTTCGCTCTCCGTGCTGGCCGCGGTGCTGGCGGTGCTGGGCTACTCGGTGAACGAGTCGGTGGTGGTGTTCGACCGGATCCGCGAGAACTTCCGCAAGATGCGCAAGACCGAGGTGGCCGAGATCATCGACAACGCGATCACGCGTACCATGTCGCGCACCATCATCACCCACGGCTCCACCCAGTTGATGGTGTTGGCCATGTTGATCTTGGGCGGCGAGACGCTGCATTACTTTGCCATGGCGCTGACTATCGGCATCCTGTTCAGCATCTACTCGTCGGTGCTGGTCGCCAGCCCGCTGCTGATGATCTTCGGCGTGTCGCGCGAGGATTTCATCAAGCCTGAGAAGACTGAGGCTGAAGAGGTTCTGCCCTGATGGAACTGCTGAGCGGGTTCCTGGATATCGTCCTGCATCTGGATGCGCACCTGCTGGCGCTGGTGCAGGAGTATGGCGTGTGGATCTACGCCATACTGTTCCTCATCATCTTCGCCGAGACTGGCTTGGTCATCGCGCCGTTCCTGCCCGGCGATTCGTTGCTGTTCGTGATCGGCGCGCTGTGCGGCATGGGCTCGCTGGAGTTGCAAGTGGCGATACCGCTGCTGATCCTGGCGGCTTTCATGGGCGATAACACCAACTATTGGGTCGGTCGGCTGATCGGGCTGCGCGTGCTGAACCGCGCCAGCCCGCGCTTCATCAAGCACGAGCATCTGGAAAAGACCCGGCTTTTCTATGCCAAGCACGGCGGCAAGACCATCATCTTTGCGCGCTTCCTGCCCATCATCCGCACCTTTGCGCCGTTCGTCGCCGGCATCGGCACCATGAACTACCGTCACTATCTGGTGTTCAGCATCATCGGCGGCGTGTGCTGGATCGGCAGTCTGGTCTTGGCCGGCTACTTCTTCGGCAACATCCCCATCATCAAGAACAATCTCACCTTGATGGTCATCGTCATCGTCTTCGTCTCGTTCATTCCGGCGATCAGCGAGTACATCAGGCATCGCCGGCAGAAGGTGCTGTGATTCAAGGGGCGGGGAGCGTATCGACCCCCCGCATCCTGGCGGTATCCCAGTTCGCTGCAGCCCACTCCAGTATCGTTGTTACATCGCCTTTCGCCAATTCTACAGGCGGTTTTTGCTGCAGGAATGCCAGCACGCGCAGCAATGTTGCGGCCGGCTGTGCGATATCGACGGGAGCTGCCAACGTCTGTTTGCTCAACTTCTCGCCGGCCGCATTCACCGCGACCGGCAGGTGCATATAGCGCGGCGTGGGCAGGCCGAGCAGCCGCTGTAAATGTATCTGGCGCGGCGTGGAGGCAAGCAAGTCGGCACCGCGTACGATATGCGAGATGCCCTGCAAAGCATCGTCCACCACCACCGCCAGCTGATAAGCGAACAGCCCGTCCGCACGCTTCACCACGAAATCGCCGATCTGGCTTTCCAGTTGCTGGCTGATATGGCCTTGCAGCGCATCGTCGAATCCGATCGCTTCGCTATTTGTTCTCACCCGCCATGCCCGCTCTTCGCGTCCGCCGGGAATGCCGTTGCGACAGGTGCCGGGATAGACATGCCCCTTGATGCCGCTGAGTGCCGAATCGGCGATTTCCTTGCGTGTGCAGCAACAGGGATAAGCCGCGCCACTGCCTTGCAGTTGCCGTAGCGCCGCTTCATAAGCTGCGGTGCGCTGGCTTTGATAAAGGACGGGTTCATCGCTATGCAGGCCGAACGTATTCAGCGTGCGCAGGATATGGTCTGCCGCTCCGGGCATGCAGCGCGGCGCATCGAGGTCTTCCATGCGCACCAGCCAAGTGCCGTGATGATGTTTTGCGTCGAGATAGCTGCCGACGGCTGCGACGAGTGAGCCGAAGTGGAGGGGGCCGGTGGGGGAGGGGGCGAAGCGCCCCCTGTATTTTGATTTAGGCTGGAACAGTTTCTTCCTCGAACTCCAGCTCCACCTTCCCGTCCTTCGCGTCCACGGTGACCTTGCCGCCGTTCGCCAGCTTGCCGAACAGTAGTTCGTCGGCCAGCGCGGAGCGGATGGTGTCCTGGATCAGCCGCGCCATCGGGCGGGCGCCCATCAGCGGGTCGAAGCCGTGCTCGGCGAGGTGGTCCTTGAGCGCGTCGGTGAAGATGGCATCCACCTTCTTCTCGTGCAGCTGTTCTTCCAGTTGCATGAGGAATTTGTCCACCACACGCAGGATGATCTCCTTGTTCAGCGGTGCGAACGAGACGATGGCGTCCAGACGGTTGCGGAACTCCGGCGTGAACAGGCGCTTGATGTCGACCATCTCGTCGCCGGCGGAAGAAGCCTTGGTGAAACCCATCTGTGTCTTGTTCAACGCTTCCGCCCCCGCGTTGGTGGTCATGATGATGACCACATTACGGAAGTCGGCCTTGCGCCCGTTGTTGTCGGTGAGCGTGCCGTGATCCATCACCTGCAGCAGGATGTTGAAGATGTCCGGATGCGCCTTCTCGATCTCGTCCAGCAGCAGCACGCAATGCGGCTGCTTGCTGATCGCTTCGGTGAGCAGGCCGCCCTGGTCGAAGCCGACATAGCCGGGTGGTGCGCCGATCAGGCGCGACACGGCGTGGCGCTCCATGTATTCGGACATGTCGAAGCGGTGTATCGGCATACCCATGATGAAGGCGAGCTGCCGTGCGACTTCAGTCTTGCCGACGCCGGTGGGGCCGGAGAACAGGAAGCTGCCGATGGGCTTCTGCGGGTTGCCGAGGCCGCTGCGCGACATCTTGATGGAGCGGGTCAGCGCATCGATGGCTTTGTCCTGGCCGAACACGGTGGCTTTCAGGTCGCGGTCAAGGTTCTTCAGCGCATTGCGGTCATCGTGCGATACGGTGCGTGCCGGGATGCGCGCGATCTTGGCGATGATCTCCTCGATCTCGTGTTTGCCTACGATCTTTTTCTGCTTGGACTTCGGCAGGATGCGCTGTGCCGCACCGGCTTCGTCCAGCACGTCGATGGCCTTGTCCGGCAGGTGGCGGTCGTTGATGAAGCGCGCGGAAAGCTCGGCGGCGCTGGTGATGGCGGCGGCGCTGAACTTGATGCTGTGGTGCTCCTCGAACCGCGTCTTCAGGCCCTTCAGGATCTCGATGGTCTGCTCGACCGAAGGCTCGGATACGTCGATCTTCTGGAAGCGGCGCGACAGCGCGGAATCCTTTTCGAAGATGCCGCGGTATTCCTGATAGGTGGTGGCGCCGATGCATTTCAACTGGCCGCTCGACAAGGCTGGCTTGAGCAGGTTGGAGGCATCCATCGTCCCGCCGGAAGCGGCGCCGGCGCCGATCAGTGTGTGGATCTCGTCGATGAACAGTACTGCGTTCGGGTTCTCTTTCAGCTCCTTCAGCACTGCTTTCAGGCGCTGTTCGAAATCGCCGCGATATTTGGTGCCGGCCAGCAATGAACCCATGTCCAGTGCATAGACATGCGCCTCTTTCAGAATCTCCGGCACGTCACCTTCGATGATGCGGCGCGCCAAGCCTTCAGCGATGGCAGTCTTGCCGACGCCCGCCTCGCCGACCAGCAACGGGTTGTTCTTGCGGCGGCGGCACAGTGTTTGGATGACGCGCTCCAGCTCCAAGTCGCGGCCGATCAGCGGGTCGACCTTGCCGGCCAGAGCATGGGCATTGAGATCGAGGGTGTAATTCTTGAGCGCCCCGTCGCCTTTGGCGTCTTGCTCTTCTTCGGTCTCATTCGCGGTCTTTTGTTGGGCAGGCTGCACGTCTGCGGTCTTGTTGATGCCGTGCGCGATGTAATTCACCACGTCGAGGCGGGTGATGGCGCGCTGATTAAGAAAATATACCGCGTGCGATTCTTTTTCACCGAACAGCGCGACGAGGATGTTGGCGCCGTTCACTTCCTTCTTGTTGGTGGACTGCACGTGCAGGATGGCGCGCTGGATTACGCGCTGAAAACCGACCGTGGGTTGCGTATCGACCTCGCCGGTGCCAGGTACGCGCGGCGTGTGCGTCTCGATATGCTGCACCAGAACGGCGCGCAATTCCTCGATGTCCGCGCCGCAGGCGCGCAACACATGTGCTGCGGAAGGGTTATCCAGCATCGCCAGCAACAGGTGCTCGACGGTGATGAACTCGTGCCGTTTCTGGCGGGCTTCGACAAAGGCCAGATGCAGGCTGACTTCCAGTTCTTGCGCGATCATTTAATTTTCCTCCGTGTGGCATCGTAGCGGATGCCCGTGCTGCTTTGCAAACCCCGATACCTGCGAGACCTTGGTTTCGGCGATGTCTTTCGGGTACACGCCGCAAACGGCCGCACCTTCATTATGTATTTGGAGCATGACTCGTGTCGCTTGTTCCATGCCCATCGCAAAAAACGTCCGCAGAACCTCAATCACGAATTCCATCGTGGTGAAATCATCGTTCAGCAGGACCACTTTATAAAGCTTGGGTGGTTTGGTCTTGCTGCGCTCCAGCAGGTTTACGTTCTCTTGCTTGATTGCCATCGTTCATCATTCTTGCATGGTGTTCAGTTGCATATTTGACGATTAGCGTGGCTTTTTCAAGTCAATTCGCCAACAAATCGTATTTAGCCCTTGACGTTGTAAGTTCAAGTGGGGTAAAAAGCGCTCGGGTGTTTGAATTAAAGTATCTGCAGTGCTGGTTTTGCCATGTGCGGTCCCATTTGCGATCTTGGAATTCAAACAATTTGACGGGCTTCCACCCGTCGTTTTTTGTAAGGAAGCAAAGCATGGCAAACGGTACAGTTAAGTGGTTCAACGACGCAAAGGGTTTCGGTTTCATCACTCCCGATGATGGCAGCGAAGACTTGTTCGCGCATTTCTCCGCCATCAACATGAGCGGTTTCAAGTCCCTCAAGGAAGGCCAGAAGGTTTCCTTCGAAGTGGTGCAAGGCCCGAAGGGTAAGCAAGCCTCCAACATCCAAGCCGCCTAATTAGCGGTTTTTTGTTGTCGTAAAAAAGCCCGGCGTGAGAACGCCGGGCTTTTTGTTTTCCTGCTTGCTGTTCAGATGGCGTTCAGCGCGGCATTGAATGTTGTGCTCGGCCGCATCGCCCTCGCTGTCTTGTTGAAGTCCGGGTGGTAATAGCCGCCCATATCCACCGGTTTACCTTGCGCGGCGATCAGTTCCGCATCGATCTTCGCCGCATTGTCCGTCAGTGCCTTGGCCAATGGGGTGAAACGCGCCTGTATCTCCAGGTCTTTGGTCTGTGCAGCCAGGGCTTGTGCCCAGTACAGCGCGAGGTAGAAATGGCTGCCGCGGTTGTCGATTTCGCCAACTTTGCGGGCCGGCGACTTGTTGTTGTCCAGGATCCTGGCATTGGCCTGATCCAGGGTGTCCGCCAGCACTTGTGCCTTGGCGTTGCCGAATTTTTGTGCCAAGTGTTCCAGCGACACTCCCAGTGCGAGGAATTCGCCCAGCGAATCCCAGCGCAGGTAACCTTCTTGCTGGAATTGCTGCACATGCTTCGGTGCGGAGCCGCCCGCGCCGGTCTCGAACATGCCGCCGCCGTTCATCAGCGGCACGATGGAGAGCATCTTGGCGCTGGTGTTGAGTTCCAGGATGGGGAACAGGTCAGTGAGATAGTCGCGCAATACGTTGCCGGTGACGGAGATGGTGTCCAGTCCCTTGCGTGCACGTGTCAGCGTGGCGCGGCAGGCGGTCGCGGGCTCCATGATCTGGATGTCCAGCCCCTTGGTGTCGTGCTCCTTGAGGTACTTCTCGACCTTGGCGATGATCTGCGCATCATGCGCACGGTTCTTGTCCAGCCAGAAGATGGCGGGGGTGTTGGAGAGGCGTGCGCGCGTGACAGCCAGTTTCACCCAGTCCTGCACCGGCGCATCCTTGGTCTGGCAGGCGCGGAAGATGTCGCCCTGTTCGACAGTCTGTTCCAGCAGTATTTTTCCGTTCGCATCGACGATGCGAACGACGCCGTCGCTGGCGATCTCGAAAGTCTTGTCGTGCGAGCCGTATTCCTCGGCCTTTTGCGCCATCAGGCCCACGTTGGGCACCGAGCCCATGGTGGCGGGGTCGAGCGCGCCATGCTGTTTGCAGTCTTCCACTGCGGCGACATAAATCGTGGCGTAGCAGCGGTCGGGGATCATCGCCAGCGTGTCGTAGGGCTTGCCGTCGGCGCCCCACATCTTGCCGCCGTCGCGGATCATCGGCGGCATCGAGGCGTCGATGATCACGTCCGAGGGCACGTGCAGGTTGGTGATGCCTTTGTCGGAGTTCACCATCGCCAGTGCCGGGCCGTTGCGGAAGCAGTCGGCGATGTCGGCTACCAGTGCGGCGCGCTTGGCTTCCGGCAGGGCGAATACCTTGGCTTCCAGGTCGCCGAAGCCGTTGTTCACGTTGACGCCCATCTCCTTGAGTTGCGCGCCGTGCTTGTCGAACACCTTCTGGAAGAACACCGAGACGGCATGGCCGAACATGATGGGGTCGGACACCTTCATCATGGTGGCCTTCAGATGCAGCGAGAGCAGCACGTCTTCCTTCTTCGCCGCTGCGATCTGCTCGGCGTAGAAGGCGCGCAGTGCGCGGCGCGACATCACGGCGGCGTCGATGATCTCGCCGGCCTTTAGGTTGAGCTTGTCCTTGAGTAAAGTGGTCTTGCCATCCTTGCCCACGAACTCGATGCGGGTGCTGACGGCTTCCGGCACGGTCACCGACTTCTCGCTGCCGTAGAAATCACCGTGGGTCATGTGCGCCACGCGGGTCTTGGAGGTCTTCTCCCACTTGCCCATGCGGTGCGGGTGCTTCTTAGCGTAGTTCTTCACCGACGCGGCGGCGCGACGGTCGGAGTTGCCTTCGCGTAGCACCGGGTTCACGGCACTGCCGAGCACCTTGCCGTAGCGCGCCTTGATCTCTTTCTCAGCTTCGCTCTGCGGATTCTCGGGGTAGTCCGGCACCTTGTAGCCCTGCGCCTGCAATTCCTTGATCGCCGCCTTCAGTTGCGGCACCGATGCGCTAATATTCGGCAGCTTGATGATGTTGGCTTCCGGCTTGAGCGTCAGTTCTCCCAGCTCGGCCAATTGGTCCGCGATTTTCTGGTCGGGCGTCAGCTGTTCGGGGAAGTTCGCGAGGATACGTCCGGCCAGCGAGATGTCGCGTGTTTCGACGACAATGCCGGCTGCCTTGGTGAAGGCCTGCACGATAGGGAGCAGAGAGTAAGTCGCCAGTCTTGGGGCTTCATCGGTCAGGGTGTAAATGATTTTTTGGGTTGTCATGTCTGTTACCGGGAATTTGAATTTTTTAACAATGAAAACGATATGAGTCGCATCCTGTTGTTCAACAAGCCGTATGGCGTGATCTGCCAATTCAGCAGGGACGGGATGCATCCGACGCTGGCCGATTATATTCCTGTTCCCGACGTTTATGCCGCGGGCCGTTTGGATACCGACAGCGAAGGGTTGCTGCTGCTCACCGACGACGGCAAGCTGCAACACCGCATCACCGATCCCAAACACAAACTGGTGAAGACCTACTGGGTTCAGGTCGAAGGTGTGCCGGATGCGGCGGCATTGTCGAAATTGCGCTCGGGCGTGCAGCTCAAGGATGGCTTGACCCTGCCGGCCGAGGCGAGTCTGATGGATGAACCCGCCGGTCTGTGGCAACGCGACCCGCCGGTGCGCTTCCGCCGGAACATCCCGACCAGCTGGATATCACTCACCATCCGCGAGGGGCGCAACCGCCAGGTGCGCCGCATGACGGCGGCGGTCGGCTTTCCGACCTTGCGCCTGATCCGCTACGCCATCGGGAAGTGGACGTTGGATGGGATTGCCACAGGGGCTTGGCATTCCTCAAACATATAGTTTCTGCCCACAGGAACTCGGGCTGTCCGTTTATCGTCATAGGCCGTCCGCGTATCGTCGGCCACTCGATGTTTATCTGATGCAATTCGCTGAAATCCTTGATGCACGCAGCCGATGAGTGTGCCGGAGCGCTTGTTTTGCTAGGTGGCACGGTTATTGCGAATGCATTTTAAAAATCCTCCTATCGGAGGATGTAAAAGAGGATGAAGCATGAAATTGGTTTGGCGCGGGTTCGTATTTTTTCTTGTATGCAGTGCATCTTCGATAGCTGCCGCAGCAGTGTCCGCTACCCAGGCAGAGCGCGTGATTTCGCTGGCCGACATGGGCGTGTCCGAGAGCATCACGCTGCACAGCCGCAATTTCGAGCGGCATTTCTATTTTCCTTTGCCTCAGGGCGCTGCGCTGAAGAACGGGCGCCTCGAGATCCGCGGCAGGTTCTTCCATCCGTTCGACGACCGGTCTGCGTTGACGATCCTGGTGAATGGCGAACCGAGGCTGACGCGCACCCTGTCCAGGCGCAGCGAGATGCTGTCTTTGAAACTGGCCGAGTTTGGCGGCTCGGTATATTCAAGTGGCAACGATACGGGGCAAGAGTTCGATTTGAAGCTGCCGATCAGCGCTGCCGAATCGAAGGGCGGCTTTCTGGATATCGGCATCGTACTGAGTGCGCAGCTCGATGCGGAGCATTGCGTCGATCTGCGCGGGCATGGCGACGAGCTGGTGATCGATCCGAAGATGACGCGGCTGAGCTATTCGTACGACACGGATGAGGTGAAAGATATCCGCACCTTGCTGGCGGCGCTGCCGCGGCAGCCGGTCATCCTGTTGTCGGGGGAAAAGATCGGCCAGGCGCAATATGAGACCGCTTTGCGCTTGTCGCAGGGCCTGGCCGGTCTGGGCATGCGCGCCCGCTTCATCGCAGTGCCGCAGGTCGGCGATGTGGTGGGAACCGAAGGCTTGAGTGAGATCGCCGAGTGGGGGCTGATCCCGTCCGCCGGCGCCATCCGCGAAGCGGCGAAGACGCGCAGCCGGGTCAAGTTGCGCCGGGCGGAGGATGTGGCAGCCTGGCTGATCGCGCATATGCTTGCGCGTGATGGCCTTGGGCAGATCGTGGTCGACTCGGTGAAGACGCGCCAGGCGCTTGCCGCCGCGTTGCGTCATGTGCCGATGAGCGCCGCGTTGCAGCAACGCATCGGCCGCAGCGAACAGTGGCTGGGCGCGGGCGGCAACGGTGACGACAACCTGCGGCTGGCCCGGCTGGGTGGGAAGCCGGTGCTGCTGGTGGAGGACATCAAGGCGACTGCGCTGATCGCCTCGCTATGGCAAGTCCTTGCCGATGTCCCGAAGATGGGGCTGGAGTCCGCGACCGCGCTGGACAAGGAATACGACGGCGACCTGCATTTCGCCAGGAACCTGCCGATCCAGAACATCCCCTCCAGCGGTGAATGGCAGATACCGTTGCGTTTGACCGATTTCCCGGACGGCAAGTGGCCGGATACTTTCGAGATCAACCTGCGTGCGGCTCCGGGCGGCGATGGTCAGGCTCCTGTCGCTTCGGTGATCCTGAACGACAACCTGCTCATGGTGGAGGCCTTGCATACCGACGGCGAGATGACGCGCGTGAGTGCGCAAGCGCCGCTCTATGCCATCCGCGCGAACAACCTGCTGAAGGTAAAGGTCAATCGCCGCGAGGAGGGCGGGCATTGCAGCCATGTCGGGCAGGAGGCGCTGGTGCAGTTGTTGCCGTCGAGTTTCGCCACCTTCCGTGGCGCCCCCGACACTACCCAGTTCTACATGCTGCAGCCCATGGTGTCCCGGCACGGGCAAGTGGTCGTGCCCAAGCGCTATCTGGATAGTGCGGCACAGACGCTGTCGGTCGTCAGCTCGGTGCTGCGCGGCTTTTCCATCGGTCCGGAAAGCTTCGCGCTGACGGTGGCTGAAGAGGACGAGTTCTCTCCGGAGCGGCCGTTCATCGCCTTCGAGACTGCGCCGGCCTCGGTCTCGGAACTGATCTCAACCGCCAACGGCCGCCTCGTCGTTTACAACGGAAGCGAGAAGAAGGCTTTTGACAGTGCGGGTATGGGCGAGCTAGCCGTTGTGCAGCTGGTCCGTTCGCACCGCAAACCCGGCGTCTATATCACGTCAGTGACGGGAACGTTGCCGCTCTCTGCGGTGCCGCTGGATTTTTCCGAGGGCAGCATGGCGGTCTTCGGGAAGCAGGGTGTCAAGCTGGCAGTCAATCTGGACGACCCGGACAACGACTATCAGCTGGACGAGCAGAATCGCGGTGCCGTGCTGGTCTTCCAGCACTATCGCGTATGGTTCGTGCTGCTAGGGCTGCTGTTGTTGCCGGTCGCGCTGGTGCTCGGCCTGCGTTACTACTTCCGTCGCCAGAGCCGGCCGCAGGAGTAAACAGCGGCTATGTTCGACGAATTCCTGCTGGCGGATTACCTGTACGCGCTGGATGTGCTGGCGGTATTCACCGCGCTCGCCATCCTCGGCAGTTCGCTGGATGACTTGTTCATCGACCTCTATTACTGGGGGCGCGAGCTGTACCGCTGGGTGTTCGTGCGTTCCCGCTACCAGCCGTTGCGCATCGAGGACCTGTACCAGGACGAGCAGCGGCCGTTCGCCATCATGGTGCCGGCGTGGAAGGAGTACGACGTCATCGCCAAGATGGTCGAGAACACCCTCGCGACGGTCGAATACAAGAAGTTCGTCATCTTCATCGGCACCTACCAGAACGATGCCGAGACCACGGCCGAGGCGGATCGCATGGCGCGCCGCTATCCGCAGATGGTGCAGCGCGCCACGGTCCTGAACGACGGGCCGACCTGCAAGGCCGATTGCCTGAACTGGATCGTGCAATCCATCGCCCTGTACGAAGAGCGCAACCAGATGCGTTTCGCCGGCGTCATCATGCACGACTGCGAGGACGTGATCCACCCGCTGGAGCTGCATCTGTTCAACTATCTGATCGACCGGAAAGACCTGATCCAGCTGCCCGTGCTGTCGCTGGAGCGGGAATGGCACGAATTCGTGGCGGGAACCTATTTGGACGATTTCAGCGAATGGCACTGCAAGGAAATGGTGGTGCGCGAAAGCATGACCGGCATCGTGCCGGGCTCCGGCGTGGCGACCTGCTACGGGCGGCGCGCCATCGAGGAACTCGCCCGGCAGAACAACAACATGCCGTTCAATACCGATACGCTCACCGAAGACTACGAGATGAGTCACCGGTTGAAGAAGATCGGCACGTCGCAAGTATTCGTGCGTTTCCCCGTGCAGTACAAGGCCAAGCGGCGCAACCTTTTTACGCGCGAGGAAAAGCTGGTGGATACCGAGAGCCTGATCGCCACGCGCGAATATTTCCCCAGCGGGTTCCGCGCTGCTTACCGGCAGCGTGCGCGCTGGATATTGGGCGTCGCCTTCCAGGGCTGGCAGCAGATGGGATGGCGCGGCGGCCTGGTCGCCAACTACCTTTATTTGCGCGACCGCAAAGGGATATTCACCTCCTTTGTCGGCTTGCTGGCGTACTTCATCGTGTTCAACCTGATCATCCTGTGGGCGTTGCGCGCCTCCGGCTACGACTTCGTGCGCTACCCCTCGTTCGTGCAACCGGAAGGCCTGATGTTCCAGATCTTCGTCATCAACTTCTGGCTGTTCATGAACCGCATCGTGCAGCGGGTCTACTTCGTCTACAAGCTGAACGGTCTGGAGCAGGCTTTCCTGTCGATCCCGCGCATGGCGGTCAGCAACGTCATCAATTTCTTTGCGGTATGCCGAGCCTGGAAGATATTCCTGATCCACTTCGTCACCGGCAAGCGCATCGCCTGGGACAAGACGCAGCATGTCTACCCGTCGATGGATGAGCTCAAACGCCAGCGCGGACGCATCGGCGACCTGCTGCTCGGCTGGCAGGTGATCAACCAGGAGCACCTGGAGCAGGCGCTGAACATGCAACAGCAGAACGGCAAGAAGATCGGGGCGATCCTGCTGGAATCTGGGGTGGTGAGCGAAGAGATGCTGGCCGATGCGCTGGCGGAACAATCCGGCCTGCCGCGCGCGCACTTGAAGCCGCAGGCAGTGAGCGACTTCGCCGGGCGGCTGCCGCGGCACCTGGTGATGCAACACCGCATCGTGCCGTTCGCGCTGGGCGAGGGCGGCGAGCTCAATCTGGCGTTGGCCGACCCGCTGTCGGAGGGGGCGCAGGCGGAGATTGCGGCGCAAGTGACGGACAAGGTCGCCTACTTCGTGGTGTCCGAGCGCGAGGTGGTCGAGGCGATCGAGTGGTACAACACCGGCGAGGCCCATCATGCATCGCAGGCCGGCAACAAGCGCCGCTTGCTCGGCGACATACTGTTGGGCATGGGGGCGATATCGCTCGATGCTCTGAGCCAGAGCTTGGCGGGATACGAGGTCAGGCGCGACGGCTTGATCGGGGCGTATCTGGTGGCGCGCGGTGTGATCTCGCAGCGCCAGCTCGAAGAGGCGTTGCGCAGGCAGGAAGGCGGCCGCGAGGCGCGGCAGAATCCCGCCGATATGAAATGGAGCATGGCGTGACCCTCTTGCAAAAGACCATCCTGGCGGTTTGTTGTGTCGCAGCGTCGCAGCTTGCCGCCGCCGCGGATGACGCGCCACTCGACGCCGCGGCATACGGCCTCGCCGAGCGCGCCTATGCCGCCATCGCGGCGGGAGACCTGCCTGCCGCCGAGCAGGCGGCAGACGAGGCGTTGCGGCTGCAACCGGAAAGCCGGCAGCTCGGCCTGCTGCACTTCGATGTGCTGATGCGCAAGGGGGATCTGGCGGCGGCACAGAAAAGCATCGACGAATTGTGCACCCGCTTCGCCGGGGATGCGCTTGTGCTGGTGCAGCGCGGCTATCTGGCGCAGCGCCAGCAGCGGCATCAGGCTGCCATGGAGGATTTCCTGGCGGCACTCAGCCGGCCCGGATTGAACAAGGAGCAGCAGCGCAACGCGCGTCTGGCATGGGCGGATAGCGCGCTGCTCACCCACCAGCCCGGCGTGGTGCTGGATGCGCTCGCCCCCTATGCCGCAGAAGACGATGACATCGTGCGGCAACGGATCGCCGCCGCGCGCGCCGAGCTATCGCAGGGCAGCCTGGGGGAGGCCTACCGCCACCTGCGCGAAGGCAGGGATGCCGATGCGGTGCAGTCGTTCCGGCGCGGCTTCGCCGTGCAGCGCGGGGCATCGGGGCAATATGCCGATGCGGCCTACGCAGCCAAGCGCGTCAATGACAACGCCAGTGCGGACGAATGGTTCCGCCGGGTGCTGGATACCGAGCCGGCACCGGACAAGGCGCGCGCTTTCGGTTATCGCCGCGAGATACAGGAGATGAACCGCAACTTCGGCGCAGTCGCCAGTCTGGCCTACCAGAACGGCGGTTTCGGCCCGGCCAACAGCGTCGATGTGTTGCAGGGCGGGCTGGAGGCGTATTGGCAGCCGGAGGGCTGGGGTTATCGCAACGGCAAGCTGTTCCAGGCGTTCGTGCGCGCCTATCAGACGCTGTATGACGGTAGCGGCGGACGCGTCGGGCCGGTGACCGCGCAGGGATCGGCGGGTGTCCGCTACAAACCGCTGGGCGATGTCAGCTTTGTGCTGACTGCCGAAAGGCTGTTCCGCATCGGCGATCTGGCGCTGAACGACTGGTTGCTGCGCGCCGGCTATTCCACCGGAGCAGGTAGCGACTGGAACCCGGTCGAGCGGGATTGGCCGACCTGGAGTGTTTACACCGAAAGCGCTTATTTCGTCGGCGATGCGCGGTTCATCCAGAACCTGGAGGCGCGCTACGGGCACAGCTGGGCGGTCGGTGCGGACAAATGGGTGGCGATCCCGCATCTGGTGCTGGGCGGTGATTACGATAACCGTGCCGTGCAACGCGCCGCATTCGGCTGGGGCCCGGGCATCACCCTGCGCCGCTGGTTCCGTGAAGATGTCTATCAGGCGCCGGCAAGCTGGTTCGACCTGACGGTGCAATATCGTTTCGAGCTCAGCCAGGCGCCGCGTGCGCGCGGATTGAGTTTGCGGGCGACCCTCTGGTATTGATTGTTTTTGTGAGATTGGTTGGAAAATCCTGATGCGTAAAATCCTGGTTGTGATCGGCACTCGTCCTGAGGCCATCAAAATGGCGCCCCTCGTCTATCGTTTGCGGGCGGAGCCTGCGTTAAAGACCATCGTCTGCCTGACTGCCCAGCATCGCCAGATGCTTGACCAGGTGCTGGAGATCTTCGATATCCAGGCCGATGAGGACCTGAACCTGATGAAGCAGGGGCAGAGCCTGACCGAACTGCATGTGAACGTGATGTCGGGTATCGATCGCGTACTGGAGCGGCACAAGCCGGACTGCATGCTGGTGCATGGCGACACCACCACGGCAAAGGCCGCCGCCATGGCTGCCTTCTACCGGCACGTCGCGATCGGGCATGTGGAAGCCGGCTTGCGCACCTATGACTTGAATCACCCCTGGCCGGAAGAGATGAACCGCCGCGTGATCGATCTGGTCTCGGCCCATTATTTCGCCCCTACCGGCGTGTCGCGCGACAACCTGCTGAAGGAAGGTATCGCCGGCGACAAGATCCACGTCACCGGTAACACCGTGATCGACGCGTTGCTGCTGGTGGTCGAGCGCATCCGGGGCGACGCGGCGCTGCGAGCCAGGCTGGCTGCCGCCTTCCCGTTCCTGCGACCGGACAAGCGGCTGATCCTGGTCACCGGGCACCGCCGCGAGAACCATGGCGGCGGCCTGGAGAACATCTGCCGCGCTCTGAAGCGGCTGGCGATGCGACCGGACGTGCAGGTGGTCTATCCGGTGCACCCCAATCCGAATGTGCGCAATGTGGTGCAGGAGGTGTTCGCCGACGACCCCAACATGACGCTGATCGAGCCGCAGGACTACCTGCATTTCGTTTACCTGATGCAGGCCTCGTATCTCATCCTCACCGATTCGGGCGGGATCCAGGAAGAAGCGCCTTCCCTGGGCAAACCGGTGCTGGTCATGCGCGACGTGACCGAGCGCCCCGAGGCCATCGCGGCCGGAACGATCAAGCTGGTCGGGACGGATGCGGACCGGATCCTGGGCGAATGTGCCAGATTGCTGGACGACGAGGCGTATTACCGGACGTTCTCGACGCACCACAACCCCTATGGCGACGGGCGCGCCTGCCAGCGCATCGTCGAAGCGCTGCTGAAATAAACTCGCTTCTTTCGCGGGGAGGGGGCAGGGTATAATGCGCGCCTTTCCGAATTTGGGAGTGTTCCATGCCTATCTACGAATATCGATGCAGCAGTTGCGGTACACAAAAGGACGTGATGCAGAAGATGAGCGATGCGCCGCTGACGGTTTGTCCGGAATGCGGTAAGGAGACCTTTTCCAAGCAGCTCAGCGCGGCCGGTTTCCAGCTCAAGGGCAACGGCTATTACGCCACCGATTTCAAGAACAAGCCCGCCCAGTGCGAGCCGTCGGCCTGTTCCGCCTGCCCGGCTGCGGGAACGCATTAAGTGAAGAAATACCTGCTTACCGGCCTGCTGGTGCTGATACCGCTGGTGATCACCCTGTGGGTGCTCAACCTGATCATAGGTACGCTGGACCAGAGCCTGCTGCTGCTGCCGGAAGCCTGGCATCCCGATCGTTTGCTCGGTATGCATATCCCGGGACTCGGCGTCATCCTGACCGTACTGGTAGTGCTGAGCACCGGCTTGCTGGTGCGCAACGTGTTCGGCCAGCGCCTGCTGGAATACTGGGACGGTCTGCTGCGCCGCATCCCGTTCGTGAACGCCATCTATAACAGCGTCAAGCAGGTCAGCGACACCCTGTTGTCCGACAGCGGCCACGCATTCCGCAAGGTGCTGCTGGTGCGTTACCCGCATCCCGACGCATGGTCGCTGGCGTTCCTGACCAGCGTGCCGGGCGAGGTGTCGCGCGCGCTGGAGGGCGAGTATGTCGGGGTGTTCATCCCGACCACGCCGAGTCCGGTCAACGGCTTCTATTTCTATGTGAAGAAGTCCGATACCATCGAGCTGGATATCAGCGTCGATGCGGCATTCAAGGCCATCATCTCGATGGGCGTGGTGACCAGCCCTGAAGAGGTCGCCAGCTTCGCCAAACCACTTTAAGCTTTTTCTTTGTAATTCCCACCTGTATCCCAAATCATGCGAACTCATTACTGCGGACAACTCAATGCAACCAACCTCGGCCAGACCGTCACCCTGTGCGGCTGGGCGCACCGCCGCCGCGACCACGGCGGGGTGATCTTCATCGACCTGCGCGACCGCGAAGGCCTGGCTCAGGTCGTGTGCGATCCGGACCGCGCCGACATGTTCAAGATCGCCGAATCGGTGCGCAATGAATTCGTGCTGAAGATCACCGGCCGCGTGCGCCGCCGTCCCGAAGGCACCGAGAACAAGAACATCCCCAGCGGCGAGATCGAGCTGCTGTGCCAGGAGATCGAGGTGCTGAACACTTCGGTGACGCCACCGTTCCAGCTGGACGACGAGAACCTGTCCGAGAACGTGCGCCTGACCCACCGCGTGGTCGACCTGCGCCGCCCGCAGATGCAGCACAACATGATGTTGCGCTACCGGACTGCGCGCGCATTCCGCCGCTTCCTCGACGACAAGGGCTTCATCGACATCGAGACGCCGATGCTGACCAAGTCCACGCCGGAAGGGGCGCGCGACTACCTGGTGCCGTCGCGCGTGCACGCCGGCGAGTTCTTCGCGCTGCCGCAATCGCCGCAGCTGTTCAAGCAGATGCTGATGGTGGCCGGCTTCGACCGCTACTACCAGATCACCAAGTGCTTCCGCGACGAAGACCTGCGCGCCGACCGCCAGCCCGAATTCACCCAGGTCGATATCGAGACTTCCTTCCTCACCGAAGAGCAGATCATGAACCTCACCGAGGAGATGATCCGTACCGTGTTCAAGGAAGTGCTGGACGTGAAACTGCCCAACCCGTTCCCGCGCATGACTTATGGCGAGGCGATGGCACGTTTCGGTTCCGACAAGCCGGACCTGCGCGTCACGCTCGAGCTCACCGAAGTCACCGACGCGGTGAAGGATGTGGCGTTCAAGGTGTTCGCCGGTGTGGCGAATTCGGAGAATGGCCGCGTGGCGGCCTTGCGCGTGCCGAACGGCGGCGCGTTCTCGCGCGGCGAGATCGACGACTACACCAAGTTCGTCGGCATCTACGGCGCCAAGGGCCTGGCCTATATCAAGGTCAACGACGTGACCAAGCTGAACGAAGAAGGCCTGCAATCGCCGATCGTGAAGAACATCCACGAAGCCGCGCTGAAGACCATCATCGAACGCACCGGCGCACAAAACGGCGACATCATCTTCTTCGGCGCGGACAAGACCAAGATCGTCAACGACGCGCTGGGCGCATTGCGCAGCAAGATCGGCCACGAGAAGGGCTACACCAACGGCAAGGCGTGGGAGCCGCTGTGGGTGGTGGACTTCCCGATGTTCGAGTACGACGACGAAGCCAAGCGTTGGAATGCCTGCCATCATCCGTTCACTTCGCCCAAAGACGAGCATCTGGAATTCCTCGAAACCGATCCCGGCAAGTGTCTGGCCAAGGCTTACGACCTGGCCCTGAACGGCTGGGAAATTGGCGGTGGCTCGGTGCGTATCCACAAAGAAGAAGTACAGAGCAAAGTGTTTCGCGCGCTCAACATCGGCGCGGAAGAAGCGCAACTCAAGTTCGGCTTCCTGCTCGACGCGCTGCAATACGGCGCGCCTCCGCACGGCGGCCTGGCCTTCGGTCTGGACCGCATCGTCACCATGATGACCGGTGCCGAATCCATCCGCGATGTGATAGCTTTCCCCAAGACTCAGCGCGCGCAGTGCCTGTTGACACAAGCGCCGTCGGCGGTGGACGAGAAGCAACTGCGCGAACTGCACATCCGTTTGCGCCAACCGGCACCGGCCGAAGCAGCCAAGGAGTAATCCATGCGGCGTATCGCACAGTGGCTGCTGCTGTCCGGCTTGCTGCTGTGCCTGCCGTTCGCGCAGGCGCTCGACCATCGTACGCATGATGCGGCCGATATTCCGGTGGTCCGGCTCGCCGAACTGCCGCCGGAAGCGCGCGAGACCCTGCAACTCATCCGGCAAGGCGGTCCCTTCCCCTATCCGCGCGACGGCGTGGTGTTTGGCAACTATGAGCACATCCTGCCGCCGCAAGCGCGCGGCTATTACCATGAATACACCGTGAAGACGCCCGGCGTGCGGCATCGCGGGGCGCGCCGTATCGTGTGCGGCATCGTCCTGGAGTGCTATTACAGCGGCGACCATTACCGCAGCTTCAGGCGCATCACTGAGGAGCAGCGATGAAAGATTTGCACAGGCGTTTGCAGAATGCGGACGAGGCCGGCGTGTATCGCCTCAACTGCCCGGTGGAAGACTTGCGCGAGTCGGTGCGGAATGCCGGCTTCGTCCTGTTCTCCGCCGATATCACCGATGCTGCCGGCAAGGGCGAGATGTTGGCCGAGCTGGCGCGCACCATCGATGCGCCGGAATGGTTCGGTCATAACTGGGATGCGCTCGCCGATGCGCTGGGCGATCTTTCCTGGAAAGAAGCGCCGGGTTATGTGTTGTTGCTGAACGGGGCGACGTTCGCTCCTGATGATTACGAAACGCTCAATAACATCCTCAAGGCGACCGTGATGTTCTGGCGCATGCAGGGCAAGCCGTTCTGGGTGTTCTTCGCCTGATGTCGCAATACAAGCAACCGATCTCCGCGCTTATCGTCATTTATACCGATGCACTTGACGTGCTGCTGCTCGAGCGTGCCGATTATCCCGATGCCTGGCAATCGGTCACCGGCAGCCGCGACGGCGACGAGACGCTGCGCGAGACCGCCATCCGCGAAACGGCGGAGGAGACCGGAATCGATGCCACGCGCTACCGGCTGACCGATTGGCAGCAGCAGAACGTCTACGACATCTACCCCAAATGGGCGCACCGCTACCCGCCCGGCACCACGCACAACACCGAACATGTGTTCGGTCTGCAACTTCCGCAGCAGGTCGCCGTCCAACTCTCGCCGCGCGAACACCTGAGCTACCGGTGGTTGCCGTGGCGGGAGGCGGCGGGGAAAGTGTTCTCGCCGAGCAACCGGGCGGCGATCTTGCAATTACCGGAACGCATACGACATGGCTGAAAACATCATTTCCATCGCCTACGAGCACCCCGATGCAGCACAGACCGGTTGCAGCACGGCGCACGCTTGGGCGAAGAAACCGCGCGAACCGGAAGCGGGCGAGAAGGCTGCGCTGATAGAACGCATCAAGCGCATGCTGAAGGAACAGGATGCGGTGCTGGTGGCGCACTACTACGTGCATCCCGACCTGCAGGACCTGGCCGAAGCGACCGGCGGCATCGTCTCCGATTCGCTCGACATGGCGAACTTCGGCCACCAGCATCCGGCCAAAACCATCGTGGTGGCGGGCGTGCGTTTCATGGGCGAGACGGCGAAAATTTTGAATCCGGAGAAGCGTGTGCTGATGCCCGAGCTGGAGGCGGAATGCTCGCTCGACCTCGGTTGCCCGGTGGACGAGTTCACTGCCTTCTGCGACGCGCACCCCGACCGCACCGTGGTGGTGTACGCCAACACCAGCGCCGCCGTGAAGGCGCGTGCCGACTGGATGGTGACCAGCTCCATCGCGCTGCCGGTGGTGAAGCACTTGAAGGAGCAGGGCAAGAAGATACTGTGGGCGCCGGATCGCCACCTCGGCAGCTACGTGCAGGAGCAGACCGGGGCCGATATGCTGTTGTGGCAGGGCTCGTGCATCGTGCACGACGAATACAAAGCCAAAGAGCTCATCGAGCTTAAGTCACAGCACCCCGGCGCGCTGGTGCTGGTGCATCCAGAATCGCCGCGCGCCGTGGTGCAGCAGGCGGACGTGGTCGGCTCCACCTCGCAACTCATCAAGGCCGCGCAGAACGCCCCCAACAGGGAATTCATCGTCGCCACCGACAACGGCATCCTGCACAAGATGCGCGCGCTGTGCCCGGACAAGGTGTTTCTCGAAGCGCCCACGGCGGGTGTGGGCGCCACCTGCACCAGCTGCAGCCATTGCCCGTGGATGGCGATGAACGGCTTGCTCAATCTGGCCGAGGTGCTGGAGCGCGGCCATAACGAGATCCGCGTCGATCCGGCCATCATCCCGCGTGCCGTGCTTCCTATTCAGCGCATGCTGGATTTTGCGAAGCAGATCAATTTGCCGACAAGGGGTATCGGTAATGCATAAGAGCGCCTCTACTGCCGAACTGAATGCGTATGGCAGTGCCATGCTGCGGCTCTGCCTCAAGCTGGCGCTGCTGGTTCTGCCTTTGATGGCACAGGCCAGTCTGCCCCAGGCACTCAGCGTGCCGGGTGGCATTGCCGTCATTCCGCTGGGCAGCGTTGCGTCGAGTGCCGCGGCGCCGCAGGCCTGGCTGGGCGAGCAGCCGGTTCTCGTTACGGCCGACAAGGACGAATGGTATGCCGTGGTCGGACTGTCGTTGAATACCCCGCCCGGCAGTCATGCGCTGCAAATCAAGATCGCCGGCGAATCGAAGACCTATCTGTTCGAGGTCAACCCGAAGAGCTACCCCGAACAGCGCATCACGATCAAAGACAAGGGCAAGGTGCAGCTCTCGCCGGCCGATGCGGCGCGCGCCAAGCGCGAGATAGCCGCCATCATGGAACTCAAGCGCCACTGGCGCAGTGCGCAGGATACCGATCCCGCATTGCTGCTGCCGGCAGAAGGCAGGTTGGGCGGGCGCTTCGGCAGTCGACGTTTCTTCAACGGCGAGCCGCGCGCACCGCATGCCGGTCTTGACGTGGCGGTGCCCAGCGGTACTCCGGTCAGGGCGAGTTCGCACGGCGTGGTTCTGGCCGTCGACGATTATTTCTTCAACGGCAAGACGGTTTTTCTCGATCACGGCAACGGTCTGATCACCATGTACTGCCATCTTGAGCGGGTCGACGTGAAAGCGGGCGACAAGGTGGGCAAAGGCCAGCCTCTCGGCTTGTCGGGCAGGACAGGGCGCGCCACCGGGCCGCATCTGCATTGGAGTGTGGTGCTCAACGGGGAGATGATCGACCCGGAACTGCTTATCGCGGAAGGTGCCGGTTCGGACTGACCATCACGGAACGACTGGCGGGTTCCCGCGCCAGTCGTTTTGTCATGCCTGAAGCCAGCCAGACCGGCTAGGCATATTTCGATTCGTTAAATCCGCTAATGGCAAACAGCTTGTGGAAGCTTGCCACCCAGAGCAGCATGGAAACATGCTCGGATGGATTGGAGAGCACAATCGACTTGTTTGCGGCCTGGGCACGTTCCCGCAACAGCATCAGCATTCCAAGAGCCGCGCTATCAATGAAGTCGAGCTGCCGCATATTAACTTCGATCTCTTGGATCGTCGGGTTGTCCAGCATGGCCATATAGGCCTTCTTGAATTCGCGGTGGACAAGGAAATCGAACCTGCCGTCGATATGAATGCAACCGGTTTGTTTATGGACATGTGAGTAAATGGCCATGTTCATCTCCTTCCATATGGGTTGTCTGAATTCAATCCCGCGCACTTCATGATCCGGGTGGCGGGGGCTCTCAGTGCAGCAACATCGCGAAATCGGCGGCAGAAACCGGTTTGCTGATCAGGTATCCCTGTATCACATCGCAACCATGCCGCAACAGGAAGTCTTTCTGGTTCTCGGTCTCGACACCTTCGGCGACAACGTTCAGGTTAAGTTCGGAGGCCATCTGGATGATGGCGCGCGGGATGGCGGTTCTGGACAAATCCTGCGCCTGATCGTCTTTCGGTATGCCGATGATGAAGGAGCGGTCGATCTTCAATTCGTTGATGGGCAGATCCTTGAGATATTTCAGGCTGGAGTATCCGGTGCCAAAATCGTCGATGGAGAGGTGGAAACCGAGGGTCTTCAGCTCTCCCAGCAGCTGCAGGGTTTTCTCCGAAGTATTCATCACCACGCCCTCGGTTACCTCGATCGGCAACATTGCGGGCGCTATGTCGTTTCTCTCCAACCCCTTCCGCAAACTTCCCACCAGGTCTCCCCGCCAGAAATGCACCGGCGAGATATTGATCGATACGGGCACTTGCGGCAGGGACTGTTGCCGCCAACTGGCAAGCTGTGCGCAGACTGTATCGATGATCCATTCACTCATTTCGATTATGGCATCGCTGCTTTCGGCCAGCGGAATGAATTCCATCGGCGACACCAGCCCCAGGGTCGGATGTTTCCAGCGTACAAGCGCCTCGGCACCGACCACGCGCTGCTGGCTGACCGAGTATTTCGGCTGATACACCATGAAGAATTCGTTCCTTTGCAAGCCTGCCGGGATGTCTCGCTGCAAAGTGATTTGGCGTTCCTGCTGCTGATTGATGGCTTTGTCAAAGAAGCGATAGGTGTCGCCACCGGCGAGCCGTGCCTGATTCACGGCGCTGCATGCGTTTTTGACAAGGTTCTCGTAGGTGTCGCCATCGGCGGGGTATAAGCTGATGCCGATGCTTGCATGCAGCGATATCTCTTGTCCGTCGATCTCTATCGGCTGCTTGATCTCGCGGGATAGTCTGCCAATAGTCTGTTCAAGCGCGTCGCGTGTGCCGGCGTCTCGCAACAACAAGGCAAACTCGTCCCCATCCATGCGGCACAGGAGGTCGGATGGGGCAAGGCTGTTTTTCAGTCGCCGGGCAATCTCGAAAAGCACCTTGTCGCCGACGCGTACGCCGAGCACATTGTTAACCTCGATGAAACAATCCAGATTGAGATAGAGCAGTGCCAACCGATCCGTATCCGGCTGGTTCGCAGCCAGTACGCCGGACACATCGTGCTCGAACAATGTGCGGTTCGGGAGCTGGGTCAACCTGTCATGCAACTCGGCCTGACGCAGTTTTTCGATATTCAACTGGCGTTCGGCGATGTCGGAGAAGATGAAGTGATAACCGCTCAGCACCCCATTCCCGTCTTTGACTGCATTTACCGTCACCCACTCGGAGACTATTTCGCCGTTCTTGTGGCGGAACTGCCACTCTCCGGACCAGTTGCCGGTGTCGTCCAGCGCATGCCATATCGCTTGATGATACGCGGCATCATGACTGCCGGAGTCGAGCAGGACGGGATTCTTGCCTGCCACTTCGTCCAGCGAGTAGCCGGTGATCCGGCAAAACGAGTGATTGACGCTGACGATTTGCCTTGCGCGGTTTGCGGTGATTGCCGCGAGCGAGGAAACGCGGATCGCCGATGCGGACAGGCGCAATTGATTCAGCGAATTGGCTTGCTGGATACAGGCATTGAGGGTGTCGCCCAGCTTGTTCGGATCCAGCGGTTTCATGTGAAAGCGTGAGATGCCCAGCTCGAACATTTTTTCGGGTTCTACGGCGCCATCCGAACCCGTGGTTACGATGATGGGAACATCCCTGTCGAGCTTCCTGATTTCTTCGGCCATTTCCAGTCCGCTCATCAGTGGTATCCGGATGTCGGTCAATACGATTTCCGGCTTGTGGCTGGCGAAGAGTGACAAGCCTTCATTGCCATCTCCCGCAAGCAGCACCCTTCCCAGGCGGCGTCTAAGGTAGCGTGCCAGATATTCCCGCGTTACCTCATCATCCTCGACATAGAGCAAAGTCATTTCGCTGAGCGGGACCGCCGGCGCTGTTTCTTCCGGCAGGTACGGTTGCATCGGCATTGCAATGGGTTGTTCCTGTTGCGATTCGCAATCGAAACGGATTTCCGCCATGCTTATATCGTCGATGTTGCACTGTTTGGCCGCCCGTCTGGCGTGCGCAGACAGGGCATCGAATACCTCCGCCTGGGGGGTGCTGCAGAACAAGCCGTTCAGTGCGCTCTTGTTTAATTCCATGCCGCATGCCTGCAATGTGTCGGTCAGGCCATCGGTAAAGAAGTAGACACGGGCATTGGTGGTTACTTTGCAACGCACCTCCTCGATCGAAAGCTCGTCATCGCAAACCAGGCCAAGGGCGGGAGAGGCGGAGTGGCATCTGTGCAGCAGTGCGCCGGCGTCGTCAAAAATCAGTACCGGCGGATTGCCGCAGTTCAGAACCTCGATGATGTGTTCTACGGGATTGGCCCGAATCAGCGTGGCCGCCACGAAGTGCTCGGCAAAGTGCTGCATGTAAAGTGCGCGGTTGATCTCTGCTGCGATCATCAGCAGCGAATAGCCGCGTGCCGCCCGTTGTTGGAAGATATCCGGTATGGGGAGCGCCGGTATGATGGCGGGGATGCCGTGTCCCGAGGCATCCGCCAGCATTACATACAGATCGTTGCCGTGCTGGGCGGCGGCGCAAAAGTCGCCGCTAATGCCGTCCCGCGGGATGTTCAGGTATTTCAGGTTGGTTATCTCTTTGCGAATGCCGCTATCGAGACGGCACGAGATATAGTTTCCGATGTAGTCCTTCTCGTACTCGGCTTCCTCCAGCCTGCTATTCATCTCCTGCAACCGGCTGGATTGGTTGCGCCGCTTGTCAAGCTGCGCCGCCACGTTGTGCATCGTGCTTATCAGGCTGTCAGTGTCGATGGGTTTGACCAGGAATTTGGTAATTCCAAGGTCGATGGAGGAAAGCAAGATGTCGCTCTCGTTGTGCGCCGAAACGAAGATTACAGGCACATCCGGTGCGCTTTCCCGTATCGCGCGGCACATGGCGAGGCCGTCCATGCTGCCCATGCGGATATCCGAAATGACCAGATCATGATGTTGTTCCCGGAACAGGCTCAGACCCGCCAGGCCGTTCTCCGCCGTGCTGACTTTGCCGACCCTGCGCTGGAGATAGCACGCCATGCTTTCCCTTGCATCTTCATCATCATCGACAAAGAGGACGGAAAGTTTTTCCAGCATGCCTTGCTGCGATGTCTTATCCATGATTGCCCCCGGATCTTGCTTTGGGTAGGTAGATGGAGAAGCTGGCGCCATCCGCACGGTTCTCCACTTCAATGCGTCCCTTCATGTTCTTTTCGACCGAGACCATGCTCATGTACAGGCCGATACCGACGCCATATTCCTTGGTGGTGAAATGGGGCTCGAATATTCTGGGGAGCGCCTCGGGCGGAATGCCGCCCCCATCGTCGGAAATGGTATGCACCCCCCAATCGCCTTGCGCGCGGATATCGATGTGGATATGCCCGTGTCCTCGTCCCCGAGCGACGATCGCGTCCCTGGCGTTGCTCAGGATGTTCATCAGGGCCTGTGAGTACTCATTGGCAAAACCGCTGACGATAACATCCGCCTCGTTCCTGATGATCTCGATATGGCTGCTTTTCATGGCGGCATCGACCAGGTTGAGGCACTCGTCGGTCACCTGCCTGAGGCTGAAATCCCCCGGGCTCTTGTCGGCGCGGAAGAAGTGGCGGAAGTCGTCGATGGTGGTGGACATCTTCTGGATGATGGTTTTCGATTTGGCGACGGCCGTTTGAATATAGGCCAGGTCGCATTCCGAGAAGAGCGCGGCATCTTCAAGGTCGCTGAGAATCAGGCTGAGCGAATTGATGGGCTGACGCCATTGATGGGCGATATTGCCGATCATCTCACCCATCCCGGCCAGCCTCGATTGGCGTTGCAGCAGCAGATCCTTTTCCCGGTTCTTTTCGATCTCTTCCTGCACTCTGGAGTCGAGCTCGTGGTTCAGCTTGACCAGTTCGTCTTCGATGAGCTTTTGCGCATGCATGTCGTGCATCACGCCAACGATCTGGCCGATCCGGCCATCCATCATCCGGTTGGGCGTCATGTTCAAATTCAGCCAGCGCCATGTTCCGTCAGCATGCTTGGCGCGGAACCCCAGGTTGGCCACCTTCTGCTCGCCGATCAATGCCCGATTGAATCCCTCCTGCAGGAGGGTTTGATCGTTTTCATGAACCAGTCCCATACCGAGCATGTCATGCCATGTGCGGCCGATGAACTGTTCTGCACCGTAGCCGAGGATCTCCCGCATTTGATCGGATATGTATACCAGCTTCATGTGGGTGTCGGCCGCCCAGATAATGGCCCCGGCCGACTCGACGATTGATCTCAGCTGCGATTCGACGGCAGCCTGTTTGCTGACATCGAGCGCAATTGCGATAAACGAAGCGCCGGATTCCTGTTCCAGCAATTGCAGGCACATCTCCACCGGATACAGGCTGCCGTCCTTGCGCAGATGCGTGGCATTGAATTTCCTTACGCCGACCTTGTTGATCAGCAGGTCGTTGATCAGATTGGCCATCTCTTCGTTGGCAAGCGCGTTCTGGATATCTGCCGGCGTTAGCCCCATCAATTCATCCATGGTGTAACCCAGATTCTCCAGCGCGCTATTGCTGGCGAAGGTGAATTTCAGGCTATCCGCATCGAACATGAAGATTTCGTTCCGGCTGGCCGCAATCGTATGCCGCAGCAAATCCAGCGCAGCTCGGTTGGTTTTTTCATTCTCTTCGGCCGCCTTGCGGGCGCTGATATCCTCCACTACGGCCAGGCAATAACGCCTTCCCTTGTCGGAGATTGCCTCGATGGCGACATATTCCGGCGGCGTATTGCCGAGCATCTTCTTGCTGCTTGCGGCATCCAGTCGGGTTTCATGTGACTTCTTCCCATCCGTTGCGAATACCTCATCCAGGAAATCCTGGAACTGGGCGCGTCTGTCATGCGGCAGGCAGTCATGCAAATGCTTTCCGAGCCACTTGCGCCTGCGTTCATGAACGGTGTCGTTGCCGGATACCGTGGCGTCGCATATCCGCCCAAGAGCATCCAGGAAGAAGTAGCCATATACCGAGGTTCTGGCATTCTGCCGGTTGAGGCAATTCGAGGAGACGCCATTCCGCAATTTCTGGAGCGCCTCGCTCAGCAACTCGATTTCGAGCTGATTCACGCGCAGTTCATATAGCTGATCGGTAATGGCAGGATGAGCCGGAACCAGGCCGGGCCGTTCGCGCTGCAATTTGGCCTCGGCGCGGCGACGCAGATCCCGGCCGCTGAGCCGACTGTCTCCCGTCCTGTTCGATAGTTGGCGCATGGTTGTCAGGATGGCGTGGTTGTCTGCAGGAAGGCCAGGCATTTGTTGCGCCAGAGGCAGTCAAATTGCTGGCATACCTTGACATATGCCGAGGCGCAACAATCGAAGTTGCCCTCAATACGCTGGAACTGCCGAATCAATGCGATCTGGTCGAGGGCGTCCATGCCGGGCTTGCCTGCCTTTGGCGACGACAGCCCGCGCTGGCAGCCATTGCCCATTCCTGAATTGGTGGGGGCATTCATGGCCGACACCTCGTCAGGCACTGCCCGGTTGCCAATTTTCATCGATATTGAAGCGGGCCTTGAGATCCGAATATTTCTGTTGCAGCGCATGTAGCTTGGCGCCCAGATTCGAATTGCACGACTCCAGTATGGAGGTGCGCTTGAGCAATTGATCGGTCCTTTGAGTCACCATCCTTTCCAGCATGTTGCGATACTGGAGCAGCTCGAATTCGAGCACCTTGCTATTCGTGATGTCGGTCATAACGCCTTGTACCTGCAACGGCCTGCCGCATTTGTCCATGATGATATTTGCCCTGTCATAGAACCAGCGGATGCCATTGCCCAGCGCATTGATGCGGTATTCGCACTCGAACATGCTGCCGGTTTGCATGCTGTGCGCAAGCGTGCTTCTTACCCGCTCCCGGTCTTCTTCATGGCACATGCAGTGATGCAGTTCGGCATCACATCCCCAGCGCTCCGGGGTAATGCCCATCTCCAGCACGGGCTGGCTGATGCACAAATCGTGATGGCCGTCCTGTAGCGACACCTGGTAGATTACAGAAGGGATTTTGCTGGCAATTGTCTGATGTACACCGGCCATCTTGTGCAGTGCATTGAAGATGTTCTTCTCTGCGTAAATGCGGGAAACGAGAATGGGGAGAATTTCGAGATGCCCTCCATCCGGGTCTTTCAATAAATAATCATGCGCGCCCATTTTCATTGCCTTGATGCCGGCATTGGCGGTATCGCGATTCAATATTTCTATCACCGGCACTTTGCGGGCCTGATTCTTCTTGTTCAATTGGCAAAGAAATTCCAGTCCATCCATGTCTGAAACGCCATCGCCGTAAACGATCAGATCTATGGCGCGGTGATTCAGCGCCAGCAAGGCCGCCTTGGCGCTTCTTGCCTCGATGAAGTCCATCTCAAAATCAAGATGCGCCAGCAGCGTGATGCGAGCCGCTTGCCCGCTCGGTTCGTTTCCGAGCAGCAGGATGTGAAAGTATCCCTCGATTTGATCGGCAGGAGTGTATTTGACCCAGTTGGTGCTTTGATTGGCGTCGCCGTCGGCGACATGGTCTCGCAGGTGATTTGCATTGTTTGCTATTGAAAGCTGGCGTCCAGCCATGCGTTGTGTGGATGATTTGATTGGCATGCCTGTATCCATCAATGTCATGTTTATCTCCTTCTCGGTTGCATATGGATAAATGACTCACGTATGTCATCGCATACAGTGCCGAATTGAAAACCCTGGTTCGTTGCCTCAACTGCCGGCCGAATCTTGGATGAATTTTGATGGGACTCAAATCAGGAATGCCTGATTCTGCAATCGGAATTTCCGACTAATTGGGGTGAGGGATTGGCGAAGTTCTAGATATCGTTTGAGCGGGCGATTGGATGTGCACAGGCGAAACTCCCTGCGGCGAGAGCCTGTCGAGGCGATTCCGGGGATGAGAATATTTTTAAGTGAGTGATTTGCAATCGCGTTTGTCGTGGGCGAGGGTCTAGATACATATATAGATATCGGCGTGAGCGGCATAGATAAGATATAGAGAGACGGGCATATTGAATTCTTCTCGGCTAAGGCGCATCGTCGCCTCCCCGTATCCGGGTTTGTTGCCTGGCGCACAGACAGGGATTTTTCGAGGTGCTGTGCGTTTGCAACGATGGAAGGAGAAAACATGATTCGTATCCTGCTTGCCGATAAGCATCCCGTGGTCCGTCAAGGATTGATGTCGGCCTTTGTGCTAGCCCAGGATATGGAAGCAGTAGCGGAGGCGGAAAGCGGTGAAGCGCTTGTTCGGCATTTGAACGGCGCCACGAAATTCGACTTGCTGTTGCTGGATATGGATATGGCGGACATTGGCGGCATCAGGCTGGTCGAACGCGTTAAGGCGTGCCGCAAGTCGCTGCCGGTACTGATATTCAGCGCGCAAAGTGACTTGCATACGATCATTCGTGTGATCCGGGCGGGCGTCGCCGGTTACCTTTCAAAGGACCAGCAGTTGGAGAGCATAGTCGGGGCGATACGCAAAGTGGCGGGCGGGGGCAGGTATATCGACCCGCGGATAGCAGAGGAGATGGCATTCGCGGAATCCACCGCAGCTCAGCCCGTGCCTCTCGCCAGTCTTTCGGATCGTGAACTCGAAGTGTTCAAGCTGCTGATCTCGGGGCTGCGCATCAACGAGATTGCCGCCAAATTATTTATCAGCGACAAGACGGCCAGTTCCCACAAAAAGCACCTGATGGAAAAGATGCACGTTTCCAGCATGGTCGAGCTGATGCGCTACGCGGTGCAGCTGCAATTGTTCGAACCTCACGAAGGTCTGGATAAAGCAGATGTGGGGGACATTGCGGCTTGTGGACGGCAATTGGACCTTTCTTCCCGGGCATATGGCGATAAGGCTGGCAATGACGGCGAGTATGCAAGCCTGTGAAGTCTTGACTTGCGCCGCTTGAGGCTTCCGGCTGCCGCGATGCCGCGGTGATTCCCAGCCGGGTTTTATTGCGTGCCATCTGCCGGTTGCCGCATCGTATGCGATTCGATTGGGTAGAATACTCCAATGAGCTACCTCAAGATCGCCACCTACAATATCCACAAGGGTTTCTCGCAATTCAACCGCCGCCTGGTGCTGCATGATTTGCGCGAGCGCTTGCGTGAACTCGATGCCGACATCGTGTTCCTGCAGGAGGTGCAGGGCGAGCACTTGCAGCATCCGCAGCGCCATACCGATTACCCGGCCGTACCGCAGCACGAGTTCCTGGCCCACGAGTTCTGGGAGCACCATGCTTACGGCATGAACGCGGTGTATGAGCAGGGGCATCACGGCAATGCCATCCTCAGCCGCTTCCCGATCTTGCAATCGAGCAACAAGGACGTCTCGGCGCACCGCTTCGAGCAGCGCGGTTTGCTGCACAGCGAGGTGGAGATCGACGGCCACACCGTGCACTGCCTGTGCGCACACTTCGGCCTGTTCGCCAAAGGTCGCCGGATGCAGAAGCGCGCCCTGATCGACTATGTGCGCAGCGAGATCCCGCACGATGCGCCGCTGCTCATCGCCGGAGACTTCAACGATTGGCGCAACCAGTTGAGCCCGGTGCTGGTGCAAGAGTTGGGTGTGCGCGACGTGTTCGATGCGCACAACGGGAAGCCGGCGCGCAGTTTCCCGGCAAGCCTGCCGCTGTTTCGCCTGGATCGTATCTACGTGCGCGGATTCAGCGTGCAGCAGTGCGATGTGCATGCCGGCGGCAAATGGGGGCGCCTGTCCGACCATGCCGCGCTTTCCGCCAGCCTGGGAAGGCCATGAGCCGCACCCATCTGGTTTCCGGCAACGAGCTGATGCTGTTGCAGAACGGCGCCGAGTTCTTCCCGCAGCTATGTGCCGATATCGATGCGGCGCAACGCAGTATCCATCTTGAGACCTACATTCTGGCTTCCGACGAGACCGGCAACATGGTTGCGCAGGCGTTGCGGCGCGCGGCGATGCGCGGCGTGGAGGTGCGCGTGCTGCTGGACGGTTTCGGTTCGGCGGAACTGCCGGAACCGTTCGTCGACGATCTGCGCGCAGCGGGTGCCGAGGTGCTGTGGTTCCGGCGCGAGATATCGCCCTTCACCATGAGCCGCAGCCGCATGCGGCGTTTGCGCCGCATGCACCGCAAGCTGGCAGTGGTGGACGGCGAGGTCGCTTTCGTCGGCGGCATCAATCTCATCGACGACATCCCGGTCGACCTGGATTCCGATGCGCCGCGGCTGGATTACACGGTGCGCTTGCGCGGCGAGCTGGTGGACGAGGTGCAGGCAGCCATGCTGCGCCTGTGGGAGATGGTGTCCTGGGCGGCGCTGCGCAAGCGCATCAAGGCGATGGGTCTGCATCTGCGCCGGGTCAAGCATGACCCGGATTCCCGCGTGCACCTGCTGCTGCGCGACAATGTGCGCCACCGCCGCGATATCGAGCGGGCATACATCAGGGCGATCGCCGGCGCGCAGCGCGAGGTTATCATCGCCAACGCCTATTTCCTGCCCGGGCGGCTGTTCCTGCGCACGCTGGCAAACGCGGCGAAGCGCGGCGTGCGCGTGGTGCTGCTGTTGCAGGGCAAGGTGGAATACCGCCTGCAGCATTACGCCACGCAGGCGCTATACGGGCGCCTGCTGCGCGCCGGGGTCGAGATATACGAGTATCACGCCAGTTATCTGCATGCCAAGGTCGCGGTGGTCGACGGCGAATGGTCGACGGTGGGGTCGTTCAATATTGACCCGTTCAGCCTGTTGCTGGCTCGCGAGGCGAACCTGTCTGTCGTCGATGAGGCATTCGCCGCCGACTTGCGTGCCAGCCTGATGCTGGCTATCGAACGCGACGGGAGGCGGGTGCGGCGAGCCCGTTCCTATCTGCCGATACGGATGCTGGCACGCGTGAGCTACGGTTTCGTGCGTTTCATCATCGGCTTCCTCGGTATCACCAAACGGCACTAGTGCTGCCGGCTGCATCGAATTGACAGCGTTCCGTACCGCGCGGAGAATCGGGCGAAAGACCAATTGCACATCGGGCGAACGCTCACAAGCAGAACGAGGGAGCGATGAATAACAGAACGACACCGCAGCATCGGAACGCGGGTATGGACAAAGAGGCGATCCAGACCTCGCTGGCCGACCATCTGATCTATTCCAACAGCAAATTTCCGGCCAACGCAACCACGCGCGACTGGTTCGAGACGGCCGCCTATACCGTGCGCGACCGCCTGGTCGAGCGCTGGATGGAAACCATGCAGCGCTATTACGGGCGCGACAGCAAGCGCGTCTACTACCTTTCGCTCGAATTCCTGATGGGACGCACGCTGAGCAACGCGGTGCTCAATCTGGAGATGGATCAGCAATGCAGGGATGCCTTGTACGAGATGGGGCAGGAGTTCGAGACGGTCGCCGGCATCGAGCCGGATGCCGCGCTGGGCAACGGCGGTCTCGGGCGGCTGGCCGCCTGTTTCCTCGATTCCATGGCAACGCTGGACCTGCCCTGTTACGGCTACGGCATCCGCTACGAATACGGCATGTTCCGCCAGAGCATCGAGAACGGCGAGCAGGTGGAACACCCGGACAACTGGTTGCGTTACGGCAACCCGTGGGAGTTCCCGCGTCCGGAGCTGCTGTATCCGGTGAAGTTCTACGGTCGCGTGGTGGAGTACAAGCACGAGAACGGCCTGTTGCGCCACCACTGGGTGGATACCGACGACGTGATGGCGATGGCCTACGACACGCCGATCCCCGGCTACGGCGGCAAGACCGTCAACAATATGCGCTTGTGGGCGGCGAAATCCTCGCGTGATTTCGAGCTGGGGTATTTCAACCAGGGCAACTACATCCAGGCGGTGGCCGACAAGAACGAATCGGAGAACCTGTCCAAGGTGCTGTATCCGAACGATACCACCGAGACCGGGCGCGAGCTGCGCCTGAAACAGCAGTATTTTTTCGTCAGCGCCTCATTGCAGGACATGCTGTACCGCTACAAGAAGAACCACGAGGGATGGACGCAGCTGCCCGACAAGGTGGCGGTGCAGATGAACGATACCCATCCGTCCATCGCCGTGGCCGAGATGATGCGCCTGCTGGTGGACGTGCATCACCTGCCGTGGGAAACGGCATGGGGCCTGTCCACGCGCATCTTCTCCTACACCAACCACACGCTGATGCCGGAGGCGCTGGAGACCTGGCCGGTGGCGATGTTCGAGAGCGTGCTGCCGCGCCATTTGCAGATCATTTACGAGATCAATCATCGTTTTCTGCAACAGGTGATGCACCAGTTCCCCGGCGACGGCGAATTGCTGCAGCGGCTGTCTATCATCGACGAGGGGCAGGGGCGGCGCGTGCGCATGTCGCACCTGGCCATCATCGGCAGCCACACGGTGAACGGCGTCGCCGCGCTGCATACCGAGCTGATGAAACGCACCATCTTCGCCGACTTCGAGCGCATCACGCCGGGCAAGATCATCAACATGACCAACGGCGTGACGCCGCGGCGCTGGCTCAACCAGGCCAATCCGGGACTGGCGCAGCTGATCACCGCGCGCATCGGCAAGGGCTGGCTGACCGACCTCGGCCAACTCGAGAGATTGCGCGGGTTTACCGATGACGCAACGTTCCGCCAGCAGTTCCGTACCGTCAAGCAGGCCAACAAGGAACGCCTGGCCGGATTGATCCGCAAACAGCTGGGTATCGAGGTCGATCCGAATTCGCTGTTCGATATCCAGATCAAGCGCATCCACGAATACAAGCGACAACTGCTCAATGTGCTGCACGTCATTACCCTGTATAACCGCATCCGTGGCGGCGCGGATGCGGTGCCGCGCACCGTGATCATCGCGGGCAAGTCGGCCCCGGGCTACATGATGGCCAAGCGCATCATCCGGCTGATCAACGATGTCGCCCAGGTGGTCAACAACGACCAGCAGGTCGGCGGCAGGCTGAAACTGGTGTTCATGCCCAATTACGACGTTTCCAATGCCGAACGCATCGTGCCGGCTGCGGACCTGTCCGAGCAGATATCCACCGCCGGTACCGAGGCTTCCGGCACCGGCAACATGAAGCTGGCGCTGAATGGTGCGCTCACCATAGGCACGCTGGACGGGGCGAACATCGAGATTCGCGACGAGGTCGGCGCCGAGAATTTCTTCCTGTTCGGCCTGTCAACCGGGGAGATCGACGAGCTGCATCGCCAGGGCTACGATCCGCTCGCTTATTACCGCGGCAATGCCGAGCTGAAACAGGCGCTCGATATGATCGCGTCCGGTTTCTTCTGCCCGGACGAGCCGGCGCGTTACCAGGAGGTGGTCGATGCGCTGCTCAAGCGCGGCGACAAGTTCCTGTTGCTTGCCGACTACGCCTCCTATGTGGCCTGCCATGACAAGGTGCAGGAGATTTACCGCGACCCGCAGGAGTGGACCAGGCGCGCCATCCTCAACGTCGCCGGGATGGGGCAATTCTCCAGCGACCGTACCATCCGCGAATATGCCGAGCACATCTGGCATGTCGCTCCCATCACCCCATAACTCGATCCAGGACGGGCCAAGATGACCAGAGTCGTTGCCGGGGACATAGGCGGAACCAAGACGCGGTTGGCGATCGCCGAAGTCGCCGGCACGCGCGTGACGATCGAGCGCGAGCTTGAATATCCGAGCCGCGAGTTTGCCACCTTCGAAGCGTTGCTCGCGGAATTCCTGCGCGGGACAACGGCGCCGGCCCATGCCGCATTCGGCATCGCCGGGCCGGTGTTGGGCCGCTCGGTGCGTGCGACCAATCTGCCCTGGTATATCGAGGCCGATATCTTGCAGCAGCGCTTCGGTTTCAGGGTTTGCCATCTGCTCAACGATCTCGAGGCGACCGCTTGCGGCTTGCCCGCTTTGGGGGAGAGCGAATTGCTCACCTTGCAGCAAGGCGGGGTGGACGCTTGCGGCAATATCGCCATCATCGCCGCCGGAACCGGCTTGGGCGAGGCCGGCCTGCATTGGGACGGTCGCCATCACCACCCATACGCCACCGAGGGGGGGCATACCAGCTTCAGCCCACAGGACGAGTTGGAGATCGGCTTGTTGCGCCATCTGCAAATGCGTTACGCCCATGTCAGCTGGGAGCGCGTCGTTTCCGGCATGGGCTTGCTCGATCTGCACGATTTCCTGCGCGGTTACCGCAAGTCTCCGCTGCCGCAATGGCTGGCGGATGAGATGCAGGGCGGCGATGCGGCCGCGGCGATCTCGCATGCGGCGTTGGCCGGCAGCGACGAGGTCTGCGTCGAGACGCTGGAGCGCTTCGTACGGTTGTATGGCGCGGAGGCGGGCAACCTTGCGCTGAAGACCATGAGTCACGGCGGGGTCTACGTCGGCGGCGGCATCGCGCCGAAGATATTGCCGCTGATGCGGCGCCCTGCGTTCATCGACGCCTTCCTGGCCAAGGGGCGCATGCGCCATCTGTTGGAGGCGATGCCGGTGCGCCTGATCCTGAACGACCGTGTCGCGCTATACGGACCGGCTTTGCGGGCGGCACAGGAGGGCTGACTCCTTTTGTTGTTGCCGGATTGAACTTGTGGCACGATGCGTCGCCGGCATATCCCGTCGGCATGCAGCGTGCAGTCCGGAGGGAGACCGGCTGCATTGCGAGAACCATAAGGACAATGCAATGACGGGTTTCATCGACAACATGAAACGCCTGACGCTGGGGCGTTTGCTCATCCTGCTTTCCATGCTGGCGGCGCTGGTCGCCTTCCTGCTGATCTTCTTCATGTCCGAGGTGATACGCGATCGCGCCATCCACGAGCTGGCGCGGGACGATGCGCGGCAGACTTCCAAGATGGTGTTCCAGAGCCTGTATTCCGCCATGCGCAAGGGCTGGAACAAGGAAGAGATCAACGACTCCATCGAACGCCTGAACTCGACCTTCCCCGATCTCAAGATTAACGTCTATCGCGGCGAGGTGGTGGCCCGCCAGTTCGGCGTGATGCAGGGCGAGCAGGGGCATATACAGGGCGACCCGCGGCTGGCCGAAGCCCTGCGCAGCGGCAACGACGAGATGCTGTTCCCGGACAAGGACTCCATCCGCTACCTGTATCCGGTAGTGGCGACTGCCGAATGTCTGGGTTGCCATACCCAGTCGCATGTCGGGGCGGTGCACGGGGTGATCGACATCACCTACCCGATCACCTCGCTGAAGGTGTCGTTCGACGATGTGATCAACACCATCGTCGCCTATACCCTGATCGTGATCGGTCTGGTGTTCATCATCCTGTATTTGAAACTGCGTTACCTGGTGGCGCAACCCATTGCCAATCTGGTTGGCGTGATACGCAGCGTGACGCTGGATATGGATCTGAACCGGCGCGTACACGACGGCAACTGGCTGATCGAGCTCAAGCATCTGGCCGGGTATTTCAACCATCTGTTGCAGACCGTGCAGGAATACAACTCCAAGCTGGAAGAGCTATCGATCCGTGACCCGCTCACCGGCTTGTACAACCGGCGCAAATTCCAGGAGTTCCTGCAGTACGAGATCATCCGTGCCGAACGGCACCAGCACGGTTTCTCGGTGATCATGATTGACCTGGACAATTTCAAGTACATCAACGACACCTTCGGTCATCCCATCGGCGACATGGTGCTGAAAGAGTTGACCGCGATGCTGGGCGAAGGCCTGCGCCGCGGCGATGTGCTGGCGCGCCTGGGGGGGGACGAGTTCGCCATCATCCTGCCGGAGACACCCGCCGCCAATGGTCTGCTGGTGGCGAACAAGCTGCACCAGTTGCTGGCCGGTCGCGAGTTCGAGTTGCCGGTAGGCAAGATACGCTCGACCGCCAGTTTCAGCCTGGTCAGTTATCCCGCGGACGGCAAGACCGAGGACGCGCTCTATGCGGCGATGGACGTGGTGCTGTACAAGGCCAAGACGCGCGGCAAGAACCAGGTGATGACCGCGGAGTCCGATGCGGACCGCAGCATGATGACCATCTTCAAACAGGGTGACTTCCTGCGCAATGCGCTGCGCGAGGATCGTATCGAGGCTTTCCTGCAACCCATCGTCGAAGTCAAGAGCGGCTCGGTGATGGCGTATGAGGTGCTGGTGCGCATATGCGACGGCGAGACAATCATACCGGCGGGCGAATTCATCGAAGCCGCCGAAGAATTGGGCATGGCGCAGGAGCTTGACCGCGAGGTGTTCCGCAAAGGCCTGGCGCATTATGCGACGATCGCCAAGAAGCATCCGCAGGCCAAGATGTTCTTCAATCTGTTCCCGCGCAGCTTCAATGATATCGCCTGGGTGCGCGGCATCCCGGAACTGGTCAGGAATGCGGGAGTTCCCTGCGAGAACATCGTGCTGGAGCTCACCGAGCGCGAGGCGCTGCCGAACCTGACCCAGGTGCGGGCAGTGATCGAAGAGTTGCGCGCCAGCAAGATCGCGGTGGCGCTGGACGATTTCGGCAGCGGTTTCTCATCTTTCCTCTACCTCAAATACCTGGAGATCGACTACGTCAAGATTGAGGGCAGCTTCGTGCGGCAGATCGCCATAGACGAACGCGACCGCATCATGATCTCGCACATCAACAGCATGGCGCACGAATTCGGCCTGAAGACCGTGGCCGAATTCGTCGAGGATGAGGTGACCGCGAAGATGCTGGCCGAGCTGGGCGTGGATTACGCACAGGGTTATTACTACGGCCATCCGTCCCGCCCCGAATGACATGGCAGATGAGGGCGCATGCGGTGACGGGCGGGATCGAGACGGGACGCTGAACCGATTAACGCTTCCCGGTTAAACGCTGTCTCGCCGGCAGCAAGTCGAAGCATTCCTACCATCCCAAAACAGTGCGGCATGCGACATCTGCGTGCATGCTTGCCTGGATATCGCCGGGTGCAACGGAACAACTCCTTTTGAATCAGGCGCGAATCTGCCTGGCATGGCATTTGCTGTCTAACCGCTGTGAGAGCGGACCACGGGTTTCCCTTCCCGCCGCTTTCATGTTTCTCCTCCTGTTTCGGGCATCCGCAAGGATGCCCGCTTTTTTTGGCAGCCGGGCGGCAAGCTATAATGCGCGCTGCCATTATTCGTGATGCACAGATGAATCCCTATTCGCATACGCCCACCGCCAAGACGCGCACCGACTGGACAGTCATCCGCAGCCTGTTGCCCTATCTGCTCGAATTCAAAGGCCGGTTGGTGGCAGTGATCGTGCTGCTGGTGCTGGCGAAGCTGGCCAACGTGGTCGTGCCACTGGCGCTCAAGGAAATCGTCGATGCGATGAGCAAGCCGCAGGCGATGCTGGTGCTGCCGGTGTTTCTGATCGTCGGCTACGGCCTGTTGCGCCTGTTCAGCACGCTGTTCGGCGAGTTGCGCGATGCCCTGTTCGCCAAGGTCACGCAGCGCGCCATCCGCCGCGTGGCGTTGCAAGTGTTCGAGCATCTGCACAGCCTCTCGCTGCGCTTCCACCTGGAGCGGCAGACCGGCGGGGTGTCGCGCGACATCGAACGCGGTACCCGCGGCATCAGCTTCCTGCTCACTTTCCTGCTGTTTAACATCCTGCCTACCTTGCTGGAGATCGGCCTGGTGGCGGCGATCCTGTTCGTCAAATACGATCCGTGGTTCGCTATCATCACGTTTGCCACGCTGGTCCTGTATATCGTCTTCACGCTGGTGGTCACCGAATGGCGCATGGTGTTCCGCCGCACCATGAACGACATGGATTCCAAGGCCAACACGCGCGCCATCGACAGCCTGATCAATTACGAGACGGTGAAGTATTTCGGCAACGAGCGCTACGAGGTGGCGCGTTACGACGAGCAGATGCAGCGCTGGGAAGTCTCGGCGGTGCGCAACCAGACCTCGCTGGCGACACTCAACGCCGGCCAGAGCATCATCATCGCGGTCGGCGTCACCTTGCTGATGCTGCTGGCGGCGGATGGGGTGGTGAAGGGTACGATGACCGTCGGCGACCTGGTGCTGGTCAATGTGTTCATGCTGCAGTTGTATATGCCGCTGCATTTCCTCGGCTTCGTCTACCGCGAGATCAAGAATGCGCTGGCGGACATGGAGAAGATGTTCCGCCTGCTGGATGAGAACCGCGAGATACAGGACGCGCCGGGGGCGCAGCCGCTCAAGCTGGACAGGGCATCAGTGCGCTTCGAGGACGTAGCCTTTTCTTACGATCCGGCGCGCGAGATCCTGTGCGGGGTGAGCTTCGAGATTCCGAGCGGGCATACCGTGGCGGTGGTGGGGGCGAGCGGGGCGGGCAAATCGACCCTGTCGCGGCTGCTGTTCCGTTTCTACGATGTGGGTGCGGGCAGCATCTCGATCGATGGGCAGGATATTCGCGGTGTGACCCAGGCCAGCTTGCGTGCGGCGATCGGCATCGTGCCGCAGGATACCGTGCTGTTCAATGACACGATCTATTACAACATCGCCTATGGCCGTCCGGATGCCAGCCGCGAGGAGGTGATCGCGGCGGCGCAGTCGGCGCATATCCATCATTTCATCGAATCGCTGCCGCAGGGATATGAGTCGCTGGTGGGAGAGCGCGGCTTGAAACTGTCCGGCGGCGAGAAGCAACGCGTGGCGATCGCGCGCGCCATCCTGAAGAACCCGGCCATCCTGATCTTCGATGAAGCTACCTCGGCGCTGGATTCGCAATCCGAGCGGGTCATCCAGGACGAGTTGCGCCACATCGCGCAGAACCGCACCACGCTGGTGATCGCCCACCGTTTGTCCACCATTGTGGATGCGCAGCAGATATTGGTGATGGACAAAGGCTGCATCGTCGAGCGTGGTACGCACCGCGAATTGCTCGACAAACGCGGCGTTTATGCCCGGATGTGGGCGTTGCAGCAGCAGGAAGAGCATTAGCTTTTTTGCTACAGGCATTGATTTATTTGGGTTTTGTGGAGTATCCTGCTGCCCGTATCGCCTGTATACGGCGGATTGCTTGAGAGGGAGTCATGCGTAAAAGAATCTTAATGCTGGCGTTGTTGAGCCACGCGCTGCTGGCACATGGGGCCGACGAGGTGACTGCGCCGGTGCGTGACGACGAGTTCGTCAACGGTATCCTGCAGCAGGCGCGCATGCCCAAGCTGGGGTCGGCTATCGCCGTCATCTATGACGAGCAAGGCCAACGCCCGCTTTACTCCAAGAATGCCGAGTCCGTCGTGCCTATCGCATCCATCACCAAGCTGATGACGGCGATGGTGATCCTGGATGCGAAATTGCCGCTGGATGAGCCGATCAGCATCGAATCCGATGATCGCGACCGCCTGAAGGGGACGCGTTCCCGCATGCGCAATGGCATGACGCTGACGCGCGGCGAATTGCTCAAGCTGGCGCTGATGGCATCTGAGAACCGCGCTGCAGCCGCACTGGCGCGTACCTATCCGGGCGGTACGGAAGTCGCCGTAGCGATGATGAATGCCAAAGCACGCGAGCTGGGCATGGATTCCTCGCGCTTCTTTGATGCCACAGGTTTGCATAGTCACAACGTTTCGACCGCGCAGGATCTGGTGAAGATGGTGATGGCCGCGCAACAGTACGAGCTGATCCACCAATACACCACCTCGCACTCCCATGTCGTGAAGGTCGACAACCGCCGCTCGATCCGCTTCAGCAACACCAACCCGCTGGTGCGCAGCGCAGCTTGGGATATCGGCCTGAGCAAGACCGGTTACATCAGTGAGGCGGGCCGTTGCCTGGTGATGCAGGCGAAGATCATGCAGCGCCCGGTGGTGATCGTGCTGCTCGATTCCTGGGGCAAGCGCACCCGGGTGGGCGATGCCAACCGCATCAAGCAGTGGATGGAAGGCGCAGCCCTGAGGCATGCGCGCTATAGCCACCGCAGTTGAGCGGGATCCGGAGTGGTATCAAGAGGGGGCGCAAGCCCCCTTTTTTATTGCCGCTATTGGCGCGGCGGGCGCAGTGCGATGACCACGACGGCGACCAATACGATCAGGATGAACAGTTCTATGAGCACGGTATGTTCCAGTGGGCATGCGGATGCTGTAGCGGCGCATCCTAGCATGGGCGGCAGGCGCAGCCGTTCTTGTTGCCGTGGTTGTGGTCTGCTTAACATTTCCATAATATTGGAAATGTAGAATGCCGGTGCGGGGTGATATGAAGATCGAAATGGCGGTAGAGGCACTGGCGGCATTGGCGCAGGAATCGCGTTTGTCCATCTTCCGTTTGCTGGTGCAGGCAGGCAGGGAAGGCGTGGCGGCGGGAATGCTCGGCGAGCGCTTGGGCATACCAGCGGCCACCTTGTCATTCCATTTGAAGACGCTGACCCATGCAAAGCTCGTCAAACCACGCACCGAGGGGCGTTATGTGATCTACAGCGCCAACTTCGCCGAGATGGACAAGCTCATTGCTTATCTCACAGAGCATTGCTGTGCAGGCGATGCGGCACAGTGCGCGCCGATCAAGAAATGTGAAAACGATAAAAGGAAATCGGAATGATTGAAAAACGCTACAACGTACTGGTGTTGTGCACCGGCAATTCCGCACGCAGCATCCTCGGGGAGGTGCTGTTCAATGTGCTGGGAAAAGGCAAGTTCAAGGCCTACAGCGCGGGCAGCAAGCCGGCTGGAAAGGTGAATCCGGGCGCATTGGAGTGGCTGCAGGCAAACGGCCATAGCACGGAAGGGCTGCGCAGCAAGAGCTGGGACGAATTCGCCAGTCCCGGCGCGCCCGAATTCGACTTCATCTTCACCGTGTGCGACAACGCCGCCGGCGAGACCTGCCCGTTGTGGCTGGGCAAGCCCGCCACGGCTCACTGGGGTATTCCCGATCCGGCGCATGTCGAGGGAGAGGAAGCGCGGCGTGCCGCGTTCAAACATGCCGCCGAGCAATTGGCGCGGCGCATCCAGCTGTTTATGAGCTTGCCGATCGATAAGCTGGACAAGCTTACCCTCAAGGAAAAACTCGCCGAGATCGGACGCATCAAGGACTAAGTCATGAGCATCTTCGAACGTTACCTCACCATATGGGTCTTTCTGTGCATCATCGTCGGGGTGGTGCTCGGGCAAGCCATTCCGGCGCCGTTCCACTGGCTGGGCGGTCTGGAGATCGCCAAGGTCAACATCCCCGTCGGCCTGTTGATCTGGGTGATGATCATTCCGATGCTGCTGCGCATCGATTTCGGCGCGCTACACGAGGTACGCAAGCACTGGCGCGGCATCGGGGTGACGCTGTTCATTAATTGGGCGGTAAAGCCGTTCTCGATGGCACTGTTGGGCTGGCTGTTCATCCGCCAGCTGTTTGCACCGTACCTACCTCCCGAGCAGATTGATAGTTACATCGCCGGGCTAGTGCTGCTGGCTGCGGCACCTTGTACGGCGATGGTGTTCGTGTGGAGCAGGCTGGTGAACGGCGAGCCCCTGTTCACTCTGAGCCAAGTCGCACTCAACGACACCATCATGGTGTTCGCCTTCGCGCCATTGGTGGCGCTGCTGCTCGGCCTGTCGGCCATAGTGGTGCCGTGGGATACCCTGCTGGTGTCGGTAGTGTTGTACATCGTACTACCGGTGCTGCTAGCGCAGGGATGGCGCAAATGGTTGTTGAAACGCGGTGAGGCGGCGTTGCAACAGGCTCTGGCTGCGCTCAATCCCGTTTCCATCTCCGCGCTGTTACTCACGCTGGTGCTGCTGTTCGCCTTCCAGGGCAAGGCCATCGTCGAACAGCCGCTCATCATTCTGATGCTCGCCATTCCGATCACCATCCAGGTGTACTTCACCTCGGGGCTGGCGTATTGGTTGAATCGCCGTGTTGGCGAGGTGCATTGCGTGGCGGGGCCGTCGGCCTTGATCGGCGCCTCCAACTTTTTCGAGCTGGCCGTTGCCGCGGCTATCAGCCTGTTCGGCTTTGAATCCGGCGCGGCGCTGGCGACCGTGGTCGGTGTGCTGATCGAAGTGCCGGTGATGTTGAGTGTGGTGTATCTGGTCAACCGCAGCCAGGGCTGGTACGAAAAGGATTAGCAATGCCAGACAAGCTCAAGTTGTACGGCAGCGAATACTGCCATCTGTGCGATGAGGCGGGAGCCTTGCTGGGGCTGCTGGGTATCGATGCCGAATACGTCGATATCGCCGCGGATGATGAATTGATCGATCTCTATGGCACGCGCATCCCGGTTTTGCAGCGCATGGATACCGGGATGGAGTTGGACTGGCCGTTCGGTGCGGACGGCCTGACCGAATTCCTGCACAAGCCATAAGCTATCCGGGTACATCCTGTACTCCGCAGGCGGCAGTCCGGCTGTTATCATCCGCCTCTGCGATAAATATCACCAGTCAGGTACGCTTTCGGTATGGCTGCAAACAGAATCGGTCGTTTCAACATCATCCGCGAACTCGGCAGAGGCGCGCAGGGGGCGGTCTATCTTGCCCAGGATCCGCAATTGGAGCGGCAAGTGGCGATCAAGACCTTGCGTCAGGGCGCCGCGCAACAGACAGAACGCCTGTTGCACGAGGCGCGCATTGTCAGCAAATTGCAGCACGCCAACATCGTGCCGCTTTACGACGCCGGCGAGCAGCAGGGAGAGCCTTATCTGGTCTATGCCTATGTCGAGGGCGGCACGCTGGCGAAGATGCTGAAAGACAGTGCGCTGCCGCCGGTGAAGTCTGCCGAGATCGCCTGTTATCTGCTGGATGCGCTTGAGTACGCCCATCAGCAGGGAGTGATGCATCTCGACATCAAACCGGCCAATATCATGATGGCGCAGCGCGGCCAGCCGATGCTGATGGATTTCGGTATCGCCCGGTTGATGCAGGAGCAGGTGGGCGACAGCAAAGAGATGGCCGGTTCTCCCCAATACATGGCGCCGGAGCGATTTTCCGGCGAAGGGGCGGATGCAAGCTCGGATATCTATTCGGTGGGCATGGTGCTCTATGAGATGACCACCGGTTCACCCGCCTACAGCGGAGATACCGTTTTCCAGGTCGTGAATCGGGTGGCGCACGAGCCGGTTGCGGCTCCTTCTTCGCGTAATGCCGCGGTGGATGAGAAGCTGGAAACGATCATCCTGAAGTCAGTGGCCAAGCGCAAGGAAGAGCGCTACCGGGATGCAGCCGCCATGCACCAGGCGCTCAAGGAATATCTGGGCGAGGTCGGCGGGGCAGTGAGCAACGATACGCATAGCACGCTGGAATTCCTGTTGCGGCGCATGCGCAGCAAGAGCGATTTCCCGGCGCTTTCCAACATCATCACCGAGATCAACACCATCGTCGCCTCCGAGTCGGAGAGTGCCAGCAAACTGGCGCGGGTGATCCTGCAGGATTTTGCGCTGACGAACAAACTGCTCAGGCTGGTCAATACCGTTTCTTACGGGCAATTCGGCGGTCATATCAACACCATCTCCAAAGCCGTGGTGATCATGGGTTTCGAGACCGTGCGTAATATCGCGATGTCGCTGATCATGCTCGAGTTCATGCAGAACCGCGCGTTGGCGAGCCAGCTCAAGGATGAGGTGGTTGCTTCGTTCTTTGCCGGAGTGGTGGCGACGCAGCTGGCTGTCGAGCGCAACATACGAGATGCCGAGGAGCTGATGATCTGCTCGATGTTCCACAATCTCGGGCGCATGCTGGTGACCTTCTATTTCTTCGAGGAAAGCCAGGAGATCGCCAGGCTGATCGAGCAGGGGCAGAGCGAGGATCAGGCTGCGATCAAGGTGCTGGGGCTGAGCTATAACGAGCTCGGGGTCGGTGTGGCCAGGAGCTGGAATTTCCCCAAGCGGTTGCTGGACGGTATGCAGAAATTGCCGCCAGGCGAGCCGGTGAAGAAGCCGCAGACGGAAGCCGATTACCTGAGGGCCACGGTGAATATGGCGAACGAATTATGCGTGATCGCCGCTGTTACCTCGCCGCAGGAAAAATCGCAGACCCTGAACAAATTGCGCCTGCGTTATCAGGATGCGTTGGATGTACCGGAGCGCAAGCTCAACGAGGTGATCGAGGGCGGTTTGCAGGAATTGTCGCGCCGTTCGATGACGTTGGAGATCAGCACGGCGCGCAGTCCATTGGTCGGCAAGGTGCGCAAGTGGAGCGGACAAGCTGTCGAGCAGGCGCAGGCCGAACCCAAGGATGAGCTGGGCGGCGTGCATGGCATCGAGTCTGCGCTGCAAGCAGAGGATGCTGCAGCCAAGCCGGAGCCGGAAACGGTGCTGGGAGCGGGCATCCAGGATGTGACCAACACGCTGGTAGAGGACTATAAGCTCAACGATGTGCTGCTGATGGTGCTGGAGACGATCTATCGCGGGCTGAACTTCAAACGTGCATTGATCTGTATCCGCGATAACAAGCAGAATGTCATGGCGGCACGCATCGGTTTGGGCGAAGACGTGAATGCGGTGATACCCCGTTTCCGCTTCAATCTGGCGTTCGAGCCGGATGTATTCCATCTGGCCATCGAGAAGGGGGCCGATATCGTCATCGAGAATGTGCAGGCCGGCAGTATCGCCAGCAAGATCCCCGGGTGGTATCGCGGACTGGTCAATGCGCAGAGCTTTATCTTGTTGCCGGTGGTGATCAACAAGAAGACCATCGGCTTGTTCTATGCCGATATGCAACAGGCAGACAGCCTGAAGCTTTCCGAGAGGCAACTATCGCTGTTGCGCACTTTGCGCAACCAAGCGGTGCTGGCGATCAAGCAGAAGATGTGATGTGGCGGGAGTTCTGCTGTTTTATGACGGCAGATTGTGGTTCAGACATCACATTCGCTACGCGAATATGAGTCTGCACCGCAACCTTGTTTTGTCTGGATTGTGGCTTCGGCCGTCGCAGTGCGACTTAACTTGCTGCGCAAGTTAGCCTACGCCGCAACTTGGTGCTGCTGTGTTACAGCAGCACCAAGTTGTCCCGATGGATCAGTTCCGGTTCGTCGACATAACCGAGAATGTTCTCGATTTCGCTGCTGGGCTTCTTCGCGATGCGGCGTGCCTCGTCGGCGCTGTAGTTGACCAAGCCACGCGCGATGTCATTGCCATGGCCGTCGAGGATGGCGACGACCGCGCCGCGCTGGAAGTCGCCGCCCACGCCGGTCACGCCGATCGGCAGCAGACTTTTCCCTTCGTTACGCAAGGCGTTCACCGCGCCATCATCCAGCGTGATCTTGCCGCTGACCTGTAGATGGTCGGCAAGCCACTGTTTGCGTGCATCCAATGCCAATGCGCTGGCGGTGAGCAGGGTGCCGATCGATTCGCCCTGCAACAGGCGCTGCAATACGTCGCGTTCGTGGCCGGAGGCGATGACGGTATGCGCACCGCTGCGGGCGGCACGTTTGGCCGCGAGTACCTTGGTGATCATGCCGCCGCGCCCGATATGGCTGCCGGCGCCGCCGGCCATCAGTTCCAGTTTCGCATCGCCGGCCTGTGCTTCGCTGATCAGGGTGGCGCTGCTGTCCTTGCGCGGGTCGGCGGTGAACAGCCCGACTTGGTCGGTGAGGATGATCAGCGCATCGGCCTCGATCAGGTTGGCGACCAGCGCTCCCAGCGTATCGTTGTCGCCAAACTTGATCTCGTCGGTGACCACGGTGTCGTTCTCATTGATGATGGGGATGACGCCGAGATTGAGCAGGGTGCGCAGTGTGGAGCGCGCATTGAGATAACGTTCGCGGTCGGCCAGGTCGGCGTGGGTCAACAGCACTTGGGCCGCATTCAGCTGGTGCTGGCGGAAGCAGCTCTCGTAAGCCTGTACCAGTCCCATCTGACCGACTGCTGCGGCCGCCTGCAATTCATGCACGGCGCTGGGGCGTTGCTTCCAACCCAGGCGTTGCATGCCCTCGGCGATGGCGCCGGAAGATACCAGCACCACCTCGCAGCCTTGGGTGCGCAGGCTGGCGATCTGTCTGGCCCAATTGCCAAGGGCGCCCATGTCCAGGCCGGTGCCCTGGTTGGTGACGAGGCTGCTGCCGACTTTGACGACGATGCGTCTGGATTGGGTCAGGACGGTTCTCATGCTAACGGGTCGTGGATGTCGATTTCGGTCTCTTGTGCGCTGTCGGCGATGGCATCCTGCTCTTGCGCGGCGATCTGGTTGATGTGTTCCATGATAGCGTAAGTCAGTTCCTTGCAGCCTTCGCCGTTGATGGCCGAGACGGCGAACCAGCGGGTGTCGTCACCAAATGCCTTGAGGAAGGCAGTCACCTTGCCGGCGCGTTCTTCTTCCGGCAGCAGGTCGAGCTTGTTGAGCACCAGCCAGCGCGGTTTGTTGTACAGCTCCTCATCGTATTTCTTCAGCTCGTTGAGGATGGCATGCGCTTCATGCACCGGGTCGACGCCCTCATACATCGGCGCGAGGTCGACGATATGCAGCAACAATCGGGTGCGTGCCAGATGGCGCAGGAACTGGTGGCCGAGTCCGGCGCCTTCCGCTGCACCTTCGATCAATCCAGGGATGTCGGCGATGACGAAGCTCTTCTCTTCCGAGACACGCACCACGCCGAGGTTGGGATGCAGCGTGGTGAAGGGGTAGTCGGCAACCTTGGGGCGCGCCGCCGATACGGCGCGGATGAAGGTGGACTTGCCAGCGTTGGGCATGCCGAGCAGGCCGACATCGGCCAGCACCTTCAATTCCAGTTGCAGTTCGCGGCGTTCGCCTTCTTCGCCAGGGGTGCACTGGCGCGGCGTGCGGTTGGTACTCGATTTGAAATGCAGGTTACCCAATCCGCCGGCGCCGCCCTGGGCGAGCAGGACCTTTTCGCCGTCGTGTGCCAGATCTGCAATGACTTGGCCGTTGTTGATGTCGGTGATGACCGTGCCGACCGGCATGCGCAGGATGATGTCGTCGGCCCCCTTGCCGTAACAGTCGGCGCCGCGTCCGGGTTCGCCGTTCTTGGCACGATGCATGCGCGCGAAACGGTAATCCACCAGCGTGTTGATGTTGCGGTCGGCAAGGGCAAACACGCTGCCGCCGCGCCCGCCGTCGCCGCCGTCCGGCCCGCCTTTTTCGATGTATTTTTCGTGCCGAAAGCTGGCGGCACCGTTACCACCGTTGCCGGCGATGACTTCGATCTTTGATTCGTCGATGAATTTCATGATGGCCTGACCGGAAATAAAAAAGCCCTACCTTGCGATAGGGCTCATTTTAATCGCTTGCGCGAGTTAAGCTGCGACGATGCTGACCGTCTTGCGCTTCATTGCGCCCTTGACCGCAAACACCACCTTGCCGGTGATCTTGGCGAACAGGGTGTGATCCTTGCCCATGCCGACGTTGTCGCCTGCGTGTACTTGCGTGCCGCGCTGACGCACGATGATGCTGCCTGCGCTGATCAGTTCGCCGCCGTAGCTCTTGACACCCAGTCGTTTCGAGTGCGAGTCGCGGCCGTTACTGGTACTGCCTCCGCCTTTTTTCGATGCCATGTTCTAGCTCCTTCGGAATTAAGCCGAGATACCGTCGATGCGGATCTCGGTGAAATTTTGACGATGTCCTTGATGCTTCTGGTAATGCTTGCGACGACGCATCTTGAAGATGGTCACTTTGTCGTGGCGGCCGTTGGCGACGATGGTCGCTTTGACGGTAGCACCACTCAGCAGAGGCTTGCCAACGGAGACCTTATCGCCATTGCCAACCATCAGCACCTTGTCCAATACGATCGCGCCGCCGACGTCGCCGTCGATGGATTCGATCTTCAGGGTTTCACCTTCGACAACGCGATATTGCTTGCCACCGGTTTTGATTACTGCGTACATAACGACCTCGCTTGATGCGGTTTTTAGTTACGGCATGACCTGAGAGTCAGCCTCCACTGAAATTGTGGATTTTCAGAGCCGCGCATTATACATAAACAACACTAACCGTCAAAACCCTTTTTTCGGGCTTCAGCGCTTCATCGAATCGAAGAATTCCGCGTTGTTTTTGGTCGCCTTGACCTTGTCCAGCAGGAATTCCATCGCGTCCAGCTCGTCCATGGGGTAAAGCAGCTTGCGCAGCACCCAGATGCGTTGCAACAGGTCCTGTTTGATGAGGAGTTCTTCCTTGCGGGTGCCGGAACGGTTGACGTTGATGGCGGGGTAAATGCGCTTCTCGGCCATGCGGCGGTCGAGGTGGATCTCCATGTTGCCGGTGCCCTTGAATTCCTCGTAGATCACGTCATCCATGCGGCTGCCGGTGTCGACCAGTGCGGTGGCGATGATGGTCAGCGAGCCGCCTTCCTCGACGTTACGTGCCGCGCCGAAGAAGCGTTTGGGGCGTTGCAGGGCATTGGCGTCCACGCCGCCGGTCAGCACCTTGCCGGAGGAGGGGATGACGGTGTTGTAGGCGCGCGCCAGGCGGGTGATGGAGTCGAGCAGGATGACCACATCTTTTTTGTGTTCCACCAGGCGCTTGGCCTTTTCCAGCACCATCTCGGCGACCTGCACGTGGCGGGTGGCCGGTTCGTCGAAGGTGGAGGCGACCACTTCGCCGCGCACGGTGCGGCTCATCTCGGTCACCTCCTCGGGGCGTTCGTCGATCAGCAGCACGATCAGCACCGCTTCCGGGTTGTTGGAAGCGATGGAATGGGCGATATGTTGCAGCATCACAGTCTTGCCGGACTTGGGCGAGGCCACCAGCAGGCCGCGCTGGCCCTTGCCGATGGGGGCGATGATGTCGATCACGCGGCCGGTCAGGTTCTCGTCCGAGCGGATGTCGCGCTCCAGATTGATCTGTTCGGTGGGGAATAGCGGGGTCAGGTTCTCGAACAGGATCTTGTTCTTGGCGTTCTCCGGCGGTTCGCCATTGACCTTGTCGACCTTGACCAGTGCCACATAGCGTTCGCCTTCCTTGGGGGTGCGGATCTCGCCTTCGATGGAATCGCCGGTGTGCAGATTGAAGCGGCGCACCTGGCTGGGGCTGACGTAGATATCGTCCGGGCCGGCGAGGTAGGAGGTGTCGGGCGAGCGCAGGAAACCGAAGCCGTCCGGCAGTACTTCCAGCGTGCCCTCTCCGAAGATGCTCTCGCCTTTTTTCGCCTGGTTCTTCAGCAATGCGAAGATCAAGTCCTGCTTGCGCATGCGGTTGGCATTGTCGATCTGGTTGGCAACGGCCATTTCCACCAGTTCAGTGATGTGTTTGGTCTTGAGGTCGGATAGATGCATGGTCAGATGAGGCGCGGTCGCGCTTGGTTGTGATGAGTTACTGGGAAGTAGGACTGTGTTTCTTGGGGGTTTGCGGGATATCCCGCGCCGGACTGCCGTGAGTGTCTTTGGCTTGTTTTATTCAGCGGGTTTCAGGATGAAACAGGGCAGTTGCGGGCGGGAGACTAAAGGGTTCAGATATGGCTGTCAATGAAAGCAGTGAGTTGCGACTTGGACAGTGCGCCAACTTTGGTGGCTTCGATGTTGCCGTTCTTGAACAGCATCAGCGTCGGGATACCGCGTACGCCGTATTTCTGCGGAGTCTGCTGGTTCTCGTCGACGTTCAGTTTGGCCACGTTCAGACGTCCGGCATATTCCTTGGAGACTTCATCCAGGATCGGGGCGATCATGCGGCATGGGCCGCACCATTCCGCCCAGTAGTCCACGAGTACGGGCAGCGGCGATTGCAGCACCTCGGCGGTGAAAGTGGCGTCGGTGACATAACGGATATGTTCGCTCATGTTGGATTCTCGCTTAATTAAGTTTTGTTTTTTTAGGTGCGGTCTATACCGCGTGGAAGTGCAACAGGACTGGGCGGCATCCTAACCAAAAAAATAACAGATGGGAAGGGTTTCGGAGTCTCGGTTGCAATTGATTGATAGTAATGAGTTAATTTCCTACATTCGCCACAGATGGAGCGTTGATTGGTGCAGGTCGTCGACTGTGATGCTCTCTTGTGCAGCTTCATCCGGGACGGCGAAGGTGCTGCTGATGAACAGGCTGCCGGGGCGCATTTCCTGTTTGGCTTTGCGCCAAAGCTGCTCCATCGGTACCGGCGAAAGATAGGCGAATACCACATCGTATTGCGACAGGTCGCTGTCCCACAGGCTGCCCCAGTGCACCGTGCAGTTGCGGTAGCCGCCGAATTTAAGGCGCAGCCAGCTCCATAAAAAAGGCAGCGGCGCATTTTCAACGCCGTGATAGCGGCCATGGGGATGGGTCTGTGCGAGGTGGCTCAACACACCGCCGATGCCGGAGCCGAGATCGACAAAGCTGAATGGCCGTGTCGCGGGAAGCCGGGTTTCCAGGGTCTGCCACACCTTGTCGCTCGACAGATAGAGCGGGACTTGGGTACGGAAGGTGCTCCAGTACACCACCAGCATCACGAGAAACGCGGCAAGGAAGAAGGCAGGCGGGATATCCAGTGCCAGAGCCAGGACCAGTGCTGGCGCGAAGAAGAACTGGATAAGCAGCCACCAGCGTGCCAGGCCCGAGAAATGGCTGAGAGCTGCAGCCAGAGTGCCGCAGAGCAGAGCGAAAGGCAGCGGCGCTGCCTGCAAGCCAAACAGCCGTAGCGACAGTGCCGTAAGCACGAATGCCGCTGTTTGCAGCAACAGCGCGAGAACGGAAGGCGGCAGTCTGCGGAACAGGGAACTCACCCGCGCACCAACCCCGCTTCTACTTCGTCGCGTTTGCCCTTGCCGAGCAGGCGTTCCACCAGCGTGAGCGCAAAGTCCATCGCCGTACCGGGGCCGCGCGAAGTGATGAATTTGCCGTCTTCGACCACTGCTTGCGGCTGGCGCAGCACTTTGGGGAAGGCATCCAGCGCACCGGGGAAACTGGTGGCGTGTTTGCCGTCGAGCAGGCCGGCGGTTGCCAGCACCGAGGGGGCGGCGCAGATGGCGCAGACATAGCGCCCTTCCGCCGCCATGTGCTGCACCAGCTTGATGATGCGCGCATCGGCTTTGAGGTTGTTGGTGCCGGGCTGCCCGCCGGGCAGCGCCACCATGTCGAAATTGCGTTTGAGTGCTTCATCCAGCGAGGTGTCGGGGATGATCATGGTGCCGCGGCTGCCTCGTATCGGATGGCCGTCCAGGCTGGCGCTCACGGCATCGATGCCGGCGCGGCGCAGGATATCGAGCATGCTCACGGCCTCCAGCTCCTCGCTGCCGTTGGCGATGGGGATGAGTACGGATTTCATTTTAGAAACTCCCAGCGATGCGAAGTCCCATTAAACCCCTGCCAACCTCGGGAAGCAATACCACCTTTCCTGTACGTAAACCGGTGTTGTAGGAGACCACGCTCTTGCCGATCATAGTGCCGATCATTGCGCCCGCCACCACATCGGAAGCGAAATGCGCATGATGATAAGTGCGGGCTAGACCAACCATGCCGGCGATGGAATATGCGACGAAGGATACCCAGGTTTCGTCGTAATGGCCGGAAATGACCGAAGCGAGTGCGAATGCCTCGGTAGTATGGCCGGACGGGAAGGAGGAGTTGCCATGGCTGAACGGTTTGAAGTGGTAGATGCCCGCGTCGGTGCGCGGACGGCTGCGTCCGGCTACCAGTTTGATGGCGGGGGTGACGATGCCGCTGGCGATCAGGCTGGCCGCGATGCCGTCCTGCGCGACCTGTAGTGCAGTCTTGTCATCGGCGAGCGCGCCAAATATATAGAAGCCACCGACCACGCCCGCCGCATATTGCGCGCCGAAGCGTTCCACTTGAGTGATTACAGTATTATTGCTGGAATGGCGGCGCATCTCGTTGCGCAACGGCCAGTCGATGACCAGTGCCGTACCGACTACGGCCAGGGAAGCCAAGCCGGCTTGGCGCCACTCTGCTTGTTCCCAGCGGGCGGGAGCGGTGACGACATGGCTGACGTCGTCGAGCAAAATCTTGGAGTAGGCGGGCTCGGCGGCGCTGGCCTTGTGCGTTGAACACAAGGCCAGCAGGGCGGCAAGGAATAGCCGTGGTGCCGGTTTCAATCGCGGAAGTTCTGGTACTGCAGCGGGAAGTCGGTGATCGTCTTTTTGACGAAGGCGATGGCCTCCTGCAGGTCGTCGCGGCTCTTGCCGGTGACACGCACGGTATCGCCCTGGATGCTGGCTTGCACTTTCAGCTTGCTATCCTTGAGGTGCTTCACGATCTTCTTGGCCAGTTCGATCTCCACGCCGACCTTGACTTCGCACTCGCGTTTCACCTTGTTGCCGCTGACCTTCTCGATCTTGTCGCTGATCTCCAGGCACTTGATATCCACGCCGCGCTTGGTCAGCTTGCCATTGAGGATGTCCTGCACCTGATTCAGCTGGAACTCGTTGTCGGCATGGACGGTGAGCTTCAGCTCGGCTTGCTCGACGCGCGCGTCAGATCCCTTGAAGTCGAAGCGCGTGCTGACTTCCTTGTTTGTCTGCTCGACCGCGTTCTTGACCTCGGTCTTCTCTACTTCGGAAACGATATCGAAGGATGGCATGTCTTTCCCCGGGGCAATTAGCCAAAGTGGCAGATGTAATGGTACGGCTCGGCTTTTACTTCGATATCGAAGCTGGAGTTGCCCGGTACATTGAAGGATTGCCCAGGCTGGCTGGTCTTCCAGTCTTCGCCCTTGATCTTGTAGCGGCAGCTGCCGGCCACGGTCTCCATGATCTCCGGCACGCCGGTGTTGAAGGTCAAGGTGGCGGGCAGGATCACGCCCACGGATTTCTTCACGCCATCGGCGAATTGCACGGTGTGCGACACACACTTGCCGTCGAAATAGACGTTGGCCTTGGTCATTACGGAGACGTTATCGATCTTGTCGGACATGCTGTGATTCCCTGTTGAGTGATTGATGGTTATTTGGGTTCGTTGGCTTTCACGCCTTTTTGGTAGGTCGTGTAGAGGTAGACCGGGATGTTCAGGTCGCCGAGCTGTTTTTCGATCAGCGGCCTCACCTCGTTCCAGTCCAGTCCGTTGATGCCGCAGGCAAGACGGGGCAGGGCGAGACTGGTGACTTTTTCTTTCTGCACGAGATTGCGCAAGGCATGCAGCGTATGGTTAACGTGGCTGAGCGAGGCATCGCCGGGCTTGCTGCCATGCGCGTAAGCCGCTTCCTGGGTGAATAGGTTCACGAGATAGCGCCCGTCGCTGCTCATCCACGTCCACAACTCGCCGGACTTCGGGTGCTTGGTCTGGCAGTAGTGACGGAAATCCTTGTACATGGCCGGCATGCGTTCGCGCAGTTGCAGCGCGAGGCCGTGATGGAAGTCATCGTTCGGCGCGACGCCTTGCGCGATGGCTTTGGCGCCGCTCAACAGGATGTCACCGCTCAGTTCATGCAGCATACCGCCTCCCCGCAATCGACTGTTTTACTTCCGGTTCTTCAGGTTCGCTGCGATGCGCATGCGCAGCGCGTTCAGCTTGATGAATCCGCCCGCGTCTTTCTGGTCGTAGGCACCCTTGTCGTCCTCGAAGGTGGCGATGGTCGGGTCGAACAGCGAATCGGTCTTGGAATCGCGGCCGACCACGCTCACGTTACCCTTGTACAGCTTCACGCGTACCCAGCCGTTGACGACGCTCTGGGTGTGGTCGATCAGTACTTGCAGCGCCTTGCGCTCTGGGCTCCACCAGTAGCCGTTGTAGATCATCGAGGCGTAGCGCGGCATCAGGTCATCCTTCAGATGAGCGACCTCGCGGTCCAGCGTGATCGACTCGATGGCGCGGTGAGCCTTGAGGATGATGGTACCGCCGGGCGTCTCGTAGCAGCCGCGCGACTTCATGCCGACGTAGCGGTTCTCCACTAGGTCGAGGCGACCGATTCCGTGTTTGCCGCCCAGTTCGTTCAGCTTGGTCAGCACTTGTGCCGGAGTCATCTTGCTGCCGTTCAATGCCACGATGTCGCCGTTGATGAATTCAAGGTCCAGGTATTCCGGAGCGTCTGGCGCCTTCTCCGGTGACACGGTCCAGCGCCACATGCTCTCTTCGGCTTCCGCGGCGGGGTCTTCCAGGTGACGGCCTTCGTAGCTGATATGCAGCAGGTTGGCGTCCATGGAGTAGGGTGAACCGCCTTGCTTATGCTTCATCTCGATGGGGATGCTGTGCTTCTCGGCATAAGCCAAGAGCTTCTCGCGGCTGAGCAAGTCCCATTCGCGCCAGGGGGCGATGATCTTGATGCCGGGCTTCAGCGCATAGGCACCCAGTTCGAAACGCACCTGGTCGTTGCCCTTGCCGGTGGCACCGTGCGAGATGGCTTCCGCACCGGTCTTGTTGACGATCTCGATCAGTCGCTTGGCGATCAGCGGGCGTGCGATGGAGGTGCCGAGCAGATACTCGCCTTCATAGATGGTGTTGGCACGGAACATCGGGAACACGAAATCGCGCACGAACTCTTCGCGCAGGTCGTCGATGAAGATGTTCTCGGGCTTGATGCCGAACTTCAGTGCCTTCTGGCGCGCCGGTTCCAGCTCTTCGCCTTGGCCCAGGTCGGCGGTGAAGGTCACCACTTCGCATTGATACGTGTCTTGCAACCACTTCAGGATGACTGAGGTGTCGAGCCCGCCGGAGTAGGCGAGGACGGCTTTTTTGATGTCGCTCATTGGTTTCTTGTTCCGCTTTAGTTGTTGATCTTGGTTATTTGCTGACTTTTCCCAGCAGCAGATATTCCATCAGGGCTTTCTGTACGTGCAAACGGTTCTCCGCCTCATCCCACACCACGGATTGTGCGCCGTCGATGACGTCGGCCGAGACTTCCTCGCCGCGATGCGCGGGCAGGCAGTGCATGAACAGTGCGTCCTTGGCGGCGACGCGCATCATGTCCTCGTCCACCTGCCAATCGGCGAAATCCTTCATGCGTTCTTCGTTCTCGGCTTCCCAGCCCATCGAAGTCCACACATCGGTGGTTACCAGATCGGCGTCGCGTGCGGCTTCCATCGGGTCTTTGAATTCTTCGTAGTGGTCTTCGCCGAACAGGCCGGCGCGCTCCGGTTCGACTTCGTAGCCGGGTGGAGTGGAGACGTGCACGTTGAAGTCCAGTATCTCGGCGGCTTGCAGCCAAGTGTTGCACATGTTGTTCGAGTCGCCGATCCACGCCACGGTCTTGCCGCGGATGCTGCCGCGATGCTCGATGTAGGTGTAGATGTCGGCCAGCACCTGGCAGGGGTGGTATTCGTTGGTCAGGCCGTTGATCACCGGCACGCGCGAGTTGGCGGCGAAGCGCTCGATGATGTCCTGC
>DATGWO010000010.1:0-1708 GCA_035299445.1 Sideroxyarcus sp.
CGCTGCAGCCCCTATGAGGGTTGTCAAGCACGTGTGAGGCGTCGGGCTGTTTTTCTTTTTTGTCTTTGGAGTTGAACCCGCGAAGCGCAACGGAGTGGAGCGAAGTCGGGCGCGAAGCGTTGGGCCTCTGATGCTGCCGCATCATGCCCCCTGCGCCGTTGTCTTCAGGTGTTCATTCGCTTGAAAGTTTTTTCCTTTCCCGGTTTTTCCAGTTGGGTCTGTCCTGGTCTGCGGGGCGCTGAAGTTTCCCTGGATCATGACCGTTGTTGTCCCGGTCATCAGCTCCTGTTCGAGCATCTCTCTTGGAGAGCCCATGATGTCGTGTGCCTGACGTGGGAAACCGCCTTGGGGGAACGCGCCCCATCTAACCGATGGCAGGCGCGGCCTGCGCCCACTGCGCGAAGCGCAATCGGCTCAAGGCCCTGCCTTGCCAGCTGCAGCGCCGGACAGCGTTCCACCCCGCGGCCAAAATCAAACCGTGCCGGAAAATCCGTTTCGTGGTCAAGTTCAGGGTTGAAGTGTGTCATTCCGCACCCGCTGCTTCGCACATCGCGCTCTTGAAGTTCCAGCCCAGTTCCGCCGCCGTCGCCCGACCGGTGCGCCAGCGCCACAGGTCAATGGCCAGCTGTCTGGCCAGCGCCACGGCCATCTTCTTCTTCAACGACGCGCCCACCTTCATCTTCTGCAAAAACTTTTGCCGCGCGTGCCAGCCGGGCTGCCACTTGAGCAATCTCCAGACGGCTTCCACCAACAGCACCCGCACCCGTTTGTTCCCGTGCCGGTCAATGCTTCCGAAGCGTTGCACGCCGCCGCTGCTGTGTTCGCTGGGACAACAGCCGGTGTAACTGCCCACGGCCTTCCGATGCTTGAAGCGGTTCCAGGAACAGACTTCCCCGTCCAGCAAGGAAACGGTCAGCGCGCCCAATCCGTGCGGGATTTTTTCCTCCGCCACCAGCGCTTCCAGCTGCCGGGTCAAAGCGTCGAGGTGAACTTTGCACTGGCGGATCTGTGCCACCACCGGTTCCAGTTGACCGCGCACGAACTCCGAACACTGCGCCGAAAGTTGTTTCCACTTCCTCGGCCCGGCCCAGCCGGCGGGCAGCGTTTCATGTTCAAACTCGATGCGCAAAGCGCGCCCGTGGTTTTCCAGCCGCCGCAGTTCGCGTTTCCAAAACTCCCGTTGTCTTCCCAGCTCGCGGCGCTGCTGCTCGGCCGGACTGGGAATGCGGATGGGCCGCAGCTCGTGCGTCTGTCCATCGAGATGACGCGAGAGGCGCACGCAGAGTTCCCGGGCATCGAGCCGGTCATTCTTGCGGCGGCGCTCCAAACTCAAGCGCATGGGCGTGGTGACGATGGACTTTGCCCCGGCGGCGATCAGTTCGCAATGCAACGTGTAGCCAAAGCCGCAGGACTCATAGACACAATGCACGGCATGACCGGCGGCGATCTTCCCCCTGATCCAGGCCAGCAGGCGCGCGCGGGAAAACTTCTGCGCCGGGGCGATGGCTCCGTGGTCGCATTGGATCGCCACGACGATGTTCCGCAGGTCCACGTCCAGACCCAGCTTGAAGATTGAGGGATTGATTCGGGAAACGTTTTGTGTTGTGGTGTTCATGTCATGAAGAGGTTGATTGATGTTCATCTTTTATCTGCGTCAACAGTGTGCGCCCGTTTGCGCCCACGTCTCAACCCTTCATGGCATCTAACC
>DATGWO010000011.1:0-156636 GCA_035299445.1 Sideroxyarcus sp.
TCCGGCGCGTTGGCGATCGCCGTCACCGCGTCGTAGCCGCGTATCTCCTGCACCTTCAGGATGTCGATCCCGTATTCCTCGCTGCCCAGCGTGAAGGTCAGCAGTTCGCGTCCGCCCGCACTGACTCCTTGCACTTCGTTCGCCATGCTGCCTCCTTCCCTGACTCTTATTGCGACCTGGCCTGCGCCAGTTTGGCCAGCGCCGCCACATCCATGATCATGGCCACGCGGCCGTCGCCCATGATGGTCGCGCCGGACACGCCCGGTATCTTGCGATAGTTCGTTTCCAGGCTCTTGATGACCACCTGGTGCTGGCTCACCAGCTCATCCACGAACAGCGCGAACTTTTTGCCTTCCACTTCCAGCAGCACCAGGATGCCTTCGGCCGGATTGGTGACGCGCGGCTTGATATTGAACACTTCGTGCAATGCGATGAGCGGCAGATACTCGCCGCGCACGTGCACCACCTGCCCCTGGCCGCTGACCTCCTTGATCGCTTCCGCTGCGGGCTGCAGCGATTCGCTGATGAAGCTGAGCGGCACGATGTAGGTCTGGTCGCCGACCGCGATGGAGAGACCGTCGAGGATCGCCAGCGTGAGCGGCAGGCGGATAGTCACCGTGCTGCCCTCGCCCAGCTTCGACGCCAGCTCGACACGGCCGCCGATACCCTCGATGTTGCGCTTCACCACATCCATGCCGACGCCGCGACCGGAAACGTCGGTGACCACGGCGGCAGTGGAGAACCCCGGCGCAAAGATCAGCTGCCATACGTCGGCATCGCTCATGCCGTCGCTGACCGGGATACCCTTCTCGCGCGCCTTGGCGAGTATCTTTTCGCGATTCAGTCCGGCGCCGTCGTCCGCCACCTCGATGACGATATTGCCGCCCTGGTGGGCGGCGCGCAGGGTGATGGTGCCTTGCAGGTCCTTGCCCTTGGCTGCACGCTCCTGCGGCTGTTCGATGCCGTGATCCAGACTGTTGCGCACCAGATGGGTGAGCGGATCGCTGATCTTTTCGATCAGGCTCCGGTCCAGTTCGGTGCCTTCGCCGACCATCTTGAGCTGCACCTGCTTGTCGAGCTTGCCTGCCAGATCGCGCACCACGCGCGGGAAACGGCTGAACACGAAATTGATCGGCATCATGCGCACCGACATGACCGATTCCTGCAGGTCGCGGGTGTTGCGTTCGAGTTGTGCCAGACCGTTGACCAGGCGCTCGTTGATGACCGGGTCCATGCCGGACGCGGTCTCGGCCAGCATGGCCTGGGTGATGACCAGTTCGCCGACCAGGTTGATCATCTGGTCGACCTTCTCGATGCTGACGCGGATGGAGGTGTCGCCGCCGACGGCTCGGTCGGTCGCGCGGCGCTGCGGGATCTCGCCCGGCAGCGGCTGTTCCGGTGCAACACTCGCCTGCACGACCGGTGGCGCCACATCGGTGAAGAAGCCGTAGCCCTGGGCGTTCTCCGCTTCGGCTTTGGCCTGCTCGGGTTCGACGAAGAAACCATAGCCCTGCGCATCTTCGGCTGCGGCTTTCAGCTGTTCCGGCTCGACGAAGAAGCCATAGCCGTCGCCCTCTGTCACTGTCTCGTTCGCCGTGCCCTGCACGGTGATGTTCAAGTCATCCGGCTCGAGGAAGAACGAGAAGATGTCGCGCAGTTCGCTTTCCGAGGTGAACGAAGTCAGCGTGAGCGAGACCTTGTTCTTGCCCATCTTCTGGTTCTCTACCGTCCCCAGATTGGCGATGTCTTCCAGCAGGCTGTCGAGCTGCGCCTTGCTTGGGAAAGCCTTCTTGCTGCGCACGAAATCGATCGCATAGATATTCTTGGGCGTGGGCGCCGCGGCCGCAGCGGTCGCCGCGCCGGCTGGCGCCGATTCAACTGCACCAGTCACCTCGCCATTGCCGCCCGGATCGCGGGTCAATTGCTCCAGCTTCGTGCGGATGGCCTGCGAGGCTTGTACATCGGCCTCGCCGCCGTTCTGGTGGGCATCCAGCAAACCGTGCAATACATCGCCGGCTTGCAGGAAGGCATCCACCATCACCGAAGTGATCGCGATCTCGTTCTTGCGGATGCGGTCGAGCAGCGTTTCCAGCACGTGGGTGACTTCGGTGACATCGCTGAAACCGAACGTGCCGCTGCCGCCCTTGATGGAGTGCGCCGCACGAAAGATGGCGTTTAGCTGGTCCGGGTCGGGATGCTGCAGATCCAGCGCGAGCAACAGGCTTTCCATATTCGCCAGGTGCTCGGCGGATTCTTCGAAGAACACCTGATAAAACTGGCTCATGTCGATAGACATCGGCTTTTCCCTAATTTGCGGTGGTAATACGCATAACGGCTGACGGCCTGCGCCGGATCAGCCGATCACCTTCTTGACGACTTCCAGCAACTTCTGCGGATCGAACGGTTTCACCAGCCAGCCGGTCGCCCCTGCTGCCTTGCCCTGTGCTTTCATCGCATCACTCGATTCGGTGGTCAGCATCAGGATCGGCGTGGCCCGGTAATTGGGCAAGCCGCGCAAGGTCTTGATCAGCGTCAGGCCGTCCATCTTGGGCATGTTCTGGTCGGTCAGCACAAGATCGACACCGCCGGCCTTGGCCTTGTCCAATCCCTCCTGCCCGTCGGCAGCCTCGACCACGTTATAGCCGGCGGATTTAAGGGTGAACGCCACCATTTGTCGGATGGAAGCGGAATCATCAACAGTCAATACGGTTTTCGCCATGTCGGAACTCTGTCAGTAGTAAACACAAAAAGCCAAGGAGTCATGCCCAAGGCCGCCTAGAACAATTCTATATCACCCGTATCGAAGTTATTCTGCGCCACCGGGTTGGTCTTCTTCTCGTCCAGCGAGACCACATGCTCGTGCAGCGAGCGGTTGTAGTCGGCCAGCTGCCGCAGATAGTCGTCGCGCCCCAGGCCCTGCTCGACCTTGCCCAGCAGGTTGAGCACTTCCTGCAAGGCGGCAAGACGCAGCTGCGCATGGCCGATCAATTGCGAACTCATGTCCTGGAACTGCAAAGTGGAGACCGCCACCGCCACGTTCTGCTCGACCCGGTTGCTGATCCGGTTCAACTCTTCGCCGTTATGGGCGATGGTCGTATTGAGCGAGGCGAGGTCGCTCATCATGGACTGCACATGCTGCTTCGAGTCCATGACGAAAGTCATGTCGGTCGCTGCCAGCTTGTTGATGGCGGCTTCCGCCTGGCTCAGGGAATCGTTCACATTGCCGACCAGCGTGCGGATCTGGTGGCTGAATGAATTGGTCTTCTCGGACAGGTTGCGCACCTCGTCCGCCACCACGGCAAAACCGCGTCCGGACTCGCCGGCACGCGCCGCCTCGATGGCGGCATTCAAGGCCAGCAGGTTGGTTTGCTTGGCGATGCTTTCGACCTGATTGAGGATGCTGAGGATGCTGTCCACCTGGGCGCTCATCGCATCCATCTTCTCCACCAGTTCCATCGCATGCTTGCTGTTCTGCACGGTGCTGTCGACGAACTCGTTCATCGCCTTTTCGGTATCCACCACGAAGTGCTCGAACTTTTCCTTGGAGCTGGGCTCGTCCCCCTTGTTCTCGGTGCCGGAAATGAACAGTGACAAGGCCTGCTGGGCACGCACCTCCTCCGCCATCGCGGTGAAGTTCGCCACCAGCTTGGCGATGGCATCGCTCAGGATCGCCTGGGTATTGCCCAGTTCGGTATTCGCCTGGGCGAGCTGGTTGGAAACCTCCTTGCCCAATTGGGCGTGGAACGCCCTGCTCTCCTGGATCAGCGCGCTGTCGGTGTGCTGCTCGACGACCTCGGTGCGGCTGGCAACGAGCGCCGCTTCCCGCTTGAGCAGATAACCCCACCCCGCCACGAGCAGGATCAGTAACAGGACATCGGCCACCGCCACTGCGATACTGGAAAAATACCAAGCATGTCCGCCAAGCAATACGGCGCTGATCGCCCCCCCGGATAATACGAGACTGGAGTTGTTTGAATTTTTCATAAGTTCAGTCCGAAGCTTTGTTGTTCTCGATTTAGCGGCAGCAAGTCTAAATAGTTTAGGGGCATCATCCGCCAAGCCGGCTCGAAACATTCTTTTTAACAGAATATTAACGCTTCCGGCGGCTTTCTCCTGCCCAACTTCGCTTTTCCACCCCGATCAAGCAAACTTGCCGGCCACACAGTACGCCTCCCGTTGCCTGCAAGATACGCTCAAATTCAATCCGATTCACCTGTATCCAGAATGTCCAACACCTGACGCGCCAGACTGCGGCTGACATTGTTAACGGCGGAAGGCAGGCTGCCCGGGATTTCGGTCTCGAGCAGCAACTTGCTTGCGCTCACCGAATAGACCGGATCGAGCAGGCGCGAACGGTAGCTTTGCATCAGCTCGTCCAGCGTGCGCTCCGCAGCCAATTGCTGCCAGGGGTTGGTCGGCCATTGCGAGGGGATGCCGTATGCCTCGGGATAGGCATCGAGATCGTGTCTGACCGTGCGCATGTCTTCATGCGAATCGCGGAACGGCAGCAATACCAGATCGCCCAACTCATAGAGCTGGCGATCCACTTCCGGCCGGTTGCTGCCGCCGTCGATCACGCCGAACCAGTCCGGCATGCTGCGCAGCTTGGCTAGGATCTTTTCCATCTTTTCCGGATCGCGCCCGTCCAGCGGAGTGTACAAACGGTTGGCGCGCGAAATCTGCTCGCGCCCGGCATCGGTAAGGATGGAAATGGAATGCCTGCCCAGCAGCCCCAAGCCGTGACACAGCATATGGGAGATACTGGTCTTGCCAGTCCCCCCCTTATTCCCGATCACACATATCAGTTGTTTCATACCCGGCAATCTCCTCAGAGTGAGGGCATATTACCGGCGTGTGGTAAACGGCAATCAGGGGAACTCAGCTGAAAAAACCTGCCATTTCCCGACTTGGACAGTATGCCGATCCCGGGTTTTCAAGGGGCGAAACGCCCGGTAGCGGACGTCACATCACCGCGTAGCGCTTCTTCGCCTCCACCACCTTGACGATATAGCCGCGCGTCTCCTCATACGGCAGCCGGGTGCGCAGCGCGTCATACACCGCGTCCGCCCCCATGGAGTTAATCTTGTCCAGCGCGTCGTCCTGGCGTGCCTTGCCGCTGAGCTTGCTGAACGCGCGGAACACATTGCTCGGGCCGGTGTTGTAAGCCGCGATGGCGCAGTATTCGCGCGCCACCGTGTTGCGGATCTGGCGCAGCGGGCTGTCGTTGAGCAATACGCCGAGATAAGTGGAACCGAGTTCGATATTGTTGCCCGCATCGAACAGATATTCCTTGCTCGGCATCACATCCTCGCCCTTGGCCTTGCGGTAGGCCTCGCGCCCGCCACTGGACGGCACCAGCTGCATCATGCCGTAGGCCGGCGCGCTGGATACCGCATAGGGATTGAACGAGCTCTCGGTCTTGATGATGGCGTAGATCAGGCTGCGGCTGACCTGGGTGCCGTCGGAGTGCTTGCGCACCGTGTCGGCATATTGCAGCGCGCGTTTGTCCACATGCGCATTGACCATGCTCATCTGCACGTAGAGCACGTTCTTGCTCACGCCGTTAGCATCGATATTGCGGCTCTTCAGCTGGTTGGCGACTAGGTAGCCGGCATAGCGCTCGACCTCCGCGCGCGTCTTCAGCACCACGCCGTTCTCGTCGACCACCAGCTCCTGCAGATAGGGCCTGCCGTTGAGCGGTATCTCCTTGTCCGAGAACAGGTCGACGGCACCGGGATCGTCCGGCGTCAGCAGCGCGACGACCGCCGCATTGCGCAGCTTGTCTTTGGCGTTCTCCTCGTTCAGGTGTTCAATGAGGATGGTGCCCGCGTCGTAATCCACCACCACGCGGTTCTTGTAGTTCTCGGTATATTTCACATAGCGCGTGCGGCTCGGCAGCACCGTGGATTCGCGCTTGCCCCATTTCGCGCCGCTCTCCTTCTGCACATTGCCCATCAGCCGGTCGTATTCCGCCTTCACCTTCTTGAAGTCGGCCACGATCAGCTCGGGGTTGTAGCGGTAGGAATTCACCCGGCGCTGCGCCATGCCGCGTAGCGCCGCCTCGGGATCCTTGGCAGTCGCCACCTGGATCATTTGCTGCGTGGTGCAAGCGGGCAGGCACAGGGCGCCGGCCGCGATCAATATCAATCTGCTCTTGAGCTTCACCGTCACTCCCTATCGATTCTCCAGCGCCTCCCAGCGCGCCATCAACTGCAACAGCGCATCCTCGATCTCGGCGGCACGCTGCTGCAACTGTTTCGCATGGCCGGGATTGTCGCGGTAGAGCGTTCCCGACCCCAGCGCCGCGGCGATATCTTCCTGCTCGCGCTCCAGCACCTCGATGCGCTGCGGCATCTCGTCCAGCTCTTTCTGCTCCTTGTAGCTCAGCTTGCCGCCCGCCTTCGGCTTCTCTGGCTGCGCCTTGGCGACAGGCTTCGCCGACGCTGGCGGCACCGTCTTCTTGTTGCTTTCGAATTTCTTCACGCGCAGCCAGTCCTCGTAGCCGCCGACATATTCCATCAATTTGCCGTCGCCCTCGAACGCGATCACCTGCGTCACCACGTTGTCGAGGAAGGCGCGGTCGTGGCTGACCAGGAACAGCGTGCCGTCGTATTGCGCCAGCAATTCCTCCAGCAGCTCCAGCGTCTCGATGTCGAGGTCGTTGGTCGGCTCGTCCAGCACCAGCACGTTGGCCGGACGCGTGAACAATCGTGCCAGCAGCAGACGGTTGCGTTCGCCGCCCGAGAGCGACTTCACCGGCGAACGCGCACGTTCCGGCGCGAACAGGAAATCGCCGAGATAGCTGATGACATGTTTCTTCGCGCCGCCGATCTCGATGAAGTCCGAGCCCTGGCTGATGGTGTCGGCCAGCGTGGCGTTGTCGTCGAGTTGCGCGCGCAGCTGGTCGAAGTAGGCCACGCTCAGCTTGGTACCCAGCTTCACCGTGCCGGAGTCAGGCTGCATCTCGCCGAGAATGATCTTGAGCAGGGTGCTCTTGCCCGCGCCGTTAGGGCCGAGCAGACCGATCTTGTCGCCGCGCTGAATGCGGCAGGAAAAATCGGTGATGACCTTGCGCGACCCGAAGGTCTTGCCGACATGTTCCAGCTCCGCCACCAGCTTGCCGGAACGCTCGCCCGCATCCAGGTTCATCTCGACCGTGCCCTGCTTCTCGCGTCGTGCCGCGCGTTCGCGCCGCAACTGCTCCAGCCGCAACACGCGGCCCTCGTTGCGCGTGCGCCGCGCCTTCACACCCTGGCGTATCCACACCTCTTCCTGCGCCAGCACCTTGTCGAACTTGGCGTTCACCACCGCCTCATCCGCCAGCATGCGTTCCTTGATCTTCTGGTAGGCGTCGAAGTTGCCGGGAAAGGAGGCCAGCTTGCCGCGGTCCAGCTCGACGATGCGCGTGGCCACGTTGTCGAGAAAGCGCCGGTCGTGGGTGACCAGCAGCACGCTGCCGCGGAAGCTGGTGAGCAAACCCTCCAGCCATTCGATCGAAGCAAAGTCCAGATGGTTGGTCGGTTCGTCGAGGATCAGCACTTCCGGTTCGGCCACCAGCGCCTGCGCCAGTGCCACGCGCTTGCGCACGCCACCGGACAGCGAGCCGATGACGGCCTCTGCATCCAGCCCCAGCTTGTCGATAGCCGTCTCGATGCGCGCCTGTACCGCCCAACCGTTCTGCGCCTCCAGTTTGGTCTGCAGCGGCTGCATGGCTTCCAGCAGCTTTTCATAGTCAGCATCCGGTTCGCCCAGCTGGTGCGACAGATGATGATAGTCGGTGATGATCTGGTGCAGCTCGCCAAGACCGCGTGCCACTTCGTCGAACACGGTGGCCTCCGCATCCAAAACCGGCTCCTGGCTCACGTAGCAGATGCGCGCGGTCGGTTGCCGCCACACGATGCCGTCGTCCAGCTTGGCCTGTCCGGCCAGCACCTTGAGCAGGCTCGATTTGCCGCCGCCGTTGCGCCCGATCAGGCCGACGCGCTCGCCCTCGTCGAGTTGGAAATCCACATGATCGAGCAGGGCGACATGCCCGAAAGCCAGTGCGGCTTTATCCAGCGTGATGTACGGCATTTAACTGTTCTTTTCCTGCGGCAGGGAGGATTGATAGATCAGCGAGAAGCCGACGGCGAAGCAGCCCATGGCGAAATAACCGAACGAGGTGGTGAACTTGTGCAGCACCAGATGCGTGTTGTAACTGTCGATGCCCGGCGCGACCAAATGGAACACGAACAGCGCGGCCGCCATCAGGTTGCCGGCCAGCAACACGCGGTGGCCGAAGCGGTAGCCGCTGCCTTCCGGCTTGCCCTGCGGCGGCAAGCCGCGCATGAAATGCCACACCAGATAGACCGCCAGCAACAGCAGCAAAGCGCCGACGATGCGCCCGGGGATGTCGCCCAGCTGGGTCTGCACGCCCAGCATCTCCAGCATGATGCGCCCCACCGCCGCGACCCAGCCCATCGCCAGCGTCTGCACCATGAAGAACCATGCGGCGAAGATATTTACGTTCGGATACTTCATCACTTCCCTTTCACTTTAACTGCTGCAAATCTTCGATGATCTCTTGCGAATGCCTGGAGGTCTCCACCTTCACATACACCCTGGCGATCCTGCCTTGCGGTTCGATCAGGAAGGTGTAGCGCCTGGCGATCCTGAACAAGCCCAGATCCATCAGCGCACCATAACGCGCCGCCACCGCTGCCGACTTGTCCGCCAGCAGCGGGAACGGCAGGTGATACTTCTGCGCAAACCCGGCGTGGCTGGCGCTGTCGTCCACGCTGACGCCCACCACCTGTGCACCCAACGCCGCCAGCTTGTGCAGGTCGTCGCGAAAGGCGCAGGCCTCCTGCGTGCAACCTGGCGTGTCGTCCTTCGGGTAGAAATACAGCACCAGCCATTTGCCGGCATATTCCTGCAAGCTGTGCTTCACCCCGTTCTGGTCGGGCAAGTCGAAATCGGGCGCCGCCTCGCCCACCTTGGGCAACGCATCCGCACGCACCATCTGGCTCACCAGCATCGCCAGCGCAGCAAACAATCCCAGCAGGATCAACCATTTCATCTTGCGCTCCTCGAGCCGGACCAGCGGGAGATGGATTTTACGTTAGAATGCGCGCGCTTCCGCATCAATCAAGCATGTCCTCGTAGTTAAATGGATATAACCGCCCCCTCCTAAGGGGCAATTACAGGTTCGATTCCTGTCGAGGACACCACAGAATCAGCCAGCCCGATCCCGGCAGACAGCACCACCGCGCATCGGGAAGATATTCGAAAAAACAGGAAGAACAACCAGGCTTCGCACTTCCGCGTCGCCTGCGGGTTGCCGTCACACCGCGATGACGGGAACCCGCGCGGCGAGCGCGCACAGCAATTCGTAGCTGATGGTGCCGCTGGCCCGCGCCACCTCCTCCACCGGCAAACCTTCGCCCCACAAGGTGACGCGTGTGCCGACATCGGCATCCGGCAAGGCGCTCAAATCCACGCTCAGCATATCCATCGACACGCGCCCCAAGGTGCGCGTGCGCTGTCCGTTCACCAGGATAGGCGTGTCGGTCGGCGCATGGCGCGGATAGCCGTCGGCATAACCGCAGGCAACGGTACCGATGCGCATCGCCCTGTCGGCACGCAACAAACCGGCATAGCCGACCCGGTCGCCCGTTCTGATTTCACGCACCGAGATGATCTCGCTGCTCAGCGTCATCACCGGGCGCAAGCCGAGCTCTGCCGCGCTCTTGTCGGCGAACGGCGATGCGCCGTAAAGCATGATGCCGGGACGCACCCATTCGCTGTGGGTGGACGGGTAACGCAATAAGGCGGCGGAGTTGGCCAGGGAACGCGGTGCGCGATAAGCGGCAGTCAGTCCTTTGAAGCGCTCGAGTTGTTCCGCCACACCTTCCGCCTCATCGGCATGGGAGAAGTGGGTCATCAGAGTGACGTCGCGTATCGCGGCATGCGACTTCAGTTTTTCCATCACCGCCGGCACCTGCTCGGGCGCGAAGCCCAGGCGGTTCATGCCGGTATTGATCTTCAGCCAGACGGACAAACCGCCGCGACGCGGATAAGCATCGAGCATGGCAAGCTGTTGCGCGCTGTGAATGACGCTGCTCAATTCATATTCGGCCAATAGCGGCAGCTCGTCCGCCGAAAAGAATCCCTCCAGCAACAGGATGGTCTGGCGAAACCCAGCTTCGCGCAGCGTGATGGCATCGCGCACATCGAGCAGCGCAAATCCTTCTGCCTCGCCCAGCGCCTCCGCCACACGCATCAGCCCATGGCCGTACGCATTCGCCTTGATCACCGCCATGATGCGGCTGGAGGCGAGACGGCGCGCCACGCGCAGGTTGTTCTGCAAGGCGGAAGTGTCGATGCGGGCTTGTATCGGGCGGGACATGGATGGTATGCGGAATGGCCAATTAAACTGCGGCGAATGATAGCAGCCATGACACGGCGATGCGAAGCATTTGGAGCGGGAATGGCTGCTTGGCGCCTCCTCCCGCAATCGGCTGGCTACGCCATAACCAGCGACTTGGCGAGCGTCGTTGGCTCGCCTAGTCGAATGGCTAGTTGTTCCATCAGTAACGTGTCGGAGGTGCGGGCCTCATATTTTCGTGTTATAAAACGCCGTCCATCAAACGAAAACCAAAAGTGAATCGCGGCTTCTACACCATCCTGGCAGCGCAGTTCTTCAGCGCGCTTGCCGACAACGCACTGCTGTTCGCCGCCATCGCCCTGTTGAAACAAGTGCATGCTCCGGGTTGGCACACGCCGGTGCTGCAGCAGGCATTCATCCTCTCCTTCATCATCCTTGCGCCTTTCGTCGGCGCCTTCGCCGACTCGCTGCCCAAGGGGCGCGTGATGTTCATCAGCAATGCGATCAAGATGGCCGGCTGCCTCGCCATGCTGGTGGGTGTGAATCCGCTGCTCGCTTACGGCCTCGCCGGCTTCGGCGCCGCCGCTTACTCGCCGGCGAAATACGGCATCCTCACCGAATACCTGCCACATGAAAGACTGGTGTGGGCCAACAGTTGGATGGAAGGTCTCACCGTCGCGGCCATCATCCTCGGCGCGGTGGTCGGCGGCATGCTGATCACCCCCGGCATCGCCCATGCCATCATGCAGAGCCTGCATGTGCCGGCCTTCGTGTCGCCCGCCGAGATGGCGATCTTCATCATCTTCTTCATCTACATGCTGGCAGCACTGATCAACCTCTACATCCCGATAGTGCCCATCGAGCACAAACCGCTCAGCCGCAGCCCGCTGTTCCTGCTCAAGGATTTCTGGCACTGCTTCATCCTGCTGTGGAAAGACCCGCTGGGCCAAGTGTCGCTCGCCGTGACCACCCTGTTCTGGGGGGCCGGCGCGACTTTGCGCCTGCTGGTGCTGGCCTGGGCGGCGGTGGCGCTGCATTACAGCATCGGCGAGGCGGCCAAGCTCACCGCCTGGGTCGCCGTCGGCATCGCCATCGGCTCCGTCCTCGCCGCGCGCTTCGTCAAACTGGAACACGCGGTGAACGTCCTGCCGGTCGGCATCGGCATGGGCATCATGGTGCTGGCGATGATCCCGGTCTCCCATCCGCTGCTCGCCATCCTGCTGCTCATCTCCATCGGCGTGATGGCCGGCTTCTTCGTGGTGCCGATGAACGCGCTGCTGCAACACCGCGGCCACCTGCTGATGGGCGCCGGCCGCTCCATCGCGGTGCAGAACTTCAACGAGAACATCAGCATCTTCCTCATGCTGGGGCTGTATGCACTGATGGAAAAACTCGACTTCTCCATCTACACCATCATCGTCGTGTTCGGCCTGCTGATGACCGGCCTCATGGGACTGCTTTACAAGAAGCACGGCCACGACCAAGATACCGGCAAGATCTAAGCTCTCCCTAAGGGGTCAACCATGGAAATCTGGATACTCGTACTGCTGATCCTGCTCAGCGGCTTTTTCGCCATGTCCGAGATGAGCATCGGCGCCAGCCGCATCGCCATCCTCACCCAGATGGCCGAGGCCGGCAACGAAGGCGCGCGCATCGCCGCCGAACTGCGCAACCAGCCGTCGCGCCTGCTCGCCGCCACCCAGACCGGCCTCACCGCGCTGGCCACCCTGCTCGGCGTGTTCGGCGAATCGATGTGGGTGCCGCGCATCGAAGCCTTCATCGAAAGCGACGTCGCCTGGCTGGCCGCCGCCAAATATCCGCTGGCATTGCTACTGGTGGTCGGCAGCATCACCTTCGCCACCATCGTCATCGGCGAGATCATCCCCAAGCGCATCGCGCTGGCCAAGCCGGAGACCATCGCCTCGCTGCTCGCGCCGCTGATGGCGATGTTCGCCAGGCTGGCGCGCCCGTTCATCTGGGCGCTGTCGGTCGCCAGCGAAAGACTGCTCGCGCTGTTCCCGTTCAAGGAGAGCGCCGCCCATGTCGCCGCCGACGAGATCCGCGCCATGATCGCCGCCGGACGCCGCGACGGCGGGCTGGACGAGACCGCCGGCCAGCTGCTGGGCAACGTGTTCCGCCTCGACGACCGCAAGGTGGCCAGCGTGATGACGCCGGCCAACGCCATCATCCATCTCGACCTGCTGGCGCCGAGCCAGGTCAATCTGGACAAGATCAAGACGCAGCGCGTCTCGCGCTTCCTCGTGTGCAAGGGCGGCATCGGCCAATTGGTGGGTTACATCGAAAGCCGCGAGCTGCTGCAACACATGCTGACGGGCGAACAGCTCGACCTCGGCAAACTGCCGACGCATGCCATCCACTTCATCCCCAACACCCAGTCGCTCATCGGCGTGCTCGAGTTCTTCCGCAAGCAGAAGACCCACCTCGCCGTGGTGGTCAACGAGTTCGGCCAGGCCGAAGGCCTCGTCACCATGAGCGACCTGCTCTCCGCCGTGGTCGGCGACGTGCCCAGCTCGGTGGACGAGATGCCGCTCGCAGTGCAGCGCGAAGACGGCTCCTGGCTGCTCGACGGCCTGCTGCCGCTGGACGAGATGAAGGAGAAGCTCGGCCTCACTTCATTGCCGGAAGAAGATCTCGGCAACTACCACACCGTCGGCGGCTTCGTGATCACCGCGGTCGGCCGCATCCCGAAGAAGGCCGAGACCTTCGATTGGAACGGCTGGCGTTTCGAGGTGGTGGACATGGACAAGAACCGCGTCGACGAAATCTTCGCCCGCCCCATCGGCACCAGCCTTCCCAGCGACTAAGGAGTACACCATGAACCGTTGCCTCTCCGCGCTATGCCTGCTCCTGCTGCTGGGCGCATGCAGTCCGAACGACAACCAGTCGCCCGCACCGAAGATGCTCGAAGAACAGCGCAGCGTGCTCGACAAGGCGAAAGCACTCGACTCTGAAATGCAAAAAGCCGATGAAACACAGCGCAAGGCGGTCGAGCAGCAGGCCAGGTAACAACGCGAAACCCCGCCGGACGCCCGTTTGAAGCGGTAGCTGCCCGCCAGCCCCGCACCCGATTGAGGAGACTGCCATGTCGATACAGCTCGATCATTTCATCGTATCAACGCACGACAAGGCTGCGTCGGCCAAACTGCTCGGAGAGCTGCTCGGCGTTCCCTATGACGCCGCAGCTGCGGGGCTGTTTGCCCCGGTCTACATCAACGACGGGCTGACCCTCGACTTCATCGACACTCAGGAGGATTTTCCCGTCGAGCACTTCTGCTTCCGCGTCGGCGAGACGGAATTCGATGCCATACTCGATCGCATCAAGGCCGCCGGCATCAAGTATCGCAGTGAAGTGCGCGGCCCGGAGGACATGCGCATCAACACGGAATTCGGCGGCCGCATGATCTATTGGAACGAACCGGATGGACACCAGTGGGAGATGTTGACCGTCAGTTATGCGCGGCAGGCACACTGATCTGTGTCACGCCCTCCGGCGCATAACTGCCCGCAATCGTCAATACGGCGTTCACTTGCCGCCGAACCCGCACTTGCGCACTCCGGTATCGTCGTATGATTGCAACCTGCGGAAACGACCATGATCTTATTTGCCCCGGCCGCAACTCCCTTCCAAGAACAAAAAAGGATGGACGCCATGAACTCTCATCAAATCGCCCCCTTGTCCAGCAAAGAAATCGAACTCATGCACGCCTACTGGCGCGCCTGCAACTATCTCGCCGCCGGCATGATCTACCTGCGCGACAATCCGCTGCTGAAAGAACCGCTCAAACCCGAACACATCAAGAACCGCCTGCTCGGCCACTGGGGCGCCAGCCCCGGCCTGGCGTTCACCTACATCCACATGAACCGCCTGATCAACAAGTACGACCTGGATGCGATCTTCATGGCCGGTCCCGGCCACGGTGCGCCCGGCGTGCTGGCGCCGGTGTATCTGGAAGGCCGCTACAGCGAGGTGTATCCGAACAAGGGCGAGAACATCGAGGGCATGCGCTCCTTCTTCAAGGAGTTCTCCTTCCCCGGCGGCATCGGCAGCCACTGCACGCCGGAGACGCCCGGCTCCATTCACGAGGGCGGCGAACTCGGCTACAGCGTGTCGCACGCCTTCGGCGCGGCCTACGACAATCCCGATTTGATCGTCACCGTGGTAGTGGGCGACGGCGAATCCGAGACCGCACCGCTGGCGACTTCGTGGCACTCGAACAAATTCCTCAACCCCATCCGCGACGGCGCGGTGCTGCCGGTGCTGCACCTGAACGGCTACAAGATCAACAACCCGACCCTGCTGTCGCGCATCTCGCACGAGGAGCTGGAGAACCTGTTCAAGGGCTACGGCTGGACGCCGCATTTCGTTGAGGGCAGCGCCCCGCTGGAGATGCACGCCAGGATGGCGGAGACGATGGAAGCCTGCGTGCTGGAGATCCGCCGCATCCAGACCGAGGCGCGCAGCAGCGGCAAACCGCTGCGCCCGCGCTGGCCGATGATCGTGCTGCGCTCGCCCAAAGGCTGGACCGGCCCCAAGGAAGTGGACGGCAAGAAGGTGGAAGGCTTCTGGCGCGCGCACCAGGTGCCGATCGGCGACGTGAAGACGCCGGAGCATTTCGCCAAACTGGAGGAATGGCTGAACAGCTACAAGGTATCCGAATTGTTCGATGCGAACGGCACGCTGCGTCCTGAACTGAAAGCTCTGGCACCCAAAGGCGACCGCCGCATGAGCGCCAACCACCACGCCAACGGCGGCCTGCTGCGCAAGGCGCTGCACATGCCGGACAGCAGGGACTACGCGATCGAGGTGAAGAAACCCGGCACGGCCAGCGCCGAAAATACCCGTCCGCTCGGCAAATTCCTGCGCGACATCATGCGCAACAACATGGGCAACTTCCGCGTGTTCGGACCGGACGAAAACAGCTCGAACAAACTGGACAACGTCTATGAGGTCAGCAAAAAGACTTGGCTGGCCGACTACCTGCCGGAAGACGCCGGCGGCGGCGAGCTGTCGCCGGACGGGCGTGTGATGGAGATGCTGTCCGAGCACACACTGGAAGGCTGGCTGGAAGGCTATCTGCTCACCGGCCGCCACGGCTTCTTCTCTACCTACGAAGCGTTCGTGCATGTGATCGACTCGATGTTCAACCAGCATGCGAAGTGGCTGGCGATGAGCAAGGACGTGCCCTGGCGCGCGCCGATCTCGTCGCTCAACCTGCTGATCACCTCCACCGTGTGGCGGCAGGACCACAACGGCTTCACCCACCAGGACCCCGGCTTCCTCGACGTGGTGGTGAACAAGAGCCCCGAGGTCACCCGCATCTACCTGCCGCCCGACGTGAACTGCCTGCTGTCGGTGGCCGACCATTGCCTGAAGAGCACCAACTACATCAACGTGATCGTGTGCGACAAACAGAAGCACCTGCAATACCTCGACATGGACGCCGCCGCCAAACACTGCGCCAAAGGCATCGGCATCTGGGATTGGGCCTGCAACGACCAAGGGAGCGAACCGGATGTGGTGATCGCCAGCGCCGGCGACATCCCGACCAAGGAAGCGCTGGCCGCGGTCGTGCTGCTGCGCGAGAATTTCCCCGACCTCAAGGTGCGCTTCGTCAACGTGGTCGATCTGTACAAGCTCACCCCCGCCAGCGAGCACCCGCACGGTCTGGCCGACAAGGACTTCGACGGCCTGTTCACCTTGGACAAGCCGGTGATGTTCAACTTCCACGGTTACCCCTGGCTGATCCACCGCTTGGCCTATCGCCGCAACAACCACAAGAACTGGCATGTGCGCGGCTACAAGGAGAAAGGCAGCATCAACACGCCGCTGGAACTGGCCATCCAGAACCAGATCGACCGCTTCAGTCTGGTGATCGACATCATCGACCGGCTGCCGGCGCTGCATGTGGCCGGTGCGCATGTGAAGGAGCAGATGCTGAACCGGCAGATCGAGTGCCGCAACTACGCCTATGAACACGGTGTGGATCTGCCGGAAGTGGATGGCTGGACCTGGCCGTATTGATGCCTACCGTCCTAACCATCAACAGCGGCTCCTCCTCAATCAAGGCCAGCCTGTTCGGCGCGGACGGCTCGCGGCGGAACTTCCGCTATGAGCATCTGCGCGACCATGCGCCCGCGTTCGACCTGCTGATGCGCGACCTGCACGGCCATGCGCCGGACATCATCGGCCACCGCTTCGTGCACGGCGGCGACATCGTCGATGCCGCGCGCACGGTGGATGCAGCGGAGCGGGCGCGGCTGGAATCCATCATCCACCTCGCGCCGCTGCACCTGCCCGGCAACCTGCTGGGGCTGGACCTGTGCCGCCAGCGTTTCGACGTGCCGCAGGTTGCCTGCTTCGACACCGCGTTCCACAGCACCCTGCCGGAACTGTCCAAACGCCTGCCGATCCCGCAGCGTTTCGGCTTGCGCCGCTTCGGTTTCCACGGCCTCAATTACGCCCACATCGCCGGCCTGCTTCCCGGTCTGCTCGGCGATACGGCGCGCGGCCGTATCGTCATCGCCCACCTCGGCAGCGGCGCCAGCCTGTGCCTGCTGGAGGACCTGCAGTCGGTCGACACCACCATGGGCTACACCCCGGCCGGCGGCATTGCGATGGGCACCCGCAGCGGCGACCTCGACCCCGGCGTGATGCTGGAACTGGCCAAGCACCACGATGCCGCGCAGCTGAGCGACATCGTGTTCCATCACATGGGGTTGCTGGCGTTATCGGACGGCGAGAGCAGCGAGATGAGCGAGTTGCTTGCCAGCGGCAGTGCGCCGGCACGGTTCGCGGTGGATTATTTCTGCCGCCAGGTGCGCGCGGCTATCGGCAGTCTGGCAGCCAAATGCGGCGGCATCGATGCGCTCGTCTTTACCGGAGGTATCGGTGAACATGCTCCGCAGATACGCGAGGCGATCTGCACCCCGCTGGATTTTCTGGGATTCTCACTGGACGCCAAGGCCAACTTCAGCGCAGCCACAAGAATCGAAGGCGGCAAATCCAAACCAGTCCTGCTGGTTCCCGCCGATGAAGAAGCCATGATCCAGCGGCTCAGCCTGTCCTTCCAGCGTACGGCGTAAAGCCTAGGAGTGCGCGAACACCCTGGCCAGATGCAACACCGGAACAGCCGCTCCCTGATACTCGAAACAGGACAGGGAGAGATTGTCCCAAGCTGTCGATTGTTCGGGTAACGGGCACGATTTCGCATCCCCCACCACGATTGCGGCAGGCAGTGCATCCAGCAGCAATGCACCGAAGCGCGTGCTCTTGTCCGTCTGGTCGTGATAAGCCGCGATCGCCAGCAACCGCGGCGCTTGTGGCGCTCCGCCCAGGCGTGCCGCCATGTCCATCACCGGCAACACCCGCCCTTGCCAGAGCACGGTGCTGCGGCAATACGCCGGCGTGCGCGGCACCGCATGCAGCTTGGGATCGTCGATGATCTGCACCATCACCCGCTTGCCCACTGCCGCGCGGAACGACTGGCCGAAATCCAGCAACCAGGCGTCGGGGGCTTGTGCGGAAAGCTGGACTGCCGCCATCACGCCACCACCGCTCCGGCTACGTACGCAGCCAAACGTGTTGCATCGCTCACGCAGGCGATCCGGTCTTCACCCAGCACGACCAGCCCCTGCACCGGCGTGTGCGGGACGCACATGGCCGGCGGCAGCTCATGCCGCTGATCCAGCGTCTGCTCGATGCTGATCTCATCGCACACGATCCCGACGCAGCCATCTTCGGCTCCCAGCAGCACGCAGACGCGGCGCTCGCCGGGCACGGCGGTGAGCAGCGCCAACTCCGCGGACAGGCAATAGACCGGCCAGCGCTGCTGCGCGTGGGTGAGCCAGCCGATGCTGTGCGGCTCCGCCTCGTGCGGATCGATCTCGGCCATCGCCTCGATGGCGAGGATCTCCTGCTGCGGCAACGCGAGATACAGACCGGAGAACCTCAGCAGCGCGGAAGTGGTGCTGATGGTATGGCGGACAGGTGCGAGCGTATTCATCGCGTGGTCAGCCGGGAAACATGCTGCAACAACGTCTCGTCGTTGAACGGCTTGACCATGTGCACATCGACCCCGGCTGCCGCGCTCATCTGGCGGTGCTTCTCGGTCGAGCGCGAGGTGATCATGATCACCGGGATGTGCTTGGTGCGTGCCGAGCGCCGCACGTTGGCGGTCAGCTCGATGCCGCTCATGCGCGGCATCTCCATGTCGGAGAGGATGATGTCGGGAGAGAACTTCTCCAGCATGTTCACCGCATCCAGCCCGTCGTTGGCCATGCGCACATCGTAGCCGGCGTCGCGCATCACCTGCGCCAGCGCGCGCCGGGCGGAGAGCGAATCGTCGACCACCAGCGCGCGCGGATTGTCGCTCGCCGCATGTTTCTCGTCGGCCGCAACCTCGTCCTGCCCGGCCAGTGTGCGCTGTACCGGCGCACGCAGCAGGTCGACCAGGTCGATCACCGGTGCCACGCCGCCGTCGCCGAGGATGACCGCGCCGATCACCCCTTGCGAGCGCGGCACATAACGGCCGAACTTCTTCATCACCACTTCGCGGCTGTCGAGCATCTCCTGCACCTGCACCGCGCTGACCGTGCCGTCATCCAGCCGGGTCAGCAACACGGGGAAGCCTTCCCGGTCCTTGACGCGGCGGTCGTACGCCATCGTCAGCAATTCCTCCAGCCTGGCCAGCGCATACAGTTTCTCACCCTCGCGGAAGAACTGGCGCGCGCCGATCTCGACGATCTGGTCGCGTGTGGCATAACGGATGTCCTCGACGCCGCGGCTGGAGATGGCCAAACGCCGGTCGCGCTGGCGCACGATCAGGGTGTGGGTGGCCAGCAAGGCGGCAGGCAGGCGCAGCTCGACGCTCAGCCCCTGTCCGGTCTGCGAATTCAGCGCCAGCATGCCTTTCATCGCCTGCACGCGGCTGTAGACCACGTCCATGCCGACGCCGCGACCGGACACTTGCGAAGCCTCCTCGCGGGTGGAGAAGCCGGGCGCCAGCACCAGCCGCGCCAGCTCGTCCTCGGTGTGGTCGTGCTCGGGCTTGAGCATGCCTTTGCGTTCGGCGATGCGGCGGATCGACGCGTAATCCAGCCCGGCGCCGTCATCGCGGCAGCGCACCACGATCGAATTGCCTTCGCGCGCGAAGCTCAACTCGATGCGCCCGTGCGCCGGCTTGCCCGCGGCGACGCGCACAGCGGGCGCTTCGATGCCGTGGTCCACCGCATTGCGCAGGATATGCATCAGCGGGTCCATCAGGTCGTTCAGCACATGGCTGTCAATGGTGGTGTGCTCGCCCTTGATGCTGAGCTCGACTGTCTTGTCGAGCAGGCGGCCTGTCTGCCTTACGCCGCGCTGCAAGCGCGAGATCACGCTGCTCACCGCCACCATGCGCGTGCGCATCACCGCATGCTGGTTGGCCATTTGCAGGCGCCGCTGCTCTTCCAGCAGATCGTCCAGTGCGGCCAGTTGCCCTTCCACCACGCCGGTCATTTCCTGCGCGTCGGTGGCCGCCTCGATCAGCCGGCGGCTGATGGTGTGCAGTTCGCTGTAGTGTTCGAATTCCAGCGCATCGAAACCGTTGCCGTGCGCAGCCGCCTGGTTTGGCGAATTGATGCCGCGGATGTCGACCAGGTCTTCCAGCTCGGCAACCAGTTGCTGGAACAGCTGATGTTGTTTGCGGATGATCGTCGCCTGGGCGATGGACTGGCTCAGATACTCCTGGATCTGCGAATTGGAGATCAGCGTCTCGCCGGCCAGGCGCAGCAACTCGTCCACCAGCGGGGCGGGCACGCGCAGCGCCTGCTCGACCGTTGGAGCCGGCTCATCCGCCTTGCGCTCCATGCCGGGCGGCTCTGCCCGGGCTTCGGCTGCAAGTGGCAACTCCGCAGCGGCCAATTCCGTCGCGGCGGCATCTATCCCTTCACGGTCGATACGATTGGCCTGATCCAGCACCTCCTGCAACACCTCCAGCGCATGTTCCGGCGCCGGGCCGGTGCCCTGCAGGAACTCGCTCATCGATTCCAGGCAGTCGCCGGCATTGATCAGCACGTCGGCCAAGGCGCGCGGCGGCATCTTGCCGGCGGCGATCAGCGCCACCAGGATGTCTTCCAGATGATGGGTCAGGTTGGCGATGCCATGCACGCCCACGGTATTGGCCGCGCCCTTGAGGGTGTGGGCGGCGCGCATCGCCTGCTCCGCATCGCTCAAATTACCTTGACCGCCGGCGATATGCGCGATCGCCGCGGTGAATGCGGCCACCTGCACCGGGAGCTCCTGTAGCAGCCCGTCGAGCAGATCGGCATTGACGTCGTCCGGCAACGCCAGCGACACGTCTTCTTTTTCGGCGCGGCTGGCGCGCTCCGGCGCCTGCGCCATGCTGTCGGTCAGTTGCACATTGGCCAGCGCGCCTTGCCATTCCGCCGCAACAGCCGCCGTGATGGGCGACGGCCATGCGGCATCCGCCAACAACGCTGCCAACGACGCCGTCGCATCTTCGGCGCAGGGGTCGGCCAGATAGCTTGCCAGCCGCTCGGGTAGTTGTTGCAGCAACAGCAATTGCGGCCCGGACAGGGTGGATGGCAATACGTCAATTTGCTGGTGCAAGCGTGCGAGCAGTGCACCCAGCGCGACCAGGCCGACCGATTCGGCAGTCAATTGCAGCCGTTCCAGGAAATCGCCATAGTTGTCCAGGATGGCTTGCTGCTGCTCTTCCGTATCCTGCGCGGCCAGGGCTTGCCCGATGCTGAACTGATCGCCCATCTGCCCCAGTTCAGCGGCGAGGATGGACAGCATCTCGCGCTCGACCTGCTGTGCCGCGGCACTGCCGGGAACCTCGCCGGCCATTGCAGATGCCCCGGCTTGTCCGGTCAGCTGCTCCAGCGTTTCCGCGGCCGCTTCGCCGGTCAGGGTGAGCGGCCAGGTCGCCGCCAGGTTTTGCAGCAAGGCTGCACTCGACTCCTGGTCAGCGTTGCCGGACATATAGCCGTACAACAGCATCGGCCAACCTTCCAGCAGCGCATGCTCGTCCGCACTCAGCGCCCGGTTCTCTTCACGCAACAGCAGCAAGTTCGTTTCGATCAAGACGCACACTGCCTGCAACCCGTTCAAGCCACAGTCCGCTGCCGTTTGTCCGATAAACTGCACCAGTTCGCCATACCCTTGCAACATCTGTCCTGCCGCTTCGGCATGCTCCTGCGCAGCCGCGCCGGATACCGCGAGCATCATCAGCTCGTCCAGCGCATCGGCTGCAAGACGGCCGAACTGCTGCAGCTGCTCGTCAAGCCGCATGTTGCCGCTGCCGGATTGGAGGATGGCGGATGACATCAAGCAGGCAGCTTGAACACGCGCACCGTGGCCAGCAACTGTTTGGCGTACTCCACCAGACTGTTGGAGTGACTCGACTGCTCCTGCAAACGATCAGTCGCCTGCCGGCTGCTCTTCTTCAGCGTCTCGGCGCGCTCCAGCAGTTCCTGACCAGCTTTGGCCTGCACTTCGGAGCTGGCCGCGATCTGCTTGACCGATGCCACCAGATCGGCGGTCGTCTGCTGGGTCAGATGCATCTGCTGCCCCGCCTGCTCGGCCAGACGACTGCCCTCGACGATCTGCGTGATCGCATCGTTCATGGTGCTCACCGTATCCGCGGTCTCGATCTGGATGTTGTTCACCAGCGCCGAGATCTGTTGCGTCGCCTGGCGCGCATTCTCCGCCAGGCGCTGCACCTCGTCCGCCACCACCGCGAAGCCGCGGCCGGCCTCACCCGCGGAAGCCGCGTGCATACTGGCGTTCAGAGCCAGAATGTGGGTACGTTCGGCGATCACGTTGATCAGGCTGACCACGCCGGAAATCTCCTGCGAGCGCTCACCCAATCGCTTGATCCGTTTCTCGGTTTCGCGAATCACGTCACGCGTGCTGTTGATGCCTGAGACCGTGTTGTTCACGGACGCCAGCGCCACCTGGGTAGTCTTGATGGCAGCATCCGCCTCGGTATTGCACAGACGCGCCAGTTCGGCGATCTGGTCCAGCGCCTGCGCGGCGGAAGAAAGCACTTGCGCCGCGCGATCCACCTCAGCGCGATCGTCCTCGGCTGCCAGCAGCATGCTGTCCGACTGCTGCTGCACTTTCAGCGAAGCGGAAGTCACATCGGCGGAGATGTTCGACACGTCCTGCAACACCTTGGCGGTTTCGCCGGAGAGCAGGTTCAACGCGTCAGACACTGCGCCGGTGACGTCCTCGGACACCGGCACCTTGACGGTCAGGTCCTTCCTGGAGAGCACAGCCACCGCACGCAGCAGGTTCAGGATCGACTCATTCAGCTGTTCGTTCTCCTTCTGGATTCGCGCCGTGGTGGCCACGCGGTTATCCAGCAGCTCGTTGAACGCCTTGGCCAGCACCGCCAGTTCGTCCTTGCCGTCGGTTCTCGCACGCACGTCGAAGTTACCGTGGTTGATGTCGGCGATCGTCTGTTGCAGGGAGTTCAGGTTGCGGATAATGCCGCGCGTGATGAGCACCGCCAGTGCCGCCAGCAACGCCAGCGCGACCAGCAACGCGGCGATCGTCACGTGCAACGCGGCATCCGACTCGCTCTCCACCTGGACTTTCACCGCCGCCGATTCCTTGTGCGCGGCATCGGCGATCTTCGCCGCCAGCGCGTTAATACCTTCATGCAAGGGGCGGTCCAGACCGCGCACCAATCTGTCCACCTCCTGGCCGGCAGTGGCATGCGCCGGGTTGTAGTTCTTCAGCGCCGCCAGATACTGTGCATGCATGTTCTCGTGGGCTCTGCGCAGCTCTTCGATCTCCTTGGCCGTTATCAGCTCTGTCTGGCCGGCTGCGGTGGCCACTTTCAAGATGTCGGAGAGGCCCTTTTGCACATCTGCATAGCGTTTTTCAAATGCCTCGAAATATTTGGCATACAGCTCGGCATCGTTGCCGCGCAGCAGAATATCCTTCCACTCCTGCACCTGCGAACGGAAGTTACCGCGCGTTTGCGCCGCCAGGGCCAGCAGCTCAAGGGAAACGGAGGTCTTTTCCGTCGCGTCACGGGAGACCTTCGACAGCGTTCCGATCGTCTGATTCGCGACCAGGCCCACGACAACAAGAAAGAGCACGGCGATCACAGCCAGCATCGTGATCTTCGCCCTGATGGTTAAGTTGATAAACTTCATGACACCTCCTGCTTCAATTGAACTTCGCAATTTCGTCAAACGTAATCACGGCAAGCCTCGTCAAAGAAAGCGCCGTGGTCGAACTCCAGCCAAACCACCCCGTCCTGCATATAGCCCGCAGACACATGTGCCTGCAGTGCGTCGGGCAACTGCGGCACGCTGTGCAGCTGCGACAGCTGATTGAGCGCGACCGGGTAACCGTCGATCACCACACCCACCGCCTGCTCGCCCTGGCCGAAAACCAGCACCATCATTCCTGCATCCGCTTGCCGCCTGTCGCCTCCCAGCAGCACATGCAATTCGTACAAAGGCACCAGGTTGCCGCGCAGGTTGACCAACCCAAGGAAACCCCGCGGCGCATCCGGCAATGGCGTGACCGAGGAAACCGGCACGACTTCGCTGCCGGTGCCGGGATCGATCAGCAGCCCCAGTGCGCCGACGCGGAAGCCGTAGCGCGCCCGCACCTCTTTCTGCACCTTGCCGGCAACGGCCTGATGCAGCCCTTCGGGCGGCTCAAAGCACGCCAAGGCATCGCCGGGCTGCAACCACTGCACCGATCCGCTGCGGTTTGCGGCATCGGATAGATTCGCGGATGGTTCCATCGGTGATCGTCAGCTCAGGCTGCCAGGCTCTTCAGCTGATCGATGATCTGATCCGCGGTATAAGGCTTGCTCACATGGCCTTTGGCGCCCTGCAACTCGCCCCAGACCTTGTCCGCCTTCTGCCCCTTGCTGGTGACGAACACCACCGGGATGCCTTTGGTATCGCCGTCCTGCGCCAGCAAGCGGCACGCCTCGTAACCGTCCATGTCCGGCATCACCACATCCAGGAAGATGATGCCGGGCTTTTCGGTTTTGGCCTTGGCGACCGCTTCGCCGCCGTTGGTCGCAGTGACGACGATGCAGCCTGCATCGGCCAGTACCGATTTGATATTCGCCAGATCGGCTGCGGAATCGTCTACCACCAGTGCTTTCTTTGCCATTTTTCCACTCCTTCAAGGTTTATCGATACATCACTTCAGCGCGCAGGCTCGCGTCATTACGCTGTTTCAACTTTCACGTACTTCTCTACCGTCTCACGGAATGCGTTGTAGTCCACCGGCTTGGTCAGGTAGGCGCTGCACCCGACCAACGAGCCGCGCACGCGATCGAATGGCGACGATTTGCTGGTCAGCATGATCACCGGCGTCTGCTTGGTTCTCGGGTTCTTCCTGATGTCTTTGCACACCTGGTAGCCATCGGTGCCGGGGAGCACCACATCAAGGAAGATGAGGTCATATTGGCTCAGCGACAGCAACTCCAGGCCGCGCTCGCCTGACTCGGCGGTATCGACCTGGATATTGAAATTGCCCAACTCCAATTCGAGCTGCCTGCATACGGTCGGGCTGTCATCCACCACCAGCGCCCGGCAGGAGGTTTCCGCATTGGCCGGGACAGCCTGACTCAAGGTGGGCTTCTTCCAGACCTGCGCCGATTCGCGCAGTCCGTTGGAGATACTGTCGAGCGACAACAGCAACTTCGTCGGCCCGAACGGGCGCAACAGATAATGCTGGGCCGGATCGACAGGGGGCTCTTTGGCATACAGCAGGATCATCGGCGGCCGTGGCAGCACCGCCAGCGTGCGCCACTTGATTACCGCCTCGGCATCGTCGACGTTGACGATGACGATGTCGCAGCCATCCACCTCGGCCGTGTGGTTCACCGCATACCCGCCTTGTTTGCGCCCCAAAGTCATGGCGCTGATGCTTTTAAGCACCATCACTTCGGAGCCCGAAAGACCCAACGTCCCGATGGAGACCAAATTGCCATTCTGCATACTGCCTCCCGTTCATGCCGATATCGCGATCGAAGCGATGAAATAACGCGCACCGCTGCAGCGGTTAAACACGCAGCACAGCCGAACAGGGACCCGGGTCTTGTAGCGGGAGCAAAATAAACAGACTGGAGGAGACTTCAGAGAAAGGGGAGTACAACAGAAGCAACGCGCAATGGCTTGCGCGTTTTATCTGGCGATCCCGCTGTCATAGTGCCGTAGCCCCTTAGACCGGTAATTTTGCGTCCCTGACTTTCGACAGGTTTGCCTTTTTCAGATTGTGCTGTGATTCTCGACAACAAGAATCGTGTTTCAAATTCGCGGCGCAGTGTACTGAGGCGATAATTTCGAGTCAAGCAACTTGTGCCGACCGCAAAGCATGGCCGCCCGATAGGCGTCCGCCCCCTGGGAAACGCGGAAATGCCTACTGCCGCGCCGCTTGCGCCAGGCGCAGATCCAGCGCCTCGTCGAAACAATCGTGGCGCCAGCAGCACTCGGAGTTATCGCATTCGTTGCTGATCTTGGTGGCAAAACAGACAGCCTGGCCTTCCCTGGCCTGCATCTGCCGGACCAGCGTCACCTGCAGGCTGAGCGACTCCCTCTCTCCCATTGCGATCTCCCCGGATTAAATAGCGGGCGCGAGACTACAGTGCCATCAAGAGGAAGCGTATATGCCAAACGGTCTATATAACGGCCTATGCCGATACCCACACGATCAGGCGGTCTTTTTCTTTACCACGTCGCTGTAAAACTTCCAGATATTCTTGCCGCTCTGCTTCGCCAGATACATCCCCTCATCCGCCAGTCTGACGAGCTCTTGCGAATCACCGGAATCTTCCGGGAACATGGCAATGCCGATACTGGCGCCCACCTGGCCGCGCTGCCCGTGCAGATCGAACGGTTCCAGCAGCGCGGCGATGATCTTGATCGCCACCAGCGAGGCATTCTCGTCCGAGCCGATGGCATCCAGCACGAATACGAATTCATCGCCGCCCACCCGCGCCACCGTGTCGCATGCGCGGATGGTCTCCCTGAGCCGTTTCGACACTCCCTTCAACAACAGGTCGCCCGCCTCATGCCCCAAAGTATCGTTGACCTGCTTGAAGCCATCGAGGTCGAGGAACAGGACTGCCACCCGGTTCTTGCTGCGCTTGGCCAACGCAAGGGAATGTTCGAGCTTGTCCAGGAACGAAGCGCGGTTCGGCAGGTCGGTCAGGTAATCGAAATGCGCCAGATGGGCGATCTTCTCCTCCGCCCGTTTGCGGTCGGTAATGTCGCGGACGATGCCGATGAAATAGCGCTGCCCGCCCAGCAGCATCTCGGAAGCCGACAATTCCATCGGGAATTTTTCGCCGTTCTTGCGCACGGCAGTCACCTCGCGGCCGCGCACGCCGAGTATCTGCCCCCGCCCCGAATCCATATACCTGTTCAGGTAACCGTCATGCGCGCTTTTATCCGGCTCCGGCATCAGCAGCTTCACGTTCTGCCCCAGCACCTCCTGCTGGGAGTAGCCGAATATCTTTTCCGCCGCCGGATTGAAACCCTGGATCTCGCCACGCTCGTTGATGGTGATGATGCCATCCATCACGTTGCTGATGATCGCCTGCAACTGCCCCTGGCTCTTCTCCAGCTCGCCCTTGATCTGCTTCAGGCTGGTCACCATCTGCCAGAACAGCTTGACCTCGGAACCGCTCGCCACGCGCTTGTCGCCGAATATCTTCAATGCCGAATCGGCGATGGTGTCATCGTGCGACAGGTTGTAGACGATGCAATCGGGATAGTCCTTGCCGACTTGCAGCGCCTTCACCGGGTCGGTGAAGGTCTGGATGCCGTGCTGTCTGGCCAGCTCGATGCCGGGCGCATACGGACTCAGATCGGCAACAGCCACCACCGTGACCATGCTGTCCTGAAGAAACATCTCCAGCAGCGCAGCACCGCCGCGTCCCGCGCCGATGATGACCACCGGATATCCCTGAATCCTTTGTGCCGACATGCCTCGCTCCCACCACCCGTTCGGGCTGTTTATTATTTTTGATACTGTCGCCAATGCTACCTTGGCTTGCGGCAATATGAAACCGAACCGGCCGGCTTCAGCAAGCCCTCCCGGACAAAGGCGCTATGCCGCCGTGATCAGGCTTGCTTCTTCGAACAGCGACCTGATCACCACCTTGCGCACATCGGGTCGGTCCGGCACCTGGTACATCACCGGCATCAGCATCTCCTCGAAGATGCCGCGCAGGCTGCGCGCGCCCACCTTGTATTCGAACGCCATCTCGGCGATCTGCTGGAACACGATATCCGCGATATCCAGCTCGACCCCTTCTTCCTTGAATATCTCGCGGAACTGGCTGTAGATCGAATTGCGCGGCTCGACCATGATGCGCGCCAGTTGATCCTTGGAAAGATTGTCCAGGTTGGCGATGATGGGCAGGCGCCCGGCGAATTCGGGGATCAGCCCGAACTTGAACAGGTCGTTCGGCTTCACGCGGCTGTTCAGGCGGTCGAGTATCTCCTCGTCCTCGCCGACGCCCACGCCGATATAACCGAAGGACTGGTTCTTGGCGGCGATGTTCTCCAGTCCGACGAACGCCCCCGCGCAGATGAACAGCACATGCGTGGTATCGAAAGTCTGCGCCCCCACCCGCACCGGCACGCCCTCCATGATCTTGAGCAGCGCATGCTGCACCTGCTCGCCCGAAGTGCCGCGCTGTTCGCCCTCGATGGCTTTCAGCTTGTCGATCTCGTCGATGAAGACGATGCCTTGCTGCGCCCTGGCCAGATCGCCGCCGGCCTTGTCCAGCAGACGCAGCAGCAGCGCCTCGATCTCCTCGTTCACATATTTCGACTGCGCCAGCGAAGTCGCGTTGGCGGTGACGAAAGGCACGCGCGCGACGCGCGACAGCGTTTCGCACAACAGCGTCTTGCCGGTGCCGGTGGGGCCGATCAGCAGGACGTTGCTTTTGACTACCTCGCCCAGCCGCTGCTGCCTGCCCAGTTTGCGGTAATGCGAATACACCGCCACCGCGAGCGTCTTCTTGGCATCCTCCTGGCCGACGATGTATTGATCCAGGAAGCTCCTGATGGCGCTGGGCGTCAGTTTCTTTTCCGGCGATTGCCGGTCGGTCGGGCTATCCACACCATTCTCCTTATGCAAGCCTGAACTAGTTTCGTCGCACTGTTTTTTTGCAGTCTACCGCGAGAGTAACGCGCGGCAAAGCACTCCGCATCAAGGCACATCAAGGCTGCGGTATAGTTGCGCCATGCACACACTCTCAGCATTACGCAGCGGCGAACTGGCCGGCATCAAACGTCTCGACCTCAGCTGCGACCTCACCGCATTCCCGCCCGAGATCTACCAGCTGGCCGATACGCTGGAGATACTCAACCTCTCCGGCAATGCGCTCACCACCCTGCCCGACGAGCTGCCGCGCCTGCACCAGCTGCGCGTCATCTTCTGCTCCGACAACCGTTTCACCCGCATGCCGGAAGTGCTGGGGCGCTGCCCGAATCTGGAGATGATCGGCTTCAAGGCCAACCAGATCGAAGAACTGCCCGCCGCCGCCCTGCCGCCAAAATTGCGCTGGCTCATCCTCACCGACAACCGCCTGCGCGAAGTCCCCGCCGCACTCGGCAACTGCGCGCGTTTGCAAAAGCTCATGCTGGCCGGCAACCAGTTGCAGCAGCTGCCGCCGGAACTGGCCGCCTGCAAGAATCTGGAACTGCTGCGCATCGCCGCCAACCGTTTCGAGCAACTGCCCGCATGGCTGTTCGCCATGCCGCGCCTGGCCTGGCTGGCCTATTCCGGCAACCCGTGCAGCGACAGCCGCGAAGCCGCCGCGCTGCAACATCTGCACATCTCGCAAGTCGAGTGGCACACGCTATCGTTGCAACACAAACTCGGTGAAGGTGCCTCCGGCGTGATCTACCGCGCGCATCATCAAACCCATGATGCAGCGGTGGCGGTGAAGATGTTCAAGGGCGCACTCACCAGCGACGGCCTGCCGCGCAGCGAGAAGGCTGCCAGCCTCGCCGCCGGATCGCACCCCGGCCTCATCCCGGTCATCGGCAAAATCAGCGCGCATCCCGAGCACACGCCGGGGCTGGTGATGTCGCTGATCGATCCCAGCTTCCGCAACCTCGCCGGGCCGCCCAGCCTGGCATCGTGCACGCGCGACATCTATCCGGCGGAGCTGCGATTCCCGCAATCCACCGCATTGAACATCGCACTCGGCATCGCCGCCGTGGCCGAACATCTGCACGCGCAAGGCATCACCCACGGCGACCTGTACGCGCACAACATCCTGTGGGAAGACGCGGGCGATTGCCTGCTCGGCGATTTCGGCGCGGCTTCGTTCCTGCCGCAGGATGCGCAGCAAGCCGCCGCGTTGCAGCGCATCGAAGTGCGCGCCTACGGCTGCCTGCTGGAAGAACTGATCGAGCGCTGCGATGACGCCCCCGCAGCCACTCTCGCCGCGTTGCGCGCCTTGCAGCAGCGTTGCAACGATGCGGAAATAAATAAACGTCCGCTATTCGCGGAAATCCGCAACGAGCTTGAAGGGCTGACAACATGAATCGGCTGCGCCGTCTGCTCCTGCTGCTGGCCGTTGTTGCGCTCTGCACCGCCTGCGGCAAGCCGCAGGAAACGGCTATCCCACCCGGCAGCACCGTGCTAGCGCTGGGCGACAGCCTCACCGCCGGCGCGGGCGTCACTCCGGTGGAAGCATGGCCCAACCTGCTGGCGGCAAAGACCGGCTGGAGAGTGATCAACGGCGGCGTGAACGGCGACACCAGCGAGGCCGGTCTACGCCGGTTGCCTGCATTGCTGGAAGAACACAAACCGGTGCTGGTGCTGGTCACGCTCGGCGGCAACGACATGCTGCGCCGCCTGCCGCAACAAGAGACCGTCGCCAATCTGGGCAAGATCACCGCCCTCGTCAAAGTGCACGGCGGCAAACCGGTGCTGCTGGCAACGCCCAATCCCAGCCTGATGGGCGCCGTGTTCCAGAACCTTTCTGCGGCGGATTTCTACCGCGAGGTGGCTGAGGCACAGCAAGTGCCGCTGATCGAAGACGCCATCGCCGAGATCATCTCCGATCCGCTGTTGAAGGGCGACCAGATTCATCCCAATGCCGCAGGTCACGCGCTATTGGCCGAAAAGATATTCGCGGAGTTGCAGTCCATCGGCTACGCACGCTAGCGCAGTATCTCGAAACCGGCATAGCTGCCGCTACCCGGCTCCACCTCCACGCGTTCCACCTCGGCCAGTTGCGGCCCGCGCCGCGCCCAGAGCAGCAAGGCATCCACCGCATCATCCCCGCCCTGCACCATCGCCTCCACCGTGCCGTCGCTGCAGTTGCGTACCCAGCCGTTCACGCCCAGTGCCTCCGCCTCGCGCCGCATCGAATCGCGGTACCACACGCCCTGCACACGGCCATGCATCACCAGATGCAGCGTCTTCATCTCATTCGCCCTGCACCGTCACCACGAGGCGGCGGCTGCCGCCGTGGTTGCGGTGTTCGCACAGATAGATGCCCTGCCAGGTGCCCAGCCGCGGCTGTCCGTTGCTGACCGGGATGTTCAGGCTCGCGCCGAGCAGGCTGGATTTGATGTGCGCCGGCAGGTCGTCCGCACCTTCGTCGTTGTGGCGGTAGTAAGGCTCGTCCTCGCGCACCGCGCGATTGAACCAGCTCTCGAAATCCTGCCGCACCGTGGGGTCGGCGTTCTCGTTCAGCGTAAGCGAAGCCGAGGTGTGCAGGATGAAGACGTTCATCATGCCGACCTTGAAATCGCGCAGCTCCGGCAACTCGCGCAGCACCTCGTCGGTGACCAGATGGAAGCCGCGCGACTTCGGTTTAAGACTTATCTCTTTTTGCAGCCACATGGTGAGCGCCGGTTTTTCCGGATTGAAAAAACAGGACGACATTATCGCGTAAGATGTTGGTGTTTTTGCAGCGCGAATGAACCCGAGCCAGAACGCCGAAGGAGCCATCCATGCATCCGGACCATCGCAAAGAGAAACGCAGCAGCTCGCCCAGACAGCCCAAGGGCAAGCTGCAATTGATCGTCGGCGCGCAACGCCACCATGTCATCGCGGTAAAAGACATTTCCCCAACCGGCGTACGGCTGGAGATAGGCATAGCGGTTGCTATCGGCACACCCATCCTGGTCAGATATTTTGACGACAAGGTCGACCTGCAGTTGAACGGCATAGTCGTGTGGAACTCGGCTTCCGAGCCCGGCGCGCAAGGCCTCGCCCAGCCGGACGCGTGCATCATCGGCATCAAGCTGGCCGGCCCATCCCTGCTCGAAGCGTACCTGTGAGCCCGCAGACCGAAACGGCATAGCCGTAACCGCAAGCCTCCCCAAAAAATACCGTTCCGCGCTTTTCCGGATACAGGCTTCCCCCGAGTGCGCACACCTGCACGCGCCCCAATACTGCTCGCACAACTGTCGGCAATTCGGCCCGCCCTGTTCGTGTCGTGCAACCAAAGGAAGCGTCATGGGAAAAACAAGGATTGTGCTTCTCTCTTGCTTTTGCGCAATCGCGCTCACCGCCTGTCTTGGCAGCGGCGGGGGCGGAAACCCGGGCGGGCTAAGCGCACCAGCCGGGGTCAATGCCGCAGTGGGCGTCGGACGGGTGACAGTTGGCTGGTCGCCGGTTACGGGCGCAACCTCATACAACACTTACATCGGCCGCCGCAATGTCTCAACGCACAACTACACCTGGAAAGTCGGATCGGCCAGCTCGCCAGCCACCATTCCGGACTTGCAGAGTGGGACAACCTATTGGGCGATAGTCACCGCGACCGATGGCACGAGCGAAAGCAGTGCCTCTTCGATTGTCAGCTTCATCCCCGCGAGACTCGATCCGGTCGGCCCCATCAGCGCAGTAACAGGCAATAGTTCCGTCACGCTCCACTGGGCTGCGCTGCCGGATGCTACCGGCTACCAGATCCAGTACGCGACCGATGCCGATTTTGTTTCCGTCATGCAGGACGTCACAACCCAGGACACAAGCTGGAGCTTCGGCCACCTAGTCAACGGCGCGACCTACTTCTTCAGAGTCCGTGCAATAGTGACTAATAAACCGGAGTCAGCCGGCAATTGGACGACTGTTTCCGCCATCCCGAATTTCACGACAGGGTGGAACGGCATGACCACGATCGCCAATCAGTGGGGCTTTACCGGAAGCAGCGCCAATTCACGCACCGACAGCCTGAATTCCAATCGCGATGCGCTTTGCACCTGGCTGCACGGCGAAAGTGGATATGCCTCGATTTACACCAAGGCGGCTGGGTGGGGCGGGAACGTCACCATTTCGAACCTCGCCATATTCTCTGCATCGAGCCTGTCTGATAACGGAGAAGGCGCGGCGGCATGGGTTGAGCGCATCTATACCGATCCGAACCATACCGCATACCATGACGACGTCCTCGTCAGGCATTACCAAAACGGCGTCTGGGGCAGCGCGATACCGCTGAGCGGCGCGGAAAGCGGCAGCTATGCGGCCACACCGGAAATCCAGCTGGATAAGGATGGCAACGGCGTGGCCGCATGGCACGGCGCTGACGGCAATTTCTACGTCAAGACTTACGACAGGACAACCAACATCTGGTCGGCAACCGCGCTACTCAGCACGGGCCTCAATCCTGCCGTCGACACCGTCAGGATCGGTGTGGATGGCAGCGGCGGCTTTGTGCTGACCTGGAGTGAAAAGACCGCCACCTCGACCGGCGTGAACGGAGTGTTGCTGCGCAAGTACGCCCAAACCGGCGGCTGGGGAGTCGCCACCGAAAGAGTCAATCTTGACGATCCCGCCCTGAATGCAGTCAACGGCATCCAGAGCCTGTCCGTGAATACCAACGGCGATGTCTTCGTACTGTGGGAACATGCGCCGGCTGCCAACGATCACCAATTGATGCTCAGAAGATACGCTGCCGCCACCGCAACCTGGAACAATCCGGTCACCGTTGACACCTCCACTGCCTCCTTGAGCGGAGGAAAGATCAAATCCAATTCCGCCACCAACGCCGTCATCTCCTGGCGCAAGACCATCAACAATGCCGGCACTGCCGCCGACTCCAACAATTTCGCCGTTTATAGCGAAACCACGGGCAGCATCGGGCCGATCGAACAAATGTTGCCGACCGATTACGCCATCAACACAGTGGATGTTGTTACAGATGCCGCCAACTCGTTCCGCATGTTCTATGCACTGTCCGCAGCGGCCCGCGCCTATGAACGAGACTACGACATCATCACGCAGACATGGGGCACGCCTGTAGTCATCGACGAAAATCTCGGAAACGACGACTTCATTGCGACTGCAAATGCGACGGGAGAGATGATGCTGACTTCGCGCGCGCACATCGTTGACAACTCCGTCTCGTGGCAGACACCGTGGGAGGGTGATGAGGTAAGAACCAAACTCTATCTGCCCTACTAGCAATTGCCGCACCGACAAGCACGACGGAAAATGGCGTTCCGGATATTAAGACGAACGCCTTTCTTCCTCCTGCATTGACACACCCCGTCCCGCTCCCATAAAGTTCTGCCCACTTGCAGACCTGCCAGATGCACATCGCGCCGCACGCACGGCGCGGGGCACAAGGCAGCAACCCCGTTCAGGAGGCGGCGCAAGCGAACACCCGCGCAGACGGGTACGCCGCATCACGACTGAAAGGGGAATCACCATAATGACCACATCAGTGGCTCAGATCGAATCAAAGATATTTCTGATTCGGGGACACTGCGAGGAATTCGCGACTTTGAGAGTCCAACATGGCATCTCAAGTTTGAGGTCACAAATTGTGACCTTAAAGAGTGGGCGTAGGCAGCCTTGGGAAAAGAAATGACCCAGCCAGCCGCCAACCCGCTCTCCGCCAGCGAACCTTGGAACCTCGTCGCCGACGGCTACGCCGAGACCACCATGCTCGTGTTCGAGCGCTTCGCCGAACAAGCCATCGCCGCCGTCGGCCTGCGCCCCGGCGACACCGTGCTCGATGTCGCCTGCGGCCCCGGCACGCTCGGGCTCATCGCCGCACAAACGGCAGGCAAGGTGCACGGCATCGACTTCTCCGAATCCATGCTCGCCATCTTCAAACACAAGATGGAACAGGCCGGGCACGACCACATCGAGCTGCGCTGCGGCGACGCGCAAGCCCTGCCCTATGCGGATGAGACCTTCGACGCCGCGTTCTCGCTGTTCGGCCTCATGTTCTTCCCCGACCGCAAGCGCGGCTTCGCAGAGATCCACCGCACGCTCAAGCCGGGCGGCAGCGTCGCCATCACCAGCTGGGCGCCCGTGGACCAATCGCCCGCAATGATGACCATGTTCGGCGCACTGCGCGCCATGAACCCCGACCTGCCACAACCGCAACGCTCCGTCACCACGCTGGAGAACCCGGAAGTATTCCAGCACGAAATGGAAGCAGCCGGATTCAAGAACGTAGAGATACGCCCCCTCACCCAAGGCTTTCCCGTCACCACCGTTCCCGAGTTCTGGGAATTCATGGTCAGAGGCAGCGCCCCGCTGGTGATGATGAAAAAGAAACTGGGGGAAGAACTGTGGCGCGAGAAGGAAAAGATTGCGCGGGGTTATCTGGAGGAAGTGCTGGCGGGAAAACAGGGCGAGCTGACCTCGGATGCGTGGTTGGGGGTGGGGATGAAATGAGAAATAACTCGATGCTGCCCACATATCACTCGGGATTACCCGTTTTATTCTAGGGAGAGGTTATTCGTGTTTAAGACAAGTTTTGGTGCTTTCGATGGTGATTCGTGGGAGGCGCTTTGCCAACAGGTATTCAAGAAAAAATTCGCCGATGAAGGCTACCACTCGATACCAGCATCGCCTGGTGATTTTGGTCTTGAGGGATTTACCCTTCTCACGGGGAAAGGGTTTCAGTGTTACTGCCCGGATAAACACTACACCCAGCAGGAGCTATATGAAAATCAGCGCGACAAAATAACAAAAGACCTTGGCAAACTAAGAAAAAATGAAACCGAATTGGCTCGGCGGTTAGGCACTACCAAGCTGAATCATTGGTACTTCGTCACGCCAGAAATCAACAAGAACGAATTGCTTGCACATGCACGAGCCAAGGAAGCTGAGGTAAGAGGCTGGAACCTGAGCATCCTAAGTCAAGACTTTCATGTTCATTTGCATGACGCAGAACACTATCTGGTCGAAATTAACGAGATTCTTTCGGCGGCTGGTGTGGCCTTGGATTTTGGCACGTCACCTCCTGCCCTACCCGCGCTAACAGAGCAGCCAGAGGTCTATGAAGATAACGTGTTGCGCAAAACTCAAGCTCGGCTAAAGGCTAAACAAACCTCGCCAAAGTACAACTCTCTGGTAAATAAAATTAGCCAGCAAACACTAGAAGATTTCCTTGAGGCGGATGCGGGTTTCCGAAGAATTCAAGAAACAGCACCCACCTTGTCCTTCAAGCTTCTTCGTCTCATCAACGAATTTGAAAAGTTCGTTGCCGAGAGTAGTGCCACTTGGGAAGGGACGGCAGAAGAGTTAACAACGATGGTGAGAGATAGATTAACTCAGCGCATCGTGAATGATCTCTCGCCGCAGTTCAATGAAACAAGTGCCAGCCAAGTTTCAAGGCATATGGTTGCGAGATGGCTAGCTATTTGCGAGCTTGACTATGACTGAAGAAAAAGTGCGGCTACTGTTTCAGCTTAGACCTGCACCAGTATTGGCAGAGCACCGGCCGCTATACAAGATTACCCAATTGCTGCTCGTACTTCGCATGGCATCCAGAAGCGGCAAGTCCAGCTTGCCTCGCTTGCACTTGTTCAATTGGGCATTTAAACGACCAGAGCGTAGCGCACGACTTATCGAAGCAGCAAAATCTGAAGAGCTTCGTGTTACAGCTTGGGGGTTTGATCCCGCGCTGGCCATAGCCCTGAAATATACTGTTGCAGAAGGGCTGATACGAACCGTCTCAACGGGCTATGAGTTAACGGATCATGGGATAGCCTTTGCGGATGCGGTGATTAAAGATGGCGATATCTTTGGAACGGAGAAAAATATTCTCGTGGCGGTAGGCAAGAACATTACCGAAAAAATGGTTGAGGCAGTAGCAAAGGGATGGGAGACGGCATGATTATTCGAGCAATAAAACTTCACGCCTCAACAACAGAGGGAGACTTCGGATTCTATTTCCCATTTGCGCGAGGCCTGACAATCATTCGTGGCAACAACTCCAGCGGCAAAAGTACACTGATTAACTGCCTGCTGTATGGGCTTGGCATGGAGGAACTTATTGGAGGCAAAGGCGAAAAAGTCCTTAACTACGCAGTAAAAGAGCACGTTGATTATGACGGACGGCAAATCAGCATCGTCGCATCGGAGGTCTTCGTCGAGTTGGAGAACAGCGCAGGGCACATCATCACACTTAGACGTGCGATTCGTGATGAAGTCAGGAGTACGAAACTAGTTGAGATATTTGAAGGGGCGCACCTGACTGGCCAAATAACACTTGGGGTGGCAAAGCCTACCTATTTACACGACGGCGGCGGCGCGCAAAAACAGGAAGGATTTCATCGCTACCTAGAATCCTTTCTTGGATTGGAATTGCCACAGGTGGCAAAAACTGGAAGCGGTGAATGCAAGCTCTATCTGCAAACGATATTTGCAGCGCTGGCTGTCGAACAGAAACGCGGCTGGACTGATTACATCGCCAACATTCCTTTCTATGGCATTCGCGATGCACGCACGCAGGTTGCTCAGTATTTGTTGGGGCTTGGTGTTTTCGATACGAATGTGCTGCGTAGCCGACTGGATGCGGATGCTGTTGCTATTGACTTAGATTGGCGCACGGTAAGCGACAAACTGCTGCGCGAAGTTGCAGCCATCGGCATCGGCGTTGAGGGAATTCAAGGACGGCCCAGCGCATCTTTTGATTCCGCGCTTGTGCGTTTCGTTAAGCAAACAGAAGGCGCTCCGATTCCAGTTGAGGAATATGTTGCGCAGCTAAGAAACGAATATTCCGCGCTGATAGAGCAAGCTGAAAGCTATGGGCGCAGCAATGGGGAAAATGCGTTAAAGGCACTCGACACAGTTGGCGATGAACTGCAACGCCTCAGCGTCCTGCATGAGCGGGCGGGCACCGCACTTGCGCTCCACCGTACATCGCTGCAGGAGTATGAGGCCCTGCTCAAAGAAACCAATGAAGATTTGGAGCGAAATAAAACCGAAGAAAAACTTCGGAGTCTTGGAGCGCAACATGCTGTTGAACTTGCCACTGGCCTATGTCCGACCTGCCACCAGTCCGTTAACGATACGCTATTGAGTGGCGTGGTGTCCGGGCCGCAGATGGAGTTGCAAGCCAATATCGCGTATCTGGATAGCCAACGCCGCATGCTTCAGCGACAAGTTGCGGGAATGCGAGATCTTGTTCGGCAGTCTGAAACCAATATGACCGACCTCGCCAGCAAGCTTGCAGCAAAACACGACTACCACAATGCTATGCGTGGCGACATCAGCAACGGAGCCTCAGAATCGCGCGCCATTGTGCGTCGCCAAGTACAGATAGAACTGGAAGTCACCGCAATCGAAAAACTGGAAGCGCAAGTTGTTAATCATTTGACTCGCCTTAAGGAGATTGCAGGGCGGCTTGCTGAAAATCAGGCTGCCAGGAAATCCTTACCAAAGGACACCTATACCGAGAACGATCTGGCTCGCATTTCTTTGTTTGAGAAAAACTTCAGGGCCAATGCAAGTTCGTTTGGATATGAAAGCGCGGCCATTTCGGAGATTGAAATTGACCCAAGCAACCTGACCCCCTCCCTGTCGCAATTGGAACTGCGTGAAATCAGGAACGACATCAAGGCAGACTCAAGCGCGAGTGATTTTGTGCGGCTTATCTGGAGCTACCTGCTCGCGCTATATCAAACCTCAGCGGTGCCAAGCATGAGAGGAAACCATCCCGGCTTCTTGCTTCTGGATGAACCTGGGCAGCATTCAATGAGATCAATCAGCCAGCACGCATTACTGCAATTGTTAAGTGGCGAACGAAACTTGCAAAGCATCGTTGCAGCATCGTTCGACGAGGAAGAGTCGGTTTTCAAGGTTGCTACGGAGGGCCTCCAATACCAACTTATCGAATGGGAAGGCAAGATTTTGAGGAAACTCTAACTCAAAAAATAAGGTCAGCTTCGCAATATGTTTGCCGCCGAGAAAAAATGGCAAGGAGATTGGCAAGGTACCTGAGTCGAATTGTTTGCGAATTTGGCTGGAATGTCTGAATGAAAATCATCCCTAGCATACCCAAAATAATCCACACATGGCCACCCTCATCCCCACCCTAGGCTCCGCCCGCTTCGACGCACGCGGTGAGCTGCGCCTAGCCGAACGCCTAAAAGATTGCCTCGAAGACAACGCCTGGGTGTGGCACAACATTCCGGTTGGGCCGTTCGGTAGGCATCCCGATTTCGTGGCACTGCATCCGCAGCAGGGCATTGTGGTGCTGGAGGTGAAGGACTGGCGGCTGGATACGATAGGCGCCGCGAATAGCAAGCAGGTCGAACTGATCACTGACCGGGGCAATGTATCAACCGACAACCCTTTCGAGCAGGTGCGTAGCTACATGTTCAACGTGGTGAACACCTTGCAGCGCGATCCGCTGCTGGTCAACGAGGGTGGGAGCTACAAAGGCAAGCCGGTATTTTCTTTTGGGCATGGCGTAGCTTTCACAAACATTACACGCAAGCAGTTTGAGCAAACCGATTTGCGAGAGGTATTCCCACCACAACGCTGCATCTTCCGCGATGAGATGACTAAGGAAGTCGATCCTGAGGCCTTCCGAGAGCGGGTGTGGCGCATGGTATCGCCGCGCATCGGGCCAGCCTTGTCGCTGCCGCAGATCGACCGGGTGCGTGCGCTGCTGTTCCCGGAGATTCGCATCACCCAGATCGCGCTACCGTTTGACGAACCGTCTGCGAATACCTCTCCCGCCGATGACCGACTGCTGGCGGTGATGGATATGCAGCAGGAGCTGCTGGCACGCAGCATGGGCGAAGGCCACCGCATCGTGCGCGGTGTGGCAGGTTCGGGCAAGACGCTGGTGCTGGCGTTTCGCGCCGAGCAGATTGCACGCGCAGCAACCGAAACGAGCCGCCCCGTATTGCTGCTGAGTTTCGCAAACGGTATTTCGGGGCGGCTGGAGAATGCGATGCAGGATCGCGGCGTGGAAGACAAGGTGATCGTTTCGACCTTCCATTCCTGGTGCTGGAAAATGCTGCGCACCTACGGCCTGCCGATTGCCACCGAGAAAGACTTTCCCGACTTTTCGGAGCGGCAGGCAGCCAATGTGCAGGCCGTGCTGGATGCCGCCGAACGCGGGTTGATTCCCGGCGGGCAATATGATGCGGTGCTGATCGATGAGGCGCACGATTTCGAACCGCAATGGCTGGCGCTAGCGGCGAAAATGGTGAATCCGGACACCAAGGCGCTGATGATCGTTTACGACGATGCGCAGGCGATCTACAAGGGGCGCAATCGCCCGGTGTGGAAGCAGCTCGGCATCGAGGCCGCCGGGCGCACCACGGTGCTCAAGGTGAATTACCGCAACACCGCGCAGATTTTGCGCTTTGCGCGCAAGTTCGCCGCCGATGTGATCGGCGCGCCGGGCGTATGCGCCGGAGACGAGAGCGCCGTCCTGATGCCCGAGGACGGCGGGCGCAATGGCGTGGAGCCGGTGGTGCGCCAGTGCGTGAGCTACGACGGCGAGGCGCATGCGATTGCGGAATGGTTGCTCGGGCGCAAGGCCGCCGGGTATCAATGGGGACAGATGGCGGTGCTGTATCCCAGGCATTTCATCGGCGGGTTATTCGAAAAAACAATTGCGAAACACGGCGTGCCGATTGACGTGGCACATGATCACGGCAACCGCGTGCAGACCGAACTTGATGCGGTGCGCTTCCTCTCCATGCACACCGCAAAAGGACTGGAGTTCCCCTGTGTAGCCATCGGCGGATTGGGTGAGCTGAAGAAACCTGAAGACATCGAAGACGATATCCGCCTCACCTACGTCGCCATCACCCGCGCCACGCACGAAGCTTTCATCACTTACTCGCACATGTCAGAACTGGTGAACAGGCTGGTGATGTAGATCGACCTAATGCCGCTATCCACCCACCAGTTATCGGCACAATCCATAATTGACCGTTTCATCGCACCCGGTTTTGCCAAACTCACCGCGTGAAATCGATCACCACATTGTCGTCCAGCCCGCCGAGTATGCTTTGCTGTTGCAGGAAGTTAGCCAGCGCAGCGGCATCGCCCTTCACATACGCATCGAGGAAGGGGATCGCCCAGCCGAAGACATCGCCGGCGTAACTGCTGGCATACCCGTGCGGAACGCCGGTCAACATGACCATGTAATGCGAGTTCTGGAACAGGTTCATGGCCTGCTGCATGCGCGCCACCGGCGCGACGGTGTCTGCCGTGCCGCAGATCGCCAGGTAGGGCGTGTTGACGTTGGCGGCGGTGGCGTTGTTGGCGCCGAAGGCCGGCGAGAAGTTCTTGCCCGCATACGGCACGTAGCCGACGGCAGCCTTGAGGCGCGGGTCGGTCACCGTCGGGTGCGCGTTCTGGCTGCGGAAGCCGTCGGTGACGTAGGCGCCGAGCAGCCAGGTCATCGAGGCGCCGCCCATGCTTGCACCGAAACCGCCGATCCTGGCAGGGTCGATGCGCGGACCGAAATCGGGATGCACGAGCAATGCGTCAAGCGTGGCCTTCAAGGCCAGCGGGCGCAGCGCTTCCATTTCGACGAGCTGGTTGAAGTTCCTCAGCACGTCGCCGATGTTGCCCGCATGAACCAGCGAGAAGCGCGCATCGCCGTGGAAAGGTGCCGCGACGATGTAGCCGAAACTGGCCAGCCACCGCATCACCTCCAGCGAAGAATCGGCGAGCGGGCTGCCTGCGAGTCCGTGCGAGAACAGCAGCAGCGGCAGCAGGTTGGGATCGGGCTGGCCGGGCACCAGCGGCAGCAAGGGCGGGAATATCGGTTTCTCCCCTGCGCGCTGCATCTTGGGGACGACGGCCATGCTGGGCAACGGGTAGTCGGGGCGCATGTTGGCGGCATCGGTGGGGTAGCACACGAGTACGACGAAAGGCAGCGGCCTGCCCCAGGTCTGCCCGTAGAACGCGGGATCGGCCGGCACCAGCGGATCGATGCGTATGGTGTCTTGCGGTTCGAGCAGGACATCGGTGAAGTAGCGCGGCAGGCCGTTCAGCGGATTGCCTTCCCAGAAATCTACCGGCGTGCCGCCGATGAGGTTCACTTTGTTGATGTCGTAAGCGACGTCGCTGCAGGCGACGGGAAACGGGCCTATGGCAAGTGGCGGATTGATGACCGTGCGCAGCGGCGCGGCATGGGCAGTTGCAAAACAGGCCATGCCGACCAAGGCTGCGACCAGGCAAAAGCGATAGAGGGGAATCGAGAGCGCCATGGCATCCTCCGGTGAAAATTGAATGCTCCCTGTGCACTGGGGATCAGGTTATTCACTGAGAAGACCATGCTCAATACCCGCATCGCGGCATTTTTTTCCTGCATGTGTAGCGGGTCGACTACAGGCTTTCCCGCATATACAGCGCACCGCCGTCGGCGTTCAATGCGCATTCGGCCCCGCCTGACTCGAAAGGTAAGCGAATGACAAAACACTTCCGCAAAACCGATTTGCCGGTGTGGCAAATCCGCCGCTATCTCGAACCCGGCCCCATCGTGCTGGTCTCGTCGGCCTGGCAAGGGCAGCGCAATATCATGACCATGGGCTGGCATACCGTGATGGAATTCTCGCCGTCGCTGGTGGGCTGCATCATCTCGTCGGCCAACCACAGTTTCGAGATGGTCCGCAAAAGCCGCGCATGCGTGATCAACCTGCCGACCACGGCGCTGACCGACGAGGTGATCGGCATCGGCAATTGCAGCGGCGCCGAGATCGACAAATTCGAGCATTTCGGGCTGACCGCAGCCAAGGCGAAGAAAGTGGAGGCGCCGCTGATACGCGAGTGCTATGCCAACTTCGAATGCAGGCTCGTCGACGACAGCCTGGTCGATAAATACAATTTCTTCATCTGGGAAGTGGTGAAGGCGCACGTGGCGGTGTCGCCCAAGCATCCGCAAACCCTGCACTACACCGGCGACGGCGAGTTCATGGTTTCCGGCAAGATCATCAGCCGGCGGCGGCAGTTCCTGCCGGAGATGTTGTGAGCTGACTACGTGATTTTGCCCATTGTGCGCCCCCGACGCCAAACCAATAATCGCCTCATCCATTGAACAGGAGGCCGCCATGAAAGCCGTCAGGATCCACGCCTATGGCGATGCGAGCGAATTGCGCTACGAAGATGCGCCGATGCCGGACATCGCCCACGACGATGTGCTGGTGCGGGTGGTGGCCGCGTCGGTGAACCCGGTCGACTGGAAGATCCGCGAGGGTTATCTGCAAGAGATGCTTCCCCTGCAATTCCCGCTCACGCTGGGCTGGGATGTTTCCGGCGTGGTCGAAGCGGTGGGCAAGAACGTATCGCGCTTCAAGGTGGGCGATGCCGTGTACGCCCGCCCCGACATCAAACGCAACGGCACTTATGCCGAGTACGTGGCGATCCGCGAAGACGAGCTCGCGCACAAGCCGCAGACCATCTCGCATGTCGAAGCCGCGACGCTTCCGCTGGCGGGCATCGCGGCGTGGGAGGCCATCGTCACCACCGCTCAGGTCGCAACGGGACAGCGCGTGCTGATCCACGCGGCTTCCGGCGGGGTCGGTTCCATCGCGGTGCAGCTGGCCAAGTCGCGCGGCGCATATGTGATCGCCACCACGTCGGAGAAGAACCGTGCGCTGGTGAAGTCGCTGGGCGCGGACGAGGTGATCGATTACCGCACCGAGCGATTCGAGGAGATCGTGCGCGATGTGGACGCCGTGCTCGACACCATTGGCGGGCCGGTGCTGGAAGCGTCATGGTCGGTGCTCAGGCCCGGCGGCATCCTGGTCTCGATCATCGGCACGCCATCCGAAGAGACGGCCTTGGCGTTGGGGGTGCGCAGCGCATTCCTGTTCATCGGGCCGAGCGCTGCGATCCTGCGGCAACTGGCGGCATTGGTCGAAAGCGGCAAACTGCGCCCGCTGGTCGGCGCGGAATTCGCCCTCAAGGATATCGCCAAGGCGCATGCGCTCAGCCAGTCGGGACACGCGGTGGGCAAGATCGCCCTTTACGTCGGGCAGCCCTGACCGTATTCAGGTCGGCTATGCATGGCCTTGATGGGATATCCGGTACTCCTTTTCGACGCCCTCGCGGTCAAGCTGGAAACCATCCGGCCCTTCGATTTTCCAGACGATGGCTCCGCTCTCCATGAGCTGGAACGCATGCTCCAAGGCGTCATCCTTGATCACGAAGTTGAGCGGCAACAGGAAGGACAGATCCGGCTTGCTTCCTGCCGGGAGTGGCTTGTCTGTGTAGAAGACGCTGTAGATCGACATCACTTCCTCCTCGGTCTTTTGCAGACCAGTGGAACACCTCTATGGGATTACGCCTGAGGCAATTGCAGGATGGAACAGTTCCCCCCGAAGCTTGGGGTAAAATCCGCAACGCTCCCGGATCGCTCACAGACTCGCTTTGAATCCCCTTTCATCCCCTTCCCTGCGCATCGCCCAGCTCCGCCAGCGCCTGCATGAGCTCGGCGCCAAGCCCTGCCACGAAGAGCGCGTGCTGCGCGGCTGGAGCCAGCTACGTTCGTACGACGTCAAGGGCAGTCCCGCCGCGACCTTCTTCCCCGCCGCATTGCGCAACGAGCTGCCCGCGATCGAGGCGGAGCTGGCCGTGCTGGCGCGCCTGCACGGCGAATACCCCGCCGGCGCAGAAGTCGCACGGCTGCTGGTGGAACTCTGCGACGGCCAGATGGTGGAGAGCGTGCTGCTGCCGCGCGGCGGCTTGTGCGTCTCGACGCAGGTGGGTTGCGCGGTGGGCTGCGTGTTTTGCATGAGCGGCAGGAACGGCCTGCTGCGCCAGCTCGGCAGTGCGGAGATCGTGGCGCAGGTGGTGCTGGCGCGCCGCCGCCGCAAGGTAGACAAGGTGGTGTTCATGGGCATGGGCGAGCCGGCGCACAATCTGGACAATGTGCTGGAGGCCATCGGGTTGCTCGGCATGCAGGGCAACATCGGCCACAAGAACCTGGTGTTCTCCACGGTGGGCGACCTGCGCGTGTTCGAACGCCTGCCGCAGGAAACAGTGAAACCCGCACTCGCGCTTTCGCTGCACAGCACCGATGCAGCATTGCGCGCCAGGCTGCTGCCGCAGGCGCCGCAGATCCCCGTCGGGGAGCTGGTGGGACGCGCCGAAGACTATGCGCGCGCCACGGGTTATCCCATCCAATATCAATGGACGCTGATCGAGGGGGTGAACGACAGCGACGCCGAACTGGAACGCATCGTCGAATTGCTCGCCGGCAAGTACGCCATCATGAACTTCATCCCGTTCAATGCGGTGGATGGCCTGCCGTATCGCCGCCCTTCCGCCGAACGCACGGCGGCGATGATGCATACACTCAATCGCCGTGGCATCTATTCCCGGGTGCGCGATTCGGCCGGCCAGGAAGTGGAAGGCGCTTGCGGCCAGTTGCGCGCACGCGCGGTGCAGGCCGGATAGTTCATTGCAGCACCGTTCCTCGCTGTATTTTCAATCGCTTGCATCTCCGCCGGCTGGCAGCAAGCGGTGTCCGGCTGCTTTTGCCGCTCGTCCCATTGTTACAACCGACGAACGGATGGCAGGCTAAACCAAATCCACTTGCTGTTTATGGAGAAGTGGGCTGATAATGCCCGCCAGCAGCAAATTAAAGGCAAACCTATTGAAAAGTAGGGACGCAAAGTTTCCGGTCTAAGGAGCCCGCAAGGCTCTACGACAGCGGGACTGCCGGCAGCCACGCTTCCCATGCGCGGTTCCCGTTAGCCCTCGGCACCGTCCAGCCGTGCTTTGCGTCTCTCCTGTCCGTAAGTGTGCGGATGCAAGGAGGGAATCATGCAACTCCAAATCAAAAGCAACGAAGTGGGACTTCTGGTCATCGTTTCGCTGTTGGCGCTCGGCGCCAATCTTCCCGACGAGATGATCGGCAATCTGGTCGACCGCAACATGCTGCTGGTCGTACTGGTGACGACCGTGTTCATTTCGCTGTTCCGCTACCTCAAGCTGATGCTGTTCCTCACGGTCTCGGTGCTGGCCATCGGTGCGAACCTGCCGGAACAATTGGCCGACCAACTCGGCCTGAACCGCAACGCGATGATCGTGGCCTCGGGCATGCTGGTGGTCATGGCGCTGTTGTACAAGTGGTACTACCGGCAGCAGCCGGAAGCGGCAACGGCGCAGGATGAATTCGAAGCGACCGCGGAAGTGCCGGTGGCGGACAGCCATTTGCGCGACAGCGTCGATTCCCGCTTCTCGGTGCTCTCCGCCATCATGAACGGCGACTTTGCCGCCTTGCACCAATTGCTGATCACCGATGTGGAGGTCAACTTCAGCCAGGACGGTTACATCCCGCTGCTCCTCGCCATCGAGAAGGGGAATGTCGATATCGTGCTGCTGTTGCTGACCCACGGGGCGAAACTCAGGATAAAGAACCAGTATGGGTTGACCCCCACCGATCTGGCGCTGAAGCTGCGCTTTGCGCGCATCGCGAAGATCCTGCATTACGCCGAGACGCAGAACATGTCGATCCAGAACCGGGCCGTCTATTCCTCGCAGCAGACGCGGAAGATGGCCGTCCTGTTCGCCGACATCTGCGGCAGCACCGCCCTGTACGACCAGCTGGGGAACGAGACCGCGCTGAACATGATCACGCGCACGCTGAACCTGTTGAAACAGGAAGTCGCGCACCACAAGGGCACGCTGATCAAGACCATCGGCGACGAGATCATGTGCACTTTCCCCAATGCCTTGCGCGCTGCCCAAGCGGCCCGTGCCATGCATCAGGTGCTGGAAACCGAGAAGCCCGGCGGGGAACATCCCATCGATGTGCGCATCGGCCTGCATTTCGGCGATGTCATCCTCAAGGCCAACGACGTGTTCGGCGATACCGTGAATGTCGCCGCGCGCATCGCCTCGATCACGCGGGCGCGGCAGATCATGACCACGCAGGAGGTGATCGATGCGCTGCCCGAAGAGCTGGGTCACAGGGCAGTTCCCATCACCCGCGCCTCATTCCGCGGCAAGCAGGACACGCTGGCCGTGTACCAGCTGTTGTGGGAACCCGAAGACACGGCATCGAAACGCATGGGCGACGCGACGCTGCGCCGGTTGAAGGCGCAGGAAGAATCCAGTCAGGAGCCGCCGGCAGACCTGCCGCAACGGATCGCCGATGCCTGCCTCTGAGTCCCGCATGCGAAGGAAGGCCGCGTAATTAATTGCCTGCCCCGACTGCGGCTCTGTTCTAATAGCGCAGCCCTTCGTTACCGCATGCCACAGCTCCGATGAAAAAGACATCCCCCTCCAAACCAGAGATCGCGCTGATGCCCCCATTCGCCGGCCTTGCGCTGGGACAGATCCATGTGCCGGCAAGCAGCGCGGAGTTCGCTGCTGCCGCCGCCGAGATCAAGGCGGCTGGCATTGCGGGTTTCGATACCGAATCCAAGCCGACGTTTGCCGTGGGCGAGGTGAGCGACGGGCCGCATGTGGTGCAGTTCGCGCTGCACGACAAGGCTTATCTGTTCCAGGTGCATAGAAGCGAGGGACATCCGTTCCTGCGCGAATTGCTGCATTCGGACCGGCTGCTCAAAGTCGGTTTCGGCCTCAGATCGGACAGCGGGCATATCCTCAAGAAATTCGGCATCAAATTCGGCGGCGTGGTCGACCTGAATACGGTGTTCAGCATGCAGGGCTACCAGAAGGAGATGGGCGTGCGCAATGCAGTAGGGCTGATGTTCAAACAGCGCTTCGCCAAATCAAAGAAGATCACCACCACCGATTGGTCGCAGCGCGCACTCTCCCAGCCGCAGATGCTCTACGCGGCGAACGATGCCTATGCGGCACTGAAAGTGTTTGAGGCGCTCAAACTGTCGCGCGAGGAGCTGCCCATCATGGGGGCACAAGCCGCATAAAATCCGGACAAAGCCGGTACGGAGGAGTAGGATGGAATCGCAGTTGTTTCCTTAATCACGATAAGGAGTCCGATCATGCCCAAGACACACAACACGCACCGGGAAATGAAGAAGAAACCGCTGATGACGGCGAAGGAAAAACGGATGGCCAAGCACGCGAAGAAACACAGCCAGGATGTCCAGCCGCTCATCACCCCACCGACGATGCATTGAACGCTCATTAAAAAAGCCCGGCAGTGCCGGGCTTTTTCTTTGCCGCCAAGACTAGCTCACATCCTTCGGGTCGACCACTCGGACCACCTCGCCTTCGAACACCCCGTCGTTGCTCGCCTGTGCCGCACGCCGCATCTCCGGCGTGGAGAAGCTGCGCATCGTACGCATCAGCTTGCGCAATTCGCGTGTCTTCCACCACAGGTAGGCCATGGCAATGGCGCCGACGACAAGGACGATTGCAAACAGCAGCACCGAGAACATCAGCACCAGTGCGATCAGCGCCACTGTCACGATCAACGCCGCCAGCTTGCGCAACGGCCCGGGCGGCGTGCCCGGATCGTTCAATCTATATCTCGTCTGCATTCAATGGATCCGGGCCGGTTGGCTCTGCTTAACGTTTATCGAATTTCATTATACCGCCCGCGCAATCCACCCTGATGGTGTCCTTGGCGGCGAAGCGCCCTTCCAGGATATGTTTGGCCAGCGGATTCTCCAGTTGCGCCTGGATGGCACGCTTCAACGGACGTGCGCCATACACCGGATCGAAGCCGGCATTGGCGATCTCGACCAATGCCGCATCGGTGACCTCCAGTTTCATCTCCATCGCGGCCAGGCGTTTCTCCAGGTACTGCAACTGGATGCGCGCGATGCTCTTGATGTTCTTCTCGTCCAGCGCATGGAACACCACCACCTCGTCGATGCGGTTGATGAACTCGGGGCGGAAATAGGTCTTCACCTCGCCCATCACCGCGAGCTTGATGACCTGGTAATCGTCGCCGGACATCTGCTGGATCATCTGTGACCCGAGGTTGGAGGTCATCACGATCACGGTGTTCTTGAAGTCCACGGTGCGGCCTTGGCCGTCGGTCATGCGGCCGTCGTCCAGCGCCTGCAACAGCACATTGAACACATCGGGGTGCGCTTTCTCCACTTCATCCAGCAGGATCACTGAGTACGGTTTGCGGCGCACAGCCTCGGTCAGCCCGCCGCCTTCCTCGTAGCCGACATAGCCGGGCGGCGCACCGATCAGGCGCGCGACGGAATGCTTCTCCATGTATTCGCTCATGTCGATGCGGATGAGGTGCTCTTCCGAATCGAACATGAAACCGGCCAGCGCCTTGCACAGCTCGGTCTTGCCCACGCCGGTGGGGCCGAGGAACAGGAACGAGCCATACGGACGGTTCGGATCGGACAGTCCGGAGCGCGAACGGCGGATGGCATCGGACACCAGGCGCACGGCCTCGTCCTGCCCCACCACGCGCTCGTGCAGTTTCTCTTCCATGTGCAGCAGCTTGTCACGCTCGCCCTGCATCATCTTGCTGACCGGGATGCCGGTGGCACGCGATACCACTTCGGCGATCTCTTCCGCGCCGACCTGGGTGCGCAGCAACTTGTTCTTCTGTCCAGCCCCTTCCGCTTCACGCTGCGCGGCCTCTTTCAATTTCGCTTCCAGCTGCGGCAGCTTGCCGTATTGCAGCTCGGCCACCTTCTCCAGCTTGCCTTCGCGCTGCAGCTTGGCGATTTCGGCCTTCACATGGTCGATCTCTTCCTTGAGCTGGGCGGTGCCCTGCGCCGCGCCCTTCTCGGACTTCCAGATCTCTTCCAGGTCGGCGTATTCGCGCTCCAGTTTCTTGATCTCGTCTTCGAGCAGCGCCATGCGTTTGCGCGAGGCTTCGTCCTTTTCCTTCTTCACCGCTTCGCGCTCGATCTTGAGCTGGATCAGGCGGCGGTCGAGCTTGTCCATCACCTCCGGCTTGGAGTCGATCTCCATCTTGATGCGCGCGGCGGCCTCGTCGATCAGGTCGATGGCCTTGTCCGGCAGGAAGCGGTCGGTGATATAGCGGTGGCTCAACTCGGCGGCGGCGACGATGGCCGGGTCGGTGATGTCCACGCCGTGGTGCAGTTCGTATTTCTCCTGCAAGCCGCGCAGGATGGCGATGGTGGATTCCACCGAGGGCTCGTCCACCAGCACCTTCTGGAAGCGGCGCTCCAAGGCGGCATCCTTCTCGATGTACTTGCGGTATTCGTCCAGCGTGGTCGCGCCGATGCAGTGCAGCTCGCCGCGGGCAAGTGCCGGCTTCAGCATGTTGCCGGCATCCATCGCACCTTCGGCCTTGCCGGCACCGACCATGGTGTGGATCTCATCGATGAACACGATGTTCTTGCCCTCATCCTTGGCCAGCTCGTTCAGCACCGATTTCAGGCGCTCCTCGAACTCGCCGCGATACTTGGCCCCGGCCAGCAGCGCTGCCATGTCCAGCGACAGCACGCGCTTGCCTTTCAGGCTCTCCGGCACTTCTTCGTTGATGATGCGTTGCGCCAGGCCTTCGACGATGGCGGTCTTGCCCACGCCGGGTTCGCCGATCAGCACCGGGTTGTTCTTGGTGCGTCGCTGCAGCACCTGGATGGCGCGGCGGATCTCGTCGTCGCGACCGATGACCGGGTCGAGCTTGCCCATGCGGGCGCGCTCGGTAAGGTCGAGGGTAAATTTCTTCAGGGCTTCGCGCTGGCCTTCGGCTTCCTGCGAGCCGACCGACTCGCCGCCGCGCACGGCGTTGATCGCCGTCTCCAGCGGCGCACGCGCCACGCCATGCTGCTTGAGCAGGCGGCCGCATTCGCCCTTGTCATTGGTGAGAGCCAGCAGGAACATCTCGCTGGCGATGAACTGGTCGCCGCGTTTCTGCGCTTCCTTGTCGGTGAGGTTGAACAGGTTGGCGAGGTCGCGCCCGACCTGCACCTCGCCGCCGTGGCCTTCCACCTTGGGCAGGCGCGACACCGCTTCGGTCAGCGCAGTCTTCAGCGCATTCACGTTGCCGCCAGCGCGGGCCAGCAGCGAACCTGCCCCGCTGTCGGCATCGTTGAGCAGGGCCAGCAGCAGGTGCTGCGGCTCGATGAACTGGTTGTCGGCGCCGACGGCCAGGCTCTGGGCATCGGACAGCGCCTGCTGCAGCTTGGTGGTGAACTTGTCGAAACGCATGACGGCTCCTTCAATGAAATATCTGACTGGAGGGAAGATGGGGCGGCCGGCTGCAATTTCAACCCCACCCTGCATCCCTTATACTACGCCCCCAACCAAGGGAATACCCATGACATTGACCAATCTTGCCCACCATATCCGTGCCAACGTCCGCACCGCACTCGACGAGGACATGGGCTGCGGCGACCTCACCGCCCAGCTCATCCCCGAACATGCCAAAGCGCATGCCACGGTGATCACGCGCGACCCGGCCGTGCTGTGCGGCACCTTGTGGTTCGAGGAGTGTTTTCTCACGCTCGACCCGGACTGCAAGATCGAATGGAAACTCAAGGAAGGCGACATCGCCGAAGCCAAACAGGTGCTATGCGAGATACACGGCAACGCGCGCGCGCTGCTCTCGGCCGAGCGCCCGGCGCTGAATTTCCTGCAAACGCTGTCGGCCGTGGCCACCAAGACACGCCGTTATGTCGAGGCGACACGCGGCACACAGGCCAAGGTCATGGACACGCGCAAGACGCTGCCCGGCCTGCGCATGGCACAGAAATATGCGGTGACGGTGGGCGGCGGGCATAACCAGCGCATCGGCCTGTTCGACGGCGTGCTGATCAAGGAGAACCACATCGCGGCGGCCGGCGGCATCGAGGAAGTGATGGAACAAGCCTTCCAAATCACGCCGCCGCACATCCCCATCCAGATCGAGGTGGAAACGCTGGAGCAGCTCAACGAAGCGCTGCTGGCCGGTGCCCGCCTGATCCTGCTCGACAACTTCTCGCTGGCCGATATGCGCTTGGCCGTGACGCATGCCGCGAAACGCGCCGAGCTGGAAGCCTCCGGCGGCATCACGCTGGACAACATCCGCCTCGTCGCCGAAACCGGCGTGGACCGCATCTCCATCGGGACCCTGACCAAGGACATCAAGGCGGTCGATCTGTCGATGCGCATCCGGCTTCCCTGACAGTCTGCTGCGCGATTTTCCTGATGCGCTTGAAATTTCCGGCCGCCATCCACATATTAGAATTTGCTAATTTAATGGAGCGATCATGAGCGACCCGAAACATATCGTCTGTCCGCATTGCGATGCGGTGAACCGCGTACCCGCCGACAAGCTGGAAGCCAACCCGACCTGCGGCAAATGCAAGCAGCCGCTGTTCACGGCCCATCCGGTCGAGCTGAACGCGGGCAATTTCATGCGCCATATCGGCAACAGCGACGTGCCGGTGCTGGTGGATTTCTGGGCGCCCTGGTGCGGACCGTGCAAGATGATGGCGCCCGCCTTCGCCCAGGCGGCGCAACGGCTGGAACCCGGCATGCGCGTGGTCAAGCTGAACACCGAAGAGGCGCAGCAGCTCGCCGCGCAATACAACATCCGCAGCATCCCGACGCTGGCGCTGTTCAAGGGCGGACGCGAGGTGGCGCGGCAGGCCGGGGCGATGGATGTGAACGGCATCGTGGCCTGGGCCAAGTCGAAAGCATGAACGGGGGAAGCATGAGATATGCGGCAGCGATCATGGCGGCACTGGCGTTGACAGCATGCGCCGACGCCGACCGCAACCTGTACGAGGGCATCAAGGCCAGCAACGAGGCCAAGCGCACACCGAACGAGCGCGCCATGAACCCGGCACCGGGCTACGACGAATACAAGAAAGAGCGCGAACAGAAATAGGACTCAGACCGGCTTGCGCGCCACCAGATCGATCAGCGCAGACATGCCGCTGTGACCCGCGCCCTCGCGGATGACGCTGTCGTGTTCGCGCAGTTGCAGGATGTCCATATCGGCGAACTGCTCGCGCAGCATGGCGGCGGTGTAGAGGTTCTCCGCCTGCGACGGGCCGCCGGTCTTGTACTCCAGCTGGCGCGGGGTATAGCCGTGCAACAGCATCAAGCCGCCCGGTTTGAGGCAGCGTTTGATGACGGCGAACAGTTGCTCGCGTTCCGGCGAGGTGACGAACTGGATAAAGATGGCCACGACCACATCGAAATCGCCATCACCGAAATCCCATTGCAGCAGATCGACCTGCTCGAACAGCATCGCCACGCCGCGCTCGCGTGCCAGCTTCTTGGCTTTATCCTGTGCAACATGGGATGAATCGACCGACAGCACTTCCAGCCCCTGCTGCGCCAGCCACACGCCATTGCGCCCCTCGCCGTCGGCGACGGCCAGGCAGCGCATGCCCGGCTTCAGCAGCGATCTTTGCGAGACCAGGAAAGCGTTCGGCTCGGTGCCGTAAAAGAAATCCTCGCCGGCGTAGCGTTCGTTCCAGATGCTCATATCGTCCTCAGCAGTAGCCACCACACACTCAGCGTGATGAAGGAAAGGATCAGTCCCAGCGCCACCATCAGGTTGGCCAGTGGCGGATCGAGCTCGTGTTCGGAAGCCACGATGGCGGCGGTGATCATCGACGGCATGGCGGCCTCGAAGATGGTGACCTGGATGGCCAGCCCCTGCGCGCCAAGCAGTTGCACATACAGCAACCAGATCGCCAAGGGCGCAAGCACCAGTTTGAAGGTCAGCCCGAGCGCGAGGTTGCGCTTGTGCTCGGCGACATGGCCGAGGCGCAATTGCATGCCGACCGACAACAAGGCCAGCGGCGCCAGCGTGTCGCCCAGGCGCTTCAGCAGCGCGGTGAACCACGGCGCGTAGTCGACCGGGATCAGCAGCAGCGCGATGGTGAGCGCGATGAACGGCGGAAACAGCGCGATGCGCCTGACGATCTGCGCTGCCGTCGGCCGCCCCGAGGAATAGATGCCCGCCACCGTGATGCCCAGCACCGACAGCGCAAAGAACGAACCGAGCTGGTCGGCGACGATGGCGGTGCCCAGGCCGCTGCTGCCGAAGTAGGCCTCGACCATGGGCAGGCCGAAGAACGAGGTGTTGCCCAGACCGCCGACCAGCATCAGTGCGCCGACCGTGGCGCGCGGCAGATGCAGCCACTTGCCCATTGACCAGAAGAACGCCGCCGACAGGCCGAACACGATCCACGCCATCAGCGCGACCAGCACGACATCGCCGGACAGATGCAGTTCGTGGATATACAGCAGCGTCAGCGCGGGCAGCGAGACATGGATGATGAAACTGTTGAGCGTGGCCGGCGCGTTGTCCGGCATGCGCCGCAAACGGCGCAGCAACATGCCGGCGACAAAGCAGAGGATGAGCAGGATGAGGTTGTTCATGCCGCTGCCGCGCGCGCGAAAATCAGTTCGGGATGTTGGCGGAGATGTAAGCCTTCAACTTCACCACATCCGCCTCCATCACTTCGCAGCGTTGCGGCAGGTTTTCGATGCCCTCCAGCGCTTGCGGGCGTTGCGGTTCACACCCCAGAGCTTCGCGGATGGTCTCGGCGAACTTGGCGGGCAGCGCGGTCTCCAGGCAGATCAGCGGCAGGCTGGGGCGGCGCTGCTCCAGACCGACCTTGATGCCGTCGGCAGTGTGCGTATCCACCATCACGCCGTACTCTTCCCAGATCTCACGGATGGTCTTAAGACGGTCTGCGTGCGAGCTCTTGCCCGAAGCGAAGTTGAATTTCGGCAGCGCGTGCCAGTACTCGGTGTCCTTGATGTCGAACGAACCGCCCTTGTCCACCGCGCCCCAGAACTCGCGCACCTTGGCAGCGTCGCGCCCGACCAGGTCGAACACGAAACGCTCGAAGTTCGAGGCCTTGCTGATGTCCATCGAGGGGCTGCTGGTCTCGTAGGTATGCTTGGTGTCGCGCGGACGGTAGGCACCGGTCATGAAGAATTCGTCCAGCACGTCATTTTCATTCGTGGCGAGGATCAGCTGGCCGATAGGCAGCCCCATCATGCGCGCGATGTGGCCGGCGCAGATGTTGCCAAAGTTGCCGCTGGGTACCGAGAACGCCACCTGCTCGTCGTTGGACTTGGTCGCGGCGAAGTAGCCCTTGAAGTAATACACCACCTGAGCCGATACGCGCGCCCAGTTGATCGAGTTGACCGTGCCGATCTTGTATTTGGCCTTGAACGCGTGGTCGTTGGACACTGCCTTCACCATATCCTGCGCGTCGTCGAAGAAACCGTGGATGGCGATGTTGTGGATGTTCGGGTCTTGCAGCGAATACATCTGCGCGCGCTGGAACGAAGACATCTTGCCTTCCGGCGACAGCATGAACACGCGGATGCCCTGCTTGCCGCGCATCGCGTACTCGGCGGCGGAACCGGTGTCGCCCGAGGTCGCGCCGAGGATGTTCAGCTGTTCCTTCTGTTTCGCCAGCGCGTACTCGAACAGGTTGCCGAGCAACTGCATCGCCATGTCCTTGAACGCCAGCGTGGGGCCGTTGGAAAGTTCGAGGATGTAGACGTTGTCATCCAGCTTGCGCAGCGGCGTGATGTCCGCCGCGTTGCTGTCGGCGCGACCGTTGCCGTATACCTGCGCGGTGTAGGTCTTGCTCACGATGGCCTTCAGGTCGGCAGCCGGAATGTCGGTGGCGAACTTCGACAGCACCGCGAACGCCAGCTCGGCATACGACAGCTTGCGCCAGGCATCCAGCTCGGCGCGCGTCACCTGCGGATATTGCTCCGGCAGGTACAGCCCGCCATCCGGTGCGAGGCCGCCGAGCAATATCTCGGTAAAAGTCTTGGCGGGGGAGTTACCGCGTGTCGAAATATATTTCATTTTTTACTTACCCAATTCTTCCAGACGCAGCTTGGTCACCTTGCCGGCAACAACCTTCAGCGCCTCGATCTTCGCAATTGCGGAATTGATGCGCTTCTCGCGCGTCTGGTGCGTCAGCATGATGAGGTCGGTCTGCTCTTCGCCTTCTTCAGGTTCCTTTTGGATCACCGCGTCGATGGAAATTTGTTCATCCGCCAAAATGCGCGTGATGTCGGCCAGCACGCCCGGCTTGTCCTGCACGCGCAAGCGCAGGTAGTAGCTGGTGACCACCTCATCCATCGGCAGCACCTTCAGGTCGGCCATCGCGTTGGGCTGGAACGCGAGGTGCGGTACGCGGTTCTGCGGATCAGCGGTGGCGGTGCGGGTCACGTCCACCAGGTCGGCGATCACCGCGCTGGCGGTCGGCTCGGCACCGGCGCCCTTGCCGTAATACAGCGTCGCGCCGACGGCGTCGCCCTGTACCAGCACGGCGTTCATCGCGCCTTCGACGTTGGCGATCAGACGCTTGGCCGGGATCAGCGTGGGATGCACGCGCAGTTCGACACCTTCGTCGGTGCGCTTGGTGATGCCCAGCAACTTGATGCGATAACCCAGTTGCTCAGCGTATTTGATATCGGCTGCATCCAGCTTGGAGATGCCTTCCACGTGCGCCTTGTCAAACTGCATCGGGATGCCGAACGCCAGCGACGACAGGATGGTGATCTTGTGCGCCGCGTCCACGCCTTCGATGTCGAAGGTCGGATCAGCCTCGGCATAGCCCAAGCGCTGCGCCTCTTTCAGCACGGTGTCGAAGCTCAGGCCCTTGTCGCGCATCTCGGACAGGATGAAGTTGGTGGTGCCGTTGATGATGCCGGCGATCCACTCGATGCGGTTGGCGGTGAGGCCTTCGCGCAGCGCCTTGATGATGGGGATGCCGCCGGCAACCGCCGCCTCGAACGCGACCATCACGCCCTTGTCCTGCGCGGCCTTGAAAATCTCGTTGCCGGAGGTGGCGAGCAGCGCCTTGTTGGCGGTGACCACATGCTTGCCGTTGGCGATGGCTTTCAGCACCAGCTCCTTGGCTACGCCGTAACCACCGATCAGCTCGACCACGATATCCACTTCGGGATCGGACACCACAGAGAATGCGTCATCGGTGACACGGCAGGCGCCGCCGGTGACCTTCTTTGCCAATTCGACATTACGGTCGGCGACCATGACGATGCGGATGGGGCGACCAGCGCGGCGCGTGATCTCTTCCGCATTGCGTTGCAGCACGGTGAAGGTGCCGCCACCGACAGTACCGATACCCAACAGACCTACATTGATTGGCTTGATGCTCATTGTTCGTTTACCCGAGTTAGTTGGTGCCGTGTTGCTTGCGATAGTTTTCGAGGAAGCGCGCGATGCGGGCGATGGCCTCGGTCAGATCGTCCGAGTTGGGCAGGAACACGATGCGGAAGTGGTCTGTGCTCGGCCAGTTGAAACCGCTGCCCTGCACGATCAGCACCTTCTCCTGCTCCAGCAGTTCGAGGATGAATTTCTGATCGTTCGCAATCGGGTACATCTTGGGATCGAGCCTGGGGAACATGTACAACGCGGCCTTGGGCTTGACGCAGGTGACGCCGGGGATGGCGGTGAGCAGGTTGTAAGCCAGCTCACGCTGCTTGTACAAACGCCCGCCGGGTGCCACTAGGTCGTTGATGCTCTGGTAGCCGCCGAGTGCAGTCTGGATGGCGTACTGTCCCGGTACGTTGGAACACAGGCGCATCGAGGCAAGGATGTTGAGGCCGTCGATGTAGTCCTGCGCATTCTTCTTCGCGCCCGAGATCACCATCCAGCCTGAGCGATAGCCGCAGGCGCGGTAGTTCTTGGACAGGCCGTTGAGCGTAACGAACAGCACGTCGTCGGCCAGCGATGCCATCGAGGTATGCGTCGCACCGTCATACAGCACCTTGTCGTAGATCTCGTCGGCAAAGACGATCAGGTTGTGCTCGCGCGCGAGCTGGATGATCTCTTTCAGGATGGCGTCGGAATACACCGCGCCGGTCGGATTGTTCGGATTGATAACGACGATCGCGCGCGTGTTCTTGCTGATCTTGCTGCGCATGTCCGCCATGTCCGGATTCCACTCGTTGGCTTCGTCGCAGATGTAATGGCGCGGCGTGCCGCCGGCCAGCGTCACTGCCGCCGTCCACAGCGGATAGTCGGGCGCGGGTACCAGCACCTCGTCACCGGGATTGAGCAGGCCCTGCATGCACATCACGATCAGCTCGGAAGCGCCGTTGCCGATGAAGATGTCGTCGATGGTGACGCCGGCGATCTTCTTCAGCTGGGTGTAATGCATGATCGCCTTGCGCGCGGCGAACAGGCCTTTGGAATCGGAATAGCCGGAGGAATTCGGCAGATTCAGGATCACGTCCTGCTGCACCTCTTCCGGCGCATCGAATCCGAAAGGCGCCAGGTTGCCGATGTTCAGCTTGATGATGCGCTGCCCCTCCTCCTCCATCTGCTTCGCTCGCGCCATGACCGGGCCGCGGATGTCGTAGCAGACATTCGCCAGCTTGTTGGATTTCAACACGGGCCTGGAGGTTTCTTTTTCGGATTTCACGTCAGCGCTTCCTGATTTGCCGGAACCGTGCCGATGGTAGAATCCACCGCACACGGACCAGGCGTTGCAAAGGCCGCGATTCTACCGCGCCGCCGCCAACTGCCGCAAATGGAGACAGCCTTTTGTCACTACATCTTCAAACCAACAGCGGGCAATATCTGTTCACCGGACACGGCGAGGGTTATGTCTCGATCAACACCCACCGCCACCGGCAGCCCATCGTGGTGATGGCCGGGGAAGTGCGCACCGACTGGCCGGCCACCGATTTCGCCAGCCTGACCCCGGCGCATTTCGAGTATTTCCTTGATCTGAAACCGGAAGTCGTCCTGTTCGGCACCGGCGCCAGGCAGCAGTTCGCCCGCCCCGAGCTGTACCGTGCACTCATCCAGGCCCGGATCGCCGTCGAGTTCATGGATACGCCCGCCGCCTGCCGCACCTACAACATCCTCGTCGCCGAAGACCGCAAGGTGGTCGCGGCGGTATTGCCATAGAGGAAGCGCATGAGCCATCCGCTGCAGAAAGTCATCACCCAGACCGAACAGGTCATCCTCGGCAAGCCGCGCCAGATCAGGCTGGCGCTCACCTGCCTGCTGGCACGCGGCCACCTGCTGATCGAGGACCTGCCCGGCGTCGGCAAGACCACGCTGGCGCATGTGCTGGCGAAGACGCTGGGTTTGCACTTCCAGCGCATCCAGTTCACCAGCGACATGCTGCCAGCCGACATCCTCGGCGTCTCCATCTACCAGCGCGACAGCGGCGAGTTCAAATTCCATGCCGGGCCGATCTTCGCGCAGATGATCCTGGCCGACGAGGTGAACCGCGCCACGCCGAAGACGCAGAGCGCGCTGCTGGAAGCGATGGAAGAGCAGCAGGTCACCAGCGAGGGCGAGACGCGCCCGCTGCCGGTACCTTTCTTCGTCATCGCCACGCAGAACCCGACCAACCAGATCGGCACCTTCCCGCTGCCGGAATCGCAGCTCGACCGCTTCCTGATGCGCATCCAGCTCGGCTATCCCGACGCACAGGCCGAGCGCGGACTGCTCGCCGGCATCGAGCGGCGCGACCTGATCGCCAAGCTCACCCCGCAGATGGAGACCGCCGAGCTGCTGGCCTTGCAACAGCAAGTAAAGCAGGTGTTCGTCTCGCCCGCGCTGCTCGACTACGTGCAGGCCATCCTGCGCCACAGCCGCGAATCGGCGCGCTACGTGCACGGCCTGTCGCCGCGCGCCGGGCTCTCCTTGCTTTCCGCCGCCCGCGCATGGGCGCTGCTCGACGGGCGCAACGCGGTCATGCCGGAAGACATCCAGGCTGTACTGCCCGGCGTCGCCAGCCACCGCCTGCAATCGGTGCAGGACACGCAAGCCTCGGACGGCGACAAGCTGGCGCGCGAGCTGATCGAGGCGGTCGCCATCCCGTAAGCGCGACGCGTAGCCCCCCCGAGAATCCGTGCTCGCCGCCCTCAAAAAAGGTTTCCGCAACTGGGCGTTCCGCCGCTCCGTCGAGAGCGGTACGCTGGTGCTCAACCAGCGCCGCATCTACATCGTGCCTTCCAGACAGGGGCTCGCCTTCGCCTTCGTGCTGGTGTTGATGCTGCTGGGCGACATCAACTACAACCTGAGCCTGGGCTACGTCCTCACCTTCCTGCTCGCCACCACGGCGGGCATGAGCATGCTGCATGCCTTCCGCAACATGGCGCAGCTGGAGATACGCGCCGGTTACGTCGAGCCGGTGTTCGCCGGCGAGCAGGCGCGCTTCGTGTTCCATTTCAACAACCCCGGCACGCTGGACCGCTACCAGATCCACTTGCACGACGATGCCGGGCACGAGACGGTGTTCGACCTGCCGGCGCAGCATTCGACGCCGGTGGAGATCGCCATCCCCGCCATGCAACGCGGCTGGCTGGACAGCGGACGCCTCACGCTCTACACCCACTATCCGCTCGGGCTGTTCTACGCGTGGACCTACATCCATTTCGATGTGCGCTGCCTGGTCTATGCCAAGCCTGCGGCGCCGCAGCCGTTGCCGGCCGCATCGTCGCAGGACGGTGCGGGCAAGATCGTCGCGGCGGGCGATGAGGATTTCTCCGGCTTGCGCAACTATGTCGCGGGCGATGCAATGCCGCGCATCGCCTGGAAAGCACTGGCGCGCGAACAGGGATTGATGGTGAAGCAGTTCTCCGCGCAGCAGGGGCGCTCGCTGTGGCTGGACTGGGCGCAGCTGCCGAACATCGCTTCGGAAAGGAAACTGGAACTGCTCACGCGCTGGGTGTTGGATGCCGATGCGCAAGGATTGATGTACGGCCTGCGTCTGCCGGATGGCGAAGTGCGGCACCGACACGGTGGGGCGGAGCCCTCTGGTGCGGGAGGTGCCGCGGGGCAGTTGCTCCCGCAATCGGCTGGCTACGCCAGTAACGTGTCGCAACTGCCGCAACAGCATGGAGCAAGCCATCGCGCCGAATGCCTGAAGCGCCTAGCCTTGTTCGGGACGGGCACCGCATGAAGCTCACCACGCCGCTCACCTTCGGCCTCATCGCCTGCATCCTGCTGGTCAGCGCGCCGCATGCCGAGCATCTGCCGCTGTGGGTGAGTGCGATGTGCGCGGCATTGCTGGCCTGGCGTGCGTACCTTACCTGGAGCGGTACCCCGCTGCCGCCGCGCTGGCTGCTACTCGCCGTCACCGTCGCCTGCGTGCTGGCCATCGCCGTCAATTTCCGCTCGCTGTTCGGACGCGAGGTCGGCGTCACGCTGCTGATCCTGCTGGCCACGCTCAAGCTGCTGGAACTGCGCGCGGTGCGCGATGCGACGGTGCTGGTCTATCTCTCCTGCTTCATCATCATCACCAACTTCTTCTACTCGCAGAGCATCCCCACCGCGCTGTTCATGCTGGCCACGCTGCAGGTCATCATGGCGACCTGGGTGCACATGCAGACCGGCGCGCTCGCGCTCAGGCCGCGCCTGCGCATCGCCGGCGTGTTGCTGCTGCAGGCCATCCCGTTGTCGCTCATCATCTTCGTGCTGTTCCCGCGCGTGCAGGGGCCGCTGTGGGGGATGCCGCAGGATGCCTATGCCACCAGCGGCCTGTCCGACAGCATGTCGCCCGGCAGCCTCTCCAGGCTGTCGCTGTCCGATGCGGTGGCGTTCCGCGTCGCCTTCAAGGACAAGGCACCGTTGCGCGAACAGATGTACTGGCGCGGGCCGGTGCTGTGGGAATTCGACGGCAGCACCTGGAAACGCGGCGTGAATGCCACGCTGCGCCCGCCGGAGCTCAGCGATGTGGCGATGCCGGTCGAATACACCGTCACGCTGGAGCCGCACAACAAACCGTGGCTGTTCGCGCTGGAGATGCCGAGCAGGCTTTCCATCCCCGCCATCGTCGCCCCCGACTTCCAGCTGCTCGGCAAAGCGCCGGTAACCGTGCGCTTGCGCTACGACGCCACCTCGCAACTCGGCTACCGCGCCAACGTGGCCGAAGCGCCGGCGCAACTGCGCCGCGCGCTGGCGCTGCCGCAGGAATACAACCCGCGTGCGCGGCAACTCGCGGCAGAATGGCGCGCGCAGAATCAAGACGATGAAACGCTGGTGCGCACCGCGCTCACCTACTTCAACCGCAACGGCTTCGAATACACGCTGGAACCGCCCCTGCTCGGCGTCAACAGCGTGGACGATTTCCTGTTCACCACCAAACAGGGCTTCTGCGAGCACTACGCCTCCAGTTTCGTGTTCCTGATGCGTGCGGCGGGCATCCCGGCGCGGGTGGTGACCGGCTACCAGGGCGGCGAATACAACGATCTCGGCGGCTACTACATCATCCGTCAGGCCGATGCGCACGCCTGGGCGGAAGTGTGGACGCCGCAACGCGGCTGGCTGCGCATCGACCCGACTGCCGCCATCGCCCCCGCCCGCATACAGAGCGGCCTCTCCCTTGCGTTGCCGGACAATGCCGCGCTGCCGTTCATGGCGCGCAACCCGCCGCAATGGCTGCGCGAGCTGCGGCTGAACTGGGATGCCCTGGCCAACCAATGGAACCAGTGGGTGCTGGGTTACAACACGGAACGCCAGTTCGCCTTCCTCACCCGGCTGGGCATGGAAGACATCACCTGGCAGAAGATGGCACTCAACATGCTGGCCGGCGTCGCGCTGCTGGTCGGCATCTTCACGCTGCTCATGCTGCGCCGCTTGATGACGAAACAGACCGATGCGGTGCAGGCCGCCTGGCTCAAGGTTTGCCGCAAGCTGGAGAAGGCCGGTTTGCCGCGCGCGCCGCACGAAGGGCCGCTGGAATATGCGCAGCGCATCGCCGCGGCACGGCCGGAACTGGGCGATGGCATCCGCGACCTGGCCGCGCGCTACGCGGCGCTGCGCTACGGCGGGGAAGCCGGGGAAGACAGCCTTGCCGCATTCAAGAATGCAACGAGCGCCTTCAAGCTATAATCCGCGCCAATTTCACCGAAGCCGACCAACATGCAGATCACCCGCCGCCTGGAATTCGATGCCGGACACCGCATCCCCAACCACAACAGCCAGTGCAAACATTTGCACGGCCACCGCTACATCATCGAGATCACGCTGTCGGGCGAGGTCATCACCACCGAGGGCGTTTCGGAACAGGGCATGGTGATGGATTTCTCGGATGTGAAGCGCATCGCCAAAGAGCGCGTGGTGGATGCGTGGGACCACGCGTTCCTGGTGTATCGCGGCGACAAGGCCGTGCTGGATTTCCTCAACACGCTGCCGGGCCACAAGACGGTGGTGCTGGACGTCATCCCGACCGCCGAGAACTTGGCAAAGGCGGCATTCGATCTGCTGCAGGGCGCTTACCGCGACACCTACGGCAACCATCTGCAACTCGAGCGCGTGCGTTTGTACGAGACGCCCAACAACTGGGCCGACCACACGCGTTAGTTCAGACCTTGCCGTATTCGCCCACGGCGACCTGGTCGCGGCCGCCATGCTTCGCCCGGTACAACGCCTGATCGGCCGACTTCAACAGCACATCGAGCGAAAGTTTATCGTCGGGAACGATGGATGACACGCCGCAGCTGATGGTCACATGGCGCGAGCTGGTCGCGTAGTGCGGTATGTTCAGTTCCGCCACCTGCTGGCGCAGACGGTTGGCGATCCACTTGGCGCCGTCCGCATCGGTCTCGCCCAGCACCAGCACGAACTCTTCGCCGCCGTAACGCGCCGCCAGGTCGGTCGCGCGCGGCGCCACCTTGCCCACCTGTCCGGCCACCGCGCGCAGGCATTCGTCCCCGGCCTGATGCCCGTATTTGTCGTTGAACAGCTTGAAGTGGTCCACGTCGATCAGCACCAGCGACAGCGGTTTCTTCATGCGTTCGCAGCGGCGCCATTCGCGGATCGACAATTCGTCGAACATGCGGCGGTTGGCGATGCCGGTCAGGCCGTCGGTGGTAGAAAGGCGCTGCAACTCCTTGTTGGCGGCATTCAGCTGATAGGTGACCTCGACCAGCGAGCGCTGCATCTCGACCAGGCGGCGCATGGCGCGCACCTTGGCATGCAGCACCACTTCGCTCACGGGTTTCATCAGGTAATCGTCGCCGCCCACTTCGATGCCGAGCGCCAGATCCTCGTCCTTGGCCATGCTGGTGAGAAAGATGATCGCGGTCCAATCGTCATTCTGTTCGATCTTGCGGATCTGTTTGGCGACCTCGAAACCGTCGATGTCCGGCAGCTGCACGTCGAGCAGGATGATGTCCGGACGCTCCCTGCGGTAAAGCTCGACCGCCGCGGCGCCGGTCTCCGCGGTCAGCGGCTGCCGGATATCCATGCGTTCGAGGAAATTGGAGAGGACTTTCAGGGTGACCTTGCTGTCTTCCACCACCATTACTTTTATCGAATCTGCTGTGCTCATGTGCGATGGCCGGTAATTTTGTTGCGATTATAAACGCGTGCACCCTGTTCAAACGGACTTCCACTGCTCGACCAGCTTTTCAAAGTCGGCCACCGGCACCGGCCGGCTGAACAGGTAACCCTGGAACGTCTGGCAGCCGCGGTCGATCAGCGGCTGTAGCTGGTCATGCGTCTCCACCCCTTCGGCGATGACGTTGAAGCCGAAGTTGTGCGCCATGCCGGCGATGGTCTGCACCATCATGGCGTCGCCCGGGTCGGTAAGGATGTCGCGCACGAACGACTGGTCGATCTTCAGCAGGTCGATCGGCAGGCGCTTGATGTATTGCAACGAGGAATAGCCGGTGCCGAAGTCGTCCATGGAGAAGCGCACGCCGATCTCCTTCAGCGCATCCATCTTGCGCGTCGCCTCGTCGACGTCTTCCAGCACCAGGTTCTCGGTCAGCTCCAGCTCGAGCATGCGCGGGTTGGCGCCGGTCTCGGCCAGGATGGTCTTCACCTGGCGCACGAAATCGGGCTGGTGGAACTGCACCGGACTGATATTCACTGCCAGGTGCATCTTGCCCAGCAGCGGATGTCCTTCCCATGCCTTGAGCTGTTTGCACGCGGTCTCCAGCACCCAGTGGCCGATCGGCAGGATCAGTTTGGTCTGCTCGGCCAGCGGGATGAAATCGGCCGGCGACACCATACCGATCACCGCGCTGCGCCAACGCAACAGCACTTCCGCACCGAGCAGCTCCTTCGCATCGTTGGTCTGCAACTGGTAGAACAGTTCCAGTTCGTTGTTCGGCATGGCTTGGCGCAGGGCGTTCTCCAGCAGGGTGCGCGATTCGAGCATCGCCTGCATCGAGGTCTCGAAGAAGCGCACCATGTTGCGCCCCCCCTCCTTGGCCTGGTACATCGCCAGATCGGCCTGCTTGAGCAGTTCGTCGGTGCTCACCGCGTCGCCCTTGAACAGCACCACGCCGATGCTCGGCGAGCTGCGGTGCAGCGTATTGCCCAGCTCGTACGGTTGCGCCAAGGCGTCGCGGATCTTCTCGGCGATGCTGCCGGCCTGGGCGACCGCCTCCGCCTGCGTGGCGCTCAACCCTTCCAGCAGCACGACGAACTCGTCGCCGCCGAAGCGCGCGGTGGTGTCGGTCTCGCGCACGCAGCCCTGCAAGCGCTTCGCCACTTCCACCAACATGCGGTCGCCGTACTCGTGCCCCTTGGTGTCGTTGAGCACCTTGAAGTGGTCGAGATCGATGAACATCAGCGCACCGAAACCCTCGCTGCGCGCGCTCTGCGCCACGGCCAGGCGCAGCCGGTCCTGCATCAGGCGGCGGTTGGGCAGCTGCGTCAGCGGATCGTAGAACGCCAGGTTCTTGATCTCCTCTTCCGCCTTCTTGCGCTCGGTGATATCCACGAACACCGCCACATAGTGCGTCACCTCGCCCATGAATTTCACCGAGGTGATGGTCAGCCATTTCGGATAGATGCCGCCGTCCTTGCGCCGATCCCACATCTCGCCCGACCAGCGCCCATGGTTGTTGATCTCGTCCCACATGTGCTGGTAGAACACCTTCTCATGCCGGCCGGAACTGAGCATGTTCGGATTCTTGCCCAGCACCTCTTCCTGCGAATAGCCGGTGATGACCTCGAACGCATGGTTCACCTTGATGATGTTGGCCTGCGCGTCGGTGACGATGATCGCCTCCTGCGTCTCGAACGCGACCGCCGCGATGCGCGCCTGCTCCGCCAGCATCTCGCGCTCGGTCACATCCTGCACCGTGCCGATGGAGCGCAACGGCTTGCCGTCGGCGGCGAACGTCGAGGAACAGCGTTCCTCCACCCATTTGATGCGGCCGTCCGGCATCTGCAGGCGGTGGGTGATCTGGTAGGGCTTACGGTCGGTCAGCGAATCGGTATACGCCCGATTCACCTTGTCGCGGTCTTCCGGATGGATGGCGTTCAGGAATGCCTCGTAAGACGCGCCGAACTGGCCCGAGTCGATCTCGAAGATGTTGAATATCTCTTGCGACCAAACCAGCGTGCCGGAAACCAGATCGAGTTCCCAGCTGCCGAAATGCCCGACTTTCTGCGCTTCGACCAGCCGCTCCTGTTCGCGGTGCAATTCGGCCTGCCCCTCCTTGCGCAGCTCGATACCCTGCCCCACGCTCTGCGCCATCTCGTCGAATGCCCGCCCCAGCAGCGCCAGCTCATCGTTTCCCCGCAGCCCGGTCCGCGCCGAATAATCGCCGGTCGAGACCCGTGCAGCCGCATCGACCAGCACCTTCACCCGCCGGCTCACCAGGCGATGCAGGATATAGGCGATCAGCAGCGCGGCCGCCAGCATGATGCTGCCGAACATCAGCGATTGCTCGATGGTGGTTTCTTTGGCTTCCGCCAGTTTTTCGCTGATGTCGAACTCGACATACAGCACGCCGGCCTTTCCATCCGTATCGCCGTAGCCGTCCGTCAGGGGGAAGTAGCCTTGCAGCAAGGCTGGGGTCTTGCGGCTGTATTGCAGCTTGCCCGTGTTGCCCTGCAAGGTGACGAACGCTTCCGCATTCGAATAAGCCGTATGGGCGGCAGCCTGCTCGCCGTTCCAGGCGAAATTGTTGGCCAGGATCACCTTGTTGTCGCCATCGGCCAGCAGCAGCGCGCGCACACCGGGACGCATGGCGACCAGCGCGATGTCCTGCGCCGCCTCGGTCTCGTCCCGCGCGGACAGGCGGTTGCGCAGCAGGCTTTGCAAACGCGACATGTCCATGCCGATCTCGCGCAACGCCAGCTGTTCGATGTTGCGCGCATTCTCGCGGCTCTCCTGCAGGAATATGAGCAGCGCACTGGCAGCGGACACCAGCAGCAATATCAAGGGAATGAGGACGGAGAGGCGTTTTCTCATGATGTGCGCCTACCCGCCAACGCGCACCAATACGGCAGCCCGGTGCGCGCCAAAAGGCACGGGCGCCCTCTTACGAAGCGGTTTGCTGCTTGCTGCACACATCCTCCTGCGAATACGGCTCTTGGCGGCCATTGCATGATTACTTCACGTGCCGGATTCTAGCACCCAACCCTTCCCTGCTGCGCCTCCCGCAACAGGACCTCGAGCTCTTCCAGCGGCACCGGCTTGCTGAACAGGTAGCCCTGATAACCTTGGCAATCATGGCGCTTGAGAAAATCGAACTGCGCCTCCGTCTCCACCCCCTCGGCAAAGATGCGCAGGTCCATGTTCTTCGCCAGATCGACGATGGCCTGCACCAGTTGCGCATCGCCGCCGCCTGCGGCCACTCCCTGCACCACCTCGCGATGGATCTTGAGCTGGTCGGAAGACAGGTGCTTGAGGTAATACAGCGAGGAGTACACCGTGCCAAAATCGTTCATCGACAGGGCGATCCCGAGGCTGCGCAAGGCCTTCATCTTCTCCACCGCGCCGGACAGGTCGTGCGACACCACGGTCTCGGTCAATTCCAGTTTCAGGCGGGCCGGTTCGATCGCGAACTGGCCGACTGCGGCAGCCACCTGCCCGACGAAATCCGGCTGCGCGAACTGGCGCATGCTGATGTTCACCGTCAATGTCAGTTGCCGCATAAGCTCGCTTGCCTGCCAGCGCGCCAGCTGGGCACAGGCCTCGTGCAACACCCAGCGCCCGATCTCCAGGATCAGCGCGCTCTCTTCCGCCACATGGATGAACTGGTCCGGCGAGACCAGGCCGCGCTGCGGATGCTGCCAGCGCAACAGCGCTTCCGCACCGACCGGCCGCTGTTCGGCATCCACCTGCACCTGGTAGTACAGACGCAACTCGCCGCGCTCCAGCGCATGATGCAGGTCCTCTTCCAGTTCGTCATGTCGCTCGGCATTGTCCTGCATCACCGGATCGAAGAAGCGCACCGCATTGCGCCCGCTGTTCTTGGCCTGGTACATCGCCAGGTCGGCATGTTTCAACAGCGTATCCACCGACTTCTCGCTGTCGTGATACAGCGTGATGCCGATGCTCGGCGAGCTGTGGTGCTCGTGCTCCTTGAGCTTGTACGGGCGCGCCAGCGACTCGCGGATCTTCTCCGCCACCGTGGCGACTTTGCGCAAGGCATCCTGCTCGTCGTGGCTGACACCCTCGATCAGCACCACGAACTCGTCCCCGCCCAGCCGCGCCACGGTATCCATTTCGCGCACGCAGGACTTGATGCGGTTGGCCACCTCGATCAGCATCAGGTCGCCGAAATCGTGCCCCAGCGTGTCGTTGAGGCTCTTGAAGTTATCCATGTCGAGGAACAGCACGGCGCCGTAGTCGCGCCGACGCACGGACGCGGACAGCGCCGCGCGCAGCCGTTCGATGAACAGGCGCCGGTTGGGCAGCTGGGTCAACGGGTCGTAGAACGCCAGGCTGCGGATCTCCTCCTCGATGCGTTTGCGCTCGGTGATGTCGCTGAAGATGGCGACGTACTGGACCGTTTCGTGGCGCTCGTCCTTCACGGCGGAGATGGTCATCCACTTCGGATAGACCTCGCCGTTCTTGCGCCGGTCCCAGATCTCGCCCGACCACGAACCGGCCGACAGCAGCTGCTGCCACAGCTTGAGGTAGAAATCGCGATCATGCCTGCCGGAACTCATGATGCGCGGGTTCTTGCCCAGCACTTCCGCGGCGCTGTAGCCGGTGATCTCGGTGAACGCGCGGTTGACCCGGATGATGTTGGACTCCGCGTCGGTGATCAGTATGGCATCGTGCGTCTCGAAGGTTGCCGCCGCCACGCGCAGCTCCTGCTCGGCATGTTTGCGCTGGGTGATGTTGTGGCTGAACACGAAGAATCGCTGCTCTTCCGGCATGTAGGTGGTCGTCACTTCGACATCGATCACGCGCCCGTCCTTGCGCCGGTGCCGGGTCTCGAAGCGGTCGTAACCCCGCGCGACGATCCTGTCGATATGCGCCCTGACCTCCTCCTCGTTCTCGCCCGCTTCCAGCTGGCCGATGTGCATGCCCACCAGCTCCTGCACCGAGTAGCCGGACATCTTGGCATACGCCTCGTTGACCTCTTCCAGGTAGCCTTCGGCATCGGTCATCCAGTAGCCGTCCATGGCCGTTTCGAGCACCTGCTTGTTGCGCCGCAGCACCTGCTCCACCTTCTTGCGCTCGGTGATGTCGCGGCAGAAGACGAACAGCTTGCCATCCTCTGGCATCAGCGTGACCGACACCTCGATGTCGATCACTGCGCCGTCCTTCCGTCGGTGCTTGGTCTCGAAACGGTCGCGCCCCTCCGTCATGATTTTCTCGATATGGGACCTGGTGTCCTCCGGCCGTTCGAGCGCCTCCAGCTGGCTGATATGCATCCCGGCCAGCTCCTGCACCGTATAACCGGACAACTGGGCATAAGCCTCGTTGGCCGCCTCGATATTCCCCTGCAGGTCGGTCAGCCAGAATCCGTCCATCGCCGTATCCAGCACCTGCTTGTTGCGCCGCAACGCAAGCTCCGTCCTCTTTCGCTCGGTGATGTCGCGGCTGGTGGCGAACAGATAGCTGTTGCCCTCGATCTCGACCCCGGTCGCGCATATCTCGACATTCAGCAGCGTCCCGTCCTTGCGGCAGTGCACGGTCTCGAAGGTGTCGCTCTTGCCGATGAATGCCTTGATCCTGGCCTTCAGCTCGTCCAGCGTGAACTGCTTGTCCCAGTCGGCCACATTGAGATGCTCGATCTCTTCGCGGGTGTAGCCGAGCATGCGGCAGAAACCCTCGTTGGCCTCCAGCACGTTGCCGTCGAGATCGAGGATATGGATGCCTTCCATCGAGTTGTCCATCAGTGCGCGGTTGCGCCGCAACAGCATGCGCGTCACGCGCATGCTCTCGCGCTGTTCACCGATATCCAGCCCCATGCCGACAAGTACCGGCTCGCCCTGATGCTCGACGCGACGGCCGGTGAAGTGGTACGGCATCTTCTTGCCATCCTTCGCCACCAGCACCGCTTCCACCGAGACCTCGCCCTGCTCGAACACCTTGTGGATGGCGGCCTCGATCCTGGCCTTGTCGTCGCCCTCGAACAGATCGAGCGGATGCTTCATGGCGATCGCTTCCCGGTCAAGCTGCAATACCTGCTCAAGGTTGCGGTTCCACATCAGGAACTGGCCGCGCAGGTCGATCATGTAGAACACGCCCGGCAGCGACTCGATCAGCTCTTTGCGGAAATCGTTCTCGCGCGCCACCTGCTCGCCGCTGGAAAGCCTGTCCAGCATGACGTTCATCGCCTCGGCCAGTTCGCCGATCTCGCCGCCGCGCTTCTCGGCCAGACGGATATGGCGGTTCCCGGCCGCGATATCGTGCGCCGCGCCGGTGATGCGTTTCAGCGGAGCGAAGATATGGCGCAGGATCAGCATGAAGACGACGCTGATCAGCGCCATCACCAGCAGTGTATTGGCGATGTTCGGCAAGGGCGCATCGCCGGACTGCGTGGCGACCACCGCCGCCGGCAACCGGTAGGCGAGGAGCAGGAAACGCGAGGGCTGGCTGGCATCGAAGAACACGCGTTCCGCCGCGATGTAATCGCCGCCGGAGCCAACCGCGTGCAGCGGCAGGTAATTCTGCGACTGCGTGCCGAACATCGGCTTGAGCGAAGGGAAGTCGTCGGCGATGTTGTCCTTGCCGCCGAACTCGAAAGCGAAAGCGCGCCCCTCGTCCGGATGCAGCAGGTAATGCCCCTGCTGGTCGGCGATATACCCTTCCACGCCGGGCGGCAGCCCCACCATCGCCGAAGCGAACAGGCTGCCGACGGCCTTGTGCAGCACCAGCATGCCGAAAACATTGCCGCCCGCATCGAACACCGGGGTGACCGCACGCAAGGAGGGGCGGCGCGGCTCCTCGATCCTGCCCCACTCCTGGTTGAGGTTGAATTCGGAAAGGTGCACCCGGCCGGCGGTCAACTCCAGCCCGGCCTTGAAATAATCGCGCTCCCCCTTGGTCTGCAATGCCTCGCGCGGCATCACATCGATACGCCCGTCCCGGCTTTCGACGCGCACCAGTTCGCGCCCGTTGTCGGCCACGCCGATGTAGCGCACCTGGTAATACTCGGGGTGCGCGCGCAGAAAGGCGGCGAATATCTCCTGCAGGCGTTTCTCCCAGCGCTCATAGCTGTTCTGGTCGCGCGGATCGATACCGCGGTTGGCGGCGGCACGCACGATGCCGGAAACCGGCGGGGTGTTGGCGAGGAACAGCACGTCCTGCCGCAGCACGTCGATGGATTGGTTCAGGCGCGCCCGCTCGACATGGAGCGCCACTTCGAGGTCGGCGCTGCGTTCGTCCAGATAGGCTTCATGCAAGCGCCTGCTCTCTTCGCCGACCCACAGCATGCCACCGGCCGCCACGAGCAAAAGCACCAGGATGGTGATACGCGCGGGGAGGCCGATGTGCCTGAGTCTCACGTGTTCATCCTTTGCCGGGCGAAACACAGGTCCTGCCAGGCTTTGGCCTTCTCGGCCGGGCTGCGCAGCAGGTAGGCGGGGTGATAAGTGACGATCAACGGCGTGCCGTGGTAATCGTGCAGCGTGCCGCGCAGCGAACCGAGCGTGGCATCGCGTCCGAGCAACGCGGTCGCGGCAGTCTTGCCGAGCGCGACGATGAGCTTCGGCTTGATCAGCGCGATCTGCCGTTGCAGGTAAGGCAAACAGGTGGCGATCTCGTCCGCCTCGGGCGTGCGATTCTCCGGCGGGCGGCATTTGACGATATTGGCGATATACACGTTGTCGCCACGCTTCAGCTTGATCGCGGCCAGCATGTTGTCGAGCAGCTTGCCCGCCTGCCCCACGAACGGTTCGCCCCGCACATCCTCGTCCGCGCCCGGACCTTCGCCGACGAACAGCCAGTCGGCATTCTCGTCGCCCACGCCGAACACGGTCTGCGTGCAGCCGGCGCGCAGTTTGCAGGCGGTGCAGTCGTGCACTGTTTGCTTGAGTTCGGGCCAGTCCAGCGCAGCGACAGAGGGATTGCCGGCCTGCACGGGTACGGCAAGCCTGGCCGAAGCAGGAACTGCCTCTGCCGGTGCCGCCGCAATGGGAAGCCCGCTCTCTGCCGCGGCAGGCGCAGCGCGCCGCACCCATAGCGGATAGAGATTGAGTTCCCGCAGAACAGATTCATCCCTGATGTTCAAATCCCTCTCCCCATGAGGATGGCGTCTTCGCGGCCATGTTGGGCCGGATAGTAATCCTGGCGCAACCCGATCTCAACAAAGCCCATGCTGCGATAAAGGCCGATTGCGGCCGCGTTGGAGGCGCGGACTTCCAGCACCATGCGCCGCATCTCATGCCGGCGCGCCAGCACCATCGCCTCCTCCAGCAACTTGCGCCCCCAGCCTTGGCGCTGGAAGCGCGCGGCGATGGCGATATCCAGCAGCTCCGCCTCGTCCACCGCCAGCATCAGCACGAAATAGCCGTGCATCTCGCCGCTGGCCGCTTCGTACACCTTGCATTCGTACCTGCTGCGCAAGGCGTCGATGAAGTTTCCCGGCGTCCACGGATGCGTGTGCACCTCGCGCTCGATGCGCAATACCGCATCGATGTCGGCCTCCGCCATGTTGCGCAGGATCATAGCGTGCGTTCGCTGGTCTTCAGCGCGACCTTGTCGCGCAGGTAGAGCGGCAGCGCCAGTGCGGCATCCACCGCCTTGCCCTGGACGAATTCGGCGGCCGCCAGCCGCGCCACTGCGCCCGCCTGCGGCACGGCCTGCGCATCGACGGCCGCCAGCTGTTTGCCGTAATGCGCCTGCAAAGTATCGGCGACCGCAAAGCCGCTACCCGCACCGTACCAGCCCTCGCCCGCCACCGCCGGCGCCTGTTCCGGTTTGCACAAGCACGGCTCGATCACGGTGATCCATGCGCCGTCCCGCAGCTCATAAGCCGCGAGATACAGCTCGCCCATGCGCGCATCCAGAGCCGCGATGACTTTGTTTTTACCGGAAGCCTCGGCCAGCGCCTGCAAGGTGCAGATGCCCGCCACTTTGACATCGGCGCCCAGCGCCAGGCCCTGCGCCACGCCGCAGGCGATGCGCACCCCGGTGAAGGAGCCGGGTCCTTTGCCGAAGGCGATGCCGTCGACCTCCTTGATCCTGACGCCCGCTTCTTTGAGCAGCGCGTCCAGCATGGTCACCAGCACTTCGGAATGTTTCTGCCCGACCAGTTCGCACCGCTCGCTCACCGCGCCGTCCTGCCACAGCGCGACGGAGCAATATTCGGTGGAAGTTTCCAGCGCGAGGATGTGCATCAGGCCGGCAACAACAAGGCGATGGCCTGCGCGCCGATACCTTCGCCGCGCCCGGCATAGCCCAGTTTCTCGGTGGTGGTGGCTTTCACGTTCACCGCGTCGACGGCGATGCCAAGGTCGGCGGCGATGTTGGCGGCCATCGTCGGAATGTGCGGCGCCATCTTGGGCGCCTGCGCGATGATGGTGGCGTCCACGTTGCCGACGCGCCAGCCGGCAGCCTTGATCTTGTGCGCCACATCGCGCAGCAGGATGCGGCTGTCGATGTCCTTGTACTTGGCATCGGTGTCGGCGAAATGTTTGCCGATGTCGCCCAATGCCGCCGCGCCCAGCAACGCATCGCAGATCGCATGCAGCAGCACGTCGGCATCGGAATGGCCGAGCAGGCCTTTTTCATAGGGGATGTCCACGCCGCCGATGATCAGCTTGCGGCCCTCGACCAGCTGGTGAACGTCAAAACCTTGTCCGATACGCATATTCATTTCCTTTGTTGGAGCAACAGTTCCGCCAGCACGATGTCTTGCGGATAAGTGACCTTGAAGTTGCTGCTGTCGCTCGCCACCAGTTTCGGCTGCAGCCCCAGCGCCTCGATGGCTGAAGCTTCGTCGGTGACCGTGTTGCAGCGTGCCAGCGCCTCGGCCAGCAGGCCGGCGCGGAACATCTGCGGCGTCTGCGCCTGCCACAGGCCTTCGCGCGGCTCGGTGCAAGCGATGCGCTGCTGCGCGTCGGCGCGTTTCAGCGTATCCGCCACCGGCACGGCCAGGATGCCGCCGACCGGGTCGTCGCGCAGTTCGGCGATCATCTTCTGCAACAGCGCCTGCGTCAGGCAGGGCCGTGCCGCGTCGTGCACCAGCACCCAGTCGTCCGTTTCCAGTTCGGAAGCGAGCAGGCCGTTGGCCACGCTCTCGGCGCGGGTCGCGCCGCCGCAATACAGCGTCTCCAGCTTGCCGGCGCAATGCGACCAGTCATAACTCGCGAAATGTTCGTCGCCCGGCGCCAGCACCACGAACACCGTCTTGATGTCCGGATCGGCGCACAGGGTGGTGAGCGCATGCCAGATCATCGGCCGGCCGGCCAGAGCGAGATATTGCTTGGGCAACTCGTTGCCCATGCGGGCGCCGAAACCGGCGGCGGGGACTAAAGCGTGGAATTCGGACATGGCGCGAGTTTACCAAACTCCCGCCTCTCGGAAGCGCGATCAGGTGAACTGGAACCCTTCATCCAGCACCCGGCGGCAAGCATCGACCACCTGCGCGTCATAGAGCATGCCGCGATAGTTTGCGATCTCGTCTTTTGCCGCCTGCATCCCCAACGCCGGGCGATAGGGGCGGTGCGTCGCCATCGACTCGACCACATCGGCGACCGCGACGATGCGCGCTTCCAAGCTGATCTCCTCGCCCTTGAGGCCAAGCGGATAACCGGAACCGTCGATGCGCTCGTGGTGTTGATGAGCGATCTGCGCCACCGGCCACGGAAATTTCACGTCTTTCAGGATATCGAACCCCATCGCCGCATGCTCGCGCACGATCTGCACCTCGATAGGCGACAGCCTTGACGGCTTGCTGAGCACCTCGGCCGGGATGCCGATCTTGCCGATATCGTGAATGGTCGCGCCGAGGCGGATACCCTTGATACGTTCATCGCTCAGCCCCATCGCGCTTGCGATCGCGCATGACAATTCGGCCACGCGCCGTTGGTGTCCAGCCGTGTACGGATCGCGCAGTTCGACCGCCAGCGACACGGTATGGATGGTGCCTTCCAATGCCTGCTCCAGCACCTGCCGCTGTTCGCGCAAGGCGCGCTCGGAAAACTTGGTTGCCGTCACGTCCTGCACGGTTCCCAGCGAACGCAACGGCATGCCGTCTTCCGCAAAAGTCGTCTCGCCTTTCTCATGCACATATTTGATGCGCCCGTCCTTCATCAGCAAACGGTGTTCGACCTGGTAAGACGAACGGTTCTTCAGCGAATCCCGGTAGGTTTGATTCACCAGTTCGCGGTCGTCCGGATGGATGGCGGCAAGAAAGGCCTCATAGGTAGCGCCGAACTGCTGCGGGTCGATCTCGAAGATGCGGAATATCTCGTCCGACCATTGCAACTCGTTTTTTTCCAGATCAAGCAGCCAGTGCCCGAGATGCGCCATGCGTTGCGCCTCAGCCAATTTGGCGGCACTCGCACGCAGCTCGTCTGCCATGCGCTTGCGCGCGGTGATATCCACCGAGATACCGAGCAGGTGGGTGGGATTCCCCGCTTCGTCGTACAAACCGGTCTTAAAGGTATGCAGCCACTTCTCGCTGCCGTCGGCAGTCTTGATCGGCTCTTCGGCTATCTCCTGCAACTTGCGGCTGGCCAGCACCGCCCGGTCTTCCTGGATGAAAAAGTCCGCTTGGTCTTTCGTGAAAAGATCGTAGTCGTTCTTGCCCAGCAGGTCGGCACGGGCATAACCCAGCAATTGTTCGCCCGCACGGTTGAACAATTCAAAACGCAGGTCGTCCGCGCGCTTGAGAAACACCATCGCCGGGATGTTCTCGATTATGGTGTTCAGCAACATCCTGGAGCTCTTCAGCTCGTCCCGGACGCGCAGCTGCTCGGTGATGTCGAGGAAGGTCACCACCGCGCCGAGCGTTTTCCCGTCCTTGACCACCGGATAAGACCAATAGGCGACCGGAAAGGAACTGCCGTCCTTGCGCCAGAGGATCTCGTCATCGACATGGTAGGACTTGCCGTCGCGGATGGAGGAATAGGTGGGGCACTCCGCATAGGGGTAGTGCGAGCCGTCCTTGCGCGTGTGGTGCACCAGCATGTGCATGTTCTTGCCCAGCAGCTCGCTCGCATTGGCGTAACCGAGCGACCGCACGCCTGCCGCGTTGACGAAGGTGCAGTTGCCGTCGACATCCTGGCCGTAGATGGAATGCGCGATCGAGTTCGCCAGCAACAGCACCTGCGCCTGGCCTTGCTCGATCTCCTCCGTCGCGCGGCGCTGCAGCTTGCCGCCGAAGAACAGGCCGAACAGGCCCAAGCCCCAGATCAGGCCGTGACCGCCGACCAGCGCGTTGCGTTCTTCCCGCTCCGCCTGCAACAGCCCGTCGACGGGAATGGCGATGCTCACGCCGCCGCGAATATCGCCCAGTTTGTCGCCGTAGCGGGCATGGCACTTCAAGCAAGCTTCTTCCGTCACCATCGGTTTCATGTAGCGGAAATAAGTCTTGCCGTCCGGCAGCGCGGTGAACGAAAACCGCTCTTTGCTGCCGCGACCGAATGCCTCAAGCGCCTGCCGTTCCCATTCGTCCGCCGCATTGATCGGATTGATCGGCCTCAAGCTGGCGATATGTCCGCGCATATCTCCGCCGCCGTCCATGCCTTCATGCACCAGCCTCACCACATAAGAGGAATTCAATAAAGTGAGCTGCTTGCCGGACGGGGTCTTGATATCGCGCTCCGGCACGTCGCTCATCCACGGGCTGGGCACGACATTGCCGCCGACCGGCACATAGACGCCGCCGCTATGGATGACCCAGTTGCGGTATTCCATATCCATGCCGTGGATGGCCGCGGCCTCGGTATGCAGGGTCGTCTCGAAAGCATGTTTCTGAAAATACAACGTCCAGCCAAGCGAGATGGCAATAATCACGGTCCATGCCAGCATCAGGAAGCGGGTATTGCGCTTCAACAAATCGATCCCGGAATATTTGATATTGCCCATTGATCCTGCCTGCCCGAAGTGAATGCATTTGGTGCGCCGATAATACACATCCATGAACGATCATGTGCAACGACATCCCGTCACGTTGCCGGGAGTATAATGCGCGCCTTTGTTTCAGGCCGTTCCCATGCTGTTCTCTTCCAGACATTCCCGCCCCCGCTACACCAGCCTGACCGGCTCGTCCGACGCGCTCGCGCTCGCGCAATATGCCGCGCAACATTCTCCGCTGGTGGTGATCGCCGCCAGTGCGCTGGAAGCGCAGCGGCTGGTGGAAGAGATCCCATTCTTCGACCCGAAACTGCGCGTGCACCTGCTGCCGGACTGGGAGACGCTGCCCTACGACCATTTCTCGCCGCACCAGGACCTGATCTCCGAACGCCTCGCCACGCTGCACCACATCCGCAGCAATGCCTGCGACGTGGTGGTGGTGCCGGTCTCAACCGCGCTGTACCCGCTGCCGCCGGTGGGCTACCTGGCGGCCTACACCTTCTTCCTGAAGAAGGGCGAACGCCTCGACCTCGCCGCCTTCCGCCAGCAGATGACGCTGGCCGGCTACAACCATGTGCAGCAGGTGCTCACCCCCGGCGAATACTGCGTGCGCGGCGGCATCATCGACCTGTTCGCCATGGGCAGCGTGCTGCCCTACCGCATCGACCTGTTCGATGACGAGATCGAGACCATCGCCACCTTCGACGTGGACAGCCAGCGCACGCTGTACCCGGTACCGGAGATCCGCATGCTGCCGGCGCGCGAGTTCCCGATGGACGAGAAAGGCCAGGCCACCTTCCGCCAGAACTTCCGCGACAGGTTCGAAGGCGACCCGTCCAGGTCGCGCATCTACAAGGACGTGAGCAAGGGCATCGCCCCGGCGGGCATCGAGTATTACCTGCCGTTGTTCTTCGGGCAGACTGCCACGCTGTTCGACTACCTGCCGCAGGACGCCACGCTGTGCCTGCATCACGATGTGGACGGCGCCATCGCCACCTTCGCCAAGGACACCGCATCGCGCTACAACCTGCTGCGCGGCGACCCGCAGCATCCGTTGCTGGAAACCAAGGAACTGTTCCTCGATGCGGAGCAGTTCTTCATCCGCGCCAAGGACTTCGCGCGGCTGGATATCGTCGCCGACGCCAACGGCGCCACGCTGACGCCCTGCCCCACCGCCGCCATCCCGGCCATCGCCGTGGACCGCCGCGCCGAAGTGCCGACGCAAAAGTTCGCCGACTTCCTGCGCGGCCACAGCGGCCGCGTGCTGCTGCTGGCCGACAGCCTCGGCCGCCGCGAGATCATGTCCGGCTACCTGAAGGAATATGGCTTCACTCCCGCCGTGTGCGAAGACTATGCCGCGTTCCGCGCCGCCCGGGATAAGCTCATGCTCGGCGTCGGCCCCGTCCAGATCGGCTTCGCGCTGCCGGACGAGCAGCTCGCCATCGTCACCGAGACCGAGCTGTATGCCGCACAGCCACGCAGCCGCGCCGCGCGCGCAGCCAAGAAGAGCAACGTCGAGGGCATGCTGCGCGACCTGTCCGAACTCAAACCGGGCGATCCGGTGGTGCACGAACAGCACGGCATCGCGCGCTATCACGGGCTGGTGAACCTCGACCTCGGCGAGGGCGAGAACGAGTTCCTGCTGCTGGTGTATGCGGGCGACGACAAGCTGTACGTGCCGGTGTCGCAGCTGCACGTCATCAGCCGCTACAGCGGCGGCGCGCCGGAAGCCGCGCCCCTGCACAAGCTGGGCAGCGGCGCCTGGGACAAGGCCAAGCGCCGCGCCATGCAGCAGGTGCGCGACACCGCCGCCGAACTGCTCAACATCTACGCCCAGCGCGCCACGCGCAAGGGCCACGCCTTCAAGCTCACCTATCACGACTACGAGGCGTTCTCCGCCGGCTTCGGTTTCGAGGAGACTGCCGACCAGGCCGCCGCCATCGAAGCCGTGCTGCTCGACCTGCAATCCGGCAAGCCGATGGACCGGCTGATCTGCGGCGACGTCGGTTTCGGCAAGACCGAAGTGGCACTGCGCGCCGCCTTCGTCGCGGTGATGGACGGCAAACAGGTGGCGGTGCTGGTGCCCACCACGCTGCTGGCCGAACAGCACTACCAGAACTTCTCCAACCGTTTCGCCGACTGGCCGGTCAAGATCGCCGAGTTGTCGCGCTTCCGTTCCACCAAGGAAGTGAACCAGGCATTGAAGGACCTCGCCGAAGGCAAGCTGGACATCGTCATCGGCACGCACAAGCTGATCCAGAAGGATGTGAAGTTCGACAACCTCGGCTTGGTCATCCTCGACGAGGAGCACCGCTTCGGGGTGCAGCAGAAAGAACGATTGAAGGCACTCCGCGCCGAGGTGGACGTGCTGACACTGACCGCCACGCCGATACCGCGCACGCTAGCGATGTCGCTGGAAGGCCTGCGCGACTTCTCGGTGATCGCCACCGCGCCGCAGCGCCGTCTCTCCATCAAGACCTTCGTCAGCAATTTCAGCCAGGGCGTGATCCGCGAAGCGGTGCTGCGCGAACTCAAGCGCGGCGGCCAGGTGTACTTCCTGCACAACGAAGTGGACACCATGCCCAACATGCTGGAGAAGCTGGAGACCCTGCTGCCCGAGGCGCGCATCCGCATGGCGCACGGCCAGATGAACGAGCGCGAGCTGGAAGCGGTGATGCGCGACTTCCACCACCAGCGCTTCAACCTGCTGCTGTGCTCCACCATCATCGAGACCGGTATCGATGTACCGACGGCCAACACCATCATCATGAACCGCGCCGACCGCTTCGGCCTCGCCCAGCTGCACCAGCTGCGCGGCCGCGTCGGCCGTTCGCACCATCAGGCCTATGCCTACCTGCTGGTGGACAGCATGGACGGTCTCACCGCGCAGGCGAAGAAACGGCTGGAAGCGATCCAGGCGATGGAGCAATTGGGCAGTGGCTTCTTCCTCGCCATGCACGATTTGGAGATACGCGGCGCGGGCGAAGTGCTCGGCGAATCGCAGAGCGGCGAAATGCAGGAGATCGGTTTCAGTTTGTACAACGACATGCTCGCCGCCGCCATCAAGTCGCTCAAGCAAGGCAAGGAACCGGACATGACCCACCCGCTGGGCGTGACCACCGAGATCAATTTGCACACGCCAGCGTTGCTGCCGAACGACTACTGTGGCGACATCCACCAGCGGCTGGTGATCTACAAGCGCCTGGCCAACTGCGACACGCAGCAGGACCTGGACGACATGCAACAGGAACTCATCGACCGCTTCGGCCTGTTGCCCGAACCGGCGCAGACCCTGTTCGACTGCCACCGCCTGCGCATCCTCGCCAAGCCGCTCGGCATCAGCAAGGTGGATGCCTCATCGGAAGCCATCGCCATCCAGTTCGTGCCGAATCCGCCGATCGATCCGATGAAGATCATCACCATGATCCAGAGCAAGCGCCACATCAAGATGGCCGGGCCGGACAAGCTGCGCATCGAGTTGAAGTACGGCGATCTGCAGCAGCGGGTGCTGGCGGTGGTGAATTTCTTCAAGGAATTGCTGTAACCCAAACTCCGCTTGACTCTCACGTAACGTCAGGCCGCATTCTTGCTGCACGCTTGAAGACAAGGAGTATCCGATGTTGCTGAAAGTAGGTGAACTGGCAAAACGTTGCGGACTGACCGTGCGCACGCTGCACCACTACGATGCCATCGGCCTGCTCAAGCCTTCTGCGCGCTCCGACAGCGGCTACCGGCTATACAACCGTAACGACATCGCCCGCCTGCACCAGATCCAGGCGTTGCGGCGTTTCGGTCTAGCCTTGACCGACATCGGCGCTGTACTGGCAAATCCCGGAACTCGCCTCTCATCCATCGTCGACCAGCAGATTCAAGTGCTGGATACGCAGATCGCACAGAGCATCGCCTTGCGCGAGCGACTGGCCCAGCTACAGGGCCAGTTGCAACGGGGAGAGGAACCGGAGCTTGCCGATTGGCTAACGACTCTGGAGATGATGAACATGTACGATAAATATTTCACCAAGGAAGAACAGAAGCGCTTCCCGCTCTTGCACACTGCCGAGAACAGCACGGTTGCCGAATGGACCGAGCTGGTGCGATCGGTGCGGGAGGCGATGAAGACGAAGACGCCGCCGCACAGCCCCGGCGCGCAGATACTGGCAAAACGCTGGATGGCGATGCTGCAGCGCGATACCGGCGGCGACCCGCGCCTACTCTCCAAGCTGAATGCGATGCAGCTCAACGAGCCGGCGATGCAGGCGCAAACCGGCATCACCGCCGAGGTGGTCGACTACATCCGGCAGGCATTCGCCGAATCAAGATTCGCGATCTACCAGAAATACCTGTCCGCCGAAGAGTTCGATTTCCTGCGCAAGAACTATCTCAAACGCACCCACGAATTCCCGGAATTGATCGCAAAAGTGCGCCAGCATCTGGAAGACGGCACCCCTGCGGACGATCCGCGGATGCGCGAACTCGCCCTGCTTTGGCTGGAGATATTCCGCTCCTACGCGGGCGACGCCCCCGAGACGCACGCCAAGATCCGCCATGCGAACGCGAACGAACCCGATCTGTTGCTCGGCAGCTGGATAGACCAGCGGCTGCTCGACTACGTCAAGAAGGCGATAGCGCAGTTGAGGCCGCACTAGACTTGCGTACAGGCATTGCCTGCCCGTTTTCCCTTACAGCGCCGCCTTCACTGCCACAGCCAAAGGCGTCGTCGGCCGGCCGATCAGCTTGCTCAATTGGCGGCTTTCATCGAACAGCCCGCCTTTGGCAACGCCCGCGTCGGAATCGGAGAGCAAGGCGGCTACCGGCTCCGGCAACCCCGCCTTGATCAGTAGCCCCTTGTATTCAGATTCCGGCAGATTCACATAGCCGATGCTCTTGCCCGATTGGCGCGAGATCTCGGCCGCCAGTTCGCTCAGGGTGTAAGACGTGTCGCCTGCCAGCTCGTAGATCTTCCCGGCCTGGTTGTCGGCAGTCAGCACGGCGACATCCGCTTCGGCATAGTCGGCGCGGGTGGCCGAGGAGATGCGGCCATCGCCGGCGCAGCCGTACACAGCGCCATGCGCCAGTGCGCTGGGGATGCCCATGGTGTAGTTCTCGGTGTACCAGCTATGGCGCAGCAGCACGCAAGGCACGCCGGAGGCGCGCAACATCGCCTCGGTCTCGCGGTGCTCCGCGGCGAGACCGAGCGGCGAGGTGTCGGCATGCAGGATGCTGGTATAGGCCAGCAGCTTCACGCCCGCGCGCTTGGCGGCTTCGATGACCGAGCGATGCTGCTTTGCGCGATTGCCGATCTCGCTGGCGGAGATGAGCAGCACTTTGTCCGCGCCATGCAAAGCGGCATCCCAGGTCTCGGCTTTATCGTAATCGGCATAGCGAACCTGCACGCCCAATGCCGCGAGGTCTTTGGCCTTCTCGATGTTGCGCACGGCGGCGACGATGCCGGATGCGGGGACTTTCTTCAGCAGCGCCTTGATGACCCGATGGCCCAATTGGCCGGTGGCTCCGGTGACGACGATCATGCTGCCTCCTTGCTGTTGGATAGCTAGAAATTCAACCCCAGTTCCAGTGCCGGCCCGGCCAGCGTCATCCTGAAATCCGATGCACCCAGCCCGGACGAGCCATTCACTTCCCATTTGGCATAACCCGCGCGCAGCATCAGATTGTCACCCAGCCCTTGGGCGAGAAAGAGTTCATAGCGCCCCAGGTCGCTTATCCCCGGCGACGACTTGCCCGCGAAACCAGTCACATGCGCATGCAGGCTGGTGTTGGGGCGCACGCGCCAGATCAGGCCGACGCCGCCCTGCCAGCCGTAATTGCCAAAATCCATCGCGGCGCTTTGCGTGGGCGATGCCACCTTGAGCCTGAGCGAGGTATGGCCCAGCCCGCCGGACAGTTCCAGTCCGAGCGAACGCTCGCGGAAGAACTTGCGCCAGCGGAAAGAGGCATCGGCATAACCGATGTCGAAATCGGAGGTGAGCTGCTGCGGCGCGATGAAGGTCGTGTTGTTGTAGATGATCGGCGACTGGCCGGTGCCGAGCGCTTGCCCGCCGCTGCCCTTGGCCTTCGCATAGCTGAACTCGATGGCTTTGCCGGTGTGCGGCTCGGAAGGCGGCTGCGTGTCTTCGTCGAGGCTGACGCCCACCCTGAACGAAGGCAGCGAGACATGGTTGTCGTCGGCGACGATCTGCGAAGTCGTTTCGCAACCGGCCAGGACCAGTGCGACGAGCACCAGCAGGGGGCGGATGCTTGCCGTGCGGCATATTCCTGGCGATAGTCGTTCCGGGTTCATCATGACCTCCCTGTTGATAGTTGCGCAGGGAATCATAGGCCAATGATCCGCCGCTTACTACTAGCAATCGACCTACCGGCGCTGGGCGCCAACTTCTTCCCGCCCCATGCCGCCGATTGCATTAAAATGCATCCCCGAATTTGATTGCCCTTCCCTCTCCAAGGGAAAGATTGCCAGAACATGAACCTCATCCTCCAAGCACTGCACGACATCCCTTCCGCCCAGGTCGAACACTTGGCCAGACTTTGCCACGCCGCACGCACCGAACAGATCGCCGCGCACCTGTACCGCCTGCGCGAAGCCAAGCCGTATGCCGACATCGCCGCCTACTGCTTCGAGCACCGCATCGATTACGGTTTCGTGCCGCAGGAGCGCAGTCTCGGCGATTTCGGCCTAGTGGTGATGGACATGGATTCGACGCTGATCAGCATCGAGTGCATCGACGAGATCGCCGATATGCAGGGGTTGAAACCTCAGGTGGCAGAGATCACCGAGTCCGCGATGCGCGGCGAGATCGAGTTCGCCGAGAGCCTGCGCCGCCGCGTCGCCTTACTGCAAGGGCTGGACGAGAGCGCCTTGCAGCGCGTGTACGACGAACGCTTGCAGCTCAACCCCGGCGCGGAACTGATGCTGGCGACGCTGAAGAAGCACGGCATCAAGACAATGCTGGTATCCGGCGGTTTCGTGTTCTTCACCGAGCGGCTGAAAGCGCGCCTCGGCCTCGACTACGCCCACGCCAACACGCTGGAGATCGTCGACGGCAAGCTCACCGGCAAGGTGCTGGGCAAGATCCTCGACGCGCAGGCCAAGGCCGAGTGGCTGCTGAAGATGCGCGATGAACTGGGCTTGCAGCCGGCGCAGGTGATCGCCATGGGCGACGGCGCCAACGACCTCAAGATGATGGCGCAGGCCGGCGTGGGCATCGCCTACCACGCCAAGCCGGTGGTGCGCGAACAGGCAAGCTACTCGCTGAACTTTGTGGGACTGGACGGCTTGGTGAACCTGTTCGCCCACTGATCCTTCCCGCCGCGCCAAAGAACATTTGCAGGAGCAACACCATGACACAAGAGATCAGCACCGAAGTCCTGCTGGAGAAATACGCCGAAGCGGACGAGAAGAGCGTGCAGGACGTGCGCCGCCGCGTGGCGCGCGGCTTGGCGCAAGCCGAGAAGCCGGAACAGCGCGCCAAGTGGGAGCAGGCGTTCTTTGAAGCACAGGAGAACGGCTTCGTGCCGGCCGGCCGCATCAACTCCGCCGCCGGACTCAAGATACAAGCCACGCTCATCAACTGCTTCGTGCAGCCGGTGGGCGATGCCATCTCCGGCACCAGCGACGGCAAGCCCGGCATCTACGACGCTTTGCAGCAGGCCGCCGAGACCATGCGCCGCGGCGGCGGCGTCGGCTACGACTTCTCCAGCATCCGCCCTGAGGGCGCGCATGTGAAGGGCACCAACTCACGCGCCAGCGGCCCCATCTCCTACATGCGCGTGTTCGACCGTTCCTGCGAGACGGTGGAATCGGCCGGTGCACGGCGCGGTGCACAGATGGGCGTGCTGCGCTGCGATCATCCCGATATCGAGAAATTCATCAGCGCCAAGGATCAGGGCGACCTGCGCAACTTCAACATCTCGGTCGGTGTCACCGATGCGTTGATGCAGGCGGTGGAGAAGGACGAGGAGTTCGAGCTGGTGCACAGCGCCGAACCCGCCGCTGCGATCAAAGAAGCGGGAGCGTTCCGCCGCGCCGACGGCAAGTGGGTGTATCGCAAGGTGCGCGCCACCGAGCTGTGGAAGCAGATCATCGCCAGCACCTACGACCACGCCGAGCCGGGCGTGCTGTTCATCGACCTGATGAACCGTGACAACAACCTGTCGTATTGCGAAGTGATCGAGGCGACCAACCCCTGCGCCGAGCAACCGCTGCCGCCCTACGGCTGCTGCTGCCTCGGCTCCATCGACCTCACGCGCATGGTGAAGAACCCGTTCTCGAACCACGCGGGTTTCGACCACGAGCCGTTCAAACAGCTGGTGCGCACTTCCATCCGCATGCTCGACAACGTGCTCGACGTGACCGCATGGCCGCTGCCGGAACAGCAGCAGGAAGCTCAGAACAAGCGCCGCGTCGGCCTGGGCTTCACCGGGCTGGGCGATGCGCTGGCGATGCTGGGACTGCGTTACGACACCGATGCGGCGCGCGCATTCGCCGCCGACATCACCCGCGTGATGCGCGACGAAGCGTATGCGGCCTCGGTCGACCTCGCCATCGAGCGCGGCGCGTTCCCGCTGCTCAATGCGGACAAATATCTCGCCGCGCCGCGTTTCGCCTCGCGCCTGCCGGACGAGCTGAAAGATAAGATCCGCAAGCACGGCATCCGCAATTCGCACCTGCTCTCCATCGCGCCCACCGGCACCATCTCGCTGGCGTTCGCCGACAACGCCTCCAACGGCATCGAGCCGGCGTTCTCGTGGTTCTACACGCGCAAGAAGCGCATGCCGGACGGAACGACCAAGGACTACGCGGTGGAAGACCACGCTTGGCGCCTGTACAAACAGCAGGGTGGCGACACCGCGAAACTGCCGCCCGCTTTCGTCACCGCACTGGAGATCTCCGCCATCGACCACATGAAGATGGTGGCCGCCGTGGCGCCGTTCATCGATACCTCGATCAGCAAGACGGTGAACGTGCCGGCCGATTATCCGTATGACTCATTCAAAGACCTCTACACCGAAGCATGGAAGGCCGGCCTGAAGGGCCTCGCGACCTACCGCCCGAACAGCGTGCTGGGCTCGGTGCTGTCGGTCACGCCGGAGAAGAAACCGGAAGAGCAGCCGCAGGATTTCGTGTTCGACCAGGACCGTCGCATCGTGCTGGATGCCGCGCCCAATCCCGCGCTCGCCTCGCTGCGCTGGCCCGGCCGCCCCTCGCTCCCCGCCGGCAGCGAAGGCTGGACCTCGCAGGTAGTGAAGCATCCGCTCGGTAGCTTCGTGGCGTTCGTGTCGCACACCACCAACGGCAAGAATCATCCGTTCGAGGTGTGGGTGAACGGCTCCGAGCAGCCGCGCGGCCTCGGCGCGCTGGCGAAGTCGCTGTCGATGGACATGCGCACGCGCGATCCGGTGTGGGTGCGCATGAAGCTGGAGATGCTGATGAAGAACGCGGGCGACGATGCCTTCGACATGCCGATGCCGCCCGACGGCGAAGTGAAGCGCATGCCCAGCCTGGTGGCCGCGTTCGCCCACCTGCTCAAATTCCGCATCGAACAACTCGGCGCGCTGGAAGTCACCGAAGAAGCGACCACGCCGATGATGGATGCGCTGTTCGCCAAGAAAGAACCGAAGACCGGCACCGACGGCACCATGAGCTGGACGGTGGACATCTCCAACGCCGGCACCGGCGACGACTTCGTGCTCGGCCTGAAAGAACTGGTGTTGCCGGACGGGCAGCGCCGCCCCTATTCGATGTGGCTGTCCGGCGTGTACCCGCGCTCGCTCGACGGGCTGTGCAAGGTGCTGAGCCTGGACATGCGCGTGATCGACCCGGCCTGGATCGGCATGAAGCTGCGCAAGCTGCTGAACTTCGGCGAACCGCTGGGCGACTTCATGGCGCGCGTGCCGGGCGGCAACAAGATGGAGAGCTATCCTTCAACGGTGTCCTACGTCGCCAAGCTCATCATCCACCGCTACGGCATGCTCGGCATCCTCGACGAGCACGGCTATCCGGTGCAACAGATGGGCGTGCTGGAGATACCGGAAGGTCAGATCAAGCCGACCAGCATCAAGCCTATCGTCGGCAAGCTGTGCAAGGAATGCGGCAACGCCACGCTGATCAAGAAGGACGGTTGCGAGTTCTGCACCAGCTGCGGTGCGATCGGGGCGTGCGGCTAAGCGGGCGCTCCGCTCACTGTTGCCGCGCCCGATATTCGGCGGCGATGGAATCGGCCAGCTTCTTCGCGCTGGCCTCGTTCATGCCGATCAGCACGTAGAGCGTGCCGTTTGCATCGTAGACTTTCTGCAAAACCTTCACGCCGCGCAACGTGTCCTTGGTGACCGCGTCATCATCCTTGTCGGCGATCCTGAGCTTGTCCCGCACCGCCCTGCGCACATCGCGCACCAGCCGCGAGCGCGCATCGGCGGCGGCCATCTGCTCCATGAACGCAGTTCCCGCCGCGCTATGTGCGGCCGAGCCGACTGCCGTCAGCTTCCAGCCGTCGGCATGTGCATTGCAAACCCAGGCAGGGGCGCGCTCGCGCGAATCCGGAAACACGCATTTCCTGGCCTTGCCCTCGTCTGCCAGCACAGGGCCGCACAGCAAGGCCAGCGACAACAACACTACTGATTTGCGCATAGACATCTCTCTGCGTTAACGAAGTATCCGCTTCAGGTACAGCTCTTCCACCTTCTGGCGCGCCCATGGTGTGCGGCGCAAGAACTTCAGGCTGGATTTGATGCTAGGGTCGTGCGTGAAGCAGCGTATCGGCACGGCATCGCCCATCGCCTGCCAGCCCATCTGCTCGGAAAGTTGCGTAACCATCATCTCAAGGGTGATGCCGTCCAGGCTGGGGCGCTTCGCCGGTTTGGTATTGGTTTCCATGAGCGGATTTTACAGGGGAAGGCCCGGCCTGAGCGTTTACAATGCGGCACCCGATTTACAAGATGCCGCGCGAACGACCACTGGCACATGATGAACCCCGAGCACCTGCAACTCCTCGTCACCCGCAAGATGCCCTACGGCAAATACCAGGGCCGCCTCATCGCCGACCTGCCCGGCAACTACCTCAACTGGTTCGCGCGCAAAGGCTTCCCGCCCGGCGAACTCGGCATGCTGCTGGCGCTGATGCAGGAGCTGGATCACAACGGCCTTGCCAACCTGCTCGATCCCTTGCGCAAGCGCTAACCCCATGCACCCGCGCCCTTCCCCCGACTATCTCGCCGGCTATCCCGCTGCACTGGTAGCGCAAGTGCGCGAACTGATCGCGCATGACAAAGTGGCCGCGCTGTTGCTGCGAAAATATCCGCAAGCACATGCGGTGCGCACCGACAAGGCGCTCTACGACTACGTGCTGGAGATCAAGAACCGCCACCTGCGCAATGCCGGACAACTCAGCAAGGTCGCGTACGACAACAAACTGCAAACCCTGCGCAACGCACTCGGCACCCACACCACCCACGCCCGCGTGCAGGGCGGCAACCTCAAGGCGAAAAAAGAGATACGCATCGCCTCCCTCTTCAAAGCCACCCCGCCCGAATTCCTGCGCATGATCGTCGTGCACGAACTCGCGCACATGAAGGTGCGCGAGCACGACAAGGCGTTCTACCAACTGTGCCAGCACATGGAGCCAGAGTATGGGCAGCTGGAATTCGACCTACGGGTGTATTTAACGTATTTGGATACGGGTGGGACGAGGTTATGGGGGGACGACGATAGGGCTACGAACGAGGTGGAGTGAGTTCTGAAGCGGTGGCTCATCGGCCGAAGCGATCATCGTTCCTAATGAGCTGATCCGCCCCCTTGGCGGACGTTGCAGACAGACCAATTCACGTGCAAAGGCTCCTTGAGTTCCAAGATTTCAATATCCCCTCTTTCAAAGCATCAACTCATAAGAGAGAAAGGATTGGAGGACTTGGCAGCAATGCTATCGATGAATTTATCAGGTTCGATAAGCATCCTGACTTCCTCCAAAGTGGAGATAAGGTCTTCCTTTGTCATAAGAAGTACATTATGTTTTTTTAATTCATCATGACGAGTAGCTATCTGGTCTCGCGGTAACGCACAGACCAATATGCTTTCAACTGGGAAAGGATAGGGAGCTTCTTTGGAGGTCTTTTTCAAGGAGCCTTGCCGGTCAACAAGCTTGCCCAACTTCGAGCTAAAGTCAGCAATTTTCATAGTGCATTCGACAAGTATCAGCCGACCAGAAGGGGTGGCCACAACAATATCGGGAGCGTCCTTCTCAAGTTGGACGGCTGCAGAAAAACCGATAAGAAATAGTAGCGAGGCTATACCTGTTTCGAATTTGTTCGAGTCTGTTGGGTCAATAATGGCACTTCTAATTTGCCGAAGATCACTATCGAACTGCTGAACTGCAACATATCGACTGTTGGGGGCCTTCGTTGGATCAACAAACCACTGCCTTCTGACAGTAGTGCTACCGATAGTTAGCGTTGTTCCAACGCTATCCGCCTTATTTAATTCAAGTTCAACAATCCCTTCTCGAAGACCATCCTGTCCATCCTGCCAGTTGATTCGTGAGCTGACCTGTTGTCTAGTTGATATTCCAACTCCAGGAAACTCTCTGATAGAAAGAGTCATAGAATCAGTATTAAAATTGGGATGGGCTCGCAGATACATCCTCAAGCAGTTTTCACTCAAAGAGCAGTTTGGATATATGAGATCTACAGGGGGAGCCACTTCAATTTTAATTGTCGGAGCTTGAGAAGAAGAAATTGAATCGGCAAATCCAAGCCACGCAGACAAGTCATTGATTCCATCGAACGGCGGAGTGTTCTGGCGAAGCAACGTATCTGAGTTGCATGATTCTAAGTGCGACAACCGAGGAGTAATACTCTGGCTGGAGCGGACTGTAAGATCTAAGCTGGAGAACCATTTATCCCCCCATAGCATTTCGGATTGATAGTCGTAGCCTCGTCTTTCACCAAGAAGAGAAAGTGAGTGACTTCCTGCCTCTACCAACCCATCGGCGGCATTTGTAAGTATCCGAAATACATCCAATCTAGTTTGGTTGTTAAATTGTATTTGCCCGCCAAGAATTTCTCCGGCCTCGACATGAAACTCCTCATATTGCGGCAATGGAAATGGCAGTACATGAATTGAAGCAGCCAATAAAAAATGGCCATCTGTATTTCGTTGGACCAAATACCGAATATCGATAGTGCAGGATTCGACAATCCAATTTGGCGCTTCCTTAAGGAAATTATTTTTATATTCTGTGCTCATTGGAAATAATGTTGTGCGAAAAATTAGGAACGGAATGTTCAAGTTGTTAATTCGCTCAACCTATCCTCCTATTGCAGTGTGGTCAATATGTTGAAAATCAGCCTACCCCTCAATCCCCCAGCGCCCGCACCTTCACCGTCTTCCCCTTCACCTTACCCGCATTCAATCGCTTCACCGCCTCCTTCGCGATATCGCGGGTAACGGCGACGTAGGTGCTCATGTCGGTGACGGTGATCTTGCCGACCTGTTCTCGCGTGAAGCCGGCCTCGCCGGTGAGTGCGCCCAGCACGTCGCCGGGGCGGATCTTTTCCTTGCGGCCGCCGAGAATCTGCAGGGTGACCATGGGCGGGATCAGCGGGGCGTTGTGTTCGCGTTGCAGTGCATCGATATCCTCCCACTCGGGTGCTATGCCCATCAGTTTGGCGATGTTGTCGATGCGCCCCATCTCGGCCGGGCTGACCAGGTTGAAGGCACTGCCTTCGGCGTCGGCACGGCCGGTGCGGCCGATGCGGTGGATGTGCACTTCGGGGTCGGGGGTGACGTCGACGTTGATGACGGCTTCGAGCTGGGCGATGTCCAGCCCGCGTGCGGCAACGTCGGTGGCGACCAGCACGGAGCAGCTGCGGTTGGCGAACTGGATCAGCACCTGGTCGCGCTCGCGCTGTTCCATGTCGCCGTTCAGGGTGAGCGCGTGGATGCCCTCGGCATGCAGCACGTCGAGCAGGTCGCGGCATTGCTGCTTGGTGTTGCAGAAGGCCAGCGTGCTGACCGGGCGGTAATGTTTGAGCAAGGCGGCGACAGCAGCCAGGCGGGTCTCGCGGCGCACTTCGTAGAAATGCTGTTTGATCTTGCTGTCGTCATGCTGCTCGGCCAGCTTCACTTCCTGCGGCTGGTGCATGAACTGGCGCGCCAACCGGGTGACGCCGTCGGGATAGGTGGCGGAGAACATCAGGGTCTGCCGCGCTTGCGGGCAACGCTTCACCACGTAGGCGATGTCGTCGTGGAAGCCCATGTCCAGCATGCGGTCGGCCTCGTCCAGCACCAGCGTGTTGATGGCGTTCAGCTCCAGCGAACCGCGTTCGATGTGGTCCATGATGCGGCCCGGCGTGCCCACCACGATGTGCGCGCCAAAGCCCAGGCTCTCGCGCTGCGGCCGCATGGTGCTGCCGCCGACCAGGGTGAGTATCTTGATGTTGTTCATGTAGCGCGCCAAGCGGCGCAGCTCTTGCGTCACCTGGTCGGCCAGTTCGCGCGTGGGACACAGCACCATGGCCTGCACGCCCAGATAGTTGGGGTTGAGCTTGGTCAGCAAGGGCAGGCCGAAAGCGGCGGTCTTGCCGCTGCCGGTCTTGGCTTGCGCGATCAGGTCTTTTCCGGCCAGCGTGATGGGCAGGCTGGCGGCCTGAATCGGCGTCATCGTCAGATAGCCGAGCTGTTGCAGGTTGCCCAACATGGCGGGCGGCAACGGCAGTTGGCTGAAGGGTGCGGCGTCAGGCGCGGCGGATGGGGTGGGGTTTGTTTTGCTCATGCGCGATTATCCTTGTCTGCGGCGCGGGCTGCTATAGTTGTATCAAATTTCATCCGGTCTGCCGCCATGCCCAAACACACCACGCCCGACCATGCCCGCCTCGACCGTGTCGTAGCCGAGGCGCGCAAGCAGCGCGAACTGCGCGAAGCCGGTTACCGCGAGCAGGCGCTGAAGCTGTATCCGCATATCTGCACGCGCTGCGGGCGGGAATTCTCCGGTGCGCGGTTGCGCGAGCTGACGGTGCACCACAAGGACCACAACCACGACAACAATCCGGCGGACGGCAGCAACTGGGAGCTACTGTGCCTGTATTGCCACGACAACGAACATTCACGCGTGATGGACGAGGTGGTGCGGGACAGGAAAGACGGAGCACCGCCGCCGGCGACGCACAATCCCTTCGCCGACCTGAAAGCGCTGCTCAAGAAGGGGCAGTGACCTGCCCTAGTCTCAGCTCGGGCGGCGCAGGAACAGCGCGGGGATCTGCTGCTTGGGCTTGCTCAGCGCCGGTTGTTCCGGTTTCTTCTCGGTCACGGTAGCAGTGACGTTCGGCACGTAGGGCTTGTCGAACCACGGGTCGTGCGCGGGCTTCTTCGGCGCGGGCGAGTGGTATTCGTGGCGGTGTTCATGCCTTTCGGCGCGCGGTTCGCGCTGCGGCCTTGCGGCATGCGCGGGCAAGGCGGCGGTCTCTTTCTTGATCTCGGTCTTGATCAGCTTCTCGATGTCGGCCAGGTATCTCTCTTCCTCCGGCGCCACCAGCGAGATCGCGGTGCCCTTCGCGCCGGCACGACCGGTACGGCCGATGCGGTGCACATAGTCTTCCGCCGCGTGTGGTATCTCGTAGTTGATCACCATCGGCAGACTGTCGATATCCAGGCCGCGCGCGGCCACGTCGGTGGCGATCAGCACGGCGACCGTGCCCTGCTTGAACGCTTCCAGCGCCTGGATGCGCTCGGACTGGCTCTTGTCGCCGTGGATGGCGTCGGCGGAAACGCCCTCGCGCTGCAACTGGCGCGCCAGACGGCTGGCGGTGATCTTGGTCTTGGTGAACACGATCACCTGCTTGGCATCGTCGCCGCGCAGCAGCTGCACCAGCAGTTGGTGCTTGTCGTCGTGTCCGACCAGATAGACCTTCTGCGTGATGTTGTCGGAGGTGGCGTTGCTGCGCGCGACCTCGATCAGCGTCGGGTAGTTCATGAAGTCTTCCGACAGTTTCTTGATCTCGTTGGAGAAGGTGGCGGAGAACATCAGGCTCTGGCGCTGGCGCGGCAGCAGCGCGAGGATGCGCTTGAGCGCGGGCATGAAGCCCATGTCCAGCATGCGGTCGGCTTCGTCCAGCACCAGCATCTGCACGGTGTTGAGCTGCACAGTCTTCTGTTCGATGTGGTCGAGCAAGCGTCCCGGCGTCGCCACCAGAATCTCCACACCGGTCTTCAGGTGCGGCGTCTGCGTCTTGATGTCCACCCCGCCGAACACCACCAGCGAGCGCAGGTTGGTGTGCTTGGCATAGGCTTTCACGCTCTCTTCCACCTGGATCGCCAGTTCGCGCGTGGGCACAAGGATCAGTGCGCGCACCGGATGCTTGGCCGGCGAGGTGCTGGCGCTGGCGTGCGGCAGCAACTTTTGCAGCATCGGCAGCGCGAAGGCGGCAGTCTTGCCGGTGCCGGTCTGCGCACCCGCCATCAGGTCGTTGCCTTCCAGCACCAGCGGGATGGCTTGTGCCTGGATGGGGGTCGGGGTGGTGTAACCGGCTTCGGTGAGCGCCTTGAGGATCTTCGGGTCCAGCTTCAGGTCGGCAAAACTAACGGTGTTCAATTATGGTCTCTTCCTAGTGGTCGGGGCTTGTCTTGGGGGCATTATACGCCCCCTGCCCGCCGTCCCGCCTGCGCCGATTTCAGCCCGGCTGGCCGTCCGCGCGCGGCCGCCAGTAGGCGGGCAGATAACGCCACACCCAGGGCAGGAAGCACGCCAGCCAGCCGCACGCGGCGAGCAGGTACAGCATGCCGCTATTCAGCGGCAGCATATCGGCGGCCATGCGCGCCAACGCCACCAACTGCATGCCGACGAACATCAGCTTGACCGGCGTGTCGATGACGAAGGGCAAGCCGGAATGGCCGAGCGTGACGCGGGTGCCCATGCCGATCATCAGCGTGGCATAGCAGCCGATGGTGAGCGCATGCAGCGGCGCCAGCCCCCAGATGAAGCCGGCACCTTGATGCGCCAGCAGCCACAGGCTCTGCACAGAAAACAGCAGCATGGCGATGCCCATCCAGGCGAAGCCGACATGCAGCACGGCCAGCAGCGGGTTCCTGAAGCTGCGGCGGAATCCCCACAGATAGCTCAGCGTGAGCGCGCTGAACGCCAGCGGCAGGTCGCACAGCCAGGTCCAGGCGGACAGGTTGAAGAATTCCAGCACGCCGTGGGTGACGCTGGCCGCCAGGATGATCCACCACGGCCAGAACGGGCGCGGCACATCCTGTTGCTGCAATGCGCTGGAAGTGAAGAACGGGATCATGCGGTGGGCGACGCTGGCGAACACCGGCAACACGAAACCCCACAAGGCGGCGCGCAACGAGAATTGCAGCAGCGCATGCGCATCGGTGAGCAGCCACAGCAGGAAACCCGCCAGCGCCAGCCAGCCGGTGCTGAACGCGATAAGCAGCACGATGGTGTGGCGCTTGTCGCCGGGGCGCGTTTCGAGCAGCACACGCAGCAGCGCATACAGCCCCACTCCCCAGCCGGCGAGCAGGCTCACACAGGCCACCGCCAGCAGCGTGCGACCGAACAGCAGCCCGGCGTAGAACAGCAACACCCCGGTGAACATGAACACGAAAGCCTGCACATAGCGATGCGCGGGGATCTCATGCCCGGCCATCCAGCGCGGGAAGGTGGTCATCAGGAAACCGAAGAAGAAGAACGGCAGCATGCCGAACAGCAGCAGCCAGCTGTGGATGGCGGCCGGATACAGCGGCCACGCCACCGTCTGCGCGGGAAAATAATAACGCGTGGCCAGCTCGAACAGCCACCAGGACATGACGAGGATGGTCTGCACGGCGCCGCCGAAGAACATGACGCGGTGCGGTGCTGCGGTGAAGTTTTTTAGCATGGCTGCTTTACCTTGGATCATGAGTGGACATTTCTAAAAGGAGAGATCGAGTTCGGCCACCAGGTTGCGCCGTGGCAACAGGAAATAGGAATAAGCCTTGGTGTCGAACAGATTGTTGACCTCGAGCCGCGCCTGCACGCCCTTGCTGAACGCATAACCGAGATTCGCGTTCACCATGGTGTGCGCGTCGTAGCTGCCGGGCACGCCCTCGACCATGTCGGTGTTCTGCGCCGTCCAGAAGATATGGCTGACATAACGCGCGCTGACCACACCGGACCAGGCACCCTGCTGCGCATTCAAGACAAGGCCGGCGATGTTGCGCGGCGAATCGGTGAGCCGCTTGCCGACGCTCAACGGGTCGGCGCTGTTCTCCAGCATGACCGAATCGATGTAGGCGTAATTGGCGCTTAGCACCAGCCAGCTGGTCAGCCTGTTGCCAGCGCTCAACTCGCCGCCGCGTATCCGCGCCTTGCCGGCATTGATGCGTTGCGACAGCAGCGGCGCAACCGTGGTGACCTGCTTCACATAGATCAGGTTGCTGAGCAGCGTCTCATAGCAGGTCGCGGCGAGCTTGGCCTCCTCGCCGAAGTGCAGCTCTCCCCCCAACTCCCAGGTGGTGCCGCGTTCGGGTTGCAGGGTGGGATCGCCGGTAGTGGTGCGCCCGCGGCTGGTGGAAGAGGTGTACAGGTCCTGATTGGCCGGCGCACGGAACGACCTGCCGAAGGAAACGCGCAAGGTGGCGGACTCGCTCGGCAGATAGACCGCAGAGATTTTGGGACTGAAGGCGCTGACGCTGCGCGCCGCGTAGACCGTGGCACTGGCAGGCGCCACCACGAAATTGTCGCCGTGCGTCTGCCAGTCGTCCCAGCGTCCGCCGAGATAGACAGTCAGTGCATCCGTCGCGCTGATCTCATCCTGGGCGAACACAGAGGTAGTGCGCGAATATCCGTTGTAGCCGCTATTCACCGCGGTGCGCGTAGTGGCGTCGCGCCAGTTGGATAGCGCATGGATCTTCTGGTTCACCGCATCCTGATGCAACGCCAAGCCGGTGACCATGACTTGCTTTGCACCGACCGGAAAGGTCAGCTGCAACGTGCCGTCGACCCCGCTGTTCGGCGTGTCCGACAAGGTGCCCGGGCCGCTGTTCCAGCTGGTGGCGTTGCTGGCGCCGGCGAGCGTGAAGTTGTAGGCCCGCGTTATCCGGGCGAGGTCGAGCTTGAGCGCATAACCATCGCCGACGATGCCTTCATAACCGGCAAAGTAGCGTGTGGCCGCTTCATGTAGCGGTGTCGACGACCACAGTGAATAATCGTATTCGGTCAGCGCGACACGCTGGCCGTCGATCGCCAGCACTCCGGTAGATACCGGTGCGCCGGTCGCGGCATCGCGCAGGTAGCTGTTGAACTGGGTGTAGCCCTGCGTGGTCTCCTGATAGTGGATACCGGCGTGCACCTTGTCGCGCGCATCCAGATCGAAGGACAGTTTGGCCGTCGCATTCTTGGCGACCCACGGCACCCGTCCCAGATCACCGACGATGTAGGCCGGCACGCCTTCGCGCGTGGTGGTGGGCTGCGCGCCGGTGACTGCAGTGCCCGGAGTGCAAGCTGCCGGCGCGGGCGGACACGACGGCGATTTGACCACGAAGTCGTTCACATAGCCGGCGCGGTCCTGATAACCGTAGCCGCCGGCGAAGCCCAATCCGTTGGCGGCCTTGTCGCGGAAATACACGCTGGCATCCGCACCGCTGGCGTCGCCCCAGCCCTTCCTCAGCTTGGTGGTGAACTGGCGGCGGTCCGGCTGCTTGGTGATGATGTTGACCACGCCGCCGACGGCGTTGCTGCCATATAGCGCGGAGAATGCGCCCGGCACGACCTCGACGCGGGCGATGTCTTCGAGGAAAGGCAGCCGCCAGTTCACCTTGCCCGAGCCGGCATCCTGGATCGGCTGGCCGTCGAGCAGCACGAGCGTTTTGTTCTGGTCGACACCGCGCAGCGACATGCCGCTGGTGCCGATGGTGCCGTGCGACTGCCCGAACGCACCGCCGCGCAGATACAGGCCGGGCACCTGATCGAGCACATCGCCGAGCCGCGAGGCGTTCTTCTGCTCGATCTCTTTGGCACTCACCACCGTCACTGCGGCAGGCGCCGCCGCCAGCGACACGGCCGAGCGGGTGGCGGTGACGACCACCTCATCCAGCAGCGGCGGCACGCCATCCTCCGCCGCAGCCATACCGGTCGATGCAGCAGTGCAGGACAACAGTAGCCTGACGATCAATTGTTTCTTCATTTGTCCGGTTCACAAAAAAGGGCGGGAAACCCCGCCCCTTTGATAAGTGATGTCAGCTTAGTAGATATCTTCCTGCGTGTTCCAGATATTGAACTTGCCGGTCGGCGTGATCAGCCGCGGATCTTTGATCACCGCTTTCAATTTGCGCGTCTTGTCGTCCAGGATGACGATGGCCGATTGCTCGGTCTTGCCCGCCCACAGCGAGAACCACACTTCGTCTCCCGCTGCGTTGTACTCGGCATGCACCACGCGCTTCACCAGCTTGCTTTCCGGCAGGCCGGAAAGCTTGACGATGTTAATGACCTCGGGCCCCTTGTCCAGATTGCGGATGTCATACACCGACACCGATTCGGAAGTCTCCTTGTCCGGGTTCAGCGGCGCGTCCGCCCACAGATTGTGGGACTTCGGATGCGTCTTCACGAACAAGGAACCGCCGCCGTGGTTCTGCAACTCCTGCACCACCTTCCACGCCTGCTTCGGATGCTTCACCGGATCGGTGCCGATCAGCGAGATGACGTCCGCCCCCAAGTGCGAGGTCGCCCACACCGGACCGAACTTGGGATGCACGAAGTTGGCACCGCGCCCCGGGTGCGGCTTGGCCGCTGTATCCACCAGTGCGGCCAGCTTGCCCAGCTTGGTATCCACCACCGCCACCTTGTTGGAGGCGTTGGCCGCCACCAGGAAGTAGCGCTTGGTCGAATCCCAGCCGCCGTCGTGCAGGAACTTGGCCGACTCGATGGTGGTGGTCTTAAGGTTCTTCAGGTCGGAGTAATCCACCAGCTGGATCATGCCGGTCTCTTTCAGGTTGATCACCCACTCCGGCTTGTGCGGCGAAGCGACGATGGAGGCGACGCGCGGCTCCGGATGATATTCGCCGTCGATGGTCATGCCGCGCGAAGAGACGATCTTGAGCGGCTTGAGCGTGTCGCCCTCGGTGATCACGTATTGCGGCGGCCAGTAGGAGCCGGCGACCGCATACTTGTCCTCGTAGCCCTTGAACTTGGAGGTGTCCACCGAGCGCGCCTCGATGCCGATCTTGAGCGTCGCCACCACGGTCGGCTGCTCGAACCACATGTCGATCAGGTCCAGCTTGCCGTCGCGGCCGATCACGTACACATAGCGTCCCGATGCCGAGACGCGCGAGATGTGCACGGCATAGCCGGTCTTGACGATGCCCCAGATCTGCTTGGTGTCGCCGTCGATCAACGCCACTTCACCCGCGTCGCGCAAGGTCACCGAGAACACGTTCTTCAGGTTGATCTTGTTCATCTTCTTCTTCGGGCGGTCTTCCGGTTTGACCACCAGCTTCCAGCTGCCGAGCATCTCCTTCATGCCCCACTCCGGCGGCACCGGCGGTTCCTGTTGCAGATAGCGCGCCATCAGGTCGACTTCCTTCTCGGTGAAATCGCCCGAGGTGAGGAAGTTGGGCATGCCGCCGGGCGAGCCGTAGCCGATGAAGGCCTTGAGGTATTCCGTGCCCTGGTTGAGCGTGGTGTCCGGCGTCAGCGGCTTGCCGGTGGCGCCTTTGCGCAGCACGCCGTGGCAGCCGGCGCAGCGCTCGAAATACAGCTGGCGCGCCTGGTCGAATTCGGCGGCGGTCATCGCCGGCGCCTTCGGATTGGCGTTCTTGTGCATGATCACATCGCCCACCGGCGACGTGCCCGCGTGATGCGCGCCGACTTCGGGTGCGACGCGCGTCGCTTCCGCGGCGAAGACAGACGGCACACCCAGTGCAGCCAATACGGCAAGCGCCGCAAACGATCGGTAATTCTTTCTCATCGTGACCTCCCCATCTCAAATCGTGGATTCAAAAAATGAACTCCCGCCCACTTCGTGCGTGGGCGGGTTGCCTGCTATTTCTCCGACGAGGCAGCTTGCATCGCGCGCGTCTCGCCCTTGCCGATGGTCAGCAGGTCCCACACCAGCAACACGAAGCCGACCGCGAACATCACGCCGAACACTTCGCGCCACCACATGCCCTGGGCGAACCAGTGATGCGCCTGCGCCATGAAGTAGCCTTCCCAGGTCGAGCCGCCGATGGCGCGCTCGATCTGCGACTGGACATAACCCGACACCAGCATGGAGACGGTCATGCCGACCATGCCGAGGTTGAGCAGCGTCAGCGACCACTTCCATTTCCAGCCGTTGCCGGGCAGGCCGTCCGCCATCCATGCGCCGCCGCGCCAGCGCTGCACCGCCAGATAGAACATGGCGATGATGATGGTGGCATAGGCACCGAAGAAGGCGAGGTGACCGTGCGAGGCAGACCACTGCGTACCATGGGTGTACAGGTTGATCTGCGGCAGGGTGTGCATGAAGCCCCACACACCGGCGCCGAAGAAGTTGCCGAAGGCGTGCGCTATCAGCCAGGCCATGGTCGGATGGTTGGAGTTCTTGGCGTGGCGCGCACCGGCGTCGAACACGGCGTGCACCACCATCGCGACCAGAGGGATGGGTTCCAGTGCGGAGAAGAAGCCGCCGATGCTGAACCAGTATTCAGGAGTACCGATCCAGAAGTAATGGTGGCCCAAACCGAGGATGCCGGAGCCGAACATCAGCGCGACTTCGATGTACAGCCAGGTCTCGACGATGCGGCGGCTCACACCGAGCACCTTCATCAGGCCGTAAGCCATGATGCAGGCGACCATCACCTCCCAGGTCGCTTCGACCCACAAGTGGATCACCCACCACCACCAGTATTGGTCGATGGAGATATTGGTGGTGTAGAACATGCCGGCCAGATAGATGCCGAACAAAGCCAGCATATCCAGCACCAGGACGCCGGCGATGCCGGTGTAGCGGCCCTTGCTGAAGGTGGCGGCGACGTTGAAGAACACCACCAGCACGCTCACCACGATGCCTATGTCGGCCCAGCGCGGCGCCTCGATGTATTCGCGCCCCTCATTGATCAACCAGAGGCTGGACTCCTTGCCCGGGCCGACCTGCACGAACAGGTACACCAGCACCACCACGGTGACCGCCGCGGTCAGCACCCAGAAGATCAGGTTGCCGAGTTTCAATCCGACCACTTCGTGCTGCGACTCTTCTTCCAGCAACCAATAGACCGAGCCGAGGAAGCCGTACAGCATCCACACCACCATCGCGTTGATGTGCACCATGCGGTTGACACTGAAATCGAGCACGCCGTAGAACAGGTCCGGTTTGAGGTATTGCAAGCCCGCCATCAATCCAAACAGCACTTGCGCCCCGAACAGCACCAGTGCGACGGTGAAATATTTCACCGCCAGTTTCTGGCCACCGTTCAGGTTGGCACTATCCAACTTTCCTATCGTCGTCGCCATGATCAGTTCTCCTGCTGGATGGATTTGAAGTTGTAGGGGAAACCGTTGGTGTCGATGCTCGACATCCATTTGAGGAAGGCGACTACGCCGCGCGCTTCCTCATCGGTGATATTCAACTTCGGCATGCGGCGACCGATGTTGTTGTGCAACTTGTCGGACGGGTCCTTGATGAACGCGAGCATCAGTTCTTCGCGTACCCCCTTGTCACCCCAATACGGATCCAGCCAGGCTTTGGTCAGGTCGGGCGCGTAATAGGCGCCGTTGCCGAGCAGGGTGTGGCAGTTCATGCAGTTCTTGGCTTGGGTGGTGAGCTTGCCCAGCTTGACCAGCGCCTCGGCTTCCGCATCGCTCAATTCCTTGCCGAACAAAGGCTCCTTGATGCCCGTCACCGGCACCTGGACGTTGCGCTGCTGGTCGAACTGGTAATCGATGCGGTAGTTGATCACCGAGTATGCCGGCACCCGCTGCGAGCCGGCGGATATCTTCTGCAAGGTATCGAAGGTCAACAGGAACAAGACGATCAGCGATATCCCTGTCACCCAGATCGCCGTTTTTCGCCAGAATGTCTCCGACGCCCACCACTGAACATTTTCCATGGCTTGCTCCCTTTCTTTGGTTAGGTGCTGCTTGAACTCGTTGCGTCTTTTGCTTCGGTCTTCTCGCTGGCATGGGTCGCCACGCACAGATGCCATATACCGTGCGGCGCCCACAGGTAACCGGCCAGCATCAGCATGACGACGGCCGTCCACAACGGCTGCGCGAACAGATTGGCGGCCTGTGCCAGGAACAGGGTGGAAACGAACAGTCCGGAATAGGCGGAATAAGCCCATGGCATCAGCTTGGGCATCGCCTTGATCCGCGAATAGGCGAACAGCAGTGCATACAGCGCACCAAGCACGATCACCATCGCGGAACTGAAGAAGATGGTGAAAAAATCGGCAAGTCTTGCGGGTTCGATCATGAGGCCCCTTTTGAAGAAACTATGCGCCGATACTTCCTGCTAAAAATATATTTAGATTCGTTGACGGGGAATATATTCCTTCCGCCAGCAACATTCAACAGTAAAGAATATTATCGGCACCCGAGCTTTGTGCATGGCTTTTCCCTATAATCTCGGCGACGAACGAACCACCCCGGAGATTCACCGATGCAACTCATGGCCTCAACCGACATCGCCCTGCGCACCCTGATCTATCTGGGCAGGAAGGGAGATATCGCCACTATCCAGGAAGTGGCGGATGCCTTCGAGATGTCCAAGACCCATCTGATGAAAGTGGTCATGACACTGGTCGCCGCGAACTTCCTGATCAGCGAACGCGGACGCAACGGCGGCATCCGGCTGGCGCAGGCGGCCGGCGATATCTCGATCGGCGCAGTCGTCCGCCTGATGGAAACCAATCTCGCGCTGGTGATTTGCATGAAAGACGACGTCGAGGACGACACCTGCCCATTGATGCCGGATTGCCGCCTGAAGAACGTCTTCACCAAGGCGCAGAACGCATTCCTGTCGACCCTGGACAGCAGCTCGCTGGCCGACCTGTTGCCGCCCCCCTCCGCCAAGCGCAAGAAATAGAACCTTGAGCAGTGCAAAGCAGCCTATTCACCGCGCCGCCGTCATCGGCGGCGGCCCGGCCGGATTGATGGCGGCAGAAGTGCTGGCGGCGAACGACATTGCGGTCGCGGTGTACGACGCGATGCCCAGCGCGGGGCGCAAATTCCTGATGGCCGGCAAGGGCGGCATGAACATCACCCATGCCGAAGCGTTCGACGACTTCCTCTCGCGCTACAGCAACCGCGCCGCCATCGAGCCGCTGCTGCGTGCATTTCCCCCCGCATCACTACGCGAGTGGATACATGAACTCGGTATCGCCACTTTCGTCGGCAGCTCCGGCCGCGTTTTCCCCTCCGACATGAAAGCCGCACCGCTGCTGCGCGCCTGGCTGCACCGGCTGCGCGAACGCGATGTGCAATTCCATATGCGCCATCGCTGGTGCGGCTGGGATGCGCAGGGTGCCTTGCGTTTCGCCACGCCGGAGGGAGAAACCACGATACGACCCGACGCGACCATATTGGCGCTGGGCGGCGGCAGTTGGCCACAACTCGGCTCGGACGGCAGCTGGCTGCCGCTGCTGACGCAACGCGGCATCGCCATAGCGCCGCTGCGCCCCTCCAATTGCGGCTTCGATGTGCAATGGAGCGATCACTTCCGCACACGCTTCGTCGGTGAACCGCTCAAGTCGGTCGCCGCTACTTTCGGCGCAGTGCGCAAACAGGGCGAGTGCGTCATCACCGCAAGCGGCATCGAGGGCGGCTTGATCTATGCACTGTCGGCCGCGCTGCGCGACGAGATCGAACGCAGCGGCAGCGCGATGCTGCATCTCGACCTGCTGCCGGATTGGCCGTTGCAGCGCGTGCAAAGTGAAGCGGCGCACCCGCGCGGTGCACGCTCGCTCTCCAGCCACCTGCAAAGCCGCCTCGGTTTGAAAGGCGTGAAAGCCAACCTGCTGCGCGAGGTATTGAATGAGGAACAGATGCGCGACACCGCGCTGCTGGCCGCAACCATCAAAGCGCTGCCGCTGCGGCTGATCGCGACGCGCCCGCTCGCCGAAGCCATCAGCACCGCAGGCGGCGTGAGCTTCGCTGAGCTGGATGGACAGCTGATGCTGAAGCGCATACCCGGCGTGTTCTGCGCGGGCGAGATGCTGGACTGGGAGGCCCCCACCGGCGGCTACCTGCTCAGCGCCTGCTTCGCCAGCGGCCGCGCCGCCGGGCTGGGCGCGCTGCAACACCTGCAGCAACCCCGCTGAGAGCAAGGTCTGTAACACTTGTCACAGGGCGCTTGCGCTACAATGCGCGCCTGTTTTTCCCAACCCGAAAGGATTCGTCATGAAGCAATACAGCATGCGCACCGCCATCTCCCACTGGCTGATCTTCCTGCTCATCATCGCCGCCGCCTTCGTCGGCCACGAGCTGGACGAGAGCACCGATGCCGCACAGAAACTCTCCATGTTCCCGATACATTTCCTGATCGGCGACGCCATCGTGCTGCTCACGCTGCTGCGCATCTACTTCAGAAAGAAGGACGGCGAGCCAGCCCCGGCCAACGCCAATCCGCTGCTGAACAAGGTCGCCGCGCTGACTCACGTCGGCCTCAACCTCACCGTCATCGCGGTCGCCGTCACCGGCATGATCACCGTCGCCACCTCTGGCGTGGTGGATGCGCTGAAGGCAGGCGACCCGGCATTGGTGCCCGACTTCAGCAAGGTCGAGGCCAAGGAGATACATGAACTGTTCATCGGCATCATGGTGTTGCTGGCGGCATTCCACGTGCTGGCCGCGCTGTACCACCAGTTCGTGGTGAAGGACAACCTGATGCGCCGCATCATGATCAAGCGCTTCAAGGACTGATGCTCACCGGGGCGGCCGCGCGCCGCCCTTCCCCCTCGTGGAATACCTGCATCTCAAGACCATCCATGTAGCCAGCGTGACGCTCAGCTTCACGCTGTTCTTCCTGCGCGGCGTGTGGATGCTGCGCGGATCGCCGCTGGTGCAAGCCCGTCCGGTCAAGCTGGCGCGCGACGTGATCGACACGCTGCTGCTCGGCAGCGCGATCATGATGGCATGGCAACTCGGCCTGAATCCGCTGGACACCCCGTGGCTGGGCGCCAAGATCGTCGCACTGCTGAGCTACATCGTGATCGGCTCGGTCGCGCTGAAGCGCGGCAAGACCCGCAACATCCGCCTCGCCGCATGGCTGCTGGCACTGCTGGTGTTCGGCTACATGGTAAGCGTGGCGATGACGCACGACCCCATGCCGTGGCAGGCTTTATGAAAAACTGGAAATGAAGAAGATACCCGCGCGCTACAGCAACATCCTGTTCGGTGCCATGCTCTCCGTCATCATGGTCACCATCATCTCCGGTACCGTGGTGTTCATCACCCACGGCTACGACGATCACTTCTTCGCGAACTGGTTCAAAGGCTTCGCCACCGCCTGGCCGGTGGCATTCCCTACTGTGTTGTTCGTTGCGCCGTTTGTGCGCAGGGTGGTGGCGAAGGTCACGGCTTGAAGCGGCAGCACAGTTCGCCGCATTTCAGGGAACGGGATGCCGTGCTAGGATGCTGCAGCGCCCCCTTAACTTCACGTTAGCTAGCGCGGATTGCGCCGTATGTGAACCGCGAAACATTCAGAATGATATGAGGGAGTACCTTGCCAATCGTTGGTTCAAGATCGGGTTCTGGCTCGCAGTTGTCGGCTGGACCCCGTTGCTCGCCATTATCATTCTGGCTTCGATTGGCTTGTGGCCAGATCCAAACCCGAATCCTGTTGGGCCGGGGCTGTTGTTCTTCTTGACGTTCTGGCCTGCGATAATTTTCGCCGGCATCGGTTGGTTTCAGGTCAGGCGAGAGCCAAAATAATTCTTGGCGGGATGCCTACATCCGCTTCCAGCCGACCATCACCGCAAACACTCCCAGCAGCACATACCAGATCAACGACAACTCGGGGATGCCCAAGCCAAGGAAGGTCCATCCCTTGGCGGCACATTCGCCGGAACCGTGCATCAGCTCCTGCCACACTTCTGCCATGGGGAAATGTTGCAGCATGTAATCGAGGCCGGGGCCGCAGGCGGGCACTTGATCCTTGGGCAGGTGTTGCAGCCAGATGTGGCGCGCAGCGACTGCCACGCCGGAGAGCGAGACCAGCGCGATCAGCACGGCATAGACTTTCGCGCCGAAGGCCTTGGCGTTGTGCAATGCGGCAACGAAAAACAGCACGCCGATGACGATGAAGATGACGCGCTGGATCATGCACAGCGGGCATGGCTCTTCGCGCAGCACGTATTGCAGGTAGAGGGCCGTGCCGAACAGCGCCGCCACGGTGAGCGCGCCGGCCAGGTACAGCCAGCGTCTGGGAATGTTCTGCCACAGCTTCAGCATGTCATTCCGCCTCTTCTATCCATGCCGCCTGGATGGCTTCCAGCACCTTCTCGCCGCCGCGCTGATGGTCGTCGTCGAAATCCGGCAAGTCGACCACGTAGTTGTGCAGGTCGGTGAAGCGCACGGTCTTCGGGTCGATGTCGGGATGTTTTTCGCTCAGCGCGATCGCGATGTCGCGCACGTCTATCCATTTCATATGAGAGCTCCAGAAAATTGTAGCGAGCGATCCGGGAGCAAGGCGCACGGAGCGCAGAAACCGGAATGTACAACCAGTACATGAGGATTTCGAGCACCGCGCAACGCCGCTACCGGATCGCGCAGTAAATTTAATGGTGCGCTCATTTCTTCACCCCTTCCTTCGCCATATTGATGGTGTACTTCGGGATCTCGACGACCAGGTCCTGCTCGCCGATGATGGCCTGGCAGGAGAGGCGCGAGTTGCCTTCCAGCCCCCAGGCTTTGTCCAGCATATCCTCTTCCAGTTCCGTCGCCTCGGCCAGGCTGTCGAAGCCTTCGCGCACGATGACGTGGCAGGTGGTGCAGGCGCAAGATTTTTCGCAGGCATGCTCGATCTCGATGTCGTGCTCCAGCAGCGCATCGCAGATGGAGGTGCCGGGAGCGGCTTCGAACAGCGCGCCCTTGGGACACAACTCCTCATGCGGCAAAACGATGATCTGCGTCATTCCAGCTCCGATAGTTTGTGTCCGGCCAGCGCGTGCTTCACGCTCTGGTCCATGCGCCGTTGTGCGAACTCGGTGGTGGCGAGGTTCAGCGCCTCGACCGCGCGTTTGATTGCCTGATGGTCGCTGCCGCTGATCACCGTGCGCAAGGCGTCCATGCTGGCGCGGATGCGCGCCTGCGCCGCCGCATCCAGCAGTGCATCGCCGTCCTGCTGCAAGGCATTGTCCACCGCTTCCAGCAATTGCGCGGCCTCGGTCTGTTGTTCGCGCAGCGCGCGCGCCAGCATGTCGTCACGCGCATGCTGGGTGGAATCCTTCAGCATGCGCGTGATCTCTTCGTCGCTCAAGCCGTAAGAAGGTTTGACCACGATGCTCGCTTCGGTGCCGCTGGACATCTCGCGCGCGGAGACACTGAGCAGCCCGTCCGCATCGACCTGGAAGGTGACACGGATGCGCGCCGCGCCTGCCACCATGGGCGGGATGCCGCGTAGTTCGAACTTCGCCAGCGAGCGGCAATCGCTCACCAGCTCGCGCTCGCCCTGCACCACATGGATGCTCATCGCGGTCTGCCCGTCCTTGTAGGTGGTGAATTCCTGTGCACGCGCATTCGGAATGGTGCTGTTGCGCGGGATGACCTTTTCCACCAGGCCGCCCATAGTTTCGAGGCCGAGACTCAGTGGGGTCACATCCAGCAGCAGCCAGTCGTCGCTGCTGCGGTTGCCCGCCAGCACGTTGGCCTGGATCGCCGCGCCCAGCGCCACCACTTTTTCCGGATCGAGGTTGTTCAGCGGCATCTGCCGGAACAGCTCGCCCACCGCGCTTTGCACCTGCGGCATGCGCGTGGAACCGCCGACCATCACCACGCCCTTGATGTCGTCCACCGTCAGCTTGGCATCGCGCAACGCGCGGCGCGTGGCCTGCAAGGTGCGCTGCACCAGGTTCTGCGTCATCTCGTAGAACGCTTCGCGCGTGAGCGTCACATCCACCAGTTCGCCGCCGCTCAATACCGCAGTGACTTGCGTCTGCGCATGGTCAGTCAACTGTTCTTTCGCCGCCCGCGCATGCGAAAGCAGCAGCCGCGTATCGTGTGCGCCGAGCAAGGACAACCCGGCTTTCTCCAGCAGCCAGCAATAGATGCGCTGATCGAAATCGTCGCCGCCCAGCGCCGAATCGCCGTTGGTCGACAGCACCTCGAACACCCCCTTGGACAGGCGCAGGATGGAAATATCGAAGGTGCCGCCGCCGAGGTCGTACACCGCGTACACGCCTTCGGCAGCGTTATCCAGCCCGTAGGCAATGGCGGCGGCAGTGGGTTCGTTGAGCAGGCGCAGCACGTTGAGTCCGGCCAGCTTGGCTGCGTCCTTGGTCGCCTGGCGTTGCGCATCGTCGAAGTAGGCGGGCACGGTGATGACCGCGCCGACCAGTTCGCCGCCCAGGGAAAGCTCGGCGCGTTCGCGCAGCACTTTGAGTATTTCGGCGGAGACTTCGACCGGGCTTTTCGCGCCGGCCACGGTGCGCAGTTGCAGCATGCCGGGCGCATCGACGAAGCGGTACGGCAGGTTGCCGACCTCGCCCACATCCTTCAGGCCGCGCCCCATGAAGCGTTTCACCGAGACGATGGTGTTGTGCGGGTCATCGCTCTGCACCGCCTGCGCTTCATGGCCGACCTGCACGCTGCCGTCCGCCGCGTAACGCACCACCGACGGCAGCAGCGCGCAGCCGTGGATATCGTTGAGCACCGCACTGATGCCGTTGCGCACTGTGGCTACGAGGGAATTGGTGGTGCCGAGGTCGATGCCGACGGCCAGACGGTGCTGGTGCGGCGCGGCGCTGAGGCCGGGTTCGGATATTTGCAGCAGTGCCATGTTCAGGAATCGAGTTCGTCGAATGCGGAGCCGATCTCCTCCGCCAGTTTCTCAAGGAATTTGAGCTTGCGCACTATACCGGAAGCGGCCGCGTAATCGTGCGTATCGTCGAGGTCGCTAGCCAACTGTTGCTCCAGTGTGTGCCGCGTGTGCTGCATGCGCTGCTCCATCTCCTCCAGCACCGCCATGTCTTTCGCCTGCCGGCCTTCTTCCAGCGCCTCGCGCCACTCCATCTGTTGCATCAGGAACTCGACCGGCATCGCGGTGTTGCTCTCTTCCTGCGTATCGACGCCGTGCAGCGACAGCAGGTAGCGCGCGCGATCCAGCGGGTTGCGCAGGGTCTGGTAGCCCTCGTTGATGCGCGTAGACCATTGCATGGAAAGACGGCGCTCGTGTTCGGAGAGATGGGCGAACTTGTCGGGGTGGACTTGCGCCTGTAGCGCGCGGTAGCTCTGCTCCAGCAGCGTGTTGTCGAGCCGGAACTGCGGCGGCAGATTGAAGAGGCGGAAGAAATCCTGCTGGAAGTCCGACGCGAGGATATCCATCAGACTTTGAAGCTTTCCCCGCAGCCGCACTGATCCTTGACGTTGGGGTTGTTGAACTTGAACCCTTCGTTCAATCCCTCGCGGGTGTAATCCAGTTCCATGCCGTCGATATACGGCAGGCTGTGCTGGTCGACCAGCACGGTGACACCGTTGCTGACGAATTGCAGGTCATCACCCTCCGCCGCATCGGCGAATTCCAGCTTGTAGGCCATGCCGGAACAGCCGCTGGTGCGTACACCGAGGCGCAGGCCGATGCCCTTGCCGCGCTTGCTCAGGAAATTCTGCACATGCTTCGCCGCATTCTCTGTCAAAGTGATCGCCATCTCGCGCTCCTACTTGTTGCCTGTGCAGGCTGCGGTTTCCACCACCGCGCCGCTCTTGGCCTTGTAATCCGCCACCGCCGCCTTGATGGCGTCTTCCGCCAGGATGGAGCAATGGATCTTCACCGGCGGCAACGCCAACTCTTCGGCGATCTGCGTGTTCTTGATCGCCAGCGCCTGATCGACCGTCTTGCCCTTCACCCACTCGGTAACCAGCGAACTGGAGGCGATAGCCGAACCGCAACCGTAGGTCTTGAACTTGGCATCCTCGATGACGCCGTCCTTGCCCACCTTGATCTGCAACTTCATCACATCGCCACATGCCGGCGCACCGACCATGCCGGTACCCACCATGCTGTCGTCCTTGTCCAAGGAACCGACGTTGCGCGGATTCTCGTAGTGATCCAGTACTTTTTCGCTGTAAGCCATTTCTTGTCCTCCAATTCCTTCGAGGACTGGCAAGTTGCCCGTCTGACAAGGCAGAGGGTTGCGCCGTTTACAAAGGGTAAACAAGCAACCCGATAACGCAGTCAGGCGGGCAAATCGCCAGTCCTCAGTGGGCTGCCCACTGCACAGTATTCATGTCTATGCCTTCCTTGTACATATCCCATAAGGGGGATAACTCACGAAGTTTGGCAATCTTTTCCTGCAACAGTTTCACGGTGTAATCCACCTCTTCGACCGTGGTGAAACGCCCGATGGTGAAACGGATGGAGCTGTGCGCCAGCTCGTCGTTGCGCCCGAGGGCGCGCAGCACGTAGGACGGTTCCAGGCTGGCCGAAGTGCAGGCCGAGCCGCTGGACACCGCGATGTCCTTCACCGCCATGATCAGCGATTCGCCCTCGACGAAGTTGAAGCTCACGTTCAGGTTGTGCGGCACGCGCTGCTCCATGTCGCCGTTGAGGTACACCTCTTCCATGTTGGAGATGCCCGCCCACAGCCGGTCGCGCAACATGCGGATGCACTCGTTCTCGGCGGCCATCTCTTCCTTGGCGATGCGGTAAGCCTCGCCCATGCCGACGATCTGGTGCGTCGCCAGCGTGCCGGAGCGGAAACCGCGCTCGTGGCCGCCGCCATGCATCTGCGCTTCCAGGCGCACGCGCGGTTTGCGCCGCACATACAACGCACCGATGCCTTTCGGGCCGTAGGTCTTGTGTGCCGAGAACGACATCAGGTCGACTTTGAGCTTTTGCAGGTCGATGCCCACCTTGCCGGTGGCTTGCGCCGCATCAACATGGAACAGAATGCCCTTCTCGCGGCAGATCTCGCCGATGGCGGCGATATCCTGGATCACACCGATCTCGTTGTTCACCAGCATCACCGACACGATGATGGTGTCGGGGCGCAAGGCCGCTTTCAGCTTCTCCAGATCGAGCAGGCCGCTCGGCTCGGGCGCCAGGTAGGTGGCGCTGAAACCCTGCCGCTCCAGTTCGCGCACGGTATCGAGAATGGCTTTGTGCTCGGTCTGCACGGTGACGATATGCTTGCCCTTGTCGGCATAGAAATTCGCCGCGCCCTTCAGGGCGAGGTTGTTCGATTCGGTCGCGCCGGATGTCCACACGATCTCTTTCGGGTCGGCATTCACCAGAGCAGCCACTTGCGCGCGTGCGCGCTCCACCGCCTCATCCGCCGCCCAGCCGAAGGAATGCGAACGCGAAGCGGGATTGCCGAACTTCTCGGTCAGATAGGGGATCATCGCCTCGGCCACGCGCGGATCGACCGGCGTGGTCGCCGAATAGTCGAGATAGATGGGGAGATGCAGCGACATGTGATGCCTTTCGAATCAGGCCGCAGCCGGTTGTGCGGGTTTCAATACCTTCATCGCCACAGGACTCGTCTCCGCCTTGGCTTGGCCGTCGACCAGCTGCTGCAAATTGATTTTGCCCAGATATTCGTGGATCGCTTCGTTCAGGCCGTACCACAAGTCATGAGTCAGGCAGGGCTGACCGTCCTGGCAGTTACCCTTGGTATCGCAATTCGTCGCATCCAGCGGCTCGTCCACCGCAACGATGATATCGACGATGGAAATCTTGCTGGCCGGGCGCGCCAGGCAGTAACCGCCGCCGGGACCGCGCACGCTGGCCACGATATTGTTGCGGCGCAACTTGCCGAACAATTGCTCCAGATACGACAACGAAATCTTCTGCCGCTCGCTGATGCCGGCCAGCGTCACGGGGCCTTTGCCACCGCGCATCGCCAGATCGACCATCGCCGTTACTGCAAACCGTCCTTTGGTAGTAAGTCTCATCGCTGCTTCCTCCTATCATTCATCCCGGCTCGACAGGCCGCCGAACCCTTACATCACGCTTACGATGAATAATAGAATACCCGATTTTTTTAATCAACAATCTTATTTAAATGATTGGGGTCGAACTTATCTGCGGTGGCGCGCTCTTCTTCCACTCGCACCCCCATCTTCTCGAGTTGCTGCAGGATGAAGTCGATGCGCTGGTCGACCGTGACGCTGTGTCCGATCAAGCCATGCAAGGCCTTGTTTACCGGATCGTTCTGGTCGTTGCCGATACCATAGGCATTGAAGCCGGCAGGGGTTTTCTTCTCTTCGTCGAGGATGCGCGCCGGGATGCCCGCCGCCGTGGCGCCGGCCGGGACATCCTTCACCACCACCGCATTCGAACCGATCTTGGCGTTGTCGCCGATATGGATGGGCCCCAGCACTTTCGCGCCCGCCCCCACCACCACGCCGTTGCCCAGGGTGGGATGGCGCTTGCCCTCCTTCCACGAAGTGCCGCCCAGCGTCACGCCGTGATACATGGTCACATCGTCGCCGATCTCGGCGGTCTCGCCGATCACCACGCCCATGCCGTGGTCGATGAAGAAACGCCGGCCGATGGTCGCCCCCGGATGGATCTCGATGCCGGTGAGCCAGCGTGCGAAGTGCGAAGTGAAACGTGCCAGCCACTTGAGCTTCCAGTGCCACAGCGTGTTCGACAGCCGATGGAAGACGCGCGCGTGCAGGCCCGGATAGCAGGTCAGCACCTCGAAGGTGGTGCGCGCTGCCGGATCGCGGGCGAATACGCTGGCGATGTCTTCGCGGATATTCTTAAACATCTTTGTGCTCTTCTATATAGCGTTGTCTCAGGCGAGCATTGTACTCGGTTGCCACGGTCAGGATGCCGCGCAGGATATTGATCTCCTCATCCTCCAGCCTGGTGCGCGAGTACAGGCGGCGCAAGCGCTGCATCAGCCGCGCCGGATTCTGCGTGGTGAAGAAGCCGATCTCGAACAGCGTCTTTTCCAGATGTGCATACAAGCCTTCCACCCGCTCATGCGTGGCGGGCTGGATCTCCGGCACGGCGCGCGGTGTGAACGATTCCGCCGCCACACTCAACTCGTAAGCCATCACCTGCACCGCAGCCGCGATGTTGAGCGAGGAGAACTCCGGGTTCGCTTGGATGTTCACCCCAAGCTGCGCCTTGCCCATCTCCTCGTTGGTGAGCCCCGACATCTCGGTGCCGAACAGCAACGCCACCGGAGCGGCCTGCGCCTGTTGCAACACCTGCGGCATGGCTTCACGCGGCGTTTTCACCTCGATGGAGATATCGCGCAGCCGCGCCGTCATCGCCACGGTGAACGTCACGCCCTGCAAAGCTTCGTCGATGGAGGTACACACTACGACATTCTCAAGGATGTCGTCCGCACCGGCGGCCATTGCCGTGGCCTGCGCATCGGGGAAATGGCGCGGGTTGATCAGGTACAGCCGCCCCAACCCCATGGTCTTCATCGCCCGTGCCGCCGCACCGATGTTGCCCGGATGGGTGGTGTGGCTGAGCACCACGCGGACATTATTTAAAGGATTTGGTTTATTCAAAACGCGATACCAACTAAAATGCGGGCTGGATTTCCCCAGCTCATTAAAAAGGTCGTACTGATATGCACCCCATGCTCAACATCGCGGTGAAGGCCGCCATTCGCGCCGGCAAGATGATTTACCGTGCCGCCGACAACATCGATCACCTCACCGTGACCAAAAAATCCCATGCGGATTACGTCAGCGAAGTCGACCGCGCCGCCGAGCGCATGATCGTCGAAGCCTTGCTGGAAGCCTATCCCAGCCATGCGATTCTAGCAGAAGAGGGCGGCGCCAAAGGCCAGTCCGAGTATGTCTGGATCATCGATCCGCTCGACGGCACCACCAACTTCCTGCACGGCATCCCGCAATACGCCGTCTCCATCGCACTGCAACACAACGGTGTACTGACCCAGGCCGTGGTGTACGACCCGACCAAGAACGACCTGTTCACCGCCACGCGCGGTCGCGGCGCTTTCCTCAACGACAAGCGCATCCGCGTGAGCAAACGCAAGGAATTGTCCGACAGCCTCATCGGCACCGGCTTCCCCTACACCAATTTCGAACACAAAGACGCTTACATGGCGATCTTCACCGACGTGATGCAGAAGACCGCCGGCCTGCGCCGTCCGGGTGCTGCCTCGCTCGACCTGGCCTGGACCGCAGCTGGACGCTATGACTGCTTCTTCGAGACCGCGCTCAAGCCGTGGGACATCGCAGCCGGCGCGCTGCTGGTCTCCGAAGCGGGCGGCATCGTCACCGACCTCGCCGGCAACCAGAACTACCTGACCAGCGGCAACATCTGCGCGGGCAATCCCCACATCCACGAGCAAATGCTGCAAGTCGTCGCGCCGCACCTGACCGAAGGCCTGAAAAAATAACACCTGGCAGCAGCGCTCATGGACACCCTGCTCATCCTCGCGATCGCGACCATCGTGATCGTCCTGATCTTCGAGTACACCAACGGTTTCCATGACGCGGCCAACATCATCGCCACCGTCATCGCGTCGCGCGCGATGACGCCGGTGCAGGCGGTGCTGCTGGTGGCCTTCTTCGAATTCCTCGGACCGCTGCTGGGCGGCACCGCGGTGGCCAACACCATCGGCAAGTTCGTCACGCTCGACGACCTCGACCGCGTGCTCGCGCTGATGATCGTGCTGTGCGGCCTGCTCGGCGCCATCGCCTGGAACCTCGGCACCTGGTGGTTCGGTATCCCCTCCTCTTCGTCGCACGCACTGGTCGGCGGCCTCGCCGGCGTGGTGGTGGTCGCCGCCGGTTCCAGCCATGTGGTGTGGGGGTTCGACGACCTGCTGCACGGCCACCTGAACGGCGTCACCAAAGTGGTCGCCGCGCTGATCCTGTCGCCGCTGATCGGCTTCTGGGTCGGCTTCCTGCTGCACAAGACCATGCTAGCGCTGCTGCGCGGTGCGCATCCCTCGATCAACCGCGACTTGCGCCACCTGCAATACGTCACCTCGGCGACGCTGGCGTTCTCGCACGGCGCCAACGATGCGCAGAAGAGCATGGGCATACTGACCCTTGTATTGCTGCTCGGCGGCTTCATCCCCACCTTCGAGGTGCCGTTCTGGGTGATGCTGGCCTGCTCGCTCACCATCACGCTGGGCATCCTCTCCGGCGGCTGGCAGATCGTGCGCACGCTGGGCTTCTCCATTTACAAGATCCGCCCCTTGCACGCGCTCGATTCGCAGATGACCGCCGCCGGCGTGATCCTCGGCTCGTCGATGTTCGGTGCACCCGTTTCCACCACCCACGTGGTCGCCTCGTCGATCATGGGCATCGGCGCTTCCGAACGTCCGAAGGCAGTACGCTGGGGCAAGGCGCGCGAGATCGTCACCACCTGGCTGATCACCATCCCCGGCGCGGCATTGATGTCGATTTGCTGCTATCTTGTCGTCGATGCATTCGTTTAAGTTCCAAGGAAAGCGCATGACCGAAGCACCCCAAGCCTCCAAGACCCTGCTCGCGATCATCCTGGATCGCGTGTTCCCCAAGGTACCCGACTTCTTTTCCATGCTCACCGAGCAGTCCAACAAGGTCACCCACACCGTCGACCTGCTGGTGGAATACATGGAACGCGGCGACCCGATGCTGGCGGACGAACTCAAGCAGAACGTGCACGAGGCCGACCTGATCAAGGTGCGCAACCTGCACGAACTCAACGACGCCTTTTCCACTCCCATCGACCGCGAAGACATCTACCGCGCCATCATGGCGCTGGACGACATCGTGATGTACTGCAAGACCACGGTGCACGAGATGGATGTGCTCAACGTCACGCCGGACGAGTTCATGCGCGACATCTCGCATTGCATCAAGGAAGGTGTGGATGCACTGGCGCAGGGTTACGCCAAACTCGGCACCGCGCCCGCTGCCGCCGCTCAGGACGCCAACGCGGCGCGCCAGGCCGAGCGCCATGCCGAAAAACTCTACCGCAAGGCGCTGCCCATCCTGTTCGAGGGCACCGACTACATCAACATGTTCAAGCGCCGCGAGATCTACCGCCACCTCACCAACGCCGCCCAGCACATGGCGCTGTGCGCCAACCGCCTGCACGACATCGTGGTCAAGATCAGCTAAGTTCCGCGCCGGCGGCGCGTCACTTGTTGTCCTCGTCCACCGCCAGCTTGAGCATCTCGAAGATGTCGGGGATGGCGGCGCTCACCCGGTTCCAGTTCGGGATCAGCGGGCTGCCCATCGGATTTTCGACGAAGGCCTGCGCCGCCATTTCGATCGCGCGGGTGAACGCCTCCACCGCCTGCGCCTCCTGATGACGGTCGAACACCAGCCCGTTGATCATCGCATCGGCCTCGTATTTCATCAGCGTGTCTTCGGCCTGCCGCAGGTAAGTCACGATCAGCGAGCGGAACAAGCCTTGCGAGAACACCACACCGTCCGAGGCCAGCGTCCTGAAAATGGATTTGCAGATATCCACCGCCATCTTCATCAGGCCCCTTTGCGCATCCTCCGCGGAAAGGATCTGGTGCTTGTGGTCATAGGTCGCGGCGATGTCCACCTGGCACACCCGGTGCGGCGAATAGTTGCGGTAGACCTCGGCCAGCGAGCCCACCTCCAGCCCCCAGTCGGACGGGATGCGGTTGATGCGCGCCATGTCCACGCTCATGCTGAACTCGCCGGCCAGCGGATAACGGAAACTGTCGAGGAAAGCCAGGAAGCCCAGCTGCCCGGTCAGCTGTTGCAACGAGCGCACCAGCGGCGTCACCAGCAAGCGCGTCACCCGCCCGTTCATCTTGTTGGTCACCCGGCTGTAATAGCCTTTGCAGAACACGTAATTCAGGTTGGGGTTGGCGATGGGATAACACAACCGCGCCAGCAATTCCCGGTTGTAGGTGACGATGTCGCAATCGTGCAGCGCGATCACATCCGACTGCCCGCGCGCCAGCACATAACCGTATGACAGCCAGGCCGAGCGCCCCTTGCCTTGCGGTCCGGCATCCAGCCCGTTGCGGCTGAGCATCTCGTACACCTCGGCGACGCGTTTGCCCTTGTTGTGCACGATGCGCACCGGCGCCTGGATCGGCGCCATGAATGCCCGCACCCGCTTGAAGTCCTCGTCCGAGGCCTGGTCGAGCGCAAGCACGACCTCGTTCAGGTACTTCACCTTGGACAGTTCCCGCACGATGCCGGGCATGGCCGGCCCCTCGAACTCGGAATACAACGCCGGCAGCACCAATGCGATCGGCCGCGCCTTTGAGAAGCCGAGCAGTTCGGATTCCAGCCGATCCAGCGAAGGCTGGCCCAACTGGTGCAGCGTGGTGATGTTGCCGATCTGGTAGAAATCGGTCATGGCCGCCCCCGTTCAAATATGCTCGACATCGTCAGGCATCTTTTGCGGCGCCGCCTCGCCCAGTTCCTGCTCGATGATGCGCCGGGCCGCACCGATGCCGCCCACGCCGAAAGCGATGGCCAGCGCCGTCACGATCCCGCCGAAGATGATCGAGAACGCGGCGAGCACGATGCTGGTCGCGATCTGCAACTGCTCCATCACCATCGCCAGGATCATCAGCAGCAACAACACGCGCACCGCCTCTGCCAGCAGCCTGGCGTAGTGGAAACCGGCATTCGTCGCGGCGATCAGCGCGGCACGGCTGGCAAAACCGGAGACCGCATAACCGACCGCCAGGATCAATGCCGCCGAGAATGCGCGCGGCAGGTAGCCGAAGAATTGCGCCACCAGGCTGTCGATGGCGTCGATGTCGAGCGCGCTCAGGCCGGCCATCAGCGTGACGATGATCAGCATCCAGAAGACGCCCGCGCCGATGACGGCGGACGGTTTCATCCACAGGTCGAGCTTGCGTATCAGCGTGGTGAATCCGGCACGGTCCGACCAGCTGTCGAATTTCACCGCGGTCAGGAATTTCACCAGCAGCGCGCGCAGCATCCTCGCCAGCAGTATCCCGACCACCAGTATCACCAGCATCGCCAGCAGATTGGGGGCGAACGCCTTGAACTTCAGAAACACCTCATGCAACGGCTCAAGTATCAGGTCCAGGAAATCCATCATGATTCGCTCCTTCTTCCGTGTTCACTTCCAACAGGTCAGCAGATAGTCCTTGCCGCCCTCGAACTCCAAACAAAGCTTCTCGATCTCCGCCTCGGCCTGGTGCGGTTCCATGTCCCGCACCTCGAGGACGAACGAGGCGACCCTGCCGACATACAGCGGCAGCAGCGACTTGATCAGGTGCTCGCGCGGCAGCTTCTTCAGATGGCAGGCGATGGCATAGTCGTAGACGATGCGCATCCACAACCCGGGCGGGAAACGGAACCCGCTGTCGTCCAGCGCGGCCAGCCGCTCCACCTCGACGAGGTCGCCCGCGCCGAGGATCGCGAGCCATATCTCGCGCAGGTTGCGCACACCGTCGCGGAACAGCTTCAGCATCCTTGCCGTGTCCACCTGCACATGCTCCAGGCCGACGCCGTATTCGAAGCCGAAGGTCGGCACCGGCTCCGAACCGCGCACCTCCCTCCAGCTCGCGGCATACGCCTCCATCAGCTCGAAGGTCGCGCTGACCACCTGATAGAGCATGTCGCCCAGGTCGGTGCCGGGATCTTTCGCATCGTGGATCTTGGCGCCGAGAAACGACTGCGCCACCTTGAAGCCGTTGGCGATGGCCGTCGTGGTCATCCAGATGTCGATGCCGAACCGCGCCACGTCCGAGTGCCACACATCCTTGTCCAGATAGAACTGCGCCAGCTTGCCGGAGAACCCGAAATCGCCGCCGATGGGCTGGCGCACCCGCTTGCCGTACAGCGCGCGGGTGAGCGGGTAGACGATGCTGTTGGTGATGGTGCCGTCGAACTTGTGGCGGTGATATAGCGGCGCGACGAAGTCGGAACCGCCGTCCAGTACCGGTTTCGCCAGCAGCTCGATCCACTCCGGCGTGATGCTGCGCAGATCGGAATCGACCACCACGCAAGCCTTGGCATCCAGCGTTTGCGCGATCTCGAAGATGGCGCGCAGCGCGCTGCCCTTGCCGGGAACGCCGGCATACGGGAAGGCCAGCTTGGACACCGGCGCGGTGCGGTGATGCAGCAGGATGGCGTCGAAATCCTCGATCGAAGCCGCCCGCACGACATCCATGGTGCCGTCGCTGGAACCGCCATCCGAGTTGACGATGACGGCGCGACGCTCGGGAAAATATTTGGCCAGCCCCGCCTGTGCCGCGCGCACCACATGACCGATGGTGCGCGCGTTGTTGAAGCTGGGGATGCCCACGACGATGTCGGCATTCCCCAGCCTGTCGATCTGTTCGCGCACTTCGGCCCTGAGCGTGACGGCTGCCATAGTCGGGATCGCCTCCTTGAGATGGCGGCCAACTTATCACGGCCACTGCTGCGGCGAACCCTACTTCTCCAGGAGGAATAACTGTATATCCATCACGTTGGTGCCGGTCGGGCCGGTGATGAAATGGCTGTGCGCGAACGCACGGGCATCGTACTGCCGGAAGAAATGATAGGAATCGTTGTTGCCGAGATAGGCCGCCGGGTCTACCCCGACTGCGCGCGCACTCGCGGCAGTGTGCCCGTCCACCAATGCACCGGCCGCATCGGTCGGGCCGTCGTTGCCATCAGTACCGGCGGACAGTAGCGTCACGCCGTCCAGCCCCTCGATCTCCAGCGCGAACGCCAGCGCGAGTTCCTGGTTGCGCCCGCCCAGCCCGTCCCCCCGCACGGTGACGGTGGTCTCGCCGCCGCACAGCAGGCAACGGCGCTCACCCGCCCGCATCGCGGCCAGCGTATCGCGCACCACCTGCGCCAGGTAACGAGCCGCGTCGCGCGCCTCGCCTTGCAGCTCCGCGCCGATGATCGCCACAGTCAAGCCGGACTGCCGCGCTCTTTCCGCCGCCGCAGCCAGCGCCAGACGGATATCGCCGACGATCGCATTGCGCGTATGGGCAAAACAGCGGTCACCCACCTTCGCCGTCTCGCCGAGTTGCCCGCGCACGCCCTGTTGCAAGTGCGCCATCACCGGCGGCGGCATCCGCTCGCGCAAACCGTATCTGTCGATCACCGCCAGCGCGTCGGAAAAAGTCGAGGCATCCGGCGCCGTCGGGCCGGAAGCGATCACGTCGAGCCGATCTCCGATGACATCCGACAACAACAGCGTGAGCACCGTCGCGGGATAAGCCGCCTGCGCCAGCCTGCCGCCCTTGAGTGCGGAAAGGTGTTTGCGCACGGCGTTCAATTCGGCGATGGAAGCGCCCGCCTTCAGCAACAGGCCGGTCGCCTCCTGCTTGTCGCGCAGCGTCAGCCCCGCCGCCGGGGCGGCCAGCAACGCGGAAGCGCCGCCCGACAGCAGGCACAACAGCAGCGTCTTGTCGTCGGCAGCGAACGCCAGGTCGAGGATGCGGCGCGCACCCGCTTCGCCCGCCGCATCCGGCACCGGATGCGCGGCTTCCACCTGCTCGATGATCTTCAGTGCGGCGGTGTGTCCGGTCTTCACCACGACCAGCCCGCCCGCGATGCGGTCGCCCAGCAGCTTTTCCACCGCCTGCGCCATGCGCGCGGTGGCCTTGCCGCCGCCGACCACGAGGATGCGTTGGAACGCGGCAAGGTCATAGCGCGCGCCACCGGCATGCAGCGTGTCGCCTTCGAGGCGCAGCGCAGCCAGCACGGACTGGTACGGATCGACCGCGTCCAGCGCCGCATCGAACAGCTCGCCCAACACCCCGGCGCCGCGCGCCGCCAGCAACCGCAACACGCTCTCGTTCCAACCTGCCGGGCCGGGCAATCGCGTCTTCACCATGCCCGCGATGTCGATGCGCGCGTCGTGGCTGCCGTCGTCGTGCATCACCAGCACCGGCACTTCGACCGCCCGCAACAGCGGCAGATCGTTCAGGCTGTCGCCCAGCCCGATGGTCTCGACCGCATCCCCCTGCTCCTCATACAACGCCCTGAGCAAGCCCACCGCGCGCCCCTTGTCGTGCCGCCCCATGATGTGAAAGATGTGCGCCTCGGTCCAGCTCAGGCCGGCGTCCTCGATGGCTTGCAGGAAGCGCCGGTCGGGCTCGCCCTCGAACACGAAAGGTTCGTCGAAATCGCGCTGCATGGAGCGCTGCGCCGCTTCGAGCGACAGCCCGGTGAGCGCCGCCACTTCCGCGACCGACATGTCGCCGAAGCCGCGCACCTTCACCTGCAACTCGTCGCGCAGGCGGGTGAAGATGCGGCGTATCTCCGCATAGGGCGTACCCAGGGCGATCAGCTGGTAAGCGCCGCGGTCTTCGGCGGCCAACGGTACGGAGAAATAGCCGCGCGGGATGAAGATGCCGCCGCCGTTCTCGGCGATGAAGGGCTGGGTGTTGTCCAGCCGGGTGCGCAGCACCTCGATCTCGGCGCACGTCTTGCTGGAACAGAGGATCAGCGGGATGCCGCGGGCGCGGACCAGTTCCAGCGCCTGCCGCGCCGAGGCATGGGAATAGCTCGCGTCGAGCAGCGTCCCGTCCACATCGGTGATGATGATCGTCTTCGGCATCTCTCCTCACTCCGCACGTGTAAGCCCGCCCCGGAGAAAGTATACTCCGCCAATTCGCGACCACCCGTTCAGCGCATCACCGCAATACCGATGAAAGACACCGTCAGCATGACCAACGCCGCGCCCGAAAAACACACGCCGATGATGCAGCAATACCTGCGGCTGAAGGCCGACCATCAGGACAAACTGCTGTTCTACCGCATGGGTGATTTCTACGAACTGTTCCACGACGATGCCGTGCGCGTCGCCAAGCTGCTCGACATCACCCTCACCCAGCGCGGCGCCTCCAACGGCCAGCCGATCAAGATGGCGGGCGTGCCCTACCATGCAGTGGAGCAATACCTCGCACGGCTGGTGAAGCTGGGCGAGTCGGTGGCGATATGCGAACAGATCGGCGACCCCGCCACCAGCAAAGGCCCGGTCGAGCGCAAGGTGGTGCGCATCGTCACCCCCGGCACCGTCACCGACTCCGCGCTGCTGGAAGAGAAGCGCGACAACCTGCTGCTGGCGCTGCACCAGAACAGAAACGAGATCGGCCTCGCCTGGCTCAACCTCGCCTCGGGCCAGCTCACTCTTGCCGAGATCGACGCGCAGCAACTGCCGGCCGAGCTGGAGCGCCTGCAACCTTCCGAGATCCTGTACGCCGAAGGCGTCACCGCCCCCGCATTCAAGAACGCCGCCAGCAAATCGCTGCCGCAATGGCACTTCGACCGCGACACCGCGCACCGCGCCCTGTGCCAGCAGTTCGGCACACGCGACCTCGCCGGATTCGGCTGCGAAGAATTCACCCATGGCCTGAGCGCTGCCGGTGCGCTGCTCGGCTACGCCAAGCTCACGCAAGGCCAGAGCATCGCCCACATCCGCAGTGCGCAGGTGTATAGCGCCGACCAGTTCGTGCGCATGGACGCCGCCACCCGCCGCAACCTGGAGATCACCCAGACCCTGCGCGGCGAACCCGCGCCCACCCTGCTCTCGCTGCTCGACACCTGCGCCAGCAACATGGGCAGCCGCCTGCTCGCCCACTGGCTGCACCACCCGCTGCGCAACCGCGACGTGCTGCGCGGCCGGCTGGATGCGGTGGACGAACTGGATGAGAAATATTCCGCCGTACATGACCTGCTCAAACCCAGCGTGGATGTGGAACGCATCACCGCCCGCATCGCCTTGAAGTCGGCGCGCCCGCGCGACCTTTCCGGGCTGCGCGACACGCTCAAGCAACTGCCGCAACTGCATGCGCTGCTGGCGAACGTGAGCGCACCGCGTATCCGGCAACTCACCGGCGAGCTGCAAGCCGATGCCATACTGGTGGAGCTGCTGCAAAAGACGCTGAAGGACGAACCCTCCTCCGTGCTACGTGAAGGCGGTGTGATCGCCGACGGCTACGATGCCGAGCTGGACGAACTGCGCGGCATCCAGACCAACTGCGGCGACTTCCTGCTCGAACTGGAGATGCGCGAACGCGCCCGCACCGGCATCGACAAGCTCAAGGTGGAATACAACCGCGTGCACGGCTTCTACATCGAGGTGAGCGCGGCCAATGCCGACAAGGTACCGGACGACTACCGCCGCCGCCAGACGCTGAAGAACGTCGAGCGCTACATCACGCCAGAACTCAAGGCCTTCGAGGACAAGGCGCTCTCCGCCAACGACCGCGCACTGGCGCGCGAGAAGTATCTCTACGACCAGTTGCTGGAAAGCCTTGCGCCTTCCATCCCGCAACTGCAAAACATCGCCGCCGCCATCGCCGAACTGGACGTGCTCGCCACCTTCGCCGAACGCGCCGCCACGCTGAACTTCTGCGCGCCACAGTTCAGCGATGAAGCGCAAATCAACATCAAGCAAGGCCGCCACCCGGTGGTGCAGGCACAAGTCGAGCAGTTCACCCCCAACGACGCCACGCTCAACGATGCGCGCCGCATGCTGCTGATCACCGGCCCCAACATGGGCGGTAAATCGACCTACATGCGCCAGACCGCCATCATCGCGCTGCTCGCGCATGTCGGCTGCTTCGTCCCCGCAGAAGAAGCCGTGCTGGGCGCGATCGACCAGATATTCACCCGCATCGGCGCATCGGACGACCTCGCCAGCGGACGTTCCACCTTCATGGTCGAGATGACCGAGGCCGCCAACATCCTGCACAACGCCACCGAGAAGAGTCTGGTGCTGGTGGACGAGATCGGCCGCGGCACCAGCACTTTCGACGGCCTCGCCCTCGCCTGGGCCATCGCGCGCCACCTGCTGGAACTCAACCGCAGCTACACCCTGTTCGCCACCCACTACTTCGAACTCACGCGACTGGAAGAAGAATTCAAGCAACTCGCCAACGTGCACCTCGCCGCCGTCGAGCACCAGCACACCATCGTCTTCCTGCACAGCGTCAACGAAGGTGCGGCCAGCCAGAGCTACGGCCTGCAAGTCGCCGCGCTGGCAGGCGTGCCCAACGGCGTCATCCGCAATGCGAAGAAACAACTGGTGAGGCTGGAACAGCAAAGCGCCGCACAGAACCCGCAAGGCGACCTGTTCGCCGCCGCGCCCGAAGTGCCGGAACCGGAAGAGCATCCACTAGTGTCGGCGATGCGCGATGTGCAGCCGGATGACCTGAGTCCGAAGGCGGCGCTGGAGAAGATGTATCAGTTGAAGAAATTGATGTAGGAGATTGACAGATGGGTTGCCTATATCAACTAGTTTTTCCAGACGGAAAATCATATATCGGGATAACAAGTAAGACAGCCAAGCAACGATTCAAAGAACATTGCCTAAATTCGAGAAACGGCATTACCGAGTACCCAAATTACTCTCCGGAAGAAAAGGCTGAATCTGACAGAAAATACGGATTTGATAATTTTGGCAAATTGCCATGGCTCACAGCTCTTGGAGGCGCAATTAGGAAATATGGTGATGGAACCATCGTAGTAAAAACGCTGGTCATTTCCAACAATATTGAGTATCTGAAAGAATTAGAAATCAAGGCCATCAAACAATACAGAACACTTTACAGACCTTTCTCCCGATATTCAGGGTACAACACATCGAAAGGGAATTGCCCCAAAGAGATTGACTATGTTGTTCAAACAAAAAAATGGCGTTTGACCATTACGCCTTCATTTCCTTGGCCACCCAAGTTTTTTTCAGAAGAGGCCAAATTTGTCGCAGATTTTGACTCCCTCACTGAGGCAAAAATAATTCGTGAAGAAATACGTAGGGAAGAAGTCCGCAGGTGGTTGGAATATACAAAGCGGCTGTCCACTGAAAGCAGGGAAACAATCTGAAGCACAACAACTAAAGGGCTCAGCTTCGTTTTTGCTTCCGGCTCACCAGCCAGCCAAATAACGACAACATCGCCAGCCCGCTGCCGATCAATGCGATGCCGGCCATCTCGGCCAGCCTGAATTCCTCGCCCATCACCAGGCGCGAGGAGATGAGTGCGACGACCGGCGTACCCAGGACCGACAGACTGGCTTCCCACGCCGGCACTTTGTCGAGGATGTAGATCCACAGCCACCAACACAACGCGGTGCTGACGATGGCCATGAAGGCGAGCAGGCCGATGTAGTGGATGTTCCAGTCGGTCGCGCGCTCCGGCACCAGCATGGCCAGCAGCGTCAGTGGCACCGCACCGATGATGCATTGCCACATGGTCAGCTCGAGCAAATCGACCTGTTGCTTGCTGCGCAGGCGTTTGACCAGCACGGTGCCGACGGCCCAGCACATCGCCGCGATCACGCCGAGGAACTTGCTGAACAGGCTGGTGTGCATCGTCCACGGTTCGATGATGAGCAGCAGACCAAGCAGCGTGCTGGCCGCTGCCAACCATTGCCTGCCGCGCACGCGCTCGCCGAGGAGGGGCCAGGCCAGCAACAGTGTCCAGATGGGCATGGTGAAGATCAGCACGGCGGTCTTGCCGGGGCCGCCTTCCACCAGCGCCCAGTTCGAGAAGGCCATGAAGGCGGAGATCTGCGCGAGCGAGATGGCAAGCGTCACGCCGGGCGCAGGCAAGCGGAACGACCTGCCGGTGAGCTTTACCAAGAGCATGAGCACCAGCGCCGCGCCCACGCAGCGTTCTGCCGCGAAGGCGAACGGCGGCGCATAGCTCAGCGCCTGCTTGGCGAAGACCCAGCTGTAGCCCCAAGTGAGCGTGAGCACGACCAGGGCCAGCGGCAGCAGCCAACGTTTGCGGGAGATGGAGTCAGGCATCGTGTCGTTACGCAACAATGGAAGGCCACCATGATACCCGAGCACGATGCCGGCATTCCCTGCGCAGAGCAATCAGGGACAGACCACAGCTTCCTGAATCTGGTTCATGTCTTAACCGTTGCCTTCCCGCTCCCGCATCGGTAGATTGCAACTCCCTGTCCACTCCCTCACCTGAACCATGCCCACCTTCATCGCCCTGCTGCGCGGCATCAACGTCGGCGGCAACAACAAGTTGCCGATGAAAGAGCTTGCCGCGCTGCTGACGGGGATGGGGTTGAGCGAGGTGCAGACCTACATCCAGAGCGGCAACGTGGTGTTCCGCAGCAGCACCAAGAACAAGGCGGCACTGGCCGCGAAGATGGAAACGGAGATCGAAGCCCAGCATGGTTTCGCGCCGCGCGTGCTGTTGCTCGATGCGGCGGAGTTGCGCGAGGCGATGGCGGGCAATCCTTATCCGCAGGCGGAATCCGATCCCAAGTCGCTGCACTTTTTCTTTCTGGACGAAACTCCGCGCCAGCCGGACTTGAAGTCGCTGGAGGCGATCAAGACGGACTCCGAGCAGTTCAAGCTGGCCGGCAAGGTGTTCTACCTGCATACGCCGGACGGCATCGGCCGCTCCAAGCTGGCGGCGCGCATCGAGAAGGCGCTGGGTGTGGCAGCCACGGCGCGCAACTGGAACACGGTGTGCAAGCTGGCCGAGATGGCGGCCTGATCCAGGCAGGCGCGACTGCGGACGTGCAGCGCCATACACCCAGCGTCCTTTCATCGTGAATACGAGGCTGGCCCTCACGCCGACCTTGCCGTCCCCTCACGCAGCAGAAAACTAAAGCTGTAGTTTGTCGATACTCAGTGACGAGTATTTCCTCTCGCTCGCGAGAGGAATACTTTCTATGCAACTGCGCGCTCAGGTTTGCCTGGCGGATGACGCTGGTGCTTGATGCTCGTGCAATGCCATTCCCGGCCCCAACAGTGACGCTCACGCAATCAACCATTGAGGTGGCTAACATGAAAACCCTGGAACCTTGTACGTTGGTGATTTTCGGCGCGGCAGGCAACCTGAGCCGCCGCAAGTTGATTCCGGCGCTGTTTCACTTGGAATGCGCCAAGCACTTGCCGGAACGCATGGTCATTCTCGGCTGCAGCCTCGAGCCGATGGATCGCGAAAGCTGGGTGGCAAAAATTGCCGAGATGCTGCAATCGCTCTATCCGCAAGGCATAAACCGCGAAGCGCTGGATCGTTTCTGCGCCCGCTGGCTCTACCGCACCATCTCGCCCAACGATGCCAACTCCTATGCCAGCTTGCAGCAGTTGCAGGCGGAAAATCCCAACCTGCCCCCCAACGTGGTGTTCTACATGTCGGTGCGCCCGGCGGAATTTCCCGTCATCATCGAATATCTCGGCAACGCCGGGCTGCTGCAGCAACAGAGCGGCTGGCGCCGCGTGGTGATCGAGAAGCCGTTCGGCTACGACCTGCTGAGCGCCCAGGCCTTGCAGCGCAGCCTGTATCACCACCTGAACGAGCCGCAGATCTTTCGCATCGACCACTACCTCGGCAAGAGCACGGTGCAGAACATCATGGTGTTCCGTTTCGCCAACATCCTGCTCGAGCCGCTGTGGAACCACCACTACATCGACCATGTGCAGATCACGCATTCCGAGACGCTGGGCGTCGGCGGGCGCGCGGGTTATTACGACGGGGTCGGTGCGCTGCGCGACATGCTGCAGAGCCACCTGCTGCAACTGCTCACGCTGGTGGCGATGGAGCCGCCGGTGTCGATGAACGCCGAGCACTTGCGTGACGAAAAGTTGAAGGTGCTGCAGGCGATACGCCCGATCACGCAGAATTCGGTGCATGCCCACGCCTTTCGCGCCCAGTACACCAGCGGCACGATAGACGGCACGCCGGTTCCCGGCTATCTGGATGAGGAAGGCGTGGCGGAGAACAGCATCACGGAAACCTACGCGGCGTTGAAACTGTTCGTCGACAACTGGCGCTGGGCTGGCGTGCCGTTCTACCTGCGCACCGGGAAGCGCATGATGGAAAACAGCTCTGCCATCCACATCTGCTTCAAGAACCCGCCGCAGGATCTGTTGCGCCATGCGCTGTATGAGCCATCGCACCCGAACTGGATCATGCTGGGCATCCAGCCCGACGATTGCCTGAAGATGGAGATGCGGGTGAAGGTGCCGGGGCTGGAGTTGAACACGCGCACCATCAGCCTCGATGCTTCCTACCGCAAGAGCAGCGACGATGAATACAACGCCTACGAAGGATTGATGATGGACGTGATGCTGGGCGACCATTCGCTGTTCCTGCGTATCGACGAGGTGGAAGAGGCATGGCGTGTGATGGACCCGATACTGAAAGTCTGGTCGATGGAGCGCGATTTCATCAACACCTACCAGGCCGGCACCTGGGGGCCGCGCGGCACCTACCGGCTGTTCGATCGCAACGACCAATTCTGGCGCCATTCGCTGGAGCTGGAAGGCGCCGACTTGCAGGCGTTTTGAGCGCCATGAGCCCTGCCATGACGACCGGACTGCCGAATGCCGCGGCGCTGTTCGTCCACAACGATGCGGACAAGTTGGCGGCAGCCGTGGCACAGCGCATCGCCGGACTGTCCGCGCAAGCGATCGCCGCACGCGGCGTGTTCCGCCTGGCGCTGGCGGGAGGCGAGACGCCGCGCCGCTGCTATGAACGCCTGCGGCAGCTGGAAATCGATTGGCCAAAGGTGCAGGTCTATTTCGGCGACGAGCGCTGCCTGCCGCGCGGCGATGCGGGGCGCAACGACAGCATGGCCTATGACGCGCTGCTGAACCATGTCGCCATAGCGCCGGGCAATGTGCATGCCATCGCGGCGGAACTGGGTGCGCGCGAGGCGGCAACGGCCTACGCGGCATTGCTGGACGGCGATGCGCCGCTCGATCTGGTACTGCTGGGCATGGGCGAAGACGGCCATACCGCCAGCCTGTTCCCCGGCAACCCGGCGCTGGAGAGTGCGGCGAGCGCCGTGCCGGTGTTCGGCGCACCCAAGCCGCCGCCGGAGCGGGTGACGCTGGGATTGCCGGCATTGAATGCGGCGCGGCACCGGATCTTCCTGGTGGCGGGGACGGCAAAACGCGAGGCATTGGGGCAATTGCTGCGCGGGACGATGTTGCCGGCGGCTCGCGTCGCAGCGGCTGAATGGCATCTCGATCGCGCGGCATGGCCGGGCGCTCCGGCCTAAACCGGAGTTATCTGAAACAGGAGGCGACATCATGCAGATCGGAATGATAGGGTTGGGACGGATGGGCGCGAACATGGTGCGCCGCCTGCAACGCGCCGGGCATCAATGCGTGGTGTTCGACCGCAGCAGCGCGGCGGTGCAGGTGCTGGCCGAGACGGGGGCCATCGCTGCGGCCAGCCTGCCGGATCTCATCGGCAAGCTGACCGCGCCGCGAGCCGTATGGCTGATGCTGCCGGCGGCGATAGTCGATGCCAGCATCGCCGAACTGGCGCCCTTGCTGGCGGCGGGCGACACGCTGATCGACGGCGGCAATTCCTACTACAAGGACGACATCGCCCGCGCCAGGCAGCTGGCCGCGACATCGATCCATTATGTCGACGTCGGCGTGAGCGGCGGCGTGTGGGGGCTGGAGCGCGGCTATTGCCTGATGATAGGCGGCGAGCAACAAACGGTCGCGCGTTTGCAGCCGCTGTTCGAAGCGCTGGCGCCCGGTGCCGCTGCGGCGCCGCGCACCGAGGGGCGCAAAGGTCCACCTAACAGCGCCGAGATGGGCTATCTGCATTGCGGCCCGGCCGGGGCAGGGCATTTCGTCAAGATGGTGCACAACGGCATCGAGTACGGCCTGATGGCGGCTTATGCCGAGGGATTCAACCTGCTGCGCCATGCCAATGCGGGCGGAGCCGCGCATCAGGTTGATGCGGAAACCTCGCCGCTGCGCGAACCGGAAGCGTTCCGTTACGACATCGACGCAGCCGAGGTGGCCGAGCTGTGGCGGCGTGGCAGCGTGGTGGGCTCGTGGCTGCTGGACCTGACGGCGCATGCCTTGCAGGCCGATCCCGAACTGAGCGACTTCAGCGGCCGCGTGTCCGATTCGGGCGAAGGGCGCTGGACCAGCATCGCCGCCATCGAGTCCGGCACACCGGCGCCGGTGCTGGCCACCGCGCTGTTCAGCCGCTTCTCTTCGCGCGGCGAGGCAGATTACGGCGACAGACTGCTTTCCGCACTGCGCTTCGAATTCGGCGGGCACCGCGAGCAGCGTTGAGCATGCATGCCGCATCCTGCCTTACAGCATCCGGTGCGGGGAAATACGGACTTCTGCTTATTAAGCCTTGTTGCTCCCTGCGCTACATTCCCTCCCGGGCTTTTGTTTGGCGCCAGACAGGCTTGCCATCGGCGCACGACCGGGAGAAGAACATGAACACTGGTTTATACGTCATCTACAGCAAGCAGCGCCCGCATCACCGCATACCGCTGTGGGCAAAAAGAATCCGCAAGTTCATCGGCGATTACCTCTATTACCGCAAGCGCAATCACAGCCATATAATGGCATGGCGCATGGCGAGGAATACGCTCTAGGCGACCGCCGCATGCGGCAACAGGCATGGCGCGACGTTTGAAAGGAGCTGCCATGAAATATTTCAGGTACCTCATCATCGGCGGCGGTATGGCTGCCGACTCTGCCGTTCGCGGCATCCGCAAGATCGACCATGCCGGCACGATCGCCATGATCTGCGACGAGCCCGATCCGCCCTACGACCGCCCGCCGTTATCCAAGTCGTTATGGAAAGGCAAGCCGTTCGATTCCATCTGGCGCAACACCGCCGCTCTCAACATCGACATGCATGCGGGGCGGAAAATCGTCGCCATCGATGCGGCGAACAAGTCTGTCACCGACGACGCCGGGGACATCTACACCTACGGCAAGCTGTTGCTCGCCACGGGCGGCTCGGTGCGGCGCTTGCCCGACGCCGACGGGAACGTGATCTATTTCCGCACGGCGGATGATTACCGCAAGCTGCGCGCACTGAGCGAACACGGTACCGATTTCGTGGTGATCGGCGGCGGCTTCATCGGCTCGGAAGTGGCGGCCGCGCTGGCCATGAACGGCAAGCGGGTGACGATGATCTTCCCCTCCAACGGCATCGGCTCGCGCGTCTATCCGCCGCGGCTGACAGCTTTCCTGAATGCGTATTACGCGGAGAAAGGCGTGACGGTGCTGGCTTCCGAGACGGTCAGGTCGGTGCACGAAAGGAACGGCAAGACGGTGGTGACCACGGGCAGCGGCAAGGAGATCGCCGCCGACGGCGTGGTGGCCGGCCTGGGCATCCAGCCCAACACCCAGCTGGCCGAGCGGGCGGGACTGAAGGTGCACGACGGCATCATGGTGGACGAGCTGCTGCGCACCAGCGATCCGGACATCTATGCGGCGGGCGACGTGGCGAATTTCTTCAGCGCAGCGCTGAATGAACGCATGCGCGTGGAACACGAGGACAACGCCAATATGATGGGCGAGCTGGCCGGCAGGAACATGGCCGGGCAGTCCGACATCTACAGCCACCAGCCCTATTTCTATTCCGACCTGTTCGATCTGGGCTACGAGGCGGTGGGCGAGCTGGATGCCGGCATGGATATCGTCGAGGACTGGAAAGAGCCGTTCCGCAAGGGCGTCATCTACTATCTGCGCGACGAGTGCGTGCGCGGCGTGCTGCTGTGGAACACCTGGGGCCAGGTCGCCGCCGCCACCGGGCTGCTCGCCGAAAAATCCCTGGCCTCACGCGAGACGCTGCTCGGGCGGATAAGCGATTAGCCTGCCCGGGGAACGCGCTGCCCGGCCACTCCCATTCAATACTTTCACCGCCGCAACTACCGTGAAAACTACCGGTGGAGATACCGGATAGTGCGTATGTATTTCATACCCGCAAGCCGCTACCTTGTCTGCGCGGCCACGTTATGGCGCCGCGGCGAAAGGAGGCATGACATGGATATCGTCGAGATGGACACCAACGAATGCAGTATCGAGCACGACTTGCTGATGGTTGCTGATTACGGCGAGGAGGTGGCGTATGCGGAGTGGAATCCGCATATCACGCTGATCGATGACGAAAGCCTTGCCGCGCACCTCAGCAGGCATACCGACTTGCCCGACGATCAGGCAGATGTGGACATGGATGACTTTATAAAAAGCATGTATGAGCATCAGTACTGACTGATGCCGGATCAAGCTCAGGCGTTGCCGACCAGCTTGCCGGCTTCGGCGATGCTGACGATCTTGCCGAGTACGCCGTGGAGGTCTTTCAGCTTCGCATCCAGCATGGCGAGTTCTTTGGTCTTGGCTTCCAGCTCGGCGGCCTTGTCGGTGGCGCCGGCCGACTTGGCCTGCTCCTGCTTGAGGCTCTCGCGCAGCTGCTCGACGGTCTTCATCAGTTCGCGCGAATGCTGCTTCTCTTCTTCCAGCTGGGCGGTCTTCCTGGCGAGTTCTTCCGCAATCGTTGCGGTGGCATCTTTGGCCTTGGCTTCCAGCGCGGCGACCTGCTTCGCCATCTCGGCGGTCTTGGCCTGCTCCTGCTTGAGGCTTTCGCGCAGCTGCACGATGGTCTTCAGCTGCTCGAGCTTCTGCCGCTCGTTCTCGATCTGCGCGTCTTTCAATATCTGCTCGAGGGCGTTGATCTTGTCGTTCACCTGGCTGGCTGGCGGCGTCTCGCTCTGTGCGGGCTCGGTGAATGCTTTCAGTTTGAGTGTCTTGTCCATGTCGTCTGCTTCCATAAAATCCGTTGTTGCCCGGCTCACAGCAGGCTGGCCGGGCCTGCGCTCTTTTCGGTCATCCATTCGCCGTCGCTCTTGCACACTGTATCGGTGTAAGCGGCGATCTTGAGCGCCTGCTGCGTCGAGCGCTTGATGTAGTCATCCGCATTGGCCTCGTTCACCTCGCCCTTTTGCACATAGGCGGCGAATATCCGGGCAGCCATGTTCGCGATGACGCTCTCGCTGGGTTGCAGGCTGAGGAAATGCTCTTCGCTCATGTTGGCTCCGTGTATGCGTGACGTGCGGATTATATCGGGATGCGCCGCCCGCATCACTCCAGCGACAACTGTAATTTATCCAGCGCAGGCTGCGGTTTCGGCTGCTCTGCCGGTACGGCCGCCTGCTCCTGCTGTTTCTTGGCCAACTGCTCGGCCTCGAACTGGCGCTTCTTTTCTTCCTGCGCGGCCAATTCCTGCTTGCGCGTCTCTTCCAGCTCTTCCGGCGTCTTGTGTTCGTGCAGAGACAACTCCATGGCCGACGCCGTGGCCGGCTCGCCGCGCTTGCTCTTGAGCTTGATGTTCAGGCGCAGTTCGTTGGCCGAGTCGGCGTTGCGGATCGCCTCCTCGTAGGAGATGAAGCCGTCGTTGTAGAGCTCGAACAGCGACCAGTCGAAGGTGCGCATGCCCAGCTCGCGCGACTTCTCCATGATGCCCTTGAGCTCGTTGAATTCGCCCTTGAAGATCTTGTCGGCAACGATGGGGGTGTTGAGCAGGATCTCGATGGCGGCCTTGCGCCCCTTGCCGTCCGGCGTGCGGATCAGGCGCTGCGAGATGAGCGCGCGCATGTTGGCGGAAAGGTCCATCAGCAGCTGGTTGCGCCGCTCCTCGGGGAAGAAGTTGATGATGCGGTCTATGGTCTGGTTGGCGCTGTTGGCGTGCAGCGTGCCGAGGCACAGGTGGCCGGTCTCGGCGAAGGCAATGGCGTGCTCCATGGTTTCGGCATCGCGGATCTCGCCGATGAGGATGACATCGGGCGCCTGGCGCAGCGTGTTCTTCAGCGCATGGTGCCAGCTGTGCGTATCCACGCCCACTTCGCGATGGGTGATCAGCGACTGCTTGGACTGGTGCACGTATTCCACCGGGTCTTCGACGGTGATGATGTGGCCCTTGGAGGTGCGGTTGCGGTGGTCGATCATCGCCGCCAGCGAGGTGGACTTGCCGGAGCCGGTGCCGCCGACCACCAGCACCAGGCCGCGCTTGTTCATGATGATCTCTTTGAGCACCTCGGGCAGGCCGAGCTTCTCAAAGTTGGGGATCTCGGCGGCGATGGTGCGGATGACCATGCCGACGTTGCGCTGCTGCACGAACACGTTGACGCGGAAGCGCGACACGCCGGGGACAGAGATGGCGAAGTTGCATTCCATCTCCTTGTCGAACTCGGCACGCTGGTCCTCGTTCATCAGCGCATAGGCCAGCTGGCGGGTGATCTCGCCGTTGAGTTTTTGCTGCGTCATCGGCGTCATTTCGCCGTGCGCCTTCATGCTGGGCGGAAAGTCGTTGGAGATGAACAGGTCGGAGCCGCCCGCCTTGCTCATGGCGGTGAGCAGCTTGATGATGTATTCGTACGCTTGCTGATCGGTCAGGCCTGATGACATCGCTTTCCTCGCTGGTTTTTGTACGGCAATAGATTAGGGCGAGGCATTCTAACAGCAAGCGGCACCGGCCAGAGACTGCGCGCTATTTGCCGGGACGGGAATCCGCGCCATCGGGTATCTCGGCGACCTGCGGATGCGCGCACAGGTTGCCGAACGGAAGCGCATGCGCACAATTCGAATTCACCAGACAGACCGCCATGCCCCACGGCAACCGGCGCACCCGGCAATTGCTGATATCCGTGACTTTCTTGCTGCTTTGCTTGCTGTTCTGTTTCATGTTCACCCTCCAGAGTATGAGGAACAAAAACGACACCATCGCACAAAAAACGCACTTCAAACATAATCTTACATGGCAAATCCGGCAGAGTCGAACCGTATCGCAGGACAGGGTAAACTCCGCACCCGTATCTTTTACCCCCTGCTCCATGCCACATCTCGTCGTATCCATCTCCGGCCACGGCTTCGGCCATGTGGCGCAGACCGCCCCGATCCTGAATCTGCTGCACCAGCGCATGCCGGAGTTGCGGCTGACGGTGCGCTCGACCGTGCCGACTGCGCATCTGCGTTCGCGCATCCGCGCGCCTTTCCAGCATCTGCAGAGCGAGGGCGATATCGGCATGCTGATGTCGTCGGCACTGGATGTGTGCGCCGCAGAAAGCTGCGCGGCATACCGGCAGTTCCATGCCGACTGGGATGCGCGCGTGGCGGCCGAGGCGAATCTGCTGCGCGAGCTGAAGGCGGACATGGTGTTTTCCAACGTGGGCTATCTACCGCTAGCGGGAGCGCAACGCGCCGGCATCCCGAATGCGGCGCTGTGCTCGCTCAACTGGGCGGATATCTATCGCCATTATTGCGGCGACTATGCCATCGCTGCACAGATCCGCTCTTGCTATGCGAACGCCGATGCCTTCCTGCGCGCGACGCCCGGTATGCCGATGAGCGATCTGCCCAATCTCTTGCCCGTCTCCCCGATCGCCGCCGTGGGCAATGACCGGCGCGACGAGCTCAACCACCATCTGCAACTATCGGCAGAAGAGAAGCTGGTACTGGTGAGTCTGGGCGGCATCGCCAGCCGCTTGCCGATGGAACGCTGGCCGCGCATCGCCGGGGTGCGCTGGCTGGTGCAGCGGAGCTGGCAGGTCGAGCATCCCGATGCTGTCGTACTTGAATCGCTGCCGTTGGACTTCGCCGATCTGCTGGCAAGCTGCGATGCGCTGCTATGCAAGCCGGGATACGGCAGCTTCGTCGAGGCGCCGTGCAGCGGCACGCCGGTGCTGTATGTCGGCCGCCCCGACTGGCCGGAATCGCCGGCATTGATCGAATGGCTGCAACGGCACGGCGTCTGCCGCGAGGTCTCGCGCCGGCAGCTGGAAGACGGCGACATCGCCGCCGAGCTGGCAGCACTCTTCGCCGCCCCGCAGCCTGCCCCGCCGGCAGCCGCCGGCGCGGGAGAGGTAGCCGACTGGCTGCTGCGCAGACTCCCACTTTCGGGTGATTGATTTCGCCGGGAGCGCAAGGCAGGATGCGCCACCTCCCACTTCCCGGTTCGAACGCCATGATCGAATACATCTTCTTCGACGCCGCGCTGCGCGACAAATTCGTAACGTACGCCGCCGAGCGCGAGGTGCCGTGCACCGCGACCGACGACCATATGGGGCTGGTGGTGGCGATCCCCGAGGATATCCCGGAGGATGTTGCCGACGAGCTGGAGGAATACTACGACACGCTGGAGCATGAGCAGGAAGACCTCAGCCGCGCGGAAGGGGAGCTGAAACGCCTGGCGGGGTTCCGCTTCGATCTGCCCGATGGGCAGTCGCGCATGCTGCCGTTGCAGGCGGAGATGGCGAGCCGCCTGTTGGCGAGTTTCACTCTGGCGGAGATACAGGCTTTGTTCGGCGAAGTGGCGCGCTGCACGCTGAACCAGAACGAGGAACACTTGTGCCAGATACTCGCCGCACAGAACGGCAAGCATTGATCGCCTGATCCGCGCCGACAAAAAAACCCGCATGTCGCGGGCGTTTTTGTTCGCGGTGAAAGCGCTTAGTGGTGGTGGCCGCCTTCGCCGTGCACGTGACCGTGCGCCAGCTCTTCTTCCGTGGCCTTGCGTACGCCGGTGATGGTACCGGCGAACACCAGCGCCTTGCCTGCCAGCGGGTGGTTGCCATCGACGGTGACTTCGTCGCCGGTGACTTCGGTGACGGTGTAGAGCATGAAGTCCTCGTCATCGTCGCCCTCGGCGCCGCCCTCGAACTGCATGCCGACGGCGACATCCTTGGGGAACATGTCGCGCGGTTCGACGCGCACGAGGTCGTGTTCGTATTCGCCGAAGGCGTCGTCCGGCTCCATGCTGACGGAGAACTTGTCGCCGACGCTCTTGCCGTGCAGCACTTCTTCTACTGCCGGGAAGATGCCGTCATAGCCGCCGTGCAGGTAGCTGATCGGCTCGCTGGTCTTCTCGATCAACGCTCCGCTGGCGTCGCTCAGTTCGTAGGTCAGAGAGACAACGGCGTTCTTTTCGATCTTCATTTCATTTCCTTTATCAATTTAAGAATATCCACTGCATGTCCATGTGCGTGGACTGCGTAGAGGACATGGCGCAACTTGCCCTGTTTGTCGATGATGAAAGTGGAACGCTGAACGGCGACCTTCTTGCAGCCGTCCACCTCCTTCTCGTACAGCACACCGTATTTCTTGCAGACACGGCCTTCCGGGTCGGACAGCAATTGCACCGAGAGGCCGTATTTGTCGCGAAAGGAGGCATGGCTGATGCAATCGTCGCGGCTGACACCGACCACCAGCGCATCGAGCTTGTCGAATTCGCGCTCGTGGTCGCTGAACTCGTTGGCCTCCATCGTGCATCCCGGCGTGTCGTCCTTGGGATAGAAATACAGCACGATGATCTTGCCCCGTTGTGCGCCCAAACTGAACATATGCATGTCGGCATCGGCCAGTTCGAACTGCGGTGCATCTGCTCCAACCTTTAATACAACTTGTGTATTCATGGTGTCCTCCCGCCGGGCCATTCTAACCGAGTTTCATTTCGATTTGCGCCTGCCGGAATTTATTTTGCGAATTTGGGGGCAGGGCTATAATCCGGCGCATGAATACAAAACTGCCCTTGCTCGGCGGCCTGACCGTCAATGAATTCCTGCGCGATTATTGGCAGAAGAAACCGCTGCTGATCCGCCAGGCAGTGCCGGGCTTCAACGGCCTGCTCGACCCGCAACAGCTGATCGAACTGGCTTGCAGCGACGACGTACAGGCACGGCTGGTGACGTACCAGCGCGGCAAATGGGCATTGCGCCACGAGCCGTTCGAGCCGCAAGATTTCGACGGACTTTCGAAAAAGGGCAAATGGTCGGTGCTGGTGCAGGGCGTGAACCACTTCCTGCCGCAGGCGACCGAGCTGATCAAGCGCTTCAACTTCATCCCGCACGCGCGGCTCGACGACCTGATGGTGAGCTATGCGCCCAAAGGCGGCGGCGTGGGGCCGCACTTCGACGCCTATGACGTGTTCCTGCTGCAAGGCCACGGCCATCGCCGCTGGCAGATCTCCACACAGAAGGACCGCACGCTGATCGAAGGCGCGCCGTTGCGTCTGCTGAAGAACTTCAAGGTCGAACAGGAGTGGGGGCTGGAACCGGGCGACATGTTGTACCTGCCGCCGCACTGCGGCCACAACGGCATCGCCGAAGACGACTGCATGACGTATTCCATCGGCTTCCGCACCCCGGCTTACCAGGAGCTGGCCGAACAGTTCCTCGTCTATCTGCAGGACCGCATCGAGGTCGGCGGCATGTATGCCGACCCGGATCTGCAAGCGCAGAGACATCCATCCGAGATCGGCGACGACATGTTGCAGCAGGTCGGCCGCGCGATACGCAAGGTGAAGTGGGACGATGAGGATGTGGCCAACTTCCTCGGCTGCTATCTGTCCGAGCCGAAGCCGCACATCTTCTTCGAGCAGCCGGTGAAACCGCTGACGCCGGCGGCTTTCGAGAAAGCGCTGCAGACGCGCGGGGTGGCGCTGGACCTGAAGACACAGATGCTGTGCCAAGGGAACACCGTGTTCATCAACGGCGATGCGCATCAGGTCGGCAAGACCGCGTATCGCGCCTTGCGCGAACTGGCCGATACGCGCGCCCTGCCGGCGACAAGCAAGCTGCCGCAAGCGGCGGCGGCATTGCTGTACGAATGCTATCTGGACGGTTATCTCGCCCCGGCGACAGGAACAAGGAGAGGCAAATGAGCGACGCGACCTTGCAACACACCCAGTTCGACGGCGTGGCTGATTACATGGCGGCGCTGAACAGCGTGTGCGCCTCGGCACAGCACACGCTGAACATCTTCGAGAAGAACTACGAGGATATCGGTTTCAATTCGGAAGCGCGCTACGACACCCTGCGCCACTTCCTGCTCGGCAGCACCAACAATCGCCTGCAATTGCTGGCGCACGACCCGCAACACCTGGTCCGCTATTGTCCGCGCATGATGATGCTGTTGCGCGAGTTCAGCCACAGCATGTCCATCTACCAGACGCCGCCGCATATGCAGAACGTGACGGAACCGTTCGCCGTGGCCGACAACGCCCATTATGTGCGCCGCTACCACTTCGACGACACGCGTGGCCTGCTGGCCAGGAACGACCCGGAAGGGGCACGCCAGCTCAATTCCCGCTTCCAGGAGATGTGGCTGTCATCGCATCCCGGCGCGACGCCGACCCGCCTCGGCCTGTGAGCAGGGGTTTCGCAGCAAATCGCTCTGGTATTTCCCCATGGAATTGGTAGAATGCCGCGCCTTTTGCAGTGGGAGGATTGCTGCAAAGGTTTCGCCTCACTGAATCCTCTCTTGAACTGATACCGATATTAGGAAATATTGAAAATGAAATTCTCTGCTCTGATCGCTGCCCTGTTGGCCCTGTCCCTGTCTGCTTGTGGTGAAAAGGCTGCTGCTCCTGCTGCCGCTCCTGCCGCTGAAGCTGCTGCTTCCGCACCGGCTGCTGCTCCTGCTGCTGAAGCCGCTTCCGCACCGGCTGCTGCTCCTGCTGCTGCAAAGTAAGCCAGGCAGTCCGACAAAAAAGCCGACGCAAGTCGGCTTTTTTTATTGCCTATACTTCCCGCTTCAGGCGACCTCGCGCCAATCCAGCCCCGCGTCTTGCGTCGCCACGCCGATCCAATCCTCGCCGCAGCCCAGTGCACCGCTCAATGCCTGCACCGCCAGCGCCGGCAGGTTGTTCTTGCTGCTCAGGTGCGCCGCGATGATGTGTTGCAGGCGGCTATTATCCAAACGCGCCAGCAAAGCCGCCGCCGCCTCGTTGTTGAGGTGACCGAAACGGCCGCCGACCCTTTGCTTGAGGCTATAGGGATAGTCGCCGGCGGCGAGCATGGCGGCATCATGGTTGCATTCCAGCACCAATGCATCGCACCCGCTCAGGTTTGCTTCGATATGGGGTGTGGCATGCCCGACGTCGGTGAGCACGCCCAAGCGCCTTGCGCCGTCACCGAACACGAATTGCACCGGCTCGCCCGCATCGTGCGGCACCGGATAAGGTTGCACCTGCAGATCGCCGATGGCGAAAGCGGCATGACTGTTGATCTCGGTGATGCCGGACAGGCCGGAATAAGCCGCCCCCTGCGCACGCAAGGTACCGTGGGTGAGCCAGACAGGGATGGAGAATTTGCGCGCCAGTTTGGCGACACCGGCGATGTGGTCGCCGTGTTCATGCGTCACGACGATGCCGCTCAGGGTCTCCGGTGACAAGCCCAGCCGTGCCAGCCGCACGACCGTTTCGCTCAAGGAGAAACCGCAGTCGAGCATGACTGCGGTTCGGCCGGACTGCACGACGAGGGCGTTGCCCTCGCTGCCGCTACCGAGGAGGGCGAAGCGCATCACCGCGATTATTTTTCCAGGTTCTGATACAGCGCTTCGATGATGCGCGCAGTCTCTTTATTGCTTTCGCCGTCGCCGTCATTGACGGCGATCTCGCTGATGCCGCTTTGCTCGCGCACGGTCACCTGGTAGTCGCGGCGCTTCTTCTCCGACTTGCCCGGTGCCGGGATGAAATAGATGCCGTTGGCCCTGTCGCGGTCGGCCACTGCGATGCGCGCGCGCTCCAGCGCCAGACCGACCTTGCGCCAGCTGCGGTCGAACGGCTCCGGCAACTGGATGGTCTGCACGCCGTTGACTTCTTGCAGCTTGGCAGCCGCCACCGGAACGGCCGCAGGCGCATTGACCGGGGCCACGCAAGGCTGCTCTGCCGCCGGTTTGGCGTATTCGGAATAACTGGCGATCTTCTCGCCATCGGTGCCCGGAATGGTGTAACGCTGTTCCGTCTCCGGCACGGTCAGGTCGGGCGGCACTTCCAGCGGCTGCGGCTGCACTGCGCCGGCCTTGTAATCCACCTGCTTGCGGTCGACCAGTGCGCATCCTGCCAGCACTGAAACCACGGAGATGCACAATACGATGTTCCTGAACTGCATGACTGCTCCCATCAAATGACTCCTGCCTGACTCATCGCGGCTTCCACGACAGGTTGTGCGCCCGCGGAAAGCGGCGTCAGCGGCAGACGCAGATTGTTCTTCATCTTGCCCATGCGTGCCACCGCCCACTTCACCGGGATCGGATTGGCCTCGACGAAAAGGTGGCGGTGCAGGCCGAGCAGGCGGAAGTTGATCTCGCGTGCCTTGGCGACCTCGCCGTTCAGCGCCGCCATGCACATCTCGTGCATCAGCTTGGGCGCGACATTGGCGGTCACCGAGATGGTGCCGTGCGCGCCGAGCAGCATAAGCGCGAGCGTGCTGGCGTCGTCGCCGCTGTAGATGGCGAAATCCTTCGGTGCGCGTTGCAGCAGGTCGCTGCCGCGCTCGATGCCGCCGGTCGCATCCTTGATGCCGACGATGTTCTTGATCTGCGCCAGACGCAGCACGGTGTCGTTGCTCATGTCCGCGCCGGTGCGCCCCGGCACGTTGTACAGGATATGCGGCATGTCCACCGCTTCGGCGATGGCCTTGAAGTGCTGGTACAGGCCTTCCTGCGTCGGCTTGTTGTAATAGGGCACCACGGTGAGCGAGGCATCCGCGCCGGCCTTCTTCGAGAACGAGGCCAGCTCGATCGCCTCTTTGGTGGAATTGGCACCGGTACCGGCGATGATGGGGATGCGCTTGGCGGCATGTTTCACCGCTTCGGCGATGAGCAGCTCATGCTCTTCCACATCGACAGTGGGGGATTCGCCGGTGGTGCCGACCACCACGATGGCATCGGTGCCTTCGGCGATATGGAAATCGATCAACGCGCGGAAGGCGGCCAAATCCAGGCTGCCGTCCTCATGCATCGGCGTGACGATCGCTACGATACTTCCCTTGATCATGTTCGCTGCCACAAAAATAAAGGCCGCATTCTACCCCAATCGACCCGCCTTACGCGACAAGAGCGGCAGCCCTGTGGAATAATGCCGGCAACCGGAATCCACTCGACCATGCCTTCCACCACCCTGGCTCACCTGCACCCCGGCGACACCGCCACCATCGTCGCCATCCACGCCGAAGAAGCGCTGCACCAGCGCCTGCTGGCGCTGGGATTCCGCAGCGGCAAACAGCTCGAACTGATCCGCAAAGCCAGCTTCTCCGGGCCGTTGCAGGTGCGCCTGGGCACCACCGACGTCCTGTTGCGCCGCAACGAGGCGGCCAAGATCACGGTGTGCCGGATATGAAACGTATCGCCCTTCTCGGCATGCCGAACACCGGCAAGTCCACCCTGTTCAACCGCATGACCGGCGGCGCCGCGCGCGTCGGCAACTGGCCCGGCATCACCGTCGAACTGCTGAGCGGGAAGATCCTGCTCGGCGGCAACATGGTCGAGATCATCGACCTGCCCGGCATCTACGACCTGCACGGTTTCTCCGACGACGAGCAGGTGGTGCGCCACTTCCTGCACGACAACGTGCCCGACCTGGCGCTGGTCATCCTCAACGCCACCCAGATCGAGCGCCAGATGAGCCTGCTGCTGCAGCTCAAGCAGCTCAACATGAACATCGTCGTGCTGCTCAACATGTCGGACGAGGCGAAGAAATACGGCATCACCATCGACAGCAGGAAGATGACCGAGATGCTGGACATGCCGATCTTCCTGCTCAGCGGCAAATACGGCACCGGTTACCAGGAAGCGCTGCAAGCCATCACCAAGGCGCTGCGCTACCCCACACCGGGCATGGCGGAAGAGTTGCGCAGCCAGCTGGAGCAGGATGAGCACATCGAATCCGAGATGGCGCGCGTGCTGAAACATGCGGTACAGGTTCCGGCGCAGTTGCCGGAGAACCTCACCGACAAGCTCGACCGCGTGATGCTGCACCCGTGGTTCGGCCTGCCGATCTTCTTCGGCGTCATGTACCTGCTGTTCCAGGGCATCTTCCTGCTCGGCCAGCCGCTGCAAGGATGGGTGGGCGAAGCGCTCGGCTGGTTGCGCGAAAGCGCGCTGGAACCGGCGCTTGCCGGGCTGCCGGCCATGCTGCACGGCCTGTTGCTGGACGGCATCTACAACGGCGTGGCGACGGTCGCCGCCTTCGTGCCGATCATCATCCTGTTCTTCCTGTTCATGGCGATGGTGGAAGATAGCGGCTACCTGTCGCGCGCCGCGTTCCTGATGGATGCGCTGATGGCCAGGATGGGGTTGGACGGACGCGGCTTCGTCATGCTGCTGATGGGTTTCGGCTGCAACGTGCCGGCGCTGATGGGCACGCGCGTGATGCGTTCGCGCAGCTTGCGCCTGCTCACCATGCTGGTGATCCCGTTCTCGCTGTGCTCGGCGCGCCTGCAGGTGTTTGTGTTCATCACGGCGGCGATCTTCTCGCCCAAGGCCGCGCCGCTGGCGCTGTTCAGCCTGTACCTGTTCAGCTTCGCCGCCGCCATCCTCACCGCGCTGCTGTTCAAGAAGAGTTTCGCCAACAACGAGCCGTTCGTGTTGGAGCTGCCGCCCTACCGCTTCCCCACCGCGCGCCAGATGCTGCTGCGCGGCTGGCTGGAGGTGCGCCATTTCCTCAGCCGCGCCACGCAGTTCATCGTCGCCGGCGTAGTGCTGGTCTGGCTGCTCACCCACTTCCCCGCCAGCGCCGCCCCAGCCGGTGCAGACACCTTCGCGGGCATGATCGGCACCTGGCTGCATCCGGTGTTCGCCCCCATCGGCATCAACGAACAGCTCACGATCGCGCTGATCTTCGGCTTCGTCGCCAAGGAGATCGTCATCGGCTCGCTGGCCGTGATTTATGGACTAAGCGGGGATGCGCTGGGCAGCGCCTTGGGGCAACAGCTGGATTGGGTGCAGGCCTACAGCTTCATGCTGTTCACGCTGATCTATACGCCCTGCCTCTCCGCCGTCGCCACTTTGCGCAGCGAAGCGAAAGACTGGCGCTACACGCTGTTTGCGCTCAGCTGGTCGCTGGCGCTGGCGTGGGCGGTCAGCTTCGTGTTCTATCAGGGAGCGCGCGCCCTGGGATACTAGGCGCACACAAGAAGGTTATTCTTTCCAGGCCTTGTCGAGCAGCTCTTGCGCCCTGAGGTATTTGGCTTTGGCTTCGTCCAGTGCTTTCTTCGATTCGACCGTTCTCTGCCTGTCTTCCGCCAGACGCTTCTGCGCATCGGCCAGATATCTCTCCGAATCGGCCACCCGTTGCAGGTTGCTCTTGTGCTCGGACTCGGCACGCTCGAAATTTCCGCGCGCATATTCCACGCCGACTTGCTGCGGCGAAACATCCTTGGCCTGCGCCAGGGATGCCGCCGAGAACAGCACCGCGAAGATCAGGACGATCTTGTCCATGTTCGCGGCCTGATCAGAACGAGAGTTGCACGCCCAGGTGCGGGCCATTGATCAGCACTGCGTCGGTAGCAATGCTGTTCAGGTTGAACCAGATCTTGCGATAACCGGCATAGACCTGCATCTGCGGCGAGATGGAGAACTCGGCACGTGCACCGAATTGCTGGTAACGATCGGCATCGCCGAACGAGATGATCTTGGGTGCCAGATAGAGCTCACCGGCAAAGGCGACACGGCGCTCGGCCGGCAACTCGTAGCGAACCTGCGCACCCACTGCGAGTGCCGAAGCGTTCTTGCGCTTCGGCAAAGTCTTGATGGTGGCGGCAACCACTTTGGCGCCGAGGCCGATGGTCAGGCCGGGAACACTGATCTCGTCGTTCGCCACCAGCAGGCCGACACCGCCGATGAGGCTGTTCGCATCGTTGTACACCAACTCGGCATACATTTCCGACTTGCCTGCCAGGCTGCCGGGAACGCCGTATTTGAGCTGTGCCGTCGTGTTGCTCAAGCCGATGTCCAATGTATCGGCGGCGGCAATGGATGTCACCGACATCAAAGAGATTGCAAATATCTTACGCAGCATCATTTCACTCCTAAACGATTGCAGATTGATCCAATTTGGCGGAGGCGGTGAGATTCGAACTCACGAAGGACTCTCATCCTCGCTAGTTTTCAAGACTAGTGCCTTCAACCACTCGGCCACACCTCCTTGATCGGGAATGGTGCCGGCCCATGGGGTTCCATCCCCGCAAACGGCGCAGCACACAATGCCGCGCATGATACCCGAAATACCCCGACCACCCAACGGGCAAGGTTGCAACTTTCACACTGCTTCTGTAGTCTCACGCCCGTTGTTCAATCAGCCCCGTTTTATCTGGAGGAAACCATGCAATACCAAACCCAATCCGCAGCCCCGACCACGACGCTGGCCGTCGAGCAGAACAAGGTCCTGCGCAACACCTACATGATGCTGTCGCTGACCATGATCCCCACCGTCATCGGCGCGCTGATCGGCACTTCGCTGAACCTCTCGTTCATGGCTGAACATCCGATCATGTCTTCGCTGCTGATGTTCGGCGTGATGATGGGCATGCTGTTCGCCGTCGCCGCGCTGCGCAACAGTGTATGGGGCATCGTCGCCCTGCTCGGCTTCACCTTCGTCGCCGGCGTGTTCCTCGGCCCCATCCTGCAAGTCGCGCTGCACCTGAAGAACGGCGCGCAGCTGATCGGCTTGGCTGCGGGCGGCACCGGCATCATCTTCTTCACGCTGGCCACCATCGCCACCGTGACCAAGAAAGATTTCAGCTTCATGGGCAAGTTCCTGTTCATCGGACTGATCCTGCTGATCGTCGCCTCGCTGGCCAACCTGTTCTTCCAGATCCCGGCACTGAGCCTGACCATCTCCGCCATCGCGGTGATGATTTTCTCCGCCTACATCCTGTACGACGTGAGCCAGATCGTGCATGGCGGCGAAACCAACTACGTGATGGCGACACTGGGCCTGTACATGAACATCTACAACCTGTTCATCAACCTGCTGCAACTGTTGATGGCATTCAGCGGCGAGCGCGAATAAAGCTTGCGGCACTCACGCAAAAAGGCGGCGCAAGCCGCCTTTTTCATGACTCCAACAAAGGAATTTGATCGATGGAACTGGACACCTACCTGCAACGCCTGAACGATGCTCCCGCCACGGCATGTTTCAACGACACCATGGCCCTGATCGACGCCTTGTACGATTTCACGCCCACTTCGTTCAGGAACGGCGAACTGTTCAATGATGCTGGCAAGAACAACGGCTCGTGCAAACTGTTCTCGTTCGCACGGCTGCACGGATTGTCGCAACAGCAGACCCTGTATTGTTTCGGCGACTATTACCGGGAAGACGTGCTCAAACACCCGGACGGCACCGACCATCAGAACATCCGGAACTTCATCAGGACAGGCTGGGCCGGCATCGAATTCGACGGCACCGCGCTAACGCCCAAGCGTGCCTGAACGCCGATCTTTCTTCACGCCAGCTCGAACAGCGCGATGGATTCCACGTGCGAGGTCTGCGGGAACATGTTCATCACGCCCGCCGCCTTCAGCCTGTAGCCCTTCACATTCACCAGCACCTCGGCATCGCGCGCCAGGGTGGAGGGGCTGCAGGAGACATAGACGATGCGCCCGGGTGCCGTCTCAGGCGTGATGGATTTCATCAGTTCGATGGCGCCGTCGCGCGGCGGATCGACCAGCCATTTGTCGAAGCGACCGGCTTTCGCCAGCACAGCCTCATCCATCTCGAACAAGTTCATCATCTGGAATGCAGTATTGGCAGATAGGCCGTTGTACTCGGCATTCTGTTTGGCGCGCCGCACCAGCGCGTCGCTGCCTTCGATTCCCAGTACCCGCGCGCCGCTGCGCGCGATCGGCAGCGTGAAATTGCCCAGGCCGCAGAAAAAGTCGGCGATGCGCTCATGCGGCTGCGGATCGAGCAGCCGTATGGCGCGGCTGACCATCAGGCGGTTCATCTCGCTGTTCACCTGTGTGAACTCGGTCGGCGCGAACGGCATGGTGATACCGAACTCCGGCAGGCTGTAGCTCAGTGCCGGCGCCTCCAGCGGATAGAACGGCATGACCGTTTCCGGGCCTTTGGTCTGCGTCCAGAATTGCACTTGGTGCGTATCGGCAAATTCCCTGATCAGCGCCTCATCGGACGGCGTGAGCGCTTCCAGAATGCGCAGCACCAGCACATCCACATGCTCGCCCACCGCCACTTCGATTTGCGGAATGATGTCGCGCCGGGTGAATTTCTCGTTCAGCTCGCCCAGCAGCGGCAACAGACTGGCGATCTTGGGTGTCAGGATCTCGCAATGCTGCATGTCGGCGACATACTTGCCGTTCTGTTCGCGGAAGCCGACCAGCGTCTTTTCCTTCTTCAGCACATGGCGCACTGACAAGCGCGCGCGCTGGCGGTAGGCCCAGGACATGCCGTAGATCGGCGGCAATACGACTTCGGGCTTGACCTTGCCGATGCGTTGCAGATTGTCTTCCAACACGCGCTGCTTGACCGCCACCTGCGCGCGCGGGTCGAGATGCTGCATGGAACAGCCGCCGCAAACGCCAAACACCGGACACTTCGGCTGCACGCGCATGAACGACTGCTTGAATATCTGCTCGACCTTGGCCTGCTCGTAATTGTTCTTCTTGCGATACGAGGAATAAGTCACGCGCTCGCCGGTCAGCGCGCCTTCAATGAAGATGACCTTACCGTCGGCATGCGCGATGCCGCGACCTTCATGGTCGAGCGATTCAACGATTACAGGATTCATGAGGATTTCTTTTCAGGCCATTGCGCGAGAAACTCTTTCCAATGTTTCTCGTCGGATTTACTCAAAGTGCTGCGCACCAGTTCCAGCTCCTGCTCGTAGCGCGCTTTGCTGAACTGGCCGCGCATCAACTGGAAGCGGGCGAACACCAGATACGTGTTCACCACATCGGTCTCGCAGTAGTTGCGTATCTCGGCCAGCCTACCCTGCTGATACGCCTCCCACACCTTGCTGCCGTCCATACCCAGCTTGCCGGGGAAACCGATCAGTTTGGCCAGTTCATCCAGCGGCGCGTTGGCGCGGCCGGTGTACATCGCCAGCAGATCCATCAGGTCAAGATGGCGCGAGTGGTAACGGCTGATGTAGTTGTTCCACTTGAAGTCCTTGTCATCCTCGCCTTGGTCCCAGTAGCGCGGGCACTGGATGCCGTGGATCAGGCCGCGGTAGTGCAACACCGGCAGGTCGAAACCGCCGCCGTTCCAGCTGATCAATTGCGGCGTGTATTTCTCGATGCCGTCGAAGAAGCGCTTGATGATGCTGCCTTCGTCCTCGTCCGGTTCGCCCAGCGACCATACCTTGAAGTTGTCGCCCTCGCGCAACACGCAGGAGATGGCCGCCACGCGCTGCAGATGGTGCGGCAGGAAATCGCTGCCGGTCTTCTGGCGGCGCATCTGGAAGACCATCTCGGCCACTTCGGCGTCGGCCACGGCGCTGTCGAGCTCGTACAGCGCGCGCAGCCCGGCGATGTCGGGAATGGTTTCGATATCGAAGACTAGGGTCGGATTCATGGCAGGCGGTCTGGATGACAGGGCGCGATTCTAACAAATCATTGCCGGTATCCGGCCGCGAATCACCCCGTGGGACAGCTATTTATATTTACGGATCAGCCCGACCAGCACGCCGAATATCTCCAGCGACCCCTGCGGCCGGATCACCGGATACGCCGGATTGGCCGGGCGCAGGATGTACTGGCCGCGCTCCTTGTCCAGTGTCTTCAGGGTGAACTCGTTGTCGACGATGGCCACCACGATGTCGCCGATATTGGCGATGTTGCGCTTCTCCACCACGGCGACGTCGCCGCTATGGATGCCGGCGTCGATCATGGAGTCGCCCTTCACCGGAATCAGCGTGGTGGTGGAGGGCTTGTCGATCAACATCTCATCGATCACGTAATAGTCGCCCTGCGTGGCGCTCACCGTCACCGGCATGCCTGCGGGCACCGACGCTTCGGCCAGCGGCCGCGCAAAGAAGTCGCGTGTCGGGATCAGCATGGCATCTGGCGTGCGCTCGAGGAAACCGGCCTTCACCAGCCGGTCGAGGATGGCCTTGACCCAGGATTTGGAAGCGATGCCGAACACTTCGCACAGCGCGGCATAGGAAGGGATGCTTTTCCAGTCTGCGTAGTAATCCTGCAGCTTGGCGAGATACTCCGCGTCGCGGGCGGATTGGTCGGAATCAGTCATGGCGGCACCTCAACAGAACGAACGTTCTTGCATGCTAAAGAACGTGCGTTCTGCTGTCAACCACCCGCAAACAGAATCCCTATTTCTTCGGGCGATAGAAACGCGAGTTCAGCGTCGCGCCTTTGATGCGGTCGAAGCGATCGCCCATCGCGCCATCCAGTTTGGCCAGACGGTCATCCGGATGCGGATGGGTCTTGAACAACAGGGCGACACTATCCGAATCACCGGCGAAATGGCCGATCTGCTGCAACACGCCGGGCAGGCCGTAAGCGTCGTAGCCAGCGCGCGTCGCCAGCACCACGCCGATGCGGTCGGCCTCGAATTCGGCGTCCTTGTCCAGGCTGCGCGCGACGATCTCTGCACCGCTGCCGATCAGTTTCTGCACCGTGTCACTGCCGCCGATCTCCTTCGACAGCGCCTTGCCGCCCGCATCCACCAGCTTGCTCTGCTGCAATATCTTCAAGTGATGCTTGCGGATCACATGGCCGACTTCATGCCCCAACACGCCCGCCAGATCGGCCTCGTTCTGCAACAACCGATACAGCCCCAGCGTGACAAAGATGTAACCGCCCGGTGCCGCAAACGCGTTCACGTCATCCGATTGGATCACGCCGAAGTGCCACGGCAGATCGGGACGCTCGCTCTGGCTCGCTACCCACTCGCCCACCTGGTTCACATATTTCTGCAGCTTGGCATCCTTCACCAGCGGCGCCGCGCCTAACAGGTTGCCGGCGATCTGCCTGCCGATGGCGATCTCCTCCGCATCGTCCGGCCCCTTCAGCTCCTTCATCGCCTCGATCACCTTGGGATCGACCGGTAACTCGGCTTTCACCTTGTCGCGCAACTCGCCCAGATCGAACGCGGCAACGCTGCCCGCGATGGCGGACAACACGACAACACCCAACACGCTGAAATATCTGTTCATGGCGTCTCCTTATTTAGCCGCAGGCAGATAATCGAACTGGCGCGCCGCCAGCTTGCCCTGCTTGGCGAACTTCTGCGCATCGCTCTTGCCGACCGCATAAGACTCCGCCAGCTGCAATTCCTTCTCGTTGAACGTCGCCGCTTTCAACTCCTCTTCATTCAGACCGCGAATGCCGGTGGTAGCAACGACCTTGCCGGTACCGGCGCGCCCCGATGCCAGCGCCAGCACACCGCTCGCCTCGCCGGAACCTTTCTTGGCGTCGCCCTTGCGGATGCTCAGCATGCGCACCCAGCCCTTGTTTTTGCCGCTCTTCACCTGCAGCCAGCCGCCGTCCTTTTTCAGGATGTCCACCTTCTCGCCCACCGTCAGCGTCGCCACCGTCTTGGCATCGCCGAAAGGCTCGGCGCGCAGCGCGTCCGCTTTCAGCGCGATGCCTGGCTCACCCGCCATCGCCGCCGACTGCAACATCCACAGCATCGCCGCCAGCACCATTCTGTTCATCTTCATCATTTCGCCTCCCGCTGTCTTTCCCATTGCAACACCGCCTCGGCGAACAATACGCGCCAGCTGCTGCGCGCCTTGTCGCCACCCGCGACCTGTCCGCGATACTCGAACCATGTCGCCACATCATCCGCGCGCGCCAGGTTCTTCTTCAGCAACACCGGCAAAGCTGCCAGCACCGCCGCCTTGTCTTCATCTATCCTGGCCGCTGCCGCAGCATCCTCGGGCGCCGCCACCCACGACACGGCAAAAGTGTATTCGAACAGGTCCCACAAGCCCTTCTGCACGCCCTTCACCACATCGACGCTCTTGCTCTCCTTGCCGCTGCGTTCCAGCCCGTTGCGGATGCGCTCCAGCAGCACGTCGGTGTAGACGTTGCGCGAGGCATCAAGCCGGATCAGCAGCAGGCGTGCATCCAGCTCACCCGAACGCTCGGCCGAGGCGCGCACCATGTTCTGCTCCAGCGCCTTGTAGGTGCCGGTGGCATAGATGCGCGCGATGGTGAAGAAGGCGATGGCGATGGCCACCGGCCCGGTCAGGTTGATATAGGTGTTGCTGAGATTGATGCTGGCATACGAGATCGCGATCAGCAGGAACTGCGAGAAGCCGAACAGGCGGTCGATCTTGTCGCGCCCGACGTTGCGATAGAACGCCCAGGCCGTCACCCACACCAGGGCCAGCGTCAGCAGCAGATAGGCGATGCGCGCCTCGGGAAAGCGCAGGTAATCGCCATGCTTCATGTTGTCGATGGCGGTGGCGAGGATCTCCACGCCCTGGTGCATCTTGCTCATCGGCGTCGGCTTGATGTCGAACAGGCTGGGCGCGGTCGAGCCGATGATAACGATCTTGCCCTTGAACTCGTCGGCCGGACGCGTCTTCTGTTTGCGCGCCATATCCTCGAACACATCGCTGAAGCTGACGTAATGGTAGGAGAACGGCTTGCCGCGCCAGTTCAGCAGCACCTGCTGCGCGGGCGCCTGCGGCCAGCCGAGCTCTTCCGCCACGCGCGCCGGCAGCGACGGCATCTTCCAGCCGTAGTCGTCGCGATACACCTGATAGCGCCGCGCGGTACCGTCGACATCGGGATAGATGTTGTGCAAGCCGAGACGCCCGCCGTTCAGCGCCGCCGCGAAATGCGGCAGCACCACCGCCACGGTCGCATCCTTGCTGGCCGCATCCGACAAGGGCGTGACGCCGGGGATCATCGCCGGCTTGATCTGGCTCAGCGCATCGCTATCCGGATCGAGACGCAGCATCGGGAAGAAAGTGTTGCCGGTCGCCGCCACCGCCGCGTCGAAATAGGCATCGCTGTCCGGGTTGTACACATCGGCATCGCTGAACAGGATGTCGAACACCACCGCCTGCGGTTGCTGCTTCTCGATATTCTCCAGGAACTCGCCGAGCACCTGCCGCGGCCACGGCCAGCGGCCGTAATCCTTGGCCATCGCAGCGAGGCTGGCCTCGTTGATATCGACGATGACGATGTCCGGATCGGGCTTGGGCGGACTGATGCGATAACGCACCATCATGTCGAACGCCCCCTGCCGCATCTCCTGCGTCACATGCAGGAAGGCGGTATCCGCGATGGCCAGCACGCTGAACACCGCCGCCAGATAGAGATAGAAGCTCTTCTTCCAGCGACGCGCGAGCAACTCGTAGAACGCCAGGAACAGCTGGCGTATGCGATTGAGGACGACCAAGTGTATTTTCATGTGCCCAGTTTAACCAAAGCCCAAACAAAAATCCCGGGCGGTGCGCGCCCGGGATTCCGTTTGGTTCATTGCACTTGAAGATCAGGCGAAGTTCTTCGCCACGAACTCCCAGTTCACCAGGTTGTTGAGGAAAGTCTCGACGAACTTGGGACGCAGGTTGCGGTAGTCGATGTAGTAGGCGTGTTCCCATACGTCCACGCACAGCAGCGCCTTGTCGCCGGTGGTCAGCGGGGTGCCGGCCGCGCCCATGTTGACGATATCCACGGAACCGTCGGCCTTCTTCACCAGCCAGGTCCAGCCGGAACCGAAGTTGCCCACGGCGGAAGTCTGGAAAGCTTTCTTGAATTCGTCGAACGAGCCCCACTTCTTGTCGATGGCTGCCGCCAGCGCACCGGTCGGAGCGCCGCCGCCGTTAGGCTTCATGCAGTGCCAGAAGAAGGTGTGGTTCCACACCTGCGCGGAGTTGTTGTAGATGCCGCCAGCCGGGGCCTTCTTGATGATGGCTTCGAGGTCGAGGCTCTCGTATTCGGTGCCCTTGATCAGATTGTTCAGGTTGGTCACGTAAGCTTGATGGTGCTTGCTGTAGTGGTAATCGAAAGTCTCGACCGACATGTGCGGGACGAGTGCGTCTTTGGCATAGGGCAGAGCGGGAAGTTGATGTTCCATGGCAGTCTCCTGATCAGTGTTGGTAAAAGGGGAAATGGGGAAATCTCAGGCGGGCAATATACCATACTTTAATGCTTGGGTATTCAGGATGCTTTACAATTGCACCCATGAACGACACCCACAAACAGACCGGCGCGGCCAAGACCGCGCGCAATCCCATCAAGATCGTGCCGTTGCAGGAGCGCCTGCGCAAGCCGCAATGGATACGCGTGAAACCCGGCAGCGGCGCCGGCTACAATGAAGTGAAGCGCATGCTGCGCGAGAACAAGCTGCACACGGTGTGCGAGGAAGCCTCCTGCCCCAATATCGGCGAGTGCTTCGGCAAGGGCACGGCCAGCTTCATGATCCTCGGCGACGTGTGCACGCGGCGCTGCCCGTTCTGCGACGTGGCGCACGGCAAGCCGCTGCCGCCTGATGCCGACGAACCCGCAAACCTGGCCCACTCCATCGGCCTGCTCAAGCTGCGCTACGCGGTCATCACCAGCGTGGACCGCGACGACCTGAAGGACGGCGGCGCGAAACATTTCGCCGACTGCCTGCGCGCCATCCGCGCCGCCTCGCCCGCCACCAAGCTGGAGACGCTGGTGCCCGATTTCCGCGGTCGCCTCGATGTGGCGCTGGATGCGCTGGCCGCCGAACTGCCCGACGTGCTCAACCACAACTTGGAGACGGTGCCGCGCCTGTATCCGCTGGCGCGCCCCGGCGCCGACTACGCCCACTCGCTCAAGCTGCTGAAAGAGTTCAAGGCGCGCTTCCCGCAGGTGACCACCAAATCCGGACTGATGCTGGGACTGGGCGAGACCGACGAGGAAGTGCTGCAAGTGATGCGCGACCTGCGCGCCCACGATGTGGAGATGCTCACGCTGGGCCAATACCTGCAACCCTCCGACGGCCACCTGCCGGTGCTGCGCTATGTGCCGCTGGAGACGTTCAAGATGTTCGAGGATGCCGCCAAAGAGATGGGCTTCTCGCATGCCGCCTGCGCGCCGATGGTGCGCTCCAGCTATTTTGCCGATGTGCAGGCGGAGCAGGCCGGCGTGTAAGGACGCCAAGCCGGGGAAGCCGCTCCTCACTCCTCCCGCAGGCTGTTGTGCATCACGTAATAGGTCAGCTCGGCGTTGTTCTTCAGCTTCATCTTCTCCAGGATGTGCGCGCGGTAGGTGCTGACGGTCTTCACGCTCAGCGACAGCGCCGCAGCTACTTCGGACACCTTTTTGCCTGAACCGATCAGGCGCAACACCTGGTACTCGCGGTCGCTCAGTATCTCGTGCGGCGACTTGCCCGAATCGGAACTGCATTCCTGCAACAGCAATTCGGCCAGCGTGGGGCTGATGTGCTTCTTGCCGGCGATCACCGTGCGGATCGCCTCCACCAGCTGCTCCGGTGCGGTCTCCTTGGTCAGGTAACCGGACGCACCGGCCTTCATCAGGCGCACGGCATACTGGTCTTCGGGATACATGCTCAGGATCAGCACCTTGGTTTCCCTGTTCCGGTCCATGATCTGTTTCAGCGTGTCGATGCCGTTCTTCTCCGGCATCGAGATATCGAGCAGAACGACATCCCACTTCTCGGCGCGCATCATCTTCAGCGCCTCGACGCCGTTCGCCGCTTCGCCGCCGACCTTGATCCCCTTCGCCTCGTCCAGTATCCGCCGCAAGCCATGGCGCACGATGGCGTGATCATCCACGATAAGTACCCTGACCACAGTTCAGCTCCTTAAGATAAATGCGTTGCAATTGCCCCGGTTACGCATGATGCGGCTCCGGATCGCTGATGCGGCGTGCGGGATAGGGGATGCTGACCGAGATGCGCGTCCCCTTGCCCGGCGCGCTGCTGACCCTGGCTTTCCCGCCCAACATCAGCGCGCGCTCCCTGATGCCGAGCAAGCCGAAGGATTGCTCCCGGTGCATGCCCACATCGAACCCGATGCCGTCATCCCCGATCTCCATCGACAATACATGATCCTGCTCGGTAAAAATGATACTCACCCTGCTGGCCCGCGCATGCTTCACCACATTGTTCAAAGACTCCTGCAGGATGCGGAACAGTGCGAGAGCATGCTCATCGCCCAGCATGAACTCGGCCTCGGGCAGGATGAGTGTGCATTCGATGTTCGCGTGCCGGCAGAATTTCTTCACATAATCGGCTATTGCCGCCGCAAGGCCAAGATCCCCGATCAGATCCGGCCTTAGCTCACTGACGATGCGGTGCATGGTCTGTATCCCGCCGGACACCAGCTCGCTGATCTGCGCCGCTTCTTCCGTGAGCAGCGGCATGCCTTCCGGCAGCTTCGAAGCGAGCCACGCGACCCGCATCTTCATCGCCGCCAGCGTCGCGCCCATCTCGTCGTGCAGGTTGAGCGCGATCTTCGCCCGCTCGTCCTCCCGCGCATTCTCCATGCGCAACGAAAGCTGCTGCAGTTTCGCGTAGGAATCGGCCAGATCCCTGGCCGCGACCTTCTGCTCGGTAAGGTCGCGGAAATACCATATCCGCCCGTAGCGTTCCTGCTGCGGGCCGATCATCGGCGTCGTAAAACACTCGAACACCCGCCCGTCGCGCAACTCGATCTCGCCGCGGCTGACTTCACTGCCATACAGGGCGAGATGGCAAACCTTCTCCATGAGCTGGTTCGACTCCGCCAGTTGCTCGAGCATCGCCTGCATCACGCGCCCGCCCGAACCGGAAGCAATGATGTCTTCGGCGATCCCCCACATCCCAACGAAACGGTGATTGCATGAAACGATATTCCCCAACCTGTCGATGATGAGCACCCCCTCTATCGATGCCTCGTGTTCGATGGTAAGCAGGGTGTTCTTGAAGCGCAATTCTTCCTCGACACGCTTGCGCTCGGTGATGTCGCGCGCGATGCCCATCACGCCGATCAGGATCCCCTCCTCATCCCGTACCGGCGTCTTGACGGTTTCCAGCAGCACGCGCTCGCCGGTGTCGGCATAAGTGACCGTTTCTTCATTGACGCACGCCTTGTCGGCGAACATGGCCTCCCGGTCTTTCTGGCGGAAGAAATCGGCCAGTTCGGCATCGACGAAATCATAGTCAGTCTTGCCGACGATATCCGCCTCCCTGGCGCCGAAGAAGCGTTCGAATTGCGAATTGCAGGCGAGATAGATGCCGTCTACATCCTTGAGCCAGACCAGCTCGGACATGGTCTTCAGCAAGGTGCGCAAGCGTGTGCGCTCGTTCTCGAAGCGCAGCTCCGCTTCCTTCAGGTCGGTGATATCCATGGCGATGGTGAGCACGCTGACCGAGCCATCATCCTGCACCAAAGGTTTTCTGATGGTATGGAACAGATGCTTGCGGCCGTCGGCCAGCATCCCCGCTTCCAGCGCCACCCGTTCCTGGCGGCTCTCCAGCACCTCCCTGCCGGCGTGGTCGTATGCGGCAAGCAACTCCGGGTTGCCGATGAAATCGGCATTGCACTTGCCGACGATGCCGGCGGTGGTCTGCCCGTAACTTTTCGCCATCGCCTCATTGGCCAGCAGGTACCTGCCGTCGGCATCCTTGACCATGATCATATTGGGATCGCTATCGATGATCTGCCGGATGAACCTCTTCTGCCGGAGGACTTGGCTTTCCGCTTTCTTGCGCTCGCTGATGTCGCGGATGATGACCTGATAATAACGCTCCCCGGCCATCTCGATGGTGCGCACGCTGGATTCGACCGGGATATGTTCGCCGCTCTTGCGGCGGTGAACGGATTCGAACACCATGGCGCCGCCGGCCCGGTCGATCTGCCTGATGCGCTCGTCGTGCGCGAGCGAAGCTTCCTTTACCCGCAGGTCGTCGATATTCAAACTGGAAAGTTCATCGACAGTGTAGCCGTATGCCTGGACAGCGCGGTCGTTGAAGGAGATGAGCCTGCCGGCGCCGTTCAGCAGCAGGATGATGTCGTTGGAGAATTTCGTGAGGTAATCCAGGTGCCGCATGAGCACCTCGTGTTCGATCTTCTGCGCATGCCGCTCTTTCAGCGCACGGACATACTGGCGTTGTTTCTTCCACCAGAACGCCGCCACGCCACCACCGGCGCCGGCCAGCAGCAGCAACAGCAGGAATATCCAATTGCGCAGGCTGTCGATCGGGGCATAGATCTCCGCCCGGTCTATCTTGCTGACCATCGCCCACTGTGTGCCGGGCACTTTGTGCAACACGCCGACCACCGGCACGCCGCGGTAATCGATCCCTTCTATCAGTCCGGCCTGCCCCAGCACCGCCATCACTGCCGGCAATTCCCGCCGGCTCAACGGCAGGCGCATGGCGAGCGCCGTGTTCTTGAGATGGCGCAGTTCGTTCAGGAATAAGACGTCGTCGCCGTCGCGGCGCACCAGCAGATTCTCGGCACTCTGGCTTGGCGTGGGCCAGCGCTGGATCAGCGGAAACAGGAAGCGATAAGGGTCGGCGCGGAAGAGGATGCCGCCGATAGCCTGTTTCTTGCCCTTCGTTCCAACGAACACCGGTGCCACCAGCTCAAGCTCGACCACCCGCTCGCCGCCGCGGACCGTCGAGTGCATATCGGAAAGGGTGGCCTTCCCGCTGCGCATGCTCTCCAGGATCACCGGTTTTTCATGTTCGCGAACCACATCACCGCTGCGCGAAGACAGGCGCAATTTGCCCTGTCGATCGAACAGGGCAATGCTGGTGTAGCCGTAATCGGCATAAGCTTGTTGCATCGATGTCAGGCGCTCGTTCAACCTGGCCCTGGTTCCATCGGACAGGCCGCCGCCCTGCAGCCAGCGCTCGACCTCCGCGACGAACAGTGGATCGTGCGTCAGCGATTCGGCATCGCCCTTGCGTTCCACGATCCAGTTGGTGATCTGCCTGATCTTCAACTCGCCGATGCCGGCCAGTTCGTTCTGCTTGTCTTTTTTCAGGCTTTCCTTGTAACGCTGGAAGACCAGGCCGCCGGCCAGGCTGAGGGCGCAGACGAAGAGGAAGAACGCGAGAATCGGCTTCCAGCGCCGCGTCATCTGCGCGGCGGCATCACCGGTTGCTGCCTTGCTGCCGGATGCTGTCGTTTGAATCGTGCCCATTCCATCCTCAAGCCGAGTTATGCCGGACGCGGGAACTGCCTGTCCACTGGTCGGGCCGGAAGTTTACCGAGTTTGGCTGACCGGCGGCATAGGACAAACACCGATGGCGCGCGCGCCGGTTTTCCTTACGCCGATTACGCGAATCGCCGATTTTTTTAAAGCCGCACAGTGCTCAGAATTGCCTCCCCCTGAAGCATTCTCAAATTCACCGGAACGAGAACCTGCGATGACCAAGACAAACCCGATGCCCAACGCTCCAACCGCCGCTTCCGGCCCCGCCGGAAACGGCTCCGCGCCGACATCGGCGGGCACTTTTTCAATAC
>DATGWO010000012.1:0-1942 GCA_035299445.1 Sideroxyarcus sp.
AAGGCTCTGTTGAAAAACGAGTGGGTCACCTGGCATGAGGGTTGACCGAGGCGAAGTCGAGCTTGCCGGCGATCAAGAAGATGACGGTCTTGATGGTGTCGAAGTTGGTGAAGCCGCGGGCACGGCGCTTGGCAGCCTGGAACAGGCCATTGAGCGCCTCAAGAAAGCCATTGGTTTGGCGCGTCTGCGCCCAGGCAACGATGCCGTCAAGGTGGCGGCGCACGAGCGCGGCCACCTCCTTCATCGGCTCGACCTTGGAGCGCATGACGCAGGTGCACCAGTGCTGCAGCATGCCCCGCACGACGTTGATCTGCTTGCGCTCGAGGATCTCGCGCAACTGTTCCTTGTAGACCCAGGCTCGGGCGGTGCGCACGGTGGTCAGCCGGGCAACGAGTGCGTCCAGATCGGCCGCGGCTTCAGGCTTGAGCTTGGCACGGTCCTTCAGCAGCGCCCAGCGCATGCCCTTGAGGGACTTGTCACTGCGCTGCTCGATGCGCCGCATCTTGTCCACTGCCGCATTGGCATGCCAGACGACGTGAAACTTGTCGAACGTGATGCGGGCATTGGGCAGTTGCTCGGTGCAACCCTTGATGAACGCCGGCGACATGTCGATGCTGACCGATTCGATGTTCTCCGGTGGGCATCCGCGCGCGGCCAACTCCGCGGCGATGGCAGTAACGCTCTTGGCATCGCGTCCCTCGGCCACGGCCAGGACCCTGCGCTTGATAGCATCGGCGGCCAGCGTGATGTAGTCGTGGCCTTTGGCGCGGGACGTCTCGTCGATAGCCAAGGCCGTGACTTCACTGAAGTCGGCGGCCTCCAGAGCCAGGGAGACATAGCGACGGCAGATGGCCAGCACCCGGTATGCCGAAATACCCACGAGGCGCGCTACCGCAGCGAACGGCATCTGCGGTGCCAGCATCAACACCAATGCCTCGAACAGCAGCGTGAAGCCCGAAAGCTTGCCAGCAAAGGGCGGCTTGACCAGCCGCACCGAGCCGTCGGGCAGTCTCACTCGTGGCGTGCGCACCTCCAGCACGCACTCGTGCTGGAAGAAGTTCAGGTGCCGGTAGGTCTTGGTGACCGTGTCGTGCACCGGGTGCGCACCGGCCACGCCCTCCACCTCAAATCGGCTGGCGGCAGGGTAGTCGATACCCACCGTCAGCACCTTGCTCGCTTCGTCGAATCGAACCCCAGCGACGAACCATGGCGCGGCAATCCCCAGTGCCGCCTCAAACAACCTGTCATGCATACGAACCGCTCCTGCTCCTTATGGCCGATGCGGCAGCGTGCCGCATCGGCCATAAGGGCCAGCGTACCAGCCGGTGGCTGGCGTCAAGGGTTCGCTGCGCCGGGCTTCGCCCGCCCTTGACACCAGCCACCCGCCTGAATTGCCGCTCATCCACCCACTCGAAATTCAAGAGAGGCTGCTTAAATCAACGCGGCGATCCGTGAAAACTGCTCGTCCCACACCGCAGGCGGGTCCACTGCCAGATCGAACAGCGTCAAGGTTTCTGGCAGTGTGTTGTCCAAGATGGCTGCCACGATTTCCGGCGCAAGCGTGGTCAGGTTCACCATCCGGCTGACGTAGCTGTTGTCGACGCCTTCCTGGGCGGCGATCTCCCGCAGTGATTTCGCCGCCCCGGACTCCAGCATCGCCAGCCAGCGATGCCCCCTGGCCAGCGCCAACTGCAGCGGCGTCGGCGCCATGTCCCAGCGCCTCGGCGGCATCGCTTCGCCGTTCGGCAGCATCACCTGCTTGCGGCCGCTGCGGCGGCGGATCTGGATCGGCACGGACAGGCTCATGCGGCCGTCACTGGCTTCCGCAATGTCAGGTGGTCCAACTCGCCGAATACGTGTCTCGCTCATGCCACGGCCTCCTCCCGCGGCATCGGTTTGTCCGCTTGAAGTTCCTGCGCCATCCGATTGATGCCATTGGCGC
>DATGWO010000013.1:0-42412 GCA_035299445.1 Sideroxyarcus sp.
ACTGCTGGAACTGGTCGAAATGGAAGTGCGCGAACTGCTCTCCAAGTACGACTTCCCCGGCGACGACACCCCCATCGTGCACGGCAGCGCCAAGCTGGCAGTGGAAGGCGACCAGAGCGAACTGGGCGAACCCTCCATCTATCGTCTGGCCGAAGCCCTCGACAGCTACATCCCGACACCTGAGCGCGCCATCGACGGCGCCTTCATCATGCCGGTGGAAGACGTATTCTCCATCTCCGGTCGCGGCACCGTCGTGACTGGCCGTATCGAGCGCGGCGTCGTCAAGGTCGGCGAAGAACTCGAGATCGTTGGTATCAAGCCGACCCAGAAGACCACCTGCACCGGCGTCGAAATGTTCCGCAAACTGCTCGACCAAGGTCAGGCAGGCGACAACGTCGGCGTACTGCTGCGCGGCACCAAGCGCGAAGAAGTCGAGCGCGGCCAAGTTCTGGCCAAGCCCGGCTCCATCACCCCGCACACCAAGTTCACTGCCGAGATCTACGTACTGGGCAAGGATGAAGGCGGCCGTCACACCCCGTTCTTCCAAGGCTACCGTCCGCAGTTCTACTTCCGTACGACTGACGTGACCGGTGCGGTTGAACTGCCGGCCGGCACCGAAATGGTGATGCCTGGCGACAACGTCAGCATCACGGTGAATCTGATCAACCCGATCGCGATGGAAGAAGGTCTGCGCTTCGCGATCCGCGAAGGCGGTCGTACCGTCGGCGCCGGTGTGGTTGCCAAGATCATCGAGTAAGCATACAATGCGCCCCCTCGCGTGGCTGCGGCCACGCGTTTTCGTTCTTTAAACCAGCGGTTATGCCGCTAAAGAGGCAAGAGAAGATTATGCAAAGTCAAAAAATTCGCATTCGCCTGAAGGCGTTCGACTATCGTCTGATCGACCAATCTGCATTGCAGATCGTTGATACAGCTAAGCGCACTGGCGCTGTGGTGAAGGGGCCGGTTCCTTTGCCAACAAAGATTGAGCGTTTCGACGTATTGCGCTCGCCGCACGTGAATAAGACTTCGCGCGATCAATTCGAAATTCGCACCCATCTGCGTTTGATGGACATCGTCGACCCGACAGACAAGACTGTCGATGCGCTGATGAAGCTGGATCTGCCGGCTGGTGTGGATGTTGAAATCAAGTTGCAGTAATCGCAGTTAAAGCAGCTTAGTAGTACGGATCGGTTGACCAATTGAAGTCAGCCCCTTAATAAGAGGAAATTAAAATGAGTTTAGGACTTGTCGGTCGCAAGATTGGCATGACCCGCATCTTTACCGACGACGGTACGTCGTTGCCGGTAACTGTGCTGGACGTGTCCAACAATCGTGTCACCCAGATCAAAACCGCTCCCACGGATGGTTACAGTGCAGTGCAGGTTGCGTTCGGAACGCGCCGCGCCAGCCGCGTGACCAAGGCTGCTGCGGGGCATTTCGCCAAAGCCGGCGTGGAAGCCGGTAGCGTGCTGAAAGAATTCACTGCTACGCCAGAGCAACTTGCCAGCCTGACTGTCGGCGGCAAGGTTGGCGTGGACCTGTTCCAGGTCGGTCAGAAGGTTGATGTGACCGGCGTGACGATCGGTAAAGGCTATGCCGGTACCATCAAGCGCTACCACTTCAAATCCGGTCGCGCAACTCACGGTAACTCCAAGTCGCACAACGTTCCAGGTTCCATCGGTATGGCGCAAGATCCGGGTCGCGTGTTCCCGGGCAAGCGCATGACTGGTCACTTGGGTGACGTGCAGCGCACTGTACAAAATCTCCAGATCGTTCGTATCGATGCCGAGCGCCAGCTGTTGTTGGTGATGGGCGCTGTTCCGGGTGCGCCCGGCGGCGACGTGATCGTACGTCCGGCAGTGAAAGCGGGGGCATAATGGAACTGAAAGTCATTGGCGAAAACGGCAAAGCCGGCGCGAGCATGAAGGCTTCCGACGAGCTGTTCGGTCGCGAATACAACGAGACGCTGATTCATCAATTGGTGACTGCTTACCAAGCTAACGCACGCTCTGCGAACAGCAAGCAAAAGGGCCGTAGCGAAATCGCCAAGTCCACGCGCAAGCCGTTCGCGCAAAAGGGCACTGGTCGCGCACGTGCCGGTATGGCATCCAGCCCGTTGTGGCGTGGGGGCGGCAAGATTTTCCCGAACAGCCCGGATCAGAACTACACCCAGAAGATCAATCGCAAGATGTATCGCGCCGGTCTGGCATCCATCTTCTCGCAGCTGGTACGCGAAGATCGCCTGAACGTGATCGATGGTTTGTCCGTCGATGCGCCCAAGACCAAGTTGCTGGCGCAGAAGATCAAGGCTATGGGCATGGATCGCGTACTGATCATCACCGACAGCATTGATGAGAACCTGTATCTGTCGTCGCGCAACCTGCCGAACGTGCTGGTGGTCGAGGCTCATCAAGCCGACCCAGTCAGCTTGGTGCGTTTCCCCAAGGTGCTGGTGACCCGTGGCGCGATTGCAAAAATCGAGGAGTTGCTGGCATGAGTACACAAAAAATCAATGAAGAGCGTTTGCTGAACATTTTGCTGGCTCCGCAAATCTCCGAAAAAGCAACTTTCGTTGCGGAGAAGAACGAGCAGGTGATCTTCCGCGTCGCATCCGATGCGACCAAGCCCGAAGTGAAGGCGGCGGTCGAAAAGCTGTTCAACGTTACCGTTGACAGCGTGCAGATCAGCAATGTCAAGGGCAAGCAAAAGCGTTTCGGCCGTTCCATCGGTCGTCGTCAAGACTGGAAGAAGGCATATGTATGCCTGGCAGCTGGTCAGGAAATCAACTTTGCCGCAAGCGAGCAGGGGTAAAACATGGCACTGATCAAACTCAAACCAACCTCCCCGGGAACTCGCGCCGTTGTGCGTGTGGTGAATCCGGAGTTGCACAAGGGTAAGCCGGAAGCATCGTTGCTGGAGAAAAAGACCAGAACAGCCGGACGTAACCACAACGGTCATATCACGACGCGTCACATGGGCGGCGGACACAAGAAGCATTACCGCCTGGTGGATTTCAAGCGTGACAAAGATGGCGTTCCGGCCAAGGTCGAGCGTTTGGAATATGACCCGAACCGTAGCGCACACTTGGCGTTGCTGGTGTATGCAGACGGTGAGCGTCGCTACATCATCGCTCCCAAAGGCGTGTCGGCCGGTGCCCAGCTGCTGAGCGGTTCGGAAGCGCCGATCAAGTCTGGTAATGCATTGCCGCTGCGCAACATTCCGGTGGGTTCCACCATTCATGCAATCGAGATGCTGCCTGGTAAGGGCGCGCAGTTGGCACGTTCGGCAGGTGCTTCCGTGCAACTGCTCGCTCGCGAAGGCAGCTACGCCCAGTTGCGTTTGCGTTCCGGTGAGATCCGCAAGGTACACGTGGATTGCCGCGCGACCATCGGCGAAGTCAGCAACGGCGAACACTCGCTGCGCTCGATCGGCAAGGCCGGTGCGAATCGTTGGCGCGGTATCCGCCCGACGGTGCGTGGTGTCGCGATGAACCCGGTCGATCACCCGCACGGTGGTGGTGAGGGCAAGACTGCGGCAGGCCGCCATCCGGTCAGCCCATGGGGTGTACCGGCCAAGGGCTTCCGTACACGTCGCAACAAGCGTACTAGCGGCATGATCGTGCGCCGTCGCTTTCAGGTTTAAGGGGTAACAAGATATGGCACGTTCAATTAAAAAAGGCCCGTTCGTCGATCTGCATCTGCTGAAGAAAGTGGAGGCAGTGCGCGCAACCAACGACAAGCGCCCGGTTAAGACCTGGTCGCGTCGCTCTACCGTATTGCCCGAGTTCGTCGGTCTGACGATCGCGGTGCACAACGGCAAGACGCATGTTCCGGTATACGTTTCCGAGAACATGGTTGGGCACAAGCTTGGCGAATTCTCTTTGACCCGCACCTTCAAAGGTCACGCTGCTGATAAAAAAGCAGTCGCCAAGAAATAAGGAGACATGATGAGTACAACAGCAGTCATCCGTGGTGTTCGCCTGTCGGCACAAAAGGCCCGCCTGGTCGCTGACCAGATCCGTGGTCTGCCGGTCGCGCAAGCACTGAACATCTTGGCTTTCAGCCCGAAAAAGGGCGGTGGCATCCTCAAGAAGGCGCTGGATTCCGCAATCGCCAATGCCGAGCATAACGACGGTGCCGACATCGACGAGTTGAAGGTCACCACCATCTACGTGGATAAGGGCACTTCCTTGAAGCGCATGATTCCTCGCGCCAAGGGCCGTGGCACAGGTATCGAGAAGCAAACCTGCCACATTACGATCACCGTCGGGAGCTAAAGCATGGGTCAGAAAATTCATCCAATTGGATTCCGCCTGAGCGTCCAGAAGAATTGGACATCGAAGTGGTACTCCAACAGCAAGCAATTCTCCGAGTTGCTGCACAAGGACATTGAGGTGCGCGACTATCTGAAGAAGAAGCTGGCCGGTGCCGGTGTCTCCAAGATCGTCATCGAGCGTCCTGCCAAGAACGCCAAGATCACCATTTACACGGCACGTCCGGGTGTGGTGATCGGCAAGAAGGGCGAGGATATCGAAACGCTGCGCAATGAACTGAAGAAGCGCATGGGTTTGCCCGACGTCGGCTTGAATATCGAAGAGGTGCGCAAGCCTGAAGTCGATGCGCAGCTGATCGCGGATTCGATCACACAGCAGCTGGAAAAGCGCATCATGTTCCGCCGTGCCATGAAGCGCGCGATGCAGAACGCAATGCGTCTGGGTGCGCTCGGCATCAAGATCATGAGTTCGGGTCGTTTGAACGGCATCGAGATCGCCCGCACAGAGTGGTATCGCGAAGGGCGTGTGCCATTGCACACTCTGCGTGCAGATATCGACTACGGCACCTCCGAAGCGCTGACCACCTATGGTTTGATCGGTGTCAAGGTGTGGGTCTACAAGGGTGACCAGACTGGACAGCAAGAAGCCGCTGCTCCTGTTGTTGCCGAGCCAGAAAAGAAAGTAAGAAAGTCGGGAGCTAAGCATGCTACAGCCAGCTAGAAGAAAATACCGCAAGGAGCAAAAAGGCCGCAACACCGGCGTTGCGACTCGCGGCAACAAAGTCAGTTTCGGCGAATTCGGCCTCAAGGCGGTTGGTCGCGGCCGTCTGACTGCACGTCAGATCGAAGCAGCACGCCGTGCCATGACACGTCACATCAAGCGTGGCGGGCGTATCTGGATCCGTATTTTCCCGGACAAGCCGATTTCCAAAAAACCCGCAGAAGTCCGCATGGGTAATGGTAAGGGGAGTCCAGAGTACTACGTCGCCGAGATTCAGCCGGGCAAGATGTTGTATGAGATGGACGGCGTGGATGAGATGTTGGCGCGCGAGGCGTTCAAATTGGCGTCTGCCAAACTGCCTATCGAGACAACATTTGTAGTTAGACAGGTAGGGGCGTGATCATGAAGGCAAGCGAACTGAAGACTAAATCGGTGGCCGATCTGCAACAAGAGCTGTTGTCCCTGAACAAGGAGCAATTCGGCCTGCGTATGCAAGTGGCTACCCAGCAATTGAGCAATACGAGCCAATTGCGCAAGGTGCGCCGCAACATTGCGCGTGTAAAAACGGTATTGACTGAGAAGGGTGAGCAGCAATGAGTGCGACGAATCTGAAGCGTGCGTTGACCGGCACAGTGGTCAGCAACAAGATGGACAAGACTGTCACCGTTCTGGTCGAGCGCAAGGTCAAGCACCCGGTGCTGGGCAAGGTGGTGCGTGTTTCCAAGAAATACCATGCGCATGATGAGAACAACGAGTTCAATCAGGGCGATGTGGTGACTATCGAAGAGACTCGTCCGCTGTCCAGGACCAAGACTTGGCGCGTGTCCAAATTGGTTGAAAAAGCCAACGAGGCATAATTATCAATTAAAGCTTGCGCAACTCGGCAGGTTTGAATAGAATGCGCGGCTTCGTTTCACCGTCGCTTGCGGCGGCCTAACCCGAACGGGTTCCAAAACTAGCCGCCGCGGGCGGACAAAGTTGGAGATTGAAAAATGATACAAATGCAGTCTGTTTTGAATGTGGCCGACAACACCGGCGCGCGTTCCGTAATGTGCATCAAGGTGCTGGGTGGTTCCAAGCGCCGTTATGCCGGTGTGGGTGATGTGATCAAGGTCAGCATCCGTGATGCAGCCCCGCGCTCCCGCGTGAAAAAAGGCGAAGTGTATAGCGCCGTTGTGGTGCGTACTGCCAAGGGTGTTCGTCGTTCCGATGGCTCCTTGATCAAATTCGATGGTAATGCGGCTGTGTTGTTGAATAACAAGCTGGAGCCGATCGGTACGCGTATTTTTGGACCGGTGACTCGTGAACTGCGTAACGAGAAGTTCATGAAGATCGTCTCTCTGGCACCGGAAGTGCTGTAAGCGGCAGTCAAGGATAAATCATGAACAAGATTAAAAAGAATGACGATGTGATCGTTATTGCTGGCAAGGACAAGGGTAATCGTGGCAGCGTGTTGAGCGTTGATGGCGAGTTTGTCTTGGTTGGTGGTATCAACAAAGTCAAGAAGCATCAGAAGCCGAATCCGGTGAAGGGTACGACGGGTGGTATCGTGGAAATCGAGAAGCCTATCCATATTTCCAATATCGCCATTTACAACGCGGCCACCAAGAAGGCGGATCGTGTTGGCGTTAAGCAGTTGGAGGACGGTCGCAAAGTGCGCGTGTTCAAATCCAGCGGCGAAGTGATTGCGTAAGGGGTAAGACATGGCTCGTTTATACGACTACTACAAAAAGAGTGTAACCGCAGAGCTGATGAAGAAGTTCGGTTACAAGTCCGTCATGGAAGTGCCGCGCATCGAGAAGATCACCTTGAACATGGGTGTTGGTGAGGCGGTGGCGGACAAGAAGGTGATGGATCATGCGGTTGGTGATATGCAGAAGATCGCAGGCCAAAAGCCGGTGGTCACCAAGTCGAAGAAGTCCATCGCGGGTTTCAAGATTCGCGAGAACTATCCGGTTGGATGTAAGGTGACGCTGCGCCGTGAGCGCATGTACGAATTCCTGGATCGCTTGGTTACTGTGGCTATTCCGCGTATCCGTGACTTCCGTGGTATCTCCGGCAAGTCTTTCGATGGCCGTGGCAACTACAACATGGGTGTCAAAGAGCAGATCATTTTCCCGGAAATCGAGTACGACAAGATTGATGCGTTGCGTGGCATGAACATCACGATCACGACGACGGCGAAGACCGACGAAGAAGCCAAGGCGCTTTTGTTGGCATTCAAATTCCCATTGAAGAACTGAGGGTGATATGGCTAAGACTGCTTTGATTAACCGCGAACAGAAGCGCCGCGATACAGTGAAAAAATTCGCTGCCAAGCGCGCCGCCCTGTTGGCGATCGTAAGCAATGTGTCCCTGAGCGAAGAAGAGCGCTTTGCGGCACGTCAAAAATTGCAAGCATTGCCGCGCGATTCCAGCCCGGTACGTTTGCGTAATCGCTGTGCGTTGACCGGTCGTCCGCGTGGCACATTCCGTAAGTTCGGTTTGGGTCGCACCAAATTGCGTGAATACGCGATGCGCGGTGAGATTCCTGGTGTAGTCAAGGCAAGCTGGTAAGGGTGAATCTATGAGTATGAGCGATCCTATCTCCGACATGTTGACGCGTATTCGCAACGCGCAAATGGCGGAAAAAGTAACGGTGTCGATGCCTTCCTCCAAGATCAAGGCTGCGATCGCCAAGGTTTTGCTGGACGAGGGCTATGTGGAAGGCTTCAAGGTCATCGATCATGATGGCAAGCCAACATTGGAAATCGGCCTCAAGTATTATGCAAATCGCCCTGTGATCGAGAAGATCCAGCGCGTGAGCCGTCCAGGCCTGCGTGTATACAAGGGCAGCGAAGATATCCCGCGCGTGATGAACAACCTGGGTATCGCAATCGTTTCCACCTCCAAAGGTCTGATGACAGACCGCAAGGCACGCGCCAACGGTATCGGCGGTGAAGTGCTCTGCATCGTGGCATAAGGGGGAGATATGTCTAGAGTCGCTAAAAATCCTATCGTTGTTCCTGCCGGCGTCGAAGTGACACTGGCTGCCGATAAAGTTTCCGTGAAGGGCCCGCTGGGCACCCTGACACAAGTGCTGAAGGGCGATGTGGCTGTTGTGCGCGAGGGCGATGCCCTGTTGTGCAAGGCCACTGATGATTCCGCCCAAGCCGATGCGCAGTCCGGCACGATTCGCGCTTTGCTGGCGAATATGGTGGTTGGTGTGAGCAAGGGCTTTGAGCGCAAGTTGACACTGGTTGGCGTGGGTTACCGTGCGCAGGCAGCTGGTGATTCCGTGAACCTGACGCTGGGCTATTCGCACCCCGTGGTGCACAAGATGCCCAAGGGTGTGAAGGTTGCAACCCCGACCCAGACCGAGATCATTTTGACCGGTTCTGACAAGCAGCAAGTCGGTCAAGTCGCCGCTGAGATCCGCGCCTATCGCGAACCTGAGCCTTACAAGGGCAAGGGTGTGCGCTATGCCGATGAAGTGGTGATTCTCAAAGAAACCAAGAAGAAATAATCGAGGTTGATATGTTGAACAAGAATGAAGCGCGTCAGCGCAGAGCACGCAAAACCCGTGCAAAGATCGCTGAGCAAAAAACAGTCCGCCTGGCGGTCCATCGCACCAATCTGCACATCTACGCGCAGGTGATCTCTGCGGATGGTGGCAAGGTGCTGGCCAGTGCATCCACGCTGGAAGCGGATGTGCGCAAGAGTGTCGGCAACGGCGGCAATGCAGCCGCAGCTGCTGTGGTCGGCAAGCGTATCGCCGAAAAGGCCAAGAGCGCCGGAATCACCGCAGTCGCATTTGACCGTTCCGGCAACAAGTACCATGGTCGCATCAAGGCGCTGGCGGATGCCGCGCGCGAGCATGGCTTGCAGTTCTAATCTGGGGTGAACCATGGCACAAGCTAAACAAGGCAAGAATCAGCAAGTGGAAGACAAGGGCGATGGCCTGATCGAGAAGATGATCCACGTCAACCGCGTGACCAAGGTGGTGAAGGGGGGCCGTATCATGGGCTTTGCCGCACTGACCGTGGTTGGCGACGGCGATGGCCGCATCGGCATGGGCAAGGGTAAGTCCAAGGAAGTGCCGGTGGCAGTGCAGAAAGCGATGGAAGAATCTCGCCGCAAGATGACCAAGGTCAACTTGAAGGAAGGCACGCTGCATCATCCGGTGATCGGACGTCACGGCGCAGCCAAGGTGTACATGCAGCCTGCTTCCGAAGGTACCGGCATTATCGCCGGAGGTGCGATGCGCGCAGTATTCGAGGCGGTCGGTGTGCGCAACGTGCTGGCCAAATGCATCGGCTCCAGCAACCCTTACAACGTGGTGCGTGCCACACTGAACGGTCTGAAGGCGCTGAATTCGCCGGCAGAGATCGCTGCCAAGCGCGGCAAGAGCGTTGAAGAAATCACGGGGTAAGTCATGGCAAAAGCTAAAACGGCGCAAGCCAAAACATTGAAGGTGACCCAGATCAAGAGCGTCATCGGAACCAAGGAATCCCATCGCGCATGCGTGCGCGGTCTGGGTCTGCGTCGTATGCACCATACCGTTGAAGTGGAAGACACTCCGGCAGTGCGCGGCATGATTAACAAAGTGTATTACCTGGTCAAGTGCGAGGCGTAAATGCAACTCAATCAAATTAAACCCGCCGAAGGCTCCAAGCATGCCAAGCGCCGCGTTGGTCGCGGCATCGGCTCCGGTCTCGGTAAGACTGCAGGTCGTGGTCACAAAGGTCAGAAATCCCGTTCCGGTGGTTTCCACAAGGTCGGTTTCGAAGGCGGTCAGATGCCGCTGCAGCGCCGCCTGCCGAAGCGTGGCTTCGTGTCTCTGACTCGCAACGATACAGCGCAGGTGCGCCTGTCCGATCTGCAGAAGCTGCCGGTTGATACCATCGACCTGCTGGCATTGAAGCAAGCCGGCGTAGTCCATGCCAATGCGCTGACTGCGAAGGTTGTGTTGTCTGGCGAAATCAAGCGCGCAGTCAAGTTGCAAGGCCTGCAGTTGACCAAGGGTGCGCGTGCCGCCGTGGAAGCTGCCGGCGGCAGCATCGCGGAGTAAGGGTTGTCTGTGAGCAACGCGGTAGCTAAAGGTAAATATGGTGATTTGGGCGCGCGCCTGTGGTTTTTGCTGGGCGCGCTGATCGTCTACCGTATCGGGGCGCACATCCCGGTGCCGGGCATCGACCCGAACGTATTGGCTGATCTGTTCAAGTCGCAAAAAGGCGGCATCTTGGGCATGTTCAACATGTTCTCCGGTGGTGCGTTGGAGCGTTTCACCATCTTGGCCTTGGGAATCATGCCGTATATCTCGGCATCGATCATCATGCAGCTGGCAGCGATTGCTGTGCCACATTTGGAGCAGTTGAAGAAGGAAGGTGAAGCAGGGCGCCGCAAGATCACGCAGTACACCCGTTACGGTACGCTGGTGTTGGCGTTGTTCCAGTCCTTCGGTATCGCAGTTGCATTGCAGTCGCAAGCCGGCTTGGTTCTGCATCCAGGGCCGATGTTCCAGTTGACCACCGTGGTGACACTGGTGACCGGAACCATGTTCCTGATGTGGTTGGGTGAGCAGATTACCGAGCGCGGTTTGGGTAACGGAATCTCGCTGATCATCTTCGCGGGTATTGCGGCTGGTTTGCCGAGCGCGATTGGCAACACCTTGGAGATGGCGCGCACCGGAGCCTTCTCCATTCCGCTGGTGTTGGCGCTGTTTATCGGTGCGATTCTGGTGACGGCGCTGGTGGTGTTCGTCGAACGCGGCCAGCGCAAGATTCTGGTGAACTATGCCAAGCGTCAGGTAGGTAACAAGGTTTATGGCGGGCAAAGTTCGCATTTGCCGTTGAAGTTGAATATGGCCGGCGTTATTCCGCCCATCTTCGCATCCAGTATCATCCTGTTCCCGGCAACCATCGCGGGCTGGTTTGGTAGTGGTAGCGGCATGACTTGGTTGAAGGATGTGAGCGACAAGTTGTCGCCGGGGCAGCCGATCTATGTGTTGTGCTACGCGGCAGCGATCGTATTCTTCTGTTTCTTCTATACGGCGCTGGTATTCAGCCCGAAAGAGACGGCGGATAACTTGAAGAAGAGCGGCGCGTTCTTGCCCGGCATACGTCCTGGGGACCAGACCGCACGCTACATCGAGAAAATCATGCTGCGCCTGACCCTGGTCGGAGCGGTGTATATCACCTTGGTGTGTTTGCTGCCGGAATTCCTGGTGGTGAAGTGGAACGTGCCGTTCTATTTCGGCGGTACCTCGCTGCTGATTCTGGTGGTGGTGACCATGGACTTTATGGCACAGGTGCAGTCTTACATGATGACGCACCAGTATGAGAATTTGTTGAAGAAGGCCAACTTCAAGGCCGGGATGACGCGATAGATGGCAAAAGAAGATGTCATCCAGATGCAGGGCGAAGTTGAAGAGTCCCTGCCTAATGCGACGTTCCGGGTGAAGTTGGAAAATGGTTTTGTCGTTCTAGGACATATTTCCGGCAAGATGCGCATGCACTACATTCGCATACTGCCGGGAGACAAGGTGACGGTTGAAGTATCGCCCTACGATTTGAGCAAAGCGCGCATCGTATTCCGCGCCAAGTAAGTTGAGATGAAGTTGAGAGAAGCAAGGAGAAGCAAATGAAAGTGCAAGCATCCGTGAAGAAAGTGTGCCGTAACTGCAAGATCGTTCGGCGCAATCGCGTGGTCCGTGTGATCTGCAGCAGCGATCCACGCCACAAACAGCGCCAGGGTTGATTGAGTTAAATCGCCGCTGGATGTTACAATTTACGTCTTTTGAATAAATAGGGTAGCTGCATGGCTCGTATTGCCGGTGTAAACATTCCAAATCATCAACACGCTGTGATCGCACTGACTGCGATTTATGGCATCGGACGTACTCGTTCGGAGCAGATCTGTGCTGCTGCCGGAGTCGTTACTTCCACCAAAATCAAGGACATCAGCGATTCCGACATGGAAAAGCTGCGCGACGAAGTCGCCAAGTTCACGGTGGAAGGCGATCTGCGTCGCGAAATCTCCATGAACATCAAGCGATTGATGGACTTGGGCTGCTATCGCGGCCTGCGCCATCGTCGTGGCTTGCCGTGCCGTGGTCAACGTACCCGCACCAACGCACGCACCCGCAAAGGACCTCGCAAGTCCATCGCCGGCGCGAAGAAGTAATTTAGTAGAGGATCAGAGACATGGCTAAGACCAGTACGAGAGTGCGCAAGAAAGTTAAGAAGAACGTTGCCGAAGGTATCGCGCACGTTCACGCCTCCTTCAACAATACTATCGTGACCATCACGGACCGTCAGGGTAACACCCTGGCTTGGTCTACCAGTGGCGCGCAGGGTTTCAAGGGTTCTCGCAAGAGCACCCCGTTCGCGGCGCAGATCGCTGCCGAGGTGGTGGGTAAGTCCGCTGTCGAGTGCGGTGTGAAGAATCTGGAAGTGCGCATCAAGGGCCCAGGCCCGGGTCGCGAATCCGCAGTGCGCGCACTGAATGCCGCAGGTTTTAAAATCACCAGCATTTCGGACATTACGCCGGTACCGCACAACGGTTGCCGTCCGCCGAAAAAGCGTCGTATCTAAGGAGCATAGATCTTGGCTAGAAATCTTGATGCAAAGTGCCGTCAGTGCCGCCGCGAAGGCGAGAAGCTGTTCTTGAAGGCGGAGAAATGTTTTACCGACAAGTGCGCTGTTGAGCGCCGCGCCTATCCTCCCGGTCAGCACGGTCAGAAGAAGAACACCCGCCAGTCCGAGTACGGCGGCCAGCTGCGCGAGAAGCAAAAGCTGCGCCGTATCTATGGCGTGATGGAAGGCCAGTTCCGCCTGACATACAAGCGCGCTGAGCAATCCCGCGGTATCACCGGCGAAAGCCTGCTGCAGATCCTCGAGTCGCGTCTGGACAACGTTTCCTACCGCATGGGCTTCGGCGCATCGCGTTCCGAAGCGCGTCAAGTGGTGCGTCACAACTCCATCCTGGTGAACGGCAAGCGCGTCAACATCCCGTCCTATCAGGTTCGTCCTGGTGACGTGATCGAGGTTGCCGCCAACTCCAGAAACCAGTTGCGTGTAAAGTCCGCCTTGCAGGCTGCAGAACAGCGCGGTTTCCCGGAATGGCTCGACGTGAATACCAAGGAATTCAAGGGAACCTTCAAAGCAGTTCCTCAGCGTTCTGAATTGCCAGCTACGATCAACGAGCACCTCGTGGTCGAGTTGTATTCCAAGTAATCTACGCGGAGTCGGATATGCCTAACAATAGTCTGTTGAAGCCACGCATCATCGACGTGCAACGTATCTCTGCCACCCAAGCCAAGGTGGTGATGGAGCCGTTCGAGCGCGGCTACGGCCACACGCTGGGCAACGCCCTGCGTCGCGTCCTGCTGTCTTCCATGCCCGGTTATGCCGTGACTGAAGTCAAGATCGCCGGCGTGCTGCACGAATACTCGTCCATCGACGGCGTGCAGGAAGACGTGGTCGAGATCCTGCTGAACCTGAAGGGCTTGGTGCTCAAGCTGCACAACGCGCGTGAAACGACGTTGCGCCTGAAGAAGTCCGGCGCCGGCGTGGTTACCGCTGCCGACATCGAAGTCGATGCCGACACCGAGGTGATCAACCCGACCCATGTCATCGCCCACCTGACTGCAGGCGGCAAACTGGATATGGAGATCAAGGTCGAGCAAGGCCGCGGTTATGTTTCCGCCATCTCGCGCATGCAGCCCGGTGCGACCCGCCCGGTCGGCCACATCGCGCTGGATGCATCGTTCAGCCCGATCACTCGCGTCAGCTATGCGGTCGAGAGCGCACGTGTCGAACAGCGTACCGACCTCGACAAGCTGATCATGGATATCGAGACCAACAGCGCCATCGATCCGGAAGAAGCCATCCGTTATGCCGCGCGCATTCTGGTGGACCAGCTCTCCGTATTCGCCGCACTGGAAGGCACGCCTGCTCCGGTTGAGAAGCCGCAAGCGCCGAAGGTTGACCCGATGTTGCTGCGTCCGGTCGACGATTTGGAGCTGACACCGCGTTCTTCCAACTGCCTGAAGGCACAAAGCATCCATTACATCGGCGACCTGATCCAGAACACCGAAGCGGATCTGTTGCGCACTCCTAACCTGGGTCGCAAATCGCTCAACGAGATCAAGCAGGTGCTGGCCGAGCATGGCCTGTCGCTGGGCATGAAGCTGGAAAACTGGACGGCAATGTCCGAGAAATAAACTTCTGCAGCCGTGAGGCTGGAAGCAAGAGAGGAAAATCATGCGTCACCGTTTAGGACTGAGAAAACTTAACCGCACCAGCAGCCACCGTCTGGCGATGTTGCGCAACATGACCGTTTCGCTGCTGCGTCACGAAGTCATCAAGACCACCCTGCCGAAGGCCAAGGAACTGCGCCGCGTCGCCGAACCTATCCTGACACTGGGCAAGAACCCGAGCCTGGCAAATCGCCGTCTGGCCTTCGCCCGCCTGCGCGACCGCGAGATCGTCAGCAAGCTGTTCGACGAACTCGGCCCGCGCTACGCAGCCCGCAACGGCGGCTACTCGCGTATCCTGAAGTTCGGCTTCCGCAAGGGCGACAATGCCCCGATGGCATTGGTTGAACTGATGGACCGTCCGGCTGATGCGCAACCGGTGGAAGCTGGCGAGTAAGTCGTAAACGCCGCAAGCAAAACATACAAGGCCGGATTCATCCGGCCTTGTTGCTTTCGCGGGGGGCGATCAGGAGAACCAGCGCAGAAAAGCGGCCGCCGTGAGCGCCGTGACCGCAAGCAACAGCGAGGCATGGCATGCCCAGTTGCCTCGCTGTTCAGGCCAACGCTCGCCCCAATAGAGGTAAGCCGCCAATACCAGAGATCCCGCCGCCGCACAGGCCATCTTGACCAGCAAGGCAGCCAGTGCGATGCCGGCAATGTCCGGTAAGCGGTGATAGAAATAGTAACTCACCGCTCCCAGCGCGCCGCCGCTGGCTCCCTGTACCACCCACCCGGAAAGCGCGATCCAGACAACCTTCTTCCGCGCCGCAGGAGGCTTGATGATTGCAGCGGCAAACGAGCCGCCAACCGCGGCAACCGCGCCGAAGTTGTGTAAAACCTGGACTACCGCATAGGCCAGGTTTTGCGTTTCACTCATTTGGCCGTGACGTTGACGCATCCGGCGGCGCCGGTAGGGACATGCCCCTTGGTATTGACCGCAAGACAGAGCTGATGCTTGCCCGGGGAAAGCGGACCGGCCCAAGTGGAGCCTTTCAGCTGATGAATCACATCCATGCGTTTGCCGTCCACATTCAGATGAAGATGATCCCCCTCAGAACCCGGATCGGCCTCGTATTTCAATTCGACCTTATCTTTTGAGTTGACCATGGCGCCTTCCATCGGCGAGGTGATCGAGACCTTCCCGGTAGCGGCGAAAGCGACGCCGGACCCGAGCAGGATGGCAAACAGGGCCGGCTTCAGCATTGTGTTTTTCATGAAGTGTCTCCTTGAAGGTGAATGAACGAGGGATAACTCGGAGATCCCGCGGTTATCGGCAGCGACTATTGCAGCTTCAAGGGTGGCCCTCTGTTCGATAGCGCACACAGGCGATGCGGCAGGAGAGGCAGAGAAGCGGCAAGCCGGAAACAAACAAGGCCGGATAAACCGGCCTTGTTGCGTTACGGAATCAGCAGTGCTACCTCATTTGCCCACCAGCTTCTTCAAGTACGGTCCGGTCACACTGTCCTTGTTGGCCGCCACATCCTTGGGCGAACCCTGGGCCACGATGCGCCCGCCGCCGTCGCCGCCTTCCGGCCCGAGGTCAATCACCCAATCCGCCGTCTTGATCACGTCCAGATTGTGCTCGATCACCACCACCGTATTGCCCTGGTCGCGCAGCTTGTGGATCACCTTGAGCAGCATGTCGATATCGTGGAAGTGCAGGCCGGTGGTCGGCTCGTCGAGGATGTACAGCGTGCGTCCGGTGTCGCGCTTGGAAAGCTCCAGCGACAGCTTCACGCGCTGCGCTTCGCCGCCGGACAGCGTAGTGGCGCTCTGTCCCAGCGTGATGTAGCCCAGGCCCACGTCCAGCAGCGTTTGCAGCTTGCGTGCGATGATCGGCACGGCCTGGAAGAACTCGTAGGCGGCCTCCACCGTCATGTCCAGCACTTGATGGATGTTCTTGCCCTTGTACAGCACCTCCAGCGTCTCGCGGTTGTAGCGGTGGCCGTGGCACACGTCGCACGGCACATACACGTCCGGCAGGAAGTGCATCTCCACCTTGATCACGCCGTCGCCCTGGCACGATTCGCAGCGGCCGCCCTTCACGTTGAACGAGAAGCGTCCCGGCCCGTAGCCGCGCTCGCGCGCAGTCGGCACGCTGGAGAACAGGTCGCGGATCGGTGTGAACAGTCCGGTATAGGTCGCGGGATTGGAGCGCGGCGTGCGCCCGATCGGCGATTGGTCGACATTGATGACCTTGTCGAAGAACTCCAGCCCCTCGATCTCCGCATAAGGTGCCGGTTCGGCATTGCTGCCGTACAGATGCTTGGCCACCGCGTTGTAAAGCGTGTCGTTGATGAGTGTGGACTTACCTGAACCGGATACGCCGGCGATGCAGGTGAGCAGGCCCACCGGCAGGTCGAGCATCACCTCCTTCAGGTTGTTGCCGCACGCGCCGATGATCTTCAGCCGGCGTTCCCGGTCCGGCTTGCGGTATTTCGCCGGCAACGGGATGCTGCGCCGTCCCGACAGATAATCGCCGGTGAGCGATTTTGGATCGGCACATACCTGTTTCGGCGTGCCTTGCGCCACCACCGTGCCGCCATGCTCGCCCGCGCCGGGGCCCATGTCCACCACATAGTCGGCAGTCTGGATCGCGTCCTCGTCGTGCTCCACCACGATCACGCTGTTTCCCATGTCGCGCAGGCGCTTCAAGGTGTCCAGCAGGCGGTCGTTGTCGCGCTGATGCAGGCCGATGGAAGGCTCGTCCAGCACGTACATCACGCCGGTGAGGCCGGAGCCGATCTGCGATGCCAAGCGGATGCGCTGTGCCTCGCCGCCGGAGAGTGTCTCAGCCGAGCGTTCCAGCGACAGGTAATCCAGTCCCACGTTGTTGAGGAAGGTCAGGCGGCTGGCGATCTCCTGCACGATCTTCTCGGCGATGGCCTGCTTGTTGCCGGGTAACTTCACCTTCTGGAAGAAAGTCAGCGCCTGCTTCAGCGGCAACGCGCTGAGCTCGTAAATGGTGCGCTCGGCCACGCGCACATGGCGCGCCTCCTCGCGCAAGCGCGTGCCTTTGCAGTCCGGGCAGGAGCAAGTGTTGAGGTATTTTGCCAATTCCTCGCGCACGGTGGGCGATTCGGTCTCGTTGTAGCGCCGCTCCAGATTGTTCACGATGCCTTCGAAGGTATCCTCGCGCAGCACTTTCTTGCCGCGCTCGTTCAAATAGGTGAACGCGATCTGTTCGCGTCCGCTGCCATACAGCACCACCTGCTGGATCTTCTCCGGCAGGCTTTCGAACGACTGCTCCAGATCGAAATCGTAGTGCTTCGCCAGGCTGTCTAGCATCTGGTAGTAGAACTGGTTACGCCGGTCCCAGCCTTTGATTGCGCCGCCGCTCAGGGACAGCGAAGGGAAGGCTACGATGCGCGCCGGGTCGAAGAACGAGATCACCCCCAGCCCGTCGCACTTCGGGCAGGCGCCCATCGGGCTGTTGAACGAGAACAGGCGCGGCTCCAGTTCCTGTAGCGAGTAGTTGCAAACCGGGCAGGCGAACTTGGCCGAGAATAGGTGCTCCTTGCCGTTATCCATCTCCACCGCCAGCGCGCGCCCGTCGGCATGGCGCAACGCCGTCTCGAACGACTCAGCCAGACGCTGCTTTATGTCCGGCGCAACCTTCAGCCTGTCCACCACGATCTCGATCGTGTGCTTGGAGTTCTTCGCCAGCTTCGGCAGGTTGTCCATCTCGCATACCTTGCCGTTCACGCGCAGACGCACGAAACCCTGGGCACGCAGCTCGTCGAACAGGTCGACCTGTTCTCCCTTGCGCTCCACCACGATGGGCGACAGGATCATCACCTTGGTGCCCTCCGGCAGCGCCAGTACCGCATCCACCATCTGCCCCACGCTCTGCGCCTGCAACACGATGTCATGCTGCGGGCAATGCGGATCGCCCGCGCGCGCGAACAGCAGGCGCAGGTAATCATGGATCTCGGTGACGGTACCCACCGTCGAACGCGGGTTGTGCGAAGTCGCCTTCTGCTCAATGGCGATGGCGGGGGACAGTCCCTCGATCAGGTCTACATCCGGCTTCTCCATTAACTGCAGGAACTGGCGTGCATAAGCCGAGAGCGACTCCACATAACGCCGCTGTCCCTCGGCATACAGCGTATCGAAAGCGAGCGAGGACTTGCCGGAGCCGGACAAGCCGGTGATCACCACCAGCTGATTACGCGGCAGATCGAGGCTGATGTTCTTCAGGTTGTGGGTGCGGGCACCGCGGATTTTGATGTATTCCATGTGAGGCAGGGAGTCTGAAAGGCGACTGGACAATATACGCGAAAACCGATGCTTTCCCAATACGATCTAGGCTTAGCATTCCGGAGGCCTATCTTAAGGTACAAATGAATGAAATCCTGCTGGTTACTTTGCGTCTGTAATTGATATGCATCCGATGGAGACTAGATATATATAGACCGTCTGGCATATTGACAAGATAAAGTACGGCCGCTACGGTGCGCCACCGGAATTAGATGATCGGTAATGGTAAATTGATTCCTGCTCAGCTATCGGAGGCGGCGCCAACGCTAGCAGGCGACTTAACGCGATTTTAGATTTTTGCTTCGATTAGGATATGCAATACACGAAAGTTTTTCGATGGATTGGAATCATAATTGCCATAGCCGCAGTTGTTGGTTGCGGTGGAGGGGGAAATGGAAGTGGCGTTAGTCCTATCCCAGCTTCTGTTCCCGCACCACTAGACAATCCTCCCATTGATCAACCGATTGATCCCTCATTAAATTATGTACGCTTTCAAAGTGACGCAGGGGACTACATCGGGCAGGGCAACACATATACCTATACATCTGATTCTACAACCATTGAAGTTGCGGGGATTGGCAACCTTATTTCAGTCACCATTCGTGGTGAAAAAGACTGGCATGGAGATTTTCAGGTAAAGAATTCCATGAGCAAGGTCGAGCCGGGTAGCTACCCTAATCTTCAGCGCTATCCATTCAATGAGCCTGCTCAGGGCGGGTTGACTTGGCATGGTGCTGGGCGAGGGTGCAACACTCTGGTTGGCTCGTTCACTGTTGGCAAGGTTACCTACATCAATAGCACTCTTGCCTCGATCGATTTCAGTTTCGAACAACACTGCGAGGGATCTACTCCGGCACTGCACGGCGAAGTTCATTGGGTTGGTGATCCGGCGACATTGCCGGTTGGCGAAACGCCCGTAGGGGCTTGGCAACCTCCGATGGGCATCGCTCCCCAAGCTATTAACTACGTTTACCTGAATAGCGATACAGATGATTGGATAGGAAGTGGATGGGAATATGGCTATACGCAGGCAACATCAAACATATCAGTCACGGCGAATGGACAAATCCTTTCCGTGGTCGTTGATGGAGACGAAAAGTGGAATGGGCGCTTCCAGCTGATGGGGACGGCCGGGCAGCTACAAGCGGGTGACGCTGGCAATATGGGATGGCAGCCATTGGTTTTCGATTCACATTGGAGTGGCGAAGGGCGCGCCTGCACTAATACTACCTCTAGGGGGTGGTTCATCGTTGATAAAGCCACTTATGTCAACGGGGCGCTTACTGAAGTTGACCTGCGTTTTGAACAGCTATGCGATAGCATGAATCACGCACTACATGGCGCGATCCATTGGTCATCAGCCGATACCACAATACCGGGAGGAGCGGTAAATCCGCCCCCTGTCGGGCTGTGGCAACCCCTGGCAGGTACGACGCCAGCCAGCGGCAACTTTGCCTATTTCGCAAGTGATGCTGGTGACTTTGTTGGCCAAGGGCAAAACTATCTGTATACGCAGGAGAATGCTGTCATTTCGGTTGCGGCCAGCGGGGGGGAGCTTACGCTGGGCATTAATGGAGACCTTCCGTGGAGCGGTACTATCGCCACGATGAACTTCGTCAGCCAGCTACAACCGGGTTACTACGCTGACTTGCGACGTTACCCATTCCACAACCCGGTGAAAGGTGGACTTTCATGGGGAGGGGGAGGGAGGGGCTGTAATCAATTGTATGGATGGTTCGTCATCGACAGCGTGACCTATGCGAACGGTGTGTTGACTGATATTGATTTGCGTTTTGAGCAGCATTGCGAGGGAGCAATCCCTGCTTTGCACGGCGCAATTCACTGGTCTTCCTCTGATACGACAATGCCGCCAGGCCCAGTCAATCCACCGCCTACTGGACTTTGGCAGCCTCCGGCAGGGGATATTCCTGCCACTGGCAGTTATATTTATTTCCAGAGCGATGTTGGGAACTATGTTGGTCAAGGCCAGACCTACCTTTATACGCCAGCAACCGCTACGGTTACCCCTACAGTGACCGGAGGTCGGGTTTATCTCGATATCTTGGGGGGCAATCATTGGAGTGGGGCGTTGCAAGCGATGGATTTCCTGTCGCAACTACAGCCGGGGTATTACACGGTTGTGGATGTGCCATATCGCAATCCTGTCAGGGGTACGCTTGGCTGGGATGTGGACTCCTTTGGATGCGGTTCCGTGTCAAGCGGCTGGTTTGTCGTTGATAGCGTCACGTACGTGAATGGTTCGCTTACAGCACTCGATGCGCGCTTCGAGCAGCTGTGCCAGTGGGAGGTTGCTCCTTTGCACGGAGCGATTCACTGGGTGTTCTAGCGAAAACTCTGAGTTTGTCTGTAGTTCTTTAGATATTGAACGACCAGAAATGGTGACAATGTCGTTTTGAGATTGGGTTTCGGGTTGGATAGAGAGTAAGCTACCCAACCTGCTAAAATGCATCTTTTCCGAATCCCATCTGCTGTTCCATGTCCGCTTCAGCTTCATCCATGACCCCCCTCGAACGCCGCGCCAGTGTTGGCTTGGCGAGCATCTATGGCCTGCGTATGCTGGGCCTGTTCATCATCCTGCCGATCTTCGCCCTGTATGCCGAGAAACTACCGGGCGGCGAAAGCCATTTCCTCATCGGGGTGGCACTGGGAGCGTACGGGCTGACGCAGGCCATCCTGCAGATCCCCGCCGGCTGGCTGTCCGACCGTTACGGGCGCAAGCCGATCATCATCGCGGGGTTGCTGCTGTTCGCAGCCGGCAGCTTCATCGCGGCGTCGGCCGATGACATCTACTGGATCATCGCCGGGCGCGTGATCCAGGGGGCGGGGGCGATCAATGCGGCGGTGATGGCGCTGACCGCCGACCTGACGCGCGAAGAGCACCGCACCAAGGCGATGGCGATGATCGGCATGACCATCGGCGTGACGTTCTCGCTGTCCATGGTGCTGTCGCCCATCCTCTACGAGCACATCGGCATGTCCGGCATCTTCGCGCTCACCGGCGTGCTGGCTTTCGTTTCCATCGCGCTGGTGCTGTGGTTCATCCCCGATCCGGCGATAACACGTTTCCATTCCGATACCGAGGCCAGCAGCAGCAAGCTGAAAGAAGTGCTGCGCAATGCCGACCTGCTGCGCATGGATTTTGGCGTGTTCACACTGCATGCGATATTGATGTCGGTGTTCATGCAAGTGCCGTTCATCCTGCGCGGCCTGGGGCTGGATGCGCAGCACCAGTGGCAGGTGTACCTGCCGGTGATGCTGATCGCCTTCGTGCTGATGGTGCCGCCTATCGTCATCGCGGAGAAAAAAGCCAAGCTGAAACCGGTGTTCATGTTCGCGATCGCCTTGGCCATCGTGGCGCAACTGGGCATCCTGTTCCTGCAGGATAGCGTGTGGGGCGTGGCGCTGTCGCTGCTGGTGTTCTTCACCGCATTCAACGTGCTGGAAGCGACGCAGCCCTCCATCGTCAGCAAGATCGCGCCGCTGGCGGCCAAGGGCACGGCGATGGGCGTGTTCAGCAGCGTGCAGTTCCTCGGCGCGTTCTTCGGCTCGGCCATGGGGGGGCTGCTGATGCAGTTCTATGGCGGCGATGCCGTGCTGCTGTTCGCGGCGGTCATGCTGCTGCTGTGGCTGGCGGTGGCTTCCGGCATGCGCGCGCCGCAGGCGCTGAAGACCCGGATGTACCACCTGGTCGAGATGGATGAAGATGCGGCGGGCAAGTTGCGGCAGTCTCTGGCACAATTGCGCGGTGTGCGCGAGGTGCTGGTCGTGGCAAACGAGCAGATCGCCTGTCTCAAGGTGGAGATGAGCGGGTTCGATGAGGATGCGGTTGAAATTCTAGTGAAAGGGGCATGAGATGTCGGTGAATAAAGTGATCCTGGTGGGACGTCTGGGCAAAGATCCGGAGACCCGTTACATGACCAACGGCGAAGCGGTGACCAATGTATCGTTGGCGACGTCCGAGAACTACAAGGACAAGAGCGGCGAGAAGCAGGAACGCACGGAATGGCATAACCTGGTGTTCTATCGCCGTCTGGCCGAAGTGGCCGGCGAATACCTGAAGAAGGGTTCGCAGGTCTACGTCGAAGGCAAGATCCAGACGCGCAAGTGGCAGGACAAGGAAGGCAAGGATCGTTACACCACCGAGATCATCGTCAACGAGATGCAGATGCTGGGCGGCAAATCCAGCGGCGGCAGCTTTGAGGTGATGGACAACCAGTCGTCCGCCCCGGCTCCGGCGCGCAGCGCACCGGCAGCCAAGCCGGCCGCTCCGGCGGCGAAGGGCAACTTCGATAATTTCGACGATGACATTCCGTTCTAGGATATGCTCGATTTAGGCTTGTAAACAGAACCCCCTGCGCTTTCCGGCGCAGGGGGTTCGTCTTTGCGGAGGACGTGCGCATGCATGAGATGTCGTTGGCCGAAGGCATCGTGCAGCTGGTGGAAGACGCGGTGCGTGCGGATGGCTGCATCAGGGTTAGAATCGTGCGGCTGGAGATCGGCCAGCTGGCCGCGGTGGAGCAGGAGGCGTTGCGTTTCTGCTTCGATTCGGTGACGCGCGATACGGTCGCCGAAGGGGCACGGCTCGAGATAATCGAAACGCCGGGGCAGGGCTGGTGCATGAAATGCGAGGGCAGCGTGCCGGTCGCGGCGCTGTATGAAGCGTGCCCGGTATGCGGCAGCTATCAGGTGCAGGTGACCGGCGGCAACGAGATGCGCGTCAAGGAACTCGAAGTGGAGTAGGAGGCGAGGATGTGTACCACATGCGGATGCGGTTCAGGTCAGACGCTCATCGGCGGGCATGCGCTCAGGCAGCGCAAACCGGCGGGCGGGCGCGTGCAATACCGCACACACGGCAAGGAGACGGCGCATTCGCACGATGATGCCCATGCGCACCACACACTGGATTTCGGCGGCGGTCCCGCCGCCGCGCATGCACCCGGGCTGAGCCAGGCGCGCATGGTGAAGATCGAGCGCGATATCCTGTCCAAGAACGATGCCTATGCCAACGAGAACCGCAGTTACCTTGCCGCGCACGGCATCTTTGCGCTGAACCTGGTGTCCAGTCCCGGCTCCGGCAAAACCTCGCTGCTGGTGAAGAGCATCAGCGCATTGAACGGCAGCCTGCCACTCGCCGTGATCGAGGGCGACCAGCAGACCGACAACGATGCCGCGCGGATTCGTGCGACGGGAGCATCTGCCCTGCAGATCAACACCGGCAAGGGCTGCCATCTGGATGCGCACATGGTGGGGCAGGCCATGCGCCAGCTCGGCCTGCAGGACGACAGCCTGTTGCTGATCGAGAACGTCGGCAACCTGGTGTGCCCCGCCAGTTTCGATCTGGGCGAGGCGCACAAGGTCGCCATCCTGTCCGTCACCGAGGGCGAGGACAAGCCGCTCAAATATCCCGACATGTTCCGCGCCGCCGACCTGATGCTGCTGAACAAATGCGACCTGCTGCCCTATCTGGCTTTCGATGCGGATCTCGCCATCGCGAATGCGCGCCGCGTGAATCCGGACATCAAGGTGATCCGCATCTCGGCGACCAGCGGCGAGGGCATGCCGGAATGGCTGGACTGGATCAAGGCGGGGTGCAAGCAGGCGGTCGCCGCCAAATAGGACAGACGACATGATCCATGCGCAGATCAGGGTATCGGGGCAAGTGCAGGGCGTAGGCTTCCGCCCCTTCGTCTACAAGCTGGCGCGCGAACTCGGTCTGGCCGGCTGGGTGCGCAACGACAGCGAGGGAGTGGAGATCGCGGCCGAAGGCGAGCGCACTCAGGTGATGCGGCTGATCGAGCGCCTGCAGAACGAGCCGCCTGCATTGGCGCGCGTGGAGAAGATCACCCATGATTTCGCGCAGACCGTCACCGGCATGCGCGGCTTCACCATCGCCGAGAGCAGGGCAGGCAAGGCGTTGACCGGCATCCCGCCCGACACGGCGATCTGTGCGGATTGCCTGGCCGAATTGTTCGACCCAGCCGACCGCCGCTATCGCCATGCCTTCATCAACTGCATCCACTGCGGCCCGCGCTACACGCTGACCGCGCGCCTGCCCTACGACCGCGCCAACACCAGCATGGCGAAGTTCGCGCAATGCCCGCAATGCCAATCCGAATACGACACGCCCAGCACGCGCCGTTTCCACGCGCAGCCGAATGCCTGCCCCAAGTGTGGCCCGCAATTGCGCCTGTTCGATGCACAGTGGCAGCCGATTATCGCCGACGATCCGCCCGCTACCGCGGCGGAGCGCATCCAGGCTGGCGAGGTCGTGGCGATCAAGGGTATCGGCGGCTTCCACCTGGTGTGCGACGCGCGCAACGCGGCGAGTGTGGCGCGCCTGCGCGGCGGCAAGCAGCGCGAGGAAAAGCCGTTCGCAGTGATGGTGCTGAACACGCCTTCCGCGCGGCACTATGCCCTGTTCCGCGAACAGGATGCGGCGCTGCTGGAAACCGGAGAACGCCCCATCGTGCTGCTGCGCCAGTCCCCGGCTTGTGCCGCGGAACTGCAAGGTATCGCACCGGGGCTCTCCAGCATCGGCCTGCTGCTGCCGTACACACCGCTGCACTACCTGCTGTTCCACGAACTGCTCGGCAAGCCGGCAGGCATGGAGTGGTTGCGCATGGCGACACCGCTGGCGCTGGTGATGACCAGTGCCAACCCCGGCGGTGAGCCGCTGGTGAAGGACGATGCCGAAGCGCGCGCCTCGCTGTCCGGCTTGGCCGATGCCTTTCTCACGCACGATCGCGACATCCTGCACCGTTGCGACGACAGCGTGATGAAGTGGCAGGGCAAAGCGCCGGCCTTCGTGCGCCGCGCGCGCGGCTACACACCGCGCCGCATCGTGCTGCCGTTCAGCTGCCCCTCGGTGCTGGCCTGCGGCGCCTGGCTGAAGAACACCGTCTGCCTTACGCGCGGTAACGAGGCGTTCGTCTCGCAGCACATCGGCGACCTCGACCATGCCGGCACGCGTGCGATGCTGGAAGAGACCGTCGCCTATTTGAGCGACATCCTCGACGTACAACCGCAGGCTGTCGCGCACGACCTGCATCCGGATTTCTACAGCACGCAATTCGCGCAGGCCTATGCCGCGCAACGTGGGCTGCCGCTCGTTGCCGTGCAGCACCACCACGCGCACATCGCCGCCATCTGCGCCGAACATCGCATCACCGAACCGGTGATCGGGCTCGCGCTGGACGGCGTCGGGCTGGGCACGGACGGCAGTGCGTGGGGCGGCGAGCTGCTGCGCGTGGAAGGCACGGCTTGCGAACGGCTGGGGCACCTCGCGACATTGACCATGCCCGGCGGCGACCGCGCCGCGCGCGAACCTTGGCGCATGGCGGCGGCAGCATTGTTCGAGATGAACCGCACCGACGAGATCGCGCGCCGCTTCCCTGAACAACACGGTGCGGCGATGATGGCCGACATGTTGCAGCGCAGATTGAATTGCGTGGAGACCAGCAGCATGGGGCGCTGGTTCGATGCCGCCGCCGGCCTGCTCGGCGTGAGCGAGGTGCAGGGCTACGAAGGCCAGGCGGCGATGCTGCTGGAAGGACTGGCCGAGCGCTACGGCAAAGTCGAGCCGCTGCCGCTGGGCTCCATCCACACCGCGCAAAACGAACTGGATTTCCGTCCGCTGCTGGCCAGCCTTGCCGACTGCAAGGACGCGGCCTATGGCGCCGCCTTGTTCCACGCCACGCTGGCGGCCGGATTGTGCGCCTGGGTGCAGCGTGCCGCCGGGCGTGCGGGCATCGAATATGTCGCGCTGGGCGGCGGCTGCTTCCTCAACAATATAATGACGCAGGCGCTGATCGAAAGTTTGTCGGCACAGGGGCTGACCGTGCTGACCGCGCAGCAGTTGCCGCCCAACGACGGTGCAATCTCGTTCGGCCAGGCCGCCATCGCATTGCAAAGACTCAATCAGGGGATTTGTTGATATCGATCTTTACCGAAAGGAAGCAAATGAAGAAACTGTTCGTACTGCCATTGTTGTTGTCTGCACTGTGCGCTTCCACTGTGTCGCAAGCCGAGGCGCTGCCTGCCTCGGTAGACGTCAAACAGGCTGCCGCCTTGCAGGGCAAAGGAGTGTTCCTGCTCGACGTGCGCGAACCCTATGAGTTCGCCGAGGTGCATGCCAAAGGAGCGACACTCATTCCGCTGGGGCAGCTGTCGTCACGCCTGAACGAGATCGCGCAATACAAGAACAAGCCGGTCGAAGTCATCTGCCGTTCCGGCAGGCGCTCGGCACAGGGGGCAGAGATCCTGCGCCAGGCCGGTTTCAGCCAAGTCGCCAATGTGGAAGGCGGCACCAACGCATGGGTCGGCGCCGGTCTGCCGGTGGTGAGGAACTAGACCATGTGTCTCGCCATCCCGGCACGCATCGAAGAACTGACCGCCCCGGGCAACGCCATCGTCAATCTGGGCGGTGTGCGCAAGGAGATATCGCTGGCATTGGTGGACGATGCGGCAGTCGGCGACTATGTCATCGTGCATGTCGGTTATGCCTTGCAGAAGCTCGATCAGGAGGAGGCGGAGCGCACGCTGGCGCTGTTCGCCGAGCTGGGGCGGCAGGATGCCGGAGCGGCTCCTGCATGAAATATGTCGACGAGTTCCGCGACGGCGAACTGGCGCAGAACATCGCCGCCAACATCGCACGCGCAGCCGATCCGCAACGCAGCTACCGGCTGATGGAGTTCTGCGGCGGCCACACGCATGCCATCTCGCGTTACGGCATCGCCGACCTGCTGCCCGCCAACGTGCGCATGATCCACGGCCCCGGCTGTCCGGTGTGCGTGCTGCCCATCGGTCGCGTCGATCAGGCCATCCGGCTGGCGCGCGAGCACGGCGTGATCCTGTGCAGCTATGCCGATACCTTGCGCGTGCCGGCCTCCGGCAACCTGTCGCTGCTGCGCGCCAAAGCCGACGGCGCCGACGTGCGCATGATCTATTCCACTCAGGATGCGCTCAAGATCGCGCGCGACAATCCGCAGCGCGAAGTGGTGTTCCTCGCCATCGGCTTCGAGACCACCACGCCGCCGACTGCGGTAGCGGTGAAGCAGGCCGACGCAGAGGGGCTGAAGAATTTCAGCATCCTGTGCGACCACGTGCTCACTCCCGCTGCGATGCACGCCATCCTCGCGGTGGAAGGCGGCGTCGCGCTGGATGGCTTCGTCGGCCCTGCGCATGTCTCCACCGTCATCGGCAGCAAGCCGTATGAACCGTTTGCGACCGACTACCATAAGCCGGTGGTCATCGCCGGCTTCGAGCCGCTGGATGTGATGCAGGCGATATTGATGCTGGTGCGTCAGGTGAATGATGGCCGCGCCGTCGTCGAGAATGAGTTCACCCGCGCCGTCACCCGCGACGGCAACTTGAAAGCGCAAGAGCTGGTGGCAGAAGTGTTCGAGTTGCGCGAGCAGTTCGAATGGCGCGGGCTGGGCAGCGTGCCGCACAGTGCATTGCAACTGCGCGACAGGTTCGCTGCGTTCGATGCCGAGCTGAAGTTCAACGTCGATTACGTCGAAGTGCCGGACAACAAGGCCTGTGAGTGCGCCGCGATCCTGAGAGGCCAGAAGCGCCCGCAGGAATGCAAGATCTTCGGCACGATGTGCACGCCGGAGAATCCGGTGGGTTCGTGCATGGTGTCTTCCGAAGGTGCCTGTGCTGCGCATTACAGCTATGGCAGGTTCAGGGAGGCGGCATGAGCAGCGGGGTGAAGCCGAACTACACGCGTCCGCTCGACCTCAAGCACGGTCGCGTCGACATGTCGCACGGCTCCGGCGGGCGTGCCATGGCGCAGCTCATCAACGAGCTGTTCGCGGCGGCGTTCGATAACGAATACCTGGCGCAGGGCAATGACGGTGCGTTGCTGCCGATGGCGCCGGGGCGGCTGGTGCTGGCGACCGACAGCCATGTGGTGTCGCCGTTGTTCTTCGCCGGCGGCGACATCGGTTGCCTGTCGGTGCACGGCACCATCAACGACGTCGCGGTGATGGGAGCGAAACCGTTGTATCTGTCGGCCTCGTTCATCCTCGAAGAAGGTTTTCCGCTGGCCGATCTCAAGCGTATCGTCGAGTCGATGGCAAAAGCTGCGCGTGAGGCGGGCGTGCCCATCGTCACCGGCGACACCAAGGTGGTGGAGCAGGGCAAGGGCGACGGTGTGTTTATCACCACCACGGGAGTGGGTGTGGTGCGCGAAGGCCTCCACCTTTCCGGTGACCAGGCCAGGCCGGGCGACAAGATATTGCTGTCCGGCAGCATCGGCGATCACGGCATGGCCATACTTTCCCAGAGAGAAGGATTGGCCTTCTCCGCGCCCATCGTGTCAGATACCGCCGCATTGCACGGACTCATTGAGGCAATGATCGGCAGCGGCGCCGCGTTGCGCGTGTTGCGCGACCCCACGCGTGGCGGGCTGGCGACCACGCTGAACGAGATCGCCAAACAATCCAGCGTCGGCATGATGCTGCACGAGTCAGCCATCAAGGTGAGCCAGCCGGTGGAGGCGGCGTGCGAGTTCCTCGGACTCGATCCGCTGTATGTGGCGAACGAGGGCAAGCTGATCGCGATCTGCGCGCCGGAAGATGCGGAGCGGTTGCTCGCAGCGATGCGCACGCATCCGCAGGGACGCGATGCGGCCATCATCGGCGAGGTGCTGGCCGATGCGCATGGCTTCGTGCAGATGACCACCAGACTGGGCGGCCGCCGTGTGGTAGATTGGCTGGCAGGTGAACAATTGCCGAGGATATGCTGATGGACTGGACGATATTCGAGAGCGTCTTTCCTCTGGTCGCACTGGCATTCGTGCTGGGGCTCAAGCACGGCATGGATGCCGACCATCTGGCGACCATCGACGGGCTGACCCGCTTCAATACCGCCGCCGGCCGGCCGCGTTTGGCGCGCTTGTGCGGATTGCTGTTCTCGCTCGGGCATGGTGCCATTGTGTGCGTCGTCGCCGTCACCGCCAGCCTGTTGTTCCAGCAATCATCGGTGCCCGCCTGGATGGGCGATGTGGGGGCATGGGTGTCGGCCTTCTTCCTGCTGTCGCTGGGGGCGCTCAACCTGCATGCCGTGTTCTCCACCCCGTCGCACGAGATGGTGCAGATGGTCGGCATCAAGGGCCGCTGGCTGCGCAGCTTGCAGCACGCCGGGCACCCGGCGATGGTCGCCCTGGTCGGCGCGCTGTTCGCCTTCTCCTTCGACACGCTGTCGCAGGCTGCGCTGTTCTCAGTCACTGCCAGCGATCACGGCGGCAGCGCCTATGCATTGTTGCTCGGTGTCTGCTTCATGCTCGGCATGATGGTCACCGATGCCGCCAACGGCCTGTGGGTCTCGCACCTGTTGCGCCGTGCCGATAGTGGTGCGCGTATCGCTTCGCGCATCATGGCACTGACCGTGGCATTGCTCAGTCTCACCGTGGCCGGGTTGGGGTTGTCGCGCCAGTTCCTGCCGCAGCTGGCCGGCTGGCAGGACGGGCGCGAACTACTCATCGGCGCGTCCGTCATCGCTGTGGTGGCGGCGAGCTTCCTGTTCGCCCGCCATGCGCAACAGCGGGCGGCAGCGTCGGCCTGATCCGCTCGGCGCAGTTGTCTTCAGTCAGGCTTGCGAAAAGGATTCAGCGGGAGGAGCGATGCGAAAACTGTCCGAGTATGTCGACATGGCAGCCGCCGAATATTGGCAAGAGACCGGCAAGGCGGAAGTGACACCGCTGTGGATCGCGGAATTCTTCCAGGACTGCGGCGTGGTGGACGATCATCCGCAGCAGGACCTGGTCGCATTCCATGTCTTGGTGCAGAAGGCGCTGACCTTGAACATCGAACAGGCGGAAAAGGTGGCGCGTCTGCAACAGGGCAAATCCGGCCGCAAGCGTTAGCAGGCCAGATCGTAGCGGTCCAGGTTCATCACTTTGTCCCACGCCGCCACGAAGTCACGCACGAACGCCGGCTGCGCATCGTTGCAGGCATAGACTTCCGCCAGCGCACGCAGCTGGGAGTTGGAGCCGAACACGAGGTCGACGCTGCTGCCCGTCCATTTCAATTCGCCCGTCTTGCGGTCGCGCCCCTCCAGCACATGTTCCGAGTTGGCGGACTTCTGCCACTGCGTATCCATGTCGAGCAGGTTCACGAAGAAATCGTTGCTCAAGGTGCCGGGACGCTTGGTGAAGACGCCGTGCGCGGACTGGCCGAAGTTTGCATCCAGCGCGCGCAGGCCGCCGATCAGCACCGTCATCTCGGGTGCAGTCAGCGTCAGCAACTGCGCCTTGTCCACCAGCAGCTCGGTCGCCGCTGACTCGAGCCCCTTGCACACATAGTTGCGGAAACCGTCGGCGGCCGGTTCCAGCACAGCGAACGAGGCCACGTCGGTCTGCGCCTGCAATGCATCCATGCGCCCCGGCGCGAAGGGGACCGTCACTTCGTGGCCGCCCTTTTTCGCCGCCGCTTCGACGGCGGCGCAGCCGCCCAGCACGATCAGGTCCGCCAGCGAAACCTTCTTGCCGCCGGACTGGGCGTTGTTGAAGTCCTTGTGGATCGCTTCCAGCTTTTGCAGCACCTTCGCCAGTTGGGCCGGCTGGTTGGCTTCCCAATCCTTTTGCGGCGCCAAGCGGATGCGCGCGCCGTTCGCGCCGCCGCGCTTGTCTGAGCCGCGGAAGGTGGAGGCCGATGCCCACGCGGTCGCCACCAGTTCCGCTACGGACAGGCCCGAAGCGAGGATCCGTTTCTTGAGTGCAGCGATGTCCTGCGCATCGATCAGCACATGGTCGACCGCCGGGATGGGGTCTTGCCAAAGGAGTTCTTCGGCCGGAACCTCCGGGCCGAGATAGCGCGCGCGCGGCCCCATGTCGCGGTGTGTCAGCTTGAACCACGCGCGGGCGAACGCGTCTGCCAACTGCTCTGGATGTTCCAGAAAGCGGCGTGAGATTTGTTCGTAGACCGGATCGAAACGCAGCGACAGGTCGGTGGTCAGCATGGTCGGCAAGTGACGCTTGTTCGGATCGTGTGCATCCGGCACGCTATCGGTGCTCACGCCACCTTTGGGCTGCCACTGCTGCGCACCGGCCGGACTTTTGGTCAGCTCCCATTCGTGTTCGAACAGGTTCTCGAGGAAGTCGTTGCTCCATCGCGTCGGTGTGCTGCTCCAGGTGACTTCCAGTCCGCTGGAAATCGTGTCGCCGCCTTTGCCGCTGCCGTAACTGCTCTTCCAGCCCAGCCCTTGCTCTTCGATGGCGGCCGCCTCGGGTTCCGGGCCGACATGGCTCGCGGGGCCGGCACCGTGAGTTTTGCCGAAGGTGTGGCCGCCGGCGATGAGCGCCACCGTCTCTTCGTCGTTCATCGCCATGCGCGCGAAGCTCTCGCGGATATCCCGCGCCGCCGCGAGCGGATCGGGATTGCCATTGGGGCCTTCCGGGTTCACATAGATCAGCCCCATCTGCACGGCGGCGAGCGGCTTCTCCAGGTCGCGGTCGCCGCTGTAGCGCTTGTCTGCCAGCCACTCGGTCTCGGCTCCCCAGTAGATGTCCTCTTCCGGTTCCCAGATGTCCGGGCGTCCGCCGCCGAAACCGAAGGTCTTGAACCCCATCGATTCCAGCGCGACGTTGCCGGCGAGGATCAGCAGGTCGGCCCAGGAGAGCTTGCGCCCGTACTTCTGCTTGACTGGCCACAGCAGCCGGCGCGCCTTGTCGAGGTTGACGTTGTCCGGCCAGCTGTTGAGCGGCGCGAAACGCTGGTTGCCGCGCCCCGCGCCGCCGCGGCCGTCGCCGATGCGATAGGTGCCGGCGGCGTGCCATGCCATGCGGATGAACAGTGGGCCGTAGTGGCCGAAATCGGCCGGCCACCAATCCTGCGAGTCGGTCATCAGCGCCAGCAGATCCTGTTTCACCGCTTTCAGGTCGAGGCTGTTGAACTCCCTGGCGTAGTCGAATTCCTCGCCCATGGGATCGGACAGCGCGGAATGCTGGTGCAGGATGTTCAGCTTGAGTTGCTTGGGCCACCAGTCGGCATTCGTTCTGGATCCGGCTGCAGCGTTGCTGCGGGTGCCCGCGAACGGGCAGCTTGCTTCGGTCGGCATGATGATCTCCTTTAGCGGCAGAGCACGATACGGTAGCGAGCTTCGCCGCTCCGTAACCTCTCGATGGCCAGGTTGACGTCCTCGAACAGGAACTTCTCTATCTTCGGCCGGATGTCGTGGCGTTTGGCGAAATCCAGCATCTTGCGGATGGTGGCCGGGCTGCCCACCGGGGACCCGGACACCGCGAGCTGGGCGCCGATGAGCGAGAATACGTTGAGGTCGAGTGGCGTCAGCACCGCACCGACGAAATGCAGGCGCCCGCGCGGTTTCAGGGTGCCCAGGTAGAGGTTCCAGTCCAGCTTGGCGTTGACCGTGGAGATGATGAAATCGAAGCTGCGCGCCGCCGCCTTGATCTCGTCCGGGTTGCGTGAGTTCAACGCATGATGCGCGCCCAGCTTGAGGGCTTCCGCTTTCTTGGCCGCGCTCGAAGTGAAGGCGGTCACTTCGCAGCCCCAGGCGTTGAGGAACTGCAGTGCCATATGTCCCAGGCCGCCGATGCCGATCACCGCCACCTTGTCGGTGGGCTTCACGCCGAATTGCAGCAGCGGGTTGAACACGGTGACGCCGCCGCAGAACAGCGGCCCCGCCGATTCGAGGTCGATGCCGTCCGGGATGGGAATCACACTGTTCGCCGCCGCGCGCACCTTGTCGGCGAAGCCGCCGTGATGGCCGACGATGGTGGCTTGGGCGGTGGCGCACAGGTTGTGGTCGCCGTCATGGCAGGACGCGCATTCGTTGCAGTAGCCCGCATGCCAGCCCAGGCCGACGTACTGGCCGATGGACAGTCCCTTGACCTGGTCTCCGATCTTGCCGATGCGGCCCACCACTTCGTGTCCGGGGACGACTGGGTACTGGCTGAACCCCCATTCGTTGTCGATGATGCTCAGGTCGCTGTGGCAGATGCCGCAATAAATGACATCGATCTCCACTTCATGCGGCTTCAACTCGCCCGGGTCGTACTCGAACGGTTTGAGTATGCCCTTGGGTTCTGATACGGCATAGGCGTGGATCATGTGCTTCTCCTTGTCGAGTGCAGCTTGCGTCCAACAGTCGACCTCGATGCTAGTTGCCTTCGAGCAAACGCTCAATACGGGATTCTAGGTAGATTTTCCGAAGCGCAAGCGGGTGCACCGGCAAGCACGGGCGAATGGTTGCGGGAGGAGATGGGCTTGCAAGGCGTTTGCCTGGCATGGATAACTGTGGGAGGATGGTGTACCGATTTCATCAACCACCTTGTTGGAGAGCATCATGACAAAACTGCGCACCGCCGCATTACCCCTAGCCCTGCTGGTTTCATTGTTCGCTTTGTCGGCTTGCGCCACCAAGCCGAAGGAAGAGGTGATCGCCGAACCGGCAGCCGTGACCGCAGAACCGGCGACAGTCGCCGAGCCGGCTGCCGCTCCGGCAGTTGCTGCCGAAGAAGCGGCTCCGGCAGTCGCCAAGAAATCGGCGGCTGCCCCGGTAGTCAAGACCGAGCAGATTGCCGCCAAACCCGCCGTCAAGAAGGCCAAGAAGAAAGTACAGCCAAAGGTTGAGGCACCCAAGGCCGCCGAGCCGGCTCCGGTCGCCGCGCCGGCCCCGGCGCCCGCCCCAGCGCCGCAAGCAGCACCGGCACCTGCTCCGGTTGAGCCGGCTCCGGTGACGGTCCAACCGATCGAGCCGGTCGCTGCGCCGGGCTTCCTGGAAACATACTGGATGTGGCTGCTGGGTATCGTGCTTGCCGTGGTCGGCTATATCGTGCTGACCAGAAAGAAGGAGTAATCTGTTTTAGGTGACTGCTGAAAAGCAGTTCTGCAGAAGAACGGCATCCATCAGGATGCCGTTTTTTTATGGGTGCTTAAAGACCCTGCAGGATCAAGGCGCCGGCAGCGGTTGCGACGATCGCCATGACCGTGCCCATGCCCGAAAAACTGAGATGCAGCAGGTGGGACAGGCCGGTGGCGATCAGCCAGACGCTGAGCAGCAGCGTGCCGAAAGTTCTTTTCATGTGGAGACTCCTTTTGATTGCGTTGATTTGAGGGCGCGCGATTGTAAGGGCAAATCGCTTGTCGCGGGCGTAGATGCGGAACACTAAACATAGTTCGCTCCGGCATTCATCCGGCTTGTTATCATTGCAGCCATTCTTGGATGTAACGGAGTCGGAGATGAACATCTTTTCCCTGCGCGGCCTGGTTGCCGCAGTCGTGTTGTGGTTCGGATTGGCGAGTGTGCCGGTGTGCGCTGCCGAGGTTAGCGTTGCCGTGGCGGCCAATTTTGCCGCACCGATGGAACACCTCGTGCCGCTGTTCCAGAAGGAAAGCGGCCATACGGTGAAGGTCAGTCTCGGTGCGACCGGCAAGTTCTATACGCAGATCAAGGGCGGCGCGCCATTCGATGTGTTGCTGGCCGCGGACGAGGCGATCCCGAAGCGCCTGATGCAGGAAGGGCTGGCGGTCGTCGGTTCGCGCTTTGTCTATGCCACCGGCAGGCTGGTGCTGTGGAGCGTGCAACCCGGCTTTGTGGATGACAAGGCGGCGGTGCTGAACAGGGGCAATTTCGAGAAGCTGGCCATCGCCGATCCGAAACTCTCGCCTTATGGCGTGGCGGCGAAAGAGACGCTGGAGAAGCTCATCATGTGGAACGCCATGCAGCGCAAACTGGTGAAGGGCGAGAACATCGCGCAGACCTGGCAGTTCATCGCCACGGAGAATGCCGAACTGGGTTTCATCGCGCTGTCGCAGATCATGCACGACGGCAAGATCGCGGCGGGTTCATGGTGGCTGGTGCCTGCCGATCTGCATAAGCCGATCCGGCAGAGCGCGGTGATGTTGTCCGGCGCGAAAGACCAGGCTGCGGCGCAGGCGTTCCTCAATTTCCTCAAGAGCGAGAAGGCGAAGAAAGTGCTGCACGGGTTCGGTTACGAATTGCCCTGAGCCATCATGCCTGAACTGACTGCGGACGACCTGCTGTCCGTATGGCTGACGCTCATGCTGGCGGCCGTCCTTGCTTTCGCGCATACGGTCGGCGGATTCGGCGTAGTGCCGATGTAAAGGAGAGAGTAGTGATGAGACTGTTTTTCAGGGGACTGCGTCTGGCGTTGATGCCGTTCATGCTGCTATGGGCAAGACTGGGGATGCCGAAGGGCATCGTGCGCAGCACAGAGGCGCAACGGCAGGTCGATCTGGAGTGCGGCAAGCTGGCGTTGTACCACTTCAAGACCTGCCCGTTCTGCATCAAGGTGCGCCACGAGATGGGGCGCTTGTCTTTGCCGATCGAGCTGCGCGATGCGCAGCATGATCCGGAACATCGTGCTGCGTTGCTGCAGGGCGGCGGCAAGATCCAGACGCCGTGTTTGCGCATCGCCGATGCGCAAGGCCAGGTGCAGTGGATGTATGAATCGGACGACATCATCGGGTATTTGCGCCGGCACTATGCTTGAGCGCCCGCCGCGCTATCGATAGCGATCCGGCTGGTTTTTTTCGGTTACCATTTGCGCCACGATCCAACAGGCGTATCGACACGATGAGCAAAGCTTTTACCCGCGAGACCGATGATGCAGACGACGATGAGTCGTCGCCGCTGACGGCGATCCCGGCCGGCAGCAAGAACTACATGACGCCGGCCGGTTATCGCCGGCTGAAAGATGAGTACATGCATCTGCTGGATGTAGAACGTCCGGCACTGGTGCAGACCGTGGCGTGGGCGGCTTCCAACGGCGACCGTTCCGAGAACGGCGACTACATCTACGGCAAGAAGCGCCTGCGCGAGATCGATCGCCGTCTGCGCTTCCTTGCCAAGCGCATGGAGAATTCCGAGGTCATCGATCCGCAGCAGCGGCAGGGCTGCGAGCAAGTGTTCTTCGGCGCCACCGTCACGGTGTGTCACGAGGATGGCACCGAGCGTACCTACAGCATCGTCGGCATCGACGAGGCGGACGCGGGCAAGGGGCATATCAGCTGGATATCGCCGCTGGCGCGCACGCTGCTCAAGGCGCGGGCGGACGATGCGGTGAAGCTGCAACTGCCGGGCGGAGTCGAGGAATTGGTGGTGGTCGAGGTGGTCTACCGGACGATAGAAGGGTAGGCAGGCCTGGATCGCAAGCCAAGCCGGCAGTGTTGCCGGCTTTTTTATCGCCTGCTGTTTTAATAATTCAGTCGCTTGACTTAATCAAATGACTGAATTAACGTTCGCCACCTTTCCAGAATCCCGGGACGAAGCATGACCGCTGCAACAAAGAAACGATCGGGCTGCCTGTTGATGCAGGCGGCACAGCGCCTGTTCGGCCACCAGCCGACCGCACAGGAGGAGACGCGCTGGCGCCTGCTACAGGCGGCGGCCGAGGTGTTCGCCGAGGTCGGCTACCACGCCGCGACCACGCGCGAGATCTGCAAGCGTGCCGGGGTCAATCTGGCCTCCATCCATTATTACTTTGGTGACAAGGCGGAGCTGTATCGCGAAGTGTTCCGTCTGCCGTTCCTGGAAGAATGCAACACCCTGGTCAAGATGGATATCGCACAGGTGACGCTGCCGCAGGCGCTGCAGGCCTTCTACGGCTGGCTGTTCCCGGCGACAGCGGAAGAAGATCCGATGCTGAAACTGTTCATCCGGCTGCATGCGCGTGAGGATGCGGAACCCAGCGGCGTGCTGGGCGATGCCATGCTGCAGGCGCTGCGTCCCAATCACGAAAAGATACAAGCCTTGTTGTGCCGTGAGTTCGGGCTGAAGAAGCCGGATGCCGAGGTGGACAGACTGACCTTCGCCTTGTTCGGCATCGCGACGGTGTTCTTCCACAACCACTCGGCGCTCGAATACTTCTCCCCCAAGTTGCTTGACGGACAGAAGGCGCAGGAGCAGATGGTCGAGCGGCTGACTGGATACGCTACCGCGCTGATCGAAGCCGAGCGCTCGCGCCGGGCCGCTACGGCGCGGGCGAAGAAGTGATGCGGGTGGAACGGGCGGACCAATGGCGACAGAGAGCGGCAGCGAAAGGAAAGAAAAAATGAAGAGCATCTACATCGAACACAAACGCAGCATCGTCAAATTCGCTCTGGCCGGGCTGGTAGTGGCCGGCGGCGCGGCATGGCTGGCCGGCAACAGCGTGGCGGAAGAAGCAGCGGCACCCGGCGTGAGCCGCCCTGCATTGACGGTGCGCACCACCACGCTGCGCGACGACAAGTGGTCGCACACGCTGGCGGCGAACGGCAGCATCATCCCCTGGCAGGAAGCCATCATCAGCGCACAGGTGCAGGGGCTGCGCATCGCCGAGGTGAAAGCCAGCATCGGCGACCGCGTGCAGCGCGGCGATGTGCTGGTTACGCTGGACAACTTCGCGCGCTCCGGCAGCGACGGTGAAGGGGCGGTCCAAGGGCGTATCGTGGCGCCGGATGACGGCGTGATCTCGGCGGCGAACGCGAATGCGGGTTCGACCGCGCAGCCCGGAGTGGAACTGTTCCGACTGATCCGCAAAGGGCGGCTGGAATGGCGCGCCGAGATGACGGCGGAGGAGTTGATGTCGTTGCGCAAGGGCATGGCGGCCGAGGTCGTCATCGGTGAAGACCGCGTGCTCAAGGGAACGGTGCGCGCGATCTCGCCGGCGGTCGATCCGAAGACGCGCTATGGTTATGCGCTGGTCACGCTGCCCGACAGCAGCGGCATCATCGCCGGCGTCTACGCGCGCGGCACCTTCGATGTCAGCGGCGGCAGGCGCACGCTCGCTTCGCTGCCGCAATCGGCGGTGCTGCGCCGCGGCAGCGCCGCCTATGTGTTGACCGTGGGAAGCGACAACCGCGTGCATGAGCGCACGGTGAGACTCGGCCAGCGCAGCGGCGATCGCATCGAGATCAAGCAGGGGCTGAAGACAGGCGAGCCGGTGGTGGAGACCGGCGGCGCGTTCCTGGCCGAAGGTGATGTCGTGCAGGTGGTGAAATGAACATCTCTGCCTGGTCGATCCGCAATCCGATCCCGGCGCTGCTGGGATTCGCCATGCTCACCTTCCTCGGCATCATGGCGTTCAAGGCCATGAAGATACAGATGTTCCCCGACATCGACCTGCCGATGGTGACGGTGACCGCATCGATGCCGGGCGCCTCGCCGGACCAGATGGAGACCGAGGTCGTGCGCAAGATCGAGAACGCGCTGGCCAGCTCGCAGGGGCTGAAACATCTGTATTCCAATGTACGCGAAGGATCCGCCACCATCTCGGCGGAGTTCCGTCTCGAACGCAACTCGCATGATGCGCTGGAGGATGTGCGTTCCTCCGTCTCGCGCATCCGCAGCGACTTGCCGAAGGAGATGCTCGACCCGGTGATCAACAAGGTGGAGCTGAGCGGCAAACCCATCCTCACCTACACCGTCTCCTCGCCGAACATGAGTGAGGAGGAGCTGTCCTGGTTCGTCGACAACAACATCACCAAGCTGCTGCTCGGGGTGAAAGGTGTCGGTGCGGTGAGTCGCGTCGGCGGGGTGACGCGGCAGGTGCGTGTCGAACTCGACCCGACCAAGATGCTGGCGCTCAACCTGACGGCGGCGGAAGTCTCCGGCCAGTTGCGCCAGATCCAGCAGGAGGCGCCGGGCGGACGTGCCGACCTCGGCGGCATGGAGCAATCCGTGCGCACCGTGGCGACGGTGCAGACCGCCGCCGAACTGGCGCAGATGGAGATCGCCCTGCGCGACGGCCGCTATGTGCGCCTGAACCAGGTGGCGACGGTGACCGACACCATCGCCGAGCGGCGCAGCGCTGCGCTGCATGACGGCCGGCCGGTGGTAGGTTTCGAGATCGTGCGCTCGCTCGGCGCGGGCGATGTGGCGGTAGCCGACGGCGTCAGCAAGGCGCTGGAGAAACTCAAGCAGACTCATCCCGAGCTGACCGTGGAGAAGGTGTTCAACACCGTCGACCAGGTATACGAGACCTACAAGGGCTCGATGGAGATGATCTTCGAGGGTGCGCTGCTGGCGGTGATCGTGGTGATCTTCTTCCTGCGCAACACGCGCGCCACCGTGGTGGCGGCGACTGCCTTGCCGCTGGCGGTGATCCCCACCTTCGCGCTGATGTACCTGTTCGGTTTCACCGTCAACATGGTGACGCTGCTGGCCCTGTCGCTGGTGGTCGGCGTGCTGGTGGACGACGCCATCGTCGAGATCGAGAACATCATGCGCCACCTCGAGATGGGCAAGTCGCCCTACGAGGCGGCGATGGAGGCGGCCGACGAGATCGGCATGGCGGTGATCGCCACCACCTTCACGCTGGTGGCCGTGTTCCTGCCGACCGCGTTCATGAGCGGCATCCCGGGCAAATTCTTCGTGCAGTTCGGCTGGACTGCCGCGGTGGCGGTGATCTTCTCACTGGTGGTGGCGCGTTTGCTGACGCCGATGATGTCGGCCTACATCCTGCGTCCGCGCGAGGCGCACCCCACGCCGAAGTGGCTGGAGATCTATCTGGTCTGGGCGCAGTGGTGCCTGAATAACCGCATCAAGACGCTGTTCGCCACGGCCGCGTTCTTCTTCGGCTCCTTCCTGCTGGCGGGTACGCTGCCCACCGCCTTCCAGCCCAAGGACAACCTGTCGCAGACGCAGATCAACCTGACATTGCCGCCCGGCAGCAAGTTCGAGCAGACCTATGCGCTGGCGGAAGAGGCGCGCCGTCTCGTGATGAAGAATCCCGATGTGGTGATGGTGTATACCGCCATCGGCGGCGGTGCCACCGGCGGCAACGCGTTCGAACCCACCGGTGCACCGGAGGCGCGCAAGGCGACGCTGTCCATCCAGCTGAAACCCAAGAACGAACGGAAGAAACGCAAGCAGGAGATCGAGGACGAGCTACGCGAGGCGATGACCGTGTTGCCCGGCGTGCGCGTGAAGGTCGGCCTGGGGGCGGCATCCGACAAATACCAGGTGGTGCTGACCAGCGAGAACGGCAAGCTGCTGGCCGAGCATGCGCTCAAGGTGGGGCAGGAGTTGCGCACCATCCCGGGTGTCGGCAACGTGGTGTCCAACTCCAGCGTGCTGCGCCCCGAAGTGGTGGTGCGTCCCGACTTCGCCAAGGCAGCCGATCTCGGCGTGACCACCGGTGCCATCGCCGAGACCCTGCGCGTGGCGACCAATGGCGACTACGACCAGTCGCTGGCCAAGCTCAACCTGCCCGAGCGGCAACTGCCCATCATCGTCAAGTTGCGCGATGATGCGCGCGAGGACATCGGGTTGCTGTCGCGCCTGGTGGTGCAGGGTTCGCACGGTCCGGTGATGCTCGGCAACGTGGCGACGCTGACGCTGGAGAGCGGTCCCGCACAGATCGACCGCTTCGACCGCCAGCGCAACATCACCTTCGAAGTGGAACTGGCCGGTCAGCCGCTGGGCAAGGTGCAGGCCGCCGCGCTGGCATTGCCGTCGCTGAAGAACCTGCCCGAAGGCGTGGCGATCGCGCCGGTCGGCGATGCCGAAATGATGATCGAGCTGTTCGCCAGCTTCGGCCTCGCCATGTTCACCGGCGTGCTGTGCATCTACATCGTGTTGGTGCTGCTGTTCAAGGACTTCATGCAGCCGGCCACCATCTTGTGGGCGCTGATCCTGTCCATCCCCGGCGCGTTCATGGCGCTGTTCATCACGCACACGGCGATCTCGATGCCGTCGATGATCGGCATCATCATGCTGATGGGCATCGCCACCAAGAACTCCATCCTGCTGGTGGAATACGCCATCGTGTCGCGGCGTGTGCGCGGCATGAGCCGCACCGATGCCTTGCTCGATGCGTGCAAGAAGCGCGCGCGCCCCATCGTGATGACCACCATGGCGATGGGCGCCGGCATGCTGCCGGTGGCGCTCGACGTCGGCATGGGCGACGGCAGCTTCCGCTCGCCGATGGCCATCGTGGTGATCGGCGGCCTGATCACTTCCACCTTCCTCAGCCTGCTGGTGATCCCGGTGGTGTTCACTTATGTGGATGATTTCATCGAGTGGTTGCGTGGCCTGGTCAGGAAGGTCAGGCGCGTCCCGCTGGCCGCTGCCGAGGCGAAGGTTTGAATTCCGGAGAACGAACCATGAAATATTCAAAAGTTGCGATCAGCGTACTCCTGGCCCTGGCCCTCGGCCCGCAGGCATACGCCGCCGACCTGCTCGACATCTACCATGCCGCGCAAAGCCAGGACGCCGCATTCGCCGCGGCCCGCGCCGCGCGCGAGGCCGGCCGCGAGAAACTCACCCAAGGCCGCGCCCTCATGCTGCCCAGCGTGAACCTCACCGCCAGCAGTACCATGAACGACGTCACCACCACCGCCGGTGCGCCGCCGGTCGACTTCAACAAGAAATACAACACCCACGGCTACGGCGTCAGCCTCGTTCAGCCGCTGTTCCGCGAACAGAACTGGGCGCTGTACACCGAATCCGACCTGCAGGTCGCCCAGAGCGAAGCCCAGTTCAAACTCGCCGAACAAGACCTCATCCTGCGCGTCGCCCAGACCTACTTCGACGTCCTCATCGCCCAGGACAGCGTCCAGCTCGCCGCCGCCCAGAAGACCGCCATCGCCGAACAACTCGAACAGGCCAAACGCAACTTCCAAGTCGGCACCGCCACCATCACCGACACCCACGAAGCCCAGGCCCGCTACGACCTCATCGTCGCCCAGGAGATCGCCGCCCAGAGCAACCTCGAGATCAAACGCCGCAGCCTGCAACAACTCACCAACGCTACTCCGGCCGAACTCAACCCGCTCGGCCAGCAACTCAACCTCGACACCCCGCAACCGGCCAATGCCGAACAATGGGTGACAGACGCCCGCAACAACAACCACCAGCTCGCCATCGCCCAGGCAGGTGCCGAACTGGCCGACAAGGAAGTCGACCGCAACCGTGGTGGCCACCTGCCCACC
>DATGWO010000014.1:0-410382 GCA_035299445.1 Sideroxyarcus sp.
TGAACACCGCCATCACCCAGATGGACGAAGTGACCCAGCAGAACGCCGCCCTGGTGGAAGAAGCTGCGGCTGCGGCCGAATCGCTGGAAGAACAGGCCCAGAACCTGGCCGCATCGGTGGCGACGTTCAAGGTGGACGACAACGCGACCCAGGTCGTGGCGGCACGCGCCCCGGCCGCAGCCAAACCGGCCGCCGCGCCTGCGGCAGCCCCGGCCCGGAAAGCCATCGCGGCACCGAAGCCAGCCGGCAAAGCGCCGGCCAAGCCGAAAGCCAAGTCGGGCGACGACGGGGAGTGGCAGGAGTTTTAGGGTTTAGTACAACTTTCCAATATACAAAACCAATTAATTGGAAAGCAAGGCAGTGAGGAGATCATGAAAATAAATATGCCGGTTACCAATCGGGAGTACGTCCTTTCGGAAGCGGACTCGATCATTTCCAAGACCGATCTGAAGGGGCGCATCACCTACATCAATGAGGCGTTCCTGCGCGTCAGCGGGTTCATGGAAGACGAGTTGATCGGTGTGTCGCACAACATCGTGCGTCACCCGGATATGCCGCCGGAAGCATTCGCCGACCTGTGGAAGAGTCTCAAGGCCGGACGCACCTGGGTGGGGCTGGTCAAGAATCGTTGCAAGAACGGCGATTTCTATTGGGTGCAGGCGAACGCCTCGCCCATCTACGAGAACGGGCAGGTGACGGGTTACATGTCGGTCCGTTCCAAACCGGAACGCGCGCAGGTTGAAGCGGCCGCCCAGGCATACAAGCTGTTTCGCGAAGGCAAGGCGCGCGGCTTGCAGATCAAGGAAGGCGCGGTGGCCAGGACCGGTATCCGGGGACTGTTGGGTGGACTTTCCAGCCTTACCATTCGTGCGCGGCTGATTGTCGTGCTTTCCCTGCTTTCGCTGCTGGCCGTTGGCTTGGGTGTGCTCGGCTTGGTCGGCATGGGCAAGACCAACGAGGGATTGCTCAGTGTTTATCAGGAACGCGCCGTTCCGATGGGGCATATCGCCGAGATTCAAAAGCTGCTGCTGACCAATCGCTTGCGCATCGCCGTTGCCTTGGTGACGCCGACGCCGGAGGTGATACAGAAGAACACGCAGGAAGTGGAACAAAACATCGCCAGCATCACCAAGATATGGGAAACGTACATGGCCTTGCCGCTGTCGCCAGAGGAGAAGAGTTTGGCGGATCGGTTTGCGCAGGACAGGAAACGTTTCGTGAGCGAAGGCTTGCGGCCGGCGATAGCCGCGCTGCGCGCCAACGACATCAAGCTCGCCAACCAGATCGTGGTGGAGAAGGTGCGCACGACGTATGAGCCTGTCGGTGTCGATATTCAAAGCCTCATGAAATTCCAGCTCGATGGCGCGGCACATGAATATGCCGCCGCAGTGGATCGCTACGAACATATCCGCACTCTTGCCATCACCTCGATCATTGCGGGCGTGCTATTGGGGGCGTTCATTGGCCTGATGCTGATGCGGAGCATCATGAGCTCGCTGAAATCGGCACATCAGGTTGCGTGCAGCGTGGCGGCAGGAGACCTGTGTGCGCCGATAAACCTCGCCAGGAACGACGAAGTCGGGCAGTTGTTGCGTTCCATGAAGGCGATGCAAGACGGTATGCGCACCCTGATCGGCGATGTGAAGTCTTCGATCGATACCATCAACACCGCTTCCAAAGAGATCGCGTCCGGCAACAGCGACCTGTCGCAGCGCACCGAAGAGCAAGCCTCCAGCCTGGAAGAAACCGCAGCCAGCATGGAAGAGCTGACCTCGACCGTGAAACAGAACGCCGAGAACGCCAAACAGGCCAACCAGCTGGCGATCGGCGCTTCGGAGGTGGCCGCCAAGGGGGGAACGGTAGTGCATGAAGTCGTCACCACCATGGACTCGATCAACGAGTCTTCGCGCAAGATCGTCGACATCATCAGCGTGATCGACGGCATCGCGTTCCAGACCAACATCCTGGCGCTGAACGCAGCGGTGGAAGCCGCCCGCGCCGGCGAACAAGGCCGCGGCTTTGCCGTCGTGGCGGGCGAAGTGCGCAATCTGGCACAACGCAGTGCCGCCGCAGCCAAAGAGATCAAGACCCTGATCGGCGACTCGGTCGAGAAAGTCGACGGCGGCAGCAAACTGGTGGCGCAGGCCGGCCAGACCATGGAAGAGATCGTCACCTCCATCCGCCGCGTGGCCGATATCATGAGCGAGATCACCGCCGCCTCGCAGGAGCAGAGTCAGGGCATCGAGCAAGTGAACACCGCCATCACCCAGATGGACGAAGTCACCCAGCAGAATGCCGCCCTAGTGGAAGAAGCGGCCGCCGCGGCCGAATCTATGGAGGAGCAGTCGTACAATTTGGCCAAATCGATGGCGACCTTCAAATTGTCGATGCAGCAGAATTCCGGTAATGCGGCCGCCAAGCTTGTTGTGGCGCCCATCGCCTCACGCAAACCGGCGGCTGCCGGAACCCGGCCGAAAGCGGGCAAGGGCGCCGCGTGACAGGTGGCTTGATGCTGCGACCGGGATATGGGCTGGATTCATTTAGGGTGTTATGAACGAGAACTTGTTGTCCAACAGCGGCCGTGACCGTGAATTCGATTTCACGGAGGGGGATTTCGAGCGCGTGCGCAAGATGATCTACGCCCGTGCCGGAATATCGCTCAACAAGTCCAAGCAGGACATGGTCTATAGCCGCTTGGCGAGGCGTTTGCGCGCGACCGGCATCAAGACCTTTGCCGAGTATCTGGCTTTGCTCGAAAACAGCAACGAGGCCGAGTGGGAGGCTTTCGTCAACTCGCTGACCACCAATCTGACCTCGTTCTTCCGCGAGGCACACCATTTTCCTTTGCTGGCCGAGCATGCGCTCAAGCAGCGCCATCCCATCTCGCTTTGGTGTTCCGCTTCCTCTACCGGCGAGGAGCCTTATTCCATGGCGATGACGCTGGTGGATGCCTTTGGCACCTTCACTCCGCCGGTCTCCATCATCGCCAGCGATGTGGATACCAACGTCCTGGCGAAGGCCGAGGCCGGCGTGTATGCGATGGAGCGCGTGGAGAAGCTTGCTCCCGAAATCGTGAAGCGCTTCTTCCTCAAGGGGACGGGGGCGCATGCCGGTTTCGTCAAGGTGCGGCCGGAGCTGCAAGCGCTGATCACTTTCCGGCAGATCAATCTGCTGGATAATGAATGGCCGATCCGCGGCCCTCTGGATGCGATCTTTTGCCGGAACGTGATGATCTATTTCGACAAACAGACGCAGCTCAAGATACTGGAGCGCTTCGCACCGCTGTTGCAGCCGAACGGTTTGCTGTTCGCCGGCCATTCGGAAAGTTTCCACAATGCCGGTCATGTTTTCAGTTTGCGCGGCAAATCCGTCTACGAGTTGGCAAAAACTGCGGCTCCACCCCGACATGTGGGAAAATGAGCCGTCTATCAAGATGAGCGGTCAGGAAAGCATGGGCGGTTATGTCTGAACATCCGTATGAAGAGCTGTTGGCGCCGGATGTTTATTTCGACCGCGAACACAACATCGAAGCGGTCAAGATACTTCCCGGCGAATACTATGCCACTGCACGCGACATGCTGCTGGTGACGGTGCTGGGATCTTGCGTTTGTGCGTGCATCCGCGACAGGGTCAGCGGCATGGGCGGGATGAACCATTTCATGCTTCCGCACAACGGGCCGGACAGCAATCCATTGGGCGATTCGGCGCGTTACGGTTCGTATGCCATGGAGATACTGATCAACCAGTTGCTGAAGATGGGGGCGAAGCGGGGCAATCTCGAGGCCAAGGTGTTCGGCGGGGCGGCGGTGCTGCGCGGGTTCACCGTGAACACGGTGGGGGAGGGCAACGCCGAGTTCGTGTTGCGCTATCTGGAGACCGAGAAGATCCACGTCGCGGCGCAGGACATGCTCGATATCTTTCCGCGCAAGGTCTACTTCTTCCCGCAGAGCGGGCTGGTACGGGTGAAGAAGCTGAAGACCGTGCATAACGACACCATCATCAATCGCGAGAATGATTACAAGTCGCGGTTGCTGTTTTCCAGGATCGAGGGCGATGTCGATCTGTTTTGATGCCCTGCCGTGGCAGGCCAGGTTCAAGTTGAAGCGAATATGGAAAATCGGAAGATAAAAGTACTGGTGATCGATGACTCGGCACTGATCCGCAGCGTGATGAAGGAGATCATCGATCACGAAAAAGACATGGAGTGCGTGGGCGCGGCGCCGGACCCGCTGGTGGCGCGCGAGATGATCAAGTCGTTGAATCCCGATGTGCTGACGCTCGATGTGGAGATGCCCAAGATGGACGGGCTGGATTTCCTGGAGCGGCTGATGCGCCTGCGGCCGATGCCGGTGGTGATGGTCTCGACGCTGACCGAGCGCGGATCGGACATCACCTTCCGCGCCTTGGCGCTGGGCGCGGTCGACTTCGTCTCCAAGCCGAAGATGGATATCGCGCGCGGCATGGAGGAATATGCAAGCGAGATCACCGACAAGATCCGGGCGGCCGCGCAGTCCCGTGTGCGCAAGGCGGCGAACAAGCCGGTTGCATCGCCACAATCCGCCCGCAATATCGAGGAACGGCTCTCTGCCGATGCCATCTTGCCGAGCATGGCGGGAGGGCGCTTCTCCTCCACCGAGAAGCTGATCATCATCGGTGCTTCGACCGGCGGCACCGAGGCGATCAAGGAGGTATTGATCCGCCTGCCAGCCGATGTGCCGGGGATACTGGTGACGCAGCACATGCCGGAGAATTTCACCAAGTCGTTTGCCGAGCGCCTGGACAGCCTGTGCAAGATCTCGGTGAAGGAGGCGGAGCATAACGAGCGCATCCTGCCGGGGCACGCCTATATCGCGCCCGGGCATTCGCATCTGTTGCTGAAGCGCAGCGGCGCGAACTATATGACCGAACTGAATCAGGGGCCGCCGGTGAACCGGCACCGTCCTTCGGTGGATGTGCTGTTCCGTTCGGCCGCCAATGTCGCCGGCGCCAACGCGTTGGGCATCATCCTTACCGGCATGGGCAAAGACGGCGCGCAGGGTTTGCTGGAGATGAGGAATGCCGGTTCGTACACCATTGCGCAGGACGAGGAGAGCTGCGTGGTGTTCGGCATGCCGAAAGAGGCGATCGCCGCCGGCGGGGCCAGCGAGGTGCTGCCGCTGCAGAACATTGCGCAGCGCAGCCTGGATTATCTGGCCGCGCATAGCGGGAAGAGCAATCGGGTTTGAAATATCAACAGGGAGGGGAACATGGCGATTGATACGCAAGTGCTGGACAACGTGGGCCGTATCGTGATGCGCGGCCGTTTCGATTTTCAGGTTCATCGCGATTTCAAGGAGGCCTATTCCAGGTTCCTTGAGGATCCGGCCGTGCAGGAGATCGAGGTGGAGATGAGCCGGCTGGAGTATATCGACAGCTCGGCGCTGGGCATGCTGATGCTGCTGAACGAGCGCGCCAAATCGGCCAATCGCTCGGTGGTGCTGCGCAATCCGTCGAGTGCGGTCAATCAGGTTCTGGAAGTGGCCAACTTCAATCGTTTGTTCACCATCAAGGGCGGGGTTTGAGAGGGCCGGATCGCTTTATCCATGCGGGCAGCCGATAGTCCATGAGAACCTGGTGGCACAATCTGCCGTTGCACTTCAAGCTGCATCTGGCCATTCAGCTCACGTTGCTGGTCTCGCTGCCGCTCGCCCATATGCTGGTGATGGGCAAATTCGAAGCGAAGATGCTGGAAGATGTCCGGGTACGCACGCAGGAAAGTGCCACGCAATCGTTGCTTGCGCTGAACTCCATGATGTTGAGCGGCACCATCGGCAATCCCGAAGTCCGTTCCGTCTTCTTCAAGAAAATGTCGGCCCAGCATGGAGTGGAGGATTTCCATCTGGTGCGAACCGAGGCGGTCAGGAAGCAGTTCGGCAGCGGCCTTGAAGTGGAGTGGCCGGGCGATGAGCTCGACCAGCTGGCGGCCAAGTCGAACGCCGTGCAGTCCAGCTTCAACCTGCGCGACAGGAAGTTGCGCGTGGTCACGCCATTTGCGGCGCAGCGCGAATATTACGGCACCAATTGCCTGGACTGCCATAAGGTGCCGGAGGGGACGACGCTCGGCACGGTGAGCCTGACCGTCAATCTGGAAAAAGAATACAAGAAGATGGAGCGCTTCAGCGATGTGCTGATCGTCGGCCAGATCATGCTGCAGTTCATCCTGTTCTTCATCATCGGCGGCCTCATTCGCAGCATCACCCGGTCGGTGAGCGATCTGGTGGCGGTGATGCAGCTGGCGCAGGATACTGGCAATTTCTCGATGTGCGCCAATGTCGGCGGGACGGACGAGGTCGGCCAGATCGCGCGGGCCTTCAATCGTTTTATGGCACATATCCAGGAGCTGTACCAGAAGCTGGCGGAGAAGATAACCGCGCTGGAGAGCTATTACGACCAGACCGAGGAGGAGCTGCGCATCGGCAGCGACATCATGACGCGCATCACCAGCGCGCACAGTACCCAGGACCCGGCGGTGCGGCTCAAGATCGATCCGGCAGCACACTACAGCGGCGACCTGATACTGGTTGCGCGCACCCCGTCCGGTAACCTGCACATCATGCTGGCCGATGCCGTCGGGCACGGCTTGATCGCAGCGATGAACCTGCTGCCGCTCAGCCAGATCTTCAATGCGATGTCCAAGAAAGGTTTCTCCGTCTCGCGCATCGCGGAGGAATTGAACTCCAAGATCCACCGGCTGATGCCGGTGGATCGTTTCATCGGCGCGGCACTCGTCTCGGTCGATTTCCGCGAGCAGGCACTGGAGGTGTGGAACGGTGGCGTTCCCGCCCCGCTGCTCATCGGCAAGGACGGCGAGCTGTTGCACCAGTGGAAGTCGCGCTATCTGCCGTTGGGGATACTTGACGAGAAGTCATTCGCTGCGGAGGTGGAGGTGTTCCACTTCGAAGAGGATTGCCAGTTGTTCTTGTTCTCCGACGGGTTGCCGGAAGCCGAGTCGCCGGATGGCGCGCAATTCGGCCGCGAGCGTATCGTCAGCCTGTTGCGGGAGGCGGCACCGTCCTACCGTTTTGACATGCTGATGCGCGCGCTGGAAAAACATCTGGCCGGCAGCCGCGCGCATGACGATGTCTCCATTGCGCTGGTGAATATTACCCAGCAGCAGGCGCAGCAGGCGCATGAGCATCATGCCAGCGTCGTCGAGGAGAAGGTCGATACGAACAGTCCGTGGCGCGTCGCCGTCACCCTGGGGGCGGACGAGCTGAAATATGTGGATGCCGTGCCGCTGCTGATGCAGATGGTGACGCGGCTCCATGTCACCTCGGAGCACCATTCCTCGCTTTATGTGATCTTGAGCGAGCTGTTCAACAATGCCCTGGATCATGGTGTGCTGGGATTGGATTCAGCCGTCAAGCATGGCCCGGATGGGTTCGAGCTGTACCTGGCCCAGCGCGATGAGAGATTGACCAGGCTGGAGCGTGCTTCGATCACCATCGAAATGGAAAGCGTCGAGATCGATGGGCGTCCCGGCGTGAAGATCCGCGTGGCCGATAGCGGTGAGGGGTTCGATGTCTCCGCCTTGCAGGCGAATGCGCTGGCGGAGAGCGGGCAGCACGGGCGCGGCATCGCGCTAGCCAGAAGTCTGGCGGACAAGCTGGAATTCGGGCCGCGCGGCAATGAGGCAATTGCGTATTATGTATGCGCTTAGGTGGCGGGGTACCCGTCCGGTGCGGATCACTCTGGGTAGATGACGATGAATACAGATATCGCTGAATTGGTGCGCAGTGTCGGCAAGCTGGCCTCGCTGTCGGATGTGTTCGTGCGCATCAACCGGCTGGTTGGCGATCCCAACAGCAGGATGAACGATATCGCCCGGGCGGCGGAACGCGACCCGGCCTTTACCGCGCGCCTGCTGCGCGTGGCCAACAGCGCTTTCTACGGTTTTTCCTCCACCATCGATACCGTCGACAAGGCGGTATCCATCATCGGCACCGCCCAGATACGCAATCTGGCGCTGGCGACTTCGGTGGCAAATTCGTTTGCCGGGCTGCCCAATACGCTGGTGTCGATGGAGCATTTCTGGCGGCACAGCCTGTACTGTGCGTTGGCCGCCCGCATCCTGGCGCGACAGGCGCGCAAGTGCGATCCGGATGCGGTCTTCACCGCCGGCTTGCTGCACGACATCGGCCAGCTGGTGATCTTCAACCGCATGCCGCAACAAGCCAAGGAAGCCTTGTTGCTGGTGCTGGATAGCGCCGACGAGTTGCCGGTCTATCAGGCCGAACGCCAGATCATGGCATTCGACCATGCGCAAGTCGGTGGCGAACTGGCACGACAATGGAAACTGCCACCGATGCTGGCAGAGTGCATCGAATACCATCATGACATCGCTGCGGCCAAGGACTTCCCGCGCGAAGTCGCGCTGGTGCACATCGCCAACATCCTGGCCCTGATGGCGGAAACGCAGACGCTCGATCCCGCCGATGTCTCTCCCATCGATCCGCGTGCCTGGGAGATGGTGGGGCTGGATGCCGGCGAGGTGATGGCGGACACGGTGACGGAAGCGCAGGAGCAGATCGCCGAGGCAGAGCAGCTATTCATCGGCAAGTGATCACCATGGCCATCCCACCCAACAACACTCGTTTGCAGCTGGCCTTGCCGGGGTTCGAGCACATCAAGCGCGCGTGGAACGACTCGTTCGGGGCGGTCTCGGCGCGGCTGAATCCGGGCCAGTATTACGTCACCAAGAACGATGAAGGCATCTACACCACGCTGGGCTCCTGCATCTCGGCATGTATCCGCGACCGGGTCACCGGTGTCGGCGGGATGAACCATTTCATGCTGCCCGCTTCGGCCGACCAGGACGGCTGGAAGGCCGCCGGTCTGGGTTCGGCGACGCGCTATGGCAATTTCGCCATGGAGCACCTGATCAACGAGATCATGAAGAACGGCGGCAGCCGCGAGAATCTCGAAGTGAAGCTGTTCGGCGGCGGCAGGATACTGGCCAACATGACCGACGTCGGTATGCGCAACATCGCGTTTGCGCGCGATTACATCGCGACGGAAGGGCTGCGCGTCACCTCCGAGGATGTGGGCGATATCTTCCCGCGCATTGTGGTGTTCTTCCCGCTGACCGGCAAGGTGCGCGTCAAGCGCCTGCGCTCACTGCATAACAACACCATCGCCGAGCAGGAGATCAATTACCTGCATACGATCGAGCAGAAGCCGGTGAGCGGGGACGTCGAGCTGTTCTGAGCCGGTTCAGAACGCCGGTTGCTGGTAGAGCCAGGCCAGCGCAGCGAGCGCGCCGAAGAAGATGAGTACGTGCGCCCAGGTCCACAGGGCGTAGCGGCGGGCGAGCTTGGCCGGGTCGAGATTGCTGATGAGGAACAGGCGCCCGTCGCGCGGTTGCAGCATGAAGTGGGTGTCCGGCTCGCTGCGCGCCTGGGCCAGGCGCTTTTCCGCCTCGCGCTTGGCCGCCTGCCGCGCCAGCATCCATTCCTGCATATCGAGCACGCCGTTGCCGTCCAGGTCGAAGCGCTGCAGCAGGTTCTCGTTGTCCATCTTCCATTCCGTTAGCACCTGGTTCACCAGTTCTTTGTGGGTCAGCGTGCTATTGCTGCCGCCCGCCGTCTTGAATTCGCCGAGCGTGTAGATGTGGTCAAGGTCGATCAGCTTCCATTCGGTGTAGCGATAGTCGGCCACATGCCAAGTGTCCTTGTGCCTGGTGATGATCTCCGCTCCCTGCGGGTCGACCACGCATTTGCCGGTACCGTCATCGATGACGAAAGGCGCATGGCTTTCGCCCGTGCTTTCCACTCGCCATTCGTTCTTGCGGTTGCGCACCTCGACCTTGTAGCGATACCACAGGCAGGGCAGGTGCGAGTAAGGGGCATAGGTCGGCGTGCCGTCGAAGCTGCCGTGCCCGATCAGTTCGGCATAGCCCTGGGCGGCGGAACCGATGCGCGAGGTGGGCGTGCCACTCACCATGCGCAAGCGGTGCAGTGCCGAATACCAGGCGAACAGGCTGACCACGGCCATGATGCCCAGGCACCACAGCCATGCGGTGAGGGATTCCAGCTTGATGCCGACCAGCAGCAGCAAGAGCTGCGAACCGGAGGTGACGAGCTGCGCGTATTCGCGTTTAAGCGAAACGAGCATGACGCTTTAGCTGAACAGCGATTTCATATCCACGTCCGCTTTTTCGGCAGTGGAGAACTCGAGCAGGGGTTTTTCGGTATACGAAAACATGTTGGCGATCAGCACGGCGGGGAACTGCTCGATGCCGACGTTGTAGATGTTCACCGATTCGTTATACAGCTCGCGGCGGTCGGCGATGCCGTTCTCCAGCCCGGTGATGCGGGTCTGCAGTTGCATGAAATGTTCATTGGCTTTCAGTTCCGGATAGGCTTCCGCCACGGCGAAGATATTGCCCAGGCCCGTGCGCAGCATGCCTTCGGCCTTGCCCAGCGCCGCGATGTCCTGCCCTTCGCGCGCGCTCTGCACCATGGAGCGCGCTTCGACCACGCGCTGCAAGGTTGCCTGCTCGAACTGCTTGTATTGCTTGCATACTTCGACCAGTTTCGGCAGCTCGTCATGGCGCTGCTTGAGCAGTACGTCGATGTTGGCCCAGGCCTTGCCGACACCATGTTTGAGGCTGACGAGATTGTTGTACAGGCTGATGCCGTAGATCAGGGCAACCGTGGTGATGCCGAGAAGGATAAGCGTGCTGCTCATGGCGAAGCTCCTTGTGCGAGGTGAACGACGCGGCGAATCATAAAACAAATTGCCGCGCCGTTGCACAGGATCACTGGCCGAAGAACTCCTTCACCTTGCCCATCCAGGATTTTGCGCGCGGATTGTGGCGCCCGCTGTCCTGCTGGCTGATGGCCTCGAACTCGCGCAGCAATTCCTTCTGGCGTTCGGTCAGGTTGGCGGGGGTCTCCACGATCACGTGGCAATGCAGGTCGCCGTGGGTATGCGTGCGCATGCCCTTGATGCCCTTGCCGCGCAGGCGGAACTGCTTGCCGCTTTGCGTCTCGGCCGGGATCTTGATGCGCGCCGCGCCGTCCAGCGTGGGGATCTCGATCTCGCCGCCGAGCGCTGCCGTGGTGAAGCTGATCGGCATTTCGCAGTGCAGGTCGTCGCCGTCGCGCTGGAACACGCTATGCGGTTTGATGTGGATCTCCACATACAGGTCGCCGTGCGGCGCACCGTGGCTGCCGGCTTCGCCGTGGCCGCTGTGACGCAAGCGCATGCCGCTGTCGATACCGGCCGGGATCTTGATCTCCAGCGTTTTCTGTTTCTTAACGCGACCAGTGCCGTGGCAATCCTTGCACGGCGAGCTGATCATCTTGCCGCTGCCGTGGCAGCGCGGGCAGGTTTGCTGTACCGAGAAGAAGCCCTGCTGCATGCGCACCTGGCCGTGGCCGGCGCAGGTCTGGCAGGTGGTGGCCGAGGTGCCGGGCTTGGCGCCGGAACCGCTGCAGGTCTCGCATTCTTCCATGACCGGGATGCGGATCTGCTTCTCGGTGCCGCGCGCGGCTTCTTCCAGCGTGATCTCCATGTTGTAGCGCAGGTCGGCGCCGCGATGGGCCTGGCTGCGGCCGCCGCGGCCGCCGCCGAAGATGTCGCCGAAGATGTCGCCGAAGTCGAAGCCCTGTGCACCGCCGGCACCGAACGGGTTGCCGCCGCCCATGCCGCCCGCCTCGAAAGCAGAGTGGCCGTACTGGTCGTAAGCCGCGCGTTTCTGTCCGTCGGACAAGGTCTCGTAGGCTTCCTTGGCTTCCTTGAACAGCTCCTCCGCTTTCGGGTTGTCAGGGTTGCGGTCGGGATGATGCTTCATCGCCAGCTTGCGATAAGCCTTCTTGATCTCTTCCTCCGACGCGTCGCGGTTGACGCCGAGGACTTCGTAATAGTCTCTTTTGCTCATGCTGAAAAGGATTGAGGATTGCGCAACAAGTCACCCGTACCGCATGACTCGCTGTGCAATCCCCGCTTCCTTGCTCCTTATTTCTTGTCGTTTTTGACTTCGGTGAATTCAGCATCCACCACATCGGCCTCGTCCGCCTTGGCTTCGGCCTGGGCGCCGCCCTGGGCGGCTTGTGCCTTGGCCTGCTCGGCGGCATACATCTTCTCGCCCAGCTTCTGTGCGGCAGTGGCCAGCGCTTCGGTCTTGGCATCGATGGCGGCCTTGTCGTCGCCCTTTACCACTTCCTCGGCTTCTTTCACGGCCTTCTCGATGGCGGCCTTCTCGTCCGCGGACAGTTGCTCGCCGTAATCCTTCATCGACTTGTTGGTCGAGTGGATCAGCGCATCCAGCTGGTTGCGCGAAGTCACCAGTTCCATGGCTTTCTTGTCTTCGTCGGCATGCGCCTCGGCGTCAGCCACCATGCGCTGGATCTCTTCCTCGCTCAAGCCGGAACTGGCCTTGATGGTGATGTTGGCTTCCTTGTTGGTGGCCTTGTCCTTGGCGCTGACGTGCAAAATGCCGTTGGCGTCGATGTTGAAGGTCACTTCGATCTGCGGCATGCCGCGCGGTGCCGGCGGGATGTCGGACAGGTTGAACTGGCCCAGGCTCTTGTTGCCGGAAGACATCTCGCGCTCGCCTTGCAGCACGTGGATGGTCACCGCGCTCTGGTTGTCGTCGGCGGTGGAGAACACTTGCGATGCCTTGGTCGGGATGGTGGTGTTCTTCTTGATCAGCTTGGTCATCACGCCGCCCATGGTCTCAATACCGAGAGACAACGGGGTCACGTCCAACAGCAGCACGTCCTTCACTTCGCCCTGCAGCACGCCGCCCTGGATGGCTGCGCCCACGGCTACGGCTTCGTCCGGGTTCACGTCCTTGCGCGCTTCCTTGCCGAAGAACTCCTTCACCTTCTCTTGTACTTTCGGCATACGGGTTTGGCCGCCGACCAGGATCACGTCGGCGATGTCTGCGTTGGAGACGCCGGCATCCTTCATCGCGATCTTGCATGGCTCGATGGTGCGTGCGATCAGGTCTTCCACCAGGCTTTCCAGCTTGGCGCGGGTGATCTTCACGGCCAGGTGTTTCGGGCCGGTCGCATCGGCGGTGATGTATGGCAGGTTCACTTCGGTCTGCTGTGCCGAGGACAGTTCGATCTTGGCTTTTTCCGCTGCGTCCTTCAGGCGTTGCAGCGCCAGCATGTCCTTCTTCAGGTCGATGCCGTTCTCCTTCTTGAACTCTTCGATCAGGAAGTCGATGACGCGCATGTCGAAGTCTTCGCCGCCGAGGAAGGTGTCGCCGTTGGTGGACAGCACTTCGAACTGGTGCTCGCCGTCGATCTCGGCGATGTCGATGATGGAGATGTCGAACGTGCCGCCGCCCAAGTCATACACCGCGATCTTGCGGTCGCCTTCCTGCTTGTCCAGACCGAAAGCCAGCGCGGCCGCGGTCGGCTCGTTGATGATGCGCTTCACTTCCAGACCGGCGATGCGGCCGGCGTCCTTGGTGGCCTGGCGCTGCGAGTCGTTGAAGTAGGCGGGCACGGTGATGACGGCTTCGGTGACCGGCTCGCCCAGATAGTCCTCGGCGGTCTTCTTCATCTTGGCCAGCACTTGCGCGGAGATCTCCGGCGCGGAGATCTCCTTGTCGCGCACCTTCACCCATGCGTCGCCGTTCTTGGCCTTGACGATGGAGTAGGGCACCATGTTGATGTCCTTCTGCACCATCGGCTCTTCGAAACGGCGGCCGATCAGGCGCTTCACGCCGTACAGGGTGTTCTTGGGATTGGTCACGGCCTGACGCTTGGCCGGCGCACCGACCAGCACTTCGCCGTCTTCCATGTAGGCGATGATGGACGGGGTGGTGCGCGCGCCTTCGGCGTTCTCAATCACCTTGGTCTTGCCGTTCTCCATGATGGCCACGCAGGAGTTCGTCGTGCCCAGGTCGATACCGATGATTTTTCCCATGATGCTTTCCTTTCAGTTGGATTCGTAAAAGTTTGAATGCTGTTGTTGCCTTGCCGCTTGATATCAGGGCGACATTGGATATTTCAAGTGCTTATTCTTTGGCCTTCGCCACCATCACCAGCGCCGGACGCAATACGCGGTCGTTCAGGCTGTAGCCCTTCTGCATCACGCTGACCACCGTGTTGGCCGGCTGCTCGCTGTCCAGCATGCCGATGGCCTGGTGCTTGTGCGGGTCCAGCTTCTCGCCGACCGGGTTGATCTCCTTGATGTTGAACTTGTCGAACACGCTGGCGAGCTGTTTCAGGGTCAGTTCCATGCCGCTCTTGAAGCTTTCGATGTTCTCGGTCTGCACGGCCATGCCGGCTTCCAGGCTGTCCTTTACTGCCAGCATTTCGTTGGAGAAGCGCTCCACGGCGAACTTCTGCGCCTTGCTCACGTCCTCGGCGGCGCGGCGGCGGATGTTTTCTCCCTCGGCCTTGGCGTACATCCAGGCGTCGTAGTGTTCCTGTGCCTTGCGCTCGGCGGCCTGCAGCATTTCCTCCACGCTGGGGGTGGTGTCCGCCGGGGTTTCGGCGCCTGCGACCTGTTCGTTCTGTGGGGTGTTTTCGTTCTGTTCCATGCTGCTCTCCTGTTGTCGACTCGTGGCTAGTTGGGGCGGTTTTGGGGATTTCAAGTGCCGGAGAGAAAAATATTTCCGGCGTGAGATAATGCGCGCCGTTCCAAAGCCTTAGCCATATGTCTTCCTCCAAGAACTATCACTGGCGCATCGCCGGTTTCTATTTCTTTTATTACGCCTTCGTGGGGATGTTTTCGCCCTACTGGAGCTTGTATCTGCAATCCATCGGTTTCGATGCCATCGAGATATCCGTCCTGATGTCGATCTCGCCGGTGATGCGCATGGTCGCACCCAACATCTGGGGCTGGCTGGCCGACCATACCGGCAAACGATTGCTGGTGGTGCAGGCGGCAGCCAGCTTGAGTGCGCTGTTCTATCTCGGCGTTTTCGCCACCACCAGTTTCTGGGGCTTGTTCATCGTGCTATCGCTGATGAGTTTCTTCTGGAGTGCCTCGATGCCGCTGGTGGAGGCGACCACCCTGAGTTATCTCGGCAAGAACACCGCCCATTACGGACGTATCCGTTCCTGGGGTTCCATCGGCTTCATCGTGGCGGTGGTGGGGCTGGGTTATGCCTTCGACTACATCGCCATCGCCTGGCTGCTGTGGGCGGGGCTGGTGTGCGAGGTGGGCATCCTTATCTTCGCCCGACAGATACCCAAGACCGAAGTGCTGGCGCATCACACCGATCACCAGCCGATAAGGCAGATCGTGCTGCAATCGCGCGTGCTGGCGCTGTTCGGCGCGTGCTTTCTGATGTCGGTGGCGCACGGCCCTTATTACACCTTCTTCTCCATCTATCTGGTCGAGCACGGCTATGCCAAGAGCGTGGTGGGCGGATTGTGGGCGCTCGGGGTGATCTGCGAGATCGGTGTGTTCTTCCTGATGCCCGCGCTGGTGCGGCGTTTCGGCTTCATCCGTATCCTGCTCATCAGTTTCAGCGCGGCGGTGCTGCGCTTCATGCTCATCGGCTGGACGGTGGATGTGGTCGTGCTGCTGTTGTTCGCGCAGGTGCTGCATGCGCTCACCTTCGGCGCCTATCACGCCGCTTCGGTCGGCCTGGTGCACGAGTTCTTCAAGGGGCGGCACCAATCCAAGGGGCAGGCGCTGTTCGGCAGCGTCACCTACGGCGCGGGCGGCGTGCTGGGCGGGCTGGCGAGCGGCCCGATCTGGCAGCACTGGGGGGCTAGTGCACTGTACACCTTCAGTGCGCTGGCCGCCCTGCTGGGGCTGGCGTTGGCGGGCTGGAAACTGCGGCTGCCACGGGATGACGGAATCTGAGCCAACTCGAATATGAAGTGGAGAGATATAGGCCGAATGGCATATTGGCCATGGCGGTGCGGACGGCTACGGCGCGTAACAACAATTCACTGGGGCGGCATGAAAACGCAAGGCCTGACCTGGGGTGTCCTGTAATTATTTGCTCCGGCAGCGCCGGATATGCTGGACGTCTTTTGGCATATACCGGATTATCCCCTTCCTGTTGATGCCCGAACGAATCGAATCTGCAATCGAATCTGCAATGGAAAAGAAAAGCGAAATGGACGCGGCTCCCGAGGCTGGCAAGGTACGGCCGTTTTCCGGCGACAAGCGCAAGCTCATTGTCATCCTGTCGCTGCTGCTGGGCGCGGGCTTTGTGGTCATCGCGCTGGTCAATTACTACGTTTCCAGGGCGGCCATCCGCGAATCCATCGTTGCCAACGAGCTGCCGCTGACTTCCGACACCATCTATTCGGAACTGCAGAAGGATCTCATTCGCCCGGTGTTCATTTCATCCATGATGGCCAGCGACACCTTCCTGCGCGACTGGGTGATCTCGGGCGAGAAGGACGTTGGGCACATGACCAAGTACCTGCACGAGGTGATGGAGCGCTATCACACTTTCACCGGTTTCTTCGTGTCCGACCGGACTGCGACCTATTACCATGCAGACGGCGTGCTGAAGAGGGTGCGTCCGGACGAGCCGCGCGACAAGTGGTATTACCGGGTGCGCGACATGAACACGCCCTACGAGATCAATCTCGATCCGGACTTGGCGAACAAGGATGCGCTGACCATCTTCATCAACTATCGCGTATTGGACTACGACGGGCGCTTCATCGGCGCGGCTGGTGTCGGACTGACGGTGGATGCGGTGCACCAGCTGCTCGACAAGTACCAGCAGCGCTATGCGCGCACCATCTATTTCGTCGATCCGCAGGGCAAGGTGGTGATGACGGGGGACGGCTCCGGCCTGCGCGGTGCGGACATCCGCACCCTGCCCGGTATCGGCGCGCTCGCGGATCGCATCCTGCAGAAAGAGGGCGGCTCGTTCCAGTACAAGTCCGGAGGAAGCAACCACCTGCTGAACGTGCGCTATATTCCCGAACTGGACTGGTACCTGCTCGCCGAAAAGAACGAAGATGCGATGCTGGCCGGCATCCGCCATACCCTATATTCCAACCTGGCGCTGGCTTTTATCGTCACCGCGGTCGTCCTGCTGCTGACCAGCGTGACCATCAGCCGCTATCAGGGCCGCCTCGAAACGATGGCGACCACCGACAAACTCACCGGCCTGGCCAACCGGCAGGCGTTCGAGATACTGATCGGCCAGATGCTGCGGGAGGCGGAGCGCAGCAAGCTGCCGCTGACCGCCATCCTGGTGGACATCGACCACTTCAAGCAATACAACGACAACTACGGCCACCTGGCGGGCGACAAGGTTATCCGGCATGTCGCCGCGGTCGTCCGCTCCATGCTGCGCCAGTCGGACATCGTCTGCCGCTGGGGCGGCGAGGAATTCCTGGTGGTGATCAAGGATTGTGGGCGCGACGAAGGAATGCAGATCGCCGGAAAGATCTGCAATGCGGTGCGGAATGAGCCGTTCCGGCTCGACGGCGCGACGCTGAACATTACTATCAGCGCGGGCGTCGCCTGCGGCTTTGAGGAGGAGCGCCTGTTAGTCGAGGCCGACGCGGCGCTGTATGCCGCAAAGGAAGCGGGGCGCGACCAGGTGAAAGCGGTCTGAGCGGGCGGAGATGCCCTGAATGCATGGTGCTTTCATCACGCCGACCCGGATGGGCCGCTTTGTACTGGCTCGCGATAAAGAGGGAGCTTGAATTGATTCCTCGATCAGCACACCCGATGCCAACCGCATCGATGACGATGGTATTTCTGCCGCTTGTGCGATGGCCGTCATAAGCCGTTCCGTGGCGTACCCCGTGCCCGCTGTGGCATAATCGCCCGCTCGATTGGATGATGGCAATGAGCGCAAAAACCTTATACGACAAACTCTGGGAATCTCACGTGGTGCGGCAGGATGCCGACGGCACCGCGCTGATCTATATCGACCGCCAATTGGTGCATGAAGTCACCAGTCCGCAGGCCTTCGAGGGACTGAAGCTGGCGCATCGCAAGCCTTGGCGTACTGCTTCCATGCTGGCGGTGCCGGACCATAACGTGCCGACCACCAACCGCGCGGCGGGTATTGCCGACCCGATCTCGCGCCTGCAGGTGGAGACGCTGGACGCGAACTGCGCCGAGTTCGGCATCACAGAATTCAAGATGGACGACATCCGCCAGGGCATCGTGCACGTGATCGGCCCCGAGCAGGGCGCGACCCTGCCCGGCATGACGGTGGTGTGCGGCGACTCGCACACCAGCACGCACGGCGCGTTCGCCGCGCTGGCGCACGGCATCGGCACTTCCGAGGTCGAGCATGTGATGGCCACGCAATGCCTGGTGGCGAAGAAATCCAAAGCCATGCTGGTCAAGGTGGAAGGCGCGCTGGGCAAGGGTGTGACCGCCAAGGACATCGCGCTGGCGGTGATCGGCAAGATTGGTACGGCCGGCGGCACCGGCTATGCCATCGAATTCGCCGGCAGCGCTATTCGCGGGCTGAGCATGGAAGGCCGCATGACCCTGTGCAACATGGCCATCGAGGCCGGCGCGCGCGCCGGCCTGGTGGCGGCAGACGACACGACCATCGATTATGTGAAGGGCCGTCCGTTTGCGCCGCAGGGCGAGAACTGGGCCAAGGCCGTGACCTACTGGCGCACGTTGCACAGCGATGCAGGCGCGAAGTTCGATGCAACCGTCGAGCTGGATGCCGCGCAGATCAAGCCGCAAGTGACCTGGGGGACTTCGCCCGAGATGGTGGTGGCGGTGGACGGGCGCGTACCCGATCCGGCCACGGCACCCGATGCCGTGAAACGCGGCGACTGGGAGCGTGCATTGGCCTACATGGGATTGCAGGCGAACACGCCCATCAGCGAGATCAAGATCGACAAGGTATTCATCGGTTCCTGCACCAACGGCCGTATCGAGGATATGCGCGCGGCCGCCGCGGTGGCCAGGGGCAAGAAGGTTGCGGCCAACGTGAAGCTGGCGATGGTGGTGCCCGGCTCGGGGCTGGTGAAGCAGCAGGCCGAGCAGGAAGGGCTGGACAAGATCCTCATCGCGGCAGGTTTCGAGTGGCGCGATCCGGGTTGCTCAATGTGCTTGGCGATGAACGATGACCGTCTGTCCCCGGGCGAACGTTGTGCGGCGACCTCCAACCGCAACTTCGAGGGGCGGCAGGGACAGGGCGGACGTACGCATCTGGTGAGTCCCGAGATGGCGGCGGCAGCGGCGATTGCCGGGCATTTCGTCGATGTCAGCAAGGAGTGAGCGATGAAACGTATCCTCGTATTGGTTGCATTGCTGGTGCTGGCGCAAGGCGCGCTGGCTGAAGAGAAGAACGTCGCCCAAAAGGCGGGCGATACCGTGAAGAAGGGCGGCGAAGCGGCCGGCCGCGGTATCGAGAAGGGCGCCAAGGCGACTTTCAAGGGGCTCAAGAAAGCCGGCGAGTGGATCGGCAAGAAGGCGCAAAAAGGCGGCGAAAAATTAGAGAAGGCGAGTAAGTGATGCGTAAGTTCTCGTTATTGGATGGATTGGTGGTGCCGTTGGATAGAGCCAACGTGGATACCGATGCGATCATCCCCAAGCAATTCCTGAAATCGATCAAGCGCAGCGGCTTCGGCCCCAACGCATTCGACGAGTGGCGTTATCTCGACCACGGCGAGCCGGGCATGAACAACAGCAAGCGCCCGTTGAACAAGGACTTCGTGCTGAACCAGCCGCGTTATCAGGGTGCGCAAATCCTGCTGGCACGCGAGAATTTCGGCTGCGGCTCCTCGCGCGAACATGCACCGTGGGCGCTGGAAGACTACGGCTTCCGCGTGATTATTGCGCCGAGCTTCGCCGACATCTTCTTCAACAACTGCTTCAAGAACGGTCTGCTGCCGATCAAATTGGCTGCCGAGAAGGTGGATGCGCTGTTCAAGGCGGTGGAGGCCAATGTTGGCTATAAGCTGAAAGTGGATTTGGAGCGGCAGACCATCACTGCGCCGGACGGCACAGTGCACCAGTTCGAGGTGGACGCTTTCCGCAAGCACTGCCTGCTGAACGGTCTCGACGACATCGGTTTGACCTTGCAGCATGTCGATGAGATCAAGGCATTCGAGGCCAGACATCGCGCAGCACAGCCCTGGCTGTACGCATAACGATTTAATTTGGATTGGAACAGAGTATGAAGATCGCAGTATTGCCGGGTGACGGCATCGGACCGGAGATCGTCGCGCAGGCGGTGAAGGTATTGGAGGCGTTGCGCAGCGACGGCCTGAAGATCGAGATGGAGCATGCGCACATCGGCGGCGCGGGCTATGACGCGGCGAAGGATCCTCTGCCGGAAGCGACGCTGAAGCTGTCGCAGCAGTCCGACGCCGTGCTGCTCGGTGCGGTGGGTGGCTATCAGTACGACACGCTGCCGCGCCCCATGCGCCCCGAACAAGGCTTGTTGCGCATCCGCAAGGGCTTGGGCCTGTTCGCCAACCTGCGTCCGGCGATGGTGTATCCCGAGCTGGTGAACTCTTCCAGCCTGAAGCCGGAGCTGGTGTCCGGTCTGGACATCATGATCCTGCGCGAATTGACTGGCGACATTTACTTCGGCCAGCCGCGCGGTATTCGCACGCTGGACAATGGCGAGCGTCAGGGTTTCGATACCATGCACTACAGCGAGTCGGAAGTGCGCCGCGTGGCGCATGTTGGCTTCCAGATCGCGATGAAGCGTAACAAGAAGATGTGTTCGGTGGACAAGGCCAACGTGCTGGACACCAGCATGTTCTGGCGCGAGATCGTCACCGACGTGGCCAAGGAATATCCCCAGGTCGAGCTGAGTCACATGTATGTGGATAACGCCGCGATGCAACTGGTGCGTGCGCCCAAGCAGTTCGACGTGATCCTGACCGGGAACATCTTTGGCGACATCCTGTCCGACGAGGCATCGATGCTCACCGGTTCCATCGGCATGTTGCCGTCGGCCTCGCTGGATGCCAACAACAAGGGGCTGTACGAGCCTTGTCACGGTTCCGCACCGGATATCGCAGGCAAGGACATCGCCAATCCGCTGGCGACCATCCTGTCGGTGGCGATGATGTTGCGTTATACCTTCGGCGATGAAACCAATGCGACACGCATCGAGAGCGCGGTGCGCAAGGTGTTGCAACAGGGTGTCCGTACCGGCGATATCTGGCAGGACGGCATGCAGAAAGTGGGCTGTGCCGCCATGGGCGCGGCAGTGGTTGCGGCCCTTTAATCACAAGGAAGAATCATGAAAGTAGGTCTGGTCGGTTGGCGCGGTATGGTGGGCTCGGTGCTCATGCAGCGCATGCGCGAAGAAAAGGATTTCGATCTCATCGATGCGGTGTTTTTCACCACCTCCAATGTTGGCGGTGCATCGCCCGCTGAAGGCCGTGGCGTGCCGTTGAAGGACGCAATGGATATCAACGAGCTGAAGGCGATGGATGCCATCATTTCCTGTCAGGGCGGCGATTACACCACTGAGATGTTCCCCAAGCTGCGCGCGGCCGGCTGGAACGGCTACTGGATCGACGCAGCTTCTACGCTGCGCATGGAAGATGACGCGGTGATCATCCTCGATCCGGTCAACCTCGATCTGATCAAGAAATCATTGGCCAACGGCGGCAAGAATTTCATCGGCGGCAACTGCACCAACAGCATCCTGCTGATGGGCTTGGGCGGTCTGTTCCATGCCGGGCTGGTGGAGTGGGTGTCCTCGATGACTTACCAGGCGGCATCCGGTGCCGGGGCGCAGAACATGCGTGAACTGCTTAACCAGATGGGGATGGCCCATGCTTCGGTGGCCGACCTGCTGGCCGACCCGAAATCGGCGATCCTGGAGATCGACCGCCGGTTGGCGGAGAAGCTGCGTTCTGCCGAGATGCCGACCGAGCATTTCGGTGCGCCGTTGGCGGGCAGCCTGATACCGTGGATTGACAAGCAGCTCGATAACGGCCAGTCCAAGGAGGAGTGGAAGGGCTGTGCCGAGGTCAACAAGATATTGGGTACGGAGAAACGCATCCCGGTGGATGGTCTGTGTGTACGCATCGGAGCGATGCGCTGCCATAGCTTGGCGCTGACCATCAAGTTGAAAAAGGATGTGCCGTTGGGCGAGATCGAGGCACTGATCAAAGGTGGCAATCCCTGGGTCAAGTTCGTGCCGAACGAGCGCAGCATCAGCGTGCGTGAGCTGACTCCTGTTGCCGTCACCGGCAAGCTTGATGTGGCGGTCGGCCGTGTACGCAAGATGGAGCTCGGCCCGGAGTATGTGAGTGCTTTCGTTTGCGGCGACCAGCTGCTTTGGGGGGCGGCCGAGCCGTTGCGGCGCATGCTGCGTATCCTGTTGGGCAAATAGTTCGACGGGTAAATCTTTAACTTAACGCATGAACTTAAGGGGGAAGTGAGCTTGCATCACTAACCCTATGATGTTAATCTGAATAACGTCTGGGAAATTAAAAGGGTGGCAGCGTGCTGAAATCATTTTTGAAAGCATCGGTTTATATCGCCTGTTTGGCATGGTCAAACATCGTATGCGCAGCGGGATTGGGCGGTATAAATGTCACCTCTGCACTCGGGCAACCGCTAAAAGCGGAGATCGACGTGGTCTCCGTCGATAAGAGCGACAAGGCCAATCTCAGAGCAAAACTGGCTTCCGTTGACGCATTCAAGAGCGCCGGGATCGACTATCCCTATAACATTCCAAAACTCAAGTTCCAGATTGAGAATCGCGCGAGCGGCGAACCTTATCTCAAAGTGACATCGACCCAGCCGGTGAACGAGCCCTTCGTCACCTTGCTGATCGAGCTGAGCTGGTCTTCCGGCAAGTTGCTGCGCGAGTACACTTTTTTGCTTGATCCGCCGGATTACAAGCCGGAGCAAGCAAAAGTCGAAGAAGTCAAACCCATCGAGCCAGTGCTGGCAACTCCTGTAGTTGTTCCCCCGCTGCCAGAGCCTGCTGTTGCCGAACCAGCTGTCGCCGAACCTGCCACGGCAGAGCCGATAGCAGCAGAGCCGGCAGCAGTGGAGGCTGCGCCTGTGGCCGCCGAGATGGCAGCCCCGACGGCCGAGAGCGCGGTGGCGGCAACTGCAGAGCCGGCAGCAGCCGAGCAGCCTGCAGCCGAACAACCGATGACCGAGCAGCCGTTGGTGCAAGAGCAGGCTCCTGCCGAAGCGGCGCCTTCCGTCGATCCGCTGAGCAAGGAAGAAGCGATTGCCGAGGCGGCGCCTGTTCCGGTGAGCGAGGCGATTAGCGTCAAGCGCGGTGATTCGTTGAGCAAGATCGCGGCAAAAATCAAGCCGGCCGATGTCAGCCTGGAGCGCATGCTGGTCGCGCTGTATCGCGAGAATGCCAAGGCGTTCGACGGTCATAATATGAACCGCCTGCGTGCCGGCAAGATACTGAACATGCCGAGCAGCGAGGCGATCAGCATGTTGCCGCAGGCCGATGCAGAAGAAGAAGTGCGTGCCCAGGCTGCCGATTGGAACGTTTATCGCCAGAAACTGGCGGCGGCCAAAGTGGCTGCGGAAGAGAATGCAGACAAGCAGGAAGCCGCAGGCAAGATCAGTACCGCAGTGACCGACAAGGCGGCATCCGACAAGGAGCCTGCCAAGGAAGTGCTGAAGCTCTCCAAGGGGGAAGCTCCGAGCGATAAGGCGGTAGGTAGCGGCAAGACGACTGCACAGGAAAAAGCCATTGCCAAGGAAGAAGAGTCCATCGCCAAGAATAAGGCGCTGAAAGAAGCGCAAGAACGTACCGCGCTGCTGGAGAAGAACATCAAGGATATGCAGCGACTGGCAGAACTGAAAAAGGAATCTGCAGCATCTGCACCGGCCGCTGCCGTTGCGATGAATGCGGCTTCCGCAGCCCAGGCAGCAAGCAGTGTTGCAGAAGCCAAGCCGAAACCCAAAGCCAAGGTTGTCCCTGCGCCGGTGGTTGAGCAGCCATCCCTGATCGACCAGTTGCTGGGAGATCCGCTCTATATGGCAGGCGGTGCAGCATTGTTGCTGGTACTCGGCGGTGCGGGTTTTGTGGTGGCACGCCGCGGCAAGCAAGGCGGCGCGAAGCCCAAGAGCAAGAAGGAAGAACCGAAGCAGAAAGTGGAGGAAGATGTGGGCGGGGCGACCGGCCGTATCGCTGCACCAGTGGTGCCTTCGCCCGATACCGGGGACTTCACTTCGCAACCCGCGGTTACCGCTGCGCCGGAGAGCAATGCGGCGGCTGAAGAGGTCGATCCTCTCGGCGAGGCTGATCTGTTCCTGACTTTCGGGCGCGATGCTCAAGCCGAAGAGGTGCTCAAGGAGGCATTGCACAAGAACCCGAACAATCTTCCGGTCAAGCTCAAGTTGCTGTCGATCTATGCGAACCGCAAGGACACCAACTCCTTCTACAGCTATGCCCGCGAGATCAAGGAGTCCGGCGATGAGTCCGCTTGGGAGCAGACTGCTGCCATGGGCCGCGAACTGGAACCGAGCAATCCGTTCTACGGCGGTAGCGGTGCGGCTAGCGCTGCTGCCGAAGTGGCCAGCGCTCCTGAAGCTGCGGCACCTGCGGTCGACTTTGATTTGGGCTTCGGCACGGCCGAACCCGCAGCTGCAGAATTTGCCAGCCAGAACACGGTAGTGCTGGAAGCTCCGTCGCAGGAAAAGACCACCATCATGTCTTCGGAAGAGTTGCGTGCTGCCGCACAGGCTACGCCGATGGACTTTGACATAACCGGCACCCATCCGGGAGTCGAGGCGGTGGCAGAAGGCAAGACGGAAGAGGCGCCCTCGCTGAATATGGACGATCTGGTGTTCGACGTGACGGCGACACATCCCAAGCTGTCGGCAACCGATGCGGCTCCGGCACCCGCTGCTGTGGCAGCGGCCGAGGATGGCGGCATGGCTTTCACCCTGGATTTCCCGACCGACTTCAGCAAGCCGGAAGTGGCTGCGCCGAAGCCGGCCGTCACCGTGCCAGACATCGGTTTGGGTGATATCAGCCTGAATCTGGATGGTCTTTCTACACCGGCTCCGGCAGCCTCTGCTGAAGCCAAGGACGAAGCGTGGCATGAAGTTGCCACCAAACTCGATCTGGCCAAGGCTTATCAGGAAATGGGCGATGCGGCCGGTGCGCGCGAGATCCTGGATGAAGTGATGCGCGATGGCGACGAGCAGCAGCGCGAAACTGCGCAAGCATTGCTGCAACAGTTGTAATTCGCCGGAGCGAACCGAACGGCAGCCTGGTCAGGCTGCCGTTTTTATTTGGTGAGGCAAGAGATTGGTGCACCCTACCGTACAGATATTGCTCTGGATCCTGCTGGTGTTGCTCGCACAGCGCGTGCAACCGTTGCTGTTGCTGGCGATGTGCCTGTTAGCGGGCGGGCTGGCGTTGCGGATGGGTGCGGTGCAGTTCATCGGCTTGTTGCGCCGCACTCGCTGGATCGCATTCTCGTTATTGTTGATCTATGCCTACGCTACGCCGGGCGTGGCGTTGTGGAACCAGCTCGGCAGCCTTTCGCCCACGCATGAAGGTTTGCAGGATGGCTTGCTACAGCTGGGGCGTCTGCTTTGTGCATTGTCCGGATTGGCCGTATTGCTTGCCGTGCTGCCGCAGGAGCGACTCATCGGCGGTCTGTACAGCCTGGCTTATCCGCTGCGCTTCCTTGGCTTGTCGCGCGAGCGTTTTGCGGTGCGTTTGGCGCTGACGCTGGAATACGCCGAGAACACCATGCGCGACACGGCGCAGGATTGGCGTGCCGCTGTAGAAGCGGCACTGAAAACCGGAAAGCCCGGCAATGCGCATATCGTGCTGCAACAGCAGCGTTATGGCGTGCTGGACATGTTGTTGCTGGCGGCAAGTGCGGCAGTGCTGATAGGAGTCTGGCGATGAGGATCGCGCTCGGTGTGGAATATGACGGCAGCGGCTATAACGGCTGGCAAAGCCAGCCCGATGTGCAAAATGTGCAGGACACACTGCAACGGGCGCTGAGCGAGATCGCGGGTGAAAACATCGCCATCCTGGCGGCAGGGCGCACCGATACCGGGGTACATGCGCTGGAACAGGTGGTGCACTTCGATACGAATAGCGACAGGCCGCTAACTGCCTGGGTGCGCGGAACCAATGCCCTGTTGCCGAAGGATATCGCCGTGCTGTGGGCGCATCCGGTATCGGATGAGTTCCACGCCCGTTTCTCGGCACAGGCGCGCAGTTATCAGTACGTACTCATCAACCGCCCATCGCGGCTCGGCGTGCATCACAGCAAGGCGGGCTGGTTCCATCTGCCGCTGGATGTGGACGCGATGCGCAGTGCAGCCGGGTATCTGCTGGGTGAGCACGATTTCAGCGCGTTCCGCTCCTCGCAATGCCAGGCCAAGTCACCGGTAAAGAACCTGACCCAGCTCGACATCCGTCAGCAGGGGGACACCCTCATCTTTGAGCTGACCGCCAATGCCTTCCTGCACCACATGGTGCGCAACATCCTTGGTTGCCTGCTGTATGTGGGCAAGGGCAAACATCCGCCGGAATGGGTGGGTGAAGTGCTGGCCGGTGCCGACCGCAAGTTCGCCGCGCCCACGTTTGCGCCGGACGGCCTTTATTTGCGCCATATCACCTACGATGCGAAGTGGGGCTTGCCGCAAGGTACAATGCCATCCCGTTCCTGAACCGAGCAGCCATGACCCGAATCAAGATCTGCGGCATCACCCGAGAGCAAGACCTGCGCGCCGTGGCGGATGGCGGTGCGGACGCGATCGGGCTGGTGTTCTACGACAAGAGCCCGCGCCACGTCGAGGTAGCACAAGCGGCCAAGCTGGCGCATGCCGTACCGCCTTTTGTGACGGTTGTCGGGCTGTTCGTGAATCCAACCGTCGATTACGTGCGCGAAGTGCTGGCAAAAGTGCCGCTGGATGTATTGCAGTTCCACGGAGAGGAAACTCCGGATTTTTGCCGCCAGTTCGGCAGGCCCTATCTGAAGGCAATACGGGTCAAGGCGGGGGTGGATTTGGTAGAATGCGCGGCCCGTTACGCGGATGCCCAGGGTTTGCTGCTGGATGCCTATGTTGACGGCACGCAGGGCGGTACCGGCGAGTCGTTCGACTGGACGCTGATCCCGCAAAAGCTGGCACTGCCGGTGATCCTGTCCGGCGGTTTGCATGCCGGCAATGTGGTGCGGGCGATCAAGCAAGTACGGCCTTACGCGGTGGACGTATCCAGCGGCGTGGAGGCGGGCAAGGGAATCAAGGATGCGGCGAAAGTCGCCGCGTTCATCAAAGAGGTCAAAGACGTTGAGTTATAACTATCCCGACCAGCAAGGTCACTTCGAGCAGTTCGGCGGCATCTACATGGCCGAGACGCTCATCCCCGCAGTGGAAGAATTGCGCCAGCAATACCTGCGTTTCCGCGACGATCCCGAATTCAAGGCCGAGTTCGCCTACGAACTGAAGCACTACGTCGGCCGTCCCAGCCCGATCTATCATGCCAAGCGTCTGTCGGACAGCCTGGGCGGGGCGCAGATCTACCTGAAGCGCGAAGACCTCAACCATACCGGCGCGCACAAGATCAACAACGCCATCGGTCAGGCGCTGCTGGCCAAGCGCATGGGCAAGAAGCGCGTGATCGCTGAAACCGGCGCCGGCATGCACGGCGTGGCGACCGCGACGGTGGCGGCGCGCTTCGGCATGGAATGCATCGTGTACATGGGCGCGGAAGATATCCAGCGCCAGGCCCCCAACGTGTTCCGCATGAAGCTGCTCGGCGCGAAAGTGGTGCCGGTGGAAAGCGGCTCCCGCACGCTGAAAGATGCCTGCAATGAAGCCATCCGCGACTGGGTCACCAACGTCGAATCCACCTTCTATATCTTTGGCACGGCGGCCGGCCCGCATCCTTACCCGATGATGGTGCGCGATTTCCAGTGCGTGATCGGCAACGAAGCCAAGGTGCAGATGCCGGAGATGATCGGGCGCCAGCCGGATGCGGTGATCGCCTGCGTCGGCGGCGGTTCCAATGCCATCGGCATGTTTCACCCCTATATCGAAGTGCCGAACGTGCAGATCATCGGCGTGGAAGCGGGCGGGCACGGTATCGCCAGCGGTAAACATGCCGCGCCTTTGACCGGCAACGCCAAGGTCGGCGTGCTGCACGGCAACAAGGTTTACCTGATGCAGGACGAGAACGGTCAGATCATCGAGACGCATTCCATTTCTGCCGGACTCGACTACCCCGGCGTCGGCCCGGAACATTGTTTGCTGAAGGATTTGGGGCGTGCGCAATACGTCGCCATCAACGACGACGAAGCGCTCAACGCGTTCGATGCGCTGTGCCGTTTCGAGGGCATCATCCCCGCGCTGGAATCCAGTCACGCCTTGGCGCATGCGATCAAGATCGCGCCGGGCATGGCCAAGGACAAAGTGCTGCTGGTCAACCTGTCCGGCCGCGGCGACAAGGACATGAACACGGTGGCACGTATCAAGGGGATCACGCTATGAGCAACCGCATCGACGCGACCCTTGAAAAACTGAAATCGCAACAGCGCAAGGCGCTGATCCCCTTCATCACAGCTGGCGACCTGTCGCTGAAGATGACCGTGCCGCTGATGCATGGTCTGGTGCAATCGGGTGCGGACATCATCGAACTGGGCGTGCCGTTCTCCGACCCGATGGCGGACGGTCCCACCATCCAGCGCGCTTCCGAGCGTGCGCTGAAGAACGGCATGTCGTTGCGTGGCGTGCTGGAGATGGTTGCCGAGTTCCGCCAGCAGGACAAGGCCACGCCGGTGGTGCTGATGGGCTACGGCAACCCGATCGAGGCGATGGGCTGGGAAACTTTTGCCCGGCGCTGCGCAGAAGTCGGCGTGGATGGCGCGCTGACCGTGGATTTCCCGCCGGAAGAGAGCCATGAGGCGTTCGAACATCTGCAGCGCCACAACATCGCGCCCATCTTCCTGCTGGCACCGACCACCAACGAAGCACGTATCGAACAGGTCGCCAAGCTGGCGCGCGGTTATGTGTACTACGTCTCGCTCAAGGGCGTGACCGGCGCGGGCAACCTCGACCTGTCGGCCATCGAGCAGAAGCTGCCGCAGCTGCGCAAGCACATCAAGCTGCCCATTGGCGTCGGCTTCGGCATCCGCGATGCGGCGACGGCCAAGGCAGTGTCGAAACTTTGCGACGGCGTAGTGGTGGGTAGCCGCATCGTGCAGGAAGTCGAGAACTCGACCGAACAGAATGTAGTCGCCAACGTGGGTAAATTGGTGAAAGAATTGCGCCTGGCGCTGGATCAATAAAGAGGAGAACATCATGAGCTGGTTCCAGAAACTGTTGCCCCCCAAGATCAAACGCAGGGGAGAGGCCGATGCCAAGAAGAGCGTGCCGGACGGCCTATGGCACAAATGCCCATCCTGCCAGGCCGTGCTGTATCACGCCGATCTGGAGAAGAACCACAGCGTCTGCCCCAAGTGCAGCCACCATCACCGCATCACCGCGCGCACCCGCCTCGACTGGCTGCTGGATAGCGAAGGCCGTTTCGAGATCGGCTCCGAAGTGCTGCCGGTCGACACGCTGAAATTCAAGGACCAGAAAAAATACAGCGACCGTCTGGCCGAGGCCAAACGCAACACCGGCGAAGACGATTCCGTCGTGGTGCTGCAAGGCAGTATCCATGCATTGCCGGTCGTGGCAGCCTCGTTCGAATTCACCTTCATGGGTGGTTCGATGGGCTCGGTCGCGGGCGAACGTTTCGTGCGCGGTGTGCAGGTCGCGCTGGAACAGCAATGTCCGTTCATCTGCTTCTCCGCCAGCGGCGGCGCGCGCATGCAGGAAGGCCTGCTGTCGCTGATGCAGATGGCCAAGACCAGCGCCGCGCTCACCCAGTTGAGCGAAGCCAAGTTGCCCTTCATCTCCGTGCTCACCGATCCGACCATGGGCGGCGTCTCCGCCAGCTTCGCTTTCCTCGGTGACGTGGTCATCGCCGAACCCGGCGCGCTGATCGGCTTCGCCGGTGCCCGCGTGATCCAGCAGACCGTACGCGAGACCCTGCCGGACGGTTTCCAGCGTGCCGAGTTCCTGTTGGAGCATGGCGCCATCGACATGATCGTGGACCGCCGCGAGATGCGCGATCAACTGGCTACGCTGATCACCTTGCTGACCAAGCAGGATGCGGTGGCAAAGCTGGAGGTAGCGTAATTATTGTGTTGCCGGTCGGCGAGGATGTTTCCTGCCGACCGTCCTGTAGTCGATGACGAAATGCCCACTTCTTTAGCCGACTGGCTAACCTATCTCGAATCCCTGCATCCCAAAACCATCGCGCTCGGTCTGGAGCGCGTGGTGCAAGTCAAACAGCAACTGAATCTCCAGCCCGGTTTTCCCGTCATCATCGTCGGCGGCACCAACGGCAAGGGCTCGGTGTGCGCGATGCTGGAGGCCATGCTGCATGCCGCCGGCTACAAAGTCGGCTGCTACACCTCGCCGCATCTGCTCGACTACAACGAGCGCGTGCGCATCGCAAAACAGCAGGCGAGCGATGCCGAGTTGTGCGCTTCGTTCGAGGAGATCGAGCAGGTGCGCGGCGATATCGCGCTCACCTATTTCGAATTCGGCACCTTGGCGGCCATGCAGTGTTTCTTCGCTCACAAGGTCGATGTCGCCATCCTCGAGGTCGGGCTGGGCGGCAGGCTGGACGCGGTGAATGTGTTCGACGCCGATGTGGCGGTGGTGACCAGCGTGGACATCGACCACATCGATTACCTGGGCGACACGCGCGAAAAGATCGCGTTCGAGAAGGCGGGCATCTTCCGTCCGGGCAGGGTCGCTATCTGTGCCGACGGCGATATGCCGCAGATGCTGCGCCAGCATGCGCAAAAGATCGGTGCTGAGTTGTGGTGTATCGGCAGCGAGTTCGGTTTTTCGCCGCACGATGGCCAGTGGGACTACCGCAGCAAGGTGGGTTCGCGCAACGCGTTGCCGTTCCCGGCGCTGCGCGGGGCATTCCAGTTGCACAACGCCAGCGCGGTGCTAGCGGCGCTGGATGCGCTGAAGGATAGGCTGCCGGTGAGTATGGAGGCGGTACGGCGTGGCCTGGTTGAGGTGCAGCTGGCCGGGCGTTTCCAGTTCGTGCCGGGGCGGCCGCAATTGATTCTCGACGTGGCGCACAACCCTCATGCGGCGCGTTCGCTGGCGCAGAATCTGGCCGGCTTGCCGCCCGCAAAGACCTTTGCGGTGTTTGCCATGCTCAAGGACAAGGACATGGCGGGCGTGGTGCGGGCGCTGGATCCGCATATCGACGTCTGGCTGGCGGCGGGCATAGACGCACCGCGCGGAGCGACTGCAGGCGAACTGGCGCAGGTGCTGCGAGATTCTCATGTCCGGGGGGAGGTCAAATCCTGCATTTCCATCGCCGCAGCCCTGAATGAGGCCCGCAATCGGGCAGCCGAAAATGATAGAATTATCATGTTCGGTTCCTTTTACACAGTAGCGGATGTGATGCGGGCATGCGGTCTGCGTGCCGGTTGAACACCGCGGCGACTCAAGATGGCAAAACAAATTTCGACTGAAGAAGAATTCAACCTGAAACGGCAGACGCGACGCCGTCTGATCGGGGCGGTGGCGCTGGTTTTGTTCGTGGTGATCTTCCTGCCTATCGTGTTCGACAGCGAGCCGGCGCCGTCGACCGGCAACGACATCGAACTGCGCATCCCGGACAAGGACAGCGCACCGGAATTCCAGCCCAAGATCGACCTGCCCGAAATCGACAAGATGGATTCCGCGGCAGCCTCTGCCGTTGCGGCCAGCGCTCCGGTCGCGGCAAGCGAACCCGTTGTCGAGCCGGCTCCGGCGGTTGCAGCGTCCCCGGTGGAGAGCAAGCCCGCGGCTGAAATCAAGCCGGTCGAAACCAAGCCCAAGGCCGAACCCAAACCTAAAACCGAAAGCAAGCCCAAGGCTGAAGCAAAACCGGCCGCCAAGGCGCAGGCCGTGCCTAAGTCTGGCTTTGTCCTGCAAGTCGGCGCGTTCTCCAATGCTGATACCGCCAAGAGCCTGCAAGCCAAACTGAACAAGCTGGGCTATCACGCTTATACCGAAAAAGCCGGCAACGTCGTGCGCGTGCGTGTGGGCAGCTATCCGACCCGCGAGGCGGCAGAGAAAGCTCGGCGCAAACTGGAAGCGCAGGGATCGCATGCCAACGTGGTCAACCTGAATTAAGGTTTGTCAGTGACGGTTTTTGATTACGCAGTCATCGCGGTCATCGTGCTTTCCGCGCTGGTGGGTTGGTGGCGCGGTTTCATGTACGAGCTGTTCTCGCTGATCGGCTGGTTGGCAGCGTACATCGTGGCAAGAACTTTTTCGGCACAGGTGCTGCCTTATGTGCCGGAGGCGGTGGGGGCGGAGAATATGCGCGCGGCGGCGGCGTTTGCCGGTCTGTTCATCGTGACGCTGATCGTCGGCGCCTTGTTCGCCTGGTTCCTGGCGCGCCTGGCCAAATTCGCCGGGCTGTCCGGCATGGACGGCAAGTTCGGCGCGATATTCGGCATGTTGCGCGGCGGGCTGATTGTAATCGCGCTGGTGTGGCTGGGCGGGCTGACCGATCTGCCGCAACAGCCGTTCTGGCGCGATGCCTGGTCGAGCAAGCCGTTGCAGCAAGCGGCGTTATATGCCAAGGACTATCTGCCGGAAAATGCGGCGAAGAAATAATTACGGAACATTTAGGAAGAGATCATGTGTGGCATTCTCGGTGTCGTAGCGCAAACCCCCGTCAACCAGCTGTTGTATGACGGACTGCAGGTGTTGCAGCATCGTGGACAGGATGCCGCTGGCATCGCCACGCTGGAACGCAATACCTTTCACCTGCACAAAGGCAATGGTCTGGCGCACGATGTGTTCCGCACCCGCAACATGCGCGCCCTCAAAGGCAATGCCGGCATCGCCCACGTGCGCTATCCGACCGCCGGTTCCGCCGTCGACCACAACGAGGCGCAACCGTTCTACGTCAATTCCCCGTTCGGCCTGGTGCTGGGGCACAACGGCAACCTCACCAACACGGCGCAGCTGCAAAAAGAACTGTTCCACGAGGACATGCGCCATGTGAACACCAACTCCGATTCGGAAGTGTTGCTCAACGTACTGGCGCACGAACTGCAAGCCAATGCTGCGAACTTCCGTCTCAACAACAAGGCGATCTTCGACTCTGTCTCCGCCGTGCATCGCCGTTGCAAGGGCGCGTATGCGGTGGTGGCGATGATCTCGGGCTATGGCCTGCTGGCGTTCCGCGATACGCACGGTTTGCGTCCGTTGGTGGTGGGCAGCAACCAGACCGACAAGGGGGTGGAATACCTGGTGGCCTCCGAGAGCGTGGCGCTGGATACGCTGGGATTCAAGTTCATGCGCGACATCGCGCCGGGCGAGGCGGTGTTCATCGACCTCGAAGGCAACTTCCACAGCCAGCAATGCGCCGAGAAGACCGCGCTGAATCCGTGCATCTTCGAATACGTCTATTTCGCCCGCCCCGATTCGGTGATCGACGGCATCTCGGTATATGAGACGCGCCTGAATATGGGCGAATACCTGGCCGACAAACTCATGCGCGTGTGGCCCGATCACGATATCGACGTGGTGATCCCTATCCCCGATTCCAGCCGCCCGAGCGCGCTGCAACTGGCCAACCGTCTCGGCATTCCGTTCCGCGAAGGCTTCGTCAAGAACCGCTATATCGGCCGCACCTTCATCATGCCTGGCCAGGCGATGCGCAAGAAGTCGGTGCGCCAGAAGCTCAATGCCATCAGCGTCGAGTTCAAGGACAAGAACGTGCTGCTGGTGGACGACTCCATCGTGCGCGGCACCACCAGCCGCGAGATCGTGCAGATGGCGCGCGATGCCGGCGCGCGCAAGGTGTATTTCGCCTCCGCTGCGCCTCCCGTCAAGTTCCCCAACGTCTACGGTATCGACATGCCCAGCCGCAAGGAACTCATCGCCACTGGCCGTACCGACGAAGAGATCTGCCGCGAGATCAGCGCTGACCGCATCATTTACCAGGACCTCGAAGACCTGAAAGCCTCGGTGCAGAAGTGCAACCCGAAGATCGAGAAATTCGACTGCTCCTGTTTCGACGGCGTCTACCTTACCGGCGATATTACGGCCGAATACCTGGATCGCGTCGAAGCATCGCGCGCGGGCGGCAAGGCCAACAAGCAGGTGGATGACGACCAGATGGAGCTGGATCTGGCGATGAGCGTCAGCTCGATGTGATGCGTTGACACTTTTCGGCGGAGGGTGTTACTTTCCGTCTGCGCCGATTTGAAGAACAGCTTGCGGGCGCGTTACAAATACAGCTAAAGCGGGAGAGACCCGGTTTGGCGCTAAGCTTTCCGGGTTTTTTATTGGCGGCGCTGTCGGCGTGGACAGCCGCAAGGACGAAGAAAAATGACTGATACCTATCAACCGGAAACGCTGGCGGTGCGTGCCGGCAGCGTGCAAAGCCAGTTCCACGAGCATAGCGAGGCGATGTTCCTCACTTCCAGTTTCACCTTCGACAATGCCGCGCAGGCGGCGCGCCGTTTCATCGGCGAGGAGCCGGGCGTCATCTACGCGCGCTTCACCAATCCCACCGTCAGCATGTTCGAGGAGCGGCTGGCAGCGTTGGAGGGGGCCGAGCAATGCGTGGCGACGGCCAGCGGCATGGCGGCCATCCTGGCGACCTGTATGGGGCTGTTGAAGGCGGGCGACCATATCGTTGCCTCGCGCAGCCTGTTCGGCGCGACCATCAACACGTTCAACAACTACTTCAAGAAATTCGGTGTTGAGACGACGTACGTCTCCGCGACCGATGTGGCCGAGTGGGCGGCGGCGGCGAAGCCAAATACCAAGCTGTTCTTTCTGGAGACGCCATCCAATCCATTGACGGAGATATCGGATATAACAGCCATTGCTGCAGTGGCGCACCTGAACGGGGCATTGCTGGCGGTGGACAATTGTTTCTGCACGCCCATCCTGCAGAAGCCATTGGAGCTGGGCGCGGACATCGTGATCCATTCCGCCACCAAGTACATCGACGGCCAAGGGCGCGTGCTCGGCGGCGCGGTGCTGGGCAGCAAGAAACTGATGGAGCCGGTGTACGGTTTTCTGCGCACCGCCGGTCCGACCATGAGTGCGTTCAACGCCTGGGTGTTCCTCAAGGGGCTGGAGACACTCAAACTGCGCATGGATGCGCACAGTGCCAATGCACTGCAACTGGCGCAATGGCTGGAAAAGCAGCCCAACGTGGCGCGCGTGTTCTACCCCGGTCTGCCGTCGCATCCGCAGCACGCACTGGCGATGAAGCAGCAGAAGACCGGCGGCGGCATCGTCGCGTTCGAGGTGAAGGGCGGCAAGGAGGCGGCCTGGCGCGTGATCGACAACACGCAATTGCTGTCGATCACCGCCAATCTGGGCGACACCAAGACCACCATCACCCATCCGGCGACTACCACGCATGCGCGCATCACGCCGGAAGCGCGGGCGGCGGCGGGCATCAGCGACGGCCTTATCCGTATCGCGGTGGGGCTGGAAGCGCCGGTCGATATCCAGAACGATCTGGCACGGGGGCTATGAGCGCGAGGCTGGCAAAACAGGCAGGTACCGCGCTCAAGGCGCACGGTATGACGCTGGTGACGGCGGAGTCGTGCACCGGCGGCGGCATTGCGCAGGCGGTCACCCGCATATCGGGCAGCTCGACCTGGTTCGACCGCGGCTTTGTGACTTACTCCAATGAGTCCAAGGAGGAGATGCTGGGGGTGTCGCCGGAGACGTTGGCACAGCATGGGGCGGTAAGCGAGGCGACGGTGCGCGAAATGGCAGAGGGCGCGTTGCAATACAGTCGTGCCCAGATGGCAGTGGCGGTGAGCGGTATTGCCGGCCCCACCGGCGGGACAAAAGAGAAACCGGTCGGCATGGTCTGGTTCGCCTGGGCGACCGGCGATGGCGTGCGCACGGCCTGTCATCATCTTGACGGCGATCGTGATGCGATCCGCGTGAAATCGGTGCGAATCGCCTTGCAGGGTGTTATTAATGCGCTGAATTCAATCGTGAAAATAGCGTAGTCAAGAAAGAGAACGAACGTTCTGTACAACTCCAAAATGTTGTGCCACAATCCGCCCCATCGAATTTTCTGAAAAGGGGAACACAAATGGATGACAACAAAAGCAAGGCACTCGCAGCGGCATTGAGCCAGATCGAAAAGCAGTTCGGCAAAGGCTCCATCATGCGCCTCGGCGAGAGCGAGGTCGGCAAGGACATCCAGGTCGTTTCGACCGGTTCGCTCGGGTTGGACATTGCGCTGGGCGTGGGCGGTTTGCCGCGCGGCCGCGTGATCGAAATCTACGGCCCGGAATCCTCCGGCAAGACCACCCTGACCCTGCAAGTCATCGCCGAGATGCAGAAGATGGGCGGCACCGCCGCCTTCATCGACGCCGAACACGCGCTCGACCCCTCCTATGCCAAAAAGCTGGGCGTGAAGGTGGATGATCTGCTGATCTCGCAGCCGGATAACGGCGAGCAGGCGCTGGAGATCGTCGACATGTTGGTGCGTTCCGGCTCGGTGGACGTGGTGGTAGTGGACTCCGTTGCCGCGCTGACGCCGAAGGCCGAGATCGAAGGCGAGATGGGCGACGCGCAGATGGGTTTGCATGCTCGCCTGATGTCGCAAGCCCTGCGCAAGCTCACCGCCAACATCAACCGCAGCAACACGATGGTGATCTTCATCAACCAGATCCGCATGAAGATCGGCGTGATGTTCGGTAATCCGGAAACCACCACCGGCGGCAACGCGCTCAAGTTCTACGCCTCGGTGCGCATGGATATCCGCCGTACCGGCGCGATCAAGAAAGGCGATGAGGTCATCGGCAACGAGACCCGCGTCAAGGTGGTGAAGAACAAGGTATCGCCTCCGTTCAAGGAAGCCAACTTCGACATCCTGTATGGCGAAGGCATCTCGCGCGAAGGCGAGATCATCGAGCTCGGTGTGCTGCACAAGATCGTTGAGAAGTCCGGTGCCTGGTATGCCTACAACGGCGAGAAGATCGGCCAGGGCAAGGACAATGCGCGCGAATTCCTGAAGAGCAACCCGGCTGTCGCTGTCGAGATCGAGAACAAGGTGCGTGCAGCACTCGGTGTCACGGCGGTGAGTGCAAGTGCAGAAACAGAAGAAGCCTGAAATAAGTCTGCGAGTCCGCGCCATGCGCTATTTGGCGCGGCGCGAGCATAGTCGGGCAGAGTTGCACGGCAAGCTACTGCCGCATGTGCAGGAAGGTGAAGACCTGGCTGCCGTGCTGGACGAACTGGAGAAGCGCAACTGGCTGTCCGATGCGCGCGCTACCACGCAATGGGTGGACGCCAAGCGCGGCCGCTTCGGCACCCAGCGCATCGCCCACGAACTGCGCCAGAAAGGCATCGCCGAGAACCTGATCGCCGATGCCATGCCGCAACTCAAAGAGACCGAGCTGGATGCAGCCCGAGAGGTATGGCAACGCAAATTCGGCGTTGTCCCGCCAGATGCCAAGGAAAAAGCCAGGCAAGTCCGTTTCCTGCAATCCCGCGGTTTTTCCATGGATGTAATCTTCAAGTTGCTGCGCAGTGTCGGCAGTGCGGAGGAAGAATGAGCAGCCCTGCCGCGTGAGCGGTCACGCACGTCATGGTATGATGCACGCCTTGTCCAGCCTGTCTGGAACGCGACTTTTAGAGTTCAGGGTGCATCATGAAAAGCAGTGAAATCCGCCAGAAATTCCTCGATTATTTTGCTTCCAAAGGCCACACAGTAGTAGCTTCCAGTTCGCTGGTGCCGCATGAGGACCCGACGCTGCTGTTCACCAACGCGGGCATGAACCAGTTCAAGGACGTGTTCCTCGGCTTTGACAAGCGCCCCTACACCCGCGCCGCGACCTCGCAGAAATGTGTGCGCGCCGGCGGCAAGCACAACGATCTGGAGAACGTCGGCTACACCGCGCGCCACCACACCTTCTTCGAGATGCTGGGCAACTTCAGCTTCGGCGACTACTTCAAGCGCGATGCGATCAAGTACGCGTGGGAACTGCTGACCGAGGTGTTCAAGCTTCCCAAGGAAAAGCTCTACGTCACGGTGTATGCCGAGGACGACGAGGCATACGACATCTGGACCAAGGAGATGGGCCTGGCCCCGGATCGCGTGATCCGCATCGGCGACAACAAAGGTGCGCGCTACGCCTCCGACAACTTCTGGATGATGGGCGACACCGGCCCCTGCGGCCCGTGCACCGAGATATTCTACGACCACGGCGCGCACATCCCCGGCGGCTTGCCCGGCACGCCCGAGGAAGACGGCGACCGCTACATCGAGATCTGGAACAACGTGTTCATGCAGTTCAACCGCGACGAGGCGGGGGTGATGCATCCGCTGCCCAAGCCATCGGTCGACACCGGCATGGGCCTGGAGCGCATCTCCGCCGTGTTGCAGGGCGTGCATGCCAACTACGAGATCGACCTGTTCCAGGCGCTGATCAAGGCCGCTGCGCGCGAAACGCATTTCAGCGACATGGATTCGCCCTCGCTGAAAGTGCTGGCTGACCACATCCGCGCCTGTTCCTTCCTCATCGCCGACGGCGTGATCCCGGGCAACGAGGGGCGCGGCTACGTGCTGCGCCGCATCATCCGTCGCGCCATCCGCCACGGCTACAAACTGGGTGCGCGCGGTCCGTTCTTCCACAATATGGTGGAAGACTTGGTGCAACAGATGGGTGCTGCCTATCCGGAACTGGTCGCCGAACATGTGCGCGTGAAGGGTGTGCTGAAGCTGGAGGAGGAGCGCTTCTTCGCCACCATCGAACACGGTATGGCCATTCTTGAAGACGAGCTGGCCGCGATGGAAAAAGGCGGCATCACCGTGTTCAACGGCGAGACCGCATTCAAGTTGCATGACACCTACGGCTTTCCGCTGGACCTGACCGCAGACATCTGCCGCGAGCGTGGTGTGACGGTGGACGACGCGGCATTCAACGCCGCGATGGCGCGTCAGAAGGAGCAGGCGCGCGCGGCCGGCAAGTTCAAGATGGCCGCCAACCTCGAATACTCCGGCCCGGTCACCACCTTCCACGGTTACCAGACGCTGGAGCACAAGGGCAACGTGCTGGCGCTGTACAAGGATGGCGTGGAAGTGAACGAGTTGAGCGAAGGCGAGATGGGCGTGGTGGTGCTGGACGACACCCCGTTCTATGCCGAGTCCGGCGGCCAGGTGGGCGACCGCGGCGAATTGCGCAGCGTGCACGGTATCTTCGCGGTGGAAGACACCCAGAAGATCCAGGCCACGGTGTTCGGTCACCACGGCGTGGTGAAGACCGGCAAGCTCACCGTGGGTAACGGCGTCACGGCGCGCGTGGACATGCAGGCGCGTGCGCGCACGGAGCGTAATCACTCGGTGACGCATTTGATGCACAAGGCCTTGCGCGAAGTACTGGGCGCGCATGTGCAGCAGAAGGGTTCGCAGGTCGATCCGGACAAGACGCGCTTCGACTTCGTGCAGAACCAGCCGATGACCGATGCCGAGATCCGTCGCGTGGAAGCCATCGTCAACGCCGAGATCCTCGCAAACAGCGCCACCGATGCCAGCGTGATGGCGATCGAGGCGGCGCAGAAGACCGGCGCGATGATGCTGTTCGGCGAGAAATACAGCGACGAAGTGCGCGTGTTGACCATCGGCAGCTCGAAGGAGCTGTGCGGCGGCACGCATGTGAAGCGCACCGGCGACATCGGTCTGTTCAAGATCGTGGCGGAATCGGGTGTCGCAGCCGGCGTGCGCCGCGTCGAAGCGGTGACCGGCGAGGGCGCGCTGGCCTTGGTGCAGCAGCAGGAGCAGCAGTTGCAGCAGGTGGCCGACGCCGTGAAAGCGCAGCCTGCCGAAGCCGCAGCCCGCGTGACGCAGATCATGGACAACGTGAAGGCGCTGGAGAAGGAACTGGCCGCACTGAAATCGAAGCTGGCGTCGGCCCAGGGCGACGAGCTGGTCGCACAGGCGCAGGACATCAACGGCGTGAAGGTGCTGGCGGCGAAGCTGGAGGGCGCGGATGCGGCGGTCTTGCGCGAAACGATGGACAAGCTGAAAGACAAGCTTAAGTCTGCCGTGATTCTGCTGGCCTCGGTCAGCGACGGCAAAGTGAGCCTGATCGCAGGTGTGACCACCGATGCGACGGCCAAGGTGAAAGCCGGCGAACTGGTCAATTTCGTCGCCCAGCAAGTCGGCGGCAAGGGCGGCGGACGACCGGACATGGCGCAGGCGGGCGGTACACAGCCAGAGCATCTGGCGGCCGCACTGAGTTCGGTCAACGCTTGGGTGAAAACCAAGCTTTGATGGAAATGCCCGGAAAAGACCTGTGTATTCAACCTGTAATCAGGTTGCCAAAGCGCGGTTCGCTGGTGTAAGGTCTCGTCGGGTTTGGCTCTGGAGTCTGCGAGCCGAGGCGGCAGTGCGAGAACGGCTGCGTTCCATCTTATTTTTGAAGGCAAGAATTGCCGATGTTCAGACAGGCCAACGACACGATACTGCTGGTGGAAGACGGCGAAGCCGAAGTGCTTCTGGTGCAGCAGGCTGTCGCGAGCTGCCCTGGCGACATTCATCTCGCCGTGGTGCGCGACACGGTCGAAGCGCTGGAGTGGCTGACCGACACGGCCGAACGCGGCTATGCCATGCCGCGCTTGATCCTGCTGGACCTGAAGTTGCCGAAGTTGGCCGGCTTGGCGGTGCTGCGCACCTTGCGTATGGATGCCCGTCTGAACGATGTGCCCATCGTCGTATTCTCCGAAGTGCATGAACCTTCGGATGTGGTGCTGAGCTATCAGATCGGCGCCAACAGCTTCGTGAACAAACCCACCAACCTCGACGAATTCACCCGGCTTTTGCGCGAGCTGACCGAGCTGGGATGGCTGGGCGATAAGGACTCGGCAAAGATCCAGGCGCAATCGTCGCAAACGTGACGCCAAGTGCGGATATCCATCCGCACATATCCATCTAGAACGGCAGCGATAGTTCGGGCGATGCTTGCAGCAGCACGCGGCGGAAAGCATCCTGGATGCGTTGCAGCGCAGCCGCATCGTCCGCTTCGAAGCGCAGCACGATCACTGGTGTGGTGTTGGACGGGCGCATCAAGCCGAAGCCGTCGGCATATTCGACGCGCAGGCCGTCGATGGTGATGATTTCGCGCGCGCCGTCGAACTTGGCTTCTTCCTTCAAGCGTGCGATCAGCGTGTGGTTCTCGCCTTCTTTCACATGGATATGCAGCTCGGGCGTGCACACCGCGTCCGGCAAGCCATTCAGCGTGGCGTTGGCGTCTGCGACCTTGCTTAATATCTCCAGCAGGCGTGCGCCGGCATATAAACCGTCGTCGAAGCCGTACCAGCGTTCCTTGAAGAACACGTGTCCACTCATTTCGCCGGCCAGCAAGGCGCCGGTCTCTTTCATCTTGGCCTTGACCAGCGAATGGCCGGTCTTCCACAGCGTCGGCTTGCCGCCATGTTCGCGTATCCAGGCGAACAGGTTGCGCGTGGACTTCACGTCGAAGATGATCTCCGCTCCCGCATTGCGGCTCAGCACATCGGCGGCGAACAGCATCAGCTGGCGGTCCGGATAGATGATCTTGCCGTCCTTGGTGACCACGCCGAGGCGGTCGCCGTCGCCGTCGAAAGCCAATCCCAACTCGCTGTCGTTGTCACGCAAGGCGGCGATCAGGTCTTCCAGATTATGCGGATCGGACGGGTCAGGATGGTGGTTGGGGAAGTTGCCGTCCACTTCGCAGAACATCTCGGTGACGGTGCAGCCGATGCCGCGATACAGCTTGGCGGCGAAATCGCCGGCGACGCCGTTGCCGCAGTCCACCGTGATGTTGAGCGGGCGCACCAGCTTGATATCACCGATGATGCGCGCCAGATATTCCGGCGCGATGTCGTATTGCGAGTAGCTGCCACTGCCGTGGGCGAGGTCATTGGTCTCGATGCGTTGGCGCAGCTTCTGGATGGTCTCGCCGGACAGTGTTTCGCCCGCCAGCACCATCTTCAGGCCGTTGTAGTCGGGCGGGTTGTGGCTGCCGGTGATCATCACGGCGCAGTCGGTCTTGAGCTGGAAGGCGGCGAAGTAGGTCATCGGCGTGGCGACCATGCCGACATCGATGACGTTGATGCCGCTCTTCTGGATGCCGCGCGCCAGCGCCTTGGCGAAGTCCGGGCCGGACAGGCGGCCGTCGCGGCCGATGGCGATGCCGGTCTGTTTGCGCGCAACCGCTTCCGAGCCGATGGCATGGCCGATGGCTTCCACGATGTTGTTGGTGAGCGACTTGCCGACGATGCCGCGGATGTCGTAGGCCTTGAATATCTCTTTGGGGACGCTTGCCATGGTTTTTATTCTTTCGGATGAACGGGGATATGTTTTGCGACCTGCTTGGGCGTCAGCTGGATCATGCAGTTGAAGTGGCCGAACGGGCATTCACGCTTGAAGCAGGGGCTGCACGAGATGTCGAGCTTGAGCACTTGCGCCTTGTCAGACAGCGGTGGGGTGAACTGCGGACTGCTGGAGCCGAAGATGGCCAGCAGCGGCCGGTCGAGTGCGGCGGCGATGTGCATCAGGCCGGAATCATTGCTGACCACCAGGTCGGCGCACGACAGCAGTGCGATCGCCTCGGCGAGATCGGTTGCGCCGCACAGGTTGCGGCAAGGTTCATTGCCCATGGCGACGATCATCTCGGCGACTTCCTTGTCCTTGGGTGAACCGACCAGCCATACCGCATAGCCCTGCGCGCGCAGCTGCTGCGCCAGCTCGGCGTAATACTGCGGTGGCCAGCGTTTGGCCGGACCGTATTCCGCACCGGGGCAGAATATGGCGACAGGCTGATCCAGCGTGAGGCCGAATTTGGCCAGCGTCTGCCTGCGTTGCGTTTCGCTGACCTGCAATTGCGGGAAGGGGATGGGGCGCTGGATCTCATCATGTGCCGCTTCGGCGAGCTGCGCGAAACGCTCTACCATCAGCGGCAATTTCTGTTTATCCAGCTTGCGGGCATCGTTGAGCAGGCCGTAGCGCATCTCGCCGACAAAACCGGTGCGCAACGGGATTCCCGCAAAGAAAGGGACCAGCGCGGATTTCCACGAATTGGCCAGCACGATGGCCTGGCCGTATTGCGCGGAGCGCAATTGCTTGCCGAGACGGCGGCGTGCGAGCAAACCGAAAGCGCCATGCGGGAAGGGGTTGATGATGACGTCGTGGACTTCGGGCATCTGCCGCAGCAGCTTCTCGGTCCACGGCGGCGCCAGCACGTCGATCAGCACGTCCGGGTGGCGCTGATGCAGACGGTAGAGCAACGGCTGCATCAGCATGCAGTCGCCTACCCAGCTTGGTGCGACGATGAGGATTTTGCTGGTCAAGGCGTGGGCAGGCGGATTAGTGGTGTCCCTTGGGCAATTCGCCCTTGAACTTGTACAGCGTGCCGCAATACGGGCAGCGCGCCTCGCCCAGTTTTTCCACCGGGATGGCGACGCGCGGATGCGCGCTCCACAGGCTGACCGCCGGCGTGGGGCAGAACAGAGGCAACGCCTCGGCGGTGATTTCGACGTAACGCTGCGTGATGTTGTCGTTCGACATGCTGATCCCCTTTAGTCGAGTGCTTATACGTGCGCCAGCCAGTCGGCATATTTCGGATTCTTGCCGCCGACGATGTCGAAGAACGCTGCTTGCAGCTTGGTAGTGACCGGGCCGCGCGAACCGATGCCGATGGTGCGGTTGTCCAGTTCGCGGATTGGCGTCACCTCGGCGGCGGTGCCCGTGAAGAACGCTTCTTCGGCGCAATACACTTCGTCGCGCGTGATGCGCTTCTCGATCAGTTCCAGCCCCATGTCCTTGGCCAGCGTGACGATGGAATCGCGCGTGATGCCTTCCAGGCAGGAGGTCAGGTCGGGCGTGTACAGCTTGCCCTTCTTCACGATGAAGATGTTCTCGCCCGCGCCCTCGGCGACGTAGCCGTCCACGTCCAGCAGCAGCGCCTCGTCGTAGCCGTCATGCGCCACTTCCTGGTGCGCCAGGATGGAGTTGGTGTAGGTGCCGACCGATTTGGAGCGGCACATGTTGATGTTCACGTGATGGCGGGTGAAGCTGGAAGTCTTCACGCGGATGCCCTTGGCCATGCCTTCTTCGCCGAGATAGGCGCCCCACGGCCAAGCCGCGATGGCGACATGGGTGCTGATCTTGGTGGCGGCGATGCCCATCGCCTCGGAACCGTAGAACACGATGGGGCGGATGTAGCAGGATTCCAGCTTGTTGGCGCGCACCACCTCTTTTTGCGCTTCCATCAGCGTTTCCTTGTCGTACGGCATCTTCATCTTGAAGATGTAGGCCGAGTTGAACAGGCGGTCGGTATGTTCCTTGAGGCGGAAGATCGCCGTACCCTGGGTGGTCTTGTATGCCCGCACCCCCTCGAACACCCCCATGCCGTAATGCAGGGTATGGGTGAGCACATGGGTAGTGGCTTCGCGCCAGGGTACGAGCTTGCCGTCGTACCAGATGAAGCCGTCGCGGTCGGACATGGACATGATGATTTCCTTAGTGGTTATGTTGTGTGGCGAAGGCTTGGATTCTAGCCGTTTCCGCCGGTTTTATGAAGCATCGGGTGCGGTGCGGACGGGCGCAATCCGGTATTCCGCCAGGATGGCGAGCGCTTCGGGGGCAGTATATAGACCGTCAGGCTTGTTTTCTTTGTGGGCGGTTCGTGTAATCATTCGCGCGGAGGCGGGTGGATAGCCGGGGGCTGCGCGGGGAGACAGTATGGGTAGGGAAGTTGCAATGCCGGAAGTCGGCGACGAGATCATGGATACGCAGGAAGACAAGCTACGCAAGAGCTTGTTGATTTTCGCCAGTGCCTTTATGACCTTCGCAGTCATGTTGTGGTTGGCCATCTACTGGATGATGGGGCTGAACTTTTCCAGCAACGTGCCGTTGGGTTATCAGGCGATCTCCGTCGGTTCGCTGATCTATTACATGCGGACACGCAATTTCGAGGTGCTCCGCTTCGTCCAGCTCACGTTGTTCCTGTTTGCCCCGTTCATCATGCAGTGGAGCATCGGCAGTTCGGTCACCTCCAGCGGCGTGGCGCTGTGGGCGCTGCTGGCCCCGGTCGGCGCCCTGGTGGTGTCGGGTTGGAAAGAATCCATTCCCTGGTTCTTCGCCTACATGGTGCTGACTGCCGTGTCCGGTTTCTTCGACTACTATCTGGGCACCGGCGTTAATACCGGCATCCCGATGAACACCATCGGCTTGTTCTTCGCGCTCAACTTCGCGGCGATGTCCTCGATCCTGTATTTCCTGGTGCGCTATTTCGTGATCGAAACGGAAAAGATCAAGCGCCAGCTCGACCAGCAGCATGCCCTGTTGGCGGAAGAACAGAAGAAGTCCGAGCGTGTGCTGTTCAACGTGCTGCCCTCCAACATCGCCGAGCGCCTGAAGAGCAACCAGAACCTGATCGCCGACGGTTATGCCGATGTCACCGTGATGTTCGCCGATCTGGTCAATTTCACCCAGCTGACCGAGCAGATGTCGCCGGAACAGATGGTCAGCCTGCTCAATACCGTGTTCTCCGGCTTCGACGAGCTTTCCGAGAAGCATGGTCTGGAGAAGATCAAGACCATCGGCGACGCCTACATGGTGGTCGGCGGCATATCGCGGGAGCGTCCGGACTATGCGGCAGACATGGCGAACATGGCGATCGAGATGATCGACTTCGTTTCCAAGCATCCGGCCTTGGTCAAGCGCGACCTGGGCATCCACATCGGCATCGCCACCGGTCCGGTGGTGGCCGGCGTGATCGGTACCAAGCGTTTTATCTACGACCTGTGGGGCGACACGGTGAATATCGCCAGCCGCCTCACCGACGATGCCAAGCAGGGACAGATCCTGACCGACAAGCTGACCTATAACCGCTTGCGCCACGAGTTCCTGTTCGAGCCGCCGAATGTACTCAACGTCAAGGGCAAAGGCGAGATGGCGTCGTATCGTCTGGTCGGCCGCGTCGGGCAAACCGCCGGCAGCAACGTCTACCACCTGCCGGCTTCCGGCGCGCCCGTTACCAACTAAGCGGTTTCCAGCAGCGTCCTCCAGAGCGTCCGCACTGGATCGATATCGAGCCGGTCCGGCTCGATGCGGCACGCCGTCTGGTTGTTCAGGCGCATCTGGTGCTGGATGCGGCGCAGTTCGCGGTAGGTCTCGCGCACCTGTTCGCTCGCTTCCCTGTCGATCAGCCCCAGCTCTGCAGCTGTCTTCAGCAGCGCGAGATTGCCGCTGTTGGCGGTGAGCTCGGGGTGTTCGGCGGCATATGCCAGCACCAGGAATTGCACCATGAACTCGATGTCCACCATGCCGCCGCTGTCGTGCTTGATGTCGAACAGGCTGCTCTTGTTCGGGTGGCCGTCGTGCATTTTCTGGCGCATCTCGACGACATCCTGCCGCAATTTTTCCAGCTCGCGCGGCATGCGCAGCACCTCGTTGCGGATGCGTTCGAACTGTGCGCCCACGGCTGCATCTCCGGCGCAGTAACGGGCGCGCGTCAGCGCCTGATGTTCCCATACCCATGCATGCTTGCGCTGGTATTCGTCGAAGGCTTCGATGGAGCTGACCAGCAATCCGCTCTCGCCGTTGGGACGCAGGCGCAGGTCGACTTCGTACAGGCGGCCAGAAGAGGTGTGGCTGGAGAGCATGGTGTTGATGCGCTGCGCCAGCCGCCCGTAGATCTCGCCCGCATCGGCATGGTCGTCGTCGTAGAGGAACACCAGGTCCAGGTCAGAGGCGTAACCCAGCTCGCGCCCGCCCAGTTTGCCATAGGCGATGATGGCGAACTGCGGCTGCTCGCGGTGCTTCTTGCGTGCATCGCGCCAGCACAGGCGCAGCGCATGGCGCAGGATGAGGTCGGCGAGGTCGCTCAGGTGGTCGCTCAGCTTCTCCAATGGCAGCAAGCCTTGCAGGTCCATCGCCAGCAGGTGGAAGGTCTGTGCCTGCTGGAACTGGCGCATGGCATCCATCTCGCGTTCGATGTCGCCGGCATGCGCCTGCAGTTGGCCGGCGAGTTGCGTTTCGAGCGCCGCCCAGTCGGGGGCGATATACAGCTCGCGCGTGTCCAGCAGTTCGTCGAGCAGGATCGGGTGCTGCGTCAGGTAGTCGCCGGCCCATGCGCTGGCGGCGAGCAGGCGCACCAGCCGTGGTTGTGCCTGCGGATATTCGGCCAGGAAAGCGAGATAGGAGGAGCGGCGCGCGATGGCTTCCAGCAGGGACAGCGTGCGGCGGAATGCGTCGTCGCGATTGTCCGTTTCAGCGCATAGCTCCGCCAATCGCGGCAACAGCATGTCCAGCCGTTGCCGGCTGGTCTCCGGCAGCTGGCGATAGCGGCTGCCGCTGCGCAGTTGCAGCAGGTTGTCGGCGATGCCGGCAGCATCGTGGAAGCCGAGTGTGGCCAGCGCGGTGCCCAGCTCTTCTGCCGCCACCTCGTCGCGCCACCAGGCGCATTCGCTGTTCTCCTGTTTCTCGCCGAACACATTGTCGAACTGCCGACTGACGAACTCGCGTAATGGGTCGAGTGCGGCAAGCAGTGCATCGTAGCCGGCATAGCCCATGGCTGTGGCGATGATGGCCTGCTGTTCGGCATGTTCCGGCAGCTCCTGGGTCTGCTGGTCGTCGAGGTATTGCAGGCGATGCTCGAGGTTACGCAGGAAGATATAGCTCTCGCCGAGTCTGTCCACCACTTCCTGAGTTAGCTCGCCGTCCAGCGCAAGCTGCCGCAGCACCTGCTGGGTCGGGCGGATGCGCAGGCGGGCGTCGCGTCCGCCGCGTATCAGCTGGAACACTTGGGCGATGAACTCGATCTCGCGGATGCCGCCGGGGCCGAGCTTGATGTTGTGGTGGCGGTCGCGGCGCACCACCTCGGCACGGATCTGCGCATGCAGCTTGCGCATCGATTCGAACGCGCCGAAATCCAGATATTTGCGGAACACGAACGGCTGCGCCAAGGCCTCCAGTTCGGCCGTCAGCGGGGAGTCCTCCGGCGAGATCACGCGCGCCTTGATCCAGGCGTAGCGCTCCCATTCGCGCCCTTGCGCGACCAGATACTCTTCCAGCGCGGCGAAGCTCATCACCAGCGGACCGCTGTCGCCGTAGGGACGCAGGCGCATGTCGACGCGGAACACGTAGCCGTCGGCGGTGAGGTCGTTGATCAGCGCGATGAGCTTGCGTCCGAGGCGGCTGAAGAATTCGTGGTTGGACAGGCTGCGCGCGCCGTTGGTCTCGCCGTCTTCGGGATAGACGAAGATCAGGTCGATGTCCGAGGAGACGTTCAGCTCGCCGCCCCCCAGCTTGCCCATGCCGATCACCAGCAGTTCCTGCGGCGTGCCGCTGCCGGCACCGAGCGGCTGGCCATACAGCTCGGCCAGGCTGCGCATGAGGAAGCGCCGGGCGTGACGCACGGTGGTCTCGGCCAGCGCGGTCATGCTGCGCATCACTTCGTTGAGGTCGGACAGTCCGCCCAGGTCGCGCGTCAGCACATGCAGCATCACCTGCTTGCGCAATCTGCGCAGCGAGGTCGATAGCTGGGTCTCGTCCGCCGCCGGGAGCGCCTCCAGCCAGCGGAGGATGGTCGTGGCATCGCATGGCTGTTGATAGTTATGGCGCAACCAGTCGAGCAGTTCCGGCTCGGCATCGAGCAAACGGTTCAGGTAACGGCTGCAATGCCTGGCATGGGCAACCAGTTCGTCGAAGTTGCCGGAAGGGCGTTGAATCGGGCTGTTCATGACGGGCTTAACGGAGTTGTTTGGAGTAAAATACGCGCACTCGCTATTCTGCGTTGCATTATAGGTTTTCCATGCACAGCCTGCCTTATTTCTTCATGCGGCCATCCCGCTTGCGCACACGATGCTGAAAGACTCGTTACTTCGAGTCTGGCGCCGTTTGGGGCGGTTGACCCGCATCACCTTGGAGCTTGGCCTGCTGCTGGCGATCGCTGGCGCCGTGCTGCTGTTGGTGTTGCGCTACCGGATATTGCCGGATATCGAACGTTATCATGATCGCATCACCGTCGCGGCCAGTGCTGCCATCGGGCAGTCGCTGACCATCGGCAAGATCGCGGCCGATTGGGACGGATTGCGCCCGCGCTTGTTGTTCACCGATGTGAAGCTGCTGGACGGGCAGGGGCAGGTCGCCTTGAGCCTGCCCCGCATCGAGAACACCGTGGCATGGACCAGCCTGCCGACGCTGGAGTTGCGTTTCCACACTTTGCTGATAGACAAGCCGGACCTGTCGGTGCGGCGCGACGCGCAGGGAAAATGGTATGTGGCGGGCATCCTGCTGGATACGCAAGAGGGCGACCAGCAAAGCCCGGACTGGTTGCTGCATCAATTCAATGTCGTGATCCGCAATGGCCGCATCACCTGGCAGGATGAGTTGCGTGCAGCACCGACCCTTGCGTTGGAGCAGGTCGAGTTGCATATCGAGAACCGGCGCGGGCGCCATCGTTTTGCCGTCAGTGCGCTGCCGCCGGAGAAGCTGTCGTCCAGGCTGGACGTGCGCGGCAATTTTTACGGCGACAGCTTTGCCCAGATGAACGACTGGCGCGGCGAGCTTTACACGCAGCTTGATTACACCGATGTGCGCGAGTGGAAGCCGTGGTTGACGCTGCCCGATGCGATCAGGCGCGGCAAGGGGGCGTTGCGCTTATGGCTCGAGTTCGAGCGGGGGCGGATCAGCGGCGCGGATGCGGACGTCGCGCTGGCCGGGGTGCTGGCGCGCCTGTCGGAAGAATTGCCGCAACTCGACTTGAAAGAATTGCGCGGCCGCATCGGCTGGCATGCGCTGGAGCGCGGTTTCGAGGTGTCGGCCGGCAAACTCGCGTTGCGGATGCGCGACGGTTTCGAGATCAAGCCGACCGATTTTTACCTGCGCCTGCTGGAAGGCGAGGGCAGTCAGCAATCTTCCGGCGAGATACGCGCGAACGCCTTGAGGTTCGGGGCGATCGTCCGGCTCACCGATTACCTGCCGTTGAGCAGCGACATCAAGAGGCGTCTGGCTGAAGCGCAGCCGCGAGGCAGCATCACCGGCCTGCGCGCGCAGTGGCAGGGTGGGGCGGACGACATCGTCCGCTACGAGATCAAAGCCCGTTTCGACGACCTGTCGCTGCAGCGCGTCGGTGACTTCCCGGGTTTCTCCGGCCTGAGCGGCGAGGTGGAAGGCGACGACAGCGGCGGCACGCTGAAACTCAACGGCAATAAATTCAAGCTCGATGCACCGCAATTGTTCGCCGAGCCGGTGGGATTCGATACATTGGCAGCCCAGCTCGGCTGGCAGCGCAATTCGCGCGGGCTGGAGATCAAGCTCAGCAACGTCGAGCTAGCCAATGCCGACCTGGCCGGAACGATCTATGGCAGTTACCAGGCCGAGGCAGAAGGGCCAGGCTCGGTGGATGCCACTGTCGATATGTCGCGCGTGGCGGTGCGCCGCACCGGCCGTTATACCCCGCTGCCGGCGGTGAACAAGGAAACGCACGACTGGCTGCAGGCTGCATTGCTGGACGGGCAGGCGAGTCGCTTCCGTGTGCGGTTGCGCGGCGACCTGCGCGATTTCCCCTTCGTTGGCAACAAACGCGGCATCTTCCGTCTGGAGGCGTGGGCCAAGGGCGTCGTCATGGAGTTCGGCAAGGCCTGGCCGCAACTCGAAGATGCGCAGACCCATCTGCTGATCGAGGGCAATCGGCTGGATATCGATGCGGTGACCGCGACGACCACGGGTGCACATCTGCAGAACGTGCATGTGAGCATCCCCGACCTGCTGGCGAACGACCTGTTGCTGCAAGTGCGCGGCGAAGCGGCGGACACGACGCAGCGTTGCCTGGACTATATCGGCGCGAGTCCGGTGAACGGTTATCTGGACGGTTTCACCGAGGGCATCGCGGCGCGCGGCAGCGGCAAGCTGAATCTGCAACTCGACATCCCGTTGAGCGGCGATGCGCCGGTCAAGGTGCGCGGCGATTACCGCTTCAGCGACAACGAAGTCGATCTGGGCGAGGCGGTGCCGTTGTTGCGCAAGGTGAACGGCGTGCTGCTGTTCACCGAGTCGTCGGTGAATGCCGGCGATATCGCGGCGCAGATACTGGGTGGCCCGGCGCACCTGATGGTGCTGAGCGAGAAGGGGGCGTTGCTGACCAAGGCGCGCGGCAGGCTCGATCTGGACAATCTTGACAAGCTGACCCCTCATCCGCTGCTGCAGCGTGTGCACGGTGCTGCCGATTGGAGTGCCGACATACGGGTGCAGGACAAGCTGGTCGATGTGACGGTCGATTCCGAACTGCAAGGCATCGTTTCGAACCTGCCGGCGCCTTTCGCCAAGGCCGCAAATGAGCGTATCCCGCTGCACTTCGAACAAAACAGCATCAATCTGCGCCAGGAATCGCTGGACTTGCGCTATGGCTCGCTGGTGAAAGCCAGAGTGGTGCGCAATAAGGGCGCCGACGGCGTCTGGAGTATCGCGCGCGGGCGTATCGCTTTCGGTCAGGCCGCCGAAAGCGCTATGCGCCAGGGGATATCCATCGTCGGCCGGTTGCCGCTGCTTTCACTGCAAGGCTGGGACGGTATCGGTGCGTTGGCGGGCAACGGCAAGGAGCCGGATGGCGGGTTGGAGCTGCCGGATATCGTTGCCATCAATCTTGCGGTAGGCAAGGTGACCGGCTTCGGCAATACGGTGAACGATCTGGAGATCAGGGGTAGCAGCCGCAACGGCTTGGTCAGCATGCGGCTCGCATCGCGCGAATTAAACGGCGACCTGATCTGGCAGCCACAGGGCGAGGGCAAGTTGCTCGGGCGTTTCAAGAACATGATGCTGGGGGAAGGTGGCGACGAGCAGCCGCTGCCGACCGGCGCGCCGGCACGGCACATGGCGCCCAACAATGCTGCATTCCCGGCTGTGGATGTGACGGTGGACAGGCTGGCCTACAAAGGGCGCCAACTCGGCAGGCTGGAGATGGAATTGAGTCAGGCGGACGGCGATGTGCAATTGGACAACCTGCGCCTCACCAATCCCGACGGCGTGCTGGAGATGAGCGGGAAATGGCAGGCGGCGCCGGAACAGACCCAGGTGAACCTGCGCCTCAAGATCAGCGATGCCGGCAATATCCTGGAACGTTCCGGCTATCCCGGCGGCCTCAAGGATGGCAGCGGGACTTTGGACGGGAATCTGTACTGGGCGGGAGCGCCGGATGCCTTTGCGTATCAGAAGCTCAACGGCTCGCTGCATCTGAACGTCGGCAAGGGGCGCTTCCTCAAGGTCGACACCGGCGCGGCCAAGCTGCTCGGCGTGCTGAGCCTGCAAGCCATCCCGCGGCGCATTTCATCGCTGGACTTCACCGATGTGTTCAGCGGCGGCTTCCAGTTCGAAAACATCACCGGTAACGCGCAGATCGTTAACGGCTTGCTGTTGACCAACGATATGAAGCTTACCGGTGCGGCGGCCAAGGTCACCATGTCGGGGCAGGTCGACATGAACCGCGAGACGCAGGACCTGAAAGTGCGCATCCTGCCGACGGTCGGCGACAACGTGTCGCTGTTGTCCTTCGCGGCCGGGCCGGCGGTCGGGGTGGGGGTGCTGCTGGCGAACAAGATATTGCGCGATCCGCTCGATAAGCTGGTGTCGTTTGAATACAATGTCAGCGGCACTTGGGCGGATCCCAAGGTCGAAAAGCTGGGGCAGACCAAAACCTCCCCGGCAAACCCGCTCCCAGTCGGGGAGTGAGCAGGCCGGTAACGATGAAGTTTTTGAAAAACGAAATGCAGAAAGCCGTTGAACATGTCCAATCCAGATAACACCCAGAAACGTATCGCCGCACAACAGAACGCATTCAAGGTCGCCGCCATCCAGATGGCATCCGGCCCCAACGTCGAAGGCAACCTGAGCGAGGCGCGCCGCCTGGTTGCCAAGGCGGTGGAGCAGGGAGCGAAGCTGGTGCTGCTGCCGGAGTTCTTTGCCATCATGGGCATGAACGAGACCGACAAGGTGAAGGTATGCGAGCAGCCCGGACAAGGGCCGATCCAGCAATTCATGAGCGAAACGGCGAAGAAGCACAAGATCTGGCTGCTGGGTTCGCTGCCGCTGGTGGCGAACGTGCCGGACAAGGTGCGCAACAGCCTGTTGGTGTTCGACGAGACTGGCGCGCAGGTCTCGCGTTACGACAAGATCCACCTGTTCAACCTGACACTCGGCAACGAGAGCTACAACGAGGCGCAAACCATCGAGGCGGGCGACAAGGTGGTGGTGGTGGACAGCCCGTTCGGCCGCATCGGCCTCGCGGTGTGCTACGACCTGCGCTTCCCCGAAATTTTCCGCGCCATGAAGGATGTGAACATCATCGTGCTGCCGTCGGCCTTCACCGCGACCACCGGCAAGGTGCACTGGGAGCCGCTGATCCGTGCGCGCGCCATCGAGAACCTGGCCTATGTCATCGCCGCGGCGCAGGGCGGCTACCACGTGAACGGGCGCGAGACGCACGGCCACAGCATGATAGTCGACCCGTGGGGGCGCATCATGGACGAATTACAGCGCGGTTCCGGCGTGGTCATCGCCGATGTGAATCCGAGCTACCAGGCCAGCCTGCGCAGCAGCCTGCCGGCTCTCTCGCACCGCACGCTGGCCTGCGATAAATGACATCGACCCTGCAACTCGCCCAGCGTGCACTGCTTACCGCGCATGGTCTGGAGCCGCGCCATCTGGAGCAGGTGTTCGGCAAGATGCTGGCGCACCGGGTAGACTATGCCGATCTGTATTTCCAGTACAGCCGCGCCGAGAGCTGGGCGCTGGAAGAGGGCATCGTCAAATCGGGCAGCTTCCATATTGACCAAGGCGTCGGCGTGCGCGCGGTCAGCGGCGAGAAGACCGCTTTCGCCTATTCCGACGACATCACGCTGCATGCGCTGGAAGATGCCGCGCTGGCGACACGTGCCATCGCGCGCCAGGGCGGCAGGCAGACCGCCGCGCATCTGCATCCGGGTAAGACGCACCAGCTTTACCTGCCGCACGATCCCGTCGCCACGCTGAAAGCGGAGCAGAAGGTCGCCCTGCTGGAAAAGCTGGAGCGCATGGCGCGCGCGCTCGATCCGCGCGTCACCCAGGTGATGGCCAATCTGGCGGGCGAATACGATGTGATCCTGGTGGCGCGCAACGACGGCTTGCTGAGCGCGGATATCCGCCCGCTGGTGCGGCTCTCGCTACAGGTTATCGTCGAAAGCAACGGCCGCCGCGAGCAGGGCTCGGCCGGCGGCGGCGGACGCTGCGGCTACGACTATTTCAGCGACGAGATGCTGCAACGCTATGCAAAGGAGGCGGTGCATCAGGCTGTCGTCAACCTCGATGCGCGTCCGGCGCCGGCCGGCAACATGACGGTGGTGCTGGGCAACGGCTGGCCCGGCATCCTGCTGCACGAGGCGGTCGGCCACGGCTTGGAAGGCGATTTCAACCGCAAGGGCAGCTCGGCGTTCTCCGGGCGCATCGGCAAGCGCGTGGCGGCCAAGGGGGTGACGGTGGTCGATGATGGCACCATCCAGAGCCGGCGCGGCTCGCTGCAAGTGGACGACGAGGGCAACCCGACCCAGCGCACCGTGCTGATCGAGGACGGCATCCTGCGCGGCTATCTGCAGGACAGCATGAACGCGCGGCTGATGGGCGTGCCGGTCACCGGCAACGCTCGGCGCGAATCGTTCGCGCACCTGCCCATTCCGCGCATGACCAACACCATGATGCTGAACGGCGACAAGACGCCTGCGGAGATCATTGCCTCGGTCAAGCACGGCCTGTATGCCGCCAACTTCGGCGGCGGCCAGGTCGACATCACCAGCGGCAAGTTCGTGTTCTCCACCACCGAGGCCTACATGATCGAGGACGGCAAGATCGCCTATCCGGTGAAGGGCGCGACGCTGATCGGCAACGGCCCCGAGGCGCTCACCCGCGTCAGCATGATAGGCAACGACATGGCGCTGGATTCCGGCGTCGGTACCTGCGGCAAAGAGGGGCAGAGCGTGCCGGTGGGGGTGGGGCAGCCGACCGTGCGTATCGACGGCCTGACGGTGGGCGGTACCGCCTAACTGCCGGCGCCTTGTCGTATGCCGAGATGGTGTGCGGTGACGTAGTCGCGGATGTTCACATGGCTGACGAACCACTCGGCCAGTTCGGTTTCCGCATAATCCAGCAGACTTTTACGGTCATGCGCCTGTCGCCATTGCGCGATGCGTTGCGCCAGCTTGTCCAGCGCATGGTCGTGGTGTTTCTTGTGCGCTTCCGCGGCATGGAAACTTGCGGCCTGCATGGCTTGTTCCTCGGCGGCGAATTGCCTGACCAAGTGCTGTTGCAGGCGATCCAGGTGGGCGTCGATCGCCGTTGCGGCGGCCTGATTGTCCAGCAGTTCGAGAAAATCCGCGTGCAGTTCGACGAATTCCGAGTGGTCGAACAGGCGGTCGATCATGTTGGCTGCCGTCATGCTCAGCCTCTGCCTTGTGCCTTGATGAATCCGGCGGTGACAAAATCCATGGTGCTGACGTGATTGACGAACCAGTCGCCCACGTCGTGCTCCAGCCATTGCTGCAAGGTTGCCGCATCGCGTGCCTGTTTCCAGCGCGTGACACGTTCTGTCATGTCGGCCAGCACATGATCGTGCTCCCCCTTGTGCATGGGGTAGGGCGGGAAACGGGTCTCCTGCATCAGGCGGTTCTCTTCGCCGAAGTGGTGGCGGGTATGTTCCAGCAGTTCGTCGAGCAGGGTATCCACTTCCGCAGCGGGGGCTTGGCCGGACAGCAGGCCAAGTAGCTTGCCGCGCAGCGAGACGAATTCGGCATGGTCGCGGTTCATGAAATCGAGTGCGACCTGGGGGTAGTCCAGCATGGTTTTTCCTTTTGTCCGGTGGGTGGTTACGGGGTATCTCACGGTATAATCCGCGCCCTATGCAGATTCTACGCGGACTTCATTCTTTCGGCACGGCTCCCGTTGCGGTCACCATCGGCAATTTTGACGGTGTGCATCGCGGCCATCAGGCGATGCTGAACGAATTGCGTGCGGCGGCGCAGCCGCGCGGCCTGCAAACGGCGGTGGTCATCTTCGAGCCGCACCCGCGCGAGTTTTTCACCCCGCAACAGGCGCCGGCGCGGCTCACCAGCTTGCGCGAGAAGCTGGAGCTGTTCCGCACCATGGGCGTGGAACGCGTGCATGTGTGCCGCTTCGATGCGCTGTTTGCGCAGAAATCGGCGGACGAGTTCATCCATGCGCTGCACGAGAAGCTGCATGCCAGGTTCGTGCTGATCGGCGACGATTTCCGTTTCGGCAGCGGCCGCGCCGGCGATTTCGCCCTGATGCAGAAGATCGGTGCGCAGCGCGGTTTTGAAGTGGCCGCGGTGCACAGCGTGTTGCACAACGGTGTGCGCATCTCCAGCACCGCGATACGTGCGGCGCTGGCCGAAGGACAGATACGCAAGGCGAAGGAATATCTGGGACGTCCGTACAGCATCAGCGGGCGCGTGGTGCACGGCGATGCCACTGGGCGCAAGCTGGGCTATCCCACGGCGAACATCCAGATGAAACATAATCTGCCGCCGCTGAAAGGCGTGTACGTGGTGCTGGCACATGCCGAGGGGCTGGGTGTGTTGCAAGGCGTGGCCAGCCTGGGTATCCGCCCGACGTTGAAACAGGATGCCAAGCCGGTGCTGGAAGTGCACCTGTTCGAGTTCGGGCAACAGATATACGGCAAGCATCTGCGCGTGGAATTCCTGCACAAGCTGCGCGACGAACAGAAGTTTAACGGACTGGATGAGCTGACGCGGCAGATCGCGTTGGATGTTGAGAATGCACAGAGATGGTTTATCGAACATGAATGACGAAAAGAAAAAGTACCCGCTGAATCTCCCCGACACGACGTTCCCGATGCGCGGCGATCTCGCCAAGCGCGAGCCGCTGATGCTGGCGCAATGGCAGGCGCAGCAGCGCTACCAGCGCATCCGCGCGGCAGCAAAGGGACGTCCGCAATTCATCCTGCACGACGGCCCGCCCTATGCCAACGGCGACATCCATATCGGCCATGCGGTGAACAAGGTGCTGAAGGACATCATCATCAAGAGCAAGACCTTGAGCGGTTTCGATGCGCCCTATGTGCCGGGCTGGGACTGCCACGGCCTGCCGATCGAGCTGCAGGTTGAGAAGAAGCACGGCAAGGCGATCCCGGCGGCACAGTTCCGCGAGCTGTGCCGTGCGTATGCGAAAGAGCAGGTCGAGCGCCAGAAGAAAGACTTCATCCGTCTCGGCGTGCTCGGTGATTGGGAGCGTCCCTACCTGACCATGGACTTCCAGACCGAGGCCGACATCATCCGCGCGCTCGGCAAGATCCAGGAGCGCGACTTCCTCTATCAGGGGCGCAAGCCGGTGAACTGGTGTCTGGATTGCCAGTCGGCATTGGCCGAGGCGGAAGTGGAATACGAGGACAAGGTCTCTGCCGCCATCGACGTCGGTTTCGAGGTGAAAGACAAGCATGCGGTGGAAAAGGCGTTCGGCGTGTCGCTACCGGGCAGCGCCAAGGTGTATGCCGTGATCTGGACGACCACTCCGTGGACGTTGCCGGCCAACCAGGCGGTCAGCGTGCATCCCAATCTGGAATACGACCTGATCCGGACCGACAAGGGCTACCTCATCCTCGCCTACGACCTGGTAGAGGATTGCCTGAAGCGTTACCAGCTCGAGGGGCACAACGATCGCGGCGACGGTCTCGCTGCCACCTGCTATGGCGCTGCGCTGGAAGATCTGCCTTTGCAGCATCCTTTTTACGACCGCATAGTGCCGGTGATCTGCGGCGAGCATGTCACCCTGGATGCGGGTACCGGCCTGGTGCATACCGCCCCGGCGCACGGTGTCGACGACTATGTGGTGGGCCAGAGATACAACCTGCCGACCGACAATCCGGTGGGCGACGACGGCAAGTTCATCTCTACCACGCCCGCGGTCGGCGAGACGCCATTGGCCGGCGTGTTCGTGTGGAAGGCCAACGACATCGTGCTGCAGGCCATCGAGGCGAGCGGTCATCTGTTGTGCCAGAAGAAGGTCGAGCACAGCTATCCGCACTGCTGGCGCCATAAGACGCCGATCATCTTCCGCGCCACGCCGCAGTGGTTCATCGGCATGGGGCAGGGCGATGAAGGAGTGTCCTTGCGCGAGCTGGCCAACGATGCGGTGGCCGACACCAGGTTCTTCCCGGCATGGGGGCGCGCGCGGCTGGAAGCCATGATCAAGAACCGCCCAGACTGGTGCGTGTCGCGCCAGCGCAACTGGGGCGTGCCGATGCCGTTCTTCGTGCACAAGGAGACGCTGGCACTGCATCCGCGCACGCCGGAGCTACTGGAGCAGATCGCCAAGCGCGTCGAGCAATCCGGCATCGAGGCATGGTTCAGTCTGAACAGCGCCGATTTGCTGGGCGACGATGCAGCGCATTACCGCAAACTTTCCGACACGCTGGACGTATGGTTCGATTCCGGTGCGACGCACTATGCCGTGCTGGCGAAACGCGAAGGGCTGCGCTCGCCGGCTGATCTGTACCTGGAAGGCTCCGACCAGCATAGAGGCTGGTTCCAGTCCTCGCTGCTGACCGGCTGCGCCATCAACGGTCGTGCGCCTTACGATGCGCTGCTCACCCACGGTTTCGTGGTGGACGGCAACGGCCACAAGATGTCCAAATCCAAGGGCAACGTGGTGGTGCCGCAGAAAGTGATCGACACGCTGGGTGCGGACATCCTGCGCCTGTGGGCGGCGTCGACCGACTATTCCGGCGAGCTGACCATCTCCGACGAAATCTTGAAGCGCGTGGTGGAAAGCTACCGCCGCATCCGCAATACGCTGCGTTTCCTGCTGGCGAACATCGCCGACTTCGACATCAAGCGCGATGCGGTGCCGGTGGAGCAATGGCTGGAGATAGACCGCTATGCACTGGCGCTCACGCAGAAATTGCAGGACGAGATGTGCGGCGACTATGAACGCTACGAGTTCCACTTCGCAGTGCAGAAGCTGATGGGGTTCTGCTCGGAAGACTTGGGTGGCTTCTACCTCGATATCCTGAAAGACCGTCTGTATACCGCCGGCGAGAACTCGAAAGCCCGCCGCTCGGCGCAGAATGCGCTGTATCACATCACCCAGGCGCTGGCGCGCCTGATCGCGCCCATCCTGAGCTTCACCGGCGAAGAGGTGTGGGCGACCTTGCAGGGCAAGGACGAGGTGAGCGTGTTCGAGCAGCTCTGGTATGCATTGCCGGAATCGGGCTTGGATGGTGCGGCAGTGAGCGCGTGGGGCGACATCCGCAGCGTGCGCGAACAGGTGAACAAGAAGCTGGAAGAGCAGCGTGCCGCCGGTGCCATCGGCTCCGCCTTGCAGGCCGAGGTGGATGTGTATGCGCCGAAGGACACCTTCGATCTGCTGGCGCGCCTCGGCGACGATCTGCGTTTGGTGTTGATCACCTCGCGCGCCAATGTGCATCTGCGCGAAGGCGGCGGGCTCGGCATCGAGGTCAAACCCAGCAGCCATGCCAAGTGTGAGCGTTGCTGGCACTACCGCTTTGATGTCGGCAGCGATGCCGGCCATCCGACGCTGTGCGGGCGCTGCGTGAGCAACCTGTTCGGCAAGGGCGAGGCGCGACGTTATGCTTAGCCGCTGGTTATTGCTCGCGGTCGTGGTCATCGTGCTCGATCAGTTGAGCAAGGCGGCGATCAACAGCCATTTCACCTATGGCGAGAGCTTGGTGCTGCTGCCGTTCTTCAACTTGGTGCTGGCGCACAACACCGGTGCGGCGTTCAGTTTCCTGCACGACGCCGGCGGCATGCAGCGCTGGTTGTTCAGCGGCATTGCGCTGGTTGCTTCGGTGTGGATCGTGTGGCTGCTGCGCAAACACAGCGCGGAGAAACTGTTCTGCCTGGCGCTGGCGCTCATCCTGGGCGGCGCGCTGGGTAATCTGATCGATCGCATCGCCTACGGTTATGTAGTCGACTTCCTGGATTTTCACTGGAGCGGCTACCATTTTCCGGCATTCAACATCGCCGATTCCGCCATCAGCTGCGGTGCCGCATTGCTGATCTGGGACGGTTTCAAGGGAAAAGACCATGCAGCTGTTGCTCGCTAATCCGCGCGGATTCTGTGCCGGCGTCGACCGTGCCATCGAGATCGTCGAACGCGCGCTGGCTTTGCACGGTGCGCCGATCTATGTGCGGCACGAAGTGGTGCACAACAAGTTTGTGGTCGAAGGCTTGAAGGCCAAAGGTGCGGTGTTCATCGAAGACCTCAAGGATGTTCCGTCCGGCAGCATCCTGATCTTCAGCGCGCACGGCGTGCCGCAATCGGTGCGGCGCGAAGCGGAGGCACGCGGCCTGACGGTATTTGACGCCACCTGCCCGCTGGTGACCAAGGTGCACATCGAGGTCTCACGCATGCGCGAGCAGGGCAAAGAGATCATCATGATCGGCCACAAGGGCCATCCCGAGGTGGAGGGCACCATGGGGCAGAGCGAAGGCGGCATGTATCTGGTTGAATCGCCGGCGGATGTGGCAATTCTGCAAGTGCAGAACGAACAGAACCTGGCCTATGTGACGCAGACCACGCTGTCGGTGGACGATGCCAGTGCAATCATCGCCGCGCTGAGAACGCGCTTCCCGTTCATTTCCGGCCCCAAGAAAGACGACATCTGTTATGCCACGCAGAACCGGCAGGATTCGGTGAAGCTGCTGGCGAAACAGTGCGACCTCGTGATCGTGGTCGGCTCGCCGAACAGTTCCAACTCCAACCGCTTGCGCGAAGTGGCACGCAACCTCAATGTGTCCGCCTACCTGGTGGACAACGCCAGCGAGCTTAAAGCCGAATGGCTGCAGGGCAAACAACGGGTGGGAATCACCGCAGGCGCCTCCGCACCGGAGGTGCTGGTGCAGGAGGTCATCGCTCGGTTGAAAGAACTGGGCGCGGATGATGTGCGCGAAGCGGATGGCATTCGCGAGAATGTGGTGTTCCCGTTGCCAAAGGCGTTGGGCGAGAAAACCTCTCGTTAAGAAGCAATCCTTGAAAAAACAAAAGCGGCCAACAGGCCGCTTTTGTTTTTGCATGGACCAGCCTTACTGCATCAGCTCACGCCAGAGAACACGCTTGCCGGAGAATCCGGGCGGAGTGATAGGCGGCAGATCGTGATCCGGTTGGGTCGGGGTCGGATTGTCGGATGTGACGACCGCAACCACCGGCTGCCCCTGCACATAGATCACGTTGATACCCACGATGGTGGCATCGAATTTTTCCGACGTGGTCGTACCGGTCTTGTAGTCGAAGTAATTCAACCAGCCATAACCGCCTGGCGAACAAGCTGTGTTCGAAGGCACGATCGAGGCGACAATCAAAATGCCTTGTACCAGCTTGCCTTCAATGTTCACGCGTTCCCCGCTGTCTGGAAAGTCCACATACCAGCCGCGTCCTGTGGTGAAATCCACCGAGTTGCTGGTGCCGGCAATGCGGAAGGCTGCGCCGTTCGGGTCGGGGATGATGGTCTGTTGCACAAGCGTGTTGCGCGGATTGACGAAAGTGCTGGTCTCGTTGTCATCCTGGATCGCGTACATCGTCTGTTTCTGGGTGGTGGTGAGGTCGCTTGTCTCCAGATATTTGCCGGTACCGATGAAGATCACGCGCTTGCCGTAGATCTTGCCCAGAATCGGCGTGGAGGTGATCGGCTGCGGGTTGGTTCCGGCAGCATCCGAGAACAGGGTGGCGAACTTCATCACATCACCGCTGCCGATGGCGGCGGCGTTGCTGCCGTTGATGTCGAAACGCCAGAGGTTGCCCTGCAGGTCGCCGCCATACACGTAACCTGCCAAATTGCCGTTGGCATCGTTGTTGTAACCGGAGATCTTGGCTAACCCGCTCGGGGTGGTGGTGGAGCCCACGCCCGTGCCGATCTTGCTGATGATCGTACCGCTGCCGGCATCGAGCACATACAGATAGCCCTTGCCATCGCCCGGGCTGGTGTTGTTGTAACCGGAAGTCACCAGCACCACCCAGGTGCCGTCGTTCTTGCTGGTGATGATGGCTTGACCGAAGCTGTAGCCGAGGTCATCGTCCTGAATGACACCCATTCCCGTACTCGGTGTGAACTCCCACAACAGCGATGGCGCATTGGGGTTGGTGATATCCAGCGCATAGTAGCCGCGCCCGCCGCCGTTCAGGCCGGCCACCAGGATGGTCTTCCACACGGCGGTAGCTGCATCGCCGCAATTGGCTACGCACACGTCCGATGTGATGGCGCTGCCGTTGACGTAGTTGGTGTGCAGGGTGGAGTAATTCATATCCGCCAGTTTCCACATATTGGGCATCACCATGCTGGGGACATAAGCCCAGCGTTCGATGCCTGTGTCACCGGCGAAGGCATGCATCATGCCATCGTTGGCGCCCATGTACACAGTACCTGCCCGGTTGGCATGGGCCGACTTGAAGCTGGCATAGCCCGGGTAGGTGTAGCTAAATACTGGAGAGGAGAGGAAGGCAGGTTGAGATTCCAGCGCGTCGCCCAGTACGGCCTCGCGGTAACGGAACAGGCGGTTATCGACCACGTTTGCAGTGCGATCCTCGTAACCGTATTGACCGCGCAGGAACTTCACCAGATTGTCACCGGCGGCAACGGTTTTCTGTGTCGCTGTCAGCGAAGACCACTGGCTCAGCGTGCTGATATGCGCTGCGGAAAAATAGCCTTGCTGGGTGGCTGTCAGATTGGCATATTGGAAATCGACCAGCCCAGTACCGGCGCTGTCAGCGGTCTTGATGGTGCGCGTATCGCTAAGGTCGGAAACCTTGGCGTTCATGGTGCCGGTGCAAGCGGTCGCTACGGGAATATGGCAGTCGGTGCCAACCATGGTGCCGCCGGTGCAGAGCACCGCATTCGGAATGACGCAATTGTAGGTGGTGGTGTTGCCGCTGGTCTCGGCTGTGACCACGCCAGGCGCTGCGCAGGTTCCCGCCGGCACGTTCTCCACGCACCAAGTGGCGTTCTCGCTCACCACGCCGGTATCGGTGTTGATGCCGCGCGCTTCCAGATTGCCCTTCCAGGCCACCGTGGTGTAACTGGCGACGAAGGCGAAGTTGTTGCCGGCCACCGGGTTCAGCGTACTGGTGGCCGCAGCCGCAGCAGCACCCCGGCGGGCGTTGATGCCGGACAAGGCGTTGGACAGGCCGGAAGACAGCGATGCCGGGTTGGTGGCGCTGAAATAGGCGCCGCGACCGTTTACTGCTGCATGCCACAAGTCGTCGATGTTGGCGATCAGGCCGTCACTGCCGGTCATGCCGGGCAGCGGCCAGTTACATACCGTGCCGCTGGCTTGCCAAGTGCAGACCGTGGAGGAAGCGGTGCTGCCGAGCTTGACGTTGACATAGTCGCCGCCGGTGTCGCTCATATAGCTGGAAGAATAGTTCATCCAGCCGCTGGCGCCCAACCCCAGCGTGAAGGTGGTCATGTGTTGTTGCAGGTTGTGGTCGTTGCCGCCGATGAACACGTTGTTCAGGCATACGTCGAGACCAAGTGCGCCGGTGCAATTGCCCAGCGCCGTGGTACGCAGGTCCGTCTGGTAGTAATACATGGCGATGTCGGCCAGATTGTCGCTGCTGCCGCCCGTGGCGGGGCTGGCCACGCTGCTCTCCAGTACGCGCGCGGTCGGGTTGGGGCTGGGCAGTGTGACCGAGTTTACGCAGCTGGAGGAATTTGAGGTGTAGGGGGAAACATAAGATTTGGAGCCGTTGTTAGACCAGCCGGTGTTGTTGGTGCTGGAGCAGGCTGAAGCACAATCGGTGCCGGCAACCGTCACGGTGCAAGAGCAAATCTCCGGTTGCACCAGCAAGCGCACCTTGCTGCCCGAGCAGTTCGAGCCGCCCGATATTTTGGTGCCGCTGGATGAATATTTGTTGCGCGTGTAAGTGTTGGTGTATGTGGTGGAAGCCGACGAGCCGTCATACATCGGGCGTGCCGCGGTACCGTCCTGATTGCCGACAGCGGTAGTACCGTCGATCTTGTAGCCATCGCCGGTATTCCAGTAGCCGTCAGTGGAGAGGATGGTGAAGTTCTGCTGGCAGGAATACTGCACCGGATCGGTCCCCCCCAGTTTGCCCGCATAGTAGCGGCCGGCATCGGACAGGGAGCGGCGCAGCGGTGTACTGCCGCTGGTGGCCATGTTGTAAAGCGCTGAGTACCAATCGCTGCGGTGTGTGGTTTCAAACGTGTTCGAGTACACCACGGGGGCGGTCTGGCTGATCTTCATCAGGCCGACACGGTAGCTGTTGTTGAGATGGCTGAAAGCGCGGCCGGTGGCGGTCTTCATCATCAGCAGGCGGGTGCGGTAATAGCTGTACCAGTTGGCGAAGTTGGTTTTCTGCGCGGCGGTGGCGGCCAGGTTGATGGTGGGTGAGAACGTCATCGTGCCGGTGTTGCCACGCGTGACCGTCAGGGTGGAGGCGGTATCCGCCAGTCCGGTGATGGTGACCGTGCTGCCGGACACGCTGGCCGTATAGCCGTGGCCGCCGGTGGTGGTGCAGTTGCCGGACTTGGCACTGGTGCACAGGTTGATTTGAGTGGCGATGTCGGTGGCCAGCGTACCGGGTGTGGTGGTGGCGGCAGCGGTGCCGGACATGATCTGCAGGGTCCCGTTCACCAGGATGCCGCTGACCGAAGTGCTGCTGGTGCCGCTGACCGTGATGGTCGCGGTGGTGCTGGCATTGCTGGTGAGGATGACCTTGGTGAACACGTCCTGTCCCGGCGAAGCGTTCTGCGCGCTGTTGCATTCTTTGTAGAAGGTGTTGGTGGTGCTGTGGTAGTTCTTTTGCAGTAGCGTGGTCTGGCTGCCGCTATAGGTGTAGTAATAAGCGGCCTGCGCGGTCCCGTCGGTATTCATGCTCTGGGAGGCCTTGAAGCTGGTGCTCAGGTTCAGCGTACCCGAGCCGGTATTGAAACCGTTGGTCCATGCCGCAGCGAAGCTGGAACTGGGATAGCTCGTGCCATCGGCATATACCGGCGGATCGTAGGTGGTGGCCGGGTCGTAATAGACCTGGTTGCATTGGCTGCTGCGCAAACCATAAAAGCCGTAGTTGAACGAGACCGAACTACCGCCGTCGGATGAATCGTCCGGCATGTGGTCCCAGTCCATACTGCCCGAATTATCCAGCACCAGCAGCACGTTCGGCTTGACCGATGAGGTGGTGGAAGTCGCCAGCGGCGAGGTCGCCAGTGCGATCGAGGCGGCCAGTGCCGGTGCTGGCAGGCAGAGGCTGGCGGCAAGTGCGACGAGCGGCAGGTGGATGCGGGCGGTAGAACGATATTGGTGTTTCATGGTCGTCTCCTAATAGACAAACGCTTGCACGTAGCTGACGGTGTTTCTCGGTCCGTCGATCTTGGCGGTGATGCGATACACCGGTACTTGTCCCTTGGTTTCGCAAGTGGGGCAAATGTCCTGGTATTTCTTGATGTTCATCTCGTCCAGCGTCTCTTCTGCCGAGAGGAACAGGCAGCTGGTTTCGGGCGGCACCTTGATGTCGTTTTCGGCGTTGGCGGGCAGCGCGTTGGCGCTGCGGCACATGCGCTGGATGATGTAGCGAACCTTGTTTCCGGTGGCCGGATCCTCGCCGAGATAGACGTTGCTGTTGCCATCGGCCCAGGTGGCCTCGGCAAACAGATCCAAACCGGTGGAGGATGCATAGAAGCCCGGATTGTTGGCCAGATCGGTGTTGTTCAAAGGGTTGGTGATGTCTTTCAACACCTCGCCGTAATTACCTACATTGTTCGCCCATAGGCAGCCAGCGCTGCCTGTCATGCAGCCGATGGCCTGTTCTACCCCGTTATCACCGGCAGATGTCGCCGATTGTTTGAATGCCAGATTGCCGGCGATCATGGTGCTGGTGTCCACCGAGCGGATCAGCGCCACGGCCGCGAGCGACATGGCCAGCAGTGCGACCAGGGAGAAGAACAGCACCACACCGCGCTGTTTCGAGAGTCGTGCAGGTTGCGGATGGAGTTTGAATGGTGAGCTCATAATGTCCCCTTCGCCCAGATCACATTGCGTAGTGGAATGATGGTTTCAAATACCCGGTAGCGGTAACGCTGCCAGTTGGGATCTCCGATGGGGGGAGCGCTCAAGGTGACCGCCGGGGCGGGTGATGAAGCGCTGCCTGCCCAGGCACACAGGCCGGTGGGTGCGGAGGCGGTTAATGAAGAGCAAGCAGTGGTCACATCTGCCATTTCCATCTTAGCATTGCGCGCCACCACGGCGATGCGGATGGCCTTGATACGGTTGCGGTTGGCCACGGTGGGTGCAGCCCAAGCGCCGGTCGGATTGACCCATCCGGTGATTTGATTGCTGTTGGCATTGGCCGAGATGCCATATTGCGCCTGCAGATTGACGACACCGGCCACGCTGGGCGTACCGTTGCGCTCCAGATTGCCGTTGTTGACGGCATAAGTGACTTCGTTCCATGTGCCCAAACAGGAGAGTTTGGCGCCATCGACGGCGGCACCGGCAACAAGGGCGCTGTCATCCAGCATTTCTATCGTGGTGGCATTGGTTACGCCGCTGACGGTGGTCATGGCGCAGGTGGCACCGTTGATGATCATGGCGATGTCGTTGTTGGCACAGCCCAAGCTGTTGATGACCGGCACGGTGGTGCCAGTGAGCGTGCCGACAGGCTGGTCTTGGATCTTGGTGGGGACGCCGCCGCTAAGTGAGCTGCCGTAGTGGATGGTGATCGTGTCGCTAGAGCTGTCGGTAGCGCCCGTGCCCACCACACTATCGGTTAGTACAGCAGGGGCGACGCTGGTGATGCCGGTGGCGCCAAAAGTCAGCGTGGTGCATTCGAGCGCAGAGTCTGGCACGTTGGGCAGATTCGGTTCGCCGGCAACGAGTGGAAATCCGGCCTGCTGCAGCTCGCGGGTGATGGTGTAAAGCGCGATGCCGCCGTTGGTCTGTGCGTCGGCAGTACCTGTGGTTGTGCGTTTTTGTGCCTCAAAAACAGAAAACACCTGCATGATGATGATGGTGGCTAGCAGGCCGATCACCAGTCCGACCATGATTTCAACCAGGGTGAAACCGGACTGCCGCGATACAAGCGTTTGATTGGCGGATTTCATGGCGTTAACTCCCGGCGATGCTGGCAGTGGTGGTGAAATTGTGCAGCTCCTCTCCCGGCTGTTGCCAAGTGACAGTGACGGTGAACAGATTCGCCGTATTGGCAGCAGCGGTGCCGCGGGTGATGGTGAGCGTTCCCCCTGGCAATTGGGAAGAGATGTCTGGCGTGATGGTGACGCCTTCGGCTGGCAGTAGGGTAGGGTCTGCCCACAGGTTGCCGATCTGCTGCTGGGCGATATAGCCGGCATCGGCGCGATATTTCGATTCAGCCGTGTTCTTCACCATGTTGGCCTGCATGCCGACGATGCCGAGTACGCCGATGGAAAAGATCAGGATGGCAATCAGTGCTTCGATGATCACCACGCCTTGCTGGGCGGATTTTGGCGATTGGATATTCTGTTTGAGCATGGGCCTCTCCTTCAACATGCGCTGGGTTTATCCGGGCTGGCTGCGGGGTCACACATGCGGGCGTTACCGCCCACACCGATGTTGACCCGCAAGGCACGGTTAGCACCTGCCGCCTCGAAATCCAAGCGTGACAAAGTGGGGGAGCCGTCCGCATTGGCTACGATGGTGCCAAAACTGTTGTAAGTGATCGTCGTTGCGGGAGTGGCAAGATCAGCTGCGACGGCAGCGACAGTGACGTTCTTCGCCCCTTCGTTCTCCGAACGCATCTGAATTCTTTCCCAGCCCGTGGCGCCGCCGGAATCGACGGGGTCACATGGTTGGGCGACTGCAGCTGCCGACGCTACCAACACATCCCAGCCAGTGGCAGTGCACATGATGAATTGGGCTGAACTGTTGCGACCAACGGCTGTGGCGCGAGCCTGTTGCAAGCCATTGGTGATAGCTTCGGCGGCATTGCGGACTTGCGAGTTTTGCATCCAGATGCGGAAGTCGGGTACGGCGATTGCTGCCAGGATGCCAAGAATCACCACGCCGACCATCAGTTCGATCAGCGTAAAACCGGCTTGTGCCGATTTTGTGCGCGTGCTTAACATGCGCCACCCTTTGTGGTGATCCAGCAATTCATCGGGGCTGTCCCCCAGTCCGCTTTCAGGCCTGTGGTCTGTTTGGCATTCGCTTGGTTGATGGTGTAGACGAAATCGGACAGGTTGTCTTTGCCGGTGGCGACAATGGTATAAGTGTTGGCTGAGAGGTTTTCGCAGGTATAGTCGAAATATGTTGTTGCGGCGACAATTGCTCCGGGGCAGGTCGTGCCATCAGCAGAGGGATCGTAGGTGCGGTTGTCCTGGAAGAACTGCTCCATTTTTACGCGGGCATCTGCAAGTGTAGAAGTGGCTTCGGCCAGTTTTCCGCGGATGACATAATCCTGATAGGCGGGTATGGCGACGGATGCTAGTATGCCGACGATGACGACGGCGACCATCAGTTCAATCAAGCTGAAACCTTTTTGCAATTTCATGTTGCTCTCCCAAAAGTTGTGATGCGAAAGTTAATTCAGGCTATATCGGTGTGGCTAGTCAAAACCGATGAGTGGCTATTCTGCCAGACCAGCGGCATATGCGGAAAACGAGATTTTGAATAATAAATTCATAGTGATGGGTGGCGGGGCGCTGGGTTTGGCGACGGCCGCAGCGTTGCTGCGGCAGGGCGATGCGGTGACCTTGCTTGAACGTGGCTCTGTCGGGCAGGAATCTTCCTGGGGGGGGGGGGGGATACTGTCGCCGTTGTGTCCTTGGGATTACCCCGATGCTGTGAACCGTTTGGCATTGCGCGGCGCAGCGCTGTTCGGTGATTGGGCTGAGGAGCTGCTCCGGACGACCGGCATCGATCCCGAATACCGTCGCTGCGGCATGCTGGTGTTGCCGCCATTCGAATTGGCTGCGGCAAAACAATGGTGTGCTGTGCATGACGTGAATATGGAGGGGCGCGGCGATGCCTTGTTCTTGCCGGATGTGGCGCAGGCGCGCAACCCGCGCTTGCTGCAGGCGTTGCGTGCTCGAGTCGAGCAGCTCGGCGGGCATATCGTCGAGCAATGCGAGGTGTTGCAGATCGTGGCGGATGCCGATCGCGTCAGCCGGTTGACGACGACGCGGGGCGAGTTCAGTGCGGATGGCTACATCGTGACTGCCGGAGCATGGAGCAGATCCTTGCTTGGTGCGCATGCCCTGCAGGCGGACATCAAGCCGATACGCGGACAGATGCTGTTGTTCAAGTTTGATGTGCCGCCGTTGCCACACATCGTGCTGCAAAAAGATTTGTACCTCATCCCACGGCGCGACGGGCATCTGCTGGTGGGCAGCACGCTGGAAGATGTCGGCTTCGACAAGCGCACCACCGAGGATGTGCAGGCGCAGCTAAGGCAGCGTGCCGAGACATTGCTGCCCGCTTTGCGCGGCATGCCGGTCGTCAAACATTGGGCCGGCTTGCGGCCGGCTTCCTCCGGCAATATCCCGACCATCGGGCGCCATCCACAGCTGCAAAACCTCTACCTCAACAGCGGTCATTTCCGCTATGGCGTGACCATGTCGCCGGCGAGCGTGGAGGTGCTGCTGAATATCATCAACTCGGCGCCGCAGTCCTTCGATGTGGCGGCCTATCGCTGGCGTTAAGCGTTGCCGCAGTGCGTATGCTCCGCTTATAATCGATACCGGAATGCCGATGTAGCTCAGTTGGTAGAGCAACGCACTCGTAACGCGTAGGTCGTCTGTTCGATTCAGATCATCGGCACCAGCCATCAGGGCTCTATCATCCAAGCAGCGAACAGTCAGGAGCAGCAATGACTTTCCCGCAATTCAGCAAGCTCCCTTCCAGATATAAAAAGATCGCCCTCGTCGCCGCTGCCGGTATCGCAGTTCTGGTCGGCATCAGCCTGTTGACGCGCAGCAAACCGATTGCAGTGGTGCTGCAGAAAGTCGAGCGGGGAACCGTCGAGGCGGCGGTGAGCAATACCCGTGCGGGTACGGTGAACGCCTGCCGGCGCGCCAAGATGTCGCCCTCGGCGGGCGGGCAGATCGCCCAGCTGCGCGTGAAGAAAGGCCAGCGCGTGCGCAAGGGCGAGGTGTTGCTGGAGCTGTGGGACAACGACCTGCATGCGCAGGAAAGATTGGCACAGGAGCAGCTCAAGGTTTCGTTGACGCGGGTCGAGGAAGTCTGCACGCTGGCAGAGGCGGCACAACGCGATGCCGTCCGTGCGCAGGAGTTGCGCGACAAAGGGTTCATCTCCGCGCAGCAGCTGGACCGTGCGCTCACCGAAGCTTCGGCCAGGCAGTCTGCCTGCGCTTCCGCCAAGGGCGATATCGAACAGAGCCGGTCGCGCATCGCCCTGGCACGCGCCGGATTGGAGCGCATGGTGTTGCGCGCGCCGTTCGACGGCATCGTGGCGGATATCAGCGGCGAACTGGGCGAATATGCCACGCCATCGCCGCCCGGTATCCCGACCTTGCCCGCCATCGATCTGATCGACGACAGCTGCCTGTATGTGAGCGCACCGATTGACGAGGTGGACGCCGCCAAACTCAAGGTCGGACAGCGCAGTCGCATTACACTGGATGCGATCAAAGGCCGCACTTTCAGTGGCAAGGTGCGGCGTATCGCGCCCTATGTGCTCGACCTGGAGAAGCAGGCGCGCACGGTCGAGGTGGAAGTCGAGTTCGACAAGTCTGCTAAGAACGACAACCTGCTGGTAGGTTACAGCGCCGATGTCGAGATCATCTATGACACGCGCACGCAGGCCCTGCGCCTTCCCACGCAGACGCTGATGGAAGGCAACCGCGTGCTGCTATATGGCGACAAGGGCGTGCTGGAAGAGCGCAAGGTGAGCCTCGGGTTGTCCAACTGGGAATTCGCCGAAGTGCTCTCGGGGCTGGATGAGGGAGACCGTGTCGTATCTTCGCTCGATCGGCCCGGTGTGAAGGCTGGAGCCAAGGTCGTGGCGGAAGAACCTGTCCCCGCAAAATGATCGAACTGCAAAACGTCAGCCGCACCTTCGCCGTCGGCGACCAGCAAGTTGTCGCGTTGCGCGACATCAATCTGCGTCTCGAGGCGGGCGAATACCTCTCCATCATGGGGCCGTCCGGCTCCGGCAAATCGACCATGCTCAATATGCTCGGACTGCTCGACCGGCCGACCTCCGGCAGCTACCTGCTCGACGGCGGCAAGGTCAGCGAGCTGAACGACGAGCAACAGGCGCGCGTGCGCCGCGAGAAGATCGGTTTTGTGTTCCAGTCCTTCCATCTGGTGCCGCGCCTCACCGCCGCACAGAATGTCGAGTTGCCGATGATCCTGGCCGGTATCCCGGCCGAGGAGCGCAAGGCGCGGGTGGAGGTGCTGATGCGCAACTATGGCCTGTCCGATCGTGCCGACCATAAACCCGATCAACTTTCCGGCGGCCAGCGTCAGCGTGTGGCCATTGCCCGCGCCACGGTGATGAATCCCACAGTGCTGCTGGCCGACGAACCGACCGGCAATCTTGACCGTGCTACCGGCTGGGAGGTGCTCAAATTGCTGGAAGGGTTGCTGGAACAGGGCATCACGCTGGTGCTGGTGACCCATGATGCCGAGATTGGCGCGCGTGCGCACCGCTGCATACACATGCTGGACGGGCGCATCCTCTCCGACGAACAGCAGGCAAAATGAAACTCGCCGACACCCTGCAGTTCGCTTACGGCAGCTTGCGCGGCAGTCCGACGCGCACGCTGCTGATGATGCTGGCGATGTCCATCGGTGTCGCCGCCGTGGTGGTGCTTACTGCCTTGGGAGAAGGTGCGCGCCGCTATGTGGTCGACCAGTTCTCGTCGCTGGGCACCAATCTCGTGATCGTGCTGCCGGGACGCACCGAGACTGCCGGCGTCGGCCCCGGACTGATGTCCGGGCAGACACCACGCGACATCACGCTGGACGATGCGCAGGCGCTGCTGCGCAGCGGCGCCATCAAGCGTATCGCACCGCTCACTGTAGGTTCCGCCACCATCTCGCGCAGTGCGCTCAACCGCGAAGTGGTGGTGGCCGGCTCTTCTGCCGATATGCTCGGGATACGCCACATGGGCATGGCGGTCGGCAGGTTTCTGCCGGCGGGCGACCTGCACGAAAGTGCTTCGGTGTGCGTGCTGGGCGATGCCATCAAGCGCGAGCTGTTCGGTAACGGACCGGCGGTAGGCCAATCGGTGCGCATCGGCGACCGGCGCTTCCGCGTGATCGGCGTGCTGGCGTCACAGGGGGAGTCCATGGGGATGCGCACCGATGATCTGGTGATCATCCCGGTCGCCACCGCGCATCAATTGTTCAACACCGCCAACTTGTTCCGCGTGCTGATCGAGGCCAAGAGCCGGGACTATATCGAGCAGGCCAAGCGCGATGCCGAGGAGATCATGGTGCAGCGCCACAGCGGCGAGCGCGACGTCACGGTTGTCACCCAGGATGCCATCCTGCAGACCTTTGACCGCATCCTCACTACGCTGACCATGGCAGTGGGCGGCATCGCCGCCATCAGTCTGGCCGTAGCCGGTGTGCTGATCATGAACGTGATGCTCATCGCCGTCGCACAGCGCGTCAAGGAGATCGGCCTGCTCAAGGCGCTGGGTGCTCCGGGACGGCAGATCCGCCATCTGTTCTTCGCCGAGGCGGTGCTGCTGTCCGGGATCGGCAGTCTGGTTGGATTGGTGCTGGGCTACGCCGGCAGCATGACCATCGGTCAGATATATCCCAGCTTGCCGGTGTCGCCCCCTTGGTGGGCGGTGATCGCGGCGACCGCAACGGCGCTGGGGACGGGCGTGCTGTTCAGCGTGTGGCCGGCGCGGCGCGCGGCACGGCTCGATCCGGTGGCGGCGCTGGCGGGAAAATAAGCCATGTACCTGCGCGACCTCATTGCACTCACCTCGTCCAGTTTCCTCACCTACCGGATGCGCAGCTTCCTAACCGGCATGGGGATCGCCATCGGCATCGCGGCAGTGATCCTGCTCACCTCCATTGGCGAAGGGCTGCACCAGTTCATGCTTTCCGAGTTCTCGCAGTTCGGCACCAACATCATCAGCGTGCAGCCCGGCAAGACGCAGACACAGGGCGGCAACGTCGGCATCTTCGGTTCGGTGCGGCAGGTGACGCTGGAAGATGCCGAGGCCTTGCGCCGCCTGCCTTATGTGCAGTATGTGATCCCCGGCCTGGTCGGCAATGCCGAGGTGCGTTACGAGGGGCGCACGCGACGCACGATGGTGCTGGGCGAAGGGCGCGATTTCGACAAGGCGTTCACCATGAAGGTGCAGAGCGGCGGCTTCTGGACCGACGCGGACGACGAGCAGGCGCGCGCGCAGGCGGTGATCGGCGCCAAGATCCAGCAGGAGCTGTATAGCGGCAGGAACCCGTTAGGTAGCTATCTGCGCATCGGCGGCCAGCGCTATCGCGTGGTCGGCGTGATGGAGTCGAAGGGACAGATACTCGGCATGGATGTGGACGATGCCGTTTACATCCCCGCGGCGCGCGCGATGGAACTCTTCAACCGCCCCGGCCTGATGGAGATAAATGTCAGTTACCGTGCCGATGTGCCGGCGGATACGATGATACGGCTGATCAAGGAACGCATGATAGAGCGGCACGGGCGCGAGGATTTCACCATCATCTCGCAGGAACAGGCGCTCGAGGTGCTAAGCTCGGTACTCGATATCCTCACCTTCGCTGTCGGTGCGTTGGGCGGCATCTCGCTGCTGGTGGGGGCGGTCGGCATCCTTACCATCATGACCATGGCGGTCACCGAACGTACCGCCGAGATCGGCCTGCTAAGGGCGTTGGGTGCGCGCGAACAACAGGTGGCGATCCTGTTCCTGAGCGAAGCCATGATCCTGTCCGCATTGGGCGGGTTGATGGGGCTGCTGCTCGGCGTCGGCATCGCGCAAGGTTTGCATCTGCTGATTCCCGCGTTGCCGGTGCATACGCCCTGGTTGTTTGCCGTGCTGGCTGAACTGACCGCGATCACCATAGGCTTGGTGGCGGGCGTTGCGCCCGCCATGCGTGCGGCGAAGCTTGATCCGGTAGCGGCGTTACACGCCGAGTAAACCGCTTACTGCGCAGCGACCTTCATGTAGGAGGACACTTCCGGCGAAGCGGTCTTCTGGATGGGGGCGGAGGTCGGCGCTGCGCCATTGGCATTGCTCTTGGTTTCGCGCTCCTGCTGCTGCAGGCGTGTCGATTCGGTGGCTTCCTTGCCGCGGGATTCGCCGTTCTCGGTGTTGCTTTGGCTCAACTGCTGAGCTTGCGGAGAGAGCGTGACCACGGTGGATTGGGCGCTGGTCGGATCGTTCTTCGCCTCATTGACGGGCGGACGCGGACTTGGCGTCGTCTTGTTCGCATCCGGAGTGGACGAAGGAACGAAGCTGGCGCTGGATGCTGAATTGTTGATGATCATGATGTGACTCCCGTGAAGTATTGAGGGATTCGTTGTTTATGTTGAACATTATCCGCCGAATCGGGGCGGATGGCTATGGGATATTTTTGAGAGGGAAGAGTGCGTATTTCATGTGACATCTTCTGCAATGTCATCGACAACTATGGCGATATCGGCGTGAGCTGGCGTTTGGCGCGGCAATTGGCAAACGAACATGAACTGGCGGTGCGCCTGTGGGTAGATGACCTGCGCAGTTTCGCCAAGCTTTGTCCGGAGGCGGATGCGGCACGGGATGAACAGTACTGTCGCGGTGTGGAAGTACGGCGCTGGCCGGCCGAATTACCCGCTGTCGAGCCTGCCGGACTGGTGATCGAGGCATTCGCTTGCCGCTTGCCGCAATCTTATGTCGAGTCGATGGCAGCGTGTGAACGCAAGCCGGTGTGGCTCAACCTCGAATACCTGAGCGCAGAGGAATGGGTGGAGGGGTGTCACAAGCTGCCGTCGCCGCATCCGAGTTTGCCGCTGACCAAGTATTTTTTTTTCCCGGGTTTTACCGCAAAGACCGGCGGTTTGTTGCTGGAGCGCGATCTATTGGCGCGGCGCGATGCCTTTCTGTCCGATGACGGAGCGCAGCAACGTTATTGGCAAAATCAGGGCGTGCCTGAGCGTGTAACGGGAGAGTTGCGCGTGTCGTTGTTCGGTTACGAGAACGAGGCGATGAAAGATTTGCTGGGGGCTTGGGAACGGGGCGAGTCGCTGGTTACCTGCCTGCTGCCGGAAGGGCGCTCGTTGCCGCAGGTGGCGGCTTTCTTCGGACGACCTGCTGGGCGCGCCGGCGAAATCTGGCAGTGCGGCCAGTTGCGCGTGCATGTGCTGCCTTTCGTCGAGCAGGAACGTTATGACGAGTTGTTGTGGGCTTGCGATGTGAATTTCGTGCGCGGCGAAGATTCCTGTGTGCGGGCGCAATGGGCGGCCAAGCCGTTCATTTGGCAGATATATCCCCAGCACGATGGGGTGCATCTGGAAAAGCTGCAGGCTTTCATGAACTTGTACTGTGTCGGACTGTCGGATGCGGCGTCGCGAGCGATGCAGGCGTTATGGCTGGACTGGAATCGCGGCGACCCGGCAGGCCAAGCATGGCTCGATTTGCTGTCATGCCGGGAAGAACTGCAAGCACAGGCGCGGGTTTGGGCGCAGCGTCTGGCCGGTAACAATCTTGCGTTGAATTTGCTGGATTTTTCCCGTCAAGTTGCATAGAATCCGCGCCTTGAAATTTTAGGGGCAGTAAATCATGAAGACAGCACAAGAACTCCGCGCCGGTAACGTGATCGACGTTGGCGGCGAACCGATGGTCATCCTGAAGGCCGAATACAGCCGTTCCGGCCGTAACGGTTCCGTGGTGAAGATGAAGATGAAGGGACTGCTGAGCGGTTCCGGCAAAGAAACTGTGTACGCGGCGGACGACAAGTTCGACCAGATCATCCTCGACAAGAAAGAATGCACCTATTCCTACTTCGCCGACCCGATGTTCGTGTTCATGGATTCCGAATACAACCAGTATGAAGTCGAGAAGGAAAACCTGGGTGACGTGGTGAACTATCTGGCCGACGGCATGGAAGACCAGTGCGAAGTGACCTTCTATGAAGGCAAGGCAATCTCGGTCGAACTGCCTAACACCATCGTGCGCGAGATCGAGTACACCGAGCCGGCCGTACGCGGCGACACCTCGGGCAAGGTGATGAAGCCGGCCAAGCTGAAGGGTTCCGGTTACGAATTGCCGGTGGCGGCGTTCATCGAGATCGGCGACAAGATCGAGATCGACACCCGCACCAACGAGTTCAAGAAACGCGCGAACTAACCGGTTTGTCGAAGCAATAAAAAAAGAGCCGCTGCAAAGCGGCTCTTTTTGTTTGATGGGTGTTGCCGTGTTACAGCTTCTCGATGCTGTATACCGCCACCAGCTTGTGCGTCTCGCCCGGATTCAGGGTGATGACGTTCTCCAGCGCATTGCCGCTCTCGACGCATACCATGTCGCGATGCAGCGCGGGGCCGAAGTCGCCCATCTTCTCTGCCTTCTCCGTCCACGGGTTCCACACCACGGTGGATTGGCTGCCCTGCTTGGCGATGCGGATGGCGCGCTTCATGCCTTTGTCCTCGATCACGCAGTCGGACGGGGTGTTCACATACACGCGGTCCACTTCGCTTGCGATGACGATGCCGTCCTTCTGCGTGAAACGTGCAAAGTCTTGCACCTTGTCCAGGTATTCGCAGTTCTCCAGCCCGCGGATGGTCATGTTGGCCACGTCGCTGATCTGGAAGTAGGTGTGCAGTGCCTCGCCCAGCTCGAAAGCGGCCTTGCCGGTGTTGGTGGTGACCAGTTCCACGCGCAACGCCTTGCCCACGGTGACTTCGAGCTGCACGGTTGAAGCATGCGGCCATTGTGCGCGGGTGGCGTCACTCTCGACTAGGCCGAAGCGCAGGAAGGTGGCCCCGTCCGGCAGCGCCTTGGTCTCCAGCACGTCCCACGGGACGGTACGCGCATAGCCGTGGCCGGGCAGCTTGCTATCGTTCTTGTGCGGGCCGAACCAGGGCCAGCAGATCGGCACGCCGCCGCGGATGGATTTGCCCGGGGCGAACTTGGCCTTGGGCGACAGCCAGACCAACGGCTCTTCGCCGCGCGGCTGGAAGGTGGCGATATGCGCCCCCTGCAGGGCGATATTCGACAGGGCGTGTTGGTTGGCGACTTCGGCCACGATCATGCCCTCGGCGATCTCCTTGAATTGCACATGGTTGCTGATGGCGAAGCGCTGGTTGAGTTCGTTCAATGTCATGCTGTTTCCTGATTGATTGTTGATGAAAGAGGGTTAACTTTGGCTGGGCGGCGGCGAGGTCTTGAGCACCTCGTCGAGCGTGGTCAGGCCGGCGGCGACCTTGAGTGCACCGGAGATGCGCAGCGGCTTCATGCCTTCGCGGTTGGCCTGTTCGCGCAGGGCTGCGATGTCGGTCTCGGCGTTGACGAGTTTGCGCAACTCCGGCGACATCAGCAGGATCTCATAGATGCCGATGCGGCCGGAATAGCCGGTCATGCGGCATTCCAGGCAGCCTTGCGGACGGTACAGTTGCGTCGGGCGCGTGGCTTTCCAGGGCGCGACCAGGCTGTTCCACAGTTCGATATCGTCCTCGCGGATCGGGGTCGGCTGTTTGCAATGCGGGCACAGCGTGCGCACCAGTCGCTGCGCCATGATGCCCAGCAGCGTGGCATTGAGCAGGTAGGATGGCACCCCCAGATCGAGCAGGCGGGTGATCGCGGATGGTGCGTCGTTGGTGTGCAGCGTCGAGATCACCAGGTGGCCGGTTAGGGCCGCCTGGATCGCCATGTCGGCCGTCTCCAGATCGCGGATCTCGCCCACCATGATGATGTCCGGGTCCTGCCGCATCAGCGCGCGCACGCCGTCGGCAAAGGTCAGGTCGATGCCCTGCTGGATCTGCATCTGGTTGAAGGTGGGTTCTACCATCTCGATCGGGTCTTCCAGCGTGCACACGTTCACCTCGGGTGTCGCCAGGGTCTTGAGCGTGGAATACAGCGTGGTGGTCTTGCCCGAGCCGGTGGGGCCGGTGACCAGGATGATGCCGTTCGGCTTGGAGGTCATCGCCTGCCAGCGCATGCGGTCGTCATCGGAGAACCCGAGTTCGGCGAAATCGCGCACCAGCACTTCTGGATCGAACACGCGCATCACCAGTTTTTCGCCGAAAGCAGTGGGCAGGGTGGACAGGCGCAGTTCGATCTCCTGCCCGTCTTCGGTGCGCGTCTTGATGCGACCGTCCTGCGGGCGGCGTTTCTCCATCAGGTCCATGCGCCCGAGCAGCTTGATGCGGCTGGTCATCGCGGTGACTACCGACATCGGCAGCTGGTGCACCTGATGCAGCACACCGTCGATGCGGAAACGCACGATGCCGACGTCGCGGCGCGGCTCGATGTGGATATCCGAGGCGCGCTGGTCGAAGGCGTATTGCCACAACCAGTCGACGATATGCACGATGTGCTGGTCGTTGGCGTCGAACTGTTTGTTGGTTTTGCCCAGCTCGACCAGCTGTTCGAACGAGGCGAGGTTGGGCGAGTCAGTGTTGGCCTTGGTGGCGCTCTTTACCGAGCGCGCCAGATTGTAGAACTCGACCAGATAACGGCTGATGTCGAGCGGGGAGGCAAGGACGCGGCGGATGTTCTTGCGCGAGGTCTGTCGCACCACCGATTCCCAGTCGCGCAGGAACGGCTCTGCGGTCGCCACCACCAGTTCGTCGCCCTCGATGCGAATCGGCATGATCGCGAAGCGGTTGGCATAGTCGATCGACATCAGGTCGACCAGGTTGGAGAAATCGATCTTGAGCGGGTCGATGTGCAGGTATTCCAAGCCGACGCGCTTGGCCATCCACTCGGTCAGCGAGTCCAGCGTCAGGATGCGTTGCGGCGGGAGTTGCGACTTCCAGGACTTCTGCGCGATGACGGCGAGAGGATGGTCGTCATGCCGGCGGGTATGGCGTTCATTGAAGAGCGTGTCGGCATCGGCCCTGCTCACCATGCCATCGGTGACCAGCATATCAAGCACTTCGGTCAGCTTTAATTTATGTTCCGGTGCGTCTGGAGAAGACATATGCATACTTTGATCAAGGTTTGGCGGACTATACCGGTATCGGGCGGGGGGTTCAATAAACCGTCGGTCAGGTTTGCGCAGCCTTTCCCGGGCAGGCACAAAAAAAGCCCACCCTTGCGGCTGAGCTTCTTTGTTTGTTGGTGGAGGCGGGGGGAATTGAACCCCCGTCCGCGAGCCCTCTACAGGCAGTTCTACATACTTAGTCTAGTTATTTGATTTTATCCGGCAGACGCCAACCGACAGGCTGCTACTGGACGAGTCACCTTAAGTTTAGCTTCGTACAAAGTAACCCTGCACGACACGATTCCGTGTAAATGACCTCACTCATCTCAAGCTTGCGCCATCGAGCCCCTCCACGGACAGCAGGGTGTGAGGTCTGACCTTAGGCGGCCAGAGCGTACTTTTCGTCGTTTGCGACTATTGGTTTTCCAGCTGATTTACGAGGTGGCGGGTCCTCGGTATGCCCTGCGCTGCTTTGCAACCCACGTCGAAGCCAGGTCGCCCCCGGTTCGGTTTGCTACTAAGCGGGGCTGATTGTAGCAGTTTTACTTCGGCTTGTTGTTCTGCATGAAGCGGGCAAAGTGGCGGTCGGCCTTGATGGCATGCGAGGCGAACCAGTCGAGCAGCAGCAGTTCGGTGCGGAAGGCGAGATAGCGCGGATCTTCGGTATCGGCCTGGTATTGTTTTTCCAGTTCGATGAAATTCGAGATGAAGCGTTTGTGCTCCTGGGCGTGGCCTTCGGCGAACGGGTATTGATAGTTGCGCATCAGCTCTTCCTCGAAGCGGAAGAGGCTGTCGGTGTGTTTTTCCAGGAACGGGAAGATGCTGCCGAATCCGGCGCAATCGTTGTGCTTGATTTTGGTGGTGAGCTGGTTGATCTGTTGCAGCAGTTCGCGGTGCGCATCGTCGAGCTCGGGCAGGCCGGTGTGATGCTCGTCCTTCCAGATCAGGCCGGTCTCCAGCTCTCCCGTGCCAAGGTGCTGGCCGGTGGCCTGGTATTCGTAGCAGCGCTCCAGATAGATGAGGGCGGGGAAGTCGTTTGGCGAGATGTCGATGCAATGCTTGAGCAGCGGAATGGCCTGGGGGATGTCCTTCATGTGGTAGTAGGCGATGGCCTTCTCGAACATCGTCAGGCTGTTCTTCTTGTTGTTGCGCAATGCTTCCGTATCGTTGTCGAACACCTCGTAGATCGACAGCGGCTGCGATTTTCCTTTCACGCGGATACGGTCGAGGAAGCGGATCTGGTATTTGCGCGGGTCGGCGAGGTCGTACAACGTGTTCTGGCTGATGATGAGCGGGGCGTGGTAGGTCTTGGTGGCCTCTTCCAGCCTTGCGGTGAGGTTCACTGCGTCGCCGATCACCGTGCTGTCCATGCGGTTGATGCCGCCCACCGTGCCGATCATCACCACGCCGGTGTTGAGGCCGATGCCGATGCTGATCGGGGTGTAGCCGGCACGCTCGCGCCCGGCGTTGTAATAGGTGAGCCTGTCCAGCATGGCAATGGCGCCGGTGACCGCATCGTCGGCGCCGTGCTCGAACAGCGCCATGATGGCATCGCCGATGTACTTGTCGATGATGCCGCGATGGCGGCTGATGACGGGCTCCATCTGGCTGAGGTAGGAGTTGATGAACTCGAAGTTCTCGCTCGGGGTCATCGACTCCGACAGCGGCGTGAAGTCGCGGATGTCCGAGAACATGATGGTCATCTTGCGCTCGACCTGGTCGCCGAGCTTGACGTCGACGATGCTCTTGGCTTCGAGCAGATTGAGCAGCTGGTGCGGGACGAGGCGGCTATAGGCGGTCTCGGTTTGCTGCAACAGCGCCAGCGCCTGTTGATGGGCGATGATGACCTTGTGCAGGATCTCCTGGATGCCGTCTTGCGTCGGATTGTTGGGAAGGCCTTCCCCGGTGGGTCCTTCGTTCATGCTCTCCTGCCAACTGTTCTGGTTTTGCCGGGCATCATACCGTTGTTTAGCGGCGGATGTGGCGCAACAGCTCGAAGGGGGAGGCGACCCTGCCGGAGGCAGGCCAGGTGCCGAGGTCAGCACTCGGGTCGATATAGCCGTAGGTGGCGATGATGCCTGTCATGCTTGCCGCCTGTGCGGCTTCCATGTCGCGCAGGTCATCGCCCAGATAGAGACAACTTTCCGCCGCGACCCCGATCAGTTCGGCGGCATGCAGCAAGGGCATCGGGTGGGGTTTGGAGCGGGTGCAGGTATCGCCGCTCACCAGGCAGGCGGCACGCTGGGCATAGCCGAGTTTTTCCATCAACGGCACGGTATAGCGATGCGGTTTGTTGGTGACGATGCCCCAGGGCAGCTCGTATCTCTCCAGTTCGTTGACCAGTGCGGCCATGCCCGGGAACAGCGTGGTGTGGTCGCAGATATGCGACTCGTAATGCTGCAGGAAGGTGTCGCGCATCGCTTCGTAACCGGGATCTTCCGGCTCGGCGTTCATACCCAGTTTGAGCAGTCCGCGTGAGCCGTGCGAAGCCTGCAGGCGCACGGTTTCGATCGGCAGCGGCGGCAGGCCGTGCTGTGCGCGCACGTGGTTGAGCGCGGCACCGAGGTCCGGGGCGGTGTCGGCGAAAGTGCCGTCGAGGTCGAACAGGACGGCTTCAGTCACGGCGGCACGCCACCAGGTAATTGACGCTACTGTCACGGCCGAGCGAATAGCTCTTGCTGAACGGGTTGTAGCTCATGCCGGTGACATCGGTCACGTTCAGGCCGGCATCGCGGCACCACTGCGCCAGTTCGGAAGGCTTGATGAACTTGGCGTAATCATGCGTACCGCGCGGCAGCAGGTTGAGCACGTATTCGGCGCCGAGGATGGCGAACAGGTAGGACTTCGGGTTGCGGTTGAGTGTGGAGAAGAACACATGGCCGCCCGGTTTCACCAGCTTGGTGCAGGCCGCCACGACGGCGGCGGGATCGGGTACGTGTTCCAGCATCTCCATGCAGGTCACCGCGTCGTAATGCGCCGGCCGCTCGGCAGCCAGCTCTTCCACCGCCACCTTGCGGTATTCCACCTGCTTGCCGCTCTCCAGCAGGTGCAGTTTGGCCACTTGCAGCGATTTGTCGGCGAGATCGATGCCGGTGACCTTCGCGCCCAGTCCGGCCATGCTCTCCGTCAGGATGCCGCCGCCGCAGCCCACATCCAGCACCGTCTTGCCGGAAAGGCCCGTGATGCGGTCGATATAGCCGAGGCGCAACGGGTTGATCTCGTGCAATGGCTTGAATTCGCTGTTCGGATCCCACCACTTGTGGGCGAGTTGCGAGAATTTTTCCAGTTCGATGGGATCGGCGTTGGACATAGCGTAGACCTCGGTTGACAGGTGCGCGACTTTAACAAAACTACCTGCCAATAGCCAAACAAAGCACGGTGCTGGGCTGGTAGTCGGCGGGGGAGGGGGCTGTGCTAGAATGGCCACTTCGATTTTGTACCGCTTCAGCTAATCTATAGGTCGCTCATGGAACAACAATTCGCCAAAGAAACCCTGCCAGTCAGCCTTGAAGAGGAGATGCGCAAGTCCTATCTGGACTATGCGATGAGCGTGATCGTGGGCCGTGCGCTGCCGGACGTGCGCGACGGCCTGAAGCCGGTGCACCGCCGAGTGCTGTTCGCGATGCACGAGCTGTCGAACGACTGGAACCGCGCCTACAAGAAATCCGCGCGTATCGTCGGCGACGTCATCGGTAAATACCACCCGCACGGCGACACCGCGGTATACGACACCATCGTGCGCATGGCGCAGGACTTCTCGCTGCGCTACACGCTGGTGGACGGCCAGGGCAACTTCGGCTCGGTGGACGGCGACAACGCGGCGGCGATGCGTTACACCGAGATCCGCATGGCGAAGATCGCCCACGAGCTGCTCGCCGATCTGGACAAGGAGACCGTGGACTTCGGGCCGAACTACGACGGTTCCGAGCAGGAGCCGCTGGTATTCCCGACGCGCATTCCCAACCTGCTGGTGAACGGTTCTTCCGGCATCGCCGTGGGCATGGCGACCAACATCCCGCCGCACAACCTGTCCGAAGTGGTGGATGCCTGTCTGGCGTTGTTGAAGAACCCGGACATGGATATCGAACAACTGATCGAGATCGTGCCTGCACCGGATTTCCCCACCGCCGGTTTCATCTACGGTCTCGCCGGGGTAAAGGAAGGCTACCGCACCGGCCGTGGTCGCGTGGTGATGCGCGCCCGTACCCATTTTGAGGACATCGGCAAGGGCGACCGCCAGGCGATCATCATCGACGAGCTGCCGTATCAGGTGAACAAGGCCAACCTGCTGATGAAGATCGGCGAGATGGTGCGCGAGAAGCGCATCGAAGGCATCTCCGAGATTCGCGACGAGTCGGACAAGTCCGGCATGCGCGCGGTGATCGAGCTGAAGCGCGGCGAGAACGCCGATGTGATCCTGAACCAGCTGTACAAAGAAACCTCGATGCAGGACAGCTTCGGCATCAACATGGTCGCCATCGTCGACGGCCAGCCCAAGCTGTGCAACCTGAAAGAGGTCATCGAAGCCTTCCTGCGTCACCGCCGCGAAGTGGTGACGCGTCGCACCATATTCGAACTGCGCAAGGCGCGCGAACGCGGCCATATCCTGGAAGGTCTCGCTGTGGCGCTGTCCAACGTGGACGAGATCATTGCGCTGATCAAGGCGGCGCCGACGCCACCGGATGCCAAGCGCGAGCTGATGGCGCGTGCCTGGCGCTCGTCGCTGGTGGAAGACATGTTGAGCCGCGTCAGCGAGGCATCGCGTCCGGAAGGGCTGGCGCCGGAATTTGGCCTGGTGAAGACCGGCAAGAACAAGGGCTATTTCCTGTCTGACGCGCAAGCCCAGGCCATCTTGGAGTTGCGCCTGCAGCGTCTGACCGGGCTGGAGCAGGACAAGATCGTCGGCGAATACCGCGAGGTGATGGACAAGATCGCCGACCTGCTCGACATCCTGGCCAAGCCGGCGCGTGTGACGCAGATCATCGGCGACGAACTGATCACCATCCGTTCGCAGTTCGGCGACAAACGCCGCAGCGAGATCATCACTCACACTCAAGACTTGTCGATGGAAGACCTGATCGCGCCGGAAGACGTGGTGGTCACCATGTCGCACGGCGGCTACATGAAGGCGCAGAAGCTGGATGAATACCGAGCGCAGAAGCGCGGCGGCCGCGGCAAGCAGGCCACGGCGACCAAGGAAGACGATTTCGTCGACAACCTGTTCATCGCCAACACGCACGATTACATCCTGTGCTTCTCCAACCGCGGTCGCGTCTACTGGCTGAAGGTGTACGACGTGCCGCAGGGCACGCGCATCAGCCGCGGCAAGCCTATCGTGAACTTGCTGCCGCTGGAGTCGAACGAAAAGATCAACGCCATCCTGCCGGTGAAGAAGTTCTCCGAAGACCAGTTCGTGTTCTTCGCCACCACCGACGGCACCGTGAAGAAGACGCCGTTGTCCGATTTCGCCAACCCGCGCAAGGCCGGCATCATCGCCATCAACCTGGACGAGGGCGACTTCCTCATCGGCGTGGCGATCACCGACGGCAAGCACGACGTGATGCTGTTCTCCGACGAGGGCAAGGCAGTACGCTTCGACGAGAACGACGTGCGCTCGATGGGCCGTGCGGCACGCGGCGTGCGCGGCATGAACCTGGCCAAAGGCGGCAAGGTGATCGCCCTTCTGGTGGCCGAGGATGAGAACCAGTCGGTGCTGACTGCGACCGAGAACGGTTTCGGCAAGCGCACGCCTATCGTCGAGTACACCCGCCACGGCCGCGGCACGCAGGGCATGATCGCGATCCAGACCTCCGAGCGCAACGGCAAGGTAGTCGCGGCAACGCTGGTCAGCGCCGAGGACGAGATCATGCTGATCGGCACCAATGGCGTGTTGATCCGCACCCGCGTCAAAGAGATTCGCGAGATGAGCCGCGCCACCCAGGGGGTGACGCTGATGAACCTAGGCAAGGGCGAGAAACTGGCCGGCCTGAGCCGTATCGCTGAAACGGAAGAAGAGGAAGCTGAATAAATGACCGTTTTCAACTTCAGTGCCGGCCCGGCTGTGCTGCCGCACGAGGTATTGCAACAGGCGCGTGAAGAGCTGCTCGATTGGCGCGGCAGCGGCATGTCGGTGATGGAGATGTCGCATCGCGGCAAGGAATTTATCAGCATCGCGGCGCAGGCGGAGGCCGATCTGCGCGAGCTGATGGCTATCCCGAAGAACTACAAGGTGCTGTTCCTGCAAGGCGGTGCACACCTGCAGTTCTCCATGATCCCGCTCAACCTGTTGCGCGGCAAACTGACCGCCGATTACGTCAACACCGGCGAATGGTCGAAGAAGGCGATGACCGAGGCCAAGAAGTTCTGCTATGTGAACGAGGTGGCCAGCGGCGCCGACCAAGGTTTCACCTACGTCCCCGCTTTCGATACATGGAAGCTGGATAAGGATGCGGCCTATGTGCACTACTGTCCGAACGAGACCATCGGCGGCGTCGAGTTCAACTGGACTCCCAATACAGGTGAAGTGCCGCTGGTCGCGGATATGTCCTCCAACATCCTGTCGCGTCCGGTAGATGTCTGGAAGCACGGTCTGATCTATGCCGGCGCCCAGAAAAACATCGGTCCGGCCGGACTGACACTGGTGATCGTGCGTGACGATCTGGTGGGGCATGCCGATCCGCGCCTGCCGACCATGCTGGATTACCGCACGCATGCTGATGCCGATTCGATGTACAACACGCCGCCGACTTACGCCATCTATATGGCCGGGCTGGTGTTCCAGTGGCTGAAGCGGCAGGGTGGCATCGGCGAGATGGAAAAGACCAACATCGCCAAGGCCAAGTTGTTGTACGACGCCATCGATGCCAGCAGCGGCTTTTACAGCTGTCCGGTGGCAAAGGCCGACCGTTCGCGCATGAACGTGCCGTTCAAGACGCGCGATGCGGCGCTGGATGCCGAGTTCCTCAAGCAAGTTGAGGCACGCGGCATGCTGCAGCTGAAGGGCCACAAGCTGGCGGGCGGCATGCGCGCCTCCATCTACAATGCCATGCCGCTGGCAGGTGTGCAGGCGCTGGCGGATTTCATGGGCGAGTTCGCCCGCAGTAAAGGCTGAGTCGCATGTCCGACGAACTGAAAAAATTCCGCGAACAGATCGACCGCATCGACGATGAGCTGCTCAAGCTGTTCAACCAGCGTGCCGGCTTGGCGCAGCAGATCGGTCGGGTCAAGGGCAACGGTGCGATCTTGCGTCCGGAGCGCGAAGCCCAGGTGCTGCAGCGCATGGTGGACTCGAATACCGGCCCCTTGTCCAACCAAGGGGTGTCGCAGCTGTTCACCGAGGTGATGTCGCAATGCCGTGCACTGGAAGCGCCGTTGCGTGTGGCCTATCTGGGGCCGCATGGTACCTTCAGCGAAGCGGCGGTGTTCCAGCGCTTCGGCCAGGCCACCGAGGGGCAGCCGGCCGATTCCATCGACGGCGTGTTCGCCGCGGTGGAGAGCGGGGCGGCGAGCTACGGTCTGGTACCGGTGGAGAATTCCACCGAGGGGGCGGTAGGCCGCACGCTCGACCTGTTGCTGAACAGCAATCTCAAGATTTGCGGTGAAGTGCTGCTGCAAGTGCATCAGTGCGTGATGTCGAACGAGAGCGATCTGGCGGTGATCCGCAAGGTCTATTCGCATCCGCAATCGTTCGGCCAATGCCAGGGCTGGTTGAATGCGCATCTGCCGCATGCCGAGCGCATCACGGCAAGCAGCAATGCCGATGCGGCGCGCATGGCGGCGGAAGAATCCTTCGCTGCGGCCATTGGCGGCGCCCAGGCGGCGGCGCATTTCAAGCTGAAGCTGCTGGCGCAGAACATCGAGGACGATGCGCGCAACACCACGCGTTTCCTGGTCATCGGCAAGCAGGAGGTCGCGCCGAGCGGCCGCGACAAGACCTCGCTGGCGATGTCTGCCGCGAACCGCCCGGGTGCGATGCATGACCTGCTGACTCCGTTCGCCAACAACGGCGTGTCGATGACCAAGCTGGAATCGCGTCCGAGCCGTACCGGGCTGTGGGAATACGTGTTCTACGTCGACATCGAAGGTCATCAGGCCGATGCCAAGGTCGCCGCTGCGCTGGCGCAACTCAAGCAGATCGCGGCCTTCGTCAAGGTGCTGGGGTCCTACCCGGCCGCCGTTTGAATAATGATTATTAAATAACCGCGGCGGTGCGTAAAAGGACGAAACAAAAGTAGAATGTCCCGCTTGCGCGTCTTGCTGTGTCCCTGAGCTTTTGTGGTGGATTTTGAATTGATGAATTACGCAGAACTGGCCCCCTCTTACATCCGTGCCATCGCGCCGTACCAGCCGGGAAAACCGATCTCCGAACTGGAGCGCGAGCTGGGCATCACCGGCATCGTCAAGCTGGCTTCGAACGAGAATCCGCTGGGGGCGAGTCCGGCCGCCGTCGCTGCGATGCAGAATGCGATCAAGACCATCGCGCTGTACCCGGACGGTAACGGCTTCGACCTGAAAGATGCGTTGGTGAAACGCTACGGTGTGGCGCATGCCAATGTGACGCTGGGCAACGGCAGCAACGATCTGCTGGAGCTGGTGGCGCGTGCCTTCCTGCAGCCCGGCGACAAGGTGGTGTACTCGGCGCATGCTTTCGCGGTGTACGCGCTGGCGACGCAGGCGGTGGGTGCTACCGGCATCAGCGTGCCGGCAGCCAAAGGGTTTGGCCATGATCTGCCGGCGATGCTGAAGGCGGCCAAGGACAACAAGGTCAAGATGGTGTTCATCGCCAATCCGAACAACCCGACCGGCACCTTCCTGAGCGCCGACGAACTGTTGGCATTCATGCGCGGGCTGCCTTCAGAGATCCTGGTGGTGCTGGACGAGGCCTATAACGAATACCTGCCGGAAGACAAACGCTACGACAGCGTGAGTTGGCTGAAAGAATTCCCGAATCTCATCATCTCGCGCACCTTCTCCAAGGCCTACGGCTTGGCCGGTCTGCGCGTCGGTTATGCCCTGGCACATGAGCAGGTGACCGACATGGTCAATCGCGTGCGCCAGCCGTTCAATGTCAACAGCGTGGCGCAGGCGGCGGCGGTGGCGGCGTTGCGCGACGTGTCGTTCGTTAAGAAGACCTTCGAACTGAATCAGCGCGGCATGCTGCAGATCACCGAGGGGCTGGCCAAGCTGGGGCTGGAATACATCCCGTCGTTCGGCAACTTTGTGGCGTTCCGCATCGGCAACGCCACGGCGATGTACCGGCGCTTGCTCGAACTGGGCGTGATTGTGCGCCCGATAGCAAACTACGATATGCCGGACTGGCTGCGCGTCAGCATCGGTCTGGAAAGTGAGAACGCGAAGTTTCTGCATGCGCTCAAGCATGCGATAGGAGAAGTGAAATGATCATCGTAATGGGTAGTGACATCACCGACGAGCAAATCGGAGCGGTGGTGAAGAAGATCGAAGCGGCTGGACTCAAGGCCAATATCTCGCGCGGCGTGGAGCGCACCGTGATCGGCGCCATCGGCGACGAGCGCAAGCTGGATGCGGACATGTTCACCTCGCTGCCGGGGGTGGAGTCGGCGATGCATATCGCCAAACAATACAAGATCGTGTCGCGCGAATCGCACAAGGCGAACACCGTGATCGACATCGCCGGCGTGCCGCTCGGCGGCGACCAGATCCAGATCATCGGCGGTCCCTGCTCGGTGGAGACGCAGGAGCAGATGGACCTGTCGGCAAAATTCGTGAAGGAAGCCGGTTGCCGCTTGATGCGCGGCGGTGCGTTCAAGCCGCGCACCAGTCCCTATGCGTTCCAGGGCCACGGCGTGGAAGGGCTGGACATGTTCCGCAAGGCGGCGGACAAGTTCAAGCTGCCCATCGTCACCGAGCTGATGGACGCGCGCCAGATTGACGCTTTCCTCGAATACGACGTGGACGTGATCCAGATCGGCACGCGCAACATGCAGAACTTCGACCTGCTCAAGGAAGTCGGCCGGATCAACAAGCCGGTCATCCTCAAGCGCGGCATGTCGGCGACCATCAGCGAATGGCTGATGGCGGCGGAATACATCGCCGCGGGCGGCAACCACAACATCATCTTCTGCGAGCGCGGCATCCGCACTTTCGAGACCGCCTACCGCAACGTGCTGGACGTGACCGCCATCGCCGTGCTGAAGAAAGAGACCCACCTGCCGGTGATCGTCGATCCTTCGCATGCCGGCGGCAAGGCCTGGATGGTGCCGGCCTTGTCGCAGGCCGCCATCGCTGGCGGCGCCGACGGTTTGCTGGTCGAGATGCATCCCAGCCCGTGCGACGCTTGGTGCGATGCCGATCAGGCTTTGACCCCGGATGAGCTGAAGAAGCTCATGGCAACCTTGGGCGGCATCGCCAAGGCAATCGGACGCACGCTGTAATCATGCAGCCGGCCTTCCGCAAAGTCGTCATCTTCGGTGCCGGCCTGATCGGGGGGTCCTTTGCGCTGGCTTTGCGCAAGGCGGAGGCGGTGAGCGAGGTGGTCGGCTTCGGTCGCAGTGCAGCGACGCTGGAGCAGGCCCGGCAGTTCGGCATCCTCGACCGCATCGGCAAGGACGAAGCTGCCGAAGTGCGCGATGCCGATCTGGTGTTGCTGGCCACGCCGGTGGCGCAGATGGCGGCTATCTTCGCGCGCATCGCACCGCATCTCGGCACGCATACGCTGCTTACCGACGGCGGCAGCACTAAAGGGGACGTGGTGGCAGCGGCGCGCGCCAACCTCGGCGCCAAGCTGGCGCGCTTCGTTCCTGCGCACCCCATCGCCGGTGCCGAACTGAGCGGCCCGGCCGCCGCGCTGGAGAACCTTTATCTGGGCAAGCGCGTGGTGCTGACGCCGCTGCCGGAGAATTCCAGCGAGTCCGTTGCGCGCGTGCGCCAGGCTTGGCTGCTCTGCGGAGCCAACGTCAGCGAGCTGACGCCGGAACAGCACGACGAGGTGTTCGCCGCCGTGAGCCATCTGCCGCACCTGCTGTCGTTCGCGCTGGTGCACGACTTGGCGCAACGCGAGAACAAAGATCAGTTGCTGTCCTTCGCCGCCAGCGGCTTCCGCGACTTCACCCGCATCGCCGCCAGCTCTCCCGAGATGTGGCGCGACATCTGCCTGGCCAATCGCGATGCGCTGTTGCGCGAGTTGCTGCAATACGTCAACGAACTGCATGGCCTATATCAGGCGTTGGAACAACACGATGCGGCCAAGCTGGAAGAGGTGTTCAGCGAGGCGCGCAAGGTGCGCAGCAACTGGAATCCACAATAACGCTTCACTGTCCGGCAGTTCCCGATTATGAGTCACGAATTCCTCGACCTTCCCCCTTTGATGTCCGCGCGCGGCAGCGTGCGCCTGCCCGGTTCCAAGAGCATCTCCAATCGCGTGCTGCTGCTGGCTGCACTGGCGCAAGGCACGACCGAGGTGCGCGACCTGCTGCACTCGGACGATACCGAACGCATGCTGGACGCGTTGCGTACGCTCGGAGTGAAGGTGGAGTCGCTGGGCGACAACGCCTATCGCGTCACCGGTTGCGGCGGCGACTTCCCGGTGAAAGAGGCGAAACTGTTCCTGGGCAATGCAGGCACGGCCTTCCGTCCGCTGACGGCAGCCTTGGCCTTGGCTGGCGGCAGTTATGAATTGTCCGGTGTGCCGCGCATGCACGAGCGGCCCATTGGCGACCTGGTTGACGCACTGCGTCAGCTCGGCGCGGATATCCGCTATCTGGGCAACGAAGGATTCCCGCCGCTGCGGATATCGCTGGCGAAATTATCGGGCGATACCGCACAAGTGCGCGGCGACGTCTCCAGCCAGTTCCTGACTGGCCTGTTGATGGCCTTGCCGTTGCTCGGGCGCACGGTGAAAGTCGAAGTGGTGGGCGAGCTGATCTCCAAACCCTACATTGAGATCACGCTGGCGATGATGGCGAATTTCGGTGTCGCAGTGCGACGCGATGGCTGGAGTGGCTTTACGGTCGCGGCGGGAAGCCACTACGTTTCACCCAAACAGATCTTCGTCGAAGGCGATGCTTCGTCCGCCTCCTATTTTCTGGCGGCGGGCGCAATCGGCGGCGGCCCGGTACAAGTCGAAGGGGTCGGCAAGGGCAGTGTGCAGGGCGATGTGCGTTTCGTTGAAGCCTTGGAAAGGATGGGGGCGACCATCACCATGGGCGACAACTGGATCGAGGCGCAGGCGTCTGGCAAGCTCAAAGCCATCGACCTCGATTGCAACCACATTCCCGATGCCGCGATGACTCTGGCGGTGGCGGCACTGTTCGCCGATGGCACCACCACGTTGCGCAACATCGCCAGCTGGCGCGTGAAAGAGACCGACCGCATCGCCGCGATGGCGGCCGAATTGCGCAAGGTCGGCGCCACGGTGGAGGAGGGGGCGGACTACATCCGTATCAGCCCCCCCAAATCCGAAATCCTAAATCCCAAATCCGGCATAGACACCTACGACGATCACCGCATGGCGATGTGTTTCTCGCTGGCGGCTTTCAGCGGCGCAGGTGTGCGCATCAACGACCCCAAATGTGTGGCCAAGACCTTCCCGGAATATTTCAAGATGTTTGAACAAGTAAGCAAGACAGTTCCCGTCATCGCCATCGACGGCCCCTCCGCTTCCGGCAAGGGCACGGTGGCCCAACGTGTGGCGGATGCACTGGGCATGCATTACCTCGACAGTGGCGCGCTATACCGTTTGTTGGGACTGGCCGCACAACGCCATGGCGTGGCGCTGGACGACGAAGCAGGCCTGGCGGCGCTGGCCGGCCGTGTCGATATCCGCTTCGAGAAGGGCGATACCTGGCTGGATGGCGCCAAGGTCGGCGACGAACTGCGTACCGAGGAAGCGGGGGCGGCAGCCTCGAAAGTGGCCGCGCTGCCGCAGGTGCGGGCGGCACTGCTGGATAAACAGAGGGCGTTCCGCCAGGCCCCCGGGCTGGTGGCCGATGGCCGCGACATGGCGTCGGTGGTGTTTCCCGACGCAGCTCTCAAGATATTCCTGACCGCCTCGGCCGAGGCGCGCGCCGAGCGCAGATATAAGCAGTTGAAAGAAAAAGGGATGGATGCTAATATCGCCGCCCTTTTGCAGGATATTCAGGCGCGCGACGAGCGGGATACCCAACGTAGTGTAGCCCCCCTGCAACAGGCGCAAGGCGCGAGCTTGCTGGACACGACCCCTCTGAACATCGAGCAGGCGGTGCAGGAAGTGCTCGATCGCTATCGCGCATTAAGCTAGGCCCCGACAGGCTCTCCGCCGTTCGGGTTTATCAACTAACCCCCGCTATGCGGGTTTACCTGAAAGTCATTCGAATATGAACGCAGTCGCTGATATGGAAAGTTTTGCCTCCCTGTTTGAAGAAAGCCTGAACCGCAAAGAGATGCGCGCAGGCGAATTGATCACCGCCCAAGTCGTTCGCGTCGAGCAGAACGTGGTTGTGGTGAATGCCGGACTGAAGTCCGAAAGTTATATCCCCGTTGAAGAATTCAAGGATGCAGCGGGCAACATCGAGGTCAAGGCCGGCGATTTCACTACCGTAGCGATCGAATCGCTGGAAAACGGTTACGGCGAAACGCGCTTGTCGCGCGAAAAAGCCAAGCGTCTGGCTGCCTGGATCGACCTGGAGCAGGCGATGGAAGAAGGCCGCATCGTTGAAGGCTACGTCAGCGGCAAGGTCAAGGGCGGTCTGACTGCCATGGTGAACGGCATCCGCGCATTCCTGCCCGGTTCGCTGGTGGATACACGTCCGGTCAAGGACACCACACCGTACGAAAACAAGACCATGGAACTCAAGGTTATCAAGCTGGACCGCAAGCGCAACAACGTGGTGGTTTCCCGCCGCGCTGTGCTGGAAGCGTCGCAAGGCGCCGACCGCGAGTCCCTGCTGGAAAACCTGAAGGAAGGCGCAATCGTCAAGGGTATCGTCAAGAACATCACCGACTACGGTGCATTCGTTGACCTGGGCGGTATCGACGGCCTGCTGCACATCACCGACCTGGCATGGCGTCGCGTGAAGCACCCGTCCGAAGTGCTGACTGTTGGCGACGAAGTTGAAGCCAAGATCCTGAAGTTCGACCAGGAGAAGAACCGCGTTTCCCTCGGCATCAAGCAGATGGGCGACGATCCGTGGAATGGTCTGGCTCGCCGCTACCCGCAAGGCACCCGCCTGTTCGGCAAGGTGACCAACCTGACCGACTACGGTGCATTCGTCGAGATCGAGCAAGGCATCGAAGGTCTGGTGCACGTGTCCGAGATGGACTGGACCAACAAGAACGTACATCCTTCCAAGGTTGTAGCGCTGGGCGACGAAGTGGAAGTCATGATCCTCGAGATCGACGAATCCCGCCGCCGTATCTCCCTCGGCATGAAGCAGTGCAAGTCCAATCCTTGGGACGACTTCGCGCTCAACCACAAGAAGGGCGACAAGGTCAAAGGCGCGATCAAGTCCATCACCGACTTCGGCGTGTTCATCGGCCTGGACGGCGGCATCGACGGTCTGGTGCACCTGTCCGACCTGTCCTGGAACATTCCTGGCGAAGAGGCTGTGCGCAACTACAAGAAGGGCGACGAACTGGAAGCCGTGGTGCTGGCCATCGACGTCGAGCGCGAGCGTATCTCCCTGGGCATCAAGCAGCTGGAAGGCGACCCCTTCGGCGGCTATGTGACCGGCCATGACAAGGGCGCCGTGGTAACCGGCACCGTGAAGTCGCTGGATGCCAAGGGCGCAGTGATCGCTTTGGACGGCGATGTGGAAGCCTACCTGAAGGCATCCGAAGTCTCCGCCGACCGCGTGGAAGATATCCGCAATCACCTGAAGGAAGGCGACAGCATCAAGGCAGTGATCATCAGCGTGGACCGCAAGAACCGCGGCATCAACCTGTCGATCAAGGCGCTGGACAAGGCCGACACGGCTGCAGCGATGCAGAAGTTCGCAGCCGAGAACACCAGCACCGCTGCCGGCACCACCAACCTGGGTGCATTGCTCAAAGCCAAGATGGATTCCAGCAAGGCTGACACGCAATAAGAGGAGTGAGTTATGACTCGTTCTGATCTGATTGCCAAGCTTGCGGAGCGGTACACGCAGCTGCTCGGCAAAGATGCCGAGCTGGCAGTCAAGGTGATCCTGGACAGCATGTCGTCGACTTTGTCGCGCGGCGGCCGTATCGAGATCCGTGGCTTTGGCAGCTTTGCCCTGAACTACCGTCCGCCACGCTTGGGGCGCAACCCCAAGTCCGGCGACAAGGTTCAGGTGCCTGCCAAATATGTGCCGCACTTCAAGGCTGGAAAAGAACTGCGCGAGCGGGTGGATTATCCGCAAGCTTGATGCAACTCTGTAGTAAAAGGATTGGCGGCGTATCGCAAGATGTGCCGCCAATTTTTTATCCGTTCATGTTATCGTTGCGCACCGGTTTACACGCGATAAAGTCAACATGCGATACCTGATTTGGTCACTGCGCGCCATGCTGTTTTTGCTGCTGTTCGGCTTCGCGGTCAAGAATGACCAGCCCGTCGTGCTGCGTTATTTCTTCGGCTACGAATGGCAGAGTTCGCTGGTGGTCGTGCTGCTCTGCTTTTTCACGGCCGGTGTCGTCATCGGGCTGCTGGCCATGCTGGGCACGTTGCTCGGTCAACGTCGCGAGCTTGCCGCGGCAAAACGCGAACTGAAATTGAAGAGCAAACTGGCCGAGATCGACGCACAGCGCTACCCAATACAACCCTCCTGAGAATATTCGCCGATGGATTTTGAACCGTGGATGTTGCTGGTTTTCCCCTTGTTTTTCGGCATGGGTTGGCTGGCGGCACGTATCGACATCAAGGAATTGCTCACCGAATCCAGCGCGCTGCCGCGCTCGTATTTTGAAGGGCTGAATTTCCTGCTCAACGAGCAGCAGGATCAGGCCATCGAAGCCTTCATCGAAGTGGTCAAGGTCGATCCGCAAACGGTCGAATTGCACTTCGCCCTCGGCAGCCTGTTCCGCCGTCGCGGCGAGGTCGACCGCGCCATCCGCATGCATCTCAACCTGGTCGAGCGCGCGGATCTGGAAGAGGAAAAGAAGAAACAAGCTCTATTCGAGTTGGCGCAGGATTACCTGAAAGCCGGCATCCTCGACCGCGCCGAGGATGCGTTCCATGAGCTGCAAGGCTCTGCGTATGAGAAAGAAGCGCTCGATTTCCTGCTCGAGATATACCAGAAAGAAAAAGACTGGCTCAAGGCCATCGACATCGCCCAGCGCCTCACCGCCTTGACTGGTACGTCGCATGGCAAGGAAGTCGCCTTTTTTTACTGTGAACTGGCGGCGAGCGAATTGGCCAGGAAGCAGGCCGATGCCGCCGTGGTGCATCTGGAGCAGGCGCTGACGGCCAATCCGCAGGCGGTACGTGCCAGCATCATGCTGGGCGATATCGAGCTGTCGAAGGGAGGCGCGCAGCGTGCCATTGAGATATGGAAACAGGTCGAGCAGCAGGATGCGCAATATCTGCCGCTGGTGGCCGAGCGTTTGTTGCAAGCCTACCGCCAGATCGGCGACGAGGCCGGAGGCATCGCGCTGCTGCAGGCATGGTTGCAGAAATACCCTTCACTCGACCTCATGAACGTGCTGTTCGCGGTGGTGGTGCAGCGCAACGGTGCGGAAGCAGCCTATCAGCTGGTGCGCAACGAGTTGCGACGCAACCCGACGTTGCTCGGGCTGGATAAGCTGCTGGAGGCGCAGCTGCTGGAGACGACCAGCGAGCGTCGCGCCGATATCGAACTGGTGAAGAGCCTGATCCACAATCGTACGCGCGGCTTGGCGATGTATCGCTGCAAGCAATGCGGATTCAAGGCGCGCCAGTTCTACTGGCATTGTCCGGCCTGCCACAGCTGGGAGAGCTACTCGCCCAAACGCAGCGAAGAAAACGGAGTGGCGATATGAGCAAAGATACTACGGTCGACCCGCGCATCATCGTCGCGCTCGACTATCCGCAGGCGGCGCTTGCGCTGGTCTTGGCGCAGCGTCTGGAGCCGTCGCTGTGCCGCCTGAAGGTCGGCAAGGAGCTGTTCACCGCCGCCGGTCCGCAACTGGTCGAAGCTTTGCAGCAGCGCGGGTTCGAGGTGTTCCTCGACCTCAAGTTCCACGACATCCCCAACACCACCGCGCAAGCCTGCAAGGCCGCGGCAGGCTTGGGCGTATGGATGGTGAACGTGCATGCGCTGGGCGGTAAACGCATGATGGAGGCGGCCAGCAACGGCCTGGCCAACCTCCAGCATCGTCCGAAACTGATCGCCGTCACCGTGCTTACCAGCATGGCGCAGGACGATCTGCACGATATCGGCATCCATGCCAGCCCGGCGCAGATGGTGCCATTGCTGGCACGTCTGGCGCATGACTGCGGCCTGGATGGCGTGGTGTGTTCTGCGCAGGAGGCAGCGCTGTTGCGCAAGCAGTGCAGCGACGCTTTCTGTCTGGTCACGCCCGGCATCCGTCCGGCGAACGCCGCAGCGGATGACCAGTCGCGCATCATGACGCCGCGTGCTGCACTGGCAGCCGGTTCCAGCTATCTGGTGATCGGACGTCCGATCACGCAGGCACCGGATCCGTTGCAGGCCTTGCAGGATATTCAGAAAGAGATAGGAGACATGGCATGAAGCTGCCATCGTTCGATAAAGCGCGCGTATTGGTCGTTGGCGATGTGATGCTGGACCGCTACTGGTTCGGTGACGTCACGCGCATCTCGCCGGAAGCGCCGGTGCCGGTGCTGAAGGTGAGCAAGGTGGAAGAGCGCCCCGGCGGCGCAGCCAACGTGGCGCGCAACATCGCCGCACTCGGCGCGCAATGCACCCTGCTGTCGGTGGTCGGTGCGGACGAGGCGGGCGATTGCCTGCAACGCCTGCTGACCGAGCAGGGCGGCGTGGAAGCCCTGCTGCACCGCGACGACAGCATCGCCACCATCGTCAAGCTGCGCGCCATCGCGCGGCATCAGCAATTATTGCGCATCGACTTCGAGACCCCGCCCAGCCATGAAGTGTTGCAAGCCAAGCTGGCCGATTTCAGGGAAAAGCTGCCGCATTGCGATGTGGTGGTGCTGTCCGATTACGGCAAAGGCGGCTTGGAGCATATCGCCGAGATGATCCGTTTGTCGCGCGCCGCGGGCAAAGCGGTGCTGGTCGATCCCAAAGGGGATGACTATGCGCGCTATCGGGGCGCGACACTGCTGACGCCGAATCGCAGCGAGTTCCGCGAAGTGGCCGGCAGCTGGAAGGATGAAGCCGAGCTGAACAGCAAGGCGCAGAAGCTGCGCACTGAATTGAAGCTCGATGCGCTGCTGGTCACGCGCAGCGAAGAAGGCATGTCGCTGTTCCGCGCACAGGACGTGCTGCACGAGCCGACGCAGGCGCGCGAAGTGTTCGACGTCAGCGGCGCGGGCGACACAGTCATCGCCACCTTGGCGGTGATGCTGGCGAGCGGTGCGGGCATGCACGACGCGATGCGCATCGCCAACCGCGCGGCGGGCATCGTGGTGGGCAAGCTGGGCACGGCGGTGGTTTCGCGTGCAGAGATACTTGAAGACATGGGGAAGTGATATGTATTACGTTGTGACAGGTGCAGCTGGTTTTATCGGATCGAACATCGTCAAGGCGCTGAACGAGCGCGGCGAGACCAACATCATCGCGGTCGACAACCTGAAGAAGGCAGACAAGTTCAGGAATCTCACCGACTGCGAGATCGCCGACTACCTGGACAAGGAAGACTTCATCGGCATGCTGCAAGGCGGCGACTTCGACGGCATTCTCGCTGCGGTGCTGCATGAGGGCGCCTGCTCCGACACCATGGAGACCGATGGACGCTACATGATGGAGAACAACTACCGCTACTCGCTGGAGATTCTCAATCACTGCCAGAACGAGGAAGTGCCGTTCCTGTATGCCTCTTCCGCCTCGGTCTACGGCGGCGGCGGCGTGTTCAAGGAGAGCCGCGAATACGAATCGCCGCTCAACGTCTATGCCTATTCCAAGTTTCTGTTCGACCAGGTGGTGCGCCGCCGCTGGGCCAACCGCACCGCGCAGATCGCCGGTTTCCGTTACTTCAACGTGTACGGACAGCGCGAGCAGCACAAGGGACGCATGGCCTCGGTCGCCTATCACTTCTTCAACCAGTACCGTGCCGAAGGGCATGTGAAACTGTTTGAGGGCTGCGACGGCTATGCCAACGGCGGCCAGCTGCGCGATTTCGTTTCGGTGGAGGATGTGGTCAAGGTCAACATGTTCTTCCTCGACCATCCGGGCAAATCCGGCATCTTCAATCTCGGCACCGGCAATGCGCAGAGTTTCAACGACGTGGCCGTGGCCACAGTCAACACGCTGCGTGCGGCCAAGGGCGAAAGTGCGCTGACGCTGGAGCAGATGCAGCAGCAACAGATCATCCGCTACATCCCGTTCCCCGATGCCTTGCGCGGCAAGTATCAGAGCTACACCCAGGCCGATATGAAAGCCATGCGCGAGATCGGTTATGCCGAGCCGTTCCTGACGGTGGAGCAGGGTACGACCAACTATGTGAATTACATGCTGGAGCAGTCCAAATAGGAGAGAGTGTGAGTCCGCGACGCCAGTCGCTTAACTTTGTGAAAGGAAACTGTGATGAAGAGATTCTTGCTGTCCTTGTTCATGTCGTTCGCACTCTCCGCTGCCGCTTTCGCCGCGGTCGATCTTAATACCGCGACTAAAGAAGAGCTGGAAACCGTCAAGGGTATCGGCCCCGCCAAGGCTGATGCCATCATCGAATACCGCCGTCTCAACGGGCCGTTCAAGAGCGTGGACGGCCTGAAAGAGATCAAGGGCTTTGGCGACAAATCGGTGGATAAATTGCGCCACGAGGTAACGGTGGCAGCCAAGCACGCCGAAAAGACCGCCAAGAAGTAATCCGTTAGCAATCCCTTGGCAAGCCCGTCCGGCGCAGAGCCGGGCGGGCTTGCTGCTTTTTGCCGTCGGGAATTTTGCATATTCCAAAAAACGCTAAGCAATCGAATTCTAATTGGTTCACGCACATAAAGCGGGCTTCTAAGATGCGCCACATCGTGAATTCAAGCACACGATTCAACCATCAAGAGGAGATAGCAATGAAACGTTCCAGACTCATCACGCTGGCCCTGCTGGCGGCGTTCTTCACAGGCGCATCGAACGCGGCCGAGATCAAGCTGCTCAACGTGTCTTACGACCCGACGCGCGAACTGTACCAGGAGTACAACACTGCCTTCGCCGCCTACTGGAAGAAAAAGACCGGCGACGATGTCAGCGTCAGCGCATCGCATGGCGGTTCCGGCAAGCAGGCGCGAGCCATCATCGACGGTCTGGAAGCGGATGTCGCGACTCTGGCATTGGCGGCCGACATAGACGCGCTGGCCACCAAGGCCGAGCTGATCCCGGCCGACTGGCAGAAACGGCTGAAGAACAACAGCTCGCCCTACACCTCCACCATCGTGCTGCTGGTGCGCAAGGGCAACCCCAAGAACATCAAGGACTGGGGCGACCTGGTCAAGCCCGGCGTAGCGGTCATCACACCGAACCCGAAGACCTCCGGCGGCGCGCGCTGGAACTACCTCGCCGCATGGGGTTACGCGCTGGACAAGAACAAGGGCGACCAGGCCAAGGCGCAGGAATTCGTCGGTAAGCTGTTCGCTAACGTGCCCGTGCTGGATTCCGGTGCGCGCGGTTCCACCGTCACCTTCTCCGAGCGCGCCATCGGCGACGTGCTGATCACTTGGGAGAACGAAGCCTATCTGGTGAAGAAGGAATTCGGCGAAGACAAGTTCGACGTGGTGTTCCCGTCGCAAAGCATCCTGGCCGAGCCGCCCGTCGCCGTGGTGGACAAGAACGTCGACAAGCATGGCACCCGTGCCGTCGCCCAGGCCTACTTGGAATACCTGTACACCCCTGAAGGCCAAGAGATCGCCGCGAAAAACTTCTACCGTCCGACCGACGCCAAGGTGGCCAAGAAATACGAGAAGCGCTTCCCCAAACTGAAACTGATCACCATCGACAAGGTATTCGGCGGCTGGAGCAAGACGCAGAAAGAACACTTTGCCGACGGCGGCATCTTCGACCAGATCTATACCAAGAAGTAATCAACCTTAATCCCGGCCGGCGGCGCTGGCCGGGCATATCTGAAACAAACCTTACCTAACCAGGAGTAATCATGAGCAAGAAAATCATCGCACTGGCGGTTGCCGCCGCATTTTCCGCCCCGGCTTTTGCCGACTCGGCCAACGTTACCGTCTACGGCCAAGCGCATCTGGCTTACGACCAATACAGCGGGGATAAAAGCCCGGCAGCCGTACAGAACGGCGGCAACCTCGCACCGGGCGCATCGCGCCTCGGTTTCAAAGGCAGCGAAGATGTCGGCAGCGATCTGAAAGTCGTCTACCAATATGAAGTCGGCATCGGCCTGGACGGTTCCTCCGGCACCTCGGGTTTGCTCGGGGCGGCGCGCGACTCTTACATCGGCGTAGCCGGTGGGTTCGGCACCGTGCTGGCCGGACGTTTGCCGTTGGCCAATCAGTACGCCAACGATGCCAACTTCTTCGGCGGCAAGATCGGCGATGCCGGCAACTTCACTGCCAAGAACGGCGTTTCCAGCCGCATCAGCAACGCGGTGGCTTACCAGTCGCCGAAGCTCGGCGGCGCTTCCGTATTGCTGGCCTATGTGCCGAATACCAACCAGGGCGCGGCCACCAACACCGGCGCAACCACCGCCGCCACGACTGCGCAAAGCGTGGCGACCAAGTCGCCTTCCTACACCGTGCGTGCCGACTTCGCGGAGGGCGGGATCAAGGCCGGTGTTTCCTACCAGAACCTGTCGACCGACAAGACCAAGCCGAGCATCAAGATCGTCGCGCTCGGCGGCGGCTACGATTTCGGTGTGGCCAGGATCGCCGCACAATACGTGCGCAACACCAACGTGGCGCAAGTGGCCGGCAGCAACCAGAACATCGTCACCATCGGCGGTAACTTCAAGCTCGGCGAGAACGATGCCATCTCTGCGCAGCTGGTCAAGGCCGGTCAGTTAGGCGCTACTTTGAACTCGGCGGCAACCGGCTACACCGTCGGCTTCGATCACAACTTGAGCAAGCGCTCGACTCTCTATGCTGCTTACTCTGCGGTGAGCAACCAAGCCGCGGCAACCTTCCAGGCCACCGGCTATGCGCATGGTGGCGTGGGTGCACCGGCTGCGGGTGAAGATCCGCGCGTGATCTCGGTGGGTGTGATCCACAACTTCTGATGTGTCTGGTGATGCAGCAGAGAGCTGTCTAAGAACAAGCTCCGGCATATCCTGCCGGGGCTCTGTCATTCAATACGCAGAGGTCAGGCCTGCCACACCCCGAAACCGGCCTCGCGCAGATCGATCCCCACTTCCACCTCCCTGTCGCGTGCCTCGTCGTATGACATCGGGTTGAATGCCTCATACAGGTCGGGCAGCAGGCGCAGGCCGTATTTCTTGACGTAGTTGTTGGATTGGATGCCGGCTTTGTGTTTGTCGAAACGCAGGTCGGGATCGAGCCCGGTCATGCCGACATAGACGCAGGGTTTGCCGGCGATGTAGCCGGGATTGCACTTCTTGAATTTGCCTTCGTACAGCACGTCCTTCGACAGCTCGATCACATAGACGTGGTAGTGCTTGCGGCGTGCCATGTTGAATGCCAGCGGGGCTAGGAGATTTTCAGCTGCGATTTCGATTTCCGCCCCGGTGCGGCGGGCGGGATGAAGCCGGCCAGCCGGCACTTCATGGCTTCGACCGGTTTGCCCTTTTCGAAGCGCGTGGAATGGCACACCATGATCTCGCGTCTGGCGGCGAGCTCGGTCAGTTGCGCGTGTGCTTTGGCGAGCGTGAGTCCGGTGGCTGCAGCAATCTCGGCGTCGGTGCGTTCGCCATGCGTTTTGAGGTATTGCAGGATCGATTTCAAGATATCCCCTGGCAACGAATAGTTTCGCCAATATCTGACAGGATATACCTTGGGCAGCCAAGTAAGGCAAAATATCTTCAACCCAGCCGACCTACAGGAAAGGAGGCGACCCGATGCGCAATTTGTCCATTCTCATCATTGCCGGCCTCTCTTTGCCGTGGCTGCCCGCCCAGGCCCAGAGCGGGGCGGGCAAGGCTTTTCGTGACTGTCCGGCTTGCCCGGAGATGGTGGTCGTTCCGGCGGGGCGGTTCAATATGGGCTCGCCACCGGCCGAAGCCGAGGGAAGAGACGATGCCGGCCCAGTGCACCGGGTGAAAGTGGCGCGTTTCGCCTTGGGCAAGACCGAGATCACCAAGAGGCAGTTCGCCACGTTCGTCAAACAATCCGGCTACCGTACCGGCAACAGGTGCGAGACACTGGAAAACCGGAAGTTCGATAGCCGTACTGCCGATTGGCGCAACCCGGGCTATGCGCAGAACGACCGGCATCCCGTCACCTGCGTCAACTGGGACGATGCCAAAGCCTATGCGCAATGGCTGTCGCGCAAGACCGGCAAGCCTTACCGCTTGCCCAGCGAGGCGGAATGGGAATACGCCGCCCGCGCCAATAGCCGCACCGAGAATTACTGGGGCAATGATCCCGACAAGGGCTGCAAATATGCGAATGGCGCAGACCAGACGCTGCAGGCTGCGATCCAATGCCCGCAATCCTGGTCGCTGCACGGCTGCCGGGACGGTTTCGCCTTCACCGCGCCGGTGGCCAGCTTCAGGCCCAATAGCTTCGGGCTATATGACATGCTGGGCAACGTGTGGGAATGGACGGAGGATAGCTACCACGACAGTTACGAAGGCGCACCGACCGACGGTAGCGCCTGGCAGGACGGCAGCACCAAGCGCGTGATCCGCGGTGGCTCGTGGTACGACGCGCCACGCTTCGTGCGTGCGGCCGGGCGCGACAAGAGCGCACCGGAAAGCCGTTACGCGAATTTCGGTTTCCGGGTGGCGAGGAAGCTGCCGTAGTATGTGCTTGCCGGAGGAGGGCTGCGTTGACGTAGAATCGCGGCAGATCAAATCGCTATCAATTTCCTTATGACCTCCGCCACGCTCGCACCTGTCTATATCGATCCTTCGCATCTTGCCGATGCGGTCAGAAGCCACGGCTTCGGCGTGCTGAGCCCGTCCGGAGTGGCGGCCTTCCTGGAACTGCCGCTGTCCGTGCTGGATGCGCTGAAGCCGGACTGGGACGATTTGCCACCGGACAACTTCCTCAAGGACGGCGGCAAGTATCGCCGCCGCCGCCATTCCTGTTTCATCGTCGAAGACGGCGCGGTGCGGCAAGTGCCGCATCGTGCGCATTACCAGCCGCTGGAATACAACGCGCTGCACGGCGGCATGTTGCGCATGTTCGAGCCGATAGCGCCGCATGTCATCGCGCAGCCGGTGTGGACGCAGCTGCTGCGCTCTGTCGCGCAAGTGTGCTCAAGCGTCAAGGGCGAGCAGCCATGGTATGTGGAGGCGCACCAGTTCCGCATCGACACTGGCAGCGGCATCGGCCGGCCGACGCCGGAAGGTGCGCATCGCGACGGCGTGGATTTCGTCGCCATCCTGTTTGCCGGGCGCGAGAACATTCGCGGCGGCGAGAGCCGCATCTTCGAATTCAACGGGCGGCACGGCCAGCGCTTCACACTCACCGAGCCGTGGACCTTGCTGCTGCTCGACGACCAGAAGGTCATCCACGAATCCACTCCCATCCAGCCGGCGGGCGAGAACGGCCATCGCGATACGCTGGTGCTGACTTTCCGTGCAGGTGGCTTCCTCGCGCCGCCGCAAGCCTGAGTCCGGTCGGAACCGGTAGGTGGTTCAATATAATCAATAACGCTAAGCAAAGCGTTTAATATTCTTTTGTCTCCAAGTTGGGTTTGGCTAAAGTGCGGGCCATACAAGCCGCGCCGCATGCTTCGTCAAACCATATCTTGGAGAGCTATATGAAGAATATCCTGCTGAAACCCGTTTCCCTGCTGCTGGTCGCGGCCACACTCTCGGCACCTGCCTTCGCTGCCGAGGTGACCATCCTGAATGCTTCCTACGATGTCTCGCGCGAGTTCTACAAGAACTACAACCCGCTGTTCGCCAAACAGTGGAAGCAGCAGACAGGCGACGACCTGACCGTCAACCAGTCGCACGGCGGATCGAGCAAACAGGCACGCGCCGTGGTGGACGGGCTGGAAGCCGATGTGGTGACGATGAACCAGTCCATCGACGTGGACATCCTCGCTGAAAAGCAATTCATCCCGGCCGACTGGGCGAAGCGCTTGCCTAACGGTAGCGCGCCGTTCAGCTCCACTTCGGTGTTCCTGGTGCGCAAAGGCAATCCCAAGGGTATCAAGAGCTGGGCAGACTTGGCCAAACCGGGCGTGGCGGCGATCATTGCCAATCCCAAGACCTCGGGTAACGGCCGCTACGCTTACCTCGCGGCATGGGGCTCGGTGATCAAGCAGGGCGGCAGCGCAGCGCAGGCGCGCGACCTGGTGGCGAAGATATTCGCCAATGTGCCGGTGCTGGAAACCGGTGGGCGCGGCGCCACCACGACCTTCGTGCAGCGCGAGATCGGCGACGTGCTGGTGACCTTCGAGAACGAGGTCGGCCTGATCAAGCAGGAGTACGGTGCGGACAAGTTCGATCTGGTGTATCCGCCGATCAGCATCGTGGCCGACCTGCCGGTGAGCGTGGTGGATAAGGTGGTCGACAAGCGCGGCACGCGCAAGGTGGCCGAGGCCTACTTGAAGAACCTGTATTCGCCGGAAGCGCAGGAGCTTGCCGCCAGGTTCGAGCTGCGCCCGCGCGATGTGAAGGTCGCCAAAAAATATGCGGCAACGCTGCCCGCACTCAAGCTGTTCACCGTGGATGAGGTGTTCGGCAGCCTGAAGCAGGCGCAGGCCGAGCACTTCAAGGACGGCGGCGTGTTCGACCAGTTCTACGGCAAGAAGTGAGCGGGGTATGCCTGCGCTTCACCGCCTGAATGCATTGCAGAACGAGCTGCGCGACACGCTGAGCCTGAATGACGACTATCGGCTGGAAGTGAGCGGCGACGAGGTGCGCGCCAACTTCATCGGCTTGCAATTGCGCAGTGTGTTCCAGCCCATCGTCGATGTGAGGCGCAACGCGGCGCACGGTTACGAAGCGCTGCTGCGCGCATCCGACCACAAGGGCAATGCCGTCCCTCCGCCTGTGGCATTCCGCCAGGCGGAGTCGGTCGAGCGGCTGGTCAAGTTCGACCGCCTGTGCCGCACATTGCATACCCTGAACTATCTCAATATGGGGCAGGGCAGCGGTTTACTGTTCCTCAATGTGCACCCGGAGTTGCTGGTGGCGGTGAATGCGCACGGCAAGGTGTTCGAGCAGGTGCTGCATCAGCATGACGTGGCCACCAACGAGGTGGTGATCGAGATCAACGAGAGCGCGGTGAGCGAGGAGGCGCAGCTGGCGGCGGCGATAGCGAACTACCGCGAGCGCGGTTACCGGATCGCCATCGACGATTTCGGCAAGGAACATTCCAATCTGGAGCGGCTGTGGCGGCTGGCGCCGGAATACGTGAAGCTGGATGGCGCCATCATCCAGCAGGCGGAAAGCGAACCGCGCCTGCAGCGCATCTTGCCCAAGCTGGTGGAGCTGATTCGCGAGCTGGGCGCAGAAGTCATCATCGAGGGCGTGGAGACCGAGGCGCAGCTGCAACTGGCGCGGCATGCCGGGGTGGATCTGGTGCAAGGGTATTTGCTCGGCCGCCCGGCGGCAGCGCATGCATGGCAGACGCCATCAGCTGTCTGTGCCGGTGGCTGACGCCAGGGTTGCTTATTCTTATTTTCGCTATAGAAATAAGAATTATTCATTTTTATATCTAAGTCGCCATCGATAGACTGCGTCCTTATCCAATAACAGGAATAAGCGATGTCTCAGTTCAAAGCACACAGCGTGCTGCCCGGCTTCAATCTGGCATTGGGGTTCACGCTGCTCTATCTCTCGCTGCTCGTGCTGATCCCGTTGTCCGCCTTGTTCTTCAAGACGGCGACGCTGGGTTGGGGCGGCTTCTGGGAGGTGGTCACCAGCGACCGCGTGCTGGCTTCCTTGCGCGTGACCTTTGTCACCTCATTCGCCGCAGCCGCCATCAACGCCGTTTTCGGCCTGATCGTGGCATGGGTGCTGGTGCGCTACAGCTTTCCCGGCAAGCGCATCGTCGATGCGCTGGTCGATCTGCCGTTCGCCTTGCCCACCGCCGTGGCCGGCATCACGCTGGCAACCTTGTATGCGCCGAACGGCTGGCTCGGCCAATACTTCGCTGCGTACGGCATCAAGGTCGCCTACACCCCGCTGGGCATCGTGGTCGCGCTCACTTTCATCGGCCTGCCGTTCGTGGTGCGCACGGTGCAGCCGGTGCTGGCGGACATCGAGGCCGAGGTGGAAGAAGTGGCGGCCAGCCTGGGTGCCGGGCGCTGGGACGTGTTCCGCCGCGTGATCTTTCCTGCCATCTACCCGGCCTTGCTCACTGGCTTTGCGCTGGCGTTCGCACGCGCCATCGGCGAATACGGCTCGGTGATCTTCATCGCCGGCAACATGCCTTACATCTCCGAGATCGCGCCGCTGCTGATCGTGGCCAAACTGGAGCAGTACGACTATGCGGGTGCGACCGCCATCGCAGTGGCGATGCTGCTGATCTCGTTCGCGCTGCTGCTCGCCATCAACGCGCTGCAATGGTGGACTTCAAACAGGGGTAACCGCTAATGTCCAACCCATCCGCACTCAGAAAGATATCCACCCGCGAATCGGCCGGGGTCACGCTGCTGCTCATAGTCGTCGCGCTGACCTGGCTGTTGCTGTTCCTCGGCTTGCCGCTGCTCACCGTGTTCATCGAAGCGTTCAGCAAGGGCTGGGAGCTGTATCTGGCCGCGCTGAAAGAGCCGGATGCCTGGGCGGCGATCAAGCTCACGCTGATCGCCGCCGCCATCGCGGTCCCCGCCAACCTCATCTTCGGCGTCGCCGCCGCATGGGCCATCGCCAAGTTCGAGTTCAAAGGCAAGAGTCTGCTCATCACGCTGATCGACCTGCCGTTCGCGGTGAGCCCGGTGGTGTCCGGCCTGGTGTACGTGCTGCTGTTCGGCGCGCAGGGCTGGTTCGGTCCGTGGCTGCAGGCACACGATATCAAGCTGATCTTCGCCGTGCCGGGCATCGTGCTCGCGACCATCTTCGTCACCTTCCCCTTCATCGCGCGCGAGCTGATCCCGCTGATGCAGGCGCAGGGCAAGGAAGAGGAGGAAGCCGCAGTGTCGCTGGGCGCTTCCGGCTGGCAGACCTTCTGGCGCGTGACCTTGCCCAACATCAAGTGGGGCCTGCTGTACGGCGTGATCCTGTGTAACGCCCGCGCCATGGGTGAGTTCGGCGCGGTGTCGGTGGTGTCCGGCCACATCCGTGGCCAGACCAACACCATGCCGTTGCATGTCGAGATCCTTTACAACGAATACAACTTTGTCGCGGCATTCGCTGTGGCCTCGCTGCTGGCCCTGCTGGCGCTGGTCACACTGCTGGTGAAAGCGCTGGTGGAGTGGCAAGCGAAACGTAGCGGCGAACCTTTGCATGGAGCACATTGAATGAGTATCACCATCGAGAATCTGAACAAGCAGTTCGGCACATACAAGGCGCTGGACGACATCAATCTGGAAGTGAACAGCGGTGAGCTGCTGGCGCTGCTCGGACCTTCCGGCTGCGGTAAGACTTCCTTGCTGCGCATCATCGGCGGCATGGAGCTGGCCGATTCCGGCAAGCTGCTGTTCCACGGTGAAGACGTGCAGCAGCGCGATGCGCGTGAACGCAATGTCGGTTTCGTGTTCCAGCATTACGCGCTGTTCCGCCACATGACGGTGTTCGAGAACGTGGCTTTCGGCCTGCGCGTGAAACCGAAGAAGGAGCGCCCGAATGAGGCCGAGATCAAACGCCGCGTGCACGAGCTGCTGAGTCTGGTGCAACTCGATTGGTTGCATGACCGCTACCCGGCACAACTGTCCGGCGGCCAGCGGCAACGCATCGCGCTGGCACGCGCGCTCGCCGTCGAGCCGAAGATATTGCTGCTGGACGAGCCGTTCGGCGCGCTCGACGCGCAGGTGCGCAAGGAGTTGCGCCGCTGGCTGCGCCGCCTGCACGACGAGCTGCATATCACCAGCATCTTCGTGACGCACGACCAGGAAGAGGCGCTGGAAGTGGCCGACCGCGTGGTGGTGATGAACAAGGGCAAGATAGAGCAGATCGGCACGCCGGACGAGGTGTATGCCGCACCGGCCACACCGTTCGTCTACCAGTTCATCGGCAACGTGAACCTGTTCCACAGCCGCGACCATGCGCCGTGGAGCGGGCAGCACGGCGACGCGGTGGCCTATGTGCGGCCGCACGATATCGATATCGGCCGTACGCCGCAGGACGACACCTCGCTGCCGGTGGAGGTGAAGCAGGTGCGCGCCATCGGCTCCATCGTGCGCGTCGAAGTGGCGGTGGACGGCAGCAGCGAGCTGGTCGAGATCGAACTGAGCCGCGAGCGCTTCGATGCCGCGCCATTGGCGGGCGGCGACAAGGTGTTCATCCGTCCGCGCCAGTTCCGCGTGTTCGAACAAGGAGCGGCAGTATGAACTTTCAGCAACTCAGGATCATCCGCGAGGCGGCGCGCCACAACTTCAACCTCACCGAGGTGGGCAACGCGCTGTTCACTTCGCAGTCCGGCGTGTCCAAGCACATCAAGGACCTTGAGGACGAGCTGGGCGTAGAGTTGTTCGTGCGCAAGGGTAAGCGCCTGCTCGGCCTGACCGACCCGGGCAGCGAGTTGCTGGAGATCGTCGAGCGCATCCTGCTCGACGCCAACAACATCAAGAACCTGGTGGAGCAGTACAGCAAGCGTGACGAGGGGCAGCTCACCGTGATCGCCACGCACACGCAGGCGCGCTATGCGCTGCCAAAGGTCATCACCGATTTCAAAAAGACATTCCCCAAGGTGCACCTCAAGCTGCAACAGGCCGGGCCGAACGAGATCGTCAGCATGTTGCTGAACGGCGAGGCGGACATCGGCGTGGCGACCGAGGCGCTGCACGACGTCACCCGGCTGGATTCGTTCCCGTATTACTCGTGGCATCACGCGGTGATCGTGCCTGCCGGCCATCCGCTGGAGCAGGTGCAGCCGCTGACACTGGCTGCGCTGGCTGAATACCCCATCGTTACCTATCACGAAGGACTGACCGGCCGCGCCAAGGTGGATCAGGCCTTCGCCGATGCCGGTGTCACGCCGGACATCGTGATGTCGGCGCTGGATGCGGATGTGATCAAGACCTATGTCGAGCTGGGCATGGGCATCGGCATCATCGCCTCGATGGCGTTCAATCCGGCCAAGGACAGCGACCTGCGGCTGCTCAAGGGCGAACACCTGTTCGGCGCCAACACCACCTACATCGCGCTGCGGCGCGGCCACTATCTGCGCAGCTTCGCCTATCGTTTCATCGAGCTGTGCTCGCCCAAGCTGGACGAGGCGACCATACGCGCCGGACTGGTGCCGACGGCCAGGGAGTTCGGGCAATAGCGGGTCCGGTTCTAAGCTTATAACAATTGACCAGTACATAAACCGCGCGCGCTTGGTTAGACTTGCGCAATCTTGAATTCACTTGAGGGAGAGAAGCATGACAAACCAGTTCACCAACAACTCGCTGTCCATCGGCAACACGCCGCTGATCAAGCTCAACCGTATCGGCGACGGCGCCAAGGCGACCATCCTCGCCAAGATCGAGGGGCGCAACCCGGCCTATTCGGTGAAGGATCGCATCGGCGTGGCAATGATAGACGACGCGACCAAGAAGGGGCTGCTCGGGCCGGGCAAGGAGATCGTCGAACCCACCAGCGGCAACACAGGTATCGCGCTGGCTTTCGTCGCTGCGGCGCGCGGCATCCCGCTCACGCTGACCATGCCCGAGACCATGAGCATCGAGCGCCGTAAATTGCTGGTCGCCTACGGTGCAAAGCTGGTGCTGACCGAAGGCGCGAAAGGCATGAGCGGCGCGGTGGCCAAGGCGAAGGAGATCGCCGAATCCGATCCGAAATATGTGTTGCTGCAACAGTTCGAAAATCCGGCCAACCCGGCCATTCACGAGGCGACCACCGGCCCCGAGATCTGGGACGACACCGACGGCAAGGTCGACATCTTCGTGGCGGGCGTGGGCACCGGCGGCACCATCACCGGCGTGTCGCGTTACCTCAAGAAGAGCAAGGGCAAGGCCATCAAGTCGGTGGCGGTGGAACCTGCCGCCAGCCCCATCCTGACGCAGAAACGTGCCGGACAGGAACTCAAGCCCGCACCGCACAAGATCCAGGGCATAGGCGCGGGCTTCGTGCCGGGCGCGCTCGACCTGTCGCTGGTGGACGACATTGCACAGGTGACGAACGAAGATGCGGTGCTGTATGCCCGCCGACTGGCGCGCGAAGAAGGCATCATCTCCGGCATTTCCAGCGGCGCGGCGGTGGCAGTGGCGGTACGCTACGCGCAGCAGGCGGAGAACGCGGGCAAGACCATCGTCGTCATCCTGCCCGACTCGGGCGAGCGTTACCTGAGCTCCATCCTGTTCGAGGGATTGTTCGATGCCTCCGGCATCGCGATCTAGGTTGCGGCTGGTCAAATGAAAACGGGGAGCAATCGCCCCCCGTTTTTTTACGTGTCGAGTTTACCGCTCAGCCGCACGCGGGCGGTTCGCTGTCGAGCTTCACCGCAGGCGCTGTAGTGACAGCCGGACGCCGGCGCACTTCCCACACGCGTTGCAGCACATAGCCGAGCAGCAAGGCGGGGAAGAACACCCACAGCTCCCAGTTCGGTGCGGCGAACAAGGCGATGGCCGGGCCCGGGCAATAGCCGCTGATGCCCCAGCCGATGCCGAACAGTGCCGAGCCGACTACCAGCGGTTTGTCGATATCGTGCAGATTGCTGAGCAGGAAGCCGGGGGCGAGTAGTGGTTTCTTGAGTTTCAGGATGAAGCGGAAGCTGATGACGGTGACACCAACAGCACCACCCAATACGAATAGCAGGCTGGGGTCCCACTGGCCGGCGATGTCGAGGAAGCCTAATACCTTTTGCGGATGGGTCATGCCGGCGAGTGCCAGGCCGAAGCCGAAGATCAGGCCTACGATCAGGGTTACGAGGTTGTTCATCACATCACTCCGAAGACATGGCGCACCACGAAGGTGGTGAGCAGGCCGACCGACAGGAAGGTCACGGTGGCGACCAGCGAGCGCAGCGACAGGCGGCCAAGGCCGCATACGCCGTGGCCGCTGGTGCAGCCGTGCGCCATGGCGGTGCCGAAGCCGATCAGCACCGCTGCCAGCGCCAGCAGCCAAGCGGGGAAGTCGGCACGCGGTGTCGGTGTGCTGCCGCCCAGCGCGTAGAACAGCGCCGCGCCGCCGACGATGCCGAGCGCGAACAGCAGCGGCCACAAGTGCGATTTGGAGAAGAGCAGGTTGGCGATGATGCTGCTGATGCCGGCGATGCGGCCGTTCAGCCACAGCAGCAGCGAGGCGGCGCTGCCGATGAGCAGGCCGCCGGCCAGAGAGTTGATGATGGTCTGGGTATCCATGTTCGGGACGTGTTCTGTTGAATTAATGCAGGGGCGGATACTAACATTTGCCGGGCTCGCTGTGCCGCGCCTTGCGCAATATCATGCGTTTTTCCACCGTGCCAGTTATCATCCGGCCATGCAAAAAAGTGGAAGCAATGCGATGTACAAACATATCGAAGATTTCGTCGGCAACACGCCGCTGGTCAGGCTCAAGCGCATCCCCGGCAATACCTCCAACATCATCCTCGCCAAACTGGAAGGCAACAATCCGGCTGGTTCGGTGAAAGACCGGCCGGCGCTGTCGATGATCCGCCATGCCGAGGCGCGCGGCAGTATCGCGCCGGGCGATACGCTGATCGAGGCGACCAGCGGCAACACCGGCATCGCGCTGGCGATGGCGGCGGCGATGAGCGGCTACAAGATGATCCTGGTGATGCCGGAGAACCAGAGCGTGGAGCGGCGCCAGACCATGCGCGCATTCGGCGCGGAACTGGTGCTGACGCCGAAGGAGGGCAGCATGGAGCTGGCGCGCGATACGGCCGAGAAGCTGCGCGACGAGGGGCGCGGCATCATCCTCGACCAGTTCGCCAATCCCGACAATCCGCTGGCGCATTACGAGGGCACCGCGCCGGAGATCTGGCGCGACACGCAGGGCAAGATTACCCACTTCGTCAGCAGCATGGGCACCACCGGCACCATCATGGGCTGCGCGCGCTTCTTCAAGGAAAACAACCCGGCCATCCAGATCGTCGGCGTGCAGCCGGAAGAGGGCGCGCAGATACCGGGCATCCGCAAATGGCCGGAAGCCTATCTGCCCAAGATATACAGCCCACAGAACGTGGACAGGCTGGAGCATGTCGGTCAGCAAGAGGCGGAAGAGATGACGCGCTGGCTGGCGAGCGAGGAGGGCATCTTCTGCGGCATCTCCTCCGGCGGTGCATTGAGCGTCGCCTTGCGCCTTTCGCGGCAGGTCGAGAACGCCACCATCGTGTTCATCGTCTGCGACCGCGGCGACCGTTACCTGTCCACCGGGGTGTTTCCCGCCTGACCAGCATGGCAAACCGATTCGCAGCGCTGTTCGGGAGCATGGCGTGTGCCGTGCTGGGTGCCGGACTCCTGAGCCCGCTGCATGCATGCGGCCAGGAGCAGGACGGCCAGCCGGCGCAGGAATCGCTGCCGCCATTGCTGGCGCCCGTCGAGAATGCCATGAATGCGCTCGATGCTCCGCGCGATTACCTGTCGGGCAAGTTCGTCGACTTCGTGCGGAACGTCGACAGTTTCTTTGGTGACGACCGCAACTATCAGGAGACCAACGACAGTGTGCTGCAGATAGATATCAGCCGCGTTGTCGGATACGGCGGGGAGCGCAAGTTCGTGGTGGCGGGCAGGGCCAAACTGCACCTGCCGGTGGCCGAGAAGAGTCTGCATCTGCTGCTGGAAACCGATCCGGACAAGAATGCGACCGTCAACCCGACGCAAAGCCAGACGCCGATCAAGAAAACGGACGCTCCCGAAAGTTACGCCGCCGCGTTGCGCTACGAGAAAGCGGGAGCCGAGCGTTGGCATTTCAGTGCGGACGGTGGACTGCAATTTGCCGGCTTGAGCTCCTCCCCGTTCGCGCGTACGCGCGCCAGTCTGGCGATGCCGCTGGATGATGCGTGGCGGATGAAACTGGCGGAGAGCGTATTCTGGTTCAACACCATTGGTGCGGGTGAGAGCACACAGCTCGACATCGAGCGGCCCATCAGCGAGCCGGCTTTGTTCCGCGCCACCAGCAGCGCGACCTGGCTCAACGACAAACAGAACTTCGACCTGCGCCAGGATTTCTCGATCTTCCACACGCTGAGCGAGCGCACCGCCTTGCTCTATCAGGCCAGCGCGATCGGCGTGAGCCGCCCGCAGACGCAGGTGACGGATTATGTCCTCCTGCTCTCGTATCGCTATCGCCTGCACCAGGACTGGATGTTCTTCGACCTGAGCCCGCAGCTGCATTTCCCGAAAGAGCGGGGTTTCCGCTCGAGCGGGGTGCTCAGCATGCGGCTGGAGATGCTGTTTGGTGGAACAAAGTAGTGATGTGGCGGGTGACGCAATGTCACGTATCACACCGTATCCATAAAGTGAAGCAGCGAGAATATATAGGCCGTCAAAACCCTTCCCATCACATTGTTGATGGTACTAAGCTTCGCCCCCTGTCGATAATTTTCCAATCGGATTGTTAAAGGGGAAGCACTGATGATGCGAAGTACATACCGTTACGTCTTGGTAGCGCTGTTTGCGTTGTTTTTATCCGCCTGCGGCGGAGGGGGGGGCGGTTCTTCGGCACCTGCTCCCGCCTCGCACACCGTGAATATTTCTTGGACTGCGAATCGCGAGGCTGCGGTTAATACTACCGGCGGCGGCTACACCGTTGCGATCAGCGGACAAACGCCGATCAACGTGCCATATGTGTCCGGCGCAGCAGCGCCTACCTCAACTTCTGCCACGTTGGCGAATGGCAGTTATTCGGTCACAGTTACTGCTTACTCGGCACTGAATCCTACCGGAAATGTCTCCAGTGCATTCTCATTCACCGTACCTTGATCAAGAGCGGGAGCTATCAACATGAAAATAAACAAACTTGGTTTGCTGTCGACCGGCTTGGGTTTGATGCTGGCGCAAACGCTATCGTTCGCCGGTACTGCGTGGACGCCATCTAACGGTAGTCAATATGTCAAAGACCAAATTCTCGTCAAATTTAAATCCGGTGTAACTGCTGCCTCGCGTGCGCAGATCGCACAGGGCTTGGGCGCATCTACGGTGCAGGCAGTCGGCAACCAGTCCGATATGGTAGTGGCGAGTCTGATGCCGGGACAAACGGTGGAACAGGCTGTGACTACTTATGCCAATGATCCGAACGTGGCCTACGCGCAACCCAATTACATTTACCACACGCAGGCTGTACCGACCGATCCGCAATATGCGGCGGGTCAAATTTGGGCGGCGAAAAATACCGGACAGACTATGTTGACCGGTACCTATCCGGTTGCGACAGGTACTACAGGTGCAGACTTGAATCTGGAGTCAGCCTGGGATATTCAGACCGACTGTAGTTCAGTGGTGGTTGCTGTGCTCGATACCGGCATTAACTACAACTCGACCGATCTCGCCAATAACATGTGGACGAGCGTTACGGATACCTTGCACGGCCGGAATTTTGCTCCCGATGTCGCGACTGGCGTCAATAGCGATCCGATGGATCTCGCCGGGCATGGCACCCATGTCGCAGGCATCATCGCAGCGCAGGCGAACAACGGCATCGCCGGAGTCGGGGTGTGCTGGACGGCAAAACTTATGGCTGTGCGAGTGCTGGATGCCACTGGGTCTGGCACTACCGCCACAATCATTCCCGGCATCAACTATGCGGTTACCAACGGTGCCAAAGTGATCAACATGAGTCTCGGAGGAACGGGAGCATATGACGCAGCCTACAGTGCCGCTATCACCAATGCGCTGAACAACGATGTTTTGGTAGTGGTGGCGGCGGGCAACGATAATCAGGACAACGACACAACACCGCACTGGCCGTGCAACTTTACCCAGTCGAACCTTATTTGCGTTGCCGCGCTTGATCAAAACGATGCACTGGCTACCTTCTCGGACTATGGCTCGACTAGCGTCGACGTCGGCGCACCGGGCACCAATATCTACAGCACTTGGGCGGGTACCACTACGCTGATAACAGATTTCCATGTTGTGGACTATCCCACTGCCGGGACGCTTGCGGTGGCCCCGGTTGGTTGGACATATTCCAGCACCAGCGCCACTGGTTGGGGCGGGTCGGCTGGAGGTGGTCTTTTTACTCCTGCGGCTAGTTGGAGTACGGCAAACTATGTTGCTAGCACAGATGCTCGTGCTTATAAGTCTTTTTCCCTTACGGGGTATAGTGCGGCACTTCTTCAAGTGGGGGCTGCTGTTAACGTTCAGAACGGTGACACCTTCGATGTCAATTACAGCAGTGCAGGCGGGGATCCATTTGCCGCTGGAACAAACGTGGCAAGTCTGACGAACCGGTACGATGGAGTCCTTACTTACACCACTTACGCGGAATTGAACATCACTCCTTGCATTAGCGCGACTTGCTCTGTTGGATTTCAACTCAACTCGGCAGTTACGTCAGCGGGGGATAAGGGTGTTTTCTTGACGAACTTCACAATCAAAGCGCTGACCAACACGACGAATGCCTACAACACCATCAATGGCACCTCCATGGCGACGCCGCAAGTCGCAGGGGTGGCTGCTTTGGTGCGGGCGCGCAATCCATCCTATACCTACGCCGATACGGCGAACGCCATCAAGAACGGCGGCCGCTCTGTTGCTGCGCTGAGCGGCAAGAGCACCACAGGCAAGGCGGTGGACGCCAGAGGCGCGCTTACATATATCAATCGCCCAACGGGCATTGCCGTAACGGTGCAATAACATGAAGACACAATATCTGATTGGCATGGCTGCACTGCTGATGACGATGAGTGCCTGTTCGCAGACAACCAAGCCTTCCGTGTCTGCCGCGTCGGGTGCTGCGGCTATTCCTCCTTCCGTTGTTGTGCAAGGGGGCTCGTCCGCCAGCCAAACAATGCCAGGCAGCTACATCGTCCGCGCATCTGGAGAGGGGGCGGCGGCAATCCGCCGTGTCTTCGTCCAATACGGAGTCACGGCGGTGAATGAACTCGGCAACGAATACTTCGAGATGCGCTTGCAGCGCGATCCCGGATTGGAGGTTTTAACGCGTCTGATGGATGATTCAAAAGGCGCAATCGGCGCAATCCAGCCGAATCACGTTTATCACGCTAATTGAGTTTGCTTTGTGATGTGTCTCATGCGTTGAGACACATCTCGATGGCTTAGTCGTTCTGTGCGAACTTCTGCTTGGACAGCGCCGGATTCTGTGCGAAGTAGCGCTTGATGCCGCCCATGATGGCGCCCGCCATCTTGTCCTGGTAGTCCTCGTCGCGCAGGCGGCGCTCTTCCGTCGGGTTGCTGATGAAGGCGGTCTCCACCAATATCGAGGGGATGTCCGGCGATTTCAGCACGGCGAATCCGGCTTGCTCGACATGGCCGCGATGCAGGGTGTTGATGCCGCCCAGCTCTTTCAGCACATGCTTGGCCAGTTTCATGCTGTCGTTGATGGTGGCGGTCTGCGACAGGTCGAGCAGCGTGCGCGCAAGGTAGGGGTCTTTCACCGCGAGGTTCACGCCGCCGATAAGGTCGGCCTCGTTTTCCTTCTTTGCCAGCCAGCGCGCGCTGGCGCTGGTGGCGCCGCCTTCCGACAGGGCGAACACCGAGGAGCCGCGCGCATGCGGTTTGATGAAGGCATCGGCATGGATGGAGACGAACAGGTCGGCATGCGCCTTGCGTGCTTTCTCCACGCGCCCGCCCAAGGGGATGAAGTAGTCGCCGTCGCGGATCAGCACGGCGCGCATGCCCGGCGTGGCGTCGATCTGGGTTTTCAATCTGCGCGCGATGGCGAGCGTCACATGCTTCTCGTATGTGCCGCCGCGGCCGTGCGCGCCGGGGTCTTCGCCGCCGTGGCCGGCATCCACCGCGACGATGAGCACGCGGTTGCGCAGCTCGGGATAAATCGGCGCTGTTGTAACGGCAGGAGCGGGAGGTTCGACAGGCGCTGCCACGCTGGGCACAGGTTCGGGCGTGGGTGCTTCGACTACGGTGCTGGCCGCTGCCGTCTCGCTCGCGGCCTGCTTGTCTTCCATCTGCTGCGCTAGCGCCATCAGCGGGTCGAGCGGTACGGCCGGATACACGTCCAGCACCAGACGATGGCCGTATTCGGCCACCGGTTTCAGGCTGAACAGCTGCGGCTTCACTTCGGTCTTGAGGTCGAGCACCAGGCGGATCACGCCGGGCTTGAAGCGGCCGACGCGCACGCTCTTGATATAGGGATCGTCGTTGCCGACTTTGGCATTCAGCTCGTTCAGCACGGCGTTGAGTTCAACCCCGTCGAGATCGATCACCAGCCGTTGCGGGTTGGACAGCGTGAACAGCTTGTACTCGATGGCGCGTTTCGATTCCAGCGTGAGACGGGTGTAGTCCTGCGCCGGCCATACGCGCACGGAGCTGATGGCGATCTCCGCGAAGGCGGAGGGCAGCCAGCACAGTGCTGTAATGAATATCAGGCGGGTAAGGCGTTCAAGCATTTTTGTCCTGCATCGGTATAGGCATGGAGCGCGATCTTGCGCCCATCCTGAAGTATCTCGAAGGTGAGGCTGATATCCGCCGGGGGCAGCAATCCCGAGGCTTGTTCCGGCCACTCCACCAGGCAAACATTGCGCCCGTCGAACTCATCGCGAAAACCGGAACTCTCCCATTCTTCTGCATCGCGGAAGCGATACAGATCGAAGTGGCGCAAGTGTAACCCGCCCGCTTCGTACTGCTCAACCAAAGTGTAGGTGGGGCTCTTCACGCGGCCGCTGTAGCCCAGCGCCTGCAACAACGCGCGCACCAGCGTGGTCTTGCCCGCGCCCAGATCGCCGCGCAGATAGATCACCAAGCCCGGCTGCAATACCTGCGCAAGACGCGCGGCAAAGGCGGCGGTCGCGGCCTCATCGGGCAGGGCTATCGGGTTATGATTCGGGTCATGCAAAATGAAACACCTCTAGTGGATTACGACGCACTTGCCGTGCATATCAAGGAGTGGGGCAGGGCGCTCGGCTTCCAATCCGTCGGCATCGGCGACACCCGGCTCGGCGATGCCGAGGCGCATCTGCTGCAATGGCTGGCCGAAGGGCGTCACGGCGCGATGGATTATATGGCAAAACATGGCGCCAAACGCGCGCGTCCGGCCGAGCTGGTGCCGGGCACTTCGCGCGTCATCTCGGTGCGCATGAACTATTACCCGGAACACGCCAAAGATACGCACGAGGTGCTGGCCGACGGCAGCCGCGCCTTCGTCTCGCGCTACGCCTTGGGGCGCGATTACCACAAGGTGCTGCGCAACCGCTTGGAGAAACTGGCACAGCAGATCCGCGACAAGGTCGACTGCCAGTGCCGCGTATTCACCGACAGCGCCCCGGTGCTGGAAGTCGAACTGGCGCAGAAAGCGCATCTGGGCTGGCGCGGCAAGCACACGCTGCTGCTCTCGCGCGAGCAGGGCTCATGGTTCTTCCTCGGCGAGATATTCATCGACCTGCCGCTGCCCGTGGATAGGCCGGAAGAGAACCATTGCGGCACCTGCCATGCCTGTATCGACATCTGTCCCACGCGAGCCATCACCGCACCGTACCAACTCGACGCGCGACGCTGCATCTCCTATCTCACCATCGAACTCAAGGGCAGTATCCCGGAAGAGTTGCGCCCGCTCATCGGTAATCGCATCTACGGCTGCGACGATTGCCAGCTGGTGTGCCCGTGGAATCGCTTTGCGCAAAAGACCGTCGAGCCGGACTTCGCCGTGCGCAACGGGCTGGACGATGTTTCACTCATCGAATTGTTCGCCTGGGACGAAGCAAGCTTCCAAAGCAGATTGGCGGGCAGCCCCATCTATCGCATCGGCCACGAACAATGGCTGCGCAACATCGCCGTGGCCTTGGGCAATGCCCCGACCAAGCCGGCAGTCGTGGCAGCATTGCAGGCGCGCGTGCAACACCCGTCCGGCTTGGTGCGCGAGCATGTGGCATGGGCGTTGCAGCGCCATTCCAGGGGATAAATTCCTTGACAATTTCGGCCGCTCCCATAAAATGCGCGCCTCTTCCGGGTCGTTAGCTCAGCTGGTAGAGCAGCGGACTCTTAATCCGTTTGTCGCAGGTTCGATCCCCGCACGACCCACCAGTATTGCCAAGGCCTGCAGCGATGCGGGCCTTTTCATTGTCGATCCACCGGAACGGGGGGCACTATGCAAGATAGTTACATCGTTCACTGGCAGGCGGAACTCAGCGGCGAGCAGGGCGGCAACCAATTCATCCTGCACGGGCACACACATGACATTTCGCTGGGCGGCGCGAACCTGCACCTGGAACAGGCGCTGGACTTCCGCGGCCCGCTCACCCTGGAACTCAAGATACCCAAGGGGAAATCCATTCAGGACTGGGCGACGGTGCGGGTGGTATGCCGTGTCGTTTTGGTCACCGAGGCCGAAGACCACTTCCGTGTCCAAGTGCATTTCGACTCGTTTATCGGCGATGGCAAGCAGGTTCTCGAGGGCGCGTGCAATGAGCGCCGTGGCTTTAGCGCATCCTGAGTGCTTGCCGAATTATCGGGGCCGGCTCAGAACTCGAACGAAGGCCGGAACACCAGCGTCGTGGTGTTGCCCTTGATCTCGCGTAGTGCGCCGGAATATTCGTTCGGGCTGGTCCAGACGAAGCCGATGTCGACCGTCGGCGTGAAGCCCCAATCCTGATTGGGCATTTTTCTGCCGGCGATCAATTCCAGACGCACCATCTGTGCGCTCTGCTGCAGGAAGTGGACGCGCAAGTCGTAGTTGGTGTTCTCCAGCCATTCCAGGAACGAGTAGCGGAAATCGAGATTGCTGCGGTGCAGGCTGATGTAGGTGACGTCGTTGACGTCTTTGTTATGGTTGAATCGGCCGCCGACGCGGAAGCTCCATGACAGCTTCTCGTCGGGATAATCGATCTTGCCCTTGATCTTCCATTCGAACTCGAACCAGTCGTCCGCGATCAGCGTGTTGTTCTTGATGTGCTTGTTGCCCGCGCTGAACAGATAGCCGGTGTAGCCATAGTTGTTGCCGTGGCGCTTTTCTTTCGGCCGTTTCAGCTTGGCCACGTTGCCGAAGAAGGCCGATACCGCCCACGGCTCCTGGAAGCCGGCGGTGGCGGACTCGAACAGGTTGATGCCGCTATGGCCGATTTCGGCCTGACGGTAGAGGTTGGGCGAGTGCGATTTGACGTAGGAACCCAACGAAGGCAGCGGATAGATGCTGGCCTCCAGCACCATGAAGCGCGGGATCAGCGAACCCTCGATGAGGTCGCGGTAGATCACCGTTTCGCTGTCGGAGGTGATGGTCGGGATCGGTTTTCTGGTAAGCGGTACGTTATAGCCGAGCGAGGTGTAGTAGGGGTCGGCTTCCAGCACCAGTTCGCTTTTGCCGCTGCCGTCTTCCGGTTCGTCTTCGGCATGGGCGGGCAGCATGCACAGGCAGAGCGCGGCGGCGCAAACGAGACGGAAATGGGCGGGCAGGAAAAACATGGTGGCGGATTCTATAGCTTGTCGGCCGCTTGCAAAAGCACGGCGCGAGGAGAGTCGCGAGTTTCGGTAGAATGCAGCCCCTCACAGGAGAACCATCTTGAAGAAACTCACCGCCGCCGACCTGACCGCCCTTGGGCAGCAAGCCAAACAATCTCCGCGCCTGCGCGCCAACTCCAACCTGCATGCGGAACTCAGCGATCCCATCCAGCGCCTGGCCATCGCCATGGAGCCGGACACGCTGATCCTGCCGCACCGCCATCCGCACACCTGGGAAGTGCTGACCGCCTTGCGCGGACGCTTCACCGTGCTGGTATTCGATGATGCCGGTACTGTCACCGAGCGCGCCGAGCTGGGTGTCGATGCCAGCGTGGTCGAGATCCCCGCCGGCGGCTGGCACGCCGTGCTGTCGCGCGATGTCGGCGCGGTGATCTTCGAGGGGAAGCACGGCCCTTATGCGCCCATCGCCGAGGCGGATGTCGCCGCCTGGGGCAAGGGGCGTAGCGCCGCCGAATTGAACGCCTGGTACGCCAAGGCGCAGGTCGGCCACAGATTCGCCTAGGTTATTTCACGAAGCCTTTGACCTTCAGCGTCTCGATGATCTCCGGTATCACGCCGGGATCGTCGATGGTCGAGGGCACGTTGTAGGGCTTGCCGTTGACGATGCCGTTCAGTGTCTTGCGCAGCGTTTTGCCCGAGCGCGTCTTGGGCAGGCGTTTCAGGATCACCGTGTCCTTGTAGCAGGCGATGGCGCCGATGTTGTCGCGGATGCGTGCGACGAGGTCTTTTTGCAATGCCTCTTCTGCGACGCCGACGCCGGACTTGAGCACCACCAGTCCCATCGGCACCTGCCCTTTCAATTCATCGTCGCGCGCGATCACCGCGCATTCCGCTACTGCCGGGTGTCCGGCCACCACTTCTTCGATCTCGCCGGTGGAAAGGCGGTGTCCTGCCACGTTGATGACATCGTCCACACGCCCCATCACGAACACGTAGCCATCTTGGTCGATGTAGCCGCCGTCGCCGGTGGTGTAGTAGCCGGGCAGGAAGTGCAGATAGCTGTCGCGGAACTTGTCGTCGTCGCCCCACACGCGGTTCATGCAGCTGGGCGGCAGCGGCAGCTTGACGGCGATGTAGCCCTGTTCGTTGGGTGCCAGCTGCGTGCCGTGCTCGTCCAGGATGCGCACGTCGAAGCCGGGCGTGGGCAGGGTGGAGGAACCCAGCTTCACCGGTTTCGGCTCCACACCCCACAGGTTGGCGGTGATGCCCCAGCCGGTCTCGGTCTGCCACCAGTGGTCGACCACGGTCTTGCCGCTCTTTTCGGTGAGCCATTCCTGCGTGGGCGGGTCGAGGCGTTCGCCGGCGGAGAAGATCACCTGCAGGCTGGAAAGATCGTAAGGCTGCATCAGCAGCGCCTCCGGGTCTTCTTTCTTCACGGCGCGGAAAGCGGTCGGTGCGGTGAAGAACGACTTCACCTTGTATTCGGAGATGATGCGCCACAGCGCGCCGGCGTCCGGCGTCATGATGGGTTTGCCTTCGTAGACTATCGTGGTGCAGCCGTGCAGCAGCGGGCCGTACACGATGTAGGAGTGGCCGACCACCCAGCCCACGTCCGACGCGGCCCAGAACACATCGCCCGCTTCCACGTTGTAGATGGCTTTCATGCTGTAGTTGAGCGCCACCGCATGGCCGCCGTTCTCGCGCACCACGCCCTTGGGTTTGCCGGTGGTGCCCGAGGTGTAGAGGATGTAGAGCGGGTCGCTGCCTTTCACCGGTGTGCAGCCCACCGGCTTGGCCTTGGCCAGCAGCGACTTCCAATCGTGGTCGCGTCCGGCGGCGAGTGTCGCGGTCGCTTGCGGGCGTTGCAGTACCACGCAGAATTCCGGCTTGTGTTGCGCCAGTTCGATGGCCTTGTCCACCAGCGGTTTGTATTCGATGACCTTCTTTACCTCGATGCCGCAGGAAGCAGTGAGGATGACACGGGGCGTGGCATCGTCGATACGCACTGCCAGCTCGGGCGGCGCGAAACCGCCGAACACCACCGAGTGGATCGCCCCCAGCCTTGCTACCGCCAGCATGGCGACCACCGCCTCGGGGATCATCGGCATGTAGATGATGACGCGGTCGCCCTTGACCACTCCGAGGTTCGCCAGCATGCCCGCAGTGCGTGCCACCTCGTCGGTCAGCTCGGCATAGCTGATCTTCCTTTTGGTGTCGGTGACAGGGGAGTCGTAGATGATCGCAGTCTGCTCGCCGCGCCCGGCTTTCACGTGATGGTCGAGCGCCATGTAGGCGGTGTTCATCTCGCCGTCGGCGAACCAGTGGCCGATGCCGTCGGCGTCCTGGGTGAGGATGGTCTGCGGGAATTTGTACCACTCCAGTGCCTTGGCCTGGTCGCGCCAGAAGCCTGCGGGGTCTTGCATCGAGCGGTCATATTCGGTCTGGTAACTCATGATTCCCTCCCTTCCACATTCCCGAGGCTGCCGGGTCACAGCGTGTTTCAGTTGATCAAGAACAGCTCCATGAATTCGTTCACCGGCGTCGCTTCCAGCTTCTTCTGGTCCAGGCACAGCGCCATGATCTGCTGGCAGCGCGCCTCGGGGAAGCGGGTGCGCAGGTTGTCGAGGAACTTCTGCTCCAGCACTGGGATGCCTTCAGCGCGGCGGCGGCGATGGCCGATGGGGTATTCCACCGCCACTTTCTCGGTGCTGCTGCCATCCTTGAAGAACACCTGGATGGCATTGGCGATGGAGCGCTTGTCGGACTCCAGATACTCCTTGGTGTAACGCGCGTCCTCCACCACCTCCATCTTGTCGCGCAACTGGTCGATGACGGGATGGGCATGGTGGAAGCTGTCCTCGTAGTGCTCCGCGATCAGGTCACCGAAGGCCAGCGGCACCGCCACCATGTACTGGATGCAGTGGTCGCGGTCGGCCGGGTTGGCCAGCGGCCCCACCTTGGAGATGATGCGGATGGCCGACTCGTGCGTGGTGATGACGATCTTCTGGATGTCGTTCAAACGGTCCTTCACCTGCGGGTGCAGCTTCATCGCGCATTCGCAGGCGGTCTGCGAGTGGAACTCGGCCGGGAAGGAGATCTTGAACAGGATCTGTTCCATCACATAGCTGCCATACGGCTGCGGCAGGCTGAACTTGCGCTGCTCTTCCGGTTTCAGCTTCTGGTCCTTGTTGGTCTTGCTGAACAGCACGTCGTAGAAGCCCCATTGCGGCGCGGTCAGCACGCCGGGGATGCCCATCTCGCCCTTCAGCGTAATCATCGCCAGACGCACGGCACGCGAAGTCGCATCGCCCGCTGCCCAGGATTTACGCGAACCGGCGTTGGGTGCGTGGCGGTAGGTGCGCAGCGCCTGCCCGTCGACGAAGGCCTGCGACAACGCATCGATGACCTGTGCTTCCGTGCCGCCCAGCATGCGCGCCACCACAGCGGTGGAAGCGACCTTCACCAGGATCACATGGTCGAGGCCGACGCGGTTGAAGCTGTTCTCCAGCGCCAGCACCCCCTGTATCTCGTGCGCCTTGATCATCGCGGTCAGCACTTCGCGCATGGTCAGCGCTGGTTTGCCCTCGCTCACGCGGCAACGTGAGAGGTAATCCGCCACGGCGAGGATGCCGCCGAGGTTGTCGGAAGGATGGCCCCATTCCGCCGCCAGCCAGGTGTCGTTGTAATCCAGCCAGCGCACCATCGCGCCGATGTCCCATGCTGCTTTCACCGGGTCGAGTTCGTGCGAAGTGCCAGGCACGCGTGCTCCGTTGCGCACCGTGGTGCCCGGCACGATGGGGCCGAGGTGCTTGGTACACTCGGGGAAGCGCAAGGCCAGCAGGCCGCAGCCCAGCGTGTCGATCAGGCAGTTGCGCGCAGTGTCATAGGCTTCGTTCGATTTGATGTCGAAGCTGCATACATACTTGGCGATATCCACCAGCACCTGGTCGGGGGCGGGGCGGTTGTTCATGTCTACATTGGCGCTCATTTGGTTTCCTTGATTTAACGTTTTTCAATGGGGACCCAGGCGAGGTTCTCGGGGCCGGTGTAGTTCGCACTCGGGCGGATGATCTTGCCGTCGGCACGCTGTTCCATCACGTGCGCGCCCCAGCCGGTGACGCGTGAGATGACGAACAGCGGGGTGAACATTTCGGTCGGCACACCCATCTGGTTGTAGGACACGGCGGAGAACCAGTCGAGGTTGGGGAACATCTTCTTCAGCTCCCACATCACCGTTTCCAGTCGCGCGGCGATGTCATACATCAGCGTGTCGCCGTTCTCGTCAGAGAGTTGTTTCGCCACGCGCTTGATCACCACGTTGCGCGGGTCGGAGATGGTGTACACCGGATGGCCGAAGCCGATGACGATCTCCTTGCGCCCGACGCGCTCGCGGATGTCCGCTTCTGCTTCGTCGGCACTCCGGTAGCGACTCTGGATGCGGAATGCTTCCTCGTTCGCGCCGCCATGTTTGGGGCCGCGTAGAGCACCGATGGCGCCAGTGATGCAGGAATAGATGTCGGAGTTGGTGCCGGCGATCACGCGTGCGGTGAAGGTGGAGGCGTTGAACTCATGTTCCGCGTACAGGATCAGCGAGGTGTGCATCGCGCGTACCCAGGAAGCTTTCGCCGGCTTGCCATGCAGCAGGTGCAGGAAATGGCCGCCGATGGAATCGTCGTCGGTCTCCACGGCGATGCGCTTGCCGTTGTGGCTGTAGTGGTACCAGTACACCAGCATCGAGCCGAAGCTGGCGAGCAGGCGGTCGATGATCTCGCGTGTCTTGGCCGGGTCGTGCGACTCAGGCTCCTGTTCCACCGTGCCGAGCACCGAGCAGCCGGTGCGCATCACGTCCATCGGGTGCGCGTTGGCGGGCAGGGCTTCCAGCGCTTGCTTCACCGCTTGCGGCAGACCGCGCAGTTTTTGCAGCTTGGCCTTGTAGGCTTGCAGTTGTGCGCGGTTCGGCAGGGTGCCGTGGATCAGCAGATGCGCAATCTCCTCGAACTCCGCCTGCTCGGCGAAATCGAGGATGTCATAACCGCGATAGTGCAGGTCGTTGCCGGTGCGGCCCACGGTGCAGACGGCGGTGTTGCCCGCGACCGTGCCGGAGAGGGCGACGGATTTCTTCGGCTTGGGTAAGGTGGTCTCTTCTGTCATCGCTTGCTCCCTTGCTTGATGGTTAATCGGTACCCTTCTCGGCGAACAGGCGGTCGAGCTGCTGCTCGTAAGCGTGATAGCCGAGATAGTCGTAAAGCTCGGCGCGTGTCTGCATGGTCGGTACCACCTTTTCCTGCGTGCCGTCGGCGAGGATGTGTTGGTACACGTTCAGCGCCGCCTTGCTCATCGCGCGGTAGGCGGAGAGCGGATACAGCACCAGCTTCACGCCCACGCCATGCAACTGCGTGGTGGTGAACAGCGGCGTCGCGCCGAACTCGGTGATGTTGGCCAGCACCGGCACGCTCACCGCCTTGGTGAATTGCGAGTACTGCTCCAGCGTGGTCATCGCCTCGGGGAAGATCATGTCCGCACCGGCTTCGACGCAGGCCTGCGCGCGGTCGATGGCGGAACTCATGCCTTCCACCGCCAGCGCATCGGTGCGCGCCATGATCACAAAGCTGCCGTCCACGCGCACATCCACGGCGGCCTTCACACGATCCACCATCTCGCTCTGGCTGACGATGGCCTTGTTCGGGCGGTGGCCGCAGCGCTTTTGCATCACCTGGTCTTCGATGTGGAAGCCGGCCGCGCCGGCCTGCGCCACCTCGCGCGTGGCGCGCGCGATGTTGAAGGCGCCGCCCCAGCCGGTGTCGATGTCCACCAGCAGCGGCAGGTCGCTGGCGGCGGTGATGCGGCGCGTGTCCTCGCACACGTCGTGCAGGGTGGTGATGCCAAGGTCGGGGATGCCGAGCGAGGAGGCCGCCACGCCGCCGCCGGAAAGGTACAGCGCCTTGTGGCCGCTCTTCTGCGCCAGGATGGCGCAATACGCGGTGACCGCGCCGACGACTTGCAGCGGATGGTTGTCGGCGACGGCCTGGCGTAGTTTGTTGCCGGGAGTGTGCTGGCTCATTTGGATTGTTCCTCCATATCGATCATCTCGCTGATGCTGCGCCAGGCGCCCTGGATGTGGCGGCGCATCAGCAGCTCGGCCAGTTCGCCGTCGCGGTTCGCCAGCGCCTCGACGATCTGGCGGTGCTGGCTGAGCGCAGGTTTGGTGCGCTGGGCGTTGCGGCTGGTGCGGTAGCGGCACATGCGCAGCAACTGGTATTGCTCGCTGCCCAGCAGGTCCATCAGCATCTGGTTGCGGCTGCCGCGCGCGATCTGGAAATGGAAATCGAGGTCGCCCTCGCTCTGCGCATAGACCTTGCCACCCTGTTTTTTGATCTGCGCCTCGTGTTTGTCGAGCAGCGCCGAAAGTTGCGCGATCTCGTCATCGCTCATCTGCGTCGCCGCGATGCGGCAGGCCATGCCTTCCAGCGCTTCGCGCACCGCATACAGATCGGACAGCGTCTTGCGGTCCAGCACCACCACGCGCGCGCCGGCGTTGGGGATGCGTTTCACCAGTCGCATGCCTTCGAGATGGCGCAGCGCTTCGCGCAGCGGGCCGCGCCCCATGCCGAAGCTTTCCGCCAGCTCCGCCTCGTTCAGCTTCTGCCCTTGCGCCAGCTCGCCGGTGACGATGCTGTGCGCCAGACGGTGCGCAGCCAGATCGGCGAGGGTGCCTTGTTCTGGAACTTTGACTAACATCCGATGACTCCGATTGTCGACAATTCGATGTCATGCTAGCACCAAAACTGCCAATAATGACAATTAAATTTTGATTATGTCGACATAGTGCGGGTATTCGGGTAGCCGGGAGCAGGCCGGGAAGGCCCGGGGGAGGGCAGCGCAAGCCATGCCGATGCAGTAATATCGGTTCGCACAATCACCGGGTGGATCATCATGGCTCGATTGGAACTCAGGAACGTCACGCGCCGCTTCGGCGACTTCGTCGCCGTGGACGATGTCAGTCTGAGCATCGAATCGGGCGAGTTCTTCACCCTGCTCGGCCCTTCCGGCTGCGGCAAGACCACCATCCTGCGCATGATCGCCGGTTTCGACCTGCCCGATGCCGGGCAGATCCTGCTCGACGGCCAAGACCTTGCCGACACACCGGCCGAGAAGCGCCCCATCCACACCGTGTTCCAGAGCTACGCGCTGTTCCCACACCTGACCGTGGCCGAGAACATCGCCTTCCCGCTGAAGATGGCGCGCCGTCCCGAAGCCGAGCGGCAAGCCATGCTGCGCGAGATGCTGGAGCAGGTGCATCTTGCCGACAAAGCCGCTGCCTACCCGCACGAACTTTCCGGCGGCCAGAAGCAGCGCGTGGCGCTGGCGCGCGGGCTGGTCAACCGTCCGCGCCTGTTGCTGCTGGACGAGCCGCTGGGTGCGCTCGACGCCAAGCTGCGCGAAGAGATGCAGGTGGACCTGATCGAGCTGCAACGCGATGTCGGCATCACCTTCGTCTTTGTCACCCATGCGCAAGTGGAAGCGCTGGCGCTGTCGCACCGCATCGCGGTGATGAACGCGGGCAGGGTGGAGCAACTGGACGAGCCGGCGAAACTCTATAGCGCGCCGCGCAACCGTTTCGTCGCCGACTTCATCGGCCAGATCAACCAGCTTCAAGCGCAGGTGGTGGAAGTTGCGCACAGTCACCTGCGCCTCGCGGTGGCCGGGCTGGGCGAGATCGTCGCGCCGCCGCTGGCGGATGCAAAAGTCGGCGACAAGGGGGTGTATGCCATCCGTCCCGAGCAGGTGCGCATCGGCATCCACGACGAAGTGGGTGAGTTGAAGAACCACTTCACCGGCGAGGTGAAGAGTCTGCTCTACCAGGGCGACGTTACCGTGTACCGGGTCGGGCTGGCGAATGGCGCGATGCTGGAGGCGCTGTTGCCGAACTCGGCTTCCGGTCGCGCGCAACTGTTCGAGGCGGGCGACGCAGTCAAGCTTGGCTGGCGTCACGATGCCGGGATGTTCCTCCATGACTGAGCAGCCGAAACTGTCGCGCGCGACGCGCCTCGCCAAGTGGCTGGTGAGCGGCCCGCCATTCGTCTTCCTGTTGCTGTTCTTCGTTGCGCCCGCCATCATCATGGTGCTTGCCTCGTTCCGCTATCCGGGCGAGTTCGGTGGCCTTGCGCCGCTGCTCGCCGATGCGCAGACCCTGCATGGCCTCACCGTCGAGACCTATCAGTTCTTTTTCAGCGACACCATCTACGCCTACGTCTTCCTCAAATCCATCCTCGTTGCGCTGGCCACCACGCTGATCTGCCTGCTGCTGGCGTACCCGCTGGCCTTGTTGATCGCGCGCAGCCCGAAGCAAAGCCGCGACCTGATGGTGCTGCTGGTGGTGCTGCCGTTCGCCAGCAATTTCCTGGTGCGCGTGTATGCCTGGATGATCATCCTCGGCCCGCAGGCAGCGTTCAGCCAAGCGGTCAACGGGGTGCTCGTCGCCTTGGGCATGGAACCGGTGCATCTGTTGTTCTCGCCGTTCGCGGTGCTGGTCGGCATGGTGTATGTGCACCTGCCGTTCATGGTGCTGCCGCTCTACACCAACCTGGAGAAGCACGACCCCGCGCTGCTAGATGCCGCGCAGGACCTCGGCGCAAATGGCTGGCAACGCTTCTGGCGCGTGACCTTCCCGCTGTCGTTGCCCGGCATCTTCTCCGGCTCGGCATTGGTGTTCATCCCGGTGCTGGGTATGTTCGCCATCCCCGACATCCTCGGCGGCACCGGCGACATGCTGATCGGCAACCTGATCAAGGAACAGTTCCTCGGCACGCGCGACTGGCCGTTCGGCTCCACGCTGTCCATCATGCTCACCATCACGGTGCTGCTGATCGTCTGGCTCACTACGCGAGTGGCAGGGAAGGGGAGGCGCTATGCGTAGAGGCATTGGATTATGGGCGGCGGCGCTGGCGGTGTATGCCTTCCTCTACCTGCCGCTCGCCATCGTGGTGGTGTATTCGTTCAACGACTCGCGCCTGAACGCGGAATGGGTGGGTTTCACCCTGCACTGGTACGAGGTGCTGCTGCACGACGAGGAGATGCTGCTGGCGGCGGGCAACTCGTTGTTCATCGCCTGCGTCTCCGCTCTCGTGGCGACGCTGCTCGGCACCATGGCCGGCATCGCCATCCACCGCTACGACCTGAAGCTGCTCAACTTCATGGCGCTGACGCCGGTGGCGATGCCCGAGATACTGCTCGGCGTGTCGCTGCTGCTGTTCTTCATCCAGGTGCTCAACCTCACGCTCGGCATGCTCTCCATCATCCTGGCGCACATCACCTTCTCTATCGGCTTCGTCGCGGTGATCGTGCGCGCGCGGCTGGCCGGCATGGACGACAGCCTGTTCGAGGCCGCGCGCGACCTCGGTGCCTCGCCGTGGGAGACCTTCCGCTACGTGACTTTCCCGCTCATCCTGCCGGCGGTGATTGCGGGCGGACTGATGGCATTCACGCTGTCCATCGACGATTTCGTCATCACCTTCTTCACCGCCGGTGTCGGCGTGCAGACGCTGCCGCTGCGCATCTATTCGATGATCAAGATCGCGGTGACGCCGGAGGTGAACGCGGTGTCCACGCTGCTGATGCTGCTGACGCTGACCATGATCGTGCTGGCGTCGAGGTTCGCGCCGGATGCGCTGAAGGGGAAGGCGTGATGTGGCGCGGCCTGCTGTTGCTGTTGTGCATCGGCAACGTGCAGGCCGAGGACACGTTGCACCTGTACAACTGGAACAACTACATCTCCGATGCCACCGTGGCGCGCTTCGAGGCCGCATGCAGTTGCCGTGTGGTGCAGGACTACTATTCCGACAACGAGGAGATGCTGGCCAAGCTGGCGGCGGGGGCGAGCGGTTACGACCTCATCGTGCCGACCGGCAACGCCATGGAGTCGCTGATCCGTCAGCATGCGCTGCGCCCACTCGACAAACGCCTGCTGCCGAACCTGCGCAACATCGACCCGGCCTATCTCAATACCGTGTTCGACCCCGGCAACCGCTACTCGGTGCCGTATGCCTATACGCTCACGCTGCTCGGCTACAACGACGTGAAGCTGCGCGAGCTGAACATTCCCGTCGACAGTTGGGCGGTGATCTTCGAGCCGCGCTATCTGGAGAAGCTGAAAGGGCGCGTCACCGTGCTCGACAGCCAGCGCGAACTGCTCGCGGCCGCGCTGCGTTACCTCGGCTATTCCGCCAACGACACGAACGAGGATCACTGGCAGCAGGCGCGCGATCTCATCCTGCGTGCCAAGCCGTACTGGGCGGCATTCAATGCTTCCAGCTACATCAAGGAACTGACCGTCGGCAACATCTGGCTGGTGCACGGCTACTCCAGCGACATCTTCCAGGCCGACCTCGATGCGCAGAAGGCGCAGCGCGGCTTCCGCATCCTCGCCAGCATCCCGAAGGAAGGCGCGGTGATGGCGCTCGACTCGATGGTGCTGCACAAGAGCGGCCCGCGCCCCGACCTCGCGCACCGCTTCATCGACTTCATGCTCGACGGCCGCAACTCGTCCGAGCTCACCAACCTCATCGGTTCCGGCAACCCCAACTTCGCGGCGCGGCAATATATCCGGCCCGAGATCGCGCAAAGCCCGGCAGTGTTCCCGGACAAGGCGCAGCAGGCGCGGCTGGAGATGTTGCGCGACCTCGATCGCCACCAGCGCCGCGTGCTGTCGCGCATCTGGACCGAGATCAAATTGAAATGAGGTGTCTATGAGAACGGCAGACCAGCCCGATGTGCATGTCGCAGCGCGGCAACGCATGGTCGACACCATCCGCGCGATATCGCGGGAAGATGGCGGCTATGCGCCGCGCCCGGTCTCGGAAAGGGTGCTCGCCGTCATGGCCAAGGTGCCGCGTCACCGCTTCGTACCGGAAGGCGAAGAGTTCGCAGCCTATGCTAACCATCCCTTGTCCATCGGGCACGGTCAGACCATCTCGCAGCCTTATATCGTGGCCTTGATGAGCGACCTGCTGGCGCTGGACAAGCAGCAGTGCGTGCTGGAGATCGGCACCGGCTCCGGCTATCAGACCGCCGTGCTGGCCGAGCTGGCGGGGCAGGTCTACAGCGTGGAGATCGTGGCGCCGCTGGCTGCGGCGGCTGCGCAACTGCTGGCCGAGCTGGGGTATGCCAATGCGGTAGTGCAAGCCGGCGACGGCTCCGCCGGCTGGCCGGAACATGCACCGTATGACGCCATCATCGTCACCGCAGCGGCGGATCGCGTTCCGCAGCTGCTGCTGGAGCAGCTTAAACCGGGCGGGCGCATGGTGATCCCGGTGGGCGGGCGGGACGAGATTCAGCAGTTGATGCTGATCACGAAAGGTCGTGACGGCAAGCTGCGGTGGGAGAACATCGAGCCGGTGCGTTTCGTGCCGCTCACCGGGGCAGGCTAACCGTTGTGATGGAGTTCCATGCTGAACAGGGCGCCACCTTCAGCGGCGTTGCTCAGGCTGACCTTGCCGCCGCCATGCACAGCGGTGACCGCATTGCACAACGATAGCCCCAGACCGGTGGAGGATGATTTCCCGGACGGGGATTGGGCGGCGATGTTGTCCGCCAGTCCGGGGCCGTCGTCGAGCACGAAGAAGGCTAGCCTGTCCGCATCCTGCTCGAACCAGATGTCGACGCGGCTGGCGGCATAGCGCACGGCATTGTTCAGCGCCGATTCGAGCGCCATGTCGACCAGATATTCGTCGAACGCAGCGATGCCCTTGCGCTTCACCTCCGGCGCGATCTTTATCCTATCTTCCGCGACGCTCACTTCGATGGCATGGCCGTGCTTGCTCCCCAGCGCCACCGACTGGCTCGCGTCGATCATGTCTTCCAGGAATTCCGTCAGATAGACCTCGCCGATGTTTGGCTTCAGTCCGGCATGTTCGTGTTTGTAGAGCGTGAGGAAACTGATCAGGCGGTTCTTCAGCTCGATGCAGCGTTGATACGCCTTGCGCCCCTCGTCCGGCACATCGGCGCGATGGTTGAGCTGTTCCAGCTCGGCTTCGAGCAGCGCGAGCGCGTTCTTGATGTCGTGGATGACCAGCGCCGACAGGCCTTCGTTCATCATGCCCCCGTGAGCTCGTTATAGAAGCGGTAGAAACTCATCACCTTCTCGTTGTTCGGCACCAGCTTGTCCAGCGTCGCGAGATATTCCTTGGCGCGCGCGTCGATCTCGTCGTTCATGCCGGCCTGCTTGAGCCACAACAGGTGGAGTTGCGCCGCCGCCAGCAGCGCCTCGATGTTCTCGGCGTGGATATCCAGTGCCTCGTTGATCTTTTCGTGGGCGGCTTCGAACTGGGCGGTGCGCATCAGCTTCTGCGCTTCGTCGACCAGCACCAGTATCCGCCTCTGTCCGGCGTCGATGACATCGCCGATCTTGTCGTGTTGGCCGGTGTCGATCATCGTGCGCGTCACATGGCGCGTGATGCGTTTCTTTTCCTTGCCGCTGGACTGGATGGCGCGGGTCAGCATCTTCAGCCCGAGGATGGAGTTGTCCATCTTCAGCGCGGCCTTGCCGAGGAAGTTCATCGCGCTGCTGTCGGTCTTGGCGGTGACCAGGCGGTGCGAGCGTTCCATCAGCCGCCGCGCTTTGTCCCGGTCGCCTGCATCGCAATAAGCCTGCGCCAGGATGGCGTTCTTGGAGATGCCGAACATGCCGGTCTCCTCGTATTTCCGCGCCAGCTTTTCCAGCGTGACGATGGCGTTCGCGCTGTCGCCGCTGTCCACCTGGATCTGCGCCAATGCGAGGTAATCGTCCGGGCGCTCGGCCATGGAGCCGCTCGACAGCTTGATCGCCGATTCGGAATAGTCCTTTGCTTCCTCCAGCTTGCCCAGCAGGAAGGCCGATTCCGAGGTGGCGCGGAAGCGTTTTGCGCTGGGCAGGATCTTTGCCGAGGCCTGCAACATCTCGAAGGCACCTTCCTCGTCCTTTTGCAGATGCTTGATCTCGGCCAGCAGCTCATAGGCCGCGACATAGTTGGCATTGTTCGCGATGATCTCCTTCGCCATGCGCTCGGCGGTCTCGAGGTCATGCTGCAACATCCTGGTGCGTGCGATCCCCATCTTCACCCACGGCGCGGTGTCGCGGATGGCCAGCGCACGGTCATAGGTCTTCAGCACGTTCTCGGTGTCGTGCAGGGCGAGCTGCGCTTCCGATTTCACCCGCAGCGCATACATCAGCCAGCGCTCATCGGTCACCGGCTGCATCAGCCGGTCGCACTCGCGCACCGCCAGCTCGTAATTGTGCTCGTCCATCGCCGTGAGTGCCGGCATCAGGAAGTTGCGGCGCTCGAACAGCCGTTCCAGCCGGGCGCGCAGCCGCTTCTCCGGGCACGGCTTCAGGATGTAATCGTCCGGGCTGTATTCGGCGGCATTGGCGACATAGGCGTACTCGGCCTCGGCGGTCACCATCACGAACACCGTTTTCGAGCTCAGCAGATGTTCGCTGCGCAGATGTTCGAGGAAGTGCTGGCCGGAACTCGATTGGTTCAGGTTGTAATCGCACAGGATCAAGTCGTATTGGTGGGATTCGAGCAGTTTCAGCGCATCGCGCGCGTCGCCCGAGCACTTGATGCTGTTCATCCCCATGCCCTGCAGCTGCGAGCGCAGCGCATGGCGCATTGCGCCGATGTCGTCGATGACCAGCGCCGACAGGCTGTCGAAGCGCACGTATTCGCTCTCGACGGCATTCTGTTTGCCGGCGAGGATGTTCGCCACGTTCGTCGCTGCTGTTTTTTTGTGGTGCATCGCCTATCGGCCCGCGCTACCGCGAACCGCCCCTTTTTGCCTCCCCAGGCAACTGGCGAATCATAACCAAAAAACGCCATTGGGCTGGTACACTTTTGCCGCGAGCAGTGCCTGTGACGTTTTCTAAAAACAGCGAGGTCATCCATGAAGATCGGCATCCCGAAAGAGATCAAGGCCAACGAGAACCGCGTCGCACTGGTCCCGGCCGGGGCGGAGGTGCTGGTCGCCGCCGGGCACACCGTCATCATCGAGGCGGGGGCGGGGCTGGGCAGCGGCTTCAGCGATGCCGATTACAGCGCTGCTGGCGCGCAGATCGCCAAGGATGCCGCCGCGGTATGGGCGGCAGCCGAACTGATCGTCAAGGTGAAAGAGCCGATCGAACCGGAATGGAAGCTCATCCGGCGCGGCCAGGTCATCTTCTGTTACTTCCATTTTGCCGCCAGCGAACAATTGACCCGGGCGCACATGGCTTCCGGCGCGGTGTGCATCGCCTACGAGACGGTCGAGCTGCGCTCGCGCGAACTGCCGCTGCTCACCCCCATGTCGGAAGTGGCCGGGCGCATGGCGGTGCAGGAAGGCGCCAAATACCTGGAAGAACTGAACGGCGGGCGCGGCATCCTGCTGGGCGGTGTCACCGGTGTGCCGCCCGCCAAGGTGGTGATCATCGGCGCCGGCGTGGTCGGCGTGAATGCCGCCAGGATCGCCGCCGGCATGGGCGCCAACGTCGTCATCCTTGATGTCGCGCTGGACCGGCTGCGTTATTTGAGCGAAGTGATGCCCGCCAACGTGCAGATGATCTTTTCCAACCGTCACAGCCTGCTCGAGCAGATCGCCGATGCCGACTTGGTCATCGGCGCGGTGCTGATCCCCGGCGCCGTCACGCCCAAGCTGATCCATCGCGAAGACCTCAAGGTGATGCGCGCCGGTGCGGTGATCGTCGATGTGGCGGTCGATCAGGGCGGCTGCGTCGAGACCATGCATCCCACCACGCACGAGCATCCCACCTTCATCGTCGAAGGCGTGGTGCATTACGGCGTGGCCAACATGCCCGCCGCCGTGCCGATCACCTCCACCCTGGCGCTCACCAACGCCACTCTGCCTTACGTGCTGCAACTGGCCAACCAAGGCTACCAGCAGGCGCTGCGCAATTCGCCGGCCTTGCTCAACGGCCTCAACATCAGCGGCGGCCAAGTCACCCACCGCAAAGTCGCCGAAGCGTTCGGCCTGCACTACCGCCCGGCCGAGTCGATGCTGGATTAGGCGTATCCGCCGAGCTGCCTGTTCAGTGCATCCAGCTCACCCGCAACAGGTTCTGCTCCGGGTTGTAATGGAAATCCAGCTTGCCCTGATAGGCATGGCGCAACGCATCGCCGATGCCGCGTGCCAAGTGGATATCAGTGGTGGTCACCAGCGTGCCGTCCTTGGTCTTCTCGATATCCATGATGCGCTGCAACGGGTGGTTGGCTTTCTCTTTCGCCTCAAGGTGGCGGATCAGTTGCAGTATCTCCGCTTCATGCGCGGCGAAGAACTCGCCGGTTATCGACACGAAGCCCGCCGGGAAGTGGTCGTGCATGCGATGGCAGGCCGGGCACAGGGTCTCGTGCGCTTTTTCGGGTTTCGCCATCCATTGCCAGTGGCCGGCATGGAATACCGCGCCGCAATCGGGACACACCGTCGGCTCGTGCAGCTTGCCTTTCATCTTGTAGCTGTCGTGCACCTCCTCTTGCAGCAGGTGGTGGTCGCGGCGGATGGCTTTGAAACCGGATGGGTTCAATTGCATGGTCATGGTTGCCTCCTTGTAAGGGGCGGCCCCCGCTGACGGCGGGAGCCGCGGCACGTGTTATGACACCGAGATGTTGATCGCCTTGCTCTTCGCCTTCTCCGACTTGGGCAGCGTGACGTTGAGCATGCCGTCCTTGAACTCGGCTTTCACCTTGTCTTCCTCCGCATCGTCCGGCATGCGGAAGCTGCGCACGAAGCTGCCATACGAGCATTCGACGCGGTGGTACTTCTGCCCGCTCTCTTCACGCTCGTGTTTGCGTTCGCCCTGGATGGTGAGCATGCCGTTCTGCACGGTGATCTTGACGTCATCCTTGCTCACGCCGGGCAGCTCGCCCTTGATCAGGTACGAACTGTCGGTTTCGCTGATGTCGACGGATGGCATCCAGTCCGCCACGGTGAGCAGGTCGTTGTCCTGCTCGGTGCGTGCCGGCGTGCGCCCGAAGATGCGGTTCAGGCGCGCCGAGATGTCTTCCAGTTCCACTGAAGGATCCCATTTGATGAGGTTCATGATAGATCTCCTTTGAATGCAAACGATCATTGCGCCAAAGACCGGACAAGCCGTCCGCGTCGCCATGTATCGGCGCGTGACCGGCTATGCTGTTGCCTGGCGCGCTTGTATCGGTTCGTTGCTGGGGAGTTTTGCTGGGATGGGGTGCGCGTGCCTGGATCGACCCGCGCGCTTCATCTGTATTCATTTCCACCCCGCTCCAGAGCAGTCACGAACAGATAAATCACGCCCCCTAGTGCTGCAGGGACGGGATAATTTTCTGCCTCCAAAGAAGCGAATGCAACCCTTTTGATGATGCATGATTCGGCTGCGGCAGGGTGGTGCGTAGTGCCTGGATACCGGCTTTGCGGTAAGCTACGAGCCTTCATGTCCCACTCTCGGAAAGCGCAATAAAAATGGTACAAGGCCAATACGTAATGTCGATGCTCCGCGTGAGCAAGATCGTCCCCCCCAAGCGTCAGATCATCAAGGATATCTCCCTCAGCTTCTTCCCCGGCGCCAAGATCGGCCTGCTGGGCCTGAACGGCTCCGGTAAATCCACCGTGCTGCGCATCATGGCCAAGCAGGACAAGGAATACGACGGCGAGGTGCAGCACCTGCCCAACATCAAGATCGGCTACCTGCCGCAAGAGCCGCAGCTCGATCCCAACAAGACCGTGCGTCAGGAAGTGGAGTCTGCCTTGGGCGAAGTGATGGAAGCGCAAGCCAAGCTGGACGCCGTATACGCCGCCTATGCCGAAGAGAACGCCGACTTCGACGCGCTCGCCGCCGAGCAGGCGCGCCTGGAAGCCATCATCGCCACCAGCGGTTCCGATTCGCAACACCAGATGGACATCGCTGCCGATGCGCTGCGCCTGCCCGATTGGGATGCCGTGATTAAGAACCTGTCCGGTGGCGAGAAGCGCCGCGTGGCGCTGTGCAAACTGCTGCTGGAAAAGCCCGACATGCTGCTGCTGGACGAACCCACCAACCACCTGGATGCTGAATCGGTGGAATGGCTGGAACAATTCCTGGTGCGCTTCCCCGGCACCGTGGTGGCCGTGACGCACGACCGCTACTTCCTCGACAACGCCGCGGAATGGATCTTGGAACTGGACCGCGGCCACGGCATCCCGTGGAAGGGCAACTACTCCAGCTGGCTGGAGCAGAAGGAAGCGCGTCTGGAGCAGGAGAACAAGCAGATCGACGCGCACATGAAGTCGATGAAGCAAGAATTGGAATGGGTGCGCCAGAACCCCAAGGCGCGTCAGGCAAAATCCAAGGCGCGCCTGGCCCGCTTCGAGGAACTCTCCAACACCGAATACCAGAAGCGCAACGAAACGCAGGAGATCTTCATCCCGGCCGGCGAACGCCTCGGCAACGAAGTCATCGAATTCGACGGCGTCAGCAAAGCCTATGGCGACCGCTTGCTGATCGACAACCTCAGCTTCAAGATCCCGCCCGGCGCCATCGTCGGCATCATCGGCCCCAACGGTGCGGGTAAATCGACGCTGTTCCGCATGATCACCGGCAAGGAACAACCCGACAGCGGCACGGTGAAGATCGGCTCCACCGTGAAGATCGCCTTCGTCGACCAGTCGCGCGAAGGTCTGGACAACGATAAGACCGTGTTCGACGCCATCTCCGGCGGCAACGACATCCTCACCGTGGGCAAATACGAAACTCCGGCGCGCGCCTACATCGGCCGCTTCAACTTCAAGGGCGCGGACCAGGGCAAGATCGTCGGCCAGCTCTCCGGCGGTGAACGTGGACGTTTGCACCTGGCGCAGACGCTGATCTCCGGCGGAAATGTCCTATTGCTCGACGAACCCTCCAACGACCTCGACGTGGAAACCCTGCGCGCACTGGAAGATGCCCTGCTCGAATTCGCCGGCTGCGTCGCCGTCATCTCCCACGACCGCTGGTTCCTCGACCGCATCGCCACCCACATCCTCGCCTGCGAAGGCGATTCCAAGTGGGTGTTCTTTGATGGTAACTATCAGGAATACGAAGCGGACAAGAAGAAGCGCTTGGGTGAAGAGGGGGCGAAGCCGAAGCGGATTCGGTATAAGCCGATTAGTCGATAGTTCCGGAGTCCGAAAATGACACGTGATTCGAATGATTTGCTTACGAAATTAACGGGCAGCAGTGCATATCATTCGATTCGTTCAGAGCAAGAAATTGTCAAATGTATTGAAACAAATGGGTGGTCGGCATCTCATAGCCCATTTTATTGTGATGCGGTGACCGGGAAAACGAGAGAAATAGATGTAGTTGGAATCCAACGTTGGAAGAAGAAAACTAGAGAGGCAGAAGTTTCAGCAACCCTAAAGTTATACATCGAGGCGAAATCAGCACGAGATTCTCACATCTTAATGTCTGGACGTTCCCAGTTTGATGAGAGACTAGATCAGTACTGGATTGGCTATGAAGAGAACACCCTTGAGGCAATTGCAGAGACTTTAAGTAGGGAGAAATTTGATGGTCATATGATCAGGGAATTTCTGCAGAAGCTTGAGAAATTGGCTTTCCCACGACATATGATGAAGACACGAACATTAAGAGTGTCGCCATATCCTGTTAATGAATGTTATTCAGCATTTAGGGAGACGACAATCGGCGTTGACAAAGAGCTCGACAACTCAGTTCTTTGGCGAGCACTTTCTGCACTAAGATCTTCGATTGAGGCAGAAAAGAAGAAAATAGAAAGAAACATACTTGATGGCTTAAGTTACATTCTTGAATTTGCCATCAGGAATGATTATGACCAATTCGAAATGGGATTAGATGAATTTAAGTATGAAATAAATCATTTAAAACTATTTCATCCTATAGTAGTTATTGATAGCACCTTATGGTCGGTAATTCAACGGCAGCCCAAGCAACTAAAATGGTTCAGGTTTGTTCAGCGAAATGCTAATGGGCATATTGAGTGGTGGGCTGATGTAGTAGCGAGTTCAGCATTTAGCGAATTCTCGGAAGCAATTACGAAGCATTATCATAAACAGTACCGAATGGCTCGAGCCAAACAGAATTAAAGGGGCTAGGCTCGAATTGTTATTCAATAATGAAATAAACCATGACCATTGAATCCCAATCAGACATCGTTGCATTGCAGCGCATAGGCCGCATCGTGTCGCAGGTGCTGCACCGCATGTTGGATGCTATTGAGCCCGGTATGACGACGGCGGAGCTGGATGCCATCGGGGCGAAGATGCTGGCCGGGTTCGGCGCGCGGTCTGCACCGCAACTGGCTTATGATTTTCCGGGAGCGACCTGCATCAGCGTGAACGAAGAGGCGGCCCATGGCGTACCGGGTAGTCGCGTCATTCAGGCGGGCGATCTGGTGAATGTGGATGTCTCGGCGGAGCTGGATGGATACTTTGCAGATACCGGCGGCACTCGGGTGGTGCCGCCCGGTTCGCCGATCAAGACCAGGCTGTGCCACGCCACGCGCGTTGCGCTGGACGAGGCGATCAAGGTGGCGAGGGCGGGACAACCGCTCAACCACATCGGCTGGGCCATCGAGCGCGTTGCCCGAACGCATCAATTGAGGATCATCGAGAATCTTGGCGGACATGGTGTCGGCCGTGCCATCCATGAAGAGCCGGAACACATCGTCGGTTACCACGATCCGCGAGATCGGCGTGTGCTCAAGGAAGGTATGGTGATCGCCATCGAACCTTTCCTCTCTACCAAAAGCCGCATCGTGACTGAGGCCGACGATGGATGGACGCTGGTGGGCATGCCGGGGAATCTTTCGGCCCAGTTCGAGCACACGCTCATCGTTACGCGCGGCGAGCCGATTGTGGTGACGGTGCACTAGCAGTACAAGAATCAAAGGGGTCAGCATCGCAATAATCTGAACAATCGCCCGCAAGGGCGATTTTCTTTTTGGGGAGCGCACATGCGCTTATTGGATCAACCCCGCGTACATGAAGTAGCCATAGGCGGCGATGAGTGCGCCGCCGACCACACGCGGGATGCGGCCGAGGATGCCGATGGCGAGGAAGTGCACCACGCCGGCGCCGAGGATGAGGTAGGTGCCGAGCTGGAAGGCGGCGGGCAACTGGATCGGGTTGAACAGGGCGAACAGGCCGATGCACATGGGGATGCAGATGTGGCCGTCGCCGATCTGCGAGCTGACGACGATGTCATGGCGCCTGATGTGGGCGTAGTAGAGCGCGATGAAGGCGTTGGGCAGCACCATCAGGATGCCGCTGATCCAGCCGATCTTGGCGAAGCTGAACACGGGGTTGTCGGCGGTGGAGATCCAGTCCACCAGGTGGTCGACCGCGTAATAGATGCCGTAGGCGGCGAGGCCGATGAGCGCGAGGTCTATGACGATGGTCCAGTGGGTGCTGCGGTTCTTGCGGATGTTGTCCTTGAGCACTTCGAACACGTGCAGGATCTGCCAGAACACGAACAGGCCGACCAGGATGAGGCCGTCGTAGAAGTTGAGTACGCCGTCGTTGCCCAATGCCCAGAGTGTGCCGGTGAACAGGAACAGGGCGATCAGGGTGAACAGCAGGTTGAGGCGGTTGATGCGCGCGAATTCGGCTTGTTGCTGTTTCTTCTGTTTGGAGCCCGCCTTGTCGGTGGGCAGGGCGGCTGCGCCGAGCAGGGAGGTGAGGCCGAGGATGAGGGTGAGGTTGGTGACGTTGTTGACCAGGCTGTTCTCGATCACCGCGCCGCCATTGGCGGCAGATTTGCTCATCACCAGCGCGAACATCAGGTTCGCGAAGCCGGAGCAGTAAGGCATGATCAAGGTGCCAAGCACGGTGCCTTCGAAGCCTTTGCTCTCCATGGCATGCAGGCGCCAGATCATCAGCACGTTCGCCAGGGCGAACATGAGCAGCAAGGACAGTGGGTGGTCGATGTAGGGCAGGGCGCTATCCAGGCCCATCAGTTCGTTTGGCACGTTCGGCAGTCGGAATTTTGCTGCGCGGCATTATCGTTGGGCGCTCCGGCGCGGTCAATTTCTACCTGTCGTGCGGGGGATGCGCTTTGTTTTGGCGTCCGCCGGGCGGTTTGGGTACACTGCTGCCATTCATGAAACGGGAGGATTCGATGAACGACAGTGACACGCAGGCGATGCATGAGATCGAGGCGGCGAATGCCGCCGCACAGCGCATCGTGCGACATTTCCAGAGCAAGGGGTTCTCCCGCATCACGGAGGCGCTGATCCTGCATATCCGTCATATCGCCGGGGACCGCGCGGAGGTCGACAGGGCTTTCGATGCGGCACACAGGCAGGGACGCGTACCGCCGCTGAGCATGTATTTCACCATCCACCCGTATGCACATTATTCGGAGTTCCGCAGCTTCGACGAGGCACGCGCCGCGCTGGCCCACGATTTCACGCTGACGCTCATCCATGACATCCCGCAGGTGTTCTTCGACCCGGCGCCGGTACTGGCCGACGATCCGCTGGCGACCGGCACGAAATACGATGTGATCATGAAGGCGTGGGATAACGAGGCAGGCTGCGCGATCGCCATCCTGCTGAACGATCCGGATGCGTCGTTCGTCGATTACATCGGCACCCATCCTGGTGCGGACTGGCACAAGATCATGGGCGATTTCAAGGTGGTGTCGGCGTCGCTGAGTGATGCGTTCACACTGGATTGAACGGTGCGGCAGCGAATTAAAGAGGGCAGCTTCGCAATCGCTTTAGGCAGTGTGCAACAGGGCAGATATCACAACCGATGCAGCATCTTCGCTTCTCTTCATCCGCACAGGAGGCATTTGCATGACGCATGAAACCAGCATCGCATTGCTTATCGATGCGGACAACAGCCCGGCCGATAAGATCGAGGAGATACTCGACGAGCTTGCCAAGTATGGCGTCATCAATATCCGGCGCGCTTATGGCAATTGGAAGAGCCCACATCTCAAGGGGTGGGAGGGGGTGTTGCATGAATATGCGATACAACCGATACAGCAGTTCGCCTATACCAAGGGCAAGGACGCGACCGACATGGCGATGATCATCGATGCCATGGATCTTCTTTACACGAAGCAGCTTGATGGTTTCTGTATTGTTTCAAGCGATTCCGATTTTACGCCGCTGGTGATGCGTATCCGTGCCAACGGGCTGAAGGTGTTCGGCTTCGGCGAGAAGAAGACGCCGGACCCATTCGTCAACGCATGTTCGAAATTCCTTTATCTGGAGAATCTGGGCGAGACGGTTGCGAGTGAGGCGGCGATTCCGGCCAAGGTGGAGAGTGCGGCTGCTGCACCGGCCGCCGTTGCGCCTGTAGCGGCTGCGGCCAAACAGCTCGCGCCGGTAAAAGTCGCCGGCAAGGAACTGAAAGGGAATGCGCGCCTGGTAAGCCTGTTGCGGAAGTCGGTCGAATCGGCCGCTGACGATGAAGGTTGGGCCGGGCTAGGGGCGGTCGGGCAACACATTTCCAAGCAGGCATCCTTCGATGCACGCAATTACGGCTACGCCAAGTTGAAGGACCTGTTTCAGGCAATCGATCTGTTTGAAGTACGCAAGAACGACAAATCCATCTATGTCCGCGATAAGAAGACTAACCAACCCTAATTGGCTCGGGTGATCTAACTAAAGATACCGGAGTCGAATTGTTTTTGAGTGGTGCTGAGAGAGTGGGCTTCGATATCTGAAGCTGTGATGCTGGTAACCAACGAGAAGGCCTATATGAGAAAAATCCTTTTGACTTGCATGCTCACAATGCTTGCTGCTCCGGTTGCGCATGGGGCCGATCAGTTGACAACATTCAAATTCGATCCCGGTACGCTCAGTTCAAATATGACTCCGCAGCCGGTTGGTTGCAGCTTCCCCTCCGGCAGCCTGCCGGCAAAGTTCGTTGTGTTTGCCACTGGCGCATATACGGGCAAGGTGACCGATTTCCAGATCGACCAGAGTGGGCATCAGGCAACGAAGGTCGATGTGGTGGTGAATTACACCGATAGTCCGGTTGTGCTGATGCTGGGGGCGTATGAGCCGACTATCTGGAATATCGGCTGGTCGGACAAGACGCGCATCGTGGCTGTCTTTGCCAGCGGATATCACCGTCAGGTTCTGGCGGGCATACCTGAGAGCGTGCCGTATTTCATCAGCACATACGATAACAAGGCCGGGTGCGGCTCCTCTTACATCACTGCCGAGAACCCGGCGGGTTTTGATGCGCTGTCGCGCAAACTCTTTAACCGGCCCGTGGAGACTGTCTATCCGATATCGAATGGGACGGCATTGATGGGCCTGCCAATAAAACCCGGCATGCGTTTGCTGACTTCCAGCACCAATACCGTGGAATCGTATTACGACAAGGATGCTCCGCTGGCAGGCCCGGCCGGGATCAAGGATGCCGTTGCAAAGGGGCTGTTGCGACCTGCGGCGTTGGAAGACATGCAAGCCTGGATGGCGTTAATGAAGGAAAAGGCCGCGCAAGAGACTGCCGCTAAACCTGCGCAAGCGGAGCCGGTCGCAGGGGCAATGCAACCGGCAGCCGCTCCTCCCAGAAGACTCAATGTGCCGTCGAATAGCTATGTCGTGCTCAAGGCATTCACTTTCCCCGCCGGGCTGTATGGCGGCAATTCGGCCACTTTCTTCGTACCCAAAGGCACGGCCAGCCCGGCTGGCAATCCGGGGCACTCTACAGTCTTCGATTTCAATACCAACACCTGCACTGGCCCGAGTTGCTCTTATTACACCATGACAAGATGAACTATCGAACAATAGGGGTCGATTTGTAATCGACATTCCGGGATAGGCCGCGATTTTCCGGCGGCTGTGCAATAAACCGATCATCGCTCGCCAGGACGATGTCTTTTTCCAAAGGTATTAAGTGCTCTCGAAACACAAGAACACCTGGCTCAGCTGGAGCAGTGGCAAAGACAGCGCGTGGGCGTTGCAGGTGTTGCGCCAGTCGGATGAGTACGAAGTCACGAGCTTGTTCACCACGATCAACATGGCGTTCGAGCGGGTGGCGATGCATGCGGTGCGTGTCGAGCTGTTGCGCGAGCAGGCGAAGGCGGTGGGGCTGCCGCTGTATCTAATCGAGATCCCCTATCCGTGTTCGGACGAGCAGTACGCGGCAGCGATGGCGGCATTCGTGGCGCGGGCACACAGCGAAGGTGTGCAGTGCATGGCGTTCGGCGATCTGTATCTGGAGGATGTGCGCCGCTACCGCGAGGAGCGCTTGCAGGGCACGGGCATCGCGCCGGTGTTCCCGCTCTGGGGCAAGCCCACGCGCCCTTTGCTGGATGAGATGCTGGGCGGCGGGCTGCGCGCCTGCCTGACCTGTGTCGATCCGCGCGTGTTGCCTGCGGAGTTCGCCGGATGCGAGTTGACCCCTGAGCTGATCGCGCGCCTGCCCGAAGGCGTCGATCCTTGCGGCGAGAAAGGCGAGTTCCATTCTTTCGTGTTCGACGGCCCGATGTTCGCCTATCCGCTGGCGGTGGAGCGGGGCGAGGTGGTTTGCCGCGATGGGTTTGTGTTTGCCGATTTTTGGCTACGATAATCGAGGACAGACAACGATTTCCGGGGCTAAAGAGGGCTGCTGCGCGATTTTTTGCAACAGACGAGTTGAGGGGCTAAAGTGGCTTGGCACGAATCCCTGAAAGGCAGGCTCTTATGATCCGTACATTCCGCCTTCCCGCATCCCTGCGTGCCTTCGGCACTGCGGATTTCGAATCCACCCTCCAGCAGGAGCTGGCTCAGCATGCGTCGGCGTTGCCGTTGCAACAAGGTTTGACGCAGAGCAATCAGGTGGTCGATGGGCCGATCTCGGTGCTGGTGCGCAGTGTCTCAGCAACGGATGGGGGGATCACGGTGAAGGTCGGCATCTTTTATCAGGGGGTGTTGGGCGGTTGCAGTTGTGCGGGCGATCCAACCCCCGCGAGCGAGAACAGCGAGTATTGCGAAGTGCAGCTTTTGATCGACAGGTCGACTGCGGACGTTGCGGTGTCGCTGCTCGACTGAGGGCGACGAGGAATGTTCGGAAATCTTTCTGTCCAGATCGAGCAGGCCATCAATCCATGACATATTCAAAACACACCAACAGGGGAGGCATCATATGTTGAGCAAGAAGTTGATCGGGATAGGCGTCGTTGTGTATGCATGCTGTACTGGCGTATTGGCGGGCGACGGGCTGGGCGGCATGCAGGACGTTACGATCGGAGGCATGCGCGAAGAGACGGTTGGCGGCATGCGTGATGAAAAGATCGGGGGCATGCACGAAGAAAAGGTCGGCGGCATGCAGGCGGCTACCCTGCCCGAGAACACAGCGCCGAAGGTGACGAGTGCGAACCAGCGAGGTTTGGAAAGCTGGCAGATCAAGCTGGGGTGCGCGATCGTGGGTGAGAACGTCGAGTGTCCGGGGCGCATGGCGGAATATCGGCATACGTTCGAGATACCCCTGTTCGGCCAGGAGTGGGAGGTGTATGTCCCGGGCGGCGCCTACACCACGGAGGACAGGGTGGCCAACACGCGCACGCTGCATACTTATCTCGGTGCCAACCTTCCCGACAATACGGTCAAGATCATGGAGAACGGCAGCTATGTCTGGAAGGTGCGGGGGAAGGTTATCCAGGGGCGCTGGGTCAAGCAGGACGAGCATGCCCTGTTGTTGCAGAAGGCTTACCGAGGCGTGGACTGGCGGGCATCGATAGAGAAGTTTGGCGCCGACGAGGCGGGCCGTTTGTTGCTGCGGCGCGAGGATCAGCAGTTGGCCGGCAGGCTGCGGAAGTAGGCAGAATCAGGACAAGCGTCCGGTTCACGCCTGCTGTTGCAGGCTGGTGACGCGGTTCCTGCCCTGTTGTTTGGCGCGGTACATCGCCTGGTCGGCTTCGCGCTGGATGTCTTCGATGGTGTGATGCTGCGGCAGATTGCGCGCGACGCCGATGCTGGCGGTGATGGTGAGGCGGGTGCCGTCAAGCCTGGGATGCAGCATGGCGACCTCGTTGCGCACCTTTTCCGCCAGCGCCATCGCACCTTGCAGATCGGTGTTGGGCAGGAAGACGGAGAACTCCTCTCCACCGATGCGGCCGAGCAGGTCGCTGTGCCTGATGTTGCGCTTGAGGCAGTCGGCGGTCTCGCGCAGTACGATGTCGCCGGCCTCATGGCCGTAGGTGTCGTTGATGCGCTTGAAGTGGTCGAGGTCGATGAACATCACCGAATACGGCTGGGCGGTGCGGTTGGCGCCGCTGATGTGGCGGCCGCAGGCTGCGTAGTAGGCGCGGGCGTTCATCAGCCCGGTGAGCGGGTCGGTGGCAGCGAGCTCGCGCAGCTTGCGGTTGGCCTCTGTCATGCCTAGATAGAAACGGTAGGCGCGCGAACTGTAGGCGTAGAAGAACACGCTGGCATAGGTGAAGGTGAGGATGACGGTGGTCAGTTCGTTCGCGTTGTAGGGGGACGAGATGTGGCTGTTGGCCTCGAAGATGCAGCCGAACGACACCAGGGTGATGCCGACGCCGGCGGGCCTGCCGAGCAGGATGTAGACCGCGGGCAGGTTGATGTAGTACCAGAGGATGCGCATCGGATCGTCCGGCACCAGGATGAGCGCGGACAGGTAGATGAGCATGCTGCCGATCTCGGCGAGCCAGGCGATGGCGAGGAAGCGTTCCTTGTGGCCGTGCAACGCCAGGGCCAGCGCGATGCAGTAGATGAAGTAGAAGATGTTGTTGTTCACATGCTGCGTGGCGAGGTGGTTGACGCTGAAGCGGTCGGCCAGGATGAACAGGCCGGAGAAGAGGATGCCAAGCCACAGCAAGGCATAGAGCAGGCGGAACTGGAAACGCAGGTACTCTTCGCCTTCGGGGAATTCGACGCCGCCGGAGATGATCGATTCGATCTTGTTCATCGGGTGTCTTTCTGCGAGTTGTCTGGTGAAAAGACTAGGGCGGCAGGCGGATTATTGCAAGCACGACGGCGGCATTCCCGCTGCTAGAATCTGTTCCCGGCGCATTTACAATTTTCCATATCCGATATGAACAGACACATCTCCCCCGTCCCCCTCGAAAAATCCTACCGCCTCATCAACCACGGTCCCACGGTGCTGGTGTCTGCGCGCCATACGGGTGTGGACGACGTGATGGCGGCGGCATGGTGCTGCGCGCTCGATTTCGCACCGCCGAAATTGACGGTGGTGCTGGACAAATCATCGAGGACGCGCGCACTGGTTGAGCAGAGCGGACATTTCGTCATCCAGGTGCCCACGGCGGCGCAGCTGCAGCTGACGCATGCGGTGGGCAATGTGAGCATGAACGATGATACGGACAAGCTGGCGCATTGCGGCGTGGAGCTGTTCGGCATCGACGGGAGCGAGCTGCCGTTCGTTGCGGGCTGCTCCGGCTGGCTCGCCTGCAAGCTCATTCCCGAGCCGCACAACCAGCAGGCCTATGATCTTTTCATCGGCGAGGTGGTGGGGGCGTGGGCGGACAGCCGCGTGTTCAGCAACGGCCGCTGGCATTTCGAGGATGCCGATCCATCGCTGCGCAGCCTGCATTACGTGGCGGGCGGCCAGTTCTATGCCACGGGCGAAGTGTTGTCGGTGCAGGACTGAAAGGGACACCTGTGACAAGGGTGGAGCAATCGCAGTGCGGTCCGGGCCAGCAGCTGGCGCGGGTGACAGCCGTGGATCGCGGGCGCTATGTGGTGCGCAGCGAACATGGCGAAGTGCCCGCCGAGCTGACCGGCAAGTTCCTGCACGCCGCCGTCTCGTCGGTGGATATGCCTTGCGTGGGCGATTGGGTGTGTGTGGAGTACCACGATGCAGCGTCGCATGCGAGCATCCACGATGTGGCGCCGAGAAGGTCTTTCCTCCGGCGCAAGTCTCCCGGCAAGAACATCGATTACCAGATGATCGCGGCGAACATCGATGTGGCGTTCATCGTGCAGTCGTGTCATTTCGATTTCAACGTGCGCAGATTGGAGCGCTATCTGGTGATGGTCAACGAGGGGCAGATCGAGCCGGTGCTGCTGCTGACCAAAACCGATCTGGTGGGCGAAGCAGAACTGCAGCGCATGATCGGCGACATCCGCGCGGCGGGCATCACGGCGCGCATCATTGCGCTCAGCAACGTGACCGGCGAGGGCGTGGCGCAAGTGAAGCAGCTGATGCTGCCGGGCCAGACCTATTGTCTGCTGGGTTCCTCGGGCGTGGGCAAGACCACGCTGATCAACCAGTTGCTGGGCCATGCGGAACTGCAGACCGGCATCGTGAGCCACACGGGCGAGGGCAGGCACACCACCACGCGCCGCCACCTGGTGGCGCTCGACAACGGCGCATTGCTGATCGACATGCCGGGCATGCGCGAGCTGGGGGTGATGAGTGCGGGCGAGGGACTGGATGGTAGCTTCACCGACATCGCGGCACTGGCTACTCAATGCCGCTTCGCCGATTGCAGTCACAACAACGAGCCGGGCTGTGCGATCCGCAAGGCCATCGCCAGCGGCGAGCTGGATGCGGAGCATTACCAGAGCTACCTGAAGCTCAAGGCCGAGTCGGAGTTCAACGAGATGTCGTATGCGGACAAGCGCAAGAAGGACAAGGCGTTCGGCAAGATGGTGAAGTCGGTGTTGAAGGGGCGGCGCAATTAGAGGGGCAAACTGATGCGAAAAGGGGAGCAAATGACAATGCGGACTATCGGGGCGGTATTCTTGGCGATGTTTTCCTTGACGCTATCGGCGTATGCCGGCGTCTACAAGTGGGTAGACGAGAAAGGGAACGTGCATTATTCGGAGCGGCCGCCCAAAACAGGTGGGCACACTCAACTCCATGCCCAGCCTGCCTTGGGCGATCCACAATCCGCGGCAGAAAGCGCCGCGCGACTGCGCCAAGCGGAAGTGGATAAGAGCGAGCGTATGCGGATCGAGGCACTGGAACAACGCTTGGAGACGGAGCGGCAGATTCGGGAAAGAGATATGGGCATATCAGAAGAAGGGCAGCGCCAAGCCGAGGCGAAGACGGCCAGGGATGAAGCGACAGTGGCCGAGTGCAACCGTAACCGGGAGATCTATTGCGATCAGGGGGTGGAGCGGATCAAGCGCGAAGAGGATTTGCGTCGCTCTGAGCACGAACTGGAAAGGTATCGGGCCGGCGTGCCGATCAGGTGACGGTGGCTACGCGATGATCGACGGCAGGTGTTCTCACTGTATTGGTCGGGATCGGTCGAACTGGCATCAGGAGCGCCGCTCCATCCGCTTGGGGTAGGCCTTACCCCGCCGAATATAAACATTCCAGTTGATTGATTCGGGCGCGCAACGCGAACAGGATGTCACCACGATCAACTCGCGGATATCACATCATGTTCGAATACATCTTCTTTGAAACTGCCTTGCGCGACCGCTTCGTGGCATACATCGCAGAGCGGGGCGTGAGTTGCACCATGCAAGACGATAGCCTGGGTATGGTGGTGGCCGTGCCCGAGGATATCTCCAAAGAAACCGCCATAGCGCTGGAACGCTATTACGATGAACTGGAAGACGAACAGACCGAGCTGGTCGTGGAAGAGGATGGCGGGCTCCGGCAGTCGTCAGGCTCCCGACCGGCAGAGATCGGGAAATGAGGAGCGGTGCATTGTTCTAAGGTTTTTCCGCCGACTGATATTCCAGTTGCCAGCCCCGGGCCTCAACCCTCCAAGCCTCTTGACAGTTCTGCCGCACAGCGAGAGTCTTGTGCCTCGTGATTGCCGATTTGCATGACGAATTGTTGAGGAGCTGATCGAGATGGCTGGAATTCAAAGATGCATCGTCGCATTGGCCGTGTTGGTCCTGGCCGGGTGTGGCCCGAAGGCCGAGCAACTGGTGGATGCAAGGGCAGCTTTCGACAGGCAGGCGCGTGGAGAGTTGTTGCTGGATGTGCGCGAGTCTGACGATTACAAGGAATTCCACATACCCAACAGCATGAACTTGCCGTTCGGCCGTCTTGCTTCGCGTTTGGCGGAGTTGGAGCCGTACAGGAACAAGCCCATCATCGTGATCGACCATTCCGGATTGCGTGCTCCCCGTGCTTTGGAGCAGCTGCAGGAAGCCGGTTACTCCCAAGTGTTCATCGTGAATGGCGGGGTCGTCGCATGGCAAGCAGCCGGACTGACTGTCGAAAAGCTGGACATGCAGCCGCAACCACAGTGAGCTTTTCCAATCTTTGCGGGCGTTGAATCGAAAGGAGGTGGAGCATGAGCACTATCCGTCTTCATCGCGTACTCCGTGCCAAACCGGAGCGCATCTATAAGGCCTTCCTGAACGCGGAGGCGATCGCCAAATGGCTGCCGCCCTACGGTTTCACCTGTCAGGTCCATCACCTGGATGCCCGGGTGGCGGGCACGTTCAGGATGTCATTCACCAACTTCACCACGGGCAACGGCCATTCCTTCGGCGGCGAGTATCTTGAGCTCGTGCCTGCGAGCAAGATCTGTTATGCGGACAAGTTCGACGACCCGAACCTGCCCGGGGTGATGAAGACGACGGTGACGCTGACGCCGGTGTCGTGCGGCACCGAGATCGCCATCGTGCAGGAAGGTGTGCCCGATGTGATCCCGCCCGAGATGTGCTATCTCGGCTGGCAGGAGTCGCTCGTGCAACTGGCGAACCTGGTCGAGCCGGAGATACCGGATTGATGCGGCAAGGACCAGGCGGGCGCAAACAGATCGAAGGTGTGCCACAGGTTCACTCATGAAGCGATTTCTCATAGCGCTATACCTGTCGATCGTGCTGATCCCGGCCGCGAAAGCTGCGGACGGAACGGCTGATGGCGGGCAATCCGTGCATTCATTCCTCGTTGACCGCCGCAAGGAGCAGTTCGAGACCAGCTTCGCATACGCGGTGTTTCCCCTGCCATACTCGCTGCCCGGCATCGGCAAGGGCATCTCCGTGGTCGGTGGTGCGATGAACATCGCGAACACCTACACCGATGCGTACGGCATCGTATACGGCGGCGATGTCGAAGGAGCGGCGGTCGGCGTGGGGGATTTCCATATCGTCCCGCGCACGCTGATCCTCGATGTCGGCGCGGGCACATTGAGCAAGGCCTCGCTGCAGAGCTTCAAGGAACGGGGCATGGGCGGGGACAAGGACAATTACCTGCTGATGGAGGTCGACAATGCCGAGTATTACGGCGGCAGATTGACGGCCACGTTCCTCGAGCGCCGCGTCGAGATGTATGGCGCGTGGTACGCGGGTTCCTCAAAGCTGCGCAGCATCAGGGACAAGGATGGCAATGTGATCGTCGCGGCGACGGATGCATCCCGCCAGCAGTCGCACACCACCCTGTTGGGCGCACGCATCGACCTGACCGACGACTATGACGATCCGCGGCGCGGGTTCCGTTTCGCCGTGACGCGATCATCGTCGCCCCCCCGCAGCTCCGGGCCCGACCTTGCCGTGATGGATTACAACCTGACCGCCTATCTGCCCTTCGGCAGCCGCAACACCTGGGCTTTCAATTACCTGCGCTCCGATGCGATCGTCAGCCGCAAGGGCGAGACCGATCCGGTCAAGATACAGAACCAGATGGGCGTCAATTGCGGCGATCCCGCACTCACGCCGCAGCAACAGCAATACTGTACCGATGCGGTGAATCTGACGATCGCGAACAATACCTATGGCACGGCGACATCGCTCGGCGGCTTCGATCGCCTGCGTTCCTATTCACAGGGCAGGTTCCGCGGCGCCCACGCCGAGTTCTACGGCACCGAGTTTCGCTGGAACCTCACCGACGAGGCCAGGCCGTTCGATCTGTTCATCATGAAGGATGTCCGCACTTCGTTGCAGCTGGCGGCGTTCTACGAGATGGGCAGCACTGCCGATCTGCGCGCTGATGTGGGCAAGGCATGGCGTAACTCCTACGGCATCGGGCTCAGGATGGTCACGGCTTCCGGGGTGGTGTTCCGCGGGGATGTGGCAGATGGCCATGATGGTATCGCGACCGCCATTTTCATCGGCTATCCATGGGAACTGTGAGCCGGTACGCCGGGCCTCGATTTGTTTGGCGCAACATGGGATGATTTACCCAAGTCTCGAAGCTATCTACCGGAGGTGATGAAATGAAAAGAGTCTTTCTGCTGTTGTCCCTTGCAACGCTGCTGGCGAGCGTGGCGCCGGCCGCCCATGCCGATCTGAGCGACTTTCTGCGGAGCGTGAATAACCGCGCCTTGTCCGACATAAAGAACTTCAACGATATGTTGAGTAGGCAGTTCGGCGTTCCCGTGCCGGATGTGGAGGCCATCGTCAGGAGCGTACCCGACCCGGCAGACGCCTTCATGATCTTGCAACTCGGCGAGATGGCGCATGTGGCCCCCGCGGTGGTGCTGCAGAAATATCAGCGCAGCAAGGGTAAGGGCTGGGGGAATCTGGCCCGGGAGCTGGGCATCAAGCCCGGCTCGGCCGATTTCCATGCCTTGAAGCAAGGCAACCTGTCTTTCACCGGGGAGCGCGGCGGCGAGCCGATGGAGCAAAGAGGTGGCGGGCATGGCCAGGGACATGGGCATGGCAGGGGCAAAGGCCATATGGGGGATTGAGTATCCTCGCCGGCTAAATTAAATTGACGCACGATCTGGTTCACCGATAAACAAGAATGGAAGGAATTGAGTGATGAGTGAAGTCGCAGACTACAAGCTGGTTCGCAATTCAAAGGTGGGTACCGAGCTGACGGAGGACAAGGCCAAACTGCTGGCAGCCAAGCTGGGTGTGCGACATTTGAAAGATGGCGAGTTGCTGGTGAAGGAGGGCGAGGCCGACCAGACCCTGTTCATCCTTGCCTCGGGCAAGGTCGCCGTCACCAGCAAGGATGCGGAGGGCGTCGACAAGCAGGTCTATATGATGAAGGAAGGGGAGTGCGCCGGTACCCGTGCTTTCGTGGAGCAGACGCCGCGCAAGGCGACGCTGCATGCAGTGGGACCTGCCACCGTCTACACGCTGACTCCCGCCGATTTCGAGTCATTGCTGGATACCCATCCGCGTCTGGCCTTCAAGGTGATGCGTGCGCTGTTCCGCGTTACCCACGCCAATCTTTCCCGCATGAATCAGGAGAGCAAGGAGCTGGCCAATTACATCTCCAAGACCCAAGGGCGGTATTGAACGTTTCGTGCTCGGGGGGGGGGCGTTCGTGGTCGAACGGGTTTTGTCATTTGCCGGGTGCGCTTCTGGAAGTGCACTCGGGTTGGCGGGGGTCAGTGCTGGGAAGCCTTGGCTGCGTCCGCAGTCTCGTCGTCGGCATGACGGATCACGGTGGGCGTGACGGTAATGGTTTCGCCCTTGCGTATGCCATAGTGCGCGTTCAGCAGCTGGGCGATCAGGTTTGCATTGACCTGGTCGGGGACCAGCGCCAGGGTCATGCTGTCGGATTCGGTGTGCAGGCTGACGCGGAAGAAGTTGGCGGGTATCCTGATATAAGTGCGATGCATAGTCATTCTCCGGCTTGATGATTGTTCTTGACCGCCGAAATCGCCCCCGTCGTCGCAGCTCAATGGATGGGCGTTCTGCGGACTCGGTTGTAACGCTACCGATTCATGCCTTGTTTGTAAATACAAATAATTATCTATGCATTATCTATATCTTTAGCCGCGTTGGCCTGAGGGGCGCCTGAAATGCTTTTGGCCTCGACCTCACAGAGCGGCCGATTTTGTTTCCGCAACAAGATGGCGCAGCATGAACACGAGATAGAGCGAGAGTGCGGCGGCGAAGAAGCACCAGACCGAGACGTAAGCATAGCCATAAATTTCCGCTGCCAACACCATGGACAAGGCAACCAGCACTCCGAACAGCTTGATCGGCCTGTGGCTGGAGATGAGCAGCGGCACAAGGACGGTCAGGGCGTAGAGCGCGGCCGGTGAGAGCGGCAGGTGGATAGCGCTGCGATAGGGCACGGTGAAGCTGTAGAGGATGGAGTGTTCTCTTACCGCAACCGTCATCCACTCGGGATGTAGCAGCATGGTGGAATAGACCAGCGTACCGGCGAAAGCGCCGAACATGGTGCAGCCGGCGATGATCCGCTTGCGCAGCTTGCCGGTTTCGACCAGATAGCTGCAAAGCGGCAGCCACCACAGCCACAGGAAATGCGAGAAGAAGTGGAACCCCAGCGCATAGGGGACTGCCGCACCGGCATCTCCCGCATCGAGCACCTGCCATACCCGTCCCTCGAATGCCTGTTGCAAACCGAAGAAGACCGGCACCAGCGCCCACATCCAGTACGGCGCGCGCAGCCGCCTGGCTTGCTGTACGGCATACACTCCGGTGCCCAGCAGTACGGCGGCGGTGCCAAAGCTGACAGTTGCGGAAAAGCACATGGCGCTTCCTCTCTGTTGTGCTGCGGGAAATTCCTCAGGCCCGGATGCTCAGGTCTTCCTCATACGGTTTGCTCGGGAACTGGAAGGAGATCGGACCGTCCGGTTCGGCATGCAGGAACTGGTGGACGAACGGGTCTTGCGAGTTGCGCATCTCTTCCACCGTGCCCTGTGCGGCGACCACGCCGTTGTGGATGAAGAACAGATAATCGACAACCTCGAGCGAGGCCATCAGGTCGTAGGTCACCACGATGGAGGTGGTGCCTAGTGCGGCATTCAGCGTGCGGATCAGGTTGGCGATGGTCTTCAGCGAGATCGGGTCGAGGCCGGCGAAAGGCTCGTCGTAGATGACCAGCGGCGGGTCGGTGGCGATCGCCCGCGCCAGCGCCACGCGGCGCTCCATGCCGCCTGAAAGCTCGCTCGGCATCAGGTTGCGGGCATTGCGCAGGCCGACCGCATTCAATTTCATCAGCACTAGGTCGCGGATGACCTGTTCCGGCAGGTCGGTGTTCTCGCGCATGGGGAAGGCCAGGTTGTCGTAGACCGACAGGTCGGTGAACAAGCCGCTGACCTGGAACATCATGCCCATCTTCAGGCGCATGCGGTACAGCTCGTCGCTGTCGAGTTCGTGCACAGTCTGCCCCATGAATTTGACGCGGCCCTGCGCCGGGCGCAGCTGGCCGCCGAAATGGCGCAGCAGGGTGGATTTGCCGCAGCCGCTGGGCCCCATGATGCCGACGACTTTGCCCTGCGGGATGGCGAGGTTGATGCCCTTCAATACCTTGAGCGGGCCGTAGGAGAAATGCAGGTCTTCGACTTCGATGAGATTGGACATGGCTCCATCCTTGGCTTGGGTTGCGCGATTCTCACATGCCGCAGCGCGAAAATACAGGTTTTATGCTTGTGGCAGCCGGTAACGGCACTTTCAGATGCATCGTGACGGCTTTCTTTCTTTATAATGGCGCCTATTTTGTAAATCAATGCGACTTGTCTGAATCTGAACCGGCGAAATCCACCCAACAGGAACCCATCTTCATGAAAGCACCCATCCCTCTTCGCAACGTTCCGCAGTCCAACATCTTCCGCAAAGGCGATGTCTTTGTGTTGTTCGGAGAGCTGTTCGGCCGCGGCTATGCCAACGGCCTGATCAACGAGGCGCGCAAGGCAGGTATGACCATCGTCGGCATCACGGTGGGCCGTCGCGACGAGAACAATGCGCTGCGCGCGCTGACCGCGGAGGAACTGGCAACGGCGGAAGCCAATCTGGGCGGCCGCATCATCAACGTGCCGCTGATGGCCGGTTTTGATCTGGATGCGCCCGCGGGCACGCCGACACCGACCGACATGCTCGACGTACTGACGCTGAAGACCTGGCAGGACGACAAGCTCGATTTCGCGCATATCGAGAAATGCCGCGCAGTCGGCGTGCAGCGTTTCAAGGACGGCGTGGCCAAGGTGATGGCCGAGCTGGACAAGCTAATCCCGGACGGCGCCAATGCCTTCTTCGCGCATACCATGGCGGGCGGCATCCCCAAGGTGAAGGTGTTCCTCGCCATCGCCAACCGTATCTACAAGGGGCGCGGCGAGCGTTTCCTATCTTCCAGCGCGCTGCTCAACAGCGATCTGGGCAAGCTGATCTTGATGAACTTCGACGAAGTCACCGCCAACACCTTCAAGCACCTGATCGACGGCAGCGCCGCGATCCGCGCGCGGCTGGAGAAGAGCGGTGGGCAGGTGCGTTACAGCGCTTACGGTTACCACGGCACCGAGATCCTCATCGACGACCGCTACCAGTGGCAGACCTACACCAGCTACACGCAGGGCAAGGCCAAGATGCTGCTGGAGCGCATCGCGGAAGACGCATGGAAGCAGGGCATCAAGGCCACGGTCTACAACTGCCCCGAGATCCGCACCAACTCTTCCGACATCTTCGTGGGCGTGGAGTTGTCGCTGTTCCCCTTGCTGAAGGCGCTGAAGAAAGAACAGGGCGGGGCCTGGGCGGAAGCGCAGTGGCAAGCCTGCCGCGACGTGTTGCAGGAAGGCCAGACACTGGAAAGCCTGCTGCAAAAGATCGACGCCTATAACGACAGCGATGTGATGAAAGGCTTTCGCAATTTCGAGGCATGGCCGATGCCGAATACCGCCGAGCTGGCCGACATCATGATCGGCACCTCGGACGACATCACCAAGATGCACAAGAGCCGCGATGCGCTGGTGACCGATGTGTTGAGCTCGCTGGTGCTGGAAGGCACCGGGCCGTTGATGTTCCACGAGTCGTCCAACCCTGCCGGTCCCGTGCTGTGGCTGAATCACGATGTGATCGCCAAGCAGCTTAACGCGATGCATCGCTGAGTTTTATCAGCATCGGGTTGCAGTGAAGGAGCGGGCGTTCAGCCCGCTTCTTCTTTGGCCATCTCCAATTCCAACCAGCCTTCTTCCAGTTCCGCCACTTTCGCCTGTAGCCGCGCGTGTTCGGCATTCAGCTTCTCGACTTTCGTGCGGTCGGGATTGCTATAGGTGTCCGGATCGGCCAGTTGCTGATTGATGGCGGCGAGTTCGGCCTGTGCCTTGTTCAATTCGGTCTCGAGTTTGTTCTGTTTCGACTGCAGCGCTTTGCGGTTCTGTCTGGGTGCGTTCTGCGCTTTGGGTTTGTCCGGGGGGGCCACCGTCTCGCGCGGGCGGCGGTTCTCGATCCAGCTCTTGTAGTCTTCCAGGTCGCCGTCGAACAGCTTGGCTTCGCCGTCGGCCACCAGCCATAGTTCGTCGGCCACCGCGCGGATCAGGCTGCGGTCGTGCGACACCAGCACCACGGCGCCGGTGTATTCCTCCAGCGCGATGGTGAGCGCGTCGCGCATGTCGAGGTCGAGATGGTTGGTGGGTTCGTCGAGCAGCAGCAGGTGCGGCTTCTGCCAAGCCAGCAGAGCCAGCGCCAAGCGGCTCTTCTCGCCGCCGGAGAAGGTGGCCACCGGGCGGTCTTCGCTGTCAGAGGCCAAGCCGAAGCGGCCGAGGAAGCTGCGCAGCGCCAGCGTGGTCTCCTTGGGTGCGACGCGCTCCATGTGTTGCAGCGGCGTGGCGGCGCTGTCGAGGTTCTCCAACTGGTGTTGGGCAAAGTAGCCGATGCGGATGTCGGGGGTGAATTCGAGCTTGCCTGCGGTGGGCTGCAACTCGCCCACCAGCAGTTTGATCAGCGTGGATTTGCCCGCGCCGTTGGGGCCGAGCAGGGCGATGCGCGCCCCGGCGCGCAGGAACAGTTCGATGTTGTTGAACAGTTTCTTGTCGCCGTAGGCGAAGCCCATCTTCTCCGCGCGCAGCAGCAAGTCCGGGCTGCGCTCCGGCGCTTCGATCTCCAACTCGAAGTGGCCGTCGGTGATGTGTACGGCGGCGATACGTTCGATACGTTCCAGCGCCTTGATGCGGCTCTGCGCCTGCTTGGCCTTGGTGGCCTGGGCGCGGAAGCGGCGCACGAAGTCTTCCATGTGCGCGATCTTTTCCTGCTGGCGTTCGAAGGCCTGGTTCTGCTGCGCGATGCGCTCGGCACGGGTGCGTTCGAAGTCGTCGTAGTCGCCGCTGTAGCAATCTATGGTCTTGTCGTGCACATGCGCGATGCGGTTGACGCAGGCGTTGAGGAATTCGCGGTCATGCGAGACCAGCAGGATGCTGCCGGGGTAGCGCGCGAGGTATTGTTCCAGCCAGAGTATGGCTTCGAGATCGAGGTGGTTGGTCGGTTCGTCCAGCAGCAGCAGGTCGGCGCGGTGCATCAGTGCGCGCGCCAGGTTCAACCGCATGCGCCAGCCGCCGGAGAAGCTCTCGACCTTGCGTCCCAGCGTGTCGTTGGCGAAACCCAGGCCGTTCAACAGTTGCGCGGCACGTGCCTTGGCGCCGTAGCCGTCGATGGCCTCGTAGCGGTGCTGCGCGTCGAACCACGCGCTGTCGTGGTTCTCTTGCGCCAGTGTCTTCTCCAGCAGGCGCAATTCAGCATCGCCGTCGAGCACGAACTCGAGCGCGGGCAGGTCGGAGTTGGCGATCTCCTGTTCGACGAAGGCGAGGGTCTTGCCGGCTTGCAGCGAAACCTCTCCGCCATCCGGTTTGATCTCGCCGCGTATCAGGCGGAACAGCGTCGATTTGCCGCAGCCGTTCTGGCCGACCAGCCCGATGCGCTGGTCGGCGAAGGCCTGTAGATTCACGTTCTGGAGTAGCGGGGTGCCGCCTTGCAGGTAGGTCAGATTCTGGATATTGAGCATGGGCGCGATGATAGCAGACGGGGCGCGGCGTTCCGGCCTGCAACGTTGCGTTAGAATCGGAAAATGGAATTCTCAATCGACATTCGAGAGAAGAACGGCGTCCGTTCACTGCACTTTGATGAGCGCTGGATGCAGGGCGCGATGCGCATCGATGCTCCCTGGCATCTGGAGCTGGAATACACCAGGGTGATGATGGCGAGCCTGCTTATGCGCGACGACGCAAGTTTTCCGCGCAATGCCTTGCTGATCGGCCTCGGTGCCGGCTCCCTCGCCAAGTTCCTGTATCTCAATTTCCCGCTGGCTCAGCTGACGGTGGTGGAGATCGACCCGCGCGTGGTGGAGGCGGCGCAGCGGTATTTCGAGCTGCCGGACGACAGCGAGACCCTGCATGTGGTGATCGGCGACGGCGTCGAATACATCTCCGTTACCGACGAGACCTACGACCTGATCCTGGTCGACGGCTTCAACGAGCATGCGCATCCCGGCGATCTCAACACGTTGCCGTTCTATCAGGCTTGCCGTTCACGCCTGAGCGAGCAAGGCTTGCTGGCGGTCAACCTGATCGGGCTGAGTCGCGGTTATAAGGGCGGCTTCGTGCATATCGAAGCTGCTTTCGACGGCCGCGCCATGATGTTCCCCATGTGCCAAAGCGGCAACACCATCGCGTTCGCGGCGGCGGGTGCAGAGGTGCATGTCCCGCTGGCTGAACTGAAGTGCAGGGCGATGAAGTTTGAAGAGCACACCAGCCTTGCGCTCATGCCGGACATATCCGGCTTGGAGCATTCCCCGGCCTGTCCGGATGGCGTGTTGCGCATTTAGTCGAAGCGGGCAGCTTCGGCTAGATGTGCTGGATCAGGCCTTATGCTTCAAGGCCGCATGCGCCGCGGCGAGGCGGGCGATGGGGACGCGCGGCGCCGAGCAGGAGACATAGCTGAGGCCGATGCGGTGGCAGAAATCGATGGAGGCGGGATGGCCGCCGTGCTCGCCGCAGATGCCGATCTTCAGTTCCGGCTTGGTCTGCCGTCCCCAGTTCACCGCCAGCTCCATCAGCTTGCCGACGCCCTGCGTATCCAGTACCTCGAACGGGTTGTCGCGCAATATCTTCACCGCGTTGTACATCGGCAGGAACTTGTTCTCGGCATCTTCGCGCGAGAACGAGAAGGTGGCCTGGGTGAGGTCATTGGTGCCGAAGCTGAAGAAGTCGGCTTCCTCGGCCAGCTTGTCGGCGCGCATGCAGGCGCGCACCACTTCGATCATGCTGCCGAACTTGAAATCCAGCTTCTGTCCGGTGGCGGTCTCCACTTGTCCATGGATGTCGTCGACGAACTTTCGCACCGCTTTCAGTTCTTCCGAGGTGCACACCTGCGGCACCATGATCTCGGGGTGGTTCTCGATGCCGCGCTTGCTGCATGCCGCCGAGGCTTCGAGGATGGCGCGGATCTGCATGGCGTAGATCTCGGGGAAGGTGATGCCCAGGCGCACGCCGCGGTGGCCCAGCATGGGGTTGACCTCGTGCAGCGCGCGCACCTTTCTCAGGATGGCCTCTTTCTTGGCGATGGCAGCCTCCACCACGCTGGAGTCGGCCAGCGTGTGGATGTCGTGCGCCGTCGTATCGCCGGGCGACAGCAGGCGCAGGGTGTCGGCCAGGATGTCGACGCCGCGCGCGGTGCTGCGCAGCTGGCGCAGATGTTCCAGGTCGGCCACCAGTTGCGATTCGGTGGGCAGGAACTCGTGGATGGGCGGATCGAGCAGGCGGATGGTCACCGGTCGCGGCGACATCACCTCGAACAGCGCCTGAAAATCGCTGCGCTGGATCGGCAGCAGCTTGTCCAGCGCTTCCTGGCGCTGTTCCAGCGTGTCGGCCACGATCATCTCGAGCACGATGGGCAGGCGGTCCTGCGCGTTGAACATGCGCTCGGTGCGGCACAGGCCGATGCCGGTGGCGCCGTAGTTCAGCGCGCGCTGAGCATCCTGCGAACTGTCGGCATTGGCCATGACTTTCAGTCTGGCCGCCTGGTCGGCCCATGACAGCAGGGTCTTCAGGTCGTCGGTGAACTCTGCCTCCACCGTGGGCACAGCGCCCAGGTAGATGTTGCCGCTGGTGCCGTCGATGGTGAGCAGGTCGCCCTCCTTGATCACGCTATCGCCGATGGTCGCCTTGCGCGCGAGGGTGTCGACGTGGATGCCCTCGGCACCGGCGACGCAGGGCTTGCCCATGCCGCGCGCCACCACTGCCGCGTGCGAGGTTTTGCCGCCGCGGCTGGTGAGGATGCCCTGCGAGGCGAAGAAGCCGTGGATGTCTTCCGGTTTGGTCTCCTCGCGCACCAGGATCACCAGCTGGCCGCTGTGTCCCATCTGCTCGGCGCGGTCGGCGTCGAACACCGCACGGCCGCATGCCGCACCGGGCGAGGCCGGCAGGCCTTTCGCCAGCGAGATCGCCTTGTGTTTCGGGTCGAGGCGGGGGAACAGCATCTGTTGCAGCACTTCCGGTTCGATGCGCAGCAGCGCCTGCTCCTTGCTGATCAGTCCGCTCTCGTGCATCTCTACCGAGGTGCGCACCATGGCATGCGCGTTCATCTTGCCGTTGCGTGTTTGCAGGCTGTACAGCGTGCCGCGCTCGATGGTGAACTCGAAGTCCTGCACTTCGCGGTAGTGCGCTTCCAGCTTGTCGCGCAGCTCAACCAATTGCCGGTAGAGGTCGGGCATCTCCTCGGCCATCTGCGCGATCGGTTTGGGCGTGCGGATGCCGGCGACGACATCCTCGCCCTGTGCGTTCACCAGATATTCGCCGAACATCTGGTTCTCGCCGGTGGCCGGATTGCGGGTGAAGCCGACGCCGGTGGCCGAATCAAAACCGCGGTTGCCGAACACCATGGTGCACACGTTGACCGCGGTGCCGTTGGCCTTGTCCGGCGTGATCTTGAACTCGCGCCGGTAGTCCACGGCGCGCTTGCCCATCCAGGAATTGAACACCGCCTGGATGGCGATCTCCAACTGCTCGAACGGGTCTTGCGGGAATGGTTTACCGGTGTGGCCGTGCACGGCATCGAGGAACAGGCCGGTGATCTCGCGCAGGTTGGCGGCGGAGAGCGCGATGTCCTCCTTGGCCCCCTCGCGCTGCTTGACCGCCTCGAACGGGCCGTCGAACAACTCGTCCGGCATGCCCAGCGCGACCTTGCCGAACAGTTGCACGAAACGGCGGTAGGCGTCGTAGGCGAAGCGTTCGTCGCCGGTCTGCTTGATCAGGCCTTGCAGCGTGTCGCTGTTGAGGCCGAGGTTGAGGATGGTGTCCATCATGCCCGGCATGGACATGGCCGAGCCGGAGCGCACCGACACCAGCAATGGATTGTTCGCGTCGCCGAAGCCCTTGCCGGTGGCCTTCTCCAGCTGTGCCATGTGCCGGCGCACCTCGTCCATCACCCCGGCGGGCAGCTTGTGTCCGGCATCCAGATAGTCGAGGCAGGTCTCGGTGGTGATGACGAAGCCGGGCGGCACGTTCAGCCCGATCTGTGTCATCTCGCACAGGTTGGCACCCTTGCCGCCCAGCAGTTTCTTGTTCTTGCCGTCGCCTTCGGTGAAGGCGTAGACGAATTTCTTTTGGCTCATGGTAGTCCTCCTGAAAGTGTCGATTCGAGAAGCGCCTGACCATCGCTGCACTCGCTTCCGGGCCTGCTTCATGCTATCAGTTTTCTCCGGCTGCGTGGCTGTGACGCCAACGCTTTATACTGCGCCCGCAAAACTGATTTCCTTGGGTGATCTTCAATGACAACGAGCAACGACCTGACTATCCTGCAACCCCGTTCCGTCTGGGTGCATTTCGCCAAGCTATGCGAGATCCCGCGCGCTTCCAATCAGGAAGCTGTGCTGCGTCAGCATATGATCGACTGGGCCGCGTCGCACCGTATCGCGCACGAGGTCGATGCGATTGGCAACCTGATCCTGCGCAAACCGGCCAGTCGCGGCTGCGAATCCGCCCCCGGCGTGATCCTGCAAGGCCATCTCGACATGGTGTGTCAGGCGAATGCCGGTACGGTGCACGATTTCGCACGCGACCCGATCCAAACAGTGATCCGCGACGGCTGGGTGATCGCCGAGGACACCACGCTGGGGGCGGACAACGGCATCGGTGTCGCGCTGGCGCTGGCCGCGCTGGAAGAACCGGGACTGTCGCATCCGCCGCTGGAAGTACTGCTCACCGTCAACGAGGAATCCGGCATGGACGGCGCGCGCGGCTTGCAGTCCGGCACGCTGCACGGCAAAACGCTGATCAATCTCGATACCGAGGAATGGGGACATTTCTATCTCGGCTGCGCGGGCGGCGTGGATGTGGAAGTGCGCCACGCCTGCGTGCAGGAGGAGGTGCCGCCGGACTATGCGGTGTTGCGTTTCGATGTGGCCGGTCTGCGCGGCGGCCACTCCGGCATCGACATCCATCTCGGTCGCGGCAACGCCATCAAGCTGCTGGCGGAGGCGCTGCGCGACCTGGCGGCGCACACGGATATCCGGCTGATCGAGATGAAGGGCGGCTCGGCGCGCAATGCCATCCCGCGCGAGGCATTCGCGGTGTGTGCCTTGCCGGCCGCGGCCGTGCCGGGCATCGACGATTGGGTGGAGCACCGGCTGGCAGCCTGGCGGCAGCGCTTTGCCGACGCCGATGCGGGCGTGTCGTTCGTGTATGCGGAAGACGAACTGCCGTTCGGCCAAGCTTTGCAGCAGGCCGGGCGCGACCGTTTGCTGGGGTTCCTCGACAATGCGGTGAACGGCGTCGACCGCGTCAGCGAGGATTTTCCGGGGGTGACCGATACCTCCAGCAACCTTGGGGTGCTGACATTGGCGCAGGGGGTGTTCAAGGCGACGTTCAAGGTGCGTTCCTTGCAGGATGGACGCGCCGATGCATTGGCCGGCAAGCTGGTGTCGTATGCCGTGGCGCACGGCCTCGATGCATACAAGGACGGTGCCTATCCGGGCTGGACGCCGGATCCGTCGTCGCATCTGCTGGCACTGTGCCAGCAGGTCTATACCGAGCAGTTCGGCCAGCCGGCGAACTTGCAGGTGATCCATGCCGGGCTGGAATGTGGCCTGCTCGCTGCCAGCCATCCGCACTTGGACATGATCTCGTTCGGCCCGGATATCCGCGGCGCGCATGCGCCGGGCGAGCGGGTCGAGATCGAATCGGTGGGGCATTGTTGGGTCTTGCTGCAAGCGGTATTGCGCGCGCTGGCGCAACGCTAACCGAACAGCTTCGACACCATCGTGTACTCGTTGAGTGCGGCGAACACCTGCCGGATGTTGGGGCTGCCGGTCAGCAGTCCCGAGTTCAGCAGGTTGGAGAGGTTGCTGTCGAATTGCGTCTGATTGCCCAGACTGTCGGCGAACAGGCTGAAGCCGAGCGAGGATTGCAGCGACCCGACGGAGGCGAACTGGCTGCCCGATTCGCGGATGAAGCTGTCCGCCACGCCGCTGAAGGCATCGGCCGCTTTCGATAGCAATGCGAACGCGCCGGCGGCATCGCTGTTGAACGCCGCTTCCAGTTTGTCCAAGTCCAGGCTCAGTTTGCCGCCATTGCCGGGGAATACGGACGGCTGGAATTCGATACCCAGTTGCGCCAGCTTGTTCAGCGTCGAGTTGCCATTGGCGAAGCTGGCCTGCGCTTGCGTATCGAGCGACCTAAGCAGTTCGGCTGCGCCGGAAACGCCGCCGCTGGGCAGATTGGGCGTGGTATTGATATCGGCGCCCCGCTCCTGCAAGGCATTGAAACTGTCGACAAAGCTTTGCGCCTCTGCCGCCAGGCTGGCGAGATCGGTGCCGAAGTTCTGTCCGCCGCCGCTGGTCGCCGTGCCGGGTTTGAGCGCTTGCATCCGGTTCTGGAAGGCGACGGCTGCGGACAGCAACTGCCCCCTCGCCGAGATGCCGACGAACGTCGATGCATTGCTGAACAGGCCGGGTGTCGACAGGCTGATCTCGGACGATAACAACCCATACGTTGGTGCGGTACTTCCGCTTGAAAGGATGCCGACCAATGAGGCATTGCTATTGATGCTGGCTAAAGGATCCATGATTGCCTCCTTCTCGCAAACCAGCCCGCGCACGGGCTATCCGCTAAGTTCATGTTACTCCGGATGGAGAGTGGAGGGGTAATGGTTCATGCGGTGCGCAGGCTTGATCTGCTTGAGCAGCAGCTTGCAAGATGATGCATAATCCATAGGGTCTTTTTGCATCAACCACACCATCAAGAGAAGTGTCATGAGCGAAGCGGCACACCACGGCAAACAAACAGAGACCACCGATCTGCCCTCGGTGAAACTGGGGATCGGCGATGTGCTGCAATTGCAGGATTTCTCCGCCGGCAAAGAGCAGCACTATGTGAAGCTGATCGGCTATATGGGCAAGAAGAGTGTGCTGGTGTCGCACCCCATGCGCGACGAGAAGCTGCTGTTCGTCAAGAAAGGAGAGAGCTATCTGGTGCGCGGCTTTTCCGGCACCAAGACTTACGAATTCACTTCCGACGTGGTGAACGTGTGCCTGGCGCCGTTCCCCTATCTGCATCTTTCCTTTCCCGCGCAGGTCACCACCGTCAACATGCGCCGCGCCTTGCGCATCAAGCTCAAGCTGGTCTGTTCGGTCAAATCGAAAGCCTCGGCCAATCCGATACCGGCGACCATTGTGGATATGAGCGTGTCCGGCGCGCGTATCCAGTCCAGGACCGAGGTCGGCCAATTGGGCGAAGATGTGACGGTGAGTTTCCGCCTGCCGGTCGACGGTGAGGAGATGGTGTTCGTGGTGCCTGCGATCATCCGCAACATCGGCAGCGACGCGGAAGGCAGCGGTGTCGTGTGCGGGATGGAGTTCCACCAGATCGAGGCGCGCGACCGCATCCCGCTGCAAAACTACATCTACAAGCATATGGCGGAGAACTGATGGCTGAGAGTCAGGCCGCGGCGGATTTCAGGCAGGCCGGGCTTCCGCTGCCCGGGTATTTGCAGCGGCAACCGGGAGGCATCTTCGTCGACTTGGCGAACTTTCCCGTGGGCGGCGGGTTCGCGCAGTTCATCGACCGTTTGTTCGGCGAGGGAGCGCGGTTCGCCGGATTGGATTACTGTCTGTTCAGCGGGTTGTTGTACGACTACGACGCCATTCTGGATGCGCACGGCCTGAGCGGCAAAGTACGGCTGGCGGCGGATGTCGTGGAGTTCACGCCGCAACGCCGTGCCTTGTACAAGGCGGTGAAGGTGGAAGCCGAGAGCAGCAGCGCGATGTATCTGTTCGAACCGGCCATGATTGAGGTGGAAACTGAGGTGCCGGTGTACGGTGAACCGGACCCGGATGGTGTTGCGCCCATCATCGGCTCGGCCAAAAAGGTCGAGTTGAAGCCGACACAACTCGACCTGGACGAGTTTGTGGCGGACATGTGGCTGAAGGGGGTGCGTTTCGGCATTGCTGTCGACGCAGTGGCCGGAGTGATCGCGCGCCGCGAGACGGTGCGCATGGAGGTTGCTACCCGATTGGATGCCACCGAGGGCAGCGATGCCGAGATCGAGGAGGTGTGCGATGCCTTGCGTCGCGACAACTCGCCCAAGCGGCTGGCCAACGGCAAGGCCGACCTGCGCAAATACCAGAACCGTTTCCCGCAGATCGCCAAGGATGTGCGGCTGCTGAAGAAGAAGAAACGCGTGCTCGGCAAGCCGGGCTTCAGGGTGGATGGCGCGATGATCGAACCGCCTATCCCCGAGGATTTCGATCTGTCCGCCATGGCGGGCGACGGCACGCGGGTGGAGACGGTGGACGGTGCCGAATACATCGTGTCGAACAGGGACGGGTTCCTGTCGCTGGATATGGCGACCAATCACATCGCCATCACGGAGAAGATCGAGAACAAGGGCGGTGTCAGCGTGCGGACCACCGGCGATCTTTCGTTGACCGGCAACGACTTCGTCGAGCACGGCGAGGTGCAGGAGGGGCGTATCGTCGAAGGCAAGAACATGACCTTCCGTTCCGATGTCTACGGCGACATCGTTTCGCAGGGCGGCTCCGTCCTGCTGGAAAAGAACCTGTCGGGCGGCAGTGCCAGATGTTATGGCGGCGAGATCACTTCGAACGGCCGTACGCTCAATTCAGTGATCGAGGCGAGGGATGGGCGGGTCGCGCTGAAATATGCCGAGAGCTGTTTGATCATGGGCGAGACGGTCGCGGTGGAACAGGCGGTGAATTGCGAGATCGTCGCGACGAATGTCGAGCTCGGTGCTGCGGAGGGCTGCGCGATCGCCGGGAAAACGGTGGGGATCGGATCTTCCGCTGCCTGTCGCGGCAGGGAAACACTGGTTTCCATGCTGGTGCCGGACCTGTCGGGCGTGGACGGGCAGATCGGTCAGGTGTACAAGGCGATAGACGATTGCAACCGGGCCATCGCGGCCAAAGACCAGGCGCAGGCGCAACTGCTGGCGGACGATGAGTTTGCCAAATTCCTCGCGCTGGCGAAGAGCATCCGCCAGGGAGTGGTGAAATTGAATGCTGCGCAACAGGAGGGCTGGCAAAAGATGGCCGCCCGCTTCGCCGGGAACAATAAGGCGCTGGCCGGACTGGAGGCGGAGATGCGGGTATTGCGCGAGCACATAGCGGCCTTGCAGGAGGAACTGGCCTATCTGCTGGAGTCGCGCCGCAAGAGCGGTGCGGGGATCCATTGCGCGATCAAGGCGGTGGCGGGCGATACGTTGGTGCGGACCATGGTCGCCTGTTTCGGTGTCACGGAGTTACGCAAAATGAAGGCGGTTGAATTGAAACTCAAATTACGCGAGCAGGGTGCCGCGCAGGAGCGGGTGTTCTTTAACGATGAAGGCAGCCTGGACTGGAGCTATGTGTTGCCGGAGATGATTCATGAATCTTGATCCGCGCACGCTGCTGTTTGCCCTGATCCTGACCAATGCCATGATGGTGCTCGGGCTGTTTGTCGCTTCCGCCAGCAAGCGCGAGAGCAAACGCGAAGGCATGGGCAAATGGGCGCTGGCGGTCCTGCTGGAAACGCTGACCTGGATGCTGATCGCCGCGCGTGGCACGATCCCCGACATCTATTCCGTGGTTGTCGCCAACGCATTGAAAGCCGGCGCGCATGCACTGGTGCTGGCCGCCATCTACGAGTTCCAGCAGCGTCCGCTGCCGCGCTGGCAGTATGTCCTGCCTGTCATCCTGACCGTGCTGATGGCGGCATTATTACTGGACGATATGCGCGGGCGTTTCGTTTGGGGCAGCCTCATCTTCGGTTTCCAGATGGCGCTGGTCATCCGCGCCCTGCTGTCCGACCCGGAAACGCGCACCGGGCAGGCTTGGCGTTTGTTGCTCGGCGGCGTCCTGGCCATCATGGCCGTGCTCTGCCTGCGCGCTTTTGTCGCGCTGAACGGCAGCGGCGACCTGTCCCAGCCGCAGACTGTCGGCACCATTCATTGGGTCCAGTTCGTTTCCTTCGTTGCCATCATGGCGACTACTTTGCTGGGGTCGCTCGGCTTCGTATTCATGGTCAAGGAACGTGCGGACAGGGAGATCCGCCATCTGGCGATGACCGACAGCCTGACCGGTGTGCCGAATCGGCGCGCGTTGCTCGACTATGCCGGGCGGATGCTGGCGCAACGCGGGGAGCGTTCCATGGCGCTGTTGATGATCGATGTGGATCATTTCAAGCGCATCAACGATACGCACGGCCATCCGGCCGGGGATGATGTGTTGCGCGAGACCACGCGCCTGTTGGCAGGCCGCTTGCGCGGCGGCGACCTGTTGGGGCGCTACGGCGGCGAGGAGTTCTGCGTGGTCGTGCCGGATGCCGGGATGGAGGGGGCCATGGCGATGGCCGAATCGCTGCGCGCAACCGTCGCTGCCTCGGTGATCGCCACCGAATATGGCGCGCTGTCGGTTACGGTGAGCATCGGGGTCGCGCACTGTCCGGCAGGCAGGACATGCGAACTGAAAGATCTGCTGGCCGAGGCCGATGCCGCGCTCTACACGGCCAAGCGGGATGGGCGCAACCGGGTGGCTGTTTTCCAGGAGGTGCAGCAGCCGGAAGTGCGGGCGCAAAATTGTCTGACTCGGCAAAATGTGGCCTAATGCACCGGGCTTGGGGAAAATTTTTGACGGATCATAGAATGTCCGCAAAAGGCATCGATGAGGTGCGATGTCGGCAGGCATGCCGATCAGGAGGAGTGATGTGATGGACAAAGAGCAAGAGATGTTCGCGATCAGCAGGTTGGTGTTCGAACTGACCATCACCAGCAGTTCGACGTCGGATCTGGATGTCCTGCTGGAGCGGCTGTTCACCATACTGAAGAGTTACCGCGACCTGCAGCTCGAATCGCGCGGGGCGATCCTGCTGCGCAACCCGCGCGGACGTTATTTCCAGGTCGCGCAGTTCGGCATGGAGCCGGCCTGGAAGACCGGCATGAAGTGGGAGGGAGCCGGGTTCGCCGGCCAGGCCGTTGCCCAACAATGCCAGACGCACGATATCCAATTCAACGATTCATCCGAGGATGGGCGGGCCGGTGCGCCGGCGCGCGTGCTGTTGCTGCCGTTGCATATCGACGGGCAGGGAGTGGGCTACGCCGTGCTGTTCGTCCCGCTTGATTACGAATTGAGCGCGAGCCACCAGGAATTCTTTTCCGACCTGGCGCGTGCTTTGTCCGGCCTGGTTCAGCGCGCGTTGTCCAATGAGACCCTGCGCATCCGCGAGCTGGAACTCGAAGAGGCCCGAGCCGATGCGATCCGCAGTCTGGGGGTGGCCTCGGAATATCGCGACAACGAGACCGGCTGGCACATCATGCGCATGACCAATTACGCACAGGCGATCGCCAAGGCGATGGGTTTGCCCGATGATCAGCGCGAGTTGCTGTATGTGGCCGCGCCGATGCACGATGTGGGCAAGATCGGCATCGCCGACGCGGTGCTGCTCAAACCGGGTAAGTTGACGCCCGAGGAATTCGAAGTGATGAAGACGCATACCGATATCGGCGTCACCATCCTCGACGGCAAAGACGAGTTGATCAAGGCGGCGCGCGATATCGCCGGATCGCACCACGAGCGCTGGGATGGCAAAGGCTATCCGCAGGGCTTGAAGGAAGGGCAGATACCGTTGCTGGCCAGAATCTGCGCGGTGGCCGATGTGTTCGACGCGCTGACTTCGACGCGTCCGTACAAGGAACCCTGGCCGGTCGAAGTCGCGCATGACTGGGTGATGTCCGAAGCGGGCAAGCATTTCGATCCGGTGGTGGCGAATGCCTTCCATGCGGCGATGCCTGAGATACTGCGCATCCGCGAACTTTATCGGGACGATATCATCGACCCCAAACAGGTACTCACCTTGCCGCCGGTCAAGCATCGCGAGGATGCCTGGATACCTTGGGATGACAGCCTGAGCGTGGGTATCGATGTGATCGACGAACATCACCGCTATCTGTTCGACCTGATCAACGACTTGTATACGGTGGTCATCAACAAGCGCGGTGCGCGCCATGTAGCCAGATTGATAAAATCGCTCGATGCCTATGCCAAGATACATTTCCGCGCCGAAGAGCAGATGATGAACCACTACGGATTCGGCGGGATCAATCGCCAGTTGCACCAGCACCACGCGTTCGAGGAGAAGATCGGCGAGTTCTACGAGGAACTGCATGCCAATCCGCTGGTGGCGCAGTTCGATGTGCTGGCGTATATGCGTGTCTGGCTGGTCGATCATATCCGCATCGAGGATGCGAAGCTGGCCGAGCTGGCTCGAACATGAGTTTGATGGAGCAGGGCATGGTGACACCGGACAACGTCAGGGATTACATCCAGCAGGGGCTGCAGTGCGAACACATCGAGGTCGAGGGCGACGGCCGCCACTTCGAGGCGGTGATCGTGAGCAAGGCATTCGAGGGCAAGGGCATGTTGCAGCGGCAACGGCTGGTGTTCCAGATATTGGGCGACAAGATGGAGATCATCCATGCCTTGTCGATGAAGACTTTCACACCCGAGCAGTGGGCCGAACAGGCCTGAAAATTTTGGAGAAGAATATGGACGAGAAACAGCTTGCGCTGGAAAAGATCCGGCAGACCGTGACCGGCAACCCCGTGGTGCTCTACATGAAAGGCACGCCGCAATTCCCGCAATGCGGCTTTTCCGGCCGGGCGGCGCAGGTGCTCAAAGCCTGCGGGGTGGAGAAATACGTCGCCGTGAACGTGCTGGAAGACAAGGGCGCCTACGACTACCTGAAGTTCTATGCCGACTTCCCGACCTTCCCGCAGTGCTACATCGACGGCGAGCTGATCGGCGGCTCGGACATCATGAAAGACATGTACGAGCAGGGCGAGTTGCAGAAACTGATCGCCCGGGCCACTGCCAAATAGCATAAAAAAGGACCCGGAACGGGATTGCCGTTGACCGGGTCCAGACACTACGGGCGCTCAGCAGGGGAGGAGACAGAGCACCTGGACGCATAGTCTCATTCTGCCCCCGCATGTTCTGTGCGGTAACGCACAATTTCCGGTCTTTCCTACCTGCCGTCGCCGGCGGCTTTCAGCATCAGCCGTTCCACCTGCACGCTGGCATTGCCGTCGCTCAGCCACACCTGTCCATCCTGAATGGTGCATTGCAGATCCATGCTGCGTTGCGCCAGCTTGGACAGTTCGCGCGTGTCTTCCGGCCGCAGGTTGATGATGGCGAGGTTCTTCTGGCGCTCGAACTGTGCGCTGTTCTGTGCGAACCACATGTCGGCGACACGCCCGCCGTAGCTGTACACCACCACCTGATTCGAACGGCCGCAGGCTTTGCGAATCAGCTTCTCGTCGGGGATGCCGACATCGATCCACAGTTCGATGGCGCCGGTGAGGTCCTTCTGCCACAAGTCGGCCTCTCCCTCGTCGGTCATGCCCTGACCGAATTCGAGATGTTCGTGGGCGTGCAGGGCAAAGGCCAGCAGCCGCACCATCATGCGCTCGTCGGTTTCCGAGGGGTGGCGTGCCAGCGTGAGCTGGTGATCCTGATAGTAGTGGCGTTCCATATCCGCGATCTGCAGATTGGCTTTGAAGATGGTCGCTTTGATTGCCATGGAGCTTTCCGGGTCGAATCCGCATGTGTTGAGTATCGAAGCGACATGCTTCATCATGCGGGCATGCCAAGTTTATCCGCTTTTCCCTGCATCCCGGCCCCATGTTGAACATTCATCAATCCAGGCAGCTCGTCCGCCTGCGCTGGACCGCCTTCGCCATCGTTGGACTGGCCTATGTGCTGTCGTTTTTCCACCGCTTCGCTCCGGCGGCGATCTCGTCCGATCTGCAGCTGGCTTTTCAGGCCAGCGCTGCGGCGTTGGGCGGCCTGGCGGCGACGTATTTCTACGTCTATATGGTGATGCAGATCCCCACCGGCATCCTGGTCGATACCATGGGGCCGCGCCGGGTGGTGGTGGTCGGCGGGGTGATCGGCGGCATCGGTTCGCTGTTGTTCGGCATGGCGGATACGCTGGTTGCCGCATCGCTCGGACGTTTGCTGGTCGGACTCGGCGTATCGGTCGCCTTTATCGCGATGCTGAAACTCAATGCAGCCTGGTTCCATGACCGGCATTTCGCCACGGTGACGGGAGCGACCATCCTGCTCGGCAACGTCGGTTCGCTGCTGGCCGCCGCGCCGCTGGCCTGGGCGATGGCCTATGTTTCCTGGCGCACGGTGTTCGTTGCGGTCGGCCTGTTCTCGCTGCTGCTGGCGCTGCTGTCATGGTGGTGGGTGCGCAACCATCCGGGCGAGGTCGGCCTGCCCAGCCTGCGCGAACTGGACGGCAAGGCGGCGCATCCGGCCCACGCCGGGCACTGGTACGACGGGCTGCTGGCGGTGCTGAAGAACCGTGCCACCTGGCCGGGGCTGTGGGTGAACATGGGGCTGGCCGGTTCGCTGTTCGCCTTCGCCGGATTGTGGGCGGTACCGTTCCTGCGCGACGTGTACGGCATGGACCGGGCGCAGGCGGCGAACCACACCACCTTGCTGCTGGCCGGATTCGCCGTCGGCGCGTTCTTTATCGGCACCCTGTCGGATCGCCTCGGCCGCCGCAAACCGGTGATGTTCGCCGCGGCGCTGGGCTATTGCCTGTGCTGGCTGCCGCTGCTGTTCGGCGTGGACATGAGCACGTTCGCCGGTTATGCGCTGTTCCTGCTGATGGGCTTGTGCGCGCCGAGCTTCACGCTGAGCTGGTCGTGCGCCAAGGAGGTGAATCCGCCCGCGCTGTCCGGCATGGCGACCAGCGTGGTGAACGTCGGCGCTTTTCTCGGCACTGCGATCATGCAGCCGCTGGTGGGTTGGGCCATCGACCGCGCCCACGCCGACAGTGCCGCGCCGCTGGCGCTTGGCGACTACCGGACGGGCATGTCCATCATGCTGGCGTTCTCGGTCATGGGGCTGCTCGCCATCCTGTTCGTGCGCGAGACCTACTGCAAATATCTCAAACTGGCATGATCCGGGCGGGAGATTTACTTTGTCCGGTTCCCCGTTAGAATCATCACCGTCGTTTTAATCGAAAGGCAGCACCATGAATCTGGCCGAGTTGTTCCGTCACGAGACCGAGCTGCACAATCTGGCAGCCGGGGAGACGTTGTTCAAAGAAGGGGATAGCGGCGACTTGATGTACGTGCTGATGGCCGGCCATGCCGAGATCGTGGTGCATAACCGCGTGGTGGAAACTGCCGGGGCGGGGGCGATCATCGGCGAGATGGCGATGATCGACGACGGCTCGCGTTCGGCGACCATCGTGGCGAAAAGCGATTGTGCGTTCTTGCCGATCGGGCGCAAACGCTTCAATTTCCTCATCCAGCAGACTCCCAACTTTGCGCTGCATGTCATGCGCGTGATCGCCGACCGCCTGCGCAAGACCGACGCGATCTTGTGACCGGTTGCTTCAGCCGCCGGTCAGCAGCGCCAGCTGCGCTTCATCCAGGTAGCACCACTCACCTTCTGCCAGCTCCAGCGTATCCAGCTTGAGCCGGCCGATCTCGGTGCGGCGCAAGGCCGTGCAGTGGTTGCCCGCCGCGGCGAGCATGCGTTTCACCTGGTGGTATTTCCCCTGTTCCAGCACGATCTTGAGGCGGTGCTCGTCGAGCTGCTCGCACAGCTCGGCTGCCAGCGGGGCCGGTTCGTCGTGCAGTTTCACGCCGCCCAGCAACTGCGCGACGAGCTGCGGCGTCACCGGTTCATGCGTGGTGGCGACATACACCTTCGGTACATGCCGCTTGGGCGAGGATTGCGCGTGGATGAAGGCGCCGTCGTCCGACATCAGCAGCAGTCCGGTGGTGTCGTGGTCGAGGCGGCCGACCGGTTGCACGTCGCGCAGCGCGAATTGTTCCGGCAGCAGCGACAGCACGCCCGGATGATGGCTGGGCTTGCGCGAGCATTCGTAGTCGGCCGGTTTGTTCAGTGCGATGTACACATGTTCGCGGTATTGCCACGGTTCATCGTACACGCTGAATTCGAGCCCGCCCGTTTCGAAAGTGGCGCGGGTGTCGGTAATGGTCTCGCCGCCGATTTTCACTTCGCCGTCCTCGACCAGCTCGCGGCACCACTTGCGGCTGCCGAAGCCTTGCGATTGCAGGATCCTGTCGAGAGGCAGTTTGCTCATTTCGGCGCCACGTCCGGCAGGTTGGGGTGCTGGTCGTGCATGACGATGCGCGAGACGAACCAGATCGCCAGCAGGTTGGCGATCACCGCCACATAGCCCACTGTCTCGTAATGCACGATCTGGCCGTTCGGCTGCTGCGTGATGATGAAGCCGGCCAGCGTGGTGGCCAGCCCCATGGCCAGCGATTGCGTGGTGCCGTTGAGCGACATGAAGGTGCCGCGCAGATGCGGGCGGGCAGCCGAGGTGATGATCGCCATCGCCGGGATGAAGCGGCCGGACACCAGCACGAAGAAGGCCGTGGTGCAGAGCAGCCACGCCCATAGCGGTACCGCGCCGATCTGGGTCACCAGCAGCAGGGGCAACATGGCGGCGATGGCGATGATGCGGTAGGCCTGGATCTTGCCGTGCTGGTCGGCCCACTGGCCGATCATGCGCGCGGTGAAGAAGGTCGCCGCGCCGCCGGCGAAATAGATCAGCGGGATGTCGTGCTGGGTGATGCCGACGTTGCCCACCGCATACACCGTGATGTAGGGGATGACGGTGAAGCCGGAGAAAATGACCAGTGCGCCGAACAGCAACGCGCGCAGATGGTTGGCATCGCGCAGCACCTCGAACATCGCCGAGAACGGATGTGCGCGCTTCTCCTGGCTCAGATGGTGGTGCAGCTCCGGCAGGATGCGCATGCCGACGAGGATGAACAGCACGGTGAGCAGGGCGATGAATACGAACGGCGCGCGCCATTGCAGGTGGTTGGCCAGCCATAGCGACAGCGGCACCCCCGCCACGGTGGAGAATGAAAAAGCCGTGGAGACGATGCCGCTGGCCTTGGCGCGCCGCGCGAACGGGATGACATCGCCTACCATGGTCTGCACCAGCGCGCCGAGCACGCCGCCGAACGCGCCGGCCAAGCCGCGCGCGATGAGCAGCGTGGCATAACCGGGGGCCAGCCCGCAGGCCAGTGTGGCGATGCCGAACAGCGCGAACATGATCAGCAGCAGGCGCTTGCGTTCGAAGCGGTCGATGAAGGTGGCGGCGAGCAGGCCGCTGAATGCGGCGCTGAAGCTGTAGGATGCCACCAGCAAGCCGAACTCGTGCGTGCCGATGCCGAACTCGGCCATCAGGATCGGGCCGAGCGGCATCATGATCATGAAGTCGAGGATGTGGCTGAACTGGATGCCTGCCAGGGTGAACAGGAAGTACTTTTCGCGTTGCGGGGTAAGAGGGGTATGCATCGCGCGCATTTTATCAGGTTGGCCGCGAGCAAATGCGCCGGCAGTGAGGGATAATCCCGCCATCGGATCAATTGGAGTCTGGCATGTGCGGTATTTGCGGTGAGTTGCGTTTCGATCAGTCCACACCGGATATGGAGGCCTTGCGGCGCATGACCGCCAAGCTGGCGCGGCGCGGGCCGGACCACGAGGGTTTCTTCGACGGCGGTGCACTGGCGTTCGGCCATCGGCGCCTCTCCATCATCGATCTCACCGCGCATTCCGACCAGCCGATGGTCGACGACGACCTGAAGCTGGCACTGGTGTTCAACGGCACCATTTACAACTACAAGGAGTTGCGCGCCGAACTGGTGGAGATGGGCTACGACTTCTTCTCGGCGGGCGACAGCGAGGTGATCCTCAAGGCCTACCATGCCTGGGGCGAGCATTGCGTGCAGCGTTTCTACGGCATGTTCGCCTTCGCCGTGTGGGACATGCGCGACAAGTCGCTGTTCCTCGCGCGCGACCGTTTCGGCATTAAACCGCTGTATTACGCGCTGGACGGGGCGCGCCTGCGTTTCGCTTCCACCGTGCAGGCGTTGTTGGCGGGCGGCGGTATCGATAGCAGCATCGATCCAGTCGCCTTGCATCACCACTTCACCCTGCACAGCGTGGTGCCCGCGCCGCGCACGCTGCTGGCCGGCATCAAGAAACTGCCGCCCGCGCATAGCATGAAGTTTACGTCGTCCGGCGATGTCGCCTTGCAGCGTTACTGGTCGCTGGAGGCGACCAGGCCGGCGCAGGAACTCACCGAACAGCAATGGATCGCGGCGACGCGTGCGGTGATGTCGCGCGCGCTGGAACGGCACCGTCTGGCCTCCGATGTGCCGGTCGGCGTGCTGCTTTCCGGCGGCCTGGATTCCAGCTTGCTGGTCGGCCTGCTGGCCGATCACGTGGATGACCTCAACACCTTCTCCATCGGCTTCGAGGATGTGGCGGGCGAGACCGCCAACGAGTTCGAATACTCCGACCTGATGGCGAAACACTTCAACACGCGCCACCACAAGTTTTCCATCCCCAACAGCGAAGTATTGAAAACATTGCCGGATGCCATCGCGCAGATGTCGGAGCCGATGCCGAGCTACGACGTGACCGCCTTCTACCTGCTGAGCGAGAAGGTGGCGGAAGAGGTGAAGGTGGTGCTGGCGGGACAGGGGGCGGACGAGGTGTTCGGCGGCTATTTCTGGTATCCGCGCATGGACGCCGCCGGCGGCACGCCGCTGGAAAGGTTCTCGCAACATTATTTCGACCGCGACCACGGCGAATATCTCGCGATGATCGCGCCGCAGCATCATGTGCCGGACGTGACCAGCGAGTGGGTGGCAGGCGAACTGGCCCGGCCCGACGCCGATGAATTTCTCGATGAAGTGTTTCGTCTGGATGTGACCGCGTTGATGGTGGACGACCCGGTGAAGCGCGTGGACAACATGACCATGGCCTGGGGGCTGGAAGCGCGCGTGCCGTTCCTCGACCACGAGCTGGTGGAGCTGGCGGCGCGCATGCCGCCGTCGCTCAAGCTCAAGGAAGGCGGCAAGTTCCCGCTCAAGGCCATCGCGCGCGGGGTGATCCCCGACGCGGTGATCGACCGGCCGAAAGGCTATTTCCCGGTGCCCGCGCTGAAATACCTGCGCGGCGATTTCCTGGAGAAGATGCGCACCATCCTGAATTCGGAAGCCTGTTTGCGGCGCGGTTTATATCAACGCGACTATGTGGAGAAGCTGCTGGCTGAGCCGGAGGCGCACCTCACCCGCATCCAGGGCAGCAAACTGTGGCATCTGGCATTGCTGGAGTGGTGGCTGCAAATTAACGTTGACGGCATTTCCTCCGCACCCGCATAATCCAGCCATGAATTCCCCAATGACCATCATTCGCAAAGTACGAGTCCTGCCGTTCGCAAATCTGCGAGCAGCGTGGCATGTCGCGCATAGTGGTCTGGAGATTCCGTTGTAGTCCGAATTCAGTAAAACGATTTTTCCAAAGGCCACAGACGATCCTCTGTGGCCTTTTTGTTTTTGCACCGTCCGTTTCACGGCTCATGCGGACGGCATGTGGGTAGAGCCAAGGAGAACATCATGTCGCTTCCGGCAGCATTCATATCGGTCATATTGATCTGGTCCACCACGCCGCTCGCCATCAAGTGGAGCGCGCTGGGCGTCAGTTCCAGCTTCGCGGTGTTTGCGCGTATGGCGATCGGTGTGATGCTGTGTGCGGTCGTGCTGGCGGCGTTGCGAGTGCGCCTGCCGCTGCACCGCAAGGCCTTGCTCGGTTACCTGGCGGGCGGGCTGAGCATGTTCGCGGCGATGACGCTCACCTACTGGTCGTCGCAGTTCGTCAGTTCCGGCATGATCTCCGTGCTGTTCGGCCTGTCGCCGCTCATTACCAGTCTGGGGGCGATGCTGTGGCTGAAGGAAGAGGCGCTCACCCCGAGCAAACTGGCGGGGATGCTGCTCGGCCTGTTGGGGCTGGTGCTGGTGTTCCATGGCGGCACCGATCTGGGCGAAGGCGCGGGCATCGGCTTGCTGGCCTTGTTCACGGCGGTGACCTCGCAGTCGCTTGGCCTGGTATGGCTCAAGCGCATCGGCGACGACAGCCCGCCGCTGGCGATGACGCTGGGTACGCTGGTCGTGGCGCTGCCGCTGTTCTTCATCGCGTGGTGGGTGGCGGACGGCCACTTGCCGGAGGATATGCCGGAACGCGCGCTGACGGCCACGGTGTATCTCGGTGTGATCGGCTCGGTGCTGGGATTTGTGCTGTATTACTACCTGATCAAGCACATGGAAGCCGGGCGCATCGCGCTCATCACCCTGGTTACGCCGCTGCTGGCGCTGTTGCTCGGGCACGGCCTGAACAACGAGGCGGTGCTGCCGCAAGTGTGGCTGGGTACGGCGAGCATCGTGCTGGGTCTGGGAGTGCATCAGTGGGGCGCGCGCCTGTTCGCCTATCTTCCGGCGCGGCGCGACGGGCGCTGACGGTATAATCGCGCACGGTGACGGTTTGGCCGTTACCGTCCGTTCACATAAAAACATCTGGAGAGTTGAAATATGCGTAATCTGATCGTTGCGGCTATCGCTTCCTTGTTCATCGCCACCACCGCTTTCGCTGCCGATGCCGGCTGCGAAGCCAAGGCAGTAAGCAAGGACGGCAAACCGCTGGCCGGCGCCGCCAAGGCCGCTTCCATCAAGAAGTGCGAAAGCGAAGCCGCTGCTGCGGCAGCGCCTTCCTGCGAAGCCAAGGCGGTAAGCAAGGACGGCAAGCCGCTGGCCGGTGCGGCCAAGGCTGCTTCCATCAAGAAGTGCGAAGCCGAAGCCAAGAAATAAGCTGCGGCTCTTTGCGTGATCCGATCCGGCGGGCGAGTCCCGCCGGATTCTTTTGTGAAATCGATCTCGATGCTCAACTGGAAAGACGGCCTGCCTTTCTCCGAACGCTACGGCGATGTGTATTTTTCCGCCGATTCCGGACTGGAAGAGACGCGCCATGTGTTCCTGGACGGCAACCGGCTGGCCGAACGCTTTGCCGCATTGTCCGCTGGCGAGAGCTTCTGCATCGGCGAGACGGGCTTCGGCACCGGCTTGAATTTCCTCTGCGCCTGGCGGCTGTTCGAGCAGGTCGCCCCCGCAGGCGCGCGTCTGGATTTCTTCAGCGTCGAGAAATTCCCCTTGAGCGATACCGAGCTGCGCGCCGCCCTGGCCTTGTGGCCGGAACTGGCGGAGCAAACGGAAGCATTGTTGCTGCGCTGGCGCCGCCGCGTGCCGGGCTGGAACCGTTGGAGCCTGGTCGGCGGACGGGTGCGGCTCACGCTGGCGCTGGATGATGTCGAAGCTGCCTTGCCGCAGTTGCCGGCGGGGTGCATGGAGGCGTGGTTCCTTGACGGCTTCTCGCCGGCGAAGAATCCGGAGATGTGGCGCGACGAGGTGCTGGCCAACATCGCTCGTGCTTCGCGGCCCGGCGCCACACTGGCCACCTACACCAGCGCGGGCTGGGTGCGGCGCGGCTTGCAGCAGGCGGGATTCGTTGTAGAGCGGACGCCGGGTTTCGGGCGCAAGCGCGAGATGGTGTGCGGTCGGCTGAATGCTCCTGCGCTGCCGCAGCCCAAAGACAAAACGCCGCGTAGCGCCATCGTCATCGGCGGCGGTATCGCGGGCTGTGCCGCTGCCCATGCTTTGACACAACGCGGCATCGCGGTCACGCTGGTGGAGCGTGCGGCCTGGCTCGCCAGCGCCGCCTCCGGCAATCCGCGCGGCATCCTGCATGCGCGCTTCGGCGCTGGCGACAATCCCTTGCAGCGTTTCGTGCTGGCGGCATACGGCCACGCACTGGGTTTGCTGGACGAGCAGTTGCCGGTGGACGAGGTGTTGCGTGCCGAGTGCGGGCTATTGCAGCTTGCCTGCAACGAGGTGGAACAGAAGCGCATCGCGCGTCTGGCACAACAGGAATGGCCGGAACATCTGTTGCAGTTCGTGGATGCCGCGCAAGCCGGACAGTTGGCGGGCATCGCAATGGATTTTGGCGGACTGTGGTTCCCCGCCGGCGGCTGGGTGGTGCCGCCGGAGCTGTGCGAAAGATTGGCCGGCGATGGTCGCATCAGCCAGTGGCTGGAGCATGAGGTCGATGCATTGGCAAAGACCGCAACGGGCTGGCGTGCGCGAGGACACGACGCGCACGCCAATGCCTGGAACGCAGAGGCCGATATCGTGCTGGTGTGTTGCGCCCATGCAGCCAAACGGCTCGACCAGTTTGCGCATTACCCGCTCACGGCAGTGCGCGGACAGATCACCATCGTGCCGGAAAGCGCATCCAGCAAAGAGCTGCGGGCGGTAGTGTGCGGCGACGGCTACTGCGCGCCGGCAGTCTCGGACGGGCATGTCACGGGTGCGACGCACGCTTTTGCGGATGAGTCGACCGAAGTGCGTGCCGCCGATCATGCCGAGAATCTGAACAAGCTTGCCGGATATGCGCCTGCATTGCGCCTGGCATTGGGTGAGGCGGAAGGTCTGAGCGGCAGGGCCTCTGCGCGTTGTTCCGCACCCGGTTCGATGCCACTGGTGGGCGAGGTGCAGCAGGGGCTGTATTGCAGTCTGGCACATGGCACGCGCGGCTTGCTCACGGCCGGTTTGGCGGGCGAGGTGCTGGCGGCGCAGGTGTGCGGACAGTTGCCGCCGCTGCCTGCTTCCATGCTTGCCGCACTCAATCCGTTGCCAAGAACTTGCAATAAAGGTTAAGGTTGCGGCCTGTAAAAAAACCGTGTTTTTTTGTGGAAGCATCGAAATGAACAAACTGCTCGTCGCCTTGCTGCTTCCGCTCATTCTGTATGCCTTCATTCCCAATGCGCTTGCAGCCAAATCCGCCAAGCTGCAACAAGCTCAAAAAGATCGCCTTGTGCTGATGCCGCTGCACTTGCCCGAAGAGGACAGGAACTTGGCGGGGGCAATGGAAAGTGCTTTGGTAAAAGGGTTGCAACAGAAGTACGAAGTGTTTTCTGGCGATCAGGTTTCGCAGAAAGCACGCCAGATATTCAACAAGGAATCCAAGTCTGCCAAGAAGGAGTGCGACGAAACCCGCTGCATGCAAGGTATTGCTGAAGCTTTCCAGGCTGAGCTCATTGCTACCGCCAATATCACCAAACAGGACGGCGGCTATTTCTTGGCACTCAGCATACAAAATATTTTTGACAATAAAGTGGTGTACTCCGAATCGTTGACGTGTCGTGGATGCGATTCCTTTCAAGTAGTAGATAAGCTCAAAGAGCTTGCGGGCGCTCCTGCATCTGCCGGAGTCCCAACTGAAGTTGAAGCGCCTGTATCCAGCCTTGGCGGCAACCCCGATTCCCCGGAAAATTCTCTATGGGTTGAAGTTCAAAAGGGTAATAGCATCGATGACTATCAGGCTTACCTTGGGCAGTACCCCAAAGGAAAATTCATGGCGTTAGCCAAGAGCCGAATCAAAAAAATTCAAGAGCAGGACGCTCTTGCATTGGCCGGGAAAGATCAGGCTGCATGGGATGGTGCAAACAGCGTAGCCAGCGAAGCGGGCTACCAAGGTTACCTGAACAGCTTTCCGCAAGGTCAGTACGCAGCGCTTGCACAAGCGCGCATTAACAAAATCAAACGCGAGGATGCTGAAAAGGAGCAGGCTGCAAGGCAAAAAGTTGAAACAGAGCGCCAACTCCGTTTATCTCAAGCTTCATCACAGTCTGCATCTATCACCACAACTGTAGCGGGCGAGATGCCGGCGTTGGCTAAAAAGGCGAACTGCACAGCCTGCCATACGATTAACAGGAGTGTGGTCGGTCCCGCATGGCGTGATGTGGCCGCTAAATATCGTGGCGTGTCTGATGCCGAGGCGCGACTGATAGAGAAGGTGAGCCGAGGTGGTTCGGGGGTATGGGGCTCACTGCCGATGCCGGCTAATGCCCCCAGAGTTTCGCAAGAAGACATAAGAGCGCTGGTTAAATTCATCCTTGCCTTGCCCTAACCAGCCAAGCGGAGATGTGATGAGAAGGTCTGTCGCGGGTTATGGTGATAGCCTATTCGCGAAGAGAAATTCGAAGAGGTAATTTATGAGAAATACCTTTCTACTCAGAACCGACCCCATTGTCGGGTTGATCGTTCTGCTGACTCTCGGGGCTTCTTATTTTTTCTATAAACCTGCGAATCCATCAACTCAACCCATTGCATCGAATGTTGCTCCCTCCGCCCAGCGCGGCCACATCGTCTTTGAAGAAAGCTTCTTCGATTTTGGCACGATAACTGAAGGCGATATCGTCAAACATACGTTCAGGCTCAAGAATGCTGGCGCGGGTACTGCCAGAATCGTGAAGACCGAAACCTCGTGCGGCTGCACCACTGCCAGCGGAGCGCTTAAGGCCTATGCGCCAGGTGAGGCGGGCGAGATGGAGGTGGTGGTGGATACCAAGGGCAAGAAGGGTATCGTGGTCAAAACGGTGACGGTGACGCTGGAGAATAACGAAGTCGCAACTGCGGAGCTGTCGCTGACAATGAAATTGAACCCGCCACCCCATCCCAAGATCGGCAATATTCGCAACATCAATACCGAGGCCGGGTGCAAGACTTGTCATCTGGAGAGCGGAGAGGGGCAATCCGGCGTGTTCTTGTATCATCGCGTTTGCAGTCAATGCCACGGCAAGAAGGGAGTGGGGGGCTTCGGCCGTGCGCTGAACGATGCCGGGCTGGATAAGCTGGATGATACCCGGCTTATCCAAGTGATCCGCGAAGGCTGGCCGGATAAGGGTATGCCTTCGTTTGTGGACGGCGTGACGCCGCCGCTGTCGGAGGAGCAGGTGGGGTCGTTGGTGCAATACATTCGCGGTTTGGTGCAGCGTTGAAAACAGGGGTTGGTATGCGGAAGGTTCTTGGCGCGATGTTGGCCGTTGGTCTTTTTAGTTCTATGCCCACATGGGCGGGACTTTTTTCATCCTGCGATGCGGGCTCGCACGAACCCAGACCGGAGTGGGTAAGCAAACTGGATTACAGCCTGCCGGGGCATTACGTCGGGGTGGGCTCGGCAGAAAAAGATGGCAAGAGCCGCGACGAGCAGAGCAAGTCATCCGAAGAGAACGCCAAGTCCAATCTGATACAGCAAATCGAAGTCACCATCAAGGCTGAAACGGAGCAAAGCACGCGCGTGAGCAAGCAAGGGGTGCAACAAGACGCGACGAGCAAGGTGAGCGTGACGGCGGAAGAGGTGTTGCGAGATCTGAAGGTCAAAGGGCGTTGGTTGGATAAAGACAGCTGTACCCAATACACCTTGATCGCGATCAGCAAGGAATCAGTTGCGCAGGCCAAACGCGAAAAGATCATGAAAAACCGTTTGGAGAAATTCAAGCTGGAGTTGGCAGAGGGTTCGGATCGCGACAAGAATCGCGATATCAAAGTGCGCCGCAAGCATTTGGACGATGCGCAGGCGTTGCTGGCCGATACCGACTTCGGTTTGTTGCCCGAAGAATTGGGTAAGGAGGTCTACACAAAACGTCTGAACGAAGTGCTGGGTCAGTTGGGCAGGGAGGCCGCCGAAGTGAAGGGGCGCACGGCATTGTTTGCGCTGAATCAGGATGGCAAGTTGCGTGCGGATGTGCTTGGCAAGATGCTCGACCAATTGCGCTCGAGCGACAATACGACGGATCGGTTGATGGCGGATTGCAACACGGCGGACGACTGCATCAGCCGAGCGAAAGAGCGCGGTTTTACGATGTTGACGTTGCTCAAGGCGAATAGCCGAGTGGAGATTAGCCCGATGGGAGCACTCAAGGGTACGCTGACTATCTCCAGAACGGTTTACGACATCGAAAGTGGCAAGGTGTTGAAAGGAGCCGACACTGTCTCGGCCCAGGTGATCGGCTGGAGCAATGAAGAGCTGGATTGGAATGCCGCCGCAGAAAAAGCGATGCAAGGTTTGAAATAAAAAGGGGGCTGTATGTTGATCAAAAATCTGTTGGGGGCATTGCTTGTGCTGGCGGCATTACCGGCTAGTGTTTATGCAGGAACGGGAACAGGGCCAGAGATCGGCAAGCCATCGCCGAACCTTATCGGCCGCACCTTGGACGACAAATCCTATCGATTGAAAGGGGATCAGGGAGCCCCGAAGGTTATCAACTTTTTTTGGGTAGGCTGCAAGCCGTGCCGTCTGGAAATGCCGGAGCTGGCCAAGCTGGAGAAGCAATACGCTGGCATTAAATTCATTTCGGTGCATACGCAAGATGAACTGCCGGAAAGCGTTGAAAAGTTCGTCAAATCATTGTCTGGCGCGCCCTCTACCATTGTGCTGACGTCGGGGGGAGTTCAAGAGACATTCAACTATATGGGCTTGCCACACACTATAGTGCTGGATAGCAACAATGTTGTGTTGCTGAGCTTGTCCGGATACACGCCGGACAATATGAAACTGCTGAATACGACATTGAAGAAGTTGGCGAAACAGTAAGGAGAGGTTAATGAAGAATTTGCTCAGAGTGCTGGCGGTCGCGCTGCTGTTGATCGCGCCATTGGTCAATGCCAAAGAAATTGCCGTGCTGTTGCCGCTGACCGGCCCGCTGACCCCTTTTGAAAAAACGGAACTGACCAAGGTGGCGGTGGAGGGGGTGTCGGCCAGGTTTGAGTTGAGGCATGGCGAAGAGGTTGATCGCTTCGTCAAACAGGCATTCCAGGAGGAAAGCAAAAAGACAGATTGCGACGAGACAAACTGCTATCGCCGCATCGCCGCCAAATATCACGCGGAAAAGATCGTCGCCTTGCGCGTAGCGCAGGTCGAGAAAGGGCGCTATCTGGTGACCTATCACCTCTATGATGTACCGACCGGCGAGATGATTGCCAGCCAACAAAAGGAATGTGGGCAATGTTCGCTCGAAAAGCTTAAGGCTCTGTGTAAAGAGCTGACCGGCAATCTGTTGCAGACAAGATAAGCATGACGCGATATTCCCTGCGCAACGCATTTGGCATTCTTTTCGCTTTTCTATGTGTTGCAATATCACCAACTATTGCTCACGCAGCGAAGTCGGTTAAATCCACCAACGTCAGCAAAGAACGTCTTGTGCTCATGCCGCTACGCGTGGCAGAAGAAGACAAGGGGCTGCAAGGTGCAATGGAGACGGCTTTGGTCGAAGGATTGCAGCGGAAGTACGAGGTATTTTCCGGCGAGCAAGTTGCACAGAAGGCGCGCCAGATATTCAATAAAGAATCTAATAGTGCGAAAAAGGAATGCGACGAGACACGCTGCATGCAAGGTATTGCCGAAGCGTTCCAGGCCGAGCTCATTGCCACGGCCAATGTCACCAAACAGGATGGCGGATATTTCCTGGCACTCAGCGTGCAGAACATCTTCGACAACAAGGTTGAGTATTCCAAGACGCTCACATGCGAAGGCTGTAGTTCATTCAAGGTGGTAGAGAAGCTCAAAGAACTCGTGGGTATGTCTGCGGCCGTTGCAACGCAAGACATTGAAGAGTTGCGCCCCAATCAAAACATCAACGACTCCGAAAATGCCTTGTGGGTTGAAGTACAAAAAGGCAACACCAAGGATGACTACGAAGCCTATCTGGCGCAATACCCCAAGGGAAAATACATTGCTCTTGCCAAGAGCCGCATGAAGAAGCTGCAAGAGCAGGCAGCCGCTGAGCTTGTGCAACAAGACCAAAGCGCGTGGGAGCGCGCCAACAGCATGGCAAGCGAGGCAAGCTATGCCGAATATCTGAACAACTACCCGCAGGGGCGCTACGCGGCACTAGGGAAGGCGCGTATTGCCAAGCTTAGAAAAGAGGCGGCCGAAGTCGGTCGTAAAGAGCGTGATGCACAATTGCAGCGAGAAGCGGAAGCTGCACGACAATCTGTGACCAATAGTGCGGTGAAGCCTGTCACCTCAACGGCGCATCAGCCGATACGCCCAGCATTGAATATTGCAATGTTTGGTGCATCAGATCATCAGATTTCTATAGCTGTTGTGCCATTCTCTGGCGAAGACTTACTCGACCAAAGTCTCACCGAAGTGGTGTCGAATGACTTGTTGCGCACAGGCCTATTTAAGCTACTCGACCCAGCTGAGAAAACGCCACATCAATTGACGGAAGTGAACTACTCCGATTGGGGAAAAGTGGATGCGCTAACTATCGGAAGTGTTGTGAAGTTGGCAGACGGTCGTATCGAAATCCGATTTCGGTTGCTGGATACAGCCCAAAAGACCCAATTGCTTGGGCTGGCTGTCGCTGTAAAAAGTGATCAGATACGCGCAGGCGCTCACCGTATTGCCGACTTGATTTACGAGAAGCTGACCGGTAGCCCAGGCGTATTCGGCACTCGTATTGCTTACGTCAATCGTCAAGGTAAAGACCACAGCCTGATCATTTCAGATAGTGACGGCTACGGCGGGCAGGCACTAATTAAATCTCCCCAGCCAATCATGTCGCCTGCATGGTCACCGGACGGCAAGTCAATGGCCTATGTGAGCTTCGAACAAGGAAGAGCCATGGTGTATGTGCAGAATTTGGCGATGCAAAAACGTCTTTTGTTAGTAGGGGGCGGGGAGGGTAATACTGTTCCAGCTTGGTCGCCAGATGGTCAACAACTTGCTGTGGTGTCGGCGCGAGATGGACAGTCACATATCTATTTGGTGCGGCCAGATGGCAGTGATTGGCGCAAAATTACAGTCGACGGCGCGATTAATGATGAGCCCAATTTTTCACCGGATGGTCAGAGTTTGATATTTACTTCAAATCGTGGAGGCAGCGTGCAAATCTATCGTATGCCAGTAAACGGGGGGGAGCCTGAGCGCCTTACTTCGGAAGGAGATGGGAATTTCACGCCGCGCTATAGCCCAGATGGCAAAAGCATTGTGTTCTCACATTGGAAAGATGGTCGGTTCTACATTGCCGTTAAGGATTTTGAAAGTAAGAAAATACAGATTCTGACCTCAGGTGGGGTAAACAAGAAACCCAATTTTTCCCCCAATGGGAAATATATCTTGTTCGCTACTGAAGCCAATGGACGAGGGGTATTGGCGACAGTCTCAAGAGATGGGCGAGTCACACAAAAAATATCTGCCCAAGATGGGGATATTCTTGAGCCGATGTGGGGGCCTGTTGCGAAATAGCGGGCGCAGGACGAGAAATAGAGAAAAACATACAGACAAAGCAATATGAAAAAATCATCGCTCCCCGAATACCCCGAGATCCGCGCCGGCCAGTCCATCGAGCTGCTGAAGGCGCTGCACATCCTTACGCGCGACGGCAAGATGAACCAGGATTCGCGCCGCAAGCTGAAGCAGGTGTATCACCTGTACCAGTTCATCGAGCCGCTGCTGGAAGAAGTGCGCAACGAGCGCGGGGCGATCACGCTGGCGGATCACGGTGCGGGTAAGTCGTACCTGGGCTTCATCCTGTACGACTTGTTCTTCAAGGCGCACAAGGATGCGTCGCATATCTACGGCATCGAGACGCGCGAGGAGTTGGTCACGCATTCGCGCGAGCTGGCGCAGCAACTGGGCTTCGGCGGCATGTCGTTCCTCAACCTGTCCGTGGCCGAGTCCATCGCTTCGGATAAATTGCCTGCCAAGGTGGATGTGGTGACGGCGCTGCATGCCTGCAACACGGCGACCGACGATGCCATCCGCTTCGCGCTGGCGAAGCAGGCGCAATTCATCGTGCTGGTGCCTTGCTGCCAGGCCGAGGTGGCGGCGGTGCTGCGCAAGAACAAGGGGGCGGCGCTGAAGAATCCGCTCACCGAGCTGTGGCGCCATTCCATCCATACGCGCGAATTCGGTAGCCATGCCACCAATGTGCTGCGCTGCCTGCAACTGGAGGCGCACGGCTACCAGGTGACGGTGACCGAGCTGGTGGGGTGGGAGCATTCGATGAAGAACGAACTCATCATCGCCAGCTACAAGAACCTGCCGCGCCAGCGCGCGGCGGAGCGGCTGCAGGAGATGTTGCAGATGCTGGGACTGGAAGAGTTGAGCGGGCGGTTTTTTGGCGGAGTGCAAGATGCAGGCTGAACAAAACAATCATTACCAGCGCATCGGCGGCGAGGCGAAAGTGCGCGAGCTGGTGCAGCGTTTCTACGAATTGATGGACGAGCTGCCGGAGGCACACCGCATCCGCAAGATGCATCACATCAGCCTGAAGAATTCGGAGGACAAGCTGTTCATGTTCTTGTCCGGCTGGATGGGCGGGCCGCAGCTGTTCGTGGAGAAGTTCGGCCATCCGCGCCTGCGTCAGCGCCACATGCCGTTCTCCATCGGCGACGAGGAGCGCGACCAATGGATGCTGTGCATGAACCAGGCGCTGGATGAAGTGGTGGAGGATGAGGCTTTGCGCAACGAACTGAAAGCCGCATTCGTGAAGGTGGCGGACTTCATGCGCAATCGCGAAGGTCAGTCCTGAGTTTCCGATTCTTCGCTATTCGTTTGCGGAGTCGAGTTCTTGAGCATCTCGGCTCGCGTTGCCGGCGTCTCCAGGCTGATGCGTCCTAGCGTGCCAAGCCTGTAATCCTGTAGCAGCGTCATCGCTGCCTTTTCCAGATCGAATTCCTGCCCCCTGATGCGGAAGCCGCGCTGCTTGGCGATTGCCTCGATCAGCGCCACGCCGTCCATCTCTTTCGTCACCGTTTTGTAACGCTGTGTGACCAACGCCGGATAGCGTTGCATCAGCAGGTCGCCGAGGAAATAAGCGACCTCGCTTTCGTCATAGGCATTGCGGCCGATCAGGTTGCTGGCGGCCAGCATCATGCCGTCGCTCTCGTAGGCGATCTTCGGCCACATCATGCCCGGCGTGTCGACCAGCTGCATGTGGTCGTTGAGGTCGAAGTGCTGCAGGTTCTTGGTGATGGCCGGTTCGTCGCCCACGGCGGCGGTGCGGCGCTTGAGCAGCGCGTTGATGAAGGTGGACTTGCCCACGTTGGGGATGCCCATCACCATCATGCGCAGCGGCTTCAGCACCGTGCCGCGATGCGGCGCCAGCGGCAGGCACAACTTGGGGATCTTCGCGGCCTCGCCCGGTTTCTTGCACGAGATGGCGACGGCGCGCACGTTCTTCTGGCTGTTGAAGTGGTCGAGCCAGGCCTTGGTCGCCGCCGGGTCGGCAAGGTCGGCCTTGTTCAGCACCTTGAGGCAGGGACGCTGGCGGTGCTCGCGCATCTCGCGGAGCATCGGGTTGCTACAGGCATCCGGCACGCGCGCGTCCAGCACCTCGATGACGACGTCGATGCGCTCCATGGTCTCGGTCGCCTTTTTCTTCGCCGAGGTCATGTGTCCGGGGAACCACTGGATTGCCATACTGTGCTTGCCGCTGTCTATTGAGGTGCGGCATTCTACCTTGAACCCGCCCCTGATCCCGGGGGGATGTGCCGCCTTGAACGGGCAGAGTAGAATGCCACCACAGGGTCCAGCTTGAAGCCGGACAAGAACAACAAAAAAATTCAGGAGGAATCTTGTCGACAGACGGCATCGAGGATAGGAGCCGGGTACTCTTGGCGACGCGTACCTACGAGTACCTGCTGAAAGCGTGCGGCGCGATGTTGCCCATGCTGGGCATCTGGTATCTGGTCACTTATCAAAGCCCGGTGCTGTGCGCAGTCGAACATCCTTTTCATGTCGTTGCCGTCTCGGCTTCCATCCTGACCGCCTGTTTCGTCACCTATGTGACTTGGCGCTGCTATCTGTATTCGGGCGAAGTGTTCCTGCGCTGGGTCACGCTGGGTTTTCTGGGATTCGCTGTCATCTACGCCCCGCACGGCATCTTCACCGAAGCCTCGACGCATGACATGCCGCTGTTCCTGCTGTTCGGACCAGCCTCGCGCGTTGCGATGACTGTGCTGCTGTTCGTCGGTCTGATGAATTACCGGCGCGACGAGGATTCGATCAAGGAGCGCCGCAAATCGAAGCGCTGGCTGGTATGGATAGGCGTCTTCCTCGCCATCGACCTGTTGCTCGCGCTCATCGCCGAAACGGCGTTGCTCAAGCAGCTGAACTGGCGCATCGTGCTGGAAGGCAGCGCATTGCTGATCGCGCTGGCCGGCCTGGTCATCGTGCTGCTGCGCCACCGTTCTTCGCCGTTGATGATGACCTATGCCCTGGCGCTGGCCCTGTTCGTGCAATCGTCCATCGCTTTTCTGCAGGCGGTGCCATGGAACCATCTGTGGTGGTATGCCCATCTGCTGTTCGCCATCGGTTTCCTGGTTCTGAGTTATGGTGTCATCCGCGCCTTCCATACCACCGGCGCGTTCTCCACCGTGTATGGCGAGGAAGAGCTGATGCACCGCCTGCGCTCGGAGAAGGAATACACCGAGAAAGTGTTGTCCCAGCTGCAGGCGGCCAATACCGAACTGGCCTGGATGGCTTCCACCGATTCGCTGACCGGAGCCGCCAACCGTCGGCGCTTGCTCGAAGCGATCGACATCGAGATCGGGCGCGCCAAACGCAACGGCTTGCCGGCCTCCTTGCTGGTGCTGGACATCGACCACTTCAAAGAGGTGAACGATACCTACGGACACCAGATCGGCGACCAGGTGTTGCGCGATCTGGTGTCGAACGTGAAGAAGGCCTTGCGATCGCACGATATCCTCGGGCGTATCGGCGGCGAAGAATTCATGGTGCTGCTGCCGGACACGCCGCAGGCCGCCGCATCAGCGCTTGCCGAACGCATCCGTAAACAGGTGGAGGGGATGGTGGTGACACACCCGCAGGGCGTCCTCCACATTACCGTGAGCATCGGCGTGGCCGAATTTGGCAGGGATGGCGAGGCCGCAAACCAAGTCATCAAGGCTGCGGACGACCGGCTCTACCGGGCCAAGCACGAAGGGCGCAATCGCGTCATATCCTGAATTGACGCGCTTGGCGCGGCCACCCATAATCGGCCCGCCCCTTATCGAACACCGAGTCCGTCATGTCCATCATCCGCCAGCAAGATTTCATCACCAGCATCGCCGACGCGCTGCAGTTCATCTCCTATTACCACCCGCAGGATTTCGTGCAGGCGATGGCGGCGGCCTATGAGCGCGAGCAATCGCCCGCCGCGAAAGATGCCATCGCGCAGATCCTCACCAACTCGCGCATGTGTGCGATCGGTAAACGCCCGCTCTGTCAGGACACCGGCATCGTGGTGGCTTTCGTGCGCGTGGGCATGGACGTGCGCTGGGAAGGCGCGACCATGGGCGTGACCGAGATGGTGAACGAAGGCGTGCGCACTGCCTACAACTGGCCGGACAACAAACTGCGCGCCTCGGTGGTGGCCGACCCGGCGGGCAAGCGCAAGAACACCGGCGACAACACCCCAGCGGTGGTGCATTTCGAGATCGTCCCCGGCGACAAGGTGGACGTGCGCATCGCGGCCAAGGGCGGCGGCTCCGAGAACAAGGCCAAGATGGCCATGCTGAATCCCAGCGATGACATCGTGGAGTGGGTGGTCAGTCAGCTGCCGCACATGGGCGCGGGCTGGTGCCCGCCCGGCGTGCTTGGCATAGGCATAGGCGGCACGGCCGAGAAGGCGGTGCTGCTGGCCAAGGAATCGCTGATGGAGCACCTCGACATGGCCGAGCTGAAAGCGCGCGGGCCGAAGAACCGCATCGAGGAACTGCGCATCGAGATCTTCGACAAGGTCAATGCGCTCGGCATCGGCGCGCAGGGGCTGGGCGGCCTCACTACCGTGCTGGACGTGAAGATGTTGGACTATCCCACGCATGCGGCGTCCAAACCGGTCGCCATCATTCCCAACTGCGCCGCTACACGCCATGTGCATTTCGAACTGGACGGCGACGGCCCGGCCAGCTTCACGCCGCCGAAGCTTTCAGACTATCCCGAAGTGCAATGGAAACCTGCGACGGATGCGCGCCGCGTGAGCTTGGATACCGTCACCCGCGCCGACATCGCGCAATGGCAGCCCGGCGAGACCTTGCTGCTGTCGGGCAAGCTGCTCACCGGCCGCGATGCCGCGCACAAGCGCATGGTGGACATGCTGGCCAAGGGCGAGAAACTGCCGGTGGATTTCAACGGCCGCTTTATCTACTACGTCGGCCCGGTCGATCCGGTGCGCGACGAAGTGGCCGGCCCCGCCGGACCGACGACGGCGACACGCATGGACAAGTTCACCGAGACCATGCTGGCGCAGGCAGGGCTCATTGGCATGGTGGGTAAATCCGAGCGCGGCCCTGAGGCGATCGAGGCGATCAAGAAGCACGGCGCGGTGTACCTGATGGCGGTGGGGGGCGCGGCTTACTTGGTTTCCAAGGCGATCAAGGCATCGAAGGTGCTGGCGTTCGCCGAACTGGGCATGGAGGCGATCTATGAGTTCGAGGTGCAGGATATGCCGGTGACGGTGGCGGTGGATGCACGGGGGGAGTCGGTGCATGAGATTGGGCCGAAGGAGTGGAGGGGGAGGATTGCGGGAATCCCGGTGAAACAGGTTTAATTTTGTTGGGGCTTTTTATGGCAGAACCATCTGATCCGCAAGATTTTGTTAAGCGAACGCTTGATCATCACTTTGAGCAATATCTTGCATTTACTCGCCTTATCCTTTCCCTCGCCACAGGTAGTTTTTCGTTGTTTACTGCGCTGAGCGGTACTTTGCTGTCAAGTGCCCAATACGTTGCTCTTGCTAAAGCAGCGTTGCCACTTTTGCTTGTATCAATGCTTTCTGGTGTTCTTGTTCAATATCGCATTGTTCATCGCCCCCTCCGTGATCTGGAGAAATTTGAAATGCTTCGCCAAGATGCTTTGGTAAAGGGGGAGATCGATATGCCTATCCTTTTCCGAAAGCTCCCATCAGCTATAGAGCAACTTTTCTTTCGTGTGCAAGTAGCATCGTTTGTCATCGCGTTTATTCTTTTGTCGTGTTACGCAGTTCTTTGGGTGCAAGCACCATAATCGTGTATTAGCGTAGGGCGCAATAACCAACGGGCATTGCGCCGTATGGATTCAAGGCAAAACCGTCGGGGGTAGCCCGACAGCTAGTCACTTTCTTTTGTCTCGCCAAAAGAAAGTAACCAAAGAAAAGGCGACCCCGGTGCGCCGCCCCTGCGGGGTTCCCTGCGTTGCTCGACTGGTCAGGCGGCTGCGGAACTCGCGCTACGCGCTCAGACAGTCCTCGCCGAAATCCCCTGATCAGTCTGTGCTACTCGGCGGACGCACAGGGGAAAGAGAGTCAAAGGCGGTTTTGTGTGCGCTGCGCGCACGGTTTTCTTTTTGCTTTTTGATGTTGGCGAGGCGGGCTTTGCCCGCCTCGCTGGTTTTTTGGTTTTGCTTTTGAATTTCCTCCCCTGTGCGCCGCCGAGTAGCGCAGGACAGCCGGGGGGGGGGCGTCCGACGCATATGTTTGAGCACGTGACCGCGTAGCGGGTCGTGCGAGTTTATGCGGAGGCCCGGCTGTTCGAGCAACGCAGGGAACCCCGAAGGGGCGGCGCACCGGGGGCGATTTCTTTTGGTTACTTTTCTTGGCAAGACAAGAAAAGTAACTTGCCGCCGGGCCACCCCCGACGGTTTCGTCCCTGAATGCACACACAACTGGCAGGGGCGGCAAGCAATTCCTTTCATGGATTTATCCCCTCTTTTCGACTATCATGCGCCCCAGTCTCAGGGCAGGCCGTATCGCCCGCAGGACACAGATTTCACGAATTGGCGGGTCTCCCCGCATTACAGCGCAGTGAACCTGGTCAGGTCCGGAAGGAAGCAGCCACAGCTGATGTCTGTAAGTGCCGGGGGTAAGGCTCGCCTCCTTATTTATCGAGGGTGTTGCACTCGACAAGCGGCGAGGAGGATTGGGGTATGTCAGCGACTTCAGTGTTGGCGCGCAAATGGCGCCCCAAGAGCTTTGCCCAGCTGACCGGGCAGGAGCATGTGGTGCAGGCGCTGACCAATGCGCTCACGCAGAACCGCCTCCATCACGCCTATCTCTTCACCGGCACGCGCGGCGTGGGCAAGACCACCATCGCGCGTATCTTTGCCAAATCCCTGAATTGTGAATCCGGCGTCACCGCCACGCCCTGCGGTGTGTGCGGCGCTTGCACCGAGATCGATAGCGGCCGTTTCGTCGACCTGATCGAGCTGGACGCGGCGTCGAATACCCAGGTGGACAACATGCGCGAGCTGCTGGAGAGCGCGCTGTATGCGCCGACCGCCGGGCGCTACAAGGTCTACATCATCGACGAAGTGCACATGCTGTCGAAGTCGGCGTTCAACGCGATGCTGAAGACGCTGGAAGAGCCGCCCGCGCATGTGAAGTTCATCCTCGCCACCACCGATCCGCAGAAGATCCCCGTTACCGTGCTGTCGCGCTGCCTGCAGTTCAACCTGAAGCAGATGCCGCCGGCGCTGATCGTGTCGCGCCTGCAATATGTGCTGGGCGAAGAGGGCATCCCGTTCGAGAACGGTGCGCTGAACTTGGTGGCGCGCGCGGCGCAGGGCAGCATGCGCGATGCGCTGAGCCTGATGGATCAGGCCATCGCCTACTCCTCCGGCAAGGTGGACGAGGTTCTGGTGCGCACCATGCTGGGAGCCATCGATCAGGGCTACCTGTTCGATTTGCTGCAAACCTTGCGCGCGGGCGACGGCGCCGGTTTGTTGCGCATCGCCGACGACATGGCGATACGCAGCATCGCGTTCGAGGCGGCATTGCAGGACCTGGCGACGCTGCTGCACCGCATCGCGCTGGCGCAGACTGTGCCGCAGGCCATCGCCGATGACGAGCCGGAGCGTGTGCGCCTGCTGGAACTGGCGCAGCAGTTCACGCCGGAAGAGATTCAGCTGAATTACCAGATCGCTATCCATGGCCGCAACGAGATCGACCTGGCGCCGGACGAATATGCCGGCTTTTCCATGACGCTGCTGCGCATGCTGGCGTTCGCGCCGCAGGCGGCGGGTGTTGCTACGGAGGCGCGTGCGCCTGTGGCGCGAGCTACGCCCAGCCCGGCGTATGTTGCACCGCGTGCCGAGCCGGTGATGCCACCGTCTCGACCTGTCGCTGCGCCGCAACCGGCCCCTGCCGCCTCGCAACCGGCTGCGCCGCAGGAGGGCGGTGCAGCGCTGGACTGGAATACCTTGCTGTCGCAGCTGAATCTGCAAGGTATGGCGCGCGAACTGGCGAAGAACAGCGTGCTGGCGGGTTTTGAAGACGGTCGTGTGGTGTTGCATCTGGCGCCGCAGCACAAGCATCTGCAAAGCAACAAGATCGCGCAGGATAAACTGCAGGCCGCACTGAGCGAGTATTTCGTGAAGCCGATCAGGCTGGCGGTGGAGCTGGGGGCGAGCAATAACGCGGCGACTCCCGCCGCTGTCGAACAGCATGAGAAGCAGACGCGCCAGCAGCAGGCGGAAGATGCCATCAAGCAGGATGCGTTCGTGCGCGAGGCGCAGGCGCAGCTAGGGGCGCAATTGATCGAAGGGTCGATCAGACCCGTTTAACCGGAGGAAGTGGAAATGATGAAGGGCGGATTGGCCGGGCTGATGAAGCAGGCGCAACAGATGCAGGCGAACATGAAGAAGGCGCAGGAGGAGCTTGCCGCCATCGAGGTGGAAGGGCAGTCCGGCTCGGGCATGGTCAAGGTGGTCATGACCTGTGCGCATGAGGTGCGCCGCGTATCGCTGGACGATAGCGTGATGGATGACAAGGAGATGCTGGAAGACCTCATCGTGGCGGCCTTGAGCGATGCCAACAAGAAAGCCGATGAGACCTCGAAGAAGCGCATGAGCGGATTCACCGCCCAATTGCCGCCGGGCATGAGTCTGCCGTTCTAGATGAATACACCTTCCAGTCTGGAAGAGCTGATCAAGGCCTTGCGCTGTTTGCCGGGAGTGGGGCCTAAATCGGCGCAGCGCATGGCTTACCACTTGCTGCAACGCGACCGCCAAGGGGCCTTGCAGCTGGCGCGTTCGCTCGATCATGCAGTGACCAGCGTCAAGCACTGCATCAAGTGCAACAACTTTTCCGAAGAAGAAGTTTGTGTTTTGTGCAGCTCGCCGCGGCGCGAGACCGATCTGCTATGCGTGGTGGAGATGCCGTCGGACATGTTGATGATGGAACAGGCGCAGTGTTTCCGCGGCATGTATTTCGTGCTGATGGGGCGGCTGTCGCCTTTGGACGGGTTGGGCGCGCGCGAACTTCCGCTGGAGCGGCTGGTCAAGCGCGCGCAGGAGCTGGCATGCGAAGTGATACTGGCGACCAACTTCACGGTCGAGGGCGAGGCGACCGCGCATTACATCGCTACGTTGCTGCGTTCGCAAGGGATCAAGGTGTCGCGCATCGCGCGCGGCTTGCCGGTGGGCGGCGAATTGGAGCATGTGGATAGCGGAACCTTGGCGCAAGCCGTGTTGGAAAGACGGGCGGTGACAGAATGAGCGAATCGATTGGAACAAATCCACAAGGTGAACGATTACAAAAGGTGCTGGCACAGGCAGGCATCGGTTCGCGCCGCGAGATGGAGGAATGGATCAGCGCCGGGAGGGTGACGGTCAACGGCGTCGTGGCCACCTTGGGGGAGCGTGTATCCGAAGGCGACAGGGTGCAGGTCGACGGGCGTGCGGTTCGTCTGCAACTGCAGGCCGAACAAGCCATGCCGCGTGTCCTGCTGTATCACAAGCAGGAGGGAGAGATCGTCAGTCGCGACGATCCGGACGAGCGCGCCAGCGTTTTCGACAGTCTGCCGAAATTGCGCGGGCAAAAATGGATCGCCATCGGGCGGCTGGACTTCAATACCAGCGGATTGCTTATCTTCACGACTTCCGGCGAGCTGGCGAATCGCCTGATGCACCCGCGGTTCGAGGTGGAACGCGAGTATGCGGTGCGCGTGCAGGGCGAGATGACGCCTGAGCAGATGAAGCAGATGACCGGGAAAGGCGTCGAGCTCGAAGACGGGGTGGTGAAGTTCGCCAAGCTCAGCGACGAGGGGGGGGAGGGGTTCAACCACTGGTATCGCATCGTGATCAAGGAGGGGCGCAATCGCGAGGTACGTCGCACCTTTGAGGCATTGGGATTGCCGGTAAGCCGCTTGATGCGGGTGCGTTTCGGCATCATCAACCTGCCGCCGCGCATCAAGCGCGGCATGATGGCGGAGCTGGGCGAGGCTGAGGTCGGGAAGATACTCGAATGGGTCGGCCTGCCTGTCGGGACGCCCCGGCAGGTGTCTCCCGAGGAGCGGCGAGCCAAATTGCCGCGCGTGAAAGTGCGGAAAAATTAAAACTGGCGGTATTACCGAACTGTCGTTAAAATCCGCGAGGTTAAGTGGCATTCTTAAGTGGCAACGGCAACCTGGGCGCGAATAGCGGACAAGAATAAATGGAAGAGCGGGGCAACAAGACCATCATCTGCAGCGTATTTTTCTTGGATATCGTCGAATATTCAAAGAAATCCGTTGCGGGACAGATATCGCTGAAAGAGCGTTTCAACGCCTTTCTGTCCATTGCCATCCGCGATGTGCCGGTCAACGACCGTATCATTCTCGATACCGGTGACGGTGCCGCTATCAGTTTTCTTGGCGATATCGGCGATGCCCTGCATGCCGCGCTGAGCATGCGCAGCAGTTTACTGAACGAGGGCGTGCGCATGGAGCCGCCGCTGCTGGTGCGCATGGGGGTGAACCTCGGCCCGGTGCGGCTGGTCAAGGACATCAACGGCCAGCCGAATATCGTCGGCGACGGCATCAACGTGGCGCAGCGGGTGATGGGTTTTGCCGATCCCGGCCAGATTCTGGTCTCGCGCTCTTACTACGATGCCGTGTCCCGTTTGTCGCAAGAGTACGCAGGCATGTTCCACTATCAGGGTTCGCGTACCGACAAGCACGTGCGTGAGCATGAGGTGTACGCGATCGGCTATCCCGGCGACTTCACCTCGACGCAGCGCACGCTGGCCAAGCAATCCAGGCGAGCCTCGGCAACAGGTTTCGATGCCGTGCTGATGACGGTAGGGGATTATTGGGATACTTTCATCGACACCATGGGGCGTTGGGAACGCCGAGCTGTCGAGTGGTTCCGCAACGCCAGCACCAAGCAGCGTTCCGCGCTCATCGGTGCCGCGGTTGTGGTGTCTATCGCGCTGGTTGCGTTGACGGTCAAGCTGGCGACGCGGCCCGCAACCAAGCCTGCGCAGGTTGCCGTGGCGGAGCAGGCCAAGGTGGATAAAGCCGCCGAAGTTGCCGCGCCAGCCAAAGAACAGCCGAAGGAAGTGGTGGAGCCGCCCAAATCGCCTGCCGTCGACAAAAAAGTGCAGGGCGTAAAGCAGAGTTCGCGGGTACGAACCCTGGCCGAAACCACGGGTGCGCCTGCGGTGGTAAGCATGGTGATCCAACCATGGGGCGAGGTTTATCTGGATGGTAGAATGCAGGGCGTAAGCCCGCCGCTGATGGAGCTGCAGGTCGTAGCCGGCAAGCACGTGATCAAGATACGAAATACCACATTCCCGCCTGTCACCAAGGTCATCACGGTAAAGTCGGGCGAGAAAATAAAAATCAAGCATAAATTCGCCAATTAACGGTTCGGCGTAGGTAAAGGATAGGAGCGTTTGGATGTTGGGTCGCCGTAATGTGATATTTGGCGTGATGTTGGCATGGTTGCTGAGCGGCTGCCATGCGTTGAACACCTGCGACGAGTGCTGGTGGTACAACAGGACCGCCGGGCACAAGCTGACCAAGGGCGTTGAGAATTACGAGGAAGGCAATTACATCGCTTCGATGGCGGCATTGAACGATGTGTTGCAGGGAAAACTGGCTGACAGGGATGATAAAGTGAGTGCGTATAAATATTTGGCGTTCATTCACTGTGTGTCCGGCAGGGAGAAGATGTGCTACGAAGCATTCAGGAGGGCGCTGGCCTTGAATCCGAATTTTGAACTGACTCCCGCAGAAGCCGGTCATCCGGTGTGGGGGCCTGTATTCCGCAGCGCCAAAGCCAAATCTTCCAAGTAACCATTCCTCGACAGGGATCATGATCAGCAACTTGGGACGTTACGAGATTGTCAGCGAACTCGGTCAGGGGGCGATGGGGGTCGTTTACAAAGCCACCGATCCGCTGATCGACCGGACCGTTGCGATCAAGACCATCACGCTGAGCCTCGCGCAGGAAGAGCGCGACGAGTACGAGGCGCGTTTCTATCAAGAGGCGAAGGCAGCTGGCCGTCTGAGCCATCCCAACATCGTTACCATCTATGACGTCGGCCGTAGCGGCGATATCGCTTATATCGCCATGGAGTTCCTGCACGGGCGTGAACTGCGTGACATTCTCAACGACGGCAAATTGATGCCGGTCGATCAGGTGATCGATATCGTGACCCAAGTGGCGCTCGGGCTCGCTTACGCACATGAGAACGGCATCATCCACCGCGACATCAAACCGTCCAACATCATGGTGGTGCGGGACGGTCATGTGAAGATCACCGATTTCGGCATTGCACGCATGGCTTCTGCGGCGGTGCGCACGCAAACCGGTATGGTGCTGGGCTCGCCAAAATACATGTCTCCCGAGCAGGTGATGGGCAAGCTTGCGGACCAGCGTTCGGACATCTTCTCGTTGGGGGTGATGTTGTATGAGATGTTGACCGGGCAGGCTCCGTTCATGGGCGAGAACGTCAACGCGATTATGTATCAGACCCTGAACTCGATTCCGCAACCGCCCAGCACCTTGAATGCGGCGATTCCGGACATGCTCAATTTCATCGTCGCCAAGGCATTGGCCAAGGATCTGGATGCGCGCTATCAAAGCGCCAAGGATTTTGCCAACGACTTGCGGGCTTGCCGTGACATCCTGCCGCGTAATGCACCTGCCGTATCGACAGAGGCGGGGGCTATCAATCGTGCGCTGCCGTTGGAGGCAAGCCCGGCGATCATCGAAGTCGAAGATGAATCCAAGCCGGTTGTGACGATGGGGCTTTCTTCATCGTTCGATTCGGCGGGCGCCACCATGCGGCTGGCGGCGATGACGGCAACTCAGGAAGAAGTCGAGGAGCTTTCGAAGACTTTCAAGATGGCGCGCCCAAGTATCGAAGAAATCAATCGTGCCGCGCCGCAACCCAGAGTGGCGCCAAGACCTTCCCCAGTTGCCGGCGCGGGTGGGCGTCCTGCTGCTGAAGCCAATACCTCCAAAGGGGGCGGGTTCCTGTTAATGGCGATCATTGCCCTGATCTTGATCGGCTTGGTTTCCGCCTTTTTGTTCTAAGGGTCTGGGGGATCTGCTGTGATGCAGCGGCATTACAGATTGCGCCCTTCTCGCCGGCTGGCCTTCGTAATTTTCCTTCTGGCCTTGGCTGCGCTCTTCCCGTTGTGGCTGTTCCCGTGGTCAATGGCTGTCACCTTGGTGTGTGCCGGCATGGTTCTGAGCCTGGCGGCATATCGCCTGCTGCGCGATGCAAAACTGAGTTTGCGGCATTCATGTGTGGCATTCCGGCTGGAAGGGCATGGGGAGATTGTGCTGGTGCTACGCAACGGAGAACACTTGCAGGGGGTAATTTCGCCGGATAGCTTGGTGACCCCTCATCTCGTGATCCTGAATCTTGTGCCAAGCAATCGGCGAGGCCGGAGCTTGGTGATCCTTCCGGATAATATGGGAAGCGAGAGTTTCCGGCGCTTGCGCGTTGCGCTGAAGTGGGGAGTGACGGCGAGTCAGGGCGCGTTATAGCTTGGCGGCGTCAGTATGGTAGGCGCGGCTTCCGCTTGTGTTAGCGGGTAGTCTTTGCTGAAGTGCAGACCGCGGCTTTCATGGCGGGATTGCGCGCTTTGCACGATCAGATCGGCAGTCTGCACCAAGTTGCGCAGTTCCAGCAGGTCCGAGCTGACGTGGAAGTTGCGATAGTACTCGTTGATCTCTTCATGCAGCAACTGGATGCGGTGCTGTGCGCGCTGCAGGCGTTTTGTGGTGCGTACGATGCCGACATAGTCCCACATGAACCGCCGCAATTCATCCCAGTTGTGCGAGATTACCACCGCTTCATCCGCATCGGTCACGCGGCTCTCGTCCCATTGTGGCAGTTCGGGGATGCGGCTGGCCGATTTGTTCAGGATATCTTTCGAGGCGGAATCAGCGAATACCAGGCATTCCAGCAGCGAGTTGCTGGCAAGACGATTGGCCCCGTGCAGTCCGGTGCAGGCGGTTTCGCCGATTGCATACAGTCCTTCCACATCGGTGCGCCCGCGCAGGTCGGTCATCACGCCGCCACAGGTAAAGTGCACTGCAGGAACGACCGGGATCGGTTGCCGGGAAATATCTATGCCGAGTGCCAGGCAGCGCGAATAGATGGTGGGGAAGTGTTCCTGCAGGAACTCAACAGGCTGGTGCGAGATGTCCAGATAGACGCAGTCCAGCCCGTGCTTCTTCATTTCGAAGTCGATCGCGCGCGCGACCACGTCGCGCGGGGCCAGCTCCGCGCGTTCATCATGCCAAGGCATGAATCTGCTGCCGTCAGGCAGTTTCAACAGGCCGCCTTCGCCGCGCACCGCTTCGCTGATCAGGAAAGATTTGGCGTGTGGGTGGTAAAGACAGGTTGGATGGAACTGGATGAATTCCATATTGGAGACACGACAGCCGGCGCGCCAGCCCATGGCGATGCCGTCGCCGGTGGCGGTGTCCGGATTGGTCGTATACAGATAGACTTTACCGGCACCGCCGGTGGCGAGCACGGTATTTTGCGCGGCAATGGTGATGACTTCCCCATTCTCGCTGTTCAGGGCATAGGCGCCATAACAACGGTTTTCGCCTGGCTGCAATTTCTTGCCGGTGATGAGATCGATCGAGATATGCCGTTCCAGCAGGGTGATGTTGGGGTGGGAGCGGGCCTTGGCGGCAATGGTCTCTTGCACTGCCTGACCGGTGGCATCAGCGGCATGGATGATGCGGCGACGGCTATGCCCGCCTTCGCGGGTCAAGTGATATCCGCTATCCGAGTCGATATCGCGGGTGAAGGGGACGCCTTGGGAAATCAGCCAGTCGATGGCGGCAGCGCCATGCTCGATGACAAAACGAGTGGTCGCAGGGTCGCACAGTCCGGCTCCTGCGACCAAGGTATCGTGAATATGCTCATCCAAAGAGTCGGTACGGGAAAGCACGGCGGCGATGCCGCCCTGAGCCCATGCGCTGGCTCCGTCCAGCAGGGATTTTTTGGTGATGACGGCAACTTTTTGGCGATCCGCCAGCTTGAGTGCCAGCGACAGGCCGGCCAGTCCGCTGCCGATGATGAGAGTATCGAAACGCAACACGCTGCTTGTCCAATCCGAGATGTCTACCTATCGAACTATACCAAACTTGAGCGTAACACCAAGGTATGAGTGAACTAATTACGGGAGAGGCTGTCCATTCGGCGACTACGGTCAATGCTGACGTTTGTATATCCGTCCGGTTATACTGCCGAACCGCTTGTACTGGCGGCTCGAATTGATAAACCGGGAAACGGAATGGGTGATAGGGAGGTCGATCAACAACTGGTGGAGCGCGCGCAACGCGGCGATAAGCACGCGTTCGAGCTATTGGTGGCGAAATACCAGCGTCGCTTGGGGCGGCTCATCTCGCGTTTCGTGCGTAACGCCGCTGAAGCGGAGGATGTAACGCAGGATGCGTTCATCAAGGCATATCGTGCCTTGCCGGCGTTTCGTGGAGATAGTGCGTTTTACACCTGGCTTTACCGGATCGGCATCAATACGGCGAAGAACTATCTGGTTTCCCAGGGGCGCCGGGCGCCAACCAGTACTTCGTTCGATGCGGAGGAGGCTGAGGACTTCGAGGAGGCCTCGCTGTTGCATGAGGTTGCAACCCCCGAGAACGAGTTGATGAGCAAACAGGTGGTGGCTGTGGTGAACTCCTCGTTGCAAGAGTTGCCTGATGATTTGCGTACAGCGCTGACGTTGCGCGAGATCGAGGGGTTGAGCTATGAGGAGATCGCGGCGGTGATGGATTGCCCCATCGGTACTGTGCGATCTAGGATTTTCAGGGCGCGTGAGGCGATTGCGGCAAATTTGCGCCCGTTGTTGGGAACAAGTGAAGATAGAAGGTGGTGAGCATGAAACAGGAAATCTCGGCTTTGATGGATGGGGAGATGTTTGAGGATCAGGCGGAAGTCTTCTTCGATAAACTCAAGCGCCATCCGGAAGCACAGCAGGATTGGGCCAATTATCATCTGATCGGCGATGCCTTGCGCCAGCCCGATCATGTATGCAAAAGCTTCGGCAAATCCTTTCACGAGCGGCTGGAGGCGGAACCCACCGTATTCGCGCCCCAAAATCGCACCCCGCAACGTATCCGTAATTTCGCGCTCTCCGCTGTTGCTTCGGTGATGGCGCTGGCGCTTGTCGCATGGTTGTCGCTACAGGTCGGCAGCGAGCCTGCACCGCAGCTTGCGAAAGTGCAGCAAGACAATGCAATCAGGCCGGCGGCAGCCCAGGCGGACGATTACCTGATGGCGCACCAGGAGTTCTCTCCCAGCGCTGATGTGCATGGCGCGGCGTCGTATATCCATGCGGTGGCGGGACGATAGTGCAAAACGCGATGCGAAAGTCCGGATACCTGTTCTTCATGCTGTTGCAATTTTGCGTTGTGACTGCATCGGCCGACCCGCAGGAGAGGGATGATGCTGATTGGCTGAAGACGATGGCGTTTGCCGCACACCAGACCGATTACAGCGGTGTCTTTGTCTACCAATCAGGCGGGCGCGTCGAAATGTCGCGTATCACGCATGTTTCCGATAATGAGGGGGAGCATGAGCGTCTGGAAGGACTCGGCGGTGGCAGGCGCGAGCTGATTCGCAGCAACGATCAGGTGTGGATTTACACCGAGGGGCGCAAGGTCAGGATCGAGAAGCGTCAGATCAAGCGTGCTTTCCCTGCTTTGTTGCCGGAGCAGATTTCGATATTGAAGGAAAACTATACGATCCGGCAGGAAGAGGAGTCGGAGGTGGCCGGATACCATGTGCATGCCGTGGTATTCCAGCCCAAGGATAACCTGCGCTATACGCGCAAGATGTGGGCGCATAGCGACTCCGGTCTGTTGCTCAAGGCGGCAGTGCTGGATGAGCGCGGTTATATCATCGAGCAGTACGCCTTCATGCAGCTGAGCATTAACGGCGACATCGATCGCAAATGGATTGCGCAAGACAAATCCTCCGCCGAGGCGATGGCTCAACAGCTTCACCTGTCGCCACTGCCCAAAGTCGCACCGCTTACCGAGCCGTGCGGATGGCAAGTCGATGCATTACCTGCCGGGTTTAAAAAACTGGCAGAGATGCGGCGTTCCATTCGCGAAAACAAGGAGCCGGTCATCCATCTGGTGTTTTCCGACGGATTGGCCGGCATCTCGGTATTCATCGAAAAGGCCAGCGGCGTACGCTCGATCCGCTCCGGATTGTCCGGTCAAGGGGCGGCGCATGTCTATAACCGCATCGTGGGCGAAGATCTGGTTACCGTGGTGGGCGAGGTGCCGGCCAGAACGGTGATCCAGGTCGCCGACTCCGTCCGTTACGCAGGGCAGTGACATGCTGGAAATGCGCGCAATCGTCATCCAGGTACAGGGCGATGAGGCCTCCGTTCAGGCCTTGAGCAACGGTTGCGGTCAATGCAATGGCGCGGGTGGTTGCGGGAGCGGCACGCTGAGCAAGTTGTTCTGCGGCAGCCAGCCCCGTCATTTCAATGTTCATAACGAAGTGCATGCCAAGGTGGGGGATGAGGTTCAAGTGTCCTTGCCTGATGGCGTGTTGTTGCGCAGCGCGGTGAGAATGTATGTTCTGCCGTTGGCCTTGCTGATGGCCGGGGGTGCGCTTGGCGTCACTGTGGCCGGCGAGACGGCCTTGCGTGACGCGTATGCTGTTGTCGGCGCTGTCTTGGGATTGTTGTCGGGTTTCGGATTGGCAAGATATTCATCGTTCAAAGCCGGGCGTGCAGTTGCTTCGTCCATCATCACCAACCGATCCGGTTGTTAATTCATCGGTCACAGGAGGCTGTGCTTACCATGCTGAAGAAGTTCGCTTTTGTTGTCGCATTCGGAATGTTTGTGCAATCGTCTTTTGCTGGCGAACTGCCGGATTTTTCGGAGTTGGTCGAGAAGCAGGGGGCCGCCGTGGTGAATGTCAGCACCACGCAAATCATACGTGCACCGCAGATGCTGCAAGGCATTCCCAATCTGCCGGAGAACGACCCGTTCTACGAGTTCTTCCGCCGCTTTGCGCCGCCGGTTCCGCGCGAGCAGGAGTCGCAATCGCTGGGTTCCGGCTTCATCATCAGTGCGGATGGCTACATACTGACCAATGCCCATGTGGTCGACCGTGCCGACAAGATCACCGTGCGCCTGACCGACAAGCGTGAATTCAAGGCCAGGGTGATCGGGACGGATAAACGCACTGATGTGGCGTTGCTCAAGATCGAAGCGACCGGTTTGCCCAAGGTGGTCATGGGGAATCCTGAGTTGCTCAAGGTCGGCGAATGGGTGTTGGCGATCGGCTCTCCCTTCGGCTTCGACAGTAGTGTGACGGCAGGCATCGTCAGCGCCAAGGGGCGTTCGTTGCCGCAGGAGAATTTCGTGCCGTTCATCCAGACCGACGTGGCGATCAACCCGGGTAATTCCGGGGGGCCGCTGTTCAACATGAAAGGCGAGGTGGTCGGCATCAACTCGCAGATATACAGTCGCTCCGGCGGCTATATGGGGTTATCGTTCTCCATTCCCATCGATGTGGCGATGGATGTGGTCAATCAGTTGCGCAGTTCCGGCAAGGTGACGCGCGGGCGCATCGGCGTTTCCATCCAGGAGGTGACGCGCGAATTGGCCGATTCGTTCGGACTGCCCAAGGCTGCCGGCGCATTGATCTCCGGCGTGGAAAAAGGCGGGCCGGCCGACAAGGCGGGCGTGCGCCCCAGTGATGTGATCCTCAAGTTCGACGGCAAGGCGGTGAACTCATCCTCCGATCTGCCGCGCATCGTTGCATCGAGCAAGCCGGGCAGCAAAGTCATCGTGCAGCTGTGGCGCAAAGGCAGCACTCTGGATGTGTCGCTGGTGGTCGGCGAGACGCCAAGCGAGACGACTGTTGCCCAGCGTGCAGGCCAAGGGGCGGGCTCCGACGGGGCTTCGGAAAGCGAGACGCGTCTCGGGGTGGTTGTGAGCGAACTGAGCGACGAGCAGAAGGCAGAGTTGCAGATAGAGGGCGGCTTGGTGGTTCAAGACATGAAAGGGGCTGCAGCGCGCAGCCAGTTGCAGCGCGGCGATATCATTCTGGCGGTGGGCAACATCGAAATACACAGTTTCGAGCAGTTCAATGAAGTGCTCAAGAAGGTTCCGCGCGGGCGCAACATCGCCCTGTTGGTGCGCCGTAGCGACGGCACTGTCTATGTGCCGATCAAGCTGGACGAGAAGTAAGCCAATCCCCTGATATCCAGCGTATCCCGCCAAAATCGGCTAGAATTCGCGCTTTGCGAAACAGCCGCTTTTGACGGGATTCTTCATTTTGAGCCTCATGCAGCATATCCGTAATTTTTCCATCATCGCCCACATTGACCACGGCAAATCCACGCTGGCAGACCGCATCATCCACCTGTGCGGCGGTTTGTCCGACCGCGAGATGGAAGAGCAGGTGCTGGACTCGATGGACATCGAGCGTGAGCGTGGCATCACCATCAAGGCGCAGACGGCTGCCTTGAGCTACAAGGCGCGCGACGGCCAGACCTACAACCTCAACCTGATCGACACGCCCGGGCACGTGGATTTCTCCTACGAGGTGTCGCGGTCTCTGTCGGCCTGTGAAGGCGCGCTGCTGGTGGTGGATGCCTCGCAGGGCGTCGAGGCGCAGACCGTGGCCAACTGCTATACCGCGCTGGATCTGGGCGTGGAAGTGGTGCCGGTGTTGAACAAGATAGACCTGCCTTCGGCCAATCCCGAGAATGCCATCGCCGAGATCGAGGATGTGATCGGCATCGAGGCGACTGATGCCGTGCGCTGCTCGGCCAAGACAGGCATGGGCGTGGAGGACGTGCTGGAGGCGCTGATCGCCAAGGTGCCGCCCCCCGAGGGCGATCCGGCCGCGCCGTTGCAGGCGCTGATCATCGACTCCTGGTTCGACAACTACGTCGGCGTGGTGATGCTGGTGCGCATCGTCAATGGCACGCTCAAGCCCAAGGACAAGATCCTGTTGATGGCCACCGGCGCGCAGCACCTGACCGAGCACGTCGGCGTGTTCACACCCAAGTCGCAGAACCGGGACGCTCTGTCTGCCGGGCAGGTGGGCTTTGTCATCGCCGGCATCAAGGAACTGAAGGACGCCAAGGTGGGCGACACCGTGACGTTAGCGGGCAAACCTGCGGCGGCTCCGCTGCCGGGCTTCAAGGAAGTGCAGCCGCAGGTGTTCGCCGGACTGTTTCCGGTCGAGTCCAACCAGTACGAGGCACTGCGCGACTCGCTGGAGAAGCTGAAGCTGAACGATGCTTCGCTGCAGTTCGAGCCGGAAGTGTCACAGGCGCTGGGCTTCGGCTTCCGCTGCGGTTTCCTCGGCCTGCTGCACATGGAGATCGTGCAGGAACGGCTGGAGCGCGAATTCGACATGGATCTGATCACCACGGCTCCCACGGTGATCTACGAGGTGTTGATGCGCGACGGTACGGTGATCATGGTGGATAACCCGTCCAAGCTGCCGGACATGTCCAAGGTGGAAGAGATCCGTGAGCCTATCGTCAACGTGAATCTTTATATGCCACAGGAATATGTGGGTTCGGTCATCACGTTGTGCACGCAGAAGCGCGGCGTGCAGGTCGACATGACCTACCACGGCAAGCAGGTGCTGCTGAAGTACGAGATGCCGATGGCCGAGATCGTGCTGGACTTCTTTGACAAGCTGAAGTCAGTGTCGCGCGGTTATGCCTCGATGGATTACGAGTTTAAGGAATACCGCGCGTCCGACGTGGTGAAGGTGGACATGCTGATCAATGGCGACAAGGTTGATGCACTGTCCATCATCGTGCACCGCGCCAACAGCCAGTATCGCGGCCGCGAAGTGGCGGCCAAGATGCGCGAGATCATCCCGCGCCAGATGTACGACGTGGCGATCCAGGCCGCCATCGGCGCCAACATCATCGCGCGCGAGAACGTTAAGGCGCTACGCAAGAACGTGCTGGCCAAATGCTACGGCGGCGACATCACGCGCAAGAAGAAGCTGCTGGAGAAGCAGAAGGAAGGCAAGAAACGCATGAAGCAGGTGGGTAGCGTGGAGATACCGCAGGAGGCGTTCCTCGCCATCCTGCGCGTGGAAGACAAGTGAACGGAGAAGAACTCAGATGACCTTTGCCCTGATCCTGTTCTCGTTGCTGTTGCTGACCGGTGCAATCTGGCTGCTGGACCGTTATCTGTTGCGCGCCAAACGGCCGGCAGGGGTGAACGAGCCGTGGTGGGTGGAGTATGCCAAGAGCTTTTTCCCGGTGATCCTGGCGGTGTTCCTGTTGCGTTCCTTTCTGGTTGAACCATTCAAGATCCCCTCGGGTTCGATGATCCCGACCCTGCATGTGGGCGACTTCATTCTGGTCAACCGCTATACCTATGGTTTGCGCTTGCCCATCGTCAATAAAAAAATCGTCGAGATCAACCAGCCGCAGCGCGGCGATGTGATGGTGTTCCACTATCCGGAGGACCCGTCGGTGGATTATATTAAGCGTGTGATCGGGGTGCCGGGTGACAAGCTGGTCTATCGCGGCAAGCGCTTGTGGATCAACGGGGCTGAGCAGTTGCTGCAACGCGATGGCGATTACAATTATGTAGAGAGCGAATTGCGCTTCATGCATACCGAGCGCTATATCGAGAAGCTGGATGGACATGATCATCCCATATTGATCAACCCGGAGATGCCGCAGGTGCACCTTGATAGCGTCAGGGCATTCCCTCAGCATGAGCAGTGCAGTTACAGTGAACAGGAAGTGCGTTGTACCGTTCCGGCTGGGCACTATTTCATGATGGGCGACAACCGGGACAACAGCCGCGATAGCCGTTACTGGGGGTTCGTGCCGGATGAGATGATCGTGGGCAAGGCGTTTTTCATCTGGATGAATTTTGGCGAATTGGATCGTGTCGGTTTGTCGGTTAACTGAGTGGACTCTGAGAAAGGAAGCGAGATGAGAGTATTGAAAAACAGGCAGCGCGGTGTCACTTTGTCCGGACTTCTTATGGTTGCCTTCGTGTTGGTTATCGCTGCGTTATTGGGCATGAAGTTGACGCCAGCGTATGTGCATGACGCACAGATATCGCAGATATTCCAAGCGATTGCCGCAGATCCTGCGATGCAGAACGCCACGATCAAAGAAATCAAGGATTCGTATAACAAGCGTGCCGTTATTAACTCGATTACTGAAATCACGGCAGAAGATATCGAGATTGAAAAAGATGAGGGCCATTTAAGTTTGAGTGCGAACTATTCCGTGAAGGTCCCGCTGGTCGCCAACATCACACTGCTGCTCGAATTCAATCCGAGCAGCTCGTAACCCATTCTTGATGAAGCACGCCGTACTTTGTGATCGGATCGGTCATCGGTTTGCACAGTCGCAGTTGTTGCAGCGGGCTTTGACTCATCGCAGTTACAGCGCGGCCCACAACGAACGGCTGGAATTCCTTGGCGATAGCGTGTTGAACTGCGCCATCGCCAAATATCTGTATCAGATCTATCCCGACCTGCCGGAAGGCGAACTGTCCCGTTTGCGCTCGAATCTGGTCAATCAGCAGACTTTGGCGATCCTGGCGCAACAGCTCGGCCTGGGCGAGTTGCTATTGCTCGGTGAGGGCGAGCGCAAGAGCGCCGGACACCGTCGTCCATCCATCCTGGCCGACGCACTGGAAGCCTTGTTCGGCGCGGTCATGCTGGACGCTGATTTTGCAGCAGCGGAAAAGGTGGTGCTGGGACTGTATGTGCCGTTCATCGCGCAGGCCGACCTGCAATCGTTGGGTAAAGACGCCAAGACCCTGTTGCAGGAGCATCTGCAGGGACGCAAGTTGGCCCTGCCGCAATACAATGTGATCGAGATCAAGGGCGAGGCGCATGCGCAGACCTTCATCGTTTCCTGCGAGATACCTCAGCTCGGCGTGAGCACGCGGGGCGAGGGGAGCAGCCGCCGTATCGCCGAACAAATCGCCGCCGAGCGCGCCTATCAACAAATCGGGAAGAACCCATGACTGAATCTCACGACTTCCACAGCGGTTTCATCGCTATCGTCGGCCGCCCCAACGTCGGCAAATCGACCCTGCTCAACCACCTGATCGGGCAGAAGATCAGCATCACTTCGCGCAAGGCGCAGACCACGCGTCACCGCATCACCGGCATCCTGACCGAAGACAAGACACAGTTCGTCTTCGTCGATACGCCGGGTTTCCAGACGCAGCACACCAATGCACTGAATCGCAGCATGAACCGCGTGGTCACCAGCAGCCTGCGTGAGGTCAATGTGGTGCTGTTCGTGCTGGAGGCGCGCCATTTTGATGAGCGCGACCAGCAGGTGATGGAGCTGTTGCCGCAGGACCGGCCGGTGATCCTGGTGATTAACAAGGCCGACCTGCTGGACGACAAGGCCGAGCTGCTGCCGTTCATCGAGAAGATATCCGCCTTGCGCCATTTCGCCGCCATCGTTCCGGTCAGCGCCAGGCAGAACAAGCAGCTCGACACCCTGCTGGATGCGATCCGCCCGTTCCTGCCGGAAGGTGAACACCTGTACGCCGAGGACGAGATCACCGACCGCAACGAGCGCTTCCTGGCGGCCGAGCTGCTGCGCGAAAAGGTGTTCCGTTTCACCGGCGAGGAACTGCCGTATTCGGTGAGCGTGGTCATCGAGCAGTTCAAGATGGACGGCAAGCTGCGCCGCATCCACGCTGCCATCCTGGTGGACAAGGAGGCGCACAAGGCCATGCTGATCGGCGTGAAAGGCGAGAAGCTCAAGGAGATCGCGACGCAGGCGCGTCTCGACATGGAAAAGCTGTTCGACGGCAAAGTCTTCCTCGAAGTGTTCGTCAAAGTCCGTAGCGGTTGGGCCGACAGCGCGCAGATGCTGAAATCGCTGGGGTATGAGTAACGCATCCTCGAAGCAGCGTATCCAGGACGAACCCGCCTTCGTGCTGCATAGCTACCCGTTCCGCGAGACCAGCCTGGTGCTGGAGGTGTTCAGCCGGAAGCACGGGCGTGTACCGCTGGTCGCGCGCGGGGCAAGACGGCCCAGATCGTCACTGCGCGGACTGCTGATGAGCTTCCAGCCGCTGCAGCTTTCCTGGTTCGGCAAGCACGAGTTGCGTACCTTGCACAGCGCGGAATGGCAGGGCGGGCAACCGCAGTTGCAGGGCACGGCGCTGCTGTGCGGTTTCTATCTGAACGAGTTGCTGCTCAATCTGATGGCGCGCGACGATCCGCACGAGAACCTGTTCGATTACTACCAGCAGACCCTGCAACGGCTGGCGCAGGAAGACGACCATGCTTTCACCCTGCGCTGCTTCGAGAAGCATATGTTGCAGGAGCTGGGTTATGCGCTGCTGCTGGAAACCGAGGCGGGGAGCGGCAGGCCCATCGTGCCGGAGCGCGGCTACCGCTATATACTGGAACACGGTGCCATCGCCGAGACGGCGGATGCCGCGCAGGGGCTGCCGGTGGCGGGCAAGACTTTGCTGGATATGGCCGCTGACGATTACCGCGATGCCAACAGCGCGCGCCAGAGCAAGCAGCTGATGCGCATGCTGCTCGACCACCACTTGGCCGGCAAGACATTGCACACACGCGAACTGATGAGGGATTTACAGAAGCTATGATCAAACTCGGACTGAACATCGACCATGTCGCCACCTTGCGCCAGGCGCGCGGGGCGCGTTATCCCAACTTGGTGCGCGCCGCGCTGGTGTGCGAAGAGGCGGGTGCCGATGCCATCACCATCCACTTGCGCGAAGACCGCCGCCACATCCAGGATGCCGACGTCGATATCCTGCGTGGCATGCTACAGACGCGCATGAACCTCGAGTGCGCCGTCACCGACGAGATGATCGCCAATGCATTGCGCGTCAAGCCGCATGACATCTGCCTGGTGCCGGAAAAACGCGAAGAGCTGACCACCGAGGGCGGTCTTGACGTGATCAGGCATTTCGATGCGGTGCAGCGTGCCACCCAGCGCTGCATGGAGGCGGGCATCCGCGTCTCGCTGTTCATCGATGCCGACGAGAAACAGATCGAATCCGCCTGGAAGGCCGGCGCGCCGGTGATCGAGATCCATACAGGCCACTATGCCGATGCCGACAGCGTGCCGGCGCGCGAGGCGGAGCTGGCGCGCATCCGTGCCGCGGCTATGCATGCACATGCGCTTGGCTTGCAGGTGAATGCCGGCCATGGCCTCAACTACCACAACGTCCAGCCCATCGTCGCCATCCCGCATATCGCCGAGCTCAACATCGGCCACGCCATCGTCGCCGAGGCGGTGTTCATCGGTTTGGAACAGGCGGTCAGGAAGATGAAGGCGCTGCTGGTCGCATGATCATCGGCATCGGCACCGACATCGTCAGCGTGGCGCGCATCGAGGTGGCCAGTGCGCGACATGGCGCCGCGTTCGCCGAGCGCATCCTGAGCGCGGCGGAACTGGCCGAATATGCCGGACAGGCCCATCCCGCGCGCTTCCTGAGCAAACGCTTTGCCGCCAAGGAGGCCCTCGCCAAAGCCACCGGCCACGGCCTGCGCCACCCGGTGAGTCTGCAACGCATCACTGTCGGCCATGACAGGCTCGGCAAGCCGGCCTTCCTGTTCGATGCGGAATTGTCTGAATATTTGCAACGGCTCGGTATCGTGCGCCACCACTTGAGCATCAGCGACGAGCGCGATACCGCCGTGGCATTCGTTATTCTGGAAGGAGAGGGTTGATGGGGATCGGGCCGGTGATGCTGGATGTGCTGGGGAAACGACTGACCGCCGAGGATGAGGCGCGCCTGCGCCACCCGCTGGTCGGCGGCGTCATCCTGTTCGCGCGCAACTACGAATCGCCCAGCCAGCTGGCCGAGCTGACCGCCAGCATCCATGCGCTGCGCACACCGCCATTGCTTATCGCCGTGGACCACGAGGGCGGTCGCGTGCAGCGATTCCGCGAAGGTTTCACCAAGATCCCGCCGATGCGCGAGCTGGGCAAGATCTACGACGCACATCCCAAGCGCGCCAAACATCTGGCGCAGCGCGTCGGCTATGTACTGGCCTCCGAGTTGCGTGCCTGCGGCGTGGATTTCAGCTTCACCCCGGTGCTGGACGTCGATTACGGCGCCAGCAGCGTGATCGGCGACCGCGCCTTCCATGCCGAGCCGCAAGCCATCGCCGAGCTGGCACACAGCCTGCTGCTTGGCTTGAAGCAGGGCGGCATGCCCACCGTCGGCAAGCATTTCCCCGGCCACGGTTTCGTCTGCGCCGATTCACACCTGGAGATACCGGTGGACGAGCGCAGCTACACCGACATCGAACTGTGCGACCTCATTCCGTTCCGCCAGATGGTCAACTTCGGCCTCACCGCCGTTATGCCGGCGCACGTCATCTATCCCAAGGTCGATCCGCGTCCGGCCGGTTTCTCCAAGGTGTGGCTGAAAGACATCCTGCGCGGCCAGCTGGGCTTCGAGGGCTGTATCTTCAGCGACGATCTGAGCATGGAAGGCGCGACCGTCGCCGGCGGCATCGTGCAGCGCGCCGAAGCCGCGCTGCAAGCGGGCTGCGACATGGTGCTGGTGTGCAACAAGCCGGAATCGGCCGATGAACTGCTGGCCGGCCTGAAGTGGGAGATGCCGGTCACCAGCCGGGCGCGGCTGGTGCAGATGCACGGCCATGCCCATCCCCGGACGCTGGCGCAACTGCATGAGGATGCCGATTTCATCAAGGCATTGCACGAGATCGGCAACATCGGCATGAGCGAAGGCGAACTACCGCTGGTGTGAGCAATTTGCGATAATCGCGGCCGTTCGAACACTTACCTCCGGTACCCGACATGAGTGAATTCCAGTTCAGCCTGCTGACCATCGGCATCGTCGTCGTGGCGGGGGTCTTCCTCTACGGCCAATGGCAGCAGTGGCGCTACCGCCGCAGCTTCGGCGCTCCCACTCAGGAGCGGCAGGTTGCCGAGCCTCAGCGAATGTCTCCCGCGGCGATCATCGTCGAAGAACCCGATGGCGTGCTGGCTCCCGCGCCGGCGATAAGCGATGCCGCCGACGAGGTTTGTGGCCTGCTCAACGATGCCACCGACTACATCGCCAATTTTCTGCTCAAGACCCCGGCCACCGTCGATGTGCTGGATACCCTGTGGCAACGTCGTTTCGACTTCGGCAAAAGCGTCAACGCCTGCGGCCTGAACGCCGGCAGCGACCGCTGGGAAAGGCTGATCCCGGATAGCCCGCAGACCTACCGCGCATTCCGTATCGGCCTGCAACTGGTGGACAGGGCCGGTTCAGTGAGCGAGATGCGGCTGGCCGGTTTCCACGACCTGCTCAACGATATCGCAGCCCAGTTGCAGGTCGAAGTGCGCTTGCCATCGGTGCAGGAAGCTTTGCAACGGGCGCAAGAGCTGGACCGTTTCTGCGCCGATGTGGACAAGATGATCGGCATCAACCTGCTGACCAGTGGCGACCGCAAACTGTTCGGCACCGAAGTGGCGAGCGCGGCCGAGCAGAGCGGCATGAAGCTCCAAGCCGACGGCACCTTCCACCTGGTGAACGCGCAGGGTGCGACCGTTTACAGTCTAAGTGCCGCTGACGAAACGCCTTTTCAACACCACACCCTGAACCAGTTGCGCGTCGACAGCCTCACCTTGCTGCTGGACATCCCGCGCGTGGACGAGCCGGTACGCCGCTTCGACGAGATGGTGGCGCTGGCGCGAGAACTGGCGAAGACGCTGCGCACCACCATGACCGACGATCAGCGCGTGGCCCTCAGTGACGGCGCCATCGCCCAGATCCGCGCACAGGTCGCCGCCACCGAAGACCTCATGCTGGTCGGGCACATCACCCCGGGCAGCGCGCAAGCCCTCAGACTCTTCGCCTGATGACCGCAGCACAACGCATTGCGCATCTGCGCGCAGAACTGGAACTCCATAACCATGCCTATTACGTGCTGGATGCACCGACCATCCCCGATGCGGAATACGACAAGCTGTTCCGCGAACTGCAAGCCCTCGAAGCGCAACACCCCGAACTGCTGACCGCCGATTCGCCCACGCAGCGCGTGGGCGGCAAGGTGCTGGAAGGTTTCGCGCCGGTGCGTCATGCCGTGCCGATGCTTTCCATTCGCACCGAGACGGACACCGAGGCCAGCGGCGCGGCCAACTTTGATACCCGCGTGCGCAATGCACTGGGGCGGGATGAGGAAATCATCTACGCCTGCGAACTCAAGTTCGACGGCCTCGCCATCAATCTGCGCTATGAGCGCGGCGTGCTGGTGCAGGCCGCCACGCGCGGCGACGGCGAGACCGGCGAAGACGTCACCCAGAACATTCGCACCATCCATTGCATCCCGCTGCATCTGAAGAATTGCGATGCGGCAGTCGTCGAAGTGCGCGGCGAGGTGTACATATCGCGCAAAGACTTCAATCGTTACAACGATAAGCAGCGCGAACTCGGCTTGCCCACGCTGGTCAACCCACGCAACGGTGCGGCAGGCAGCATTCGCCAGCTCGACCCGGCGCTGGCGGCGAAACGCCCGTTGTCGTTCTACGCTTACGGCCTGGGTGAAGTGCAGGGCTGGACTCTGCCGGCCACGCACAGCGAGATACTGGATGCGCTGGCCGCCTTCGGGCTGCCGGTATGCGAAGAACGTGCTGTCGTACATGGTGCAGAAGCACTGGCCGCATTCCACCGGCGCATCGCCGCCAAGCGCGATAGCCTGCCGTTCGACATCGACGGCGTGGTGTACAAGGTCAACAGCCTCGCGCTGCAAAAAGAACTCGGTTTCGTCTCGCGCGAGCCGCGCTGGGCGGTGGCGCACAAATTCCCGGCGGAAGAGCAACTCACCGTGTTGCGCGACATCGAGATCCAGGTTGGCCGCACCGGCAAACTCACCCCGGTCGCCAAGCTGGAGCCGGTGTTCGTCGGTGGCACCACCGTTTCCAATGCTACCCTGCACAACGAAGACGAGATACGCCGCAAGGACGTGCATATCGGCGACACGGTGATCGTGCGCCGTGCTGGTGACGTGATCCCCGAGGTGGTTGGCGTGCTGACGGAACGGCGCCCCAAGGATGCCCAAGCCTTTGTGATGCCGACCACCTGCCCGGTATGCGGCAGCCATGTGGTGCGCGAAGAGGGCGAGGCCGATGCGCGCTGTACCGGCGGCCTGTTCTGCGCCGCCCAGCGCAAGCAGGCGCTGCTCCACTTCGCCGGACGCCGTGCCATGGATATCGAAGGTCTGGGCGACAAGCTGGTCGACCAGCTGGTGGACGAGAACCTCATCCGTTCACTGCCCGACCTGTACCGGCTCGATACGGCCACGCTGGCCGGGCTGGAACGCATGGCCGAGAAGAGTGCGCAGAATATTGTGGCTGCGCTGGAGAAGAGCAAACAGGCGCAACTCAACCGCTTCCTGTTCGCGCTCGGCATCCGCCATGTCGGCGAGAGCACGGCCAAGGATCTGGCACGCCATTTCGGCAAGCTGGATGCCATCATGCAGGCGAGCGAGGAACAGTTGCTGCAAGTCCCGGATGTGGGGCCGGTGGTGGCGCAGAGCATCGCCGATTTCTTCGCCGAGGCGCACAACCGCGAGGTGGTACAGCAGTTGCGTGAGCTAGGGGTGCGCTGGGAAGAGCACGAGGGCAAGAGTGCAGAGCCGCTGCCATTGTCGGGCAAGACCTTTGTGCTTACCGGAACGCTCGCCAGCCTGAGCCGGGATGAGGCAAAATCGCGTCTGGAAGCGCTGGGTGCCAAGGTCGCCGGTTCGGTGTCGAAAAAAACAGATTGCGTAGTGGCAGGGACGGAAGCAGGCAGTAAACTGGACAAGGCGCGGGAACTCAACGTGCCGGTGTGGGATGAGGCAGCATTGCTCGAACAATTGAAAGAGTACGAAAAACCATGAAGCAAAAAATCACCAAAGCAGTATTTCCCGTAGCCGGTATGGGCAGTCGCTTTCTGCCGGCCACCAAGGCCACCGCCAAAGAGATGTTGCCAGTCGTCGACAAGCCGCTCATCCAATACGCGGTGGAAGAGGCCGTGGCAGCGGGCATCACCGACATGGTGTTCATCACCGGCCGCAACAAGCGCGCCATCGAAGACCATTTCGACAAAGCCTATGAACTGGAAGCGACGCTGGAAGCGCAGGGCAAGGACGAGTTGCTGCGCGTGGTGCAATCGGTTGTACCCAAGAACGTGAACTGCATCTACATCCGCCAGGCCGAGCCGCTGGGCCTGGGGCATGCCGTGCTGTGCGCCCAGCCGGTGGTGCAGGACGAGCCGTTCGCGGTCATCCTCGCCGACGACCTCATCGACGGCGAGCCGCCCATCGTGCGCCAGATGGTGGAAGTGTTCGCCAAGCACCAATGCTCCATCCTCGGCGTGCAGGACGTGCCGCGCGCGCATACCAAGCAATACGGAATCGTCAGCAGCAGCAATTTGGAAAAGGATATCGAGAAGGTGCACGGCATCGTGGAGAAGCCCAAGCCGGAGGTCGCGCCATCCACGCTGGCGGTGGTGGGACGCTACGTGCTGACCCCGCGCATCTTCCATCATCTGGAAAACATCAAGCCCGGTGCGGGCGGCGAGATCCAGCTCACCGACGGTATCGCCGCGTTGATGGCGGAAGAACAGCTGCTGGCCTACCGCTTCAACGGCATCCGCTACGACTGCGGTTCCAAGCTCGGTTATTTGCAGGCGCAGGTGGCGTTCGGCCTGAAGCACGCAGAGTTGCGTGACAGCTTTGCCGAGTATCTGCAAACGGTGGTCTGATGCTGAGCAACGGCGAAGCGCGCACCATCCTGCAAGAGGCCGAACTGATCCGTTCGGCGGATGAGGTGCAGGCTGCCGTGCAGAAAGTGGCGCGCGAGATCAACGCGGCGCTGGCGGACCAGCATCCGCTGGTGCTGTCGGTGATGGGCGGTGCGGTGATCTTCACCGGCCAGCTGCTGCCGATGCTCGATTTTCCGCTCGACTTCGATTATCTGCATGTCTCGCGTTACGGCAACGAGCAGCAGGGCGGTGCATTGCATTGGAAGGTCGCGCCGCGCGAGAACGTCAAAGGCAAGGTGGTGCTGGTGCTGGACGACATCCTCGACGAAGGCGAGACGCTGCACGCAATTCGGCAGCGCGTGCTGGAGCTGGGTGCAAGCCAAGTCTACAGCGCGGTGTTCGCCGACAAGGCGAACGGCAAGGAAAAACCCATCCGCGCCGATTTTGTCGGCATGGAACTACCGAACCGTTTCGTGTTCGGTTACGGTATGGATATACACGGTGCGTGGCGCAACCTGCCCGCAATCTACGCAGTAAAGGAAAACTGACATGTTGGCTATCATCGGCGGCACCGGACTGACCCAGTTGGAAAACTTGAAGATCACCCATCGGCAGGTGATGCGCACGCCCTACGGCGAGCCTTCCGGGCCGATGACCTTCGGCACGCTCAACCAGCACGAGGTGATGTTCATCGCACGCCACGGTTACGGCCACACCATCCCGCCGCACCAGGTGAATTACCGCGCCAACCTGTGGGCGTTGCGCGACCAGGGCGCCAAGCGCATCGTCGCCGTCACTTCGGTGGGCGGCATCCGCGCCGACCTGACGCCGGGCACGCTGGTGGTACCGAACCAGATCATCGACTATACGCATGGCCGCAACTTCACTTTCTTCGACGACAAGGACAAGGCTGTCACCCACATCGACTTTACTCGTCCCTATAACGAAAAATTGCGCCAGTGCGTGTTGGCTGCGGCCAAGCTGGCGGGGGAAAGTTGTGCGGACGGCGGCGTGCATGCCGTCACCCAGGGGCCGCGGCTGGAAACGGCGGCCGAGATCAACCGCCTGGAGCGCGACGGTGCCGACATGGTCGGCATGACCGGCATGCCAGAGGCGGCACTGGCGAAAGAGCTGGGCCTGTCCTACGCCACCATCGCCGTGGTGGTGAACTACGCCGCCGGTCGCGGCAACAGCCGCGATGCGGTCCCGCTGGAAACCATCGGTGCGGTGATCAATCCCGCGATGGAGCGCGTGCGCAACATCCTTGAGCAGATGGTGGAGCAAGATGGCGATTAAGGAAGTATTGCATATGGGCGATGCGCGGCTGCTGCGCCGCGCCGAAGAGCTGCGCCAGTTCAGCACGCCCGAGCTGCACCAGTTGTTGCAGGATATGCGCGACACCATGCAGGCCAAGGACGGCGTCGGCCTGGCGGCGCCGCAGATCGGCGTCAACCTGCGCGTGGTCATCTTCGAAGTGGGCGTCAATCCGCGCTATCCCGATGCCGAGAGCGTACCGCAGACCGTGCTCATCAATCCGGTCATCACGCCGCTGTCCGAAGAGATGGAAGACGGCTGGGAAGGCTGCCTCAGCATCCCCGGCATGCGCGGCCTGGTGCCGCGCTATACGCACTTGCGCTATCAGGGGCGCGACGAGTTTGGTGCGCTGATCGACCGCACGGTAAGCGGTTTCCACGCGCGCGTGGTGCAACATGAGTGCGACCATCTCGACGGCATCCTCTATCCCATGCGCATCCGCGACCTCAGGTACTTCGGCTTCAACGATGCGCTGTTTCCCGGCGAGAACGTACAGGACGAGTGATGGGCGACGGCAGCCTTTCCAAGACTTCACGTAACCTGTTGTGGTCGCTGCTGGCCGCCGTCGTCGTGATGGCGGTCGGCACGCTCGGTTACCGCTGGCTGGGCGGTCCGCAATATTCCTGGCTGGACTGCTTCTACATGACCTTCATCACGGTCACCACCATCGGCTATGTCGAATCGGTGGATGTCACGCACTACGAATACGGCAAGCTGTTCACCATTTTCATCGGCCTCACCGGCATCGGCGTGCTGGGCTACGTGTTGTCGACGGTGACGGCATTCATGCTGGAAGGTGAGTTCAACGAAGTCAGGCGGAGAAACAAGATGGAAAAGAAGATCGCGCAACTGAAGGGGCATTACATCGTGTGCGGCATGGGCCAGATCGGCAGCAATGTGGCGCAGGAGCTGGCGTTGACCGGGCGCGAGTTCGTCATGGTGGACATGAACAAAGCCAATCTGCAACATTATGTCGAGCAGCATCCGGCGCAGCTCTATGTGCTGGGCGATGCCACGGACAACGAAGTGTTGCTGGCGGCAGGGATCAGGCATGCGCTCGGCGTGTTCGCCGTGGCGCACGAAGACAACCATAATCTGGTGATCAGTCTGAGTGCCAAACAGCTCAACCCGGCAGTGCGTGTCATCGCACGTTGCCATGATCCGAAGAACGTCGACAAGATCCGCAGGGCGGGGGCCGACGAGATCGTGCTGTTGGATCTCACCGGCGGGCTGCGCCTGGTTTCGACGATGGTGCGTCCCAACGTGGTCGACTTCCTGGATGACATGATGAAAGCGGAAGGCGATCTGCGCATGGAGGAGGTCGTCATCCCGCAGGCCATGAGCGGCAAGACCCTGAGCATGGTGCATCAGGGTAATCCGGATTGCCTGGTGATGGCGGTGCGCAAGCAGGGCGATTGGCGCTTCAATCCGGCGCCGGATTGCATCCTGCAAAGCGAGGATGTGATCATGGTGATGACGACCCCGGCAGGACGTGCACGTATGGAAAAATTGATCCAAGCCACTGCCTGACGCGGATGGAACACAACATCTCCCTGATCACCACGCTTGTCGCAGCCTTCGGCTTTGCACTGGTGCTGGGATTTGCGGCGGAACGGTTCAAGATCCCGGCGCTGGTCGGATATCTGCTGGCCGGCATCATCCTTGGTCCGGCTACGCCGGGTTTCGTCGCGGATGTAACGACCGCATCACAACTGTCCGAGATCGGTGTCATGCTGTTGATGTTTGGCGTCGGCCTGCATTTCTCGCTGGATGACCTGCTCTCCGTCAAGCGTATCGCCCTGCCTGGGGCTGTGGTGCAGATGGGGTTGGCGACTCTGCTGGGTATGGGAATGGCATGGTGGTGGGGATGGACTCTGGGGGCGGCATTGATCTTCGGCCTGTCCTTGTCGTGCGCCAGTACTGTGGTGTTGCTCAAGGCGCTGGAAGCGCGCGGCCTGCTGGACTCCATGAACGGACGCATCGCCGTGGGCTGGCTGGTGATGGAGGATCTTGCGACAGTTCTGGTGCTGGTGCTGCTGCCCCCGCTGGCCGGGATGCTGGGCGGAGCATCTGATGCAGGCGCCGCGCCGATCTGGCAGAAGGTCGTCATCACGTTGCTTGAGGTCTCCGCTTTCATCGGGCTGATGTTGATCGCGGGACGTCGCGTCTTGCCATGGATGCTGTTGCAGATCGCGCGTACCGGATCGAGAGAGTTGTTCACCCTGGCGGTGATCACGATCGCGATCGGCATCGCATACGGGTCGGCGCAATTGTTCAGCGTGTCTTTTGCATTGGGAGCTTTCTTTGCGGGCATGGTGATGCGCGAGTCCGAGTTCAGTCACCGTGCGGCACAAGATTCGCTACCGCTGCGCGATGCGTTTGCCGTATTGTTCTTTGTGGCTGTGGGTATGCTGTTCGATCCGGTAGTGGTATTCGAGCAACCTCTGCATGTCCTTGGCGTGGTTTCCATCATCATCCTGGGTAAATCGGCGGCCGCGATGGTGCTGGTGCTGGCGTTCCGCTATCCGCTCAATACGGCACTGACGGTGGCCGCCAGCCTGGCGCAGATCGGCGAGTTCTCTTTCATCCTGGCGGGGCTGGGGATGTCGCTCGGACTGCTGCCGGCGGAGGGGATGAGCCTGATCCTGGCCGGTGCACTGATCTCCATCGCGCTCAATCCCTTCGTGTTCGCCGCCGTGTCACCGCTGAGGAAATGGGTGCTGCAGCGCTCCGAACTGGCGCGCCGTCTTGAACGCCGCGAAGATCCGTATGCCGAACTGCCCGTGAGTACGGAGCGCAAGTTCCTGGCGGGACAGGTCGTGCTGGTCGGCTACGGACGGGTAGGGCGGCGCATCGCCACGGCCCTGGGCGAGCGCGGCATTCCCTATGTCGTGGCCGAGCAGAATCGCGAGCTGGTGGAGAACCTGCGCAAACTGGGGATAGCGGCAGTCTCCGGCAATGCGACCGATCCCGCCGTACTCATTCAGGCACACATCGCCAATGCCGCGATGCTGGTCATCGCCACGCCCGACCAGCTTGACGTGCGCCAGATGGCCAAGGTCGCGCGCACGCTCAATCCCGCCATCGAGATCGTGCTGCGCACGCACAGCGAGGACGAATCCGTGCTGTTGCGCAAGGAGGAGATCGGCACGGTGTTCTTCGGCGAGGAGGAGCTTGCCCGGGGCATGCTGAACCATGTGCTGCAGCGCTTCACACCGCGCGGGGGAGAGCCGCTCCGCTGAGCGTCAGGCCGCTGCTGCCCGCGGCTCGCGCACGACCAGCGTGTCGCAGGGCAGCCACTCAAGCAGGCGCGCCGAATTGCTGCCGATCAGGACATCCATCATGCCACTGCGGCCATGCGAGCCGATTGCCACCAGTTCCACGTCATGCTGGCGGACATACCGCGCCAGGGTGGTTGCCAGCGGACCCGCTTCGATCACCACCTGCAGCTGGTTGCGCGTTTCCGCGGGCAGTCCGCAGGCCGCGAGAAATTCTGCACATTCTCCCTTCTCGATACGCCGGGTCGCTGCACCGATAGCGGCGGCGGAAAGATCGTCCGACGCCGGTGCCGCGTAGGCATGGTAAAGGACGATGCTGCGGCCGGGGAAATACCGCACGGCGGCCTGCAGGGCATGGCGTGATGAAGCGGAGAAATCGGTAGCCACGACGATGCGCTGATAGGCGCTGCGGGCGCGGTTGCGCACCACCAGCAGGGGCGCCGGTAGCGCGCGCGCAAGGTTCTGCACCGTGGAGCCGAGCAGGAAGCGCCCCAGTGTCTCGCTGCGCGCCATCCCGGTCACGACCATGCCGCAGTCGTCCCGGACCGTGATCTTGCGTATGCAGGCGGACACATCCCCGCTGACGAAATGCATGCTGGCGCGCACGTCCAGTCCGGCAAGGTCGCGCTGCAGCTCGCGCTGCGCGATCAGGACGGCGCTGTCATCACTCCGCCCCGATACCCAGGACAAGATCTGGTCCGGATCCTGCGGTGTCTCCCGCACATTGACGGCGACGATTTCGGCTTGCCATTCCCTGGCCAGCAATGCGGCGCGATCCAGCGCGCGGTCGCAGCGCGCACTGAGGTCGGTGGCCAGCAGCAAACGGGAAGGCGGCTCGGTCATCCAATCAGGTTCGTTCATGAAGTCTTCTCCTGTTCCTGTTTTTGTCTCTCTTCAAGCATGGCGAAAGTGGTACATGAGTCCGGTGCGCCTGAGCACGAGTTTTTCCAGCTCGGCTCCGATGAATACCAGCAAACCGGCGCCGATGACTTTGAGCCATTCGAGCACCGACAGGTCGGCCGAGCCGAACACCGCCTGCAACGCGGGCAGATGGGTGTAGGCGAGCTGCAGGGGAATGCAGGCGGCGATGGCCAGCAGCACGTAGCGGTTGCCGGTGAGTCCCTCACGGTTGGCCACCGGGGCGAAGATATAACGGCTGTTGATCAGATAAAACATCTCGGCGGCAACGACCGCATTGACCGCCATGGTGCGCGCGGTCTCGATGCCGGTGCCGATGGACAGTTCCCAGAGGAACAGCCCGAGCGCGCCGCCCATCATCAGCACCGACACCATCAACACCCGCCAGACGAAGAAGCCGGAGAGCAGGGCGACGCCGGGCGGGCGGGGCTGGCGCGCCATGATGTTGCGCTCGGCCGGCTCGAAGGCCAGCGCAAGCCCGAGCGTGCTGGAGGTGACCATGTTGATCCACAGCACCTGCGCGGGCGTGAGCGGCAGCGTCAGTTCGAACAGTATCGCGGCGATCACCACGAGCGCTTCCCCCCCGTTGGTCGGCAGCATGAACAGGATGAACTTCTTCAGGTTGTCATAGACCGCCCGTCCTTCGCGCACCGCCCTGGCGATGGTGGCGAAGTTGTCGTCGGTGAGCACCATGTCGGCGACCTCCTTGGCCGCTTCGGTGCCTTTCACGCCCATGGCTACGCCCACGTCGGCGCGCTTCAGCGCCGGAGCGTCGTTCACACCGTCACCCGTCATCGCCACGACCTGGCCGTCGTCCTGCAGTGCCTGCACCAGGCGCAGCTTGTGTTCCGGATTGGCGCGCGCGAACACGTCCGCCTCCATCGCCGCACGGCGCAGCGCAGCATCGTCCATGGCCTCGATGTCCGCCCCTGTCAGGCAGGGCCTGTCCGCGCCTATTCCCAGCTGTATGCCGATGGCGCGCGCGGTCTCGACATGGTCGCCGGTGATCATCTTGACGCGGATGCCGGCCTGGTGGCAGTCGCTCACCGCCTGGACCGCTTCCTCTCGCGGCGGGTCGACGATGCCGGCGAGGGCGAACAGGGTGTAGCCGCTCTCGACATCCGCAAAACCCAGGCGCTCACCCGCAGGCGCAGCCTGCTTGGCGGCGAGCGCCAGCATGCGCAGGCCCTGGGCGGCGGTGACGGCGGCAACGTCGCGCCAGTGCGCAAGGTCGAGCTCGTGTTCGCCGTCGTGAGCCAGCTGATGCGTACACATTTCCAGGATGCGTTCCGGCGCACCCTTGACGAAGATCCATGGCCTGCCGTCCGGATCGAGATGATGGGTGGCCATGAAGCGATGCTCCGATTCGAAGGGGATGGAATCGAGACGTGGCCAGCCGTCCACCTCGGCTTCCGGCATCAGTCCGGCTTTCCGGCCCGCGACCAGCAAGGCGCCCTCGGTCGGGTCGCCCAGCATCTGCCACACGCCGTCCCGTTCGCGCAGGTGGGCGTCGTTGCACAGGACGCCGGCACGGAGCGCCATGGAAAGGGCGCGATAGTGGCGCGTGTCCACCACGTGTCCGTCTATGCTGAAGTTGCCCACCGGCGCATAGCCCACGCCGCCCACGTCGAACATGTGGCGTGCGCACACCATGCGCTGCACGGTCATCTCGTCACGCGTCAGGGTGCCGGTTTTGTCCGAGCAGATCACCGTCACCGATCCCAACGCCTCGACTGCGGGCAGGTGGCGGATGATGGCATTGTGGCGGGCCATGCGCTGCACGCCGATGGCGAGCGTGATTGTCATGATGGCCGGCAGCCCTTCGGGTATGGCCGAGGCCGCGAGCGCCACCGCCATGATGAACATCTCGGCGGGATCCTGGCCGTGCACCAGCGTGCCGAGCATGAAGGTGGCGCTCGCCATCACCAGGATGGATGCCGCCAGCACGCGGCCGAACCGGTTGACCTGGCGCATCAGCGGAGTGGCCTGGTTCTGGATGCTGCTCAGCATCCGGTTGATCTTGCCCAATTCGGTGACGGCGCCGGTCGCGACCACGATGCCGCGGGCCTGGCCGAACACCACCAGTGTTCCGGAATAGGCCATGCCGTGCCGGTCCCCCAGTGGCGTGTCTGCGGCGACGGCGCCTGTCTGTTTCTTGACCGGCACTGACTCGCCGGTCAAGGCGGCTTCCTCGATGCGCAACTGGTTGACACGGATCAGCCGCAGGTCGGCCGGAACACGGTCGCCAGAACCGATCACGACGACATCGCCGGGCACCAGGCCGGTAGCGTCTATCTCTTGCCGGGCGCCATTGCGGATCACGGTCGCGCGGAGCGAAAGCATGGTGCGGATGGCTTCCAGCGAGGCTTCCGCCTTGCCCTCCTGGATGAAGCCGATGACCACGTTGACCACCACGGCGACGAGCAGCACGCCGGTGTCCACCCAGTGTCCCAGCAAGGCGGTGATGACCGCAGCACCCAGCATCACGTGGAGCAGGATGTTGTGGAACTGCATCAGCAAGCGCATCCACGGGCCGCGGCGTTTCTGGGCGGGCAGCTGGTTGTAGCCATATTGCCCGATGCGGCGGAGCACCTCGCTCTCCGCGAGCCCCTCGTCACCGGTCTGCAAGCGCTGCAGCACGTCCTCGTGCGCGAGGGTGTGCCAGTGCACTGGAGAGGGGGCTGCTGCGGAGAGGCGGGAATGATCGGTCATGAGGGCTGAATGCATCGGAAGAATTGCGGTTTCGTCGGCTCAGGCTTGCCTTGCGATGTCGACGATAATACCCGAGAATCCTGTCTGAAATCGTCGTGCGCTGCACGTGCGAATCATGGATGTTGGTCATGTCTTGCATCGGGGTCAAACAGTCAAACAGAAGGAAGCGCAAATATGTCGGAATTGAAACACTTGCTGGCAGCCACCGATCTATCTGCGCCGGCGCGACATGCAGTGGAACGGGCTGCCCTGGTGGCCAAGGCAACGAACGCGGGCCTCGACCTGTTCCACGTCGCGAGTCTCGCGCCACTGGAGAAGATGCGAAGGCTTGTCGCCGAGATACCGGCAGAGCTCGAGCAGCGCATTCTCGATGCGGCCCGCGAGGAGCTGCGTGAACTTGCCGCATCGCTGTTGCATCAGCACGGAGTCGCCGCCAATGTGAGTGTAGTCTCCGGCAGTTTGCTCAAGGAGTTGGAGGATAGCGCCGATGCATTGTCTGCCGACCTGATCGTGTTCGGCGCCCGGGGGGCAAGTTTCATGCGTCATTTGCTGCTCGGCTCGACTGCCGAAAGAATGATCGGCAAGGCGACGCGTCCTATGCTGGTGGTCAAACAGGCGGCACATGAACGATATAGAACCCTGCTGTTGCCGGTCGATTTCTCGCCTGCATCACTTGCGGCGATCCGCAATGCGCGTGCGGTTGCCCCGGACGCCGAGATCATTTTGCTGCATGTTTTTGATGTGCCATTCGAGGGGCAGCTGCAGTTCGCCGGTATCGATCAGGATGTGATACAGCACTACCGTATAGCAGCCCAGCTGGAGGCGACGGGAAGGCTTGATGCACTGTGTGAACAGGCCGGGCTGCCACGCCAGTCGACTCGGCTTATCGTACTGCACGGAGATCCTTCGTTGCGCATCATCGAGCAGGAGCAGGAACAGGATTGCGACCTCATCGTCATGGGCAGGCGCGACGAAAAGGAGATCGAGGAGCTGTTGCTCGGAAGCGTCACCAGGCAGGTGTTGTCAGGGTCGCAGTGCGATGTGCTGATAGCGGTGTGATCCTTGCAGGCACGATCTGTTCGACACTGCTCGATCGACAGCAAAGGAGTGGCAATGGCAGCACAGTCGCAATTCGCACAACGCGTCTATCTCTTCGCCGCGATCTATGGTGTGATCGTGCTGCTCCCGCAGTACTTCCTCGAAGCGCAGCTCGTTCCGCCGACCACGCATCCCGAACAATTCTACGGCTTTGTCGGCATCGCGCTGGCCTGGCAGTTCGCCTTCATCCTCATCTCGCGCGATGTCGCGCGTTATCACCTGCTCATGCCCGTCACCGTTCTGGAGAAGCTGGCTTTCGGCATACCCGCATGGCTGCTTTACCTGCAAGGCCGCGCAGCGCCGGAGGTCGTGATCGTCGGCAGCATAGACTTGCTGCTCGGCACACTGTTCGCCATCTCCTTCTTCAAGGTGCGCGCCAGCCTGGCGGCGCACAAGGCTTGAAGTTGCCTGCCGGCCAGCGCGTCGCTTGCGCTAGCCGGGGCGTTTTGAACCAGTCATCTCTTCCGCGCGCACCCACAGGTCGAACTGCTCGGCCGTGACATAACCCAGTGCCAGCGCCGCCTGCTTCAGCGTGCCGCCGTCATGGTGCGCGCGCTTGGCGATCTCGGCGGCGCGGTCGTAGCCGATGTGCGGGGTGAGCGCGGTCACCAGCATCAGCGAGCGCTCCAGCAGCTCCTCGATGCGCGCATGGTTCGCGGTGATGCCGCGCACGCAATGTTCCTCGAAACTCGCCATACCGTCGCCGAGCAGGCGCACGCTCTGCATGAAGTTGTGCGCGATCAGCGGGCGGTACACGTTCAATTCGAAGTTGCCGGAAGCGCCGCCGAAGTTGATGGCGACATCGTTGCCGAACACCTGGCAGCACAGCATGGTCAGCGCCTCGCACTGGGTCGGGTTCACCTTGCCCGGCATGATCGAGCTGCCCGGTTCGTTCTCGGGGATGCCGATCTCGCCCAGGCCGGAGCGCGGGCCGGAGGCGAGCCAGCGCACGTCGTTGGCGATCTTCATCAGCGCGGCGGCCAGCGTCTTCAGCGCGCCGTGCGCGGCCACCAGCGCATCGTTGGTGGCCAGCGCGGCGAACTTGTTGTCGGCGCTCTTGAACGGCTGTCCGCTGCTGCGTGCCAGCTCGGCGGCGACGCGCTCGCCGAAATGCGCATGGGTGTTCAGGCCAGTGCCGACGGCGGTGCCGCCGATGGCCAGCTGATGCAGCGGGGGGAGGGTGGCGACGATCGCCGTCTCGGCGTGTTGCAGTTGCGCGGCGTAACCGGAGAACTCCTGCCCCAATGTCAGCGGGGTCGCATCCTGCAAATGCGTGCGGCCTATCTTCACGATGCCGGCGAATTCGGCAGATTTGCGTTGCAGCGTCGCGCGCAGCAGGCGCAGCGGCGGCAACAGGCGGTGCATGAGCGCGGTCGCCGCCGCGACATGCATCGCCGTGGGGAACACATCGTTCGACGACTGGCCGAGATTGACCTCGTCGTTGGGATGCACCTTCCGCGCCGTGCCGCGTTCGCCGCCGAGCAGCTCAGAAGCGCGGTTCGCCAGCACCTCGTTCATGTTCATGTTGCTCTGCGTGCCGGAGCCGGTCTGCCATACCGACAGCATGAATTCCCGCGCATGCTTGCCGGCCAGCACCTCGGCGGCCGCCTGTGCGATGGCGGTGGCCTTCTCTTCCGGCAACAGCCCCAGGCCGAGATTGACCAGCGCGGCGGCGCGCTTAACCTCGGCCAGCGCAGTGACGATCTCGTCCGGCATCTTTTCCGCCGAGATGCGGAAGAATTGCAGCGAGCGTTGCGTTTGTGCCCCCCACAATCGTTCGGAAGGGACATCGATGGGGCCGAATGAATCGCGTTCTTGTCTGGTTGGCATGATGCCTCCTTGCATGAAAGCGCCCTGGCCAAAACATACGTGATGCCGTGCCGGGTGCGGTCAGTGTAGCGCATTGAATCGGGCGGATATATACGCGGCGGCCTGTATGCCCTCGATGTTCGATTGCGCCTGCTGTCCTGCGGGATCCAAAACCATCGGCGCCAACCGCATTTCTACCGGATCGACTGTATTTGGCGATGCCGTTTGCCGGAGTAATGTGGATTCCGGGATTTTTTGTTCCGGGCACGCCTGCGATTCCGAATCGCCGGTTTATGGAGAAGAGAATGACGATTTCGCTTACCCGGCTGTTGTCGACTGTTTTTATCCGCAGCCGGGCAATGATCGGCAAATTGAAGAACAAGATCGCGCTGTTGATCGCGGTCGGTAATGCGCTGATCCTGATCCTCTCGGTCGCCATCGGAGTGGTGGTGATCGACAATATGCGCCATCAGTCTTCGATCGCCGGCGACCTTTACCGCCATCCCTTCACGGCGAACAGCGCGGCGCTGGCGGCAAAGCTGAACATAGAACATATCCGTGAATACATGCTGGAAATCGCCCTGTCCAGGGATGCAAGGAAAGTTCCCGAGCTGGCGTTGGCGTTGGCCGCGCAGGATAAACTGGTCAGGGAAAATATCCGTGTGGTGGAAAGCGCGTTCCTCGGCGAGCCGGAAATGGTGAAGGAGGCGCAGCGCCTGCTGGACGAGTGGCGCGACATGAGGATACGCACCATCGTCCATGCGACGCACGGCGAGTGGCAGCAGGTGGAGCAGTTGGTCATGTCCGCCAACCGCACCAGTTATGCCAGGCTGAATGCCGATATCGACGGAATCGTCGAATCCACCCGGAACCGGGCCGAGGCCTTTGTAAAACAGGCGCAACGCGATTCCATGGAGCAGACCAACCGGATCATGTGGCTGCTCGCGGGTTTTGCCAGCGTCATTTTCATCATCGGACTGGAAATGTCGCGGCGCACCTGGCGCCTGATACAGGCTGAAGAAAGCGCGGTGGAAGCAGTGCGCAGGAGCGAAACGAGTTACCGCTCGCTGTTCGGGAATATGCTGGAAGGGTATGCGCGCCACCGGCTTATCTTCGAGAATGGCCGGCCGGTGGATTATGTTTTTCTCGACGTCAACCAGGCCTTCGAACAGATGACAGGGCTACAGGATGTCATCGGGAAGAAAGCCAGTGAGGTCATTCACGGCTTGCATGAATCCAATCCGGAGCTGCTGGAAACGTATGGACGGGTTGCGCTGACCGGAAAATCGGAGCAATTCGAAACATACGTCAAGGCGATGGCGATGTGGTTCTCGGTTTCCGTGTACAGCACGGAAAGGGAATATTTCGTGACGGTCTTCAGCAACGTCACCAAGCGCAAGGACAACGAGCGCCAATGGCGCATGGCGGAATCGCTGTTCCATGCTTCCAGCGAGGCGATGCTGCTCATCGATTCCCATAATGTCATCGTCAGGGTCAATCCGGCTTTTTCGCAGATCACCGGCTACGATGCCGCCGAGGTGCTGGGGAAAAATCCCCGGCGATTATGGAGCGTGCGCCATGACGAGTCCTTCTATCGCGACATCCTGAATTCCCTGAAAACCACCCACCATTGGGAGGGCGAGGTATGGGACAAGAAAAAGAACGGCGAAGACTATGCCGTGCACCTGAGCATCAGTTCGATCCCGAACGGCGACGGCGGCAAGCAGAGTTATGCCGCCCAGTTTTCCGACATCACCGAAAAGAAGCGGGTGGAGGAAACCATCTCGAAACACGCCAATTTCGATTCCCTCACCGGCCTGGCCAACCGGCGGCTGTTCCGCGATTACCTGGAGCTCGAGATCAGGAAATCGCGCCGCTCCCACAACCAGCTTGCGTTGATGTTCATCGACCTGGATCGCTTCAAGGAGGTGAACGATACGCTCGGCCACCATGTCGGCGACCAGCTGCTGGTGGAGGCGGCAAAGCGCATCGTCGCATGTGTCCGCGAGTCGGATATCGTGTCGCGCCTCGGCGGCGACGAGTTCACCGTGATCCTGTCCGAAGTCACCGACGTGAGGCGGATCAAGAACGTGGCGCACGCCATCATCGAGGCGCTCAGCAAGCCATACCGGCTGGGCAAGAACGACATCTTCGTATCCGCCAGCATCGGCATCACCGTTTATCCCGGCGATGCCACCGAGTCGTCCGACCTGTTGCGGAATGCCGACCAGGCGATGTATCTGTCCAAGAGCGAGGGGCGCAACTGCTACCAGTTCTTCACCAAGGAGATGCAGGAGGCCACCATCAAGCATCACCAGCTGGCGCAGGACCTGCATGGCGCGCTGCCGGGCAACCAGTTCAGGCTTTATTTCCAGCCCATTGTCGATCTGCGCACCGGCGAGATATTCAAGGCCGAGGCCCTGTTGCGCTGGCAGCACCCGACCCGCGGCGTGATCGACACCGAAGAATTCATTCCGGTCGCGGAAGAGATCGGCCTGATCGACGAGATCGGCGACTGGGTGTTCAACCAGTCGATCGCGCAGAGCAAGATATGGTCCGGGGTGATAGGTCATGCCTTCCGCATCGGCGTGAACATATCCCCGGTGCAGCTGATGGGCAGGGAGCGCAGCAATGTGTGGATCAGCCATGTGCACGAGATGAAGCTGTCGGGCAGGAACGTCTCCATCGAGATCACCGAAGGCACCTTGCTCAACAACCGTCCCGAGGTCGTCGAATCGCTGCTCACCATCCATGCCGCCGGCATCGAAGTGGCGATCGACGATTTCGGCACCGGCTATTCATCACTGTCCTATCTGCAAAAATTCAAGATCGATTACCTCAAGATCGACCAGTCGTTCATCCACAATCTGCAGCCGGGCTCGACCGACCTGGCCTTGTCCGAGGCGATCATCGTCATGGCGCACAAGCTCGGCATGCGCGTCATCGCCGAAGGGATAGAAACGGTCGAGCAGCGTGATCTGTTGATGGCGGCAGGCTGCGATTTCGGCCAGGGCTACCTCTTTTCCAAGCCGCTTCCCGCCGAAGAGTTCGAACGGCTGCTGCACAACAAACCGCAGCGGCCTATTTGAAATACGCCTTGGTGATGTACTGGGTCAGCATGCGCTCGGAGTTGAAGAACGAGGCATTGAGCGCGATGGCATGGCGCATCACCTCGCCATAGCGGTCCTGTTCGTTGCTGTACATGGGCAGGATGATCATCTCCAGTTTGTTATACAGCGCCTGGGCATCCTCCGCGCGGGTATCGGGGCTGTCCACGCCTGCTTCCCTGCCTTTGCCGATCGCCCAGCCGGTCACGCCCTCGATGCATCCTTCCCCCCACCAGCCGTCCAGTATGCTGAGCGAAGGGATGCCATTGACGGCGGCTTTCATGCCGCTGGTTCCGGAGGCTTCGAGCGGAGGTTGCGGCGTGTTGAGCCAGAGGTCGGTGCCGGAGGTCATCAGCTTGGCCAGGCCGATGTCGTAATCCTCAAGGTAGACCAGCTTTATCTTTCCCTTGAGCGACTCCTTGATTTCATGGATGTGCCGTATCACTTCCTTTCCCGCAGTGTCCTGCGGATGTGCCTTGCCGGCATAGACGAGCTGGAACGGGCCGGCATTCCGCGCGATCTCGACCAGCCTGGCGGTATCCCAGAACAGCAATTCGGCGCGCTTATAAACCGCAGCGCGCCGGGCGAAACCGATGGTGAACACTTCCGCTTCCAGGCCTGCGCCGGTGAGTGTGTTCACCTTCCCGATCAGCGCCGCTTTCGCCTGGCGGTGCGCGGCCCATACATACCTTTTCGGGATATTCAGCGCGTAACGCAAGCTGGAATTGTCTTCGCGCCAGCCGGGAATATGCTCGTCGAACATCTTCGCCATGGCTGGCGCGGCCCAGGTGGCCGCATGCACGCCGTTGGTGATGGAGTGGATGTCGTACTTGGAGAACATCTGCTGCGCCACATGGCCATGGCTTTTGGCCACCCCGTTGATGTAGTGACTGTTGTCGAGCGCCAGCAAAGTCATGTTGAGCACGCCGTCGGGGCAGAATTCCTGTTCGCGTTCGGCAAACGCCCCGTGATAACCGGTGATCACCTGCTGCACCAGTTCCAACGGGAACTTGTCCTGCCCGGCAGGCACCGGCGTATGCGTGGTGAAGATGCATTTGGGTTTGACCAGATGCACGATCTCCGAGGTGATGGAGTGCATGGTCTGCTCGTAGGCCACATCCCAGGCCTGCCTGGAAAGTTCATAGGCAAGTTCCAGCGTCAGCAGCGCGGCATGCCCCTCGTTCATGTGGAAGCGTTTGATCCCGTTGTAGCCCAATGCATGCAGCATCCTGACGCCGCCTATGCCCAGCACCGACTCCTGGCACAGCCGGTAACGCATATCGCCGCCGTAGAGATGGTCGGTGAGGGAGCGATCCACGGCGGCATTCTGCTCAAGGTCGGTATCCAGGAAATAAACCGGCACCGCATAGCTGCCGATGCCTTTGACTTCATACTTCCATGCGCGCAGCTGGACTTGCCTCCCCTCGATCTCGAGTGCGCAACGCGGCGCCATTTCCTGCAACAACTCAGTTACCGGCCAGGTGACATCCTCTTCGCTTTGCCAGCCGGAAGCATCGAGATGCTGGCGGAAATAGCCTTTGCGGTGGAGCAGGGTCACCACGACCATGGGGATGCCGAGGTCGGCGGCGGAACGCACGGTATCGCCGGCGAGGATGCCCAGGCCGCCCGCGTAGGTGGGCATGGACTCTTCCAGCCCGATCTCCATAGTGAAGTAGGCGATGTAGTCTTTGCCGTCCATGATCTTCGGGAGGATGCCAGTTAACGTGCAGCCAGTCGCCTGGCGATCTCGGCGACGTGCCTGCCCTGGAAGCGGGCGATCTCGAGCTCGTTGGCGCTCGGCATGCGCTTGCCGTCGGCTCCGGCCAGCGTCGAGGAGCCGTAAGGCGAGCCGCCGGTGACCTCGGTCATCACCGTGAGTCCCTTGCAGGAATACGGCACGCCGATGATCACCATGCCATGGTGCAGCAAGGTCGAGTGGAACGAGGTGATGGTAGTTTCCTGCCCGCCGTGTTGCGTGCCGGTGCTGGCGAACACGCTGGCGGCCTTGCCGATCAAGGCGCCTTCCGTCCACAACTTGCCGGTCTGATCGAGGAAGTTGCGCATCTGTGCAGCCATGTTGCCGAAGCGGGTGGGGGTGCCGAAGATGATCGCATCGTAGTTGACCAATTCGTCGACGCTGGCGATGGGTGCCTTCTGGTCGAGCTTCACTCCCATCGCGCGGGCCCGGTCTTCCGGGATGATCTCCGGCACGCGTTTGATTACCACCTCCACGCCATCCGCCATGGACACACCTTCAGCAATCGCTTCCGCCATCTTCTCGATATGCCCATACATGCTGTAATACAGAACGAGTACTTTGGTCATGGCCAATCTCCTGTGATTTTGGAATTGATGGGATCAAAAAATGCAAAAGGGGGGTGTGAACGCTACTCCTGTTCTCGATCAATCGATATACGCGGTTGAATGTATATATTGGCTGCGGCGGATGCCGGTCGGCGAATTCGAATGTCGCACAAGGTATAAGGCAAGCTTGTCGAGGAGGCAGCGGGGTAATGTGGGTGAAATATATTTCGACGCTGCCTCGTTTTGCGACAGATCATTCGTGAGGAAATCAAGGCAGTGTAATAAAACAACTGTAGTCATGATTTTCATGACATTGACAACTCAGCCAGTGATAAGCGACATTGCCGTCAACCGAAACGGATTCCTAATTGGCCATCATGACTGAGCACGAGCCACCCATCACAAATGATCTTGCTATTGACTTAGTAGAGGTCGGAGCTTGGCTATGGAAGGAGTACAAGTATCGTCCGTGCTTCCAACTTCGCTCACTCACTGACGCAACAGTCGAACTCCTAGGGGATCGCTATCGTCAATATAACCTGCATTCCGACTACCTCTTAGGAATGGAGAACGTGCTCTCCGCATTGGCCTTGGTGGAATATCAACGCCTGAGTATTGCGGGCCTGACTTTCGTGCGATCACATCGAGTGTCAAGGTGGTGGAACAATCCATCCGAGATAGCACATCTTTGCGCGCGTTCTACGATAGTGTCTGTACTGCGCCATTTTACGGGTTCAGCCTCCGATAGGGCTTCTGGACTGCACCAAATACGCGTGGCCGAGCTGGGCATTGGCATGGATGGCTTGTTGCATGTGCTCGGTCAGACCGGTCACGTTCAAGAGTTTCAGAATTTCGCCGTATCTTGGTCGCAGGAGATTGCGGAGCACGACCGTTTTCTCAATCAGGACTGCCGGAATGAAGTCAACCATGACGGCTAACATTGGGTCGCGCGGTCTTTTCGCCATCATGTGGGGGCAGTAGCCTGCCCATTTGAAAGGAGTTGCAATGTCCCTTCGTTTAATTGCGTACTTTCTTGCAGCAATTTTCCTCTCGAATATTGCCATTGCTGCCGAGCAAACCTATGTGCGTGAATACACCTACCAGGCAAGCGAAGCCGACAGCAAACTGTCCGCGCGCGCCATTGCATTACAGGAAGTCAAACGCGAACTATTAAGCGAACTCGGTACGCACGTAACCGCATTAGTGAAAATTCAAAACGCCTCCGATGGCACTCATTTAGGGACGGAAGAAATCGAAACCCTGTCTGCGGGGGTGACCCGCGTGGAGATACTTGATGAGGAATGGAACGGCGTCGTGTACGTGCTTAAAGCGCAGATAAAGGCCGATCCGGAAGATGTACTTAAATCCCTGCACAAAATGCTGGATGCAGATAAAAAGCAAAGAAAAATTTCACAACTTGATGGGGAGCTCTCAAGAATCCGCACCGAAAACATCCAGATCGCTGAGTCGCTCACCCAGTCAAAAAAAGAGGTCACCGTAGCGCTGGCAGAAATCGCTCGACTGAAAAAGCAACTTGAAGAAAAGCAAACCGATGCCACACGACAAATCCTGCAAACCGCCTATCAACAACAAGTTGATCAATTGTCGTTGAATGAGTGGTTCGAATCCGCAATGCAGTATTACGATAAGGGTAATTATGAGGAAGCTTCGCACTTGTATAGGAAAGCCGCCGAGCAAGGACATACCAGTGCGCAATTCAACCTTGGGCTGATGTACATCAAGGGCGACGGAGTAATTCGCGATACCAGGCAGGCGTTGTACTGGTGGCAGAAAGCCGCCGAGCAAGGACGAGCTGATGCGCAATTCAATCTCGGGGTAGCGTATGAAAGTGGTGATGGCATCCCCCGCGATGCCAAGCAGGCGGTGTATTGGTATCAGAAAGCCGCCGAGCAAGGGCTTGACCAAGCGCAATTCAATCTTGGGGTAATGTATGACAGCGGTGAAGGTGTCACCCGTGATGCTAAACAGGCGGTACACTGGTATGAGAAATCTGCTGAACAAGGGAATACCGATGCGCAATTCAACCTCGGAATGACGTTTCTCAAAGGCGAAGGTGTAACCAGAAATGCTAAACAGGCGGTGTATTGGTGGCAGAAAGCCGCCGAACAAGGACTTGCTCAAGCGCAATTCAATCTCGGATTTATGTATGAAAAAGGAATTGGGGTTATTCGCGATGCAAAACAAGCAGTACTTTGGTATCGGAAGGCCGCAGCTCAAGGGAATATAAACGCACAAGCTGCGCTGCGAGGCAATGTGGCAAAGTAACCAGTCTAATTGCCTGCATACGATGAAATTGACTGGCGCCGCTTTTCAAAAGAAAACGACTATTGTGGAGGGTGAATAATGGACAACGACGATACAGAGATTGGCGATAACTTGGATGCCCTCGACACTTTGGCGGACATGGGATACATCGATAAAGATGCTCCAGCGTATGGAATTGCGAAGCTTTTCTTCCATGAGGGGCTAGATGCGTTAAGTGAAAAGCAAAGATTTATCTTTGATAAGCATGTGGCTCCGGTACTGTTTAAGACGTGCGCAAGGTGTGGGGAGGCAATAGAATTTTTTGCTTTGCCGAGTGCTTATGAAGAAGATATGATGCTCTGCAGTTACCACATGCACAAGCATCAAAGAGATGAATGAGTTATGTGCTCTAGCAGTTCGTTTCTGGCACGAGAACAATAATGTTGGAGTCGAGAAGTTTTTTGAAAAGAAGAAGCCCGCTTTCGCGGGCTTCTTCTTTTTCATCATCGTGAACTGATCGCTTACGCCTTACCCACCAACTCCTTCAACACAAACGGCAGAATCCCGCCGTTCCTGTAGTAGTCCACCTCGATCGGCGTATCGATGCGCAGCAGCAAGGTGACGTTCTGCTTGCTGCCGTCCTTGCGGGTGATGGTCAATGTCACGTCCTGTTGCGGCTTCAGATTGTCGTCGATGCCGGTCAGGTCGAAGGTCTCGTCGCCGCTCAGGTTCAAGCTGGCCAGCGAATCGCTGCCCTTGAACTGCAGCGGCAACACGCCCATGCCCACCAGGTTGCTGCGGTGGATGCGCTCGTACGATTTGGCGATCACCGCCTTCACGCCCAGCAGTTGCGTGCCTTTGGCCGCCCAGTCGCGCGACGATCCGGTGCCGTATTCTTCGCCCGCGAAGATCACGGTGGGGGTGCCGTCGGCGATGTGCTTCATCGCGGCGTCGTAGATCGCCATCTGCTCGCCCTTGTACAGGGTGTAGCCGCCTTCGACACGGCTGCCGTCTTCCTTGGCGGGCAGCATCAGGTTCTTGATGCGCACGTTGGCGAAGGTGCCGCGCATCATCACTTCGTGGTTGCCGCGACGCGAGCCGTAGCTGTTGAAGTCCTTAATCGCGACATGTTTGTCTTGCAGGTATTTACCGGCGGGGGTGGTGGGCTTGAAGCTGCCGGCCGGGCTGATGTGGTCGGTGGTGACCGAGTCGCCCATCAGTGCCAGTGCCTTGGCGCCCTTGATGTCGGCCACTTTGGCGGCGGCAGCGTCGAAGAACGGCGGCTTGGCGATGTAGGTGGAGTCGTCCCACTGGTAGCGGTCGCCGGTGGGCGCCTGGATGGCGTTCCACAGCGGCAAGTCTTTTGTCAGGTCGGAATACAGGCGCTGGTATACCGCCGGATCGGCCGCGTACTTCATCACGGTTTGCACCTCGGCGCTGTTCGGCCAGATGTCTTTCAGGTAAACCGGCTTGCCGTCCATACCCGTGCCCAGCGGCTCGATGTCGAGATTGATGTTCATCTTGCCGGCGATGGCGTAGGCGACCACCAGCGGCGGCGAAGCGAGGAAGTTGGCTTTGATGTTGGCGTGGATGCGCGCTTCGAAGTTGCGGTTGCCGGACAGCACCGCCGCCGCGATCAGGTCGTTCTTGACGATGGCTTCTTCCAGCTTGGCGTCGAGCGGGCCGGAGTTGCCGATACAGGTGGTGCAGCCGTAAGCGGCGACGGTGAAGCCGAGCTGCGCCAGCGGCTCGATCAGGCCGGCATTGGTCAGGTACTCGGTCACCACGCGCGAGCCGGGGGCCAGCGTGGTCTTGATGTGCGGCCTGACGCGCAAGCCTTTCGCCACGGCCTTCTTGGCCAGCAGGCCGGCGGCCAGCAGCACGCCCGGGTTGGAAGTGTTGGTGCAGGAGGTGATCGCGGCGATCAGCACGTCGCCGTGACCGATCTCGACCGGCGGCAGCATCTCGCCCGAGGTTTCGCAACGCAGGGTCGCGGTCGGATGATCGCTGGCCATCTCCATCTCGCTGCTGCCCTGTGCGCCGTCCTGGCGGCCACCGCCGGAGATCGGCACGCACATGCGGCTGTCGCGGTCGGGCATGGCGGTGACGTAACGTTTATTGAGTTCGGCGGCCGGTTTGTTGAAGCCGTTCTCGGCGATGGGTTTGCTGAACAGGGTGTTGAAGGTCTCCTTCATCTTCGACAGCGCGATGCGGTCCTGTGGACGCTTCGGTCCGGCCAGCGAAGGCTCGATGCTGGACAGGTCGAGTTCTACCACTGCGGAGTAGTCGATGCTGCCGGCGGCTGGTACGCCGTACAGGTTCTGCGCCTTGAAGTAGGCTTGGAAGGCATCCACTTCCTCTGCGCTGCGGCCGGTGTTGCGCAGGTAGTCCACAGTCACGTCGTCCACCGGGAAGAAGCCCATGGTCGCGCCGTATTCGGGGGCCATGTTGGCGATGGTGGCGCGGTCGGGCAGCGTCAGCGCGGCAGTACCCTCGCCGAAGAACTCGACGAACTTGCCCACTACCTTTTGCTTGCGCAGCAGCTCGGTCACGGTAAGCACCAGGTCGGTGGCGGTGACGCCCTCGCGCAGTTTGCCTTTCAGATGCACGCCGACGACGTCAGGGGTGAGGAAATACACTGGCTGGCCGAGCATGCCGGCTTCCGCCTCGATACCGCCCACACCCCAGCCGACCACGCCGATGCCGTTGATCATGGTGGTATGGCTGTCGGTGCCGACCAGCGTGTCCGGGTAGTAGACGCCGTCCTTCTGCAGCACGCCGCGCGCCAGGTATTCCAGGTTGACCTGGTGCACGATGCCGATGCCGGGCGGCACCACCTTGAAGGTGTCGAACGCCTGCATGCCCCATTTCATGAAGCGGTAGCGTTCGGTGTTGCGCTCGAATTCCAGCCCCATGTTGATCTTCAGCGCATCCGGGTTGTTGTAGCTGTCGATCTGCACCGAGTGGTCGACCACCAGGTTCACCGGCACCAGCGGCTCGATGATCTTCGGGTCCTTGCCCATCTTGGCGGCGGCGTCGCGCATGGCGGCGAGGTCGGCCAGCAGCGGCACGCCGGTGAAGTCCTGCAGCACGATGCGGGCGACCACGAAGGGGATCTCTTCGCTGCGCGCCGCGTTCGGTTTCCAGTTCGCCAGTTCGCGCACATGCTGTTCCGTCACCTTCTTGCCGTCGCAGTTGCGCAGCACCGATTCCAGCACGATGCGGATGGAGACGGGCAGGCGCGAGATGTTGCCGACCCCGGCTTGCTCGAGTGCGGGCAGCGAATACAGGGTGGCCTGTTTGCCCGAGGCCAGGTTGAAGGATTTGCGGGAATCGAACAGATTATGGGACATGGCGTGTGGCTCCGGAATGCGAATCGAATTGAGGGCGCAATTATAAGAGGTTGTGGCCCGGGCTTGCAGTGCGATTTGCGAATTTGAACGGCGCAACCGCGATTGTCGGGCCGGCTGGCAATGGCCGGCTCGGAAATGAGGTTTTTGGGGTAGCATTGGCCGCCTGAAATTACGAGAAACCGGGTTTGACCAACTACTGGAACAGTTTGCCGACTTTGCGTCCCGCCTGGCTGGTGGCGGGCAGTGTGCTCGGCACATTGCTGATCGTTGCCGTTTGCAGCCTGTATTTCCACGGCACCGTCACGGCGGATTATCTGATTACCGGCCTGATCGCATCGCTGATCGTGGCGAGCGCCGCCATCGGACTGCTGAGCAGTGCGGACCGCCGCGCCTTGGCGCTGGTGAGCGACAGCGAGGTGCGCTTCCACCAGATGTTCGAACGGCACAATGCGCCGATGCTGCTGATCGATCCCGATAGCGGCGAGATCGTCGATGCCAACATTGCCGCCAGCCGCTTCTACGGTTATTCCGTCGAACAAATGAAGGCCATGAGCATCAACCGGATCAATGCATTGCCGCCAGACCAGGTCGAGGCCGAACTCGCCCTTGCCTTGAGCCAGAAGCGCAACTTCTTCGTTTTCCCGCACCGGCTGTCCAGCGGCGAGATACGTACCGTCGAAGTCCATTCTTCGCCGCTGGAAGTGAAGGGGCGCTCCTTGCTGTTTTCCATCTTCCGCGACATCACCGAGCGGCAGCTTACCGAGGCGGCGCTGCGGGCAAGCGTCGCGCTCAGCGAGTCGCTGCTGCAAACCATGCCCGTGCCGGTGTTCTACAAGGATGTGCAGGGGCGCTATACCGGATGCAACAGCGCCTTCACCGGTTTCATCGGCAAGTCCAGGGAAGAGATCATCGGCAAGACCGTGTTCGAGGTATCGCCGCAAAGTTTCTCCAAAGTCTACCGCGACAAGGATCTTGAACTGCTCGACGATCCGGTCGGCGTGCAGATATATGAAAGCCAGGTCAAGCATGCCGACGGCACGGCGCACGATGTGGTGTTTCACAAGGCGCGCATGCTGGGCGATGACGGCAAGCCGAGCGGCATCATCGGCGTGATCCTCGATATCACCGACCGCAAGAAAGCCGAACAGCAGATACACCAGCTGGCCTTCTTCGACCCGCTGACCGGGTTGCCGAACCGCCGCCTGTTGATGGACCGCCTGCAGCAGGAATTCGCCATCGGCGCTCGCAGCGGGCAATACGGTGCGGTGCTGTTCCTCGATCTGGACAACTTCAAGACGCTCAACGACAGCAAGGGGCACGACATCGGTGACATGCTGCTTGTCGAAGTGGCGAAGCGGCTGACCTCGTGCGTGCGCGACGGCGATACGGTCGCGCGCCTGGGCGGTGACGAATTCGTCGTGGTGCTGGAATCGTTGAGCGCCTCTTCCGACGAGGCCGCCGCCCTCGCCGATCTGGTGGCGGAGAAGATACGCGCCGTGCTGAGCGAGCCGTACATACTCAGCCAGCACCAGTACCACACCTCTCCCAGCATCGGCGTGGCGTTGTTCCTGGGCCACCGGGACACGCTGGACAATCTGCTCAAGTATGCCGATACCGCCATGTACCAGGCCAAGACGGCGGGGCGCAATGCCATCCGTTTCTACGATCCGGCGATGCAGGCCGCCATCGAGGCGCGAGCGGATCTGGAAAGCGAATTGCGCCATGCGCTCGCCAGGCAGCAGTTCCGGCTGTACTACCAGATGCAGGTAGACAGTCGGGGAACGATCCTGGGCGCCGAGATATTGTTGCGCTGGGAGCATCCCGAGCGCGGGCTGGTCTCCCCCATGGATTTCATTCCGCTGAGCGAAGACACCGGCCTGGTCGTGCCGCTCGGCCTGTGGGTGCTGAAAACCGCCTGTGCCCAATTGGCGGCATGGAAGCATGATGCCTTGATGCGCGACTTGTCGCTGGCGGTGAACGTGAGTGCCAAACAGTTCCGCCAGCCCGATTTCGTGGCGCAGGTGCAGCGTGCGCTGGTGGAGAGCGGGGCAAAACCCGCGCACTTGAAGATCGAGTTGACGGAAAGCACGGTGCTAGAGAACGTCGAAGACACCATCGCCAAGATGCGCGAGTTGAAGCTGCTAGGCGTGAGTTTCTCGATGGACGACTTCGGCACCGGCTACTCCTCGCTGCAATACCTGAAACGGTTGCCGCTGGACCAGATCAAGATCGACCGCTCGTTCGTGCGCGATATCGCCAGCGACCCGAACGATGCCGCCATCGTGCAGACCATCATCGCGATGGGCGATGCGCTCGGCCTGGACGTCATCGCCGAAGGCGTGGAAACCGAAGCGCAGCGCGCCTTCCTCGACCAGCACGGCTGTCACGTATTCCAGGGATTCCTGTTCGGCAAGCCGGTGCCGCTCGACCGGTTCGAGGCGCAGGTGCATCAGGCCTGATTTGGGCGGTTCGTCGGGGTGGCGATCCGGGCCGCCGCCGCGCGCAGCGCGTCCTCGTCCAGCCGGTCGAGTTTCAGCACTACGGCGTCGTTCAGGCGCAGGAAATTGTTGGTGGTGGAGCGGAGGTAGGCCGGGTCGTAGTGTTCCAGCAGCAGTTTCTCGACCAGGGCCGTCCATTCGCCCCGTTCCACCAGTTGTTGCCAGTGATCGAGCACCTGCCGGCCATGCAGCGGCAACAACGGGGTCAGCCGCCGGATGAGCAATGCCGGGTCGCTCAGGAAATGTTCGTAGTCTTCCATCAGCAGTTGCACGCGCGCCGCGACCGGCGCCTCGATCAGCAGGCACTCGGAGTTGCGAATCTTCTGCAACAGGGTGGCCGGCATGCTCAACAAACCGATCTTCTTGCTTTCCGCCTCCACGAAGATCGGACGCTGCGGATCGCAACGGCGCAACACATCCCAGATGCGGCTCTCGAACATTTTTTGCGCAGGCTGCGGCTCGCCCGGCAGGTTGCCGAGCAGCGAGCCGCGGTGCTGCGCCAGTGCTTCCAGATCGAGCACCTGCGCGCCCTGATCTTCCAGGGCATGCAGCAAGCGGCTCTTGCCGCTGCCGGTGGGGCCGCCCACCACGCGGAACTGCAAGTTGTCGGGCAGCGTTTCCAGGTCGGCCAGCACCTGGCGGCGATAGTTCTTGTAGCCGCCCTCGATCTTGCAGGTCGACCAGCCGACCTGTGCCAGGATGTGCGCCATCGCGCCGCTGCGCTGCCCGCCGCGCCAGCAGTACACCAGCGGCTTCCACTGCTTCGGCTTGTCCTTGAACAGCGTTTCCAGGTGCGTCGCGATATTGCGTGCGATGAGCGCCGCGCCGCGCCGCTTGGCCACGAAAGGGGAGACCTGCACATAGAGGGTGCCGACCTCGGCGCGCTGCGCGTCGTCCAGCACGGGTGCGCTGATCGCGCCGGGGATGTGGTCTTCGGCGTATTCAGCGGGCGAACGCACGTCGATGATTTCGTCGAAATCGGACAGTTGTGATACGGTGGCGGCCCTTGGATTTTGCATAGATGTTTCTTGATATGAACGACAAAGTAAAACTGACCCAGTATTCCCACGGCGGCGGTTGCGGCTGCAAGATCGCGCCGTCGGTGCTGGCCGAGATGCTGGCGGCGATGCCGGTGCCGCCATCTTACCCGAACCTGATGGTCGGCACCGAGAGCAGTGACGACGCGGCGGTGTACAAGCTCAACGAGTCGCAGGCCATCGTGGTCACCACCGATTTCTTCATGCCCATTGTCGACGATGCGCGCGACTTCGGCCGCATCGCCGCCACCAATGCGCTGTCCGATGTGTATGCCATGGGGGCGACGCCGATCCTGGCGCTGGCTGTGGTCGGCATGCCCATCAACAAACTGCCGCTGGACACCATCCGCGACATCCTCGCCGGCGGCGCGGATGTGTGTGCGGAGGCCGGCATCCCGCTGGCCGGCGGACATTCCATCGATGCGCCGGAGCCGATCTACGGACTGGTCGGTGTGGGCGTGGCCCATCCCGACCACATCAAGCGCAACGACCGTGCGCAGGCCGGCGATGTGCTGATCCTCGGCAAGCCGCTCGGGGTGGGGGTGTTGAGCGCCGCGCTGAAGAAGGGCGAATTGAGCGCGGAAGGTTACCGGCAGATGGTGGACACCGCCACACAGGTCAACCGCGTCGGCGCCATGCTGGGCGGCATGGCCGGTGTGCACGCGATGACCGACGTGACCGGCTTTGCATTGCTGGGGCACCTGCTCGAAGTATGCCGCGGTTCCAAACTCGGGGCGGAGATCGACTTCAAGGCGCTGCCCATCCTGCCGGTGGCCTTGGGGCTGGCGGAGCAGGGCTACGCCACGGGCGCGGCGGAACGCAATTGGGCGAGTTACGGTGCCGAGGTGGCGTTGCCGCCGGGCTTCCCGGAATGGCAGCGCAAGCTGCTGTGCGATCCGCAGACCAGCGGCGGTTTGCTGGTGGCCTGTGCGGCAAGTGAGGCAGACAAGGTGCTGGCAAGCTTTGCCGGGCAGGGGTTTGCGGCGGCACGCGTGATCGGCAAGATGGTTGCGGGCGAGGCGAAGGTCAGCGTGCGCTGAGAACCTGCGCTAGGGTTGCAGATCGAGCGGCCGTTTTTCGGCGGCCGGTTTCGGCGGATCGACCGCCTTGTTCAGCAGCTCCACGATATCGAGATGCTTTGCCTTGAGCGCCAGATCCATCGGCGTACTGCCATCCTGATATTTGGCATGGCGATTGGCGCCTTTGCTCAAGAACAGTTTGACCACTTCGATATGACCGTTGTTGGCGGCCTTGTGTAATGCCGTCCAGCCGTCAGCACTTGTCGAGTTCACGTCAGCGCCGCGGAAGATCAGGTAGGCGCAAGCCAGCAAATGTCCGCGTGTGGCAGCCTGCATCAGCGGCGTCCAGCCGAACTGGCTGGGCACGTCCACATCGATGCCTTTCTCGATCAGCAGCTTCACCACTTCGTCATGGCCGTTATAGGCGGCCCAGTGCAGCGGCGAATAGCCGTTCTTGTCGGTGGTGCCCAGGCGGGCGCCGCACTTGAGCAGCAACTCGGCGAATGCCTTGTTGCCGTTGAACGCGGCGACCATCAGCGGTGTCCAGTTGCGTTCGTCGCGCACCTCGAGATCGACGCCGCAGGACAGGAATATCTGCACCGCGTTCTGGTGGTTGTCCTCGACCGATTTGATCAGGCTGCGCGCGTTGTAGTCATAGCCGTACTCCATCAGCTCCTGGCGCTTGAAGCCGGGGATGTCCTCCCATGCCTGGGCTTCTTTCTTCTGGTTGCGTTGCTTGTCCAGATAGTTGCTCAGGCGCATGATCTCGGCCGCAGCCTCGGGCGGGAAGCCTTCGCGGCCGCCGCCGCGCTTGTCCACCATCAGGTCCTGCAGATAGTCGTCGATGTGCGGCGTTTCCCAGAGTTCGAGCAGTTTGCCGAATACGCGCGGGAACCTTTCTTCCAGCACATGCGGGTAGTGGCCTTCGCTGTTGTCGAGCAGGTTGAGCAGTCTTGTGTTCATCGGTCTTTATAGCGTTCGGCGATCTGCCGGAACTCCTCCTGGATTGCCACTAAAGCATCGATCACATCGGGATCGAAATGTGTTCCTTTGCTTTGCAAAATGTGTGCCATCGCATCTTCATGGCTGAACGGTTTCTTGTAGATGCGCTTGCTGATGAGCGCATCGTATACATCGGCCACCGCCATCAGCCGCGCCGAGATCGGGATGTCCTTGCCCTTGAGGCCTTGCGGATAGCCGTTGCCGTCCCATTTCTCGTGGTGGCCGGTGGCGATCTCGCGGGCGATGTGCAGGAAGCGGTTCGGCGTCGGCAGCCCGCTTTCCGCCGCTGCAATGGCATTGCCGCCGAGTATCGGGTGGGTCTTCATGATCTCGAACTCTTCCGGGGTCAGCTTTCCCTGCTTGAGCAGGATGGCATCCGGGATGCCGACCTTGCCGATGTCGTGCAGCGGCGCCAGCTTGTACAGCGATTCGATATTGTCTTCCGTCAGGAAGTTCCGAAAATCCGGATGATCGCGCAGCTTGAGCGCCAGGGCGCGGATGTAATTCTGCGTGCGCTTCAGGTGGTTACCGGTCTCGTTGTCGCGGGTCTCGGCGAGGGAAGCCATCGCCATGATGGTCACGTCGCGGATCTGCGCGACTTCCTCGCTCTTGCGCTGCAGCTGGGCGGTGCGTTCCAGCACCTTGTGTTCGAGCACATCGTTCATCGCCGCCAGTTGCTGCGCCAGCGACTGGTTCTCGAAACGCTGGCGCAACGACAGCATGATGAGCTTGCTCAGGAACTGGCCGGAACCCAGCATCACCAGCAGGAACAGCACCAGCATGAGGGCGAGAGCCAGATGAGTCTCATCCTGTTCCACCGTCACGCGGAAGATCAGCGGCAACATCAGTCCAAGCACGTAGGCGTAAAAGGCGGGCGGATGGGTCGCGTTCATGGTGGTAGCGCCGGCGGCAAGGCCGAGCATCACGCACACCAGCAACACCTGGGTAAGCAGCTCGTGCGGGAAGAAGAACAAGGTGCCGAAGCCCCACATCATGCCGATGACCAGCGCGAAGGAAAAGAAGTTGCGGCTCCATTCCGTACATTCGGCGACAGTGCCGGTGCGGTTGCGCTTGACGAGCCAGTTGCCGAACTCGGCCAGATGCAGCGCGTAGACGCATGCCAGCCAGAGCAGGAGGTGGGAATGCGGTGCCGAGCCCCACATCAGCCAGACGAACAACGGTTCGGCCAGCACCTGGCCGAGCAGCATGGACGGGTAAAGCCGCAGGCGCGCGCGCAACTGTTCCGCGCGCACCGCGAGATTCTTGTCGTCGATGCGGAATCTCAGGTCGTCAAAGAATGTGCTCAGGGTCATCATAGTCGGCCGTTCCGGATGGCTTGCAGACAGTGGACAACAAACACTGGGAGCAGTCAATCAGCCGGTGGTCTCCGGCGGCGCGGAACGGGTAAAGAAACTTGCCGCCACCGCCTCGTCGCGCGTGCGCTTGAACGGCGGCAGGCTCTGCCAGATGCGCTTGCCGTAATGCTTGGAGATCAGGCGCGGGTCGCAGATCATCAGCACGCCGCGGTCGTGCTCGTCGCGGATCAGGCGTCCGGCGCCCTGCTTGAGGTTGATGATGGTGCGCGGCAGCTGGAACTCCATGAAGGCGTTGCGCCCCTGTTTGTTGAGTTCGGCGATGCGCGCCGCCAGCACTGGGTCGTCCGGCGGCGCGAACGGCAGTTTGTCGATGATGACCAGCGACAGCGCTTCGCCGCGCACATCCACCCCTTCCCAGAACGACTGGCTGCCCAGCAGCACCGCGTTGCCGTGTTCACGGAAGCGCGCCAGCAATTCGTTGCGCGAGCCTTCGCCCTGGATCAGCAGAGGATATTTCAGGTTCTTGCGGTCGAACTCGGCCTGCAATATCTCGTAGGCGCGCTGCATCGCGCGCAGGCTGGTGAACAGCAGGAAGGCGCGGCCTTTACTGGCCTCGATCAGCGGCAGCGCGGCCTGCACCACGGCATCGGTGTAACCCTCGCTGTTCGGCTCCGGCAGGTTCTGCGGCACATATAGCAGCGCCTGCTCCTGATAATCGAACGGACTGTCCCAGCATGCCGTGCGCGCCTCGGTCAGGCCCATCTCGTGCTGGTAGTGGGAGAAATTGCCCTTCACCGCCAATGTCGCGGAAGTGAAAATCCAGGCGCGCGGATGGCCGCTGATCTGTTTGGCGAAGATGTCGGCGATGGACAACGGCGTGGTGTTGAGTTGCAGTGAATGGTGGAACACTTCCAGCCAGCGCACCGTGTCCGGCACATCGCCGTCCTGCCAGTGCTTGAGTTGCATCGTCAGCGCCTGCGCACGCTGCCAGCAGTTCTCCAGTCCTTCGCTGCGCTCCGCCTGCTTTTCCAGCAGGCCGGACAGGTTGCCCAGTTTCTCCCCCAGTTTTTTCAGTGCCGGGGCGAAGTCCTTGAAACTCTCCGTCGCTTCCGCCGCCATGCGGCCTTCCTTTTTGAACACCAGGCGGAAGTCACGCGATGCCTTGTCCAGCTCGTCGCAGGCCACGGGCAGGGCGGCGAAATCCTTGGCATTGCTCAGCGCCTCGATGCGCGAATCCTGCGACAGCTCGAACAACTGCGAGGTGGACAGGCTCTCGCCGAAGAACAGGCTGGCGGTCTCTGGCAGTTGATGCGCTTCGTCGAAGATCACCGTGTTGCAGGCGGGCAGCAGTTCGGCCACGCCTTCGTCGCGCAGCATCACATCGGCGAAGAACAGGTGGTGGTTGACCACCACGATGTCCGCCTCCATCGCCTCCTTGCGCGCCTTGAGCACGAAGCATTCGTTGTGCTGCGGGCACTCCTGGCCCAGGCAGTTGTCGCGCGTCGAAGTCACATGCATCCAGATCGGTGCGCTTTCCGGCACGTCCGCCAGTCCGCTCTTGTCGCCGCTCTGCGTGACCTTGGCATAGGTCACGATCTTCGCCAGATGCTTCACATCTTCGCGCGTCTTGAATAGTCCGTTCGATTGCGCCAGTTCGAGATGGTAGTGGCACACATAGTTCGAGCGCCCCTTGAGCAGCGCCACCGACACCGGCGCCTTCAGTGCATCGCGCACCATCGGCAGGTCTTTCTGGAACAACTGGTCTTGCAGGTTCTTGGTGCCGGTGGAGATCACCACCTTGCCGCCCGCCAGCAGCGCCGGGACGAGGTAGGCAAAGGTCTTGCCGGTACCGGTGCCTGCCTCGGCCACCAGGATGGCGTTGTCGCGTATCGCCTCCGCCACGGCCAGCGCCATCTCGCGTTGCTGCGCGCGCGGACGGAACGACGCGACTTCGGTGGCAAGCGGGCTTTGTTCCGAGAAAAAGCGTTCTACTTCGGCGGTCACGGCGGGAATATGGCGTATGGATGTGTGCAGCGATATAGTGCAGGTGCGATTCTACGCGAGGTGCTGGCGATGCCCAAAAAAACCTTTCCGTTGCCCAGAGTCTACCGCCTGCTCGAACCCGGCCCGGTGGTGCTGCTGACCACCGCGCACAAGGGTAAGGCCGACATCATGGCCCAGTCCTGGCACACCATGATGGAGTTCGAGCCGCCGCTGGTGGGTTGTGTGATCGGCGGACGCAGCCTCAGTTACGAGATGCTGCTGAAGACGAAGGAGTGCGTGATCAACATCCCGACGCTGGAACTGGCGAAACAGGTGGTGGGCATCGGCAACTGCTCCGGCCGCAAGGTGGACAAGTTCGGCAAATTCAAACTGACGGCGCAGTCCGCTGCGCAGGTGTCTGCGCCGCTGATCGCCGAGTGTTATGCCAGTCTGGAGTGCAAGGTGGTGAATACGCGCATGGTGAACAGATACGGCTTCTTCGTGCTGGAGGTGGTGCAGGCATGGGTCGATCCAGCACAGAAGAACCCGCGTACTTTGCATCATCGCGGCATGGGGCGATTCATGGTGGCGGGCGATACCATCAAACTTCCGTCGAAAATGGCATGAAGACATTTCGCTATCTGGCCGGCTGGTTCGTGTTGCTGGCAGTCGCCATGCTCAACGGCGCATTGCGCGAATTCAGCTACGGCCGGTACGTTTCCGAATTGGCAGCCCATCAGCTTTCCTGCGTGACCGGCATCCTGTTGTTCGCCGTGGTGATCCGTCAGTACGTGCGCCGCTGGCCGCCTGCTTCGGCGCGCGAGGCGTGGCACCTCGGCTTGTTCTGGATGGCGCTGACGGTGGCGTTCGAGTTCTTGTTCTTCCATTATGTCGGCGGCCATTCGTGGCAGGCATTGCTGGCGAACTACGATATATCAGCAGGCCGTTTGTGGCCGCTGATCCTGTTGTGGGTGGCGGTCGCGCCGCGGCTGTTCTATCGCCAACCAGACAGGCGCGGGTGACGGCGGAAGGCATTGACCCGCCTCCGCGGTAAGGCGTGATCATTGCAGTTGGTACGGCTTGCGCCGTATGCTGGTTTTCCTGTATCTGCATTCCATCTTTTTCGAGGTACGCTTGCGCCATGCACAAGATCGCCAAAGCCGAGTTGACCAGAATGCCCAGCGGCGTGTGGGTGCTGGGCTTCGTCAGTCTGCTGATGGATGTCTCGTCGGAGATGATCCACAGCCTGTTGCCGCTGTTCATGGTCACGGTGCTGGGGGCGAGCGCGCTGACGGTGGGCGTGATCGAGGGCATCGCGGAATCCACTGCGCTGCTGGTGAAGGTGTTCTCCGGCGTGTTGAGCGACTATTGGGGCAAGCGCAAAGGGCTGGCGGTGCTGGGTTACGGGCTCGGTGCATTGACCAAGCCGATGTTCGCGCTGGCCTCGGGCGTGGGCATGGTGTTGACCGCACGCTTCATGGACCGGGTGGGCAAGGGCATCCGCGGTGCGCCGCGCGATGCGCTGCTGTCCGAGATCGCACCCGCCGGGATACGCGGTGCGGCGTTCGGTCTGCGCCAGTCGCTGGACACGGTGGGGGCGTTCGTCGGGCCGTTGCTGGGGGTGGGACTGATGCTGTTGTGGGCCAACGATTTCCGTGCGGTGTTCTGGGTGGCGGTGATCCCCGGCTTGCTGGCGGTGGCACTGCTGGTGTTCGGCGTGCGCGAACCGGAACGGGCGGAAGCGCACATACCACGCAACCCGATCAGCCGCGCCAATCTGCAACGCCTCGGCAATGCCTATTGGTGGCTGGTCGGCATCGGCGCGGTGTTCATGCTGGCGCGCTTCAGCGAAGCCTTCCTGGTGCTGCGCGCCGCGCAGGGAGGGATCCCCGTCGCGCTGGTGCCGCTGGTGATGGTGGCGATGAATATCATCTATGCGGCCACCGCGTATCCCTTCGGCAAACTCTCCGACGGCATGAGCCACACGAAGATGCTGGCCTGGGGACTTGCCGTGCTGGTCGCCGCCGATCTGGTGCTGGCGACCGATGACCATTGGACGACAGTGTTGCTCGGCGTGGCGCTGTGGGGAGTGCATATGGGCCTCACCCAGGGCTTGCTGGCACGCATGGTGGCCGACGTGACCCCCGCCGACCTGCGTGGCACGGCCTACGGTGTCTTCAACCTGATGAGCGGACTGGCGATGCTGGTCGCCAGTGTGCTGGCCGGTTTGTTGTGGGACAAGCTGGGCGCCTCGTTCACCTTCTATGCGGGAGCAATGTTCTGCGTGATCGCCGCCTTCGGCCTGCTCTGGCGGCCGGATGTGCCGGCAAGCCAGACCGATGCTGGGCGCCATCAATAGCCGGTTTTGCGCCGGCCATCCGGATTTTTTCGGCAAGTGTTTGAGTGGCATCCCTTTCTGTGTCGAGGTTGGCCGGCTGGCAACCGGGTGAGCAGGGGGCATGGAACCAATTTGAACACTCCTTGTCCGATTCAGCCGTTGGGTAGCGCAATTGCTTCGGATCGCCGACGGCCTAGCACATGTGAGAGGTTTGTCAAGTTTGCAAATAATTTTGTTCTGCTAACATTCGCGCCCGTTTTCTCCGGGACCAATTTGGGAAATTGCAATGAAAGACGTCGACGAAATCAAAGTGTGGGACCTGCCGGTGCGCTTGTTCCATTGGACCTTGGTGTTGGGGTTCGCGACCGTTTTCATCTCCGGCGAGATGCATTTTCCCACGGTGCATGTCTGGGGCGGCTACGCGCTGTGCATCCTGTTGCTGGCGCGGGTGTTCTGGGGGTTCAAGGGCAGCGAATACGCGCGCTTCCGTTCGTTCATCTTCCCGCTCGGCGAGACGCTGGCATATGTGCGCTCGATGTTCACCGGGCATCCAAAACATTATTTCGGGCATAACCCGGCAGGTGCGTTGATGGTGTTCGCGCTGCTCGGTTTGCTGACCTTGATCTTTGTGACGGGACTGGTCACGCTGGCGGCGATCGACTTCGAGGGGCCGCTGCTGTTCCTGGCGAGCAGCGTGAGCGACGAGACCAGCTATGCATTCCGTCATTATCATCAGTTTCTTCCTATCGTTGGCCTGGTACTGGTATCGCTGCACATCCTGGGGGTGGTAGCGGGCAGCATCCAGCACAACGAAAACCTTGTGAGGGCGATGCTCACCGGGAAGAAAAAATCGATCTCGCCGGCTATTTCAACTAAAAATGTAAACGAGGAGCAATAAATGAAAGGTATCAATTTCATGCGTGCCGCCGTACTGTGCCTGATGGCGCTTGCGGGGACGGCATTCGCGCAAGAGGCGGCATTCGACCTGCCGATGGTTTCCGGCGCTTACGTCAAGGATCAAGAGTCGTTCAAGCTGGCCGCCGCCGACAGCGATGTGCTGGTCAAGAAATCCGGCAGCACCGCACCCGAGATCAAGAAGTCGGAATTCGAACCGGCGACTTTCTCCGGCAGCAATGCCCACAAGTATCTGGGCCTGGGCACTATCGTATTCGCCGCATTGACCGGCGCGACTGCGCCAGACGACAACGAGTGCGAGACAGGCGGCTGTGTGCAGCAACCGCGCCAGACCAACGGCACCCATGCCAAACTGGCACGCGCCACAGTTGCGTTGGCGGCCGCTACCGTGGCGACCGGCCTGGTGGCGCACTGGGATGATTTCCATCTGGAAGACGGCATCACCGATCCGGACAACCTGCACGCGCTGCTGGGCACGGCCGGTATGCTGACCATGGCGTATGCCGTGTCCAAGGCTGCCGATCCTTACAACAGCAACGGTCACGCCGGCAAGGCCATCGCCGGTGCGGCGATGATGGCCGTGGCGATCAAGATCACTTGGTAAGGAGGGCGATATGAAACTGACACAGCTGATGTTGGCAGCCAGTCTGCTCGTTGCGGCACCCGCCGTCATCGCGACCCCGGCAACGGACGAGCTGTTCGCCCGTTACAAGTCGGAAGGCGCAACCAACTTTGACGCCGAGCGCGGCAAGAAGAATTGGAGCCTGAAGAACAAGGGCGCGGACGGTGAAATGATGGCCTGTACCACTTGCCACGGCGATGACCTGAGCAAGCAGGGCAGCCATCACGAGACCAAGAAGGTGATCGAGCCGATGGCGCACAGCGTGAATGCCGAACGCTACACCGATGTGAAGAAGATCGAGAAATGGTTCAAACGGAATTGCAAGGACGCCTGGGCACGCGAATGCACCGCCCAGGAAAAAGGCGACTTCCTCAAGTACCTGCTCAGCAAATAACGATTGGAGAGATGATGATGCAAAGCAAAATGAAAGCTGCCGTATGTCTGGCCGGCGCGATGTTCCTGAGCAGCGGCGTCGCCATGGCGGAAGAGAACTTCGGTCTGTGGCTGGTCAATATGAAGCACCAGAAGGAAGTGAAGCCGGTGACCGACAAGACCTATGAAGAAGAGTGCGGTTCCTGCCACTTCGCCTATCCGCCCGGTCTGCTGCCGAGCAAGTCCTGGGATAAGCTGCTGAACGAGAAGGCATTGGCCGACCACTTCGGCGACAACGCCGAGCTGGACAAGGACACGCTGAAGACCGTGTACGACTACGCGATGGAAAATGCGGCGGATAAGTCTTTCTACAAGCGTTCGCGCAAGATCGCACTGGCGACCGAGGACGGCGAAGCGCCGCTGCGCATCACCGAAGTGCGCTACATCAAGCGCAAGCACCACGACATCCCCGAGAAGATGATCAAGGGCAACAAGGATGTGAAGTCGCTGAGCTACTGCAACGCCTGCCACACCAAGGCCAAGGAAGGCATCTTCGACGAAGACACCGTGGATATCCCGAACTACCCGGACTACGAAGACTGATACAGTCCATCGCAAGTGCATGACCAGAAGGGCAGCTCCGGCTGCCCTTTTTATTTGCCGGACCAATTTCCGGCTGCTACAGTTCGGCCGCTCTGGGAGGAGTGGTATGGGATGCCGGATAAAGAATTTAAACCAAAGGGGTGACCATGCAGGAGCAGTTTGCGCAGAACAAGCAGCATTTCGAATTCACCGGTAAAGGGTGGGAGTATTTCAGGATCTGGATCGTCAACCTGTTGCTGACCATCCTGACCTTGGGCATCTACAGTGCGTGGGCGAAAGTGCGGCGCTTGCAGTATTTCTATCGCAACACGCGACTGGCCGGTGCGAGTTTCGATTACCACGGCACTCCCATCGCCATCCTGAAAGGCCGCTTCATCGCGTTCGGCCTGCTGCTGCTGTACAACGTCACGCTCAAGTTCAATCCCATCCTCGGTTTGGCGATCGGCCTGCTGTTGGCGCTGGTGATGCCGTGGCTGCTGATGCGCTCGCTGCGTTTCAAACTCTACAACAGCAGCTATCGCGGCCTGCGTTTCGGTTTCGCCGGACAAACGCGCGGCGCCTACCGCGCTTTCCTGCTGTACCCGCTCATCGCGGCGCTGACCGCCTACCTGCTGGCGCCGCTGGCGCACCAGCGCATCAAGCAATACCAGTTCGACAACAGCCGCTTCGGCAACGCCGCCTTCAAGTTCAACGGCACGGTGAAAGGCTTCTACCTGATCTACCTGTCTGCGTTCGCAGTGCTGGTCGGCGCGGTATTGCTGGCCTTCGCGCTGGCGCGCATGGCGAGCCCGCAAGACATGGCAGGCAGTATCGTCATCGGCGTGTTGATCGTCGGTGTGGCGCTGCTGGTGGTGAGCGGCCTGTTCAGTGCCTATATGCAGAATCTGGTGTGGGGCAACACCGTGCTGGGCGAGCATCGTTTCTTCAGCCAAGTGTCAGCGCGCCGTTTGCTGTGGGTGCGCGTGAGCAACTTCGCCGGCATCATGCTGACACTGGGATTGTTCACCCCATTCGCGGCCATCCGCATGCTGCGCCTGCAACTCGAATCGATGGGGGTGGAAAGCAGCGGCGACATGTCCGGCTTCATCGCCGATCAACAACAGCAGGCGACTGCCGCAGGCGAAGAGACCGCCGAGATGTTCGATGTCGATATCTCCTTCTGACGACCGGGTCGCCGCCACTTATTACGACGGCCGCACCGCTGCAGGCAGGGTGGTGATGCTGTCCGTGTCCAGTAGCGACCTGCTGTTGCACAGCGAGACGGAAGAATTGCGCTGGCCGCTACGCGAGGTGCATATCTCCGAACGCCTGGGCAGCACACCGCGTCTGCTTACTTATGCGGGGGGCGGGCATTGCGAGGTTGGCGACCACGCTGGCTTGGAGCGGCTGCTCGATCATGCCGGGATAAGCAAAGGTTGGCTGGATAAGCTGCAGCACAGTTTGTCTTGGGCGCTGGCGGCCATGGTGCTGATCGTGGTCGCGTTCTTCGCCGCCTATCGCTACCTGTTGCCGTGGGGGGCGGAAGTGCTCGCCATGCGCATGCCGGGCGTGGTGCTGCAACAGATGGGCAGTTCCACGCTGGAGACATTGGACAAGTTCGCGTTGCAACCGAGCAGGCTGGATTCGGCACGCCAGCAGGAGCTGCGCGATGCCTTCGCGCGGCTCAAGCCGCTGCCAGACGTACAGCTGCAATACAACATCATCTTCCGCAGTTCGCCCGGCATGGGCGCGAACGCTTTTGCCCTGCCGGACGGAACCATCGTGCTGCTGGACGAGTTGGCAGAGCTGACCCAGGACGACAGCGAGATCGTCGCCGTGCTGGCGCACGAGCGCGGCCATGTGGAGCGCCGCCATGCCATGCGCATGGTGCTGCAAAGCTCGGCGGTCGGTCTGATGCTCGCCTGGTATGTCGGGGATGTGAGCAGTCTGCTGGCGACCGCGCCGGCGATCATCATGCAGGCCAAATATTCGCGCGACATGGAGCGCGAAGCGGACGAATATGCCGAACGAACCATGCAGTTCAACGGGCTGTCGCCCTGCCTGCTGGCGAGCATGTTGGACAAGCTGGAAGCCGCGCATCTCGCCGCCCGCAAGGATGCAGGCAAACTTGCCGATGCGGGCAAGCGCGACGAGATGACGGACTATCTTTCCAGCCATCCGGCAACGCAGGAGCGCGCGGCATCGCTGTGCCCGGCCAAGTAAGCGCGGCGGCGTCGCGTGTTATCATCGCGCGCCATGAAAAACACTTCCGATTCCCTGCGCCGTTTTCTGTTCGAGCATGCGCCGTTGCGCGGCGAGATCGTGCGGCTCGACAGCGTCTGGCAGTCCGTCATCGACCGCCACGACTATCCTTCCGTATTGCGCGACTTGGTGGGCGAGCTGTGTGCTGCCGCCGTGCTGCTGGCTGCCACGCTGAAACTCAAAGGCGCGATGGTGTTGCAGATCAACGGCAAAGGCGCAGTCAAACTGGTGGTGGTGGAATGTTCCGGCGACCTGGAGCTGCGCGCCACCGCCCGATGGGAAGGTGACCTCACGCAAGGCACGCTGAAAGACCTGGTCGGCGACGGTCGCTTCGTCATCACGCTCGATCCCAAGGACGGCAACCAGGCCTATCAGGGTATCGTTGCACTGGAAGGCGACAGCGTCGCCGAGATACTGCAAAACTACATGACACGTTCGGAGCAGCTGGAAACCCGTCTGTGGCTGGCGGCGGACGGCAACAGCACTGGCGGCATGCTGCTGCAAAAGCTGCCGGGACAGCAAGGGGAAGGCGATGACGAGGCATGGGAGAACGCCGTGCACATCGCCAATACGCTGAAGCCGGAAGAGTTGCTGAACGTGCCTTCGGCGGATTTGGTGCACCTGCTGTACCACGAGGAAGACATCCGCCTGTTCGACGAGCAGGACGTGGTGTTCCGTTGCTCCTGTTCGCGCGAGAACGTGGCGCGCATGCTGCGCATGTTGGGACGGGATGAGGTGGCGGCAGTCATCGCCGAGCGCGGCGAGATCGAGGTGCACTGCGAGTTCTGCAACGAGCGCTACGTGTTCGACCGGGTGGATGCCGATGCGGCGTTAGCCGACACCCTCGCGATGTCGGCGAACAAGACCCTGCATTAAACCTTTCGCACCATATCCAGCGCCACGGCTTCGGCCACTTCGATGCCGTCCACCGCTGCCGACAATATCCCGCCCGCATAACCCGCGCCTTCTCCGGCCGGATACAAGCCTTTGATGTTGATGCTCTGGTAATCCTCGCCGCGCTTGATGCGCACCGGCGACGAGGTGCGCGTCTCCACGCCGGTGAGCACGGCGTCTTCCATGGCGAACCCCTGGATCTGCTTGTCGAACGCCGGCAGCGCCTCGCGGATGGCGGCAATGGCGTAGTCGGGCAGGGCGCTGGCGAGGTCGGTCGGCGTCACGCCAGGCGTGTAGGAGGGCACGACCTCGCCCAGATGGGTCGAGGGGCGCCCGGCGAGGAAATCGCCGACGCGTTGCGCCGGTGCCGCGTAACTTCTGCCGCCCAGTTCGAACGCACGAGATTCCCACTGGCGCTGGAACTCCACGCCGGCCAGCACATCTCCCGGGTAATCGTCCGGGGTGATGCCCACGACAATCCCGCTATTGGCATTGCGCTCGTTGCGCGAATACTGGCTCATGCCGTTGGTCACCACGCGGCCTTCTTCCGAGGTTGCCGCCACCACCGTGCCGCCGGGGCACATGCAGAAGCTGTACACCGCGCGACCGTTGCTGGCGTGGTGCACCAGCTTGTAATCGGCGGCACCCAACAGTTCATTGCCCGCATTCGCACCGAAACGCGCGCGGTCGATGACTGTCTGTGGATGTTCGATGCGGAAGCCGATGGAGAAGGGCTTCGCCTCCATGTACACGCCGCGCTTGTTCAGCATGGCGAAAGTGTCGCGCGCACTGTGGCCCACGGCGAGCACCACATGCTTGGTGGCGATGCGTTCACCGTCCGCCAGCACTACGCCGCGCACTTCACCATTCTCGATCTCGATGTCCTCAACGCGACTCTGGAAACGGATCTCCGCGCCCAGCTGCTCCATCTCGTGGCGCATCTGTTCCACCATGCCGACTAGGCGGAAGGTGCCGATGTGCGGTTTGCTCACGTACATGATCTCTTCCGGCGCACCGGCCTTGACGAACTCGGTGAGCACCTTGCGGCCGTAGAACTTCGGGTCCTTGATCTGGCTGTGCAGCTTGCCGTCGGAGAAGGTACCCGCGCCGCCTTCGCCGAACTGCACGTTGGATTCGGTGTCGAGTTTGCCTTGGCGCCACAGGCCCCAAGTGTCCTTGGTGCGCTCGCGCACCGCCTTGCCGCGTTCCAGGATGATGGGTTTGAAGCCCATCTGCGCCAGCAGCAGGCCGGCGAAGATGCCGCACGGGCCGGTGCCGATCACCACCGGGCGTTCGCTCAGCTCTTGCGGCGCTTGTGCCACCACGCGGTAGCTCATGTCCGGCGCGACGGCGACATGCGGGATGTTCTTCTTCAGCAGCGCGGCTTCGTTCTTCACCTCGACGTCCACCGTGTATACGAACACGATGGCGTTCTTCTTGCGCGCGTCGTAACCGCGCCGGAACAGCGTGAAACCAAGCAGATCGGTGGCGGAGATGCCCAGCCGCTTGAGGATGGCATCCTTGAGATCGTCTGCGGGATGGGCTAGCGGGAGTCGGATTTCGGTGAGGCGTAGCATGGCGCTATTCTACCCGAAGCCTCTGCGTTATCCTTACGGCATTCCCATAAATCCAGTGGTCGGGCGAATTACGGCGTTGCGCGGTACTCGCAATCCTCATGTACCTCACGTACATTCCGGTTGCTGCGTTCCGTGCGCCTTGTACTTCATCCCGCCCACAGGATTTCTGGGCACGCCGGGAACCTATAGAGACAACTTATGGCAAAAGCAAAGACGATTTACAGTTGTACCGAATGCGGCGGACAGTCGCCCAAATGGCAAGGCCAGTGCCCGCATTGCGGCGAGTGGAACACCCTGGTCGAGAGCGTGGCGGAAGCGCCCGCAGCGGGTGGCAAGAACCGTTTCAGTTCCTTGGCGGCATCCGGCAAGTTGCAGCAACTGGCCGAGGTGGAAGCCAGCGAAGTGTCGCGCACGCCCACCGGCATCGCCGAGTTCGACCGCGTGCTCGGCGGCGGACTGGTGGATGGTGGCGTGGTGCTGATCGGCGGCGACCCCGGCATCGGTAAATCCACGCTGCTGTTGCAGACCTTGGCGCACCTCGCGCCGACGAAAAAAGTGCTTTATGTCAGCGGCGAAGAATCGGCGCAGCAGATCGCCTTGCGCGCCAAACGCCTCGCGCTCGATGCGCGCGAGGTACACCTGCTGCCTGAGATACAACTAGAGAAGATACAGGCCACCGTTGCCAATGAGAAACCGGACGTGGTGGTGATCGACTCGATCCAGACCGTGTATTCCGAGCAGCTCACCTCTGCACCCGGCTCCGTGGCGCAGGTGCGCGAATGTGCCGCGCAGCTCACCCGCATCGCCAAGAGCGCGGGCGTGAGCATGATCCTGGTCGGCCATGTCACCAAGGAAGGCGCGCTGGCCGGGCCGCGCGTGCTGGAACACATCGTCGATACCGTGCTGTATTTTGAAGGCGACACGCATTCCAGCTTCCGCCTCATCCGTGCGTTCAAGAACCGCTTCGGCGCCGTGAATGAGCTTGGTGTGTTCGCCATGACCGAGAAGGGCCTGCGCGAAGTGAGTAACCCGTCGGCGCTGTTCCTGTCGCAGCATGGCGCGCAAGTGCCCGGCTCGTGCGTGATGGTGACGCAGGAAGGCACGCGTCCGCTGCTGGTGGAAGTGCAGGCGCTGCTCGACGATGCGCATTCACCCAGCCCGCGCCGCCTGTCGCTGGGCCTGGAGCAGAATCGTCTCGCCATGCTGCTGGCCGTGCTGCACCGCCACGCCGGCATCGCCTGTTTTGATCAGGATGTGTTCATCAACGCCGTCGGCGGCGTGAAGATCACCGAGCCGGGTGCTGATCTCGCCGTGTTGCTCGCCATTGTTTCATCGCTGCGCAACCGGCCGCTGCCGGAGAAGATGGTGGTGTTCGGCGAAGTCGGCCTGGCCGGTGAGGTGCGCCCGGTGCAGCGCGGACAGGAACGTTTGAAAGAAGCTGCCAAACTCGGTTTTACCCATGCCATCGTGCCCAAGGCCAACGCGCCCAAGCACAAGATCGAAGGTATGGAAGTCATCGCGGTGGAACGGGTGGAAGACGCGGTGGAGCGGGCGAGGTAAGCCACTCTGGGAGCGGATACGTCCATGACCGATCTAGCCGCCCAGCAACAACTCATCGCCGCCCTGCGCGACCCCGGGTGTTATCCGCATCCGGCGAAGACGGTACGCCTGGTGGAGACGCATATCTCCTGGGTGCTGCTGGCCGGGCGTTATGCCTACAAGATCAAGAAGGCGGTCGATCTCGGTTTTCTGGACTTCACTACGCTGGAGGCGCGCCGTTTTTATTGTACCGAGGAAATCCGTCTCAACCGCCGTTCGGCTCCCCACAGTTACCTAGATGTCGTTGCCATCGGCGGCGCGCCGCAACAGCCGCAGTTCGGTATGCAACCGGCCATCGAATATGCGGTGAAGATGCGCCGCTTTCCGGCGGCGTGTTTCATGGACAAGATGTTGCGGGCCGGCAAAATCGAAGGGCGGCACATCGATAGTCTGGCGGCCACTCTGGCCAGCTTCCATGCCGGTTTGCCAGCAGTCGCCAGCGATTCCGGTTACGGCAGGGGCGAGTCGATCCGCGCTGCGGCGATGCAGAATTTCGAGCCGTTGCCGGTCGATGAGCTGACTGCGTCGTTGCGGCAGGCGACCGTCGCCGCCTTTGCGCAATGCGAGCCGGTTTTCGCCGAACGCCGCGCACAGGGATTCGTGCGCGAATGTCATGGCGATCTGCATCTCGGCAACATCGTGCTGCTGGATGATGCGCCAGTGCCGTTCGATTGCATCGAGTTCAATCCCGACCTGCGCTGGATCGACGTGATGAGCGAGGTCGCCTTCACCATGATGGATATGCTGTATCGCCAACAGCCGCAGTTCGCCTGGCGCTTCATCAATGCCTATCTGGAAAAGAGCGGCGATTACGGCGGTGTGGCCGTGTTGCGTTTCTATCTGGCCTATCGTGCCACCGTGCGCGCCAAAGTGGCGACCATCCGCGCGCGCCAGCCCGGGCAGTCGAAACGCGTGTTGCAAAACGAAGCGAACGAATGCAGTAGCTATCTCATGCTGGCGCAGCATTGCCTGTCGTCGCAGCGTCCCGCGCTGATCATCACCTGCGGTTTGCCGGGGTCGGGCAAATCCACCTTTGCGCAGACGGCGCTGGAACGTCATGGCGCGATCCGCATCCGCTCCGACGTGGAGCGCAAACGCCTGTTCGGCCTGCAAGCGCTGGAAAACAGCCGCTCCGGTGCGGGAGAGGGCATCTACCGCGCCGCGGCGACGCAGCAGACCTATGCACGTTTGCTGCAATTGGCGCAGCAGATTCTGGCTGCGGGCTTTACGGTCATTGTCGATGCCGCCTTCCTCAAACGGCAGGAGCGCGAACAATTCCAAGTGCTCGCGCAAAGCATGGACGTGCCGTTCGTCATCGCCGCGATGCAGGCGAGCGGGGAGGTGATGCAGGCGCGCATCTTGAAGCGCCAGGCCGGGCGGCAGGATGCTTCCGAGGCCGACCTCGCCGTGTTGAAGCTGTTGCAGGCTGTGCAGGAGCCGCTGGCGGGACAGGAGCTTGCGCACAGCATCACATTCGCCAACAATGCGACAACTGCGCCCGATTCATCCGCTGCCTGGGAACAGTTGGCGGCTGTGCTCAAGTGTGGTGTGGTACGGTAGGTCGCAGTCATTGGCAGCTTTGGTCCTTATCCGCTCAGATTCCAACATCCATGAACATCCCTGAAGATTCCCGCTGGTCGCACCATCACGTATTCAGCCGCGGCAACCCGGCCGCCGAGCGCGGCACGCGTGCGGTGATGTGGATCACGCTTGCCATGATGGTGGTGGAGATCGCGGCGGGATGGTGGTTCAACTCGATGGCGCTGCTGGCCGATGGCTGGCACATGAGTTCGCATGCTTTCGCCATCGGGCTGAGCGCCTTCGCTTACGGCGCGGCGCGGCGTTATTCGGCCGATCCGCGCTTCGCATTCGGCACCTGGAAGATCGAGATACTCGCCGGTTTCGCCAGCGCCATCTTCCTGCTCGGCGTCGCCGCGATGATGGTGTTCGGCTCGGTGGAGCGCCTGGTTTCGCCGCAACCCATCGACTATCGGGATGCGATGATCGTCGCGGCCATCGGCCTGCTGGTGAACATCGTCTGCGCCCTGATCCTGGGACACGCGCACGACCATCACCATGAGCATACCCATCGCCACGAACATGCCGCACACCACCATCATCACGACCTGAACCTCAGGTCGGCCTATGTGCATGTCATCGCGGATGCCGCCACTTCCGTGCTGGCGATCATCGCGCTGGCCGGCGGTTTGTTCTACGGCTGGTCATGGCTCGATCCGGTGATGGGTATGGTCGGCGCGGCACTGGTGGCGATCTGGGCAAGGAGCTTGCTGATCGATACCGGCAAGATATTGCTCGACCGTGAGATGGATCATCCGGTGGTGGCAGAGATCCGCGCGACCATCGAACAGGCGGACGATCCGGACGAGACGCGGATCACCGACCTGCATGTATGGCGCGTCGGCAAGGAGGCCTATGCGTGTGCGCTCGGCATCGTGACGCGCAGCGAGACGCTGACGCCGGAGCAGGTGCGCGAACAACTGCTCCAGCATGAGGAGATCGTGCACAGCACGATCGAGATACACCGCTACAAGCGGCATTCCGATTAGTCCCGCACGATCCCTTCGATCTCCCGTATTCAGCGCATGGCGAAGGTCATGCAATTCGCCTGGTTGTGGACCATGCTGACCTGGATGCTGTCGGCCACACATTCCAGATCCTCGTTGAATTTGCAGGTGCCGGTCTTGCAGGCGCCGATACCGGCGATCTGCTTGATCGACTTGGCGTGCTGTGCGCCTTTCATGAAAGTATCGCAACCGGGATGGGTGGCATCGCCGATGGTGATCGCGCGTGCATGGCAGTTGCTGTTCTGGTTGTAGGCGCAGTCGCTGACGGCACACTGTGCGACCGTCGGCATTTCAATGGTGATCTTCTTCATGGCTGAACTCCTTTGCGATTGTGGGCTAGGCCGCCGCTACCGGGCGGCAGCGGATGATGTGCCGCATGCGTACCGCGAGCCATCGGTGTTTGCCTGATTTTTTGCGCAGGAAGAGCGGAAATCTGCCGTCAGTGTTAGTCCGGTAGGGATACCCTGTATCTCTCACCCCGGCAACCCGGCTTCGCTGACGGATTCGCCGATGTGATCCTGTTCGGCCGTCACAAGGTAACCGGGCCGAGCGGATGCGCCAGCTTCAAACCCCTGTCATTGCTCACCAGTGCTACGCGGCATTCTGCCGGCTGTGGCCAAAAATACAGTGGACCACCCACAGACACAAAACCCTACGGTCAGTATAAACACTGCGGCAAGTTACAAAAAACCAGGAGGAGCCCTCATCAGTCACAGGGAGCGGTGTTGCATTCCGGTTATTTCGATCGCAGCGCAAATTACAAGGAGATTCAATAATGGAACAGACAAACTTTTTGAGGTCATGTCCTCCGTTGTTCCAGCGGCGTGTATTAAGCGTCGCGATCAGCGGCATGTTGTCGACGGGTGCATACGCTGTGCAAGGGGCAGCGCCGATCGACCCGGTCCTGGCTAATGTGCCGAAGTATGTGATCCCGCTGGTCATCCCGCCCGAGATGCCCAAAAACAAATGGCCCACGCAGGCTTGCCCGGCCGGCACCACCTGCCCGGTGACGACCTACAACATCGCGCAACGCCAGTTCCAGCAACAGATACTGCCCGGCGGCATCTGGAATGCATTGAACGGCCGCGCCGACACTTTCGGCGCCACTACCGTCTGGGGTTACGGTTCTGCGAGAGACCCGATCCCGATGGGCTTCACGCTGAACGGCGTGCAAGTACAGCCGCCCGGCATTGCGCCCGTTCCCGCAACGCAGTCCTCCTTCAACTACCCGTCCTTCACCGTAGAGAACCGTGCGGGACAGGCGAGCAGCGTGCGCTGGATCAACGAGCTTGTCGCGCTGAACCCGCTCACCGGCAAGCCATACTGGTTCGGCGACAAGCGCCGTACGCCGGTGCCGCACCTGACCGCGATCGACCGCACGATACTGTTCGCCAACCCCGAGCAATTGCCCTGCACCGAGCCGACCACTGGCGCCATGCTGCCGGGCGCGCCGGACTGCCGTCCTTACGTCGACCCGGTGACACCGGATGCACGCCTCGGCCAGGCGTACACCGGACCGGTGCCGATGGTGATCCACGTGCATGGCGCCGAGGTCAGCCCGTATAGCGACGGCTTCCCGCAGGGATGGTGGCTGCCGTCCGGCGTCGATGCCAAGACCCGTGCGCCACTGAGCGCCACCTATGCTATTCGCGGCAGCCGCTACGACCAGGAGCCGAGCCTGCGTACCAACGGCTATCCGGGGTCGGCTGCTTTCATGTACGGCAACAGCCAGCCGGCGGCCACCCTCTGGTATCACGACCACACCATGGGCATGACGGCCAACAACGTTTACGCCGGCCCGGCCGGTTTCTGGCTGATCCGTGGCGACTACACCGCAGCTAACGGCAGCGTGATCAAGGAGAGGCCGGTCAAGGGCTATCTGCCGGGCTCCGCACCGTTCGGCCGTCCGACCAACCCGAACAGCTTGTACGGCGCGGTCAAGGGCTGCGATCCGAACTTCGATGCAGTGTGCCGCGCCAAGATCCGCGAGATCCCGATCGCCATCCAGGACCGCTCCTTCAACGCGGACGGTTCGCTGTTCTATCCGGCAACCCGTGCCTTCTTCGACGGCGGCAATACGGTGCCTTACCTGCCGGCCGCGAACTCCGATGTGTCGCCTATCCACAACCCGGAGTTCTTCGGCAACATGATGGTGGTCAACGGTACGGTGTGGCCCACGCTGGACGTCGTGCCGCAGCGTTATCGCCTGCGTCTGCTGGCCGGCGCTAATTCGCGCACTTTCAACCTGTCGCTGTGGGCCATCCCACCCGGCGCGGTGCTGCCCAACCAGAATTCCGCCACCTATCTGGCCGACATCAAGGCGATCCCGGGCGTGAAGGAGCTGCCGTTCTACCAGATCGGCGCGGAGCAGGGCTTTCTGCCCAAGGTCGCCAAGGTGATGACCGGCACCGTCGTGGCGCTGCCGGGTAACGGGACCGAGCCTGCCGCCACCTGTACCCTAGGCGCCAATCCGCTCGATCCCAATTGCGAACGCGGCCTGCTGATGGGGCCGGCCGAGCGTCCGGATGTGATCGTCGACTTCACCGGGTTGGCGGCGGGCACCAAGGTACGCATGGTCAACACCGGACCGGACGTGCCTTTCGGCGGTTTCCCGATCGCCGCGCTGGACCTCGCCAACCCTGGCGGAACCGGCCAGGTCATGGAGTTCAATGTTGTCGCGGCCAGCGCCACCACGCCGCCGGACAACAGTACGCAGCCGGCGAAACTGGTGCTGAGCAGCGAGCCTGCCAACGCCGCGCTGGTGAAGGCGACGCGCCGTGCTTCCATCATCGAGGAAGACTCCGGCAAGATCTGCGTGACCGTGGATCTGGCCGGCGTCATCACCGTGGTGGGGCAGTTCGCTACACCGCAGGCCAATATCGCCACGGCCTGCACGGCGATCAATCCGGCCGCCATCCCCTTCGGGCCGACCGATGCACTGGTCGGCACCATGGTGAACGGCATACCCCAGCTCCAGCACTTCGGGGCTCCGGTCACCGAGGCGCCGACCGTAGGTGATAACGAGATATGGGAAGTGTACAACTACACCGTCGATGCCCATCCCTTGCACATGCATGCGGCGCGTTTCCAGGTGATCAACCGCGAGGCGCTCACGGTCAATGCAGCGACCGCAGCGGTGGCGATCCCGGCTGTACCATCCGGGGCGATCTCGCTGCCCGATGCGACCGAGGCCGGCTACAAGGACACCGTGCTTGCGCTGCCTGGCTACGTCACCCGCTTCAAGGCCAACTTCGAACTGCCCGGCCTCTATGTCTGGCACTGCCATATCGTCGAGCATGAAGACAACGAGATGATGGTGCCGATCTGCATCAAGAACGCCGCGGCCGACACAGCGTGCAATGCCGTCCCCGGCGGGACTGCATGGCCGATCGTCAATGGCGGTCTGGGCCTGGCTTACTGAGCTTAGCAGCAAAACAAGTGGCCGCCGGCAAGCGCCGGTGGCCATTTCGATTATTCGGGACCGATCCACAAGGAGGCTCAATATGAATACGAACACGGAAAAACCAAAGCAGAAGGCCGGGCTATTGCTGCAATTCTCGCTCGCAGCGGGGATGTGCATTTCGGCAACGGCATGGGCGGCGAACGACGAGATGGAACTGAAAACGGATGCAGACAGGGAGAGCTATGCGGTCGGCTACCAGATCGGCGGCGATTTCCTTCGCCAGAAGATGGAGCTGAATACGGCTGCGGTGGCGCGCGGCATAACCGATGCGCACAGCGGCGATGCTCCGCTCATGAGCGAACAGGACATGCGCGCCACACTGATCGAACTCAAACGCAAGATCATGGCGCAGGAGCATGCGGCCCCGTTGCAGATCGAGAAGGGGGACAACAATGCGACGCCGCCAGAACCTGCGGCAGCCAAGCCTGACGCGGCTGCGGCGTCCTCCCATGCGCGGCGCGGGGCAGCCAAGATGACGCCGGCTGCCACGGAGTTCCTGAAAAAGAACGCGAAACGGGATGGCATCGTGACACTGGCGAGCGGACTCCAGTACAAGGTGCTCAAGGAAGGAAAGGGCAAGCAGCCCAAGGCGGCGGACCAGGTCGCCCTGATCTATCGCGGCTCTTTCGTCAACGGCAATGAATTTGGCAACACCGACAAGGATGGCAAGGCGGTGCCGAGAGTGTTTCCGGTTTCGGCATTGGTGCCAGGCATGCGCGAGGCCATCTCGCAGATGAAAGAGGGCGCGCAGTGGCAGGTGTTCGTCCCACCCCAGCTGGGCTTCGATGCCAGCACACCGCTTTACCGCAAGATCACGGTGTTCGACGTCCAGCTGGTGGCCGTCAATCCCTAGCCTGCCGGCCGTTCACGGCACGATCCGTGCCGTGAACGGTGTCAGCTCGGTGGCATCGGGGGCGGCGTAGTGCAGCAACGCGCCGCCCTTGACCGGAAGACGCTGCCCCGGCCCCAGGCTCAGGCGCCAGTAATAGGGGGCGGTGTCATCGCGGAACACCGTCAGCGTGGATTCCAACGCTTCAAGCAGGCGCTCCCGTGTCAGCGACCCGGGGATACCGCCCGTGGTTTGCATTTGCACCGCGGTGATGGCTTTGTTCAGGAAATCGCTGGCGGCATAAGCGTCGCCGCGCAGCCGCAGATAGTCTTCGGCGATCCCGTTCCGCGCTAGCCAGGGCAGCAGGACGGCCTGCGCACGCTGTTCGGCCAGCAGGTCGTACATCGAGACAACGCGCAGCGCCTGTTTCCATCTCTCGGGCAAGGCCAGCTCTTCCGGCGGGGCCAGCAGCGCAGACAGGTAGATGGGGGAAGCCGGGGTTTGCACTGCGGCGGTTAACGCCGCGATCTGCGGCGGCCGCAACCAACACACCGCGGCAGTACCAGCAGCAGGTGGCGCGGCTGCATATTCTTCAGGCGTCATCTGCTGCACGGCGATCTTGCTGCCGTTGCGCTCCAGCGCTTCGCGCAAGGCGGCGGCAGCGCGTTCACCGGAAGCATCGGCAACGACCTGGAGAAGGCGTTGTGGCGGTGCCGGCTCTGCGGACAGGTGATGTGCCAGCAGTTGCGCTTCGAGGGCGAGACCGGAAGAGAAATAGAGCGGGTAGTAGTCGCTGTCGCGCTCCGGTGCAAGTTCCACCGAGGGCAGCACGCAAGCCAGCGCGCGGCGCTCGCAGAAACGGTGCACCGGCTGCCATTCCGCCATGCCGGCTCCCGACAGCAGCGCGAACACGGGTTGCCGCCGGTATTGTTCGTCGAGCTGTGCCTCCCATTCCTGCGGCGCACCGCTCAATTGCCAGACATGCAGCTGCCAGTTCATGCCCCAGGATTTGCGCGTTGCCGCATAGGCGTGCAGCACCTCCAACAGCGCCTCGCGCTGCGGCGGCGGCACACCCGGCGTGATGACCGTGCCCAGATGCAGCGTATCCCCGGAGATGCCGGGCGCCGCCGCTCCCGATAACTGGCGCAGGTAAGCGGCCAAGGCCTTGACCGCATAGGCATCGAGGTCGTAACGCGCCATCAGCGGCCGCAACGGATTGCCGTCGGGGTCGATGCCGTCGCGTAGCGCACGCCGCAATTTTCGTTCGTTGTAGGCCGAGCGCGCACGGAAGCGCTCGACCTGTATCCCCGGGGGGCGCTTTTGCCTGCTGGCGGCGGGCACGGCAAACGCACCGGGCGCAAACAGCGCCGCACCGGCGACAGGCGGAACCAGGAACCTGCCCTCGATCGAGCCGTAGCCGCTGCGGCGGTGGCAGTTGATGCAGGCGGCCTCGGCACCGGAGGCCGTCGCGTTTTCCTTGAAGCGTGTCGCCGTCAACAGGGTGCCATCGGGCAGGATGCCGTCGACATAGATGCGGCGCCCGAGTTCGCTCAGGGCCTCCCCGGCCACGGCGGGTGCGGCAGCCAGCAGCAACACCCCCAGCAGCAACACCCCCAGCAGCAACACCCCCAGCAACACGCTATGCAAGATATCGGCCTGCCCCAGGGAGCCCGCGGACAAGCGCGGGGCCGGCATCAACGCGGTTCGGTGGCGTTGGCAGCAGGAGCCTTTTGTTTGGCCTCCTTGAGTTTCTGCCGCATGCCGCGTTGCGATGGATTGGTCTCTCCCGTTGGACTTTCGGCAGCCATCCCGGCTGCGCCCTTGGGCCTGTCGCCACCGGTCTTCTGCATCCGGTGCATCTTGCGTTGCGACGGTTGCCGCATCTTTTGCGGCGAAGTTTGCGTTGCTGTGGTGGCGGCTGCTTTCGGTGTGCCGGTTGCCGCGAGGCACAAGGTGCTGCTGCTTGCCAACCCCAGAGCAGCGGCTGCAAGAAGGGCAAGAGCTGTAAGTTTTTGCATGGTTTCACCTCCAGTGAAGGGTGGCTGATGAGCGCGTGTGTCATGCAGGGATGCGGGACACTTCGCAATTCCAGCGGAAAAGCATGGCAAAAGGTATGGGGGTATCACTGTATTTTCATTCCGGATCGTCACGTTGCGAAAACGTGTCGTAACGGTTACGTGCTTCTGGAACGCAGTGAAGGGTGGTGTGCCGCCAAATGTTGCGGCACACCGGGATGCTATTTAGTGCCTTTCTTTGGCATGCTCGTGCATGTCCATTTTCATGGAGTCATGCTCTTTCTTGTTGCCGGCGGCTTCGGACATCGGCATGCCGCTCTTTTCTTCGGCATGGCTGTGATCCTTCTTCTTTTCGTGTTTCTTGTCTGATTTCTTTTCTTTGGCGGCTTCGGATTTCCCGGCCTTGCCTTCCTCATGATGATCCGCATAGGCGATGGGAGCGGATGCGGCGAATATGGCCAGCGTGGTGGCGAGCAAAGTGGTTTTCAATCTCATTGCATTCTCCTGGTTGTGATTTGACAACGGTGAGGTGGTTTGAAGCTGGTGCATGCGATGGTTGCCTCCTTTCGTTTTTGGTTCATATGGCCGATATAACGTTCGACGGCCGGATTCGGTGACACGGGATGCGCCGCCGTTCTAGAGCCTGATTCTCCGCAGGCGCAGGGCATTGCCGATCACCGACACCGAGCTGAAGCTCATCGCCGCCGCCGCGATGATGGGCGACAGCAACAGGCCGAAGACGGGATACAGCACGCCCGCCGCGACCGGGATGCCCAGTACGTTGTAGACGAAAGCGAAGAACAGGTTCTGGCGGATGTTCTTCATGGTCGCGCGGCTCAAACGCACGGCGCGGACTATGCCTTGCAGATCGCCTTTCACCAGCGTGACGCCTGCGCTTTCCATCGCCACGTCTGTGCCGGTGCCCATCGCGATGCCCACTTGCGCCTGCGCCAGCGCAGGCGCGTCGTTGATGCCGTCGCCCGCCATCGCCACGAAGCGGCCCTGAGACTGAAGCTGCTTGACGATGGAGGCCTTCTGTTCGGGCAGGACTTCCGCCTCCACGCGGTCTATGCCCAGCTTTTTTGCCACAGCCTCGGCGGTGATGCGGTTGTCGCCGGTGAGCATGATGACCTGCACGCCTTCCTCGTGCAGCGCGCGGAGGGCGTCCGGCGTGGAGGCCTTCACCGGATCGGCCACGCCGAGCAGGCCTGCGGCCTGTCCGTCTACCGCAAGCAGCATCACCGTCTGGCCGTCCGCGCGCAGCGCGTCGGCACGCGCAAGCAGTTCGTCCGGCTCGATGCCCAGCTCCTCGAACAACCTGAGGCTGCCCAGCGCAACGGTATGTTCCTCGACACTCCCCGCCACACCCTTGCCGGTGAAGGAACGGAAGTTGTTCACCGCTGCGAGCGTCAGGCCTTTCTCTTGCGCACCACCCACGATGGCCGCGGCGAGCGGATGTTCGCTCGCGCGTTCCAGGCTCGCGCCCAGCCGCAACACTGCGTTCTCGTCATACCCCGCAACGGCGACGACTGAAATCAATCTCGGCTTGCCCTCGGTCAGCGTGCCGGTCTTGTCCACCACCAGCGTGTTCACCTTCTCCATGGTTTCCAGCGCCTCGGCGTTCTTGATCAGCACGCCCGCGGTCGCGCCGCGCCCCGTGCCCACCATGATGGACATTGGCGTGGCCAATCCCAGCGCACAGGGGCAGGCGATGATGAGCACCGCCACCGCTTTGACGATGGCATGGGCGAGGCGTGGCTCGGGACCGATAAGTCCCCAAGCGGCAAAAGTAGCGAGCGCGACCAGCACCACGGCCGGCACGAAATAACTCGCGGTGACATCGGCGAGGCGCTGGATGGGCGCACGTGAACGCTGCGCCTCGCTCACCATATGTACGATCTGCGCGAGCAGGGTCCCGGCGCCGACGCGCTCGGCTCGCATCAGCAGGCTGCCGGTGCCGTTCACCGTGGCGCCGATCAATTTCGCTCCTGCGGTCTTTTCCACGGGAATGGATTCGCCCGTCACCATGGATTCGTCCAGCGCGGAAGCACCTTCGAGCACCACACCATCCACCGGCACCTTCTCACCGGGACGCACGCGCAACGTATCCCCCGGCTGCACCCGTTCCAGCGGGATGTCTTGCTCGCTGCCGTCCGCACGCACGATGCGCGCGGTCTTGGGCGCAAGCCCGAGTAGCAGTTTGATCGCGGCACTGGTCTGGCTGCGCGCGCGCAGTTCCATCACCTGCCCCAGCAGCACCAGCGACATGATTACCGCGGCAGCCTCGAAATACACCGGCACCGTGCCCATCATGCTCCGCATCGCGGGAGGAAAGATGCCGGGCGCGAGCATTGCCACCACGCTGTAGCTCCAGGCCACGCCAACGCCCAGCGCGATCAGCGTGAACATGTTGAGGTGGCGGTTGACCAGCGAAGTCCAGCCGCGCTGAAAGATCGGCCAGCCGCCCCACAGCACAACAGGCGTGGCGAGGAAGAACTCTATCCATTGCAGCACTGTCATCGAGACGGATTCTGGAAGCAGTTGCGGCGCGAGATCGGACACCATCGCCAGCAGGAACACCGGCAAGGCCAGCGCCGCGCTCACCCGGAAGCGCCGCGTCATATCGTCCAGCTCAGCGTTGCTCTCCACGGCGGCATTGCGAGGTTCCAAGGCCATGCCGCAGATCGGGCAGTTGCCCGGCTCGCTGCGCACGATCTCGGGATGCATGGGACAGGTGTATTCGACCGTTTCCGCAATCGGCGTCTCCGGTTCCAGCGCCATGCCGCACTTGGGGCAGCTGCCCGGCCCGGGTTGGTGCACTTCCGGATGCATGGGGCAGGTATACATCACGCCGGACTTGGCGGGTTGCTCCGCAGGGTGCGGCTCAAGATAAGTTTCCGGGGATACCTGAAAATTCGCCAGACACTTCGCGCTGCAGAAATGATATTCGGCACCTCGATATTCGAAGTGATGCGGAGACTCCGGTTTTACCGTCATGCCGCATACGGGATCTTTGAGCGATTCATTCATGATGCCTCCTTCCCGGTCTTCATCGCGCACGCCTTCCCACTCCGCTCGGTTCACTCCACCGAGAACACCTTGGGTTCGCGCTCATCCTGCGTTATGGAGTAAATGGCCAACGTGCCTTTCTTCATCTCGCCCATGCCCGGGGAATTCTGCGGCATGCCCGGCGCGCTGATGCCGAGGATGGCGGGCTTCTCTTTCAGCAGTTTGCGGATGGCGCCGACCGGCACATGTCCTTCGACCACATAACCGCCGACCAGTGCCGTGTGACAGCTCGCCAAATGGGACACGCCGTAGCGCTTCTTGATCGCGTCCATGTCGTTCTCGTCGATGGCCTTCACCGCAAAACCGTTCTTGCGCAAATAGTCCACGTATTTTTCGCAGCAGCCGCAAGTCGGGCTTTTGTACACGGTAACGCCGGTCGCGGCGAATGCTGCGCTTGCACAGAACGCCAGTACCATCAATACAATGCTCCGCCATGAATTCTTGTGATGCATGTTTGCACTCCTCGTCGATGTTCGTTATTTTCCCGATTCGATACGGGTGATCAGCCATTTCCCGTTTTCCTGCTGCAACTCGAAGCGCACGCGGTCTCCCGCCTTGATTCCCTCGGGCAGCGCGCCTTGCAGCGAGAACCACATGGTCATGCTGGGCCACTCCAATGCTGGGATGGGCTCGTGCGCGATCTTCACTTTCCCTGCGGCCGCATTTACTTCTTTGAGCACGCCGTAGCCTTCGTGTTTTGCCGGGGCGTGTGCCTCATGCTGGTGGATTGTGGGCTCGGCATATGCCGTCCCGCTGCCCAATGCGATAGCCAAGATCAATAACAGTTTGCTGCTTTTCATGATTCCTCCTTCAACAAAAATGATTTCCCTTTTGCTCCCCGAATCTCCCGCCCCTTCACCCAGCCGTAGATCACCGGTATCACCAGCAGCGTGAGCACAGCCGATGAGACCATGCCGCCGACCATTGGTGCCGCGATGCGGCGCATTACTTCCGAGCCCGTGCCGCTGCTCCATAGGATGGGCAGCAGGCCGGCCATGATCGCCACCACGGTCATCATCTTCGGGCGCACGCGTTCCACCGCGCCGTGCATGATGGCGGCTTGCAGATCGCCGGCGCCGGGCTGGCGGCCTTCACTGCGGCAGCGCGCCTGCACTTCCTGCCAGGCGTGTTCCAGATAGATGAGCATCACCACGCCGGTCTCCGCTGCCACGCCGGCCAGCGCGATGAAGCCCACGGCGACGGCGACGGAAAGGTTGTAGCCCAGCAGCCACAGCAGCCATACGCCGCCGACCAGCGCGAACGGTACCGACAGCATCACCACCAGTGCTTCGGTTACGCGCCGGAAATTCAGGTACAGCAGCAGGAAGATCAGCAGCAGTGTGACGGGGATGACGATCTTCATCTTCGCCAGAGCCCGTTCCATGTACTCGAACTGACCGCTCCAGGTGGCGTAGTAGCCGGGCGGGAAGGTCACCTGTTTGGCCACTGCTTTGCGCGCCTCGGCCACATACGAACCGATGTCGCGGTCGCGGATGTCCACGTAGATGTAGGCGGAGAGCAGGGCATTCTCGGTGCGGATGGCCGGCGCGCCCTTGCTGAGGCTCACTTTGGCGAGCTGGCCGAGCGGGATCATCGCGCCGTCCATGGTGGGCACCAGCACCTCGCGCGCGATCTGCTCCGGCGTGCTGCGCAGGTCGCGCGGATAACGCACATTCACCCCGAAGCGTTCCAGCCCTTCCACGGTGGTGGTGACGTTCTCGCCGCCCAGCGCAGTAGCGATCACCTCCTGCACCTCGCCCACGCTGAGACCGTAGCGCGCCAGCGCCAGCCGGTCGGGCTCGATGTTGAGGTAGTAACCGCCGGTGATGCGCTCGGCGTAGGCGCTGCTGGTGCCCGGTATCTGTTTGACCACGGACTCGATCTGCTTGGCCAGGCGTTCCATCTCGTCGAGGTCTTTGCCGAACACCTTGATGCCGATGGGCGTGCGGATGCCGGTGGAGAGCATGTCGATGCGCGCCTTGATCGGCATGGTCCACGAGTTGGCCACACCGGGGAATTGCAGCGCGCGGTCCATCTCGGCGATCAGTTTGTCGGTGTCCATGCCGGGCCGCCACTCTTCCTGCGGCTTCAGGTTGATCACCGTCTCGAACATCTCCAGCGGCGCAGGATCGGTGGCGCTCTGCGCGCGACCGGCCTTGCCGTACACTGAGGCGACCTCGGGAAAGCTCTTGATGATCTTATTCTGGGTTTGCAACAACTCGGCGGCCTTGGTCACCGACATGCCGGGCAGCGCGGTCGGCATGTAGAACAAGGTGCCTTCGTTCAGCGTCGGCATGAACTCGCTGCCCAGTTTCATGGCGGGATAGACGCTCAACAACATCGCCGCGGCGGCGACGGCGAGCGTGGCCTGCTTGCGCTGCAGCACGGCGGCGATGAGCGGACGGTAGCCGGCGATGAGCCAGCGATTCAGCGGGTTCTGCGCCTCCGGCTTGATGTTGCCCTTGATGAACAACAGCATCAGCACCGGCACCAGCGTGACGGAGAGCAGGGCAGCCCCCGCCATGGCGAAGGTCTTGGTGTAGGCCAGCGGCGCGAACAGCCGGCCTTCCTGTGCTTCCAGCGTGAACACCGGCAGGAACGACACGGTGATGATCAGCAGCGAGAAGAACAGGGCAGGGCCGACTTCCTTGCAGGCGTTCAGCATCGCCTCGAAGCGCGATTCCCCTTCCTGCATCCTTTCCAGATGTTTGTGCGCGTTCTCGATCATCACGATGGCCGCATCCACCATCGCGCCGATGGCGATAGCAATCCCGCCCAGGCTCATGATGTTGGAGTTCAGATTCAGGAAGCGCATGGCGATGAAGGCGATCAGCACGCCGATGGGCAGCATCACGATGGCGACCAGTGCGCTGCGCGCATGCATCAGGAACACCATGCACACCAGCGCCACGATCAGCCCTTCTTCGAACAACGTTTGCTTCAGCGTGGCGACGGCGCGCTGGATCAGTTCGGAGCGGTCGTATACCGCGCGGATGCTGACGCCTTCCGGCAAGCCAGCGGAGACTTCTGCAATCCTGTCCTTGATGTTCTGGATCACTTCCAGCGCGTTCTGGCCGTAGCGCGCCATGGCGATACCCGACACCACCTCGCCTTCGCCGTCGAGTTCGGTCAGGCCGCGCCGCTCGTCCGGCCCCAGCTCCACGCGCGCGATGTCGCGCAACAGCACCGGCGTGCCGCGCTCGGCTTTCACCACCAGTTGCTCGATGTCACCCTTGCCGCGCAGATAGCCGCGGCCGCGCACCATGTATTCGGTCTCGGCCATCTCCACCACGCGGCCACCGACGTCGCGGTTGCTGTCGCGGATCACCTGCGCCACCTTGCTCAATGGGATGCCGTAAGCACGCAGCTTCAGCGGATCGACCGTCACCTGGTATTGCTGCACGAAGCCGCCGATGGAGGCGACCTCGGCCACGCCGTGCGCCTTGGTCAGTTGGTAGCGCAGGTACCAGTCCTGCATGGTGCGCAGCTCGGCGAGGTTGTGCTTGTCGCTCAACACCGCGTACTGGTACACCCAGCCCACGCCGCTGGCGTCCGGCCCCAGTTGCGGCGCCACATTCGGCGGCAGCCGCCCCGCGATGCTGTTCAGATATTCCAGCACGCGCGAACGCGCCCAGTAGATGTCGGTGCCGTCCTCGAAGATCACATACACGAACGACGCACCGAAGAACGAGAAGCCGCGCACCACCTTGGATTTCGGCACCGCCAGCATCGCGGTGGTGAGCGGGTAGGTGACCTGGTCCTCGACCACCTGCGGCGCCTGACCGGGATATTCGGTGTAGACGATCACCTGCACGTCGGACAGGTCGGGCAGGGCGTCCAGCGGCATCCTGAGCAGCGCGAAGATGCCGGCCAGCGTGATGAACAGGGTGGCGAGCAGCACCAAAAAACGGTTGTGCGCCGACCAGTCGATTATCTTGGCGAGCATGTCAGTGTCCCTCGTGTCGTGCTTGCAGTTTGGTGATCACCCATTCGCCCGCGCCGCGTTCGACGATCTCGAACGTGACCTTGCTGCCCGGCGCGATGCCTTGCGCGAGCGCGGGATTCGCCAGCGCGAAATCCATGGTCATGGCCGGCCACTTGAGCGCCGGGATGGGATCGTGGCTGATGCTCGCCGTGCCGTCCGGGTTGATCGCCTCCAGGATGCCCTGTGCCTGATGTCCGACGGTCTTGGCTGCGGCCTGCTGCGGCTTGGCCGGCATCCCGCCCATGCCGTTCAGCGCCGCCTTCAGGTTGCTTTCCGAATCGAGCAGGAAGTTGGCCGAGGTGACCACCTGTTCACCCTCTGCGACGCCGCTCAGCACTTCGACATAATCGTTGCCGCGGCTGCCCAGCGTGACGCTGCGCGGTTCGAAGCGTCCTGCCGCCAGGCGCACCAGCACCACCTGGCGGGTGCCGCTGTCGATCACCGCCGAGGCCGGCACGGCCAACACCTTGCCGCCCTTGTCCATGGCGATCTGCACATTAGCGAACATGGCCGGTTTGAGCAGCGCTTGCGGGTTGCTCACTGCCATGCGCACCGGCACCGTGCGCGTCGCAGGATTCAGCGTCGGGTAGATGAACTCCACCTTGCCTTCGAACAGGCGTTCCGGATAAGCGTCGACCTTGATCTGCGCCGTGCTGCCAAGGGCGATCTGTCCGATGTCCTGCTCCGGCACTTCGGCGATGACCCACACCGAGGAAAGATCGGCGATCTGGTACAGCATCTCGCCCGGCATGAAGCGCATGCCTTGCACGGCTTTCTTCTCCAGCACGATGCCGCTGGCAGGTGCGCGGAAGGTCACATGCGGGCGGTCGCCGCCGGACTGGACGTCGCCCATGTTCCAGTTCTTCAGGCGTGCCGCGCTGGCATCAGCGAGACGTTGCATGCTTTTTTTCGCGTCGTCGTCAGCATCCTTTAGCGCCGCCAGACCCTGCACGGCCAGTTCATGCTCGCGCTGCGCCGAGACCAGTTCCGGGCTGTACACATCGAACAGTGGCTCGCCCTTGCCGACCGCCTGGCCGGTGGTGTTCACATACAGGCGTTCCACCCAGCCTTCGAATTTCGGTGCGATGGTGTGGGTGCGGCGCTCATCCACTTCGATGCGACCGGTGGCGGCTATCGTCCGTTCCAGCTCGCGCAAGGTCGCGGCCTCGCTCTTCACACCGAGCTTCTGCACCTTGTCGGGACTGATCTCGATCTGGCCGCTGGCCTGTGCCTCGCCGGCATACACCGGCACATAGTCCATGCCCATCGCATCCTTCTTCGGCACCGGCGAGGTATCGGGCAGCCCCATCGGGTTGCGGTAATACATCGGCTTGCGCTCGCCGCTGTTCGTCGCTTGCGGTATCCCGGTTGCGGTATCCCGTTGACCCAGCCAGTAGCCGGCTGCGGCGACGCCGACCAGCAGCAGCGCGCCGAGGATGAGCTTGAGTGGGGTGTTCATAGTTCTTCTCCTAACAATTTCTCGATGTCGGCCAGTCGCAGCTGCATGTCTGTCTGGGCCTGCAACAGCTGGCGGCGGGCTTGCAATATCTGTTTCTGCGCCTCGATCAGCATGGCGAACTCGACTTTGCCGTTCTCGTAAGCGGCCAGTGCGGATTGGTAAGTCAGCTCAGCCTGCGGCAACAAGCGGGTCGCGATCAGCGCCTCGGTCTGGCGCGCGGCTTCCAGTGCGGACAGCGCTTCCGACAGGTCGGACTGCATCTGGTTGAGCAGTGCCTGCTTGCGTGCGGTGGTGGCGGACAGCATGGCTTCCGCTTCGCGTTCCTGTGAACGGCGCGACGCTTGTTGCAGCGGGATGTTGAGTTCGAACATCAGGTCCCATGTCTTTACCGCGCTGCCGGACTGGGTGGGGGCGACGCCGAGGGTGAAGTCCGGGTAACGGTTGGCGTAGGCGAGTTCGCGGCTCTTTTCGCCGGACTGTATCTGCGCCTCGGCGATCTGCAATTGCGGATTGTGTCCGCGCAGGCGTTCCAGCAATGCCTGCTCATCCAGTTGCGCGGGCGGCGGCAGCGCGCGCAGTTGCGCCGGTTCGGCCAGCGCATCGTTCGCGCGGCGCGACAGCAGCGTGTTGAGCCGCGCATGGGTGTGGTGGCGCTCGTTCTGCAACGCGATCAGTTCGCCGCGCAGCATGCTGCGTTCGACCTGCGCGCGGATCACATCCTGCTGCTGGCCGATGCCGTTGGCGTAGCGGGTCTGGGCGATCTGTTCCATGTCGTCCAGCAAGGCCAGGGTCTGCAATGCCAGACGCTCGCTCGCCGTGGCGTAGTAATGCATGGTGTAGGCGGTTTTGATGCGGTTCGCCAGATCGGCCCAGCTTGCCGCCACTTGCCCGTCAGCCTGCGATACTTGGGCGGTGGCGACCTCGCGTTGCAGCTCGCGCTTGCCGAACCAGGGCACGCTCTGCATCAGCAGGTAGCGCGCACCGCCGACCTGCGAGGGCAGCAGGCGTGCACCGGTCGTCCCCTGGTTGGTGATGTCCATTAGCTCGGTGCGCAATACCGGGTCGGGCAGGGCGCCGGCCGCTCCGCTGCGCTGTTGTGCGGCGTCGGCCTCGTGGCGTGCGGCTGCCAGTTCGGGGTTATGTTCGCGCGCGTAGTCCAGCAACCCGTTGAGGCTGCTGCCCAAAGGTTCTTCGGCGCTGGCGGGGGCAAGCCAGAGCGCGCATAGCACGGTAAAGATCGGTAGAGATAGCTTCATGTTCCGCATCCGGTTGTGGCAAAGCGATCGGACAGCCGCAAGCGGCATCCGCACGGTGCAGGACGAGGATCAGGCTACGAAAACGGCAGACGGACTCGTCCCGCGTCAGGCGCGGACGAGAGGTGGCGGAACCAGCGGTGCGGAAGAGACGGAGATGTATGAGAGCAGATAAGGCGTGGCTTCCAGCGCGGCTGGCTGCGCGGCGACCGTCGCGCTGCCGGGCACGGCCAGATAGCCGGCGCAGGCCAAGTGGCAGATGCCGCAAGCGTTGCAGGACGGGGTCTGCTCGTCCGCGGCAGCGGACATATCACCATGATGCTGGTGATGTTCGCCCATGTCATCGTGCGACATCGCTGCGGTCATCTCATGGCAGCCGCCTTGTTGCAGCTGCATGGAGATGGTGGCCGCGAGCGCACTGCCGCCGGATAGCGGAAGCCACAGCAGCATCAATACGGCAACGGTTTTTCTGTACAGGCGAGACATGGATGCAGTGTGGCAAAGTGCCGTGCGATAGTCAATCGGACAAACGCCGAGTCCTGTTTGTTGTCGAGGGCATATATCCATTGTCAGTATCTCACGCTGGCGTTAAAGTGCGACCCATCCACATACAAGAATAAAGAGGTGAGGCGATGGCGATACTGATGGTCGTGGTGCTGGTAGTGGTCCTGTTACTGGCCTTTTTCCGTTCATCGATATGGGGCTGGCTGATCGCCGCCATCGTGCTGGTTCCGCTGATCGCCATCCAGAGTCGCGTCTCCGACGATGCGTTGCAGGTGGTCTACATCTCGCTCCTTGTCTTCGTGCTGTTGTTCGGTGTGCCGTTCCTGCGCCGCCTGTTGATCAGCAGCTTCATCCTCGGGATATTCCGCAAGATATTGCCGCAGGTCTCGCAGACCGAGCAGGAAGCGCTGGATGCCGGCACCGTCGGCTGGGACGGCGAACTGTTCAGCGGCAACCCGCACTGGAAGCAATTGCTCGCGCTGCCCAAGACCGGACTCAGCGAATGTGAACAGGCGTTCCTCGACAACGAGGTCGAGCAGCTGTGCGCGATGATCGACGACTGGGAAGTCACCCACAAGCGCCAGGACCTGTCGCCCGAAGCCTGGCAGTTTATCAAGGACAAAGGCTTCTTCGGCATGATCATCCCGAAGGAATACGGCGGGCTGGAATTCTCCGCGCAGGCGCAATCGGCGGTGATCACCAAGATCGCCTCGCGCAGCGGCACCGCCGCGGTGACGGTGATGGTGCCCAACTCGCTCGGCCCGGCCGAGTTGCTGTTGCATTACGGCACGCAGGAGCAGAAGGACAAATACCTGCGCGGCCTCGCCAGCGGCAAGGAGATTCCCTGCTTCGCGCTGACCGGGCCGTTCGCCGGCTCGGATGCGGGGGCGATACCGGACTACGGCATCGTCTGCTACGGCGACTTCAACGGCCACAAGAACGTGCTCGGTGTGCGCGTCACTTGGGAGAAGCGCTACATCACGCTGGCGCCGGTGGCAACGCTGCTCGGTCTGGCGTTCAAGCTGTATGACCCCGATCACCTGCTCGGTGCCGAGCAATCGCGCGGCATCACGCTGGCGTTGATCCCCACCGACACGCCCGGCGTGCAGGTCGGCCGTCGCCACTTCCCGCTCAACTCCGCCTTCCAGAACGGCCCGACCGTTGGCAAGGATGTGTTCATTCCGATGGATTACATCATCGGCGGCACCATGCGCATCGGCCACGGTTGGCGCATGCTGATGGAATGCCTGGCAGCAGGCCGTTCCATCTCGTTGCCGGCCAGTGCGACGGGCGGCGTCAAGCTGGCGGCGCGCACCAGCGGCGCCTATGCCCGCGTGCGCAAACAGTTCCACGTGCCGGTGGGCAAGTTCGAAGGGGTGGAAGAAGCGCTCACGCGCATAGCCGGCAACCTCTATGTGATCGATGCGGCGCGCACCATGACCGCGCAGGCGGTCGACCTCGGTGGCAAGCCGTCGGTCATCTCCGCCATCGTCAAATACCACTGCACCGAGCGCGGCCGCCAGGTCATCAACGACGCGATGGACGTGCACGGCGGCAAGGGTATCTGCATGGGGCCGGACAACTATCTGGCGCGCAACTACGAGCAGACGCCGATCGGCATCACCGTGGAAGGTGCCAACATCCTCACCCGCAGCCTGATCATCTTCGGCCAGGGCGCGGTGCGTTCGCATCCGTATGTGCTGAAGGAGATGCATGCGGCTCACGACCAGGACAGCAAGCGCGCGGTGCACGATTTCGACGAGGCGCTGTTCGGCCACATCAGCTTCAGCCTGAGCAATGCGGTGCGCAGTCTGGTCTACGGCCTCACCGGCGGGCGCATCATCGGCGTGCCGACCGAGCAGCCGACCAAACGCTACTATCAGGCATTGACGCGCTACTCGGCCGCGTTCGCTTTCGCTGCCGACGTCTCCATGCTGGTGCTGGGCGGCGGGCTCAAGCGCAAGGAGAAGCTCTCCGCGCGGCTGGGCGACGTGCTGAGCCAGATGTACCTGTGTTCCGCCGTGCTGAAACGCTTCGAGGACGACGGCCGTCCGGCCGATGACCTGCCGCTGCTGCACTGGGCGATGCAGGACGGCCTCTACCGCATCCAGCAGGCGTTCGACAGCGTGCTGCAGAACTTCCCCAACCGCTTTGCCGCACTGGTGTTGCGTGCCATGATCTTCCCGCTCGGCCAATGCCGCCGTCCGCCGGACGATCACATCGGCCATCAGGTCGCCGCGCTGCTGCTCAAACCGGGTGCCGTGCGCGACCGCCTGACCGACGGCATGTTCATTCCGTCCAGCGAGAAAGAAGCGGTTGGCGCGCTGGAAGCCTCGCTTGCCAGCACGCTGGTTTGCGAACCGTTGCAGGCCGAGCTGGAGAAAGCGCGCAAGGAAGGCAAGCTGAAAGCGCGCGAAGAGCCGCTGCTGATCGCCGAAGCGCGCGAAGCGGGCATCATCGATGCCGTACAAGCAAAGCAACTCGAACGTGACTATGCGCTGCGCCGCAAGGTCATCATGGTGGACGACTTTGCGCCGGAGCAGCTGAAAGCCAACGGATGACCGGCCTGCGCGACAAGGTGGTCTTCATCACCGGCTCCAGTCGCGGTATCGGCCGGGAGATCGCCTTGCGTTGCGCGCGCGACGGCGCCAGGGTTGTCATCACCGGCAAGACCGCGGAGCCGCACCCCAAGCTGCCGGGCACCATCCACAGCGTGGCGGAGGAGGTGGTGGCAGCTGGCGGTCAGGCGCTGGCCATCCAGCTCGACGTGCGCGACGAGCAGGCCATCCACGATGCAGTCGAACAGGCCGCCGCGCATTTCGGCGGCATCGACGTGCTGGTCAACAACGCCAGCGCCATCAGTCTCACCCCCACCTTGCAGACACCGGCCAAGCGGCTCGACCTGATGTGGGACGTGAACATGCGTGCGACCTTCCTCGCCTCGCAAGCCTGCATCCCGCATCTCAAGCAAGCGGCCAATCCGCACATCCTCACCTTGTCGCCACCGCTGAACCTGGAAGCGAAATGGTTCGCGCCGCATGTCGCCTACACCATCTCCAAGTACGGCATGAGCATGGTCATGCTCGGGCTGGCGAAGGAGTTCGCCGCCGACGGCATCGCCTGCAACTGCCTGTGGCCGCGCACCACCATCGCCACCGCCGCCATCGAGTTCAACTTCCCGCCGGAGATCCTGCGCGCCTCGCGCAAGCCGGCCATCATGGCCGATGCCGCGCATGCCGTCCTGCTGCGCGACAGCAAGACCTTCAGCGGTTTCTTCTTCATCGATGACGAGGTGTTGCGCGCATCCGGCGTGAAAGACCTGGAGCGGTATGCCGTGAATCCGGGAGAGAAACCGTACACCGATCTGTTCTTGTAAATAAAAAAATACAGCAAGGGGGCAATCATGACCACGACAGATGACAACAACGCGATCAACCCGCAGCAGGCGGTGACGCTGCACGGGCTGTTCCTGGAGCGGGTCAGGCGCACGCCGGACAAAGAGGCTTACCGTTATTTCGATCTGCGCAGCAACGCATGGGTCTCGCTGAGCTGGCGGCAGATGCACGAGCAGGTGGCGCGCTGGCAAGCCGCGCTGGCGAAGGAGGGGCTGGCGAAAGGCGACCGCGTGGCGCTGATGCTGCGCAACTGCCCGCAATGGGTGATGTTCGACCAGGCGGCGATGTCGCTGGGGCTGATCACCGTGCCGCTCTACACGGTGGACCGTGCCGAGAACATCGCCTACATCGTCAACGATTCGCAGTGCAAGGTGCTGCTGTTCGAGACCGCCGAACAATGGAAGGAGCTGTCCAATGTGATCGGGCAGATGGACTGCGTGCAGCGCTTCGTCTCGCTGGAAGATTGCAGCAACGACAACCCGCGTGTCGTGTGCGCCTCCCGCTACCTGCCCACGCAAGCCGAGTTGCAGCCACCGGTGCCGTGCGGGACCGGCGAACTCGCCAGCATCATCTACACCTCCGGCACCACCGGCAAGCCCAAGGGTGTGATGCTGAGCCATGGCAACATGCTCTCCAACGCCTACGATGCGATGGCCACCTTCACCATGCGCGACGACGACCTGCTGCTGTCCTTCCTGCCGCTGTCGCATACCTTCGAGCGCACCTGCGGCTATTACATGCAGGTGATGAGCGGCGCCACCGTGGCCTATGCGCGTTCCATCCCGCTGTTGTCGGAAGACCTGCAGACCATCCGGCCGACCATCCTGATCTCGGTGCCACGTATCTACGAGCGTATCAACGCGGCGATCAAGGCCAAGCTGGACGAAGGCTCTGCGCTCAAGCGCGCGCTGTTCCATCTCGCGGTGGAGGTCGGCTGGGCGCGCTTCCTCAACGAGCAGGGGCGCGGCGGCTGGAAGCCTTCCTTCTTGCTGTGGCCGCTGCTCAATGCACTGGTGGCAAAGAAGATCCTGGCGCGCTTCGGCGGCCGCCTGCGCACCGCCGTCAGCGGCGGCGCGGCGTTGCCGGCCGAGATATCGCACCTCATCGTCGGCCTCGGCGTGCCGGTGGTGCAGGGCTACGGCATGACCGAGACCAGCCCCATCGTGACCGGCAACAAGCTGGAACAAAACTTCCCCGACAGCGTCGGCCAGCCGATCCGCAACGTGCAGGTGAAGCTGGGCACGCAGAACGCGCTGCTGGTGAAAGGGCCCAACGTGATGATGGGCTACTGGAACAATCCGGAAGCCACCAAGGCGATCATGGAGGAAGATGGCTGGCTCAACACCGGCGACATCGCGCAAATCAGCGAGACCGGCCACGTCTACATCACTGGCCGCCTGAAAGAGATCATCGTGCTGTCCAACGGCGAGAAGATCCCGCCCGCCGACATGGAAGCCGCCATCCTCAACGACCCGCTGATCGACCAGGTGATGATCTACGGCGAGGGCAAACCCTACTTGGTGGCGCTGGCCGTGCTCAATCCGGTGGTATGGCCGCAGATCGCCGCCAAGGTCGGCGTGCGTTCCGACATGCCGGAATCATTGACCGACAGCAACGTCGAAGCCAAGGTGCTGCGCCGCATCGCGCGCAACCTGAGCAGCTTCCCCGGTTACGCCAAGGTGCATCGCGTGCTGCTGCTGACCGCACCCTGGAACATCGACAACGGCCTGCTCACGCCCAAGCTCAGCCTGAAGCGCAACAAGGTGGTGGAGATGTTCGGCAAACAGATCGACGAGCTTTACAAAGGACATTGAGCGATGAACAGCGAGATACCGACGCCGTTGCCCGACCGCCAGCCCACCTTGCGTGTGGCGGCGATGCCGTCCGACGCCAACTATACCGGCGACATTTTCGGCGGCTGGCTGATGGGGCAGGTGGACGTGGCCGGCAGCATCCCCGCCGTGCACCGCGCGCGCGGCCGCGTGGCCACGGTGGCGGTGAACTCCTTCGTGTTCAAGCAGCCCATCTTCGTCGGCGACGTGGTGAGCTTCTATGCGCGCATCGTCAAGGTCGGCACCACCTCGATCACCGTCGATGTCGAAGTCTACGTGCAGCGCGACCCGGAGAATCCGACCTGCCATAAAGTGACCGAAGCGCAACTGACCTATGTCGCGGTGGGCGAAGACCGCAAGCCGCGCCCCGTACCGCCGGAACAAAAATAACAAGGAGTGAATATGAGCAACTTGCAGATCCGTAAAGTCGCCGTGCTCGGAGCCGGCGTGATGGGCGCGCAGATCGCCGCGCACCTCACCAATGCCAATGTGGAGACGCTGCTGTTCGAGCTGCCGGCCAAGGAGGGCGACCTCAACGGCAACGTCAACAAGGCGCTGGACGGCCTCAAGAAGCTCGACCCCGCGCCCATCTCCAGCCCGTCGCGCATCACTTATATCCAGCCGGCCAACTACGAGCAGCATCTGGAATTGCTGCGCGAATGCGATCTGGTCATCGAGGCCATCGCCGAGCGCATGGACTGGAAGTCCGACCTGTACCGCAAGGTCGCGCCGTATATCGGCCGCCATGCCATCTTCGCCAGCAACACCTCCGGCCTGTCCATCAACGAGCTGGCGCAAGCCTTCCCCGACAAGCTGCGCCACCGCTTCTGCGGCATCCACTTCTTCAATCCGCCGCGCTACATGCACCTGGTCGAACTGATCCCATGCCGCGAGACCGAGGCCGCGCTGCTCGACCAGCTGGAGACCTTCCTCGTCTCCACGCTAGGCAAGGGCGTGGTGCGCGCCAAGGACACGCCCAACTTCATCGCCAACCGCATCGGCGTGTTCTCCATGCTCGCCACCAAGCACCATGCGGCCGCGTTCAACCTCGGCTTCGACATGGTGGATGCGCTCACCGGTCGTTACCTCGGCCGCCCCAAGAGCGCCACCTTCCGCACGCTTGATGTTGTTGGATTGGACGTGTTCGCGCATGTGGTCAACACCATGCGCGAGAATCTCACCGAAGATCCCTGGCACCGGCACTTCGAGCTGCCGAGCTGGTTCAACTACCTGGTGGATCAAGGGGCGCTCGGGCAGAAGACCAAGCGCGGCATCTACCAGAAGATCGGCAAGGAGATCCACGTCCTCGACCTGCACACGCGCGAATACAAACTCTCCGACGCCAAGGTGGACGACGGCGTGAAAGACATCCTGCGCGAGCGCGACTGGGCGAAGAAGCTCGCCGGGCTGCGCTCCACACAGCATCCGCAGGCGCAGTTCCTGTGGTCGGTGTTCCGCGACGTGTTCCATTACTGCGCGCTGCATCTTGAGGTCATCGCCGACAACGCGCGCGATGTCGATTTCGCCGTGCGCTGGGGTTTCGGCTGGGACAACGGCCCGTTCGAGATCTGGCAATCGGCTGGCTGGCAGCAAGTGGCCGGCTGGATCGCCGCCGACATCGCCGCCGGCAAGGCCATGGCCAGCACGCCTCTGCCGGCATGGGTCACCGAAGCATCGCGCACCGGCGTGCATACCCCGCTGGGTTCGTATTCCTCCGCCACCAAGAGCAACCATCCGCGTTCGACGCTGCCGGTCTATCGCCGCCAGCTCTATCCCGACCATCTGCTTGGCGAAGCGCGCCACTATGGTGAGACAGTGTTCGAGACCGACGAAGTGCGCCTGTGGCACACCGGCGACAACATCGCCATCCTGAGTTTCAAGACCAAGATGCACACCGTCAGCGACGAAGTATTGGACGGCATCCTGCGCGCGGTGGACGAGGCCGAGGCGCATTTCAGCGCGCTCATCCTGTGGCAGAGCGAGCCGCCGTTCTCGGCCGGCGCCAACCTGCTGCAACTGATGCAGGGCCTGCAAGAAGCGCCCGAAGAGAGCGGTCTGTTCGGCAAGCTCAAGGGCGCGGTCACCCGCGTCAAATACACCGCTGCGGGCGGCGGTGGCATGGGCGACCTGTTCAATGCCGCCACCGGCAACGTGCCCAAGGTGGAGCAGGTGGTCGCCAAGTTCCAGCAGACCTCGATGCGCCTCAAGTATGCGCAGGTACCCACCATCGCCGCCGTGGACGGGCTGGCGCTTGGCGGCGGCTGCGAATTCTCCATCCACTGCACGCGCATCGTCGCCACGCTGGAAAGCTACATCGGCCTGGTCGAAGTCGGCGTGGGCCTGCTGCCCGCAGGCGGCGGCTGCAAGGAGATGGCGCAGCGCGCCGCCGCCGAGGCGCAGCGTTTCGCCAACGACAACCGCATCGATGTCTTCCCCTACCTGCGCCGCTACTTCCAGATGATCGCCATGGGCGAAGTCGCCAAGAGCGCCGAGCTGGCAAGAGAGATGGGCTACCTGCGACAAAGCGACCGTATCGTGCTGAACAAGTTCGAGCTGCTGCACATCGCCAAGGAAGAAGCCAGGGCGCTCAACGCCACGGCTTATCGTCCGCCGCTGCACCAGCGCCAGATCGCCGTCGCCGGCCGCACCGGCATCGCCACGCTCAAGGCCGCGATGGTCAACATGCGCGAAGGCGGCTTCATCTCCGAGCACGACTACAACATCGGCTGCCGCGTGGCGGACACGCAATGCGGCGGCGATGTGGAGGCAGGTAGCTTGGTAGACGAACAATGGCTGCTCGACCTGGAGCGCAAGCACTTCATGGAATTGCTGGCGACCGAGAAGACACAGGCGCGCATCGAGCATATGTTGAAGAGCGGGAAGCCGTTGAGGAATTGAGGATTGAAGCACTGTTAATTTTTAGAAATGAGAAGCTAAGGAGTGTTTATGTCTCAAGTCCAAAGTATTCAAATCCAGCTTGAAGGGATTGGAGGAGTATTAAAAAGCAAACGTTTTAAAGTGCCGGCATACCAGCGGTCATATGCTTGGGAGAATGAACACGTAGAGGCATTGCTTGAAGATATTCGTGAAGCAATTAGCTCAAAAGAAAGCGAATACTTTCTTGGCTCGTTGGTGGTAACTGGTCCGCAAGAGCAACGCTATGACGTGGTAGATGGACAGCAACGCCTCACAACTGTAAGCCTGCTCATTGCCGCTATTAAAGACAAATTCAAAAATGATGGAGACATGGAAGTTGTCTCTTCAATTAGATCGGATTTTCTTGCGAGCACGGATCGTAAATCGAGAGAGAAAGAGTCCAAGCTCGTGTTGAATGAAGTTGATAATGAGTTATACCAAGAACTCATTGAAGATATTCGTGGTGTGAATGCTTCTAAGTTCATTCGGCAATCACATCAGCGACTCATTTCGGCCTCCAATGCCATCTTGGATTACATAGAGGCAATGTGCGTAAAGTCTAAAGACCCTGAGGAAGACTTGCATGAATGGCTTGATTACCTGGAAACAAATCTCAAAGTTATCGTAGTTACCACGCCAGATGACAGTAATGCGTTTGTGATTTTTGAGACACTGAATGATCGAGGACTTGAGCTGGCGATATCTGATTTATTGAAGAACTACTTGTTTCATAAGTCAGGGGACAAAATTGGGGAAACAAAGAATCGCTGGCTGAATATGGTGGCAGTGCTGGAGAGTGCATCTGAAGACCCATTGGTGGTTACCTATCTTCGACATTTCTCCATGTCGAAATATGGCTTGGTGCGAGAGAAAGAATTATTTGGATTAATAAAGAAAAAAGTTACGAGTAAGAAACTCGCACTTCAGTTCTCATCTGATTTGAGCGATACGGCAAGAAAATATGCTGCATTGCTCAACACCGATCACGAATACTGGAATAAATTTGGAAATGCGAGGGATTGTGTGTCGACGTTGAACTTGCTCGGCATGATTCAGGTTAGGCCGTTGTTGCTGGCAATTCTTGAGAAATTTGAGCCATCAAAAGTTGCCGCTGCTTTCCAGAAGTTAGTGTCAGTTGCTGTGCGTTTTCAAATTGTTGGAGGTGTTGGGGGCGGTACTCTGGAAAGAATCTATAGTGAAACAGCAAAGTCTGTCAGTGAAGGGAAACTTACCAGTACGGAAGAAATATTAAAGGCATTTACGTCAATGCCTGTGGATGCGATTTTCAAACAGTCATTTGCTACTGCATCAATCTCCAAGCCTTCTTTGGCAAGGTATTACTTGCGTAGTCTAGAAATGGGTTGCATTAAGCAGGACTCACAAGAGAAAGTGCCTAATTCAGATGTTGGGAGAGTCAATCTTGAACATGTGTTGCCGCAGACTCTTACTGAACCATGGGAGAAGTTGTGGAATGCAGATGAAGCTAGAGCCTATCAAAAGAGGCTTGGCAATCTGGCTTTAATGTCTTCCAAGGGGAATAGCAGTGTTGGTAACGATTCTTTTGAAACGAAGAAGAGTGAATACGGAAAGTCACAATTTGTTCTGACTCAAGGCATTGCGGAATTCGGTACATGGGACAAGCAGTCCATTGATAAAAGGCAATTGCAAATGGCTGAAATAGCTTTGAAGGTTTGGTCAGTTAAGGTCTGAACAGTAATCGGGGACGTACCACGTTTTCGCTAGAGAGGTGAACATCATGAGCAAACAAGTCCAGGAAGCCTACATCGTCGCCGCCACCCGCACACCGGTGGGCAAGGCGCCGCGCGGCATGTTCCGCAACACGCGGCCAGACGATCTGTTGTCGCATGTGCTGAAGGGTGTGCTGGCGCAGGCGCCGTCGCTCGATCCGGCCAGCATCGGCGATGTGATCGTGGGTTGTGCGATGCCGGAGGCGGAGCAGGGTACCAACGTGGCACGCATCTCGCTGCTGCTGGCGGGGTTGCCGCACACGGTGCCGGGGCTGACCATCAACCGTTTCTGTTCTTCCGGTTTGCAGGCGGTGGCGCTGGCGGCGGATCGCATCCGTTTGGGCGAGGCCGATGTGATGATCGCGGCGGGCACGGAGAGCATGAGCATGGTGCCGATGATGGGCAACAAGATCGCGTTCAACCCGGCCATCTTCGAGAACGAGCATTACGGCATCGCCTACGGCATGGGGCTGACGGCGGAGAAGGTGGCGGAACGCTGGAAGGTGACACGCGAGGCGCAGGATGCCTTTGCCTTGCAGAGCCACTTGCGCGCCATCGCGGCGATCAACAACGGTGAGTTCGAGGACGAGATCACGCCTTACACCATCACCGAGCACATCGGCGACATGAACAGCCGCGAGGTGAAGGTGAAGACGAAGCTGGTGAAGCAGGATGAAGGCCCGCGCGCGGATACCAATCTGGAGGCGCTGTCGAAATTGAAGACGGTGTTCGCGCAGAAGGGTTCGGTGACGGCGGGCAACAGTTCGCAGATGTCGGACGGTGCGGGCGCGGTGCTGCTGTGCAGCGAGGCAGCGTTGAAGCGCTACAACCTCACGCCCATCGGCAAGTTCCTCGGTTTCAGCGTGGCGGGTGTGCCGCCGGAGATCATGGGCATCGGCCCGAAAGAAGCCATCCCGCGCGTGTTGAAACAGGTAGGCTTGTCATTGAACGACATGAGCTGGATCGAACTCAACGAAGCGTTCGCCGCGCAGTCGCTGGCGGTGATCGGTGATGTGGGGCTGAACCCGGAGATCGTCAATCCGCTCGGCGGCGCCATCGCCTTGGGCCATCCGCTCGGTGCGACCGGCGCGATCCGTACTGCGACCCTGCTGCACGGCTTACGCCGCCGCAAGCAGAAGTACGGCATGGTGACGATGTGCATCGGCACAGGTATGGGGGCTGCGGGTATTTTCGAAGCGTTGTAAGCGAAAGGGGCGAAGATGAAGAAGATACTGTTGCTGGTCTGCGCTCTGCTGTTGAGCCAGGGCGCGAGCGCCGTGCAAGTCGGCGGTGTGAATCTGGATAGCAAGATTCAGTTGGGCAAACAGGAGCTGGTGCTGAACGGTGCCGGTGTGCGCACCAAGGTGGTATTCGATATCTACGTTGCCGCTTTGTATCTCGGTGCGAAAACGACCAAGGCGGAGGCGGTGCTGGCGGATGCGGGCAGCAAGCGCGTGGCGCTGCATCTGCTGTACAGCATGAGTTCGGCGAAGCTGATGGCGGCGTTCAAGAGCGCCATCGAAGCTAATCACAGCGAGGCTGAGTTGAAGGCGATGGATGCCGCCTTGAACAAGTTCTATGCGATCTTCAATTCGATCCCCGATGTGAACGCAGGCGATGTGATCCTGCTAGATTACTTGCCCGAGGCGGGCACCAAGGTGACGGTGAACGGGGTGGATCGCGGCACGGTCGAGGGGGCGGAGGTGAACCATGCCTTGCTCAGGATATGGCTGGGCAACAAGCCGGTGCAGGACGATCTGAAGAAAGACCTGCTGCATTCCTGGTGATTCAGGTTGTTTGTCGTCGAATGTTCTAATGTGGTCAGAGGAAGTTGAGTGTCGAGTAAAACAGCAGTGCAATTAAATGCTCAAGCCGGTTCCGCCAGTATCAACAGGGCTGCACTCGATGCGGCCCTTTCATCTCAAGGGAAAGCTTTCTCCAACGCGCTGACGCAGGATCACCGGAATCTGTTCTCGGATGCGGTGGTGTACGTCACGCCGGAGCAAGTCGCGCAGATGCAGGCCGTGATCGCGGCGGCGGAAGAGGTGGTTGGTGCAGCCGAGCCTGCTGCGGCGCTCGGCGTGTTCTACGGCTACGACTTCCATCTCAACGCGCAGGGCGCGCACTTGATCGAGATCAACACCAACGCGGGCGGGGCGTTTCTCAATGCCGTGCTGGTGGAGAGCCAGCGCGCTGTGGCCTTGCCCGGCAAAGCGCTGGCGGAAGACGGTCTGGCGCAAGCCTTGGTCGCGATGTTCCGCAACGAATGGCAGCGGGTGCATGGCGATATGTCGCTCAAGACAGTCGCCATCGTCGACGAGCAGCCGCAAGCGCAATATCTCTATCCCGAGTTCCTGCTGGCGCAACAGGCGTTCGAGCGCGCCGGCATTGACGCGCACATCGCCGATCCCGGCCAACTGGAGGCAGGCGCGGACGGGCTATATTGCAACGGCCAGCGCATCGAGCTGGTCTACAACCGCCTCACCGATTTCACGGTGCAACGCTATCCGCATCTGCGTGCCGCCTGGGAACAAGGCCGCGTGCTGCTGACGCCTAACCCGCTGCATCACCAGCGTTATGCCGACAAGAACAAGCTGGCGCTGCTTTCCGATGCCGAGGCATTGCACGCAAAGGGTGTCGCACAAGCCAGTATCGACGCGCTGCTACAGGGCGTGCCGCAAACGAAGATGGTGCGTGCGGAAGACGCCGGGCAGTGGTGGGCGGAGCGCAAGCAATGGTTCTTCAAGCCGGTGAGCGGCTACGGCAGCAAGGGCGCATATCGCGGCGACAAGCTGACCAAGCGCGTGTTCGAGGAGATCATGCAGGCGGATTACGTGGCGCAGCGGCTGGCTGTGCCGGGCGAGCGCGCCGTGATGCTGGACGGCACAGTGCAAGCGCTCAAATACGATGTGCGCTGCTATGTGTACGACGGCCGCACCCAGCTCATCACGGCGCGGCTCTACCAGGGACAGACCACCAACTTCCGCACGCCGGGCGGCGGATTCGGGCTGGTGCGCGTCGTCGATTAATCACACCCCCAGCATCCGGATCGGGATGCGCTTCCTGCCGAACTGGCTCTCGAACTTGCCGAAGTGTCCGGCCAGCTTGCTGCCGCAATGCGGGCATGTACCCTCTTCGGTGAGGGCGTAATCGCGGATCTCGTGCCAGTCCCGCACGATGAGCGGCTGTTTGCACGAGGCGCAGTAGGTGGTGCCGCCGCTGAGGTCGTGCACATTGCCGGTATAGACGTGCAGCAGCCCGGCGGAGTGGGCGATCTGCCGCGCTTCGCCGAGTTTGGCCGGCGGAGTGGCGGAGGTGTCCTTCATCTTGTAATCGGGATGGAAGGCGGTGAAGTGCAGCGGGATATCCTCGCCCAGTTCCTTGGCGATCCATTCGCACATCTTCCCGATCTCGTGCGCCGAATCGTTATAGCCGGGTATCAGCAAGGTGGTGAGCTCGGTCCATACCGGCGTCTGCTGGCGCAGGTATTTCAGCGTATCCAGCACCGGTTGCAGGTGCGCGCCGGTCTGCTTGAAATAGAACTCGTCGGTGAACGCTTTCAGGTCCACGTTGGCCGCATCCATCTTGGCGTAGAACTCTTCGCGCGGCTGCGCGTGGATGTAGCCCGCCGTCACCGCCACAGTCTTAACGCCGACAGCGTGGCAGGCATCGGCCACGTCCATCGCATATTCGGCGAAGATCACCGGGTCGTTGTAGGTGAATGCCACGCTCTTGCAGCCGAGTTCCACGGCCATATTGGCGATGGCCTCGGGCGAAGCCTGGTCGGCGAGTTTGTCGAAGCTGCGCGATTTGGAGATGTCCCAGTTCTGGCAGAACTTGCAGGCAAGGTTGCAGCCGGCCGTGCCGAACGACAGGATGCTGCTGCCGGGATAGAAGTGGTTGAGCGGTTTCTTCTCGACCGGGTCGACGCAGAAGCCGGAACTGCGGCCGTAGGTGGTGAGCACCATGACGTCGCCGACGCGGCCGCGCACGAAGCAGGCGCCGCGCTGCCCCTCGTTGAGTTTGCAGTCGCGCGGGCACAGGTCGCATTGGATGCGGCCGTCCGCCAGCTTGTGCCAATATTTTGCCGGGTAACGCTCGGCGACCGAGATCGGCTCGTCCATCACTGCACCTCGCTGAATTTTTGCACGGTGTAATGCGATAACTTGAGATCCGCCGACCAGAAATCTTGCGGCAGGCCGGCCTTCTCTTTCAGATGGGCGATGAGGGTCTTCGGTTCCGGCAGTTGCGCCCATACCTGCGGCAGATAGGTCGCCCGATAGCGGCCGTATTCCAGGATCACGCCGTCCTGCCCGGGTCGGAGTTGCGCCAGTGCATCGGCTTCGCTGTAAAACTCTATCGGTTCGGCCGCGCTGAGCAGCGAGACTTCAATCACCACATCGGCGAACTCTTCCTTGCTGAGCGGCGCGAAGCGCGGATCGCGGAAGGCAGCCGCCACCGCATTATGGCGTACATCGTCGATGAGCGGGCGGTGCGCTTCCAGACTGCCGATGCAGCCGCGCAATTGGCCGTGCAACGTCAGTGTGACGAAGGTCGCGCCCGGCTCTTCCAGCCAGGCGGTGCGCGGCAGCTCGTGCGAGTGAAAACCAAATTCCTGGCCGATGGCGGCGCGCGCCAGGTGCAACAGCATCGTGCCTTTATCAATGTCTAGCATGATGAACCTCCTCGGTGAAGGCGAACGCGGCATAACCCACCACGCGATCGCGTGTACCGGCGGTGTCGCCGGAGTTGCGCAGGTCGAGCAGGTGCGGCGTCAGCTGATGTTTGCGCGCCGCGATCAGCAGGCCGCTGATCGGCGTGCCGCCGCAAGCCTGTTCATGGTCTATCGGCTGGTGCAGTTTGATGATGTCGTCCACGGTCTGGCCGTCGGTCCGGCGGGCGACGGTGTAGGGCAGGTAATGCGACAGGTCGGAGCTGATGACGATCAGCGTCTCGTCGCCGCCCCAGACAGCCTCCAGTACTTCGGCGACTTCCTGCGGCGTCGCCATGCCCACTGCCAGCGGCAGCAGGGTGAAGTCGGCCAGCACGGCCTGCAAAAAGGGGAGCTGCACTTCGAGAGAATGCTCCAAGGCATGCGCATCGCCGCTGACGGCTACCTGCGGCAGGCGGGCGACGTCGCGCATCGCGGCAACATCCAGTGCCACCCTGCCCAACGGGGTGTCGAACGCATCGGCATCCGGCAAAGCCAGGCCGCGTACGGCGACGCGATGTGTGGGGCCGAGAAGCACCACGCGGCGGATGCGCGGGGCGATCTCCTTCAGCGTGGCATAGGCACTGGCGGCGATGGCGCCGGAATAGATATAACCCGCATGCGGTGCGATCAGCGCCTTCGGATGCAAGGGCAACGGCCGGGCAGCGGCAAGGAAGGTCTGCACCTCATGCGCAAGCTGGCGGGGATCGGCGGGATAGAACATTCCGGCGACGGCGGCTGGACGGACGGTTGGCATGACGATCCTCCTTTCGGTGACCACCATAACATGAGGGTATGGGCGGCAGGAATCAAGCCCTGCCGGACAATGCTACTGCACGGCGGCCGTTCCGGTCTGGTAGACCACCACGTTGTTGCGTCCGCTTTGTTTGGCCAGGTACATGGCGGTGTCGGCGTTCTTGACCAGTTGGGTCTCGTCCCTGCCGTGTTGCGGATATACCGAGATGCCCACGCTCAGGGATGTCTCCAGATTGTTGCCGGCCAGCGCGAACGGGCGGCTGATGGCTTCGCGGATCTTTTCCGCCACCACCCTGGCGTCATGTTCGCTCTCGATCGAAGGCAATACCATCACGAACTCGTCGCCGCCGATCCGCGCCACCGTGTCCGATTCGCGCACGCAGCCCTGCATCCGTTTGGCCACTTCTTTCAGCAAAAGATCCCCAACATGATGGCCGAGTTCATCGTTGATCAGTTTGAAGCGGTCCAGGTCGACGAACATCAAGGCCAGTTGCGTCTGGTCGCGCTTGGCGATGGCGAGCGCCTGTTGCAGGCGGTCGCTGAACAGCGTGCGGTTGGGCAGTTCGGTGAGCGGGTCGTAATGGGCCCTGTGCTGTGCCTGCTCTTCCGCCGCGCGGCGCTCGGTGATATCCACGCAGGAACCGATATAGCCGAGGAAAACCCCCTGGTCGTCGAAGCGGGGGATGCCGTGGTCCGACAGCCAGCGATATGCGCCGTCATGCCGGCGCAGCCGGTATTCCATGATGAATTCCTGGCGCGCGTCGAACGCGGTCACATAGGTGTCCAGGCAGCGTTGCATGTCTTCCGGATGCACGCCTTCGGCCCAACCGTTGCCCATCTCCTGTTCCATGCTGCGACCGGTGAAATCCAGCCAGACCTTGTTGAACCAGTTGCACAACTTGTCCAGTCCGGCCATCCAGATCAGGACCGGCGCGTTGTTGGCCATGGTGCGGAAGCGGTTCTCGCTCTCACGCAAGGCGTCTTCCGCTTGTTTGCGCTCGGTGATGTCCTGATAGATGCCCAGTACGCCGATGACTTGGTTGTTCTCGTCGCGCAGCGGCACTTTGGAGGTGCGCACCCAGAGCGTCTTGCCGTTGTGTATCGTATGCGGCTCTTCATAGTCCAGCTTGGCGATGCCCGATTCCATGGTGGCTTTGTCGTCGGCGCGGTAAGCATCGGCCTGCGCCGCCCAGACCAGGTCGAAATCCCTCTTGCCGATGATCTGTTCCGGACCGGTGTAACCGGCTTCCTGCGCGAACTGCGTGTTGCAGCCCAGGTAGCGGGAATCGCGGTCCTTCCAGAAGATGCCCGCCGGGACGTTCTGCACGACGGACTGGAGCAGTTCGTTCGATTTTTGCAGCGCGCTTTCTGCATGCTTGCGCTCGGCGATCTCCGTTTCCAGCTTGTGGGTGAAAGCCTGCAGCCTGTCGGTCATGGTGTTGATGGAGCGCGCGAGTTCGGCGAATTCATCATGCGTGTCGAACTCGATGCGGTGAGCCAGGTCGCCGCGGGCGATGATCCTGGCGCCGTCGTGCAACGGGATCAGGCGCCGGCGGATCAATCGGCCGAGCGAGATCGCGGCCAGGATGGTCAGCAGCGCCACCGAGACGGCGAAGGCGCCGGCGACGATGAACAGCCGTTGATAGGCGTGGTCGACCCGGTGCGAACTGGCTTCATACAGGGTCGTTGCTGCATCCTGGACGGAGGTGCCCTTCATCAGCAACTGGCTGGAGAGCCGCCGGTCGAGCTCTGCGTAAATGGGGCGCTTGCCGCTGCCGGCCGTTTGCATCGCACGGGTATTGTCGACGATGCGGTGGAAAACGGTCGCAGATTCCTTGATGTGCTCGTGCAGCCGGGCCAGTGTCTGCTGGTCTTCCGCATTGTGGAATTGGGCGGCCGCCTGGCTCAACAGGCGCTCGGCCTCTTCCCTGTTGTTATCCCACTGTTTGCGCGTGCGCTCTTCGCGGTAAAGGAAGTACTGGTCCCTGAACGAGGCGCGCTCGAAGAAATTGACCAGGATCCTGTCGGCCAGCGCCTTGTCGCGCTCGGCGGCCTTGAAGCCGGTAAAGGTCCAGAACAGCAGCGACGACAGGACGACGAGTCCGACGGTCGTGGCTGTTGAAATGACTTTCAGGCGGGTGGTGATGTGCATGATGGATCACCGGCCCATCTTGATCGCTTCGGGTTTGACATCGCGCAGGCTGTCGAGATGGATGTAGCCCAGGTAGTCGGGCATGACGGTCTGTTCGGTCAGTTTGTTCTTCATCGCCCAGCGGGTTTCGTCTTCCAGCGTGAGCAGCAGCGTCTGGTCCTGCACGACGTGGTAGTTGAAGGAGGTCCAGACTTCGCCGATCAGCGCCTTGTCTATCCCGGTGGCGGCCGACATGATGGTTTGCGCCTCGTCCGGATGCTTTGCCACGAACTCCTCGGCCTTGATCAGGGCGCGCAGGAAACGCTTGGTCGTGGCGGGGTTCTGCCGGACGAAGTCCTGCCGCGATGCGATGTTGAATGTCTCGGTATAGATGTCGCGGTCATAGAAGATGATGCCGTTGGCGCCGAGCTGGTGCTTGATCAGGGTCAGCGGGTAGTTCCAGGTGGAAGCCGCATCGATCTTCCTGGCCATGATGGCATCCTGGAACTCCTCCGGTTTCAGCGGGACGGGCTTGATGTCCTGGCGGGTAAGGCCGTTCGCCGTCAACAGGGAATCGAGGAAGAAGTCCGAGGTGGTGCCGGGCGTGAAGGCGACGCGCTTGCCTTTCAGGTCGGCCGTGGCGGCGATGCCGGCGTCCCTTCTGGCAACGATGGCATTGTTGGTGGTGCTGGCCTCGATGTTGGCGATGATGTAGATCTTTTCGCCTTTGAGCACGGCGAACATGGCCGGGGTCTCGGCGACGGTGGCGAAATCGGCCTTGCCATCGGTGACCGATTGCAAGGCCGTCTTGCCGTAGGTGTGCATCAGCGATTCGACTTCAAGGCCCTGTTCGGCGAAATAACCTTTCGCCACCGCGATGTGCACGAGCGTGCTTTGCGGCTGGTAGGTATAGGCGATGGTGATCTTCTGCGGCTGGGCGTTTTCGGAGGTGGCTTTGCCGCACCCGGCCAGCATTGCCAGCAACGCAGCTGCGATGAGTGTCTTGTGCATCATGGTCTTCCTCCGGTGTTGCTTTGTTCATGCCGCCTCTTGAGGGCGGCTATTCGGTGCGGCGGTCTCGCGGCGAGCGGCCGCAAGCCTCCGCTATTTTCCCAGCAGGTGCTTCACGTGTTCGCGCTCGTCGAGCAGTTCCTTGTAGCTGTCCAGCATGTGTTTGCGTCCCAGTTCGCTGATCGGCAGGTCTTTCACGATGGTGTAATGCCCGTTGCGGCAGGTGACCGGGAAACCGTACAGCACGCCTTCCGGGATGCCGTAGCTGCCGTCGGACGGCACGCTCATGGTGACCCAGTCGTTGTGGTGCGAGTGCAGCAACCAGTCGTGCACATGAGCGATGGCTGCGTTGGCGGCGCTGGCGGCGCTGGACAGGCCGCGCGCCTCGATCACCGCCGCGCCGCGTTTCTGCACGGTGGGGATGAATTCCTGTTCGCTCCAGTCTTCCCAGCCGTTCTGCTTGAGGATGTCGGTCACTTTGCGGCCGCGCACTTCCGCGTGCGACAGGTCGGGATACTGCGTGCCCGAGTGGTTGCCCCAGATCACCATCTTCTTGATGTCCTGGATCGGCTGGAACAGTTTCAGCGCCACCTGCGTGATGGCGCGGTTGTGGTCGAGGCGCATCATGGCGCTGAAGTTGCGCGGATCGAGGTCGGGCGCGTTCTTCATGGCGATCAGCGCGTTGGTGTTGGCGGGGTTGCCCACCACCAGCACCTTGACGTGGCGCGCGGCAACCTCGTTGAGGATGCGGCCTTGCTCGGAGAAGATGGCGCCGTTGGCTTCGAGCAGGTCCTTGCGTTCCATGCCCTTGCTGCGCGGACGCGCGCCGACCATCAGCACCACTTCCGCATCGCGGAAGGCGACGCGCGCGTCGTCGGTGATGATGACTTGTTGCAGGTTGGGGAAGGCGCAGTCTTCCAGTTCCATCGCCACGCCGCGCAAGGCTTGCTGCGCCTGTGGGATGTCGAGCAATTGCAGGATGATGGGCTGTTCGCGTCCGAGCATGTCGCCGTTGGCGATACGGAACAACAGGCTGTAACCGATCTGCCCGGCGGCACCGGTGATTGCGACTCGGATGGGTGCTTTCATGCTGTCCTCCCTGACTTGATTATTAAGAAATGAAATGCGGAGAATTAAATTCGCGACGCCTGCATGTATCATAGTCCTTTTGCTTTTCACTCGCCAAGCACGGGTGTAGGATTGCGCCATCGGAATCTGGTTGCGGAAAATCAAAAATGAATAAGACACGCCCCAAGCACCTGGCACTGCACCTGATCAAATTGCCCCTTTCCGCATATGTTTCCATCCTGCACCGCATCAGCGGTGCCTTGCTGTTCGTCGCGTTGCCTTTGTTGCTGCTGTTGCTCGACCAAAGCCTGCGCTCCATCGAAACTTACACCAGCCTGACCGAGAGCCTGGCGCATCCGCTATTGAAATTGGGTCTGCTGGGGTTGCTGTGGGCATTCCTGCATCACTTCTGTGCCGGGCTGCGTTACCTGGCGATCGACCTGCACCTGCTGCCTAACCTGGCGCTGGCACGCACCAGCAGCATGTGGGTGATGGCGGTGAGCCTGACGTTGACCGTCGTGTTGGGAGTGCAGCTATGGTGAACCGCGTAGTGACCGGCGCGCATTACGGCCTGCGCGACTGGCTGGTGCAGCGCGTCACTGCAGCGGTGATGGCTGTCTATGTGCTGGCGGTCGCTGCGTATCTGTTGCTGCAACCCTCCTTTGGTTACGACATCTGGGTCGGGCTTTTCTCCGGCAACCTGATGCGCACGTTCTCGATGCTGTTCCTGTTGAGCCTGTTCTATCACGCCTGGATCGGCGTGCGCGACATCGTGATGGATTACGTGAAACCGGCGGGCATCCGCCTGCTGATCCATGTGCTGGTCATACTGGCATTGATCCTTTACACGATCTGGTCGGTGCAAATTCTCTGGGGTCTTTGATGGCGATAACTAAAAGAACATTCGATGTGGTGGTGGTGGGCGCCGGCGGCGCGGGCATGCGCGCGGCGCTGACGCTGTCCGAGGCCGGACTCAAGGTGGCCGTGCTGTCCAAGGTGTTCCCGACGCGTTCACATACCGTGGCGGCGCAGGGCGGCATCGCTGCCTCGCTGGGCAACGTCAACGAGGACAACTGGCACTGGCACATGTACGACACGGTGAAAGGCTCGGACTACCTCGGCGACCAGGATGCCATCGAATACATGTGCCGCGCCGCGCCGGAAGTGGTCTATGAGCTGGAACATTTCGGCATGCCGTTCGATCGCCTCGATTCCGGCAAGATCTACCAGCGCCCCTTCGGCGGCCACATGCAGGACTACGGCAAGAACCCGGTGCCGCGCGCCTGCGCCGCCGCAGACCGCACCGGCCATGCGCTGTTACATACCCTGTATCAGCAGAACGTAAAGGCCAACACCAATTTCTTCGTCGAGTGGATGGCGCTCGACTTGATTCGCGACGAGGACGGTGACGTGCTGGGCGTGGTGGCGATGGAGATCGAGACTTCCGAAGTGATGATCCTGCAGGCGCGCGCCACCCTGTTCGCCACCGGCGGCGCAGGGCGCATCTTCTCCGCCAGCACCAATGCCTACATCAACACCGGCGACGGCCTCGGCATGGCGGCGCGCGCGGGCATCCCGCTGGAAGATATGGAATTCTTCCAGTTCCACCCGACCGGCGTCCACGGTGCGGGTGTGCTGATCACTGAAGGCGTGCGCGGCGAGGGCGGCTATCTGGTGAACAAGGACGGCGAGCGCTTCATGCCGCGCTATGCGCCGACCGCGAAAGACCTGGCCAGCCGCGATGTGGTGTCGCGCGCGATGGCGACCGAGATCAAGGAAGGCCGCGGCTGCGGGCCACACGGCGACCATGTGCTGCTCAAGCTCGACCATCTGGGCGACGAGGTGATCCGCCACCGCCTGCCCGGTATCCGCGACATCGCACTCAAGTTCGCCCATGTCGATCCGGCCAAGGCGCCCATCCCGGTGGTGCCGACCGCGCACTACATGATGGGCGGCATCCCGACCAACTATCGCGGCCAAGTGGTGGCGCCGCACGGCACCGCACCGGATGTGGTGGTGCAGGGTTTTTACGCGGTGGGCGAGTGCGCCTGCGTGTCGGTGCACGGCGCCAACCGCCTCGGTTGCAACTCGTTGCTCGACTTGATCGTGTTCGGCCGTGCTGCGGCGCGCCAGATCATCGAAGACCTGAAGAACAACCCCAATCCCAAACCGTTGCCCGCCGACGCGGCGGATAAACCGTTGGCGCGGCTGGCACGGCTGGAGAACCAGAAGAACGGCGAGCGCGTCTCCGAGGTGGGTGACGCCATGCGCAAGGTGATGCAACTGCATTGTGGCGTGTTTCGCTTCCCCGATCTGATGGCGGAGGGGGTGACGAAGATCCGCGAAGTGGCGGAGCGGGTGCGACACACCGAGATCAAGGACAAGAGCAAGGTGTTCAACACCGCGCGCGTCGAGGCGCTGGAGCTGGACAACCTGATCGAAGTGGCACAAGCCACCATGACTGCCGCCGAGGCACGCAAGGAAAGTCGCGGTGCGCACGCGCGCGAAGACTTCCCCGAGCGCGACGACAAGAACTGGTTGAAGCATTCGTTGTACTACAGCGAGGGCCACCGGCTGGATTACAAGCCGGTACGGCTGAAGCCGCTGACGGTGGAAACCTTCCCGCTCAAAGCGCGAGTCTACTAAGGAGGCGGCGATGAAATTCCGTATCTACCGCTACAACCCTGATGTGGACACCAGGCCTTATATGCAGGACTACGAACTCGACCTGCAAGCGGGCGACGCCATGTTGCTGGATGCACTGATGCTGTTGCGCCAGCAGGACGACAGCATCGGCTTCCGCAAATCCTGCCGCGAGGGCGTGTGCGGCTCGGACGCGATGAACATCAATGGCCGCAACGGGCTGGCCTGTATCACGCCGCTGTCTTCGCTCAAGCAGCCGATCGAGATCCGCCCGCTGCCGGGGCTGCCGGTGATCCGCGACCTGATCGTGGACATGACGCAGTTCTTCAAGCAGTACCATTCGATCAAGCCGTATCTGGTGAACAACGACCCGCCGCCGGAGACCGAGCGGCTGCAATCGCCGCAGGATCGGGCGGAACTGGACGGCTTGTACGAGTGCATCCTGTGCGCCTGTTGCACTACCTCCTGCCCGTCGTTCTGGTGGAATCCGGACAAGTTCGTCGGCCCGGCCGGCCTGTTGCAGGCCTACCGCTTCATCGCCGATACGCGCGACCAGGATACGTCGGCGCGGCTGGATAATCTGGAAGACCCGTATCGTCTGTTCCGCTGCCATACCATCATGAATTGTGTCGATGTATGTCCGAAGGAACTGAATCCGACCGAGGCCATCGGCAAGATAAAAGACATGATGGTGAAGCGTACGGTATGAACAGATGCCACCCAAAATCCGAAATTTCGTCGCCATACTGCGTTGCGCTCGAAAAACCTTGCTTGCATATATCCCGATATGCGGCGCTGCGGTTTTTCTCGCGCGCCTTGTCTGGCTTGGAAATTTGAATTTTTGGAGACATCTGTGAAAGAGCTGGAACGCGTACGCTGGCGCTGCCGGCGCGGCTTGCTGGAGCTGGACATCGTGCTCGGTCGCTTCATCGAGCAGCGCTATGCCGGTCTGGATGCGGTGCAGCAGGCGGCGTTCGACGCGTTGCTGGATATGCCGGACACGGTGCTGTGGGATATGATCGCGGGCAGGACTGCACCGCCGCAGGAGGCGCAGCAGCAGGCTTTGTTGGAATGGCTCAAAGCGGCTTGAATGCCGCGATATAACTAGGGGAAGAGATTATGGAGAAGCAGCGCGTGGCAACACTCACACTGGACGATGGGCGGAGCGTCGAATTGCCGATGCTCTCCGGCACGCTGGGGCCGGATGTGATCGACCTGCGCAGCCTGGCCAAGCTCGGCCTGTTCACCTACGATCCGGCGTTCTTCGCCACCGCCAGCTGCACTTCGGCGATCACTTTCATCGACGGCGATGCCGGGCTGCTCTACTACCGCGGCTACCCCATCGAGCAACTGGCGGAGAAGTCCGACTTCCTCGAGGTGTGCTACCTGCTGTTGAACGGCGAGCTGCCGAACGCCACCCAGAAGGGCGAATTTCAAGAGCTGATCACCCATCACACCATGGTGCACGACCAGCTGGCGCGCTTCTTCAACGGCTTCCGCCGCGACGCGCACCCGATGGCGGTGATGGTGGGCGTGGTCGGCGCACTGTCGGCGTTCTATCACGATTCGCTCGATATCAATAATCCGCAACACCGCGAGATCTCCGCCCACCGCCTGCTGGCCAAAGTGCCGACCATCGCGGCGATGACGCACAAGTACAACGTGGGCGAGCCGTTCATGTATCCGAAGAACAAGTTCAGCTACGTGGAGAACTTCATGTACATGATGTTCGGCACGCCCGCCGAGGACTACGTGCCGAATCCGGTGCTGGTGCGCGCGCTGGAGCGCATCTTCATCCTGCATGCCGACCACGAGCAGAATGCCTCCACTTCGACCGTGCGCCTGGCCGGTTCTTCCGGTGCCAACCCCTTCGCCTGTATCGCTTCCGGTATCGCGGCGCTGTGGGGCCCGGCGCACGGCGGCGCCAACGAGGCGGCGCTGAAGATGCTGGAAGAGATCGGCGACGTGTCGCGCGTGAAGGAATACGTGCAGGGCGTGAAGGACAAGAAATACAAGCTGATGGGCTTCGGCCACCGCGTCTACAAGAACATGGACCCGCGTGCCAGCGTGATGCGCCAGACCTGCTACGAGGTGCTGAAGGAACTCAAGCTGGAGAACAACAAGCTGTTCGAGCTGGCGATGGAGCTGGAAAAGACCGCATTGAGCGACCCGTATTTCATCGAACGCAAACTGTACCCGAACGTGGACTTCTATTCCGGCATCGTGCTGCGCGCCATCGGCATCCCGACCAATATGTTCACCGTGATCTTCGCACTGGCCCGCACCATCGGCTGGGTGTCGCAGTGGAACGAGATGATCGCCGACGCCGAGCACAAGATCGGCCGCCCGCGCCAGTTGTATCGCGGGGCGACCAAGCGTGACTTCGTGCCGATGCAAAAGCGCTGAGGAAAAAACCTTGAACGAGCCGATGAACTTCCTGAAACTGATGCAGGACAGCTCGATGCTGTTCGGCGGCAACAATGTGTTCATCGAAGGCCTGTATGAGGACTTCCTGCGCGATCCGGCCAGCGTGCCGGACGAGTGGCACGAATATTTCGCCGCAATGGTGGCAAGCAGCAAGGCGGCCGATGTGCCGCACAGCCAGATCCAGCGCAATTTCGCGGCACTGCCGGCGGGCGGCGCGATGCCGGCTGCGGTGCAGAGCGACGAAGACCGCAAGCAGGCCGCGGTGCTGCAGCTGATCAACGCCCACCGCTTCCTCGGCGTGCGCGTCGCCGACCTCGACCCGCTGGCGCGCCATGCCAAGCCGCAGATCGCCGAGCTGAACCCGGCCTATTACAACCTCGGCGAAGCCGACATGGATGCCACCTTCAACACCGGCTCGCTGGTGGGTGGCGCGCGCATGACGCTGCGCGAGATTTTGCAGCGGCTCAAGCGCATCTACTGCGGCAGCGTCGGCGCCGAGTACATGTACATCAGCGACATCGCGCAGAAACGCTGGATCCAGGGGCGGTTGGAAGGCGCCAGCGGCGAGGTGAACTACCCGCCGGAAACCAAGCGGCGCATCCTCGAACGCCTCACCGCGGCGGAAGGTCTGGAGCGCTACCTGCACACCAAATATGTCGGCCAGAAACGTTTCTCGCTGGAAGGCGGCGAGACGCTGATCCCTCTGTTGCATCATCTGTTGCAGCGCGCGGGCGAGCAGGGCGTGAAAGAGACGGTCATCGGCATGGCGCATCGCGGCCGCCTGAACGTGCTGGTGAACACGCTGGGCAAGCTGCCCAAGGTGCTGTTCGCCGAGTTCGAGGGGGTGCATCTCGAACATCTCACTTCGGGCGACGTGAAATATCATCAGGGCTTCTCGTCCGACATCGGCACGCCGGGCGGCCCCATGCATGTGACGCTGGCGTTCAATCCCTCGCATCTGGAGATCGTCAATCCAGTGGTGGAAGGATCGGTGCGCGCGCGCCAGCACCGGCGCAAGGATCACAAGGGCAAGCAGGTGTTGCCGGTGTTGCTGCACGGCGACGCGGCGTTCGCCGGACAGGGCGTGAATCAGGAGACGTTCAACCTGTCGCAGACGCGCGGCTACCGCACCGGCGGCACGGTGCACATCGTCATCAACAACCAGATCGGCTTCACCACCTCGGATGCGCGCGATACGCGCTCCTCGCTGTATTGCACCGACGTGGCCAAGATGGTCGATGCGCCGATCTTCCACGTGAACGCCGACGATCCCGAGGCGGTGCTGTTCATCACCGAGCTGGCGCTGGATTACCGCATGCAGTTCGGCAAGGACGTGGTCGTCGACATGGTGTGCTTCCGCAAGCTGGGGCACAACGAACAGGACGAGCCGCTGGTCACCCAGCCGTTCATGTACCGCTACATCAACCAGCATCCCGGCACGCGCGCGAAGTATGCCAAGCGTCTGGTGGAACAGGGCGTGTTGCAGGCGGAGGAGCCGGACGCGATGGTAGCGGACTACCGCCGCGCGATGGACGAGGGACGCGACCCGTTGCAGGCGGCCTTGGCCGGGCTCAAGCATGAATTCGGGGTCAGCTGGGCGAAGTACAAAGGGAATATCAAGTGGGATGTGCCGGTGGATACCGCTGTGCCGCGTGCGCGTTTGCAACAGCTGGCCGAACGCTTGGTGACGATCCCGGAGAATTTCAAACTGCACTCCCGCGTCGAGAAGATCATCGCCGACCGCGCCGCCATGGGCAAAGGCGAGCTGCCGCTGGATTGGGGCATGGCCGAGAACATGGCTTACGCCACCCTGGTCAGCGAGGGCTATCCGATCCGCCTGTCCGGTGAGGATTGCGGGCGCGGCACCTTCTTCCATCGCCATGCCGTGCTGCACGACCAGAACCGCGTGCAGTTCGATCTGGGCTACCACATCCCGTTGCAGAACATCGCGCCCGACCAGGCCGATTTCATCGTCATCGATTCCATCCTGTCGGAAGAGGCGGTACTCGGTTTTGAATACGGCTACGCCACCGCCGAACCGGACACGCTGACCATCTGGGAAGCGCAGTTCGGCGACTTCGCCAACGGTGCGCAAGTGGTCGTCGACCAGTTCATCACCTCGGGCGAGGCCAAGTGGGGCAGGCTGTGCGGCCTCACCATGTTGCTGCCGCACGGCTACGAGGGGCAGGGGCCGGAGCACTCGTCCGGCCGCATCGAGCGCTACCTGCAACTGTGCGCGGACTACAACATCCAGGTGTGCATTCCCTCCAATGCCGCGCAGATCTTCCACCTGCTGCGCCGCCAGATGCTGCACCCGTCGCGCAAACCGCTCATCGTGTTCACGCCGAAGAGCCTGCTGCGCAGCAAGGATGCCTCGTCGCCGTTGGACGATCTCGCCCAGGGTGGCTTCCGGCCGGTCATTGGCGAAATCGATGCGCTGGAGGCGGGCAAGGTGCACCGCATCATCGCCTGCAGCGGCAAGGTGTATTACGACCTGCTCAAGGCGCGGCGCGAACGCGGCATCGCCGACATGGCCATCATCCGGCTGGAACAGCTCTATCCGTTCCCGCACGACGATTTCGCCGCGCAGATCGCCGCTTACCCGAATGCGACCGAAGTGGTGTGGTGCCAGGAAGAGCCGGGCAACCAGGGCGCGTGGCACCGCATCCAGCATTACCTGCTGCGCCACATGCGCAAGGGCATGCGTCTCGATTACGCCCTGCGCCCGTCGTCCGCCTCGCCCGCGGCCGGTTACCTCGCCGTGCACAACGAACAGCAGAAAGCGGTGATCGATGCCGCGTTCCGCCCCGACCTAGACGTCAAGAACAAACCAGGAGCACACCATGAGCATCATTGAAGTCAAAGTCCCGCAACTCTCCGAGTCCGTCTCCGAAGCGACATTGCTCACTTGGCACAAGAAAGTGGGCGAGGCGGTGCAGGAGGGCGAGAACCTCATCGACATCGAGACCGACAAGGTGGTGCTGGAACTACCTGCGGTGAAAAGCGGCGTGCTGAGCAAGATCATCAAGGCCGACGGCGCCAAGGTCGGCAGCGGCGAGGTCATCGCGCAGATCGATACCGAAGCGGCTGCTGCCGCAGCGCCCCAAGCTAAGGCAGAAGCGCCTGCCGCTGCCGCGACCCCTTCCGCGCGCAAACTGGCGCATGCGCATGATGTGGATGCGGCCAGCCTGCAAGGCAGCGGCAAGCACGGGCTGGTGACCAAGGAAGACGTGCTGAGCGCGGTGCAGCCAGCTGCCGCGCCGCAAAGCGCACCGGCAGTCGCCCCGGCCGGCAACCGCGCCGAGCAGCGCGTGCCGATGACGCGTATCCGCCAGCGCATCGCCGAACGCCTGCTGCAATCGCAAGCCAATGCCGCCATCCTCACCACCTTCAACGAAGTGAACATGCAGCCTGTGATGGAGCTGCGCAACCGCTACAAGGATGCGTTCGAGAAGAAGCACGGCGTGAAGCTGGGCTTCTCTTCGTTCTTCGTCAAGGCCGCGGTGCATGCCTTGCGCAAGTTCCCTGTCGTGAATGCGTCGGTGGACGGTACCGATGTCATCTATCACGGCTACTTCGACATCGGCGTCGCCATCGGCAGCGAACGCGGCCTGGTGGTGCCCATCATCCGCGATGCGGACAAACTGTCGTTCGCCGACATCGAAAGGCAGATCGCCGCTTTCGCCGCGCGCGCCAAGGACGGTAAGCTGACCATGGAAGAACTCTCCGGCGGCACCTTCTCGATCACCAACGGCGGCGTGTTCGGTTCCATGCTCTCCACCCCCATCATCAACCCGCCGCAGAGCGCCATCCTCGGCATCCACGCCACCAAGGACCGTCCCGTGGCAGAGAACGGCCAGGTCGTCATCCGCCCGATGAACTACCTCGCGCTGTCCTACGACCACCGCATCATCGACGGGCGCGAGGCAGTGCAGTTCCTCGTCGCCATCAAGGAGTTTTTGGAGATGCCGGGGCTCGTGCTGCTGGATCTGTAACAGGCCGGCTCGCGCGCAGTTGTGGCAGGGCTGAATGGGGACTGGATTGATCGAGCCTGTCCCCCTTGCTCTGTGAGCCAATATGCCCGGCCAAACAATCAAGGAGGTTGCATGAGAGCAACGATGCGAACAGTAGTGCTACTGGTTGGCGTGCTGGGGATTGTTGATGGTGCGGCGGCGGGAAATCGTGGTCTGTCCCCTATTACTCTTGTTTTGGCGCAAGCAGCTACACCTGCGGGTAGCACACCGAAGCCCGATTTCATCTTGAATACTTGCGTAGAAACAGAAAGCACCGGTGACCCGAGGTCAGCAATGCGAGGGGTTGATCCGGCAGGATTGCTTGCTGTTTATCTGCAAAATCATGATAACCGAACAGTTGATATGGCGATGTTGTCCGCCATCAAAACCACCATGATTGAAGGAACCAAGCACGGAAAGATTTTTTCGGAAAGTGATAATGTCGGATTAACTTCATATCACTACGACCCCACCCCCGACTATATCGGCAACGACCGGGCCGTGTTCCTGGCCGAATTCGAGGGCAAGGTTTACAGGATCGTGGTGAACCTTGTGGTGTCCCTGCAAGTGAATGAAAATCCGCTCTTGCCTGGGCAACAACCGGTATGTCTGCCACCTCAACTCATCAAAGTTACCAAGCCTTCATCCGGCTCATTCAGCTATGGCCTGAACAATCGGGGACAGACCACATTTTTTCCCGAGCTACCTGGGTCAACTCGCCCCCTGTCAAACACGGACGTCATGATTGAAAGGCTCTGACAGCATGAACAAATTCCGCGCCTACCGCATCTTCGACGACAACGGCAAATCGCAAGGCCGTTTCACCGACCTGACGCTGGACGACCTCGACGCGGGGGAGGTGGTCATCAAGGCGCATTATTCCTCGGTGAACTACAAGGACGCACTCGCGGCGACGGGGGCGGGCAAGGTCATCCGCCGTTTTCCCTGCGTCGGCGGCATCGATGTCTCCGGCGTGGTGGAGAGTTCGTCGGATGCGCGCTTCAGCGTGGGCGAGAAGGTGCTGGTGACCGGTTATGACATGGGGGTGGCGCATGATGGCGGTTTCGCCGAATACGTGCGCGTTCCCGCAGACTGGGTGGTGCCGCTGCCGGTGGGCTTGTCGCTATTCGAAGCGATGGCGCTGGGCACGGCGGGATTCACCGCGGCGTTGGCGATCCACCGTCTGGAGCAGAACGAGCTTGCGCCTGCGAACGGCAAGGTGATCGTCACCGGGGCGACCGGCGGGGTGGGCAGCTTGTCCATACGCATGCTGGTGCAACTCGGTTATCACGTGGTCGCGCTGACCGGCAAGCCGACCGAACAGGAGTATCTGCGTGCGCTCGGCGCGCGTGAGGTGTTGCTGCGCAGTGAGGTCGATTTCTCCAGCAAGCGCCCGCTGGAAAAAGCGTTGTGGGCGGGCGCGCTGGATGCGGCCGGCGGCGACACGCTGGCCTGGCTGACCCGCACCATGCAGCAGGACGGCGCGATCGCCAGCTTCGGCAACGCGGGCGGGCTGGAGCTGCACACTTCGGTGTTCCCCTTCATCCTGCGCGGCGTCAAATTGCTCGGCGTGGATTCGGCTGCCACGGCAATGGCCTTGCGCAAGCGGATATGGCAACGCCTGGCTGGCGACCTGCGCATCGAGGGCATCGAGCAGATCGCCCATCGCATCGCTTTCAACGAGCTGCCGGAGGCCTGTGCGAAATTGATCGCCGGCGGCGCGCATGGCCGTGCGGTGGTGCAAATCGCTGGTGGTTGAAAGCCGCTCGGTTATAATGCGCGCCCTCACGCGCGGAAGTGGCGGAATTGGTAGACGCACTGGATTTAGGTTCCAGCGCCGCAAGGTGTGCAGGTTCGAGTCCTGTCTTCCGCACCAGAAGTTTCAATGAATCCCATAACTTAAAACTATTCCAGGCATGGCACTCAGGCCATGCGCTGCCGACGTTCCTCCGTGTCTTGCATCCCTTGATTCCGCCGGGCGCTTCTCGCGCTACGGTCAACAGCTACCTTTCAAATAGAGCATTGTCCGTATCGTCAGGCTGAGCACCACTTGGTATGTTCACGCCACTTTGGATACGGCAGTACGTATCCACTGCGGGGGCGCTTGGGGGCACGCTTGTCGGTGCTGCCGAATCGGCGCAAACAACGGATCGTGCGGAAGGGTGCGGATGAACAAGCCGATAGTCAAAGTCGCCACTACAGTTTGCAGCCTGTTGTTGCACTTTTCCTGTCTGCTGGCGGCATGGTCCATGCCCGCGCACGCACTGGCCATCACCGATCCATTGAATCCAGGCGGCGAGATGCAGGCTGCCGCCACCGCGACGGCTACCGCGACCGCGGTCCCTGCGGCCATCCCAGCCGCTCTGCCGCCACCCGCACCGTCGTCTCCACCCGTTGCGGCCAGCCCGCCGGCAGAGCAGAGCGAATTCCAGCAGTTCGTCTCCGCTTCGCTGGGCAAGCAGTTGCCGCTGTTCGGTTACGACCTGTTCGTGGATGCGCCCAATACTTTTTCCCCGCTGGACAACATCCCGGTCACCGAGGATTACCTGATCGGTCCGGGCGACGAACTGCAGATCCACGGCTGGGGGCAGGTGGATTTCGACTTGTCGGTCACGGTGGATCGCAACGGCACGGTGCAGTTGCCGAAAGTCGGCAACATCAACGTCACCGGCATTCGCTACCAGTTGTTGCAGGGTTACCTGAAGAGCGCCATCGGCCGGGTCTATCGCAACTTCGACCTGAACGTGTCGCTGGGCAAGCTGCGTTCCATTCAGGTGTTCGTCGTCGGCCAGGCCAGGCGTCCGGGCGCTTATACCGTCAGCTCGCTGAGCACATTGGTCAACACCCTGTTCGCCTCCGGCGGGCCGTCCCTGCGCGGCTCGCTGCGCCACATCCAGGTCAAGCGCGGCGGCAATGTGGTGAGCGAACTCGATATGTACGATTTCCTGCTCAAGGGTGACAAGTCGAAGGATGTCGCGCTGCTGCCGGGCGATGTCATCTACATCCCGCCGGTGGGGCGGCTGACCGCCATCGCCGGTAGCATCAACAACCCGGCGATCTACGAACTGAAGCAGGAGACGACCACGCTGGCCGAACTGATCGAGCTGGCCGGCGGGCTGACCACCACGGCCAGCGGCGACAAGGTGAGCGTCGAGCGCATCGATGAGCGCAAGCTGCGCAAGGTCGAGGAGTTCTCGCTGGATGCGGCGGGGCGGCAACGCCAGCTCAAGGATGGCGACGTGGTGCAGGTGCAGACCATCAGCAGTCAGTTCGACAATGCCGTCACCCTGCGCGGCAACGTCGCCAATCCCGGGCGCTATCCCTGGTATGCCGGGATGCGCGTCAAGGACCTGATCCCCGATACGGACGCGCTGATCGTGCCGGAATACTGGGATAAACAGAACCGCATCTTCCGCAACGACGTCACCGACGAGACCGGCTTGCGCACCGAGATCAAGCGCAACGAGAACGAGATCAACTGGGACTATGCGCTGGTCGACCGCCTGAAGAAGGACGAGATGACCAGCGCGCTGCTGCCTTTCAACCTGGGCAAGGCGCTTGCCGGCAGCGATGCGGAAGACAATCTGTCGCTGCTGCCGGGTGATGTGGTCACCATCTTCTCCAAGGCGGACATCCAGGTGCCGGCAGCCAAGCGCAGCGTGTATGTCAGGCTGGAGGGAGAGTTCAACCAGGCCGGCGTATACAAGGTGCAGCCGGGTGAGACATTGCGCCAGCTGGTGGCGCGGGCGGGCGGGCTGACGCCGAACGCCTACCTGTTCGCGGCGGAGTTCACCCGCGAATCGGTGCGCGTGAGCCAGCAGAAGAAACTCGACGAGATGGCCGACCGCATGGCGGAGGACATCGAGCGCAATCTCGCCGCCAACAGCCAGTCGGTACTGAGCAAGGACGCGATCGATGCAGCCAAGGCGCAGGCGGCGGGACAGCGCGCCTTGCTCGAGCGCCTGCGCCGCGCCAAGGCGACCGGGCGCATCGTGCTCGACCTGTCGACCGACAGGATGAATTCTCTGGATGTGCCGGACATCGTGCTGGAAGACGGCGACCGCCTCATCGTCCCGCCGAGAGTCTCGACGGTGAGCGTGATGGGCATGGTCTATAACGAGAACGCCTTCATGTACAAGAAAGGCAAGGACGTCTCGGACTACCTGGAGCAGGCCGGCGGGCCGACGCGCGATGCGGACGAGTCGCGCATCTACATCCTGCGCGCCGACGGCTCGGTGCAGAGCGCCCACAACACCAGTTCGATCTTCGGCGGTATCGGCGGACAGAGCCTGATGCCCGGCGATGCCGTGATCGTGCCCGAGCTGCTGGACAAGTTCTCGCTCACGCGCGAGCTCAAGGACTGGGCGCAGATCTTCTACCAGTTCGCATTGGGCGTGGGCTCCGTTCACTTGCTGCGCCGGTGACGTGGCAAGGAGACGATCTTGAGGAAGGCGGAACGATGAATAGCGTGATCGAGAGTCGGATGAGGGCATCGATGCGGCCGGAAGAGGACGGCATCGAGCTGCTCGGCTTGCTGCTGGTGATCGCGCGGGAGCAACGCATGATCCTGCGCGCGACCCTGGCCGCCGCGTTCCTCGGCAGCATTGTCGCCTTGGTGCTGCCCAGTGTGTATAGCGCCAGGGCGGTGATCCTGCCGCCGCAGGAAGACCATTCCGGGCTGAATCCGCTGGCGGTGAATGCATTGGCGATGCTGTCCTCGGCCGGCAGCAGCAGCGGACTGGGCGGCGCCATCGGGCTGGAGAATCCGGCCGACATGTACATCGGCATGTTGAAAAGCCGCTCGGTGGCAGATGCCCTGATCGACCGCTTCAAGCTGCAAACACTGTATGGCACCGGCACGCTCGCCGAAACCCGCGAGGAACTGGAAAAGCAGGTCTCCGTCACCAACGGCACTTATGGTCTCATCACCGTGGTGTTCGAGGATGCGGACGCGCAGCGTGCGGCGGATATCGCCAACGCCTATGTGGAGGAACTGGAGAAGCTGACCCGGCGCATCGCCGTCACCGAGGCCGCGCAACGGCGCTTGTTCATCGAGCAGCAGATCAGGCAGACCCAGGAAAAGCTGGCGCAGGCGGAGAACGCGCTCAAGCAGACGCAGGAGCAGACCGGCGTGATCGATCTCGACAGCCAGGGCAAGGCCATCATCGAAGCCTTGGTGGACCTCAGGGCGCAGGCCGCAGCCAAGGAAGTGCAGATCGCCACCCTCAAGTCGTTTGCGACCGCGCGCAATCCCGACCTCATCCGCGCCCGCCAGGAACTGGAAGGTCTCAAGGCGCAGATCGGCAAATTCGAACACGGCGGCATCGCCGGCAACGGCGACATCATGGTGGCCACCGGCAAGATGCCGGAAGCCGGCCTCGAATATCTGCGCAAGTTGCGCGACATGAAATACCAGCAGGCGGTGTACGAGATGCTCGCCAAGCAATACGAAAGCGCGCGCGTGGACGAAATGCGCAACTCGGTAGTCATCCAGGTGGTTGACCCGGCGGTGGCGCCGGACGAGGAGACCGGGCCGCGGCGCAACCTGATCGTCCTGCTGGCCACGGTGTTCGCGCTGATCCTCGCCGTCATGTGGGCGTTGCTCCGGGTCGGCCTGGCGCGCGTGCACCAGGGCATCGAGCATCACGTCGACTGGATCGAATTGCGCGCACTGCTGCGGCGGATGTGACGGTGATGCAAGACGGGGCTGCGCGTCCCGGGTTCTCTGGCCGTCGGCGCCCGGCGCCGATATTCGATGGTTTTACCAACACTCTATGGAGCGAAGGAGCCTACCCATGAACAAGATATCTCCGAACATCGTGTGGCACCGTGCCAGCGTGGCGCGCTGGCGGCGGGAGGCGCAGAACCGCCATTCCAGCTGCGTGCTGTGGTTCACCGGCCTTTCCGGTTCGGGCAAGTCGACGCTGGCGCATGCCGTCGAGGAGGAGCTGCACCAGCGCGGCTGCCGCACCTTCGTGCTGGACGGCGACAATGTGCGCCACGGCCTGTGCAACGACCTCGACTTCTCGGAAGCCGGCCGCAAGGAGAACATCCGCCGCGTGGGCGAGGCCGCCAAGCTGTTCGTCGAGGCGGGCGTGATCGTGCTCACCGCATTCATCTCGCCGTTCCGCGAAGACCGCGAGCGCGTGCGCAAGCTGATGGGCGATACGGACTTCATCGAGATCTATTGCCATTGCCCGCTGGAGGTGTGCGAACAGCGCGACGTCAAAGGGCTTTACCGCAAAGCGCGGAAGGGGCTGATCGACGACTTCACCGGCATCTCTTCGCCTTATGAGGAGCCGGAGCATCCCGCGTATGCCATCAATACTGCGCAGACCACGGTGACCGACTCGGTCGAGCAGGTGATGGAGATTCTGGCGGGACACGGAAAAATTCGATTTTCCTAAGGAGGTCATCATGAAACAGAAAAGATATTTTGCTCACATGGTTGCGGTATTGGCGGCGATGGCCTGTGCCTTGCTGCTGTCGCCGGGATATGGCGGGGCGGCGGAGGTGAAGCCGCTGTACAGCCAGAACACAGCCTGGCAACTGCAGCCGCAATTTTCGGACGAGTTCGACGGCGCGCAGCTCGACACCACCAAGTGGGACAACGACGTACCGGACTGGGGCGTATGGTCGTGGGAACCGGGCAACGCCTGGGTCGGCGGCGGCGTGCTGAACCTGCGCATGGATTACTTGCAGCACAAGCGCGGCATGTGGACGCTGTTCTACAAGTCGGGCATCGTGAAGAGCAGGGCAATGCCGATCCGCTATGGCTATTTCGAGGCGCGCATCAAGGCGGCCAGCCGCTATCCCGGCGTCGGCCCGGCATTCTGGGGCTACCGGCAGGACCAGTTCGAATGGACCGAGATCGATTTCGTCGAACTCACCCAGCGGCGGCTGGACGTAAAGATCGTCGACACCAACCTGCATGTGTTCCAGCAGCCAGCATTTCCCGGCAAGCTGCCGTTGCAGGAAGAGCGCAGCTGGATGGCGCCCTGGGATCCGCGGGCCGACTTCCATGTTTACGGCTGCGAGTGGGATGCGAAGGAGATCAAGTGGTATGTCGATGGCGTGCTGATCCAGAGCCGGCCCAACGACTATTGGCACCAGGCCATCGACATCGTCCTCTCGCTCGGCGTGCGCGCCGACCTGAAGATCACCGCCAGCCGGCTCGGTTTCCCGACCACCGCCCAGGTGGATTACATCAGGGTCTGGTCCGCGTTATGAAGGACCTGCTGGTCAGGCTGTACACCGGCGTCAGGCTGCGACAACGGCCGCGCGGCCGCCGCATATCGCCGCTCGCCACGCTGAAGGGCGACGTGAGCGTGGGCAAGTACACTTACGTCAGCAGCTTCGCCGACATCCGCGGCATCGGCTCGGCCACCCGCATCGGCAACTATTGCTCGGTGGCGCGCGGCGTGAAGGTGCTGTCGTCCGGCCAGGTGCATGCTGTCGCATCGATCTCCACCTTCCCGTTCTACCTGATCGACCGCTCCCTCAAACGCGCCGACTTCATGTCGCCCAGGCGCGATGTGGTGATCGGCAACGATGTGTGGATAGGCGCCGATGCGATCATCCTGCCCGGGGTGAGCGTGGGCGACGGCGCGGTGGTCGGCGCGGGCGCGGTGGTGACCCGAGATGTGGCCGCGTTCCAGATCGTCGCGGGCGTGCCGGCCAGGCCGCTGAGAATGCGCTTCTCCGCCGCCGTGTGCGCGGCCATCGCCGCCTCGCAATGGTGGGAGCGCGATTACGGCGAACTGAAGCCGTTCATCCATCGCCTCCACGCATCGGCACAGGACGGGGAAGAGGGCATACCCGCCACCCTGGCGCTGCTGGCGCGCGCAGGCTGAGCCATGCAGGCACTGCTCAGCGCGATCCTCTCCAAAGCCAGCGGCGCCATGTTCACCCTGGCGCTGGTGGTGTACCTGAGCCATGCGGTCGGTTCCGAGGCATCCGGTTATTTCTACTTCACCCTGGCCGTCGCCGTGATGCTGAGCCAGTTGCTGCGGCTGGGCATGGATGGCGTGGTGCTGCGCCTGGCCAGCCGCTACTGCTATTCCGGCGATCGCGATGCCTTGCGCATACTGGCTGGAGACATCCTGGTCTATCTGACTTGCTGCGGCATGCTGATGGTGCTGCTCGGCAAGACGGTCGAGGACTATGCTGCACCGTTGTTCTTCGCCGGGGGGGCGCCGCAGCTGTTGTATGAGACTGCGCTGTATTCCTTCGTTCCGTTCACGCTGATGTGGATCGGCGCCGCCCTGCTCAAAGGTATCGGCAAGACCTCCTTGTCGGTGTTCATCGAGGCCGGCAGCGTCTCGTTGCTGGTGTTGCTGTGGATGCAGCTGAGCGCGACGGCGGCGGTGACCGCGTTGCTGCGGGCGAACGTGGTGGCCGCCTTGCTCACGTTGGTGCTGGTGTTGCGCTACGCCGGCTGCATGATCTGCCTGCCCGGCCTGTTGCTGCGTTGCCGCGAACTGATGGTCGAATCCGTGCGCGGCGTGTGGGTCGCCATCTCGAATACGCTCATCGTCTGGTCGCCGCTGTTTTTCCTCGGAGTGCTGGGCACGCCGGCGGATGTCGGCGTGTACAACGCCGCCTTCCGCGTGACCATGGTCGTCGGTGCTTTCAGCGCCGTGTTCCGCGGCATCGCGACGCCGCAGCTCGCCGGCCTGCTGCGCCGCAAGGAATCGCCGGTGCCGTTCCTGCGCCGTTCGATGGCGCACATCATGGTTGCCGGCCTGCTGGTGCTGGCGGCGAGCGCGCTGACTTTCGACCGGCTGTTCGCCTACTTCGGCGCGGACTTTTCCGCCGCCTCCGCGCTGGCTATGCTCATGCTGGCCGGCATGCTGACCAACGTGCTGTTCGTCATCATGGAGACGCAGCTTATCCTCGCCGAGAGGAACGACCTGTTGCGCAGCAATGCGTTGTTCACGCTGCTGGTGGGGCTGCCGCTCACCCTGGTGCTGATCGTGTTGTTCCAGGCTTACGGCGCGGCGCTGGGCTTCGTGCTCACCAACGTGCTGAGCCGCAGCAATTTGCTCTACCTGTTCAACCGCAGCTACGCCTGCAGGATCTGACGCCATGAGCCTCAGCAAAGCCAGGCTGCTGTCCGCTCCCGTCTACCTGGCGGGGGCATGCCTCATCCTGGCGGTGTACGGCTTCCTGTTCCCGGCGCTCAATTGGCCGGACGAGTACCGCAACCTTCAACTGTTGCAGCAGGGACAGGAGAGCGGCTATGCCTTCATCTACGGGCATTTCGCCCGGGCCGTCATGCGGCTCGCCGACATGCTGTTCGGCCTCAACGAACTGGGCGACGTCCTCGATGCGGTGCGGCCCGGCAGCGGTTTCCAGATGATCCATGGCGCGTTGCACTACCACACCATTGCCGGCATCCCCGCCGTCTACTATTTCGCCAAGTTCGCCAACCTTGCGCTGGCCGGCCTGTTCGCCGTCGTCCTCACGCTATGGCTGTGCGGCAGAGGTAGGCAGCCGTTGGGCAAGGATGTGCGGGTGTTCCTGCTGTCGCTCGGTTTCCCTTCGGTCGCCTACGGCATCATGCAGATATCGACCGACATCCTGTTCATCCTGTGTTCGCTGCTGCCGTTCTTTTTGCGCGGCAGGGCGGCCGCCTTATGGTTCGCCGCAGTGATGGCGCTGCTGGTCGTCGAGGACCGCAGCTTCCTGCTGCTGTCGGCGTTCGTGCTGCTGCGCGAGATTTACGGCGCTTTGCTGCAGCGCAGGCTCGCCGGCGCCAGCCCGGGCGCAAGGCTGCGCTGGCTGCTGTCTTGCGCCGTGCTGACCATGGCGGCGGCGCTGCTGAGCGTGCGGCTGCTGGCCGATCCGCAATGGCTGAACATGATCTTTCCCGGGCTGGGCCATGGCGTCGCAATGGCGCTCGAATATACGCACGGCAAATCGTACAACCCGGCCGTCAGCCTGGTGGTGTTCTACGCCGGGATGATCATCCTGCCGAGCGCGACCGAGTTCTTCGTCGGGCTGCTGCCGCTGTACCTGCTGCTGTTGCTGGTGTGCTACCGCTTCCTGGTGTTCTGCCTCTCCGCCGAATTCGGCGAGGAGGGCATCCGCGCCTATCTCGCGCTGCTGTCGGTGCTGACCATCTTCTTCTTTCTCACCGGCGTCGTGCACGTGTTCGAGTCCGGCCGCTATTACCTGTACCTGGTGCCGTATGTGGTGCACGCGCTGCTGTCCGGCGCGGTGCGCTTCAAGGGCATGGAGGGGCTGAAGGCGGAGTGGGTGCTGTTGTTCGGCTCGGTGTTCTTCGCCGTCACCGTCACCTTGCAGGCATATGTTTTGGGGGCATGAATGATGTGATGCATTTCACAAAGGAGGGCATATGGTTGACTTCATCTTCCTCGGGCCGAGCAAGACCGCCTCGACCTGGATCTTCGAGGCGCTGCGCGGACATCCCGATCTGTTCGTCCCGGTCTCCAAGGACGTGTATTTCTTCGACGAGTTCTATCACCGCGGGGCCGACTGGTACGCCGGATTCTTCAAGGATGCGCCGCCGGGCAGCCTGTGCGGCGAACTGAGCCACGATTACTTCTCCAGCCCGGAAGCCATCCGGCGGCTGCATGCGTTCAATCCGCAGGTGAAACTGATCTGCTGCCTGCGCAATCCGTTCGAGCGCGCATATTCCTCCTACCTGCACCTGTGCCGGGTCGGCCTGTTCGCGGGCAGCTTCGAGGCGGCGCTGCAGCGCTTCCCCTTCCTTGTCGATGAGGGAAAATACTGCACGCACCTGCAGCACATCCTTTCGCTGTTCGAGCGCGACATGGTGCTGATCCTGGATTTCGACGAGCTGCAAGCCGATCCGCAACGTTTCGCGCGCGGCATCTTCCGCTTCCTCGGTGTGGACGAGGAGTTCGTCCCCGCGGTGTTGCACGAGAAGGTCAATCCCGCGCGCATCGCCCGGAGCGTGAGCTTGGCCAAGCTGGCGAAACTTGCGGCATTGCAGCTCAGGCAATGGGGTTGTGCGAACCTGATCGGCCGGCTGAAGCACAGCCGCTTCATCAACTGGCTCATCTACCGCCCGGTGACGGACGACCCGCAGAAACCGGAAGGGGATGCCTGTTACTACCCGGCACAACTGGTGCAGATCTACCACGCCGAACTGGAAGGCTTGTCCGCGCTGCTTGAGTCCGATTATTCGAAGTGGCGCATTCCTTCGCGCTGATTGGTTCCGGGAGATGACGATGGATATCGGGAAAGTTGCCTTGTGCGTCCCCACCCTGAATGCGGGAGAGTCATGGCTGCACTGGTTGGCGGCATGGTCGGCCCAGCTCACGCGGCCGCATACGCTGGCGATCGATTCCGGCTCAGCCGATGCAACAGCCGTGCTGGCGGCGGAGGCCGGCCTCACGGTGCATGGCATTCCGCGCGCGGCATTCAACCACGGCGGCACACGCCAGCTGGCGGTCGGCATGCTGGAGCAGGCGGAGTTCGTGGTGTTCCTCACGCAGGATGCCATCCTCGCCACGCCGGATGCGATCACCAGGCTGCTGGCCGCCTTCGACGATCCCGCAGTCGGCGCGGTGTGCGGCAGGCAGCTGCCGCACAAGGATGCCGGCCCCATCGGTGCGCATGCCCGGCACTTCAATTATCCGGAAGCCAGCGCAGTCAGGTCTGCCGCCGACATCGCCGCGTTGGGGATCAAGACGGCCTACCTGTCCAACTCGTTCGCTGCCTATCGCCGCTCCGCACTGCTGGCCGTCGGCGGCTTCCCGCAGGATGTCATCTTCGGCGAGGACATGTGCGTGGCCGCGCGCATGCTGCTGTCCGGCTGGAAGGTCGCCTACCGCGCCGATGCCGCCGTGCATCACTCGCACGATTACAGCATGCTGCAAGAGTTCCGGCGTTACTTCGACATCGGCGTGATGCATGTGCGCGAGCCGTGGCTGCTGGAAAAGTTCGGCAAGCCGGAAGGAGAGGGCGGGCGCTTCGTCCGTTCCGAAACGGCCTGGCTGTGGAAACATGCACCGCACCTGATCCCGTCCGCCTGGCTGCGCACCCTGCTGAAACTGGCCGGCTACCGGCTGGGCAAGGCGGAAGCGCGGTTGCCGTTATGGTTGAAACGGAGGCTGGGCATGTTGCGCGGATACTGGAAAGAATGAAATCGCCGGTTCCTCGTACCAGACCTTTATCGGCAGGCGATGCGCAAAAATATATCTGCGCCCCTTGGCTTCACTTCAGGCAGCAGGAGGGTCTATGGATAAATCCAATCGCGGAGGCTGGAAGACTTGCAGTCGAGGTCATAAGTATCGCGGAGCAGGTGCGTGTCCCATCTGTTGGCCCGGCGGTGTGGCGAAGCGTGCAAAGGCCAATCAGGTGCGCTCACGCAAGTAGTGTTACCAGCGTGCCTGCCGGTCAAGGAAAATTCTTCAAATCCACTTTTATACTCCTGACACGCTGCAAATGATTCCTGCGTGATTCTCCGTATCGCTTCTCTGCGCTACGTCTCACCGCCATGTAGTTGCCGATCTTCATCGCTACCTCCTCCGTAGCGCGCAGGTGCGCGCGTTGCGCGATATCCGCACGGAAACTCTCCGCAGATGGCATGCGCATTTCACTGTAACCGCACTACACGGAAAGCCTGTGAGACTAGGGTATTCCGCTTGACCGGTGTGCAGTCGGGCGGCGAGGCAATTGGGCAGCTCAGCCCCGCCGAATAAGGCCGCCAGCATATTTATCGCCATTCCCTTCTTGCACAAGATGACGCCACTGCTTCGCGATGGCGGCACGGGCTCCAGCCGTGCCGCCGTCGACAGGCAGACCGTCAATCTTTCCCAGGGGGCGCCATGGCCAGCCAGACACAGATCAAGCAGGTATTCATTCCCCGGTTCCGCGCAGCGTTCATGCGCCTGTGCGACACAGCGCTCTGGCGGGATGCGTGTTACCGGTTCGCCAAGAGATCGCTCGATCTGGTGCTGGGTTCGATACTGCTGTGCTGTTCGCTGCCGCTGATCATCGCGGCGGCCATCGCCATCAGGATGGAAAGCAAAGGGTCGCCTTTCTTCTTGCAGACGCGCGTCGGCCTGAACGGCGAGCCGTTCACGATCTTCAAGCTGCGCGGTATGTATGCCGATGCGCGCGAGCGCTTCCCGGCGCTGTACGATTACAGCAAGCACGGCAGCCTGGATTTCCATTTCCACTATGAGAGCGACCCGCGCATCACCAATGTAGGCAACTTCATCCGCAGGACCAGCATCGACGAACTCCCCAATTTCCTCAACGTCGTGCTCGGCAGCATGACGCTGGTTGGGCCGCGGCCGGAGATCCCCGAGGTGTCCGCGCTCTACGGCGCATATCGCGAGCAGTATCTTGCGGTGAAGCCGGGGGTCACCTGCCTGTCCAAGATATCCGGGCGCGACCTGCTCACCAAGGAAGAGAGCATCCGCATGGATATCGGCTACATCGAGAACCGCTCGCTGGCCTTGGACATGAGCATCCTGTGGCGGACATTCTGGTCCGTGATCAACCGCAAGAACGTGTTCGGCCGCTACCTGAGCAGCGCCGTGCAGCCATGAACGCGGCCCGAATACAGTCTTCCCCCCATCCGAATACAGGCTCTGCCTGAGAGTGCGCAGACGGGCGCTCGCGGATACTGCCGCCGTTATCCGTCGTGCGGGGTTTGGGTAGCGTTGCGGCGGGAGATCGTTCAACCTGAAGAAACGGAGGAAGCCATGAAGATGAAACACAGCGAAATCGTATTAGCCCTCGCCATCCTGTTCACGGGGACTGCCATGGCGATGTCCGCCAGCGGCGGGCAGGCCGAGATGGAACATCTGCATCATCACCACATGGCCATGGCCGACAGCAGCGGCTATCAGCGCAGCCTGGCGTCGTACGACATCCCCGATGTCAGCCTGGTCGATGCGGGCGGGGTGAAGATATCGTTGCGCGAGGTGCTGGGCGGCGACGAGCCGGTCATGCTGAATTTCATCTTCACCAGCTGCACCGCGATCTGTCCGGTGATGAGCGCCACCTTCCGTCAGGTGCAGGAGCAGCTGGGCGAGGAGCGCAGCAAGGTGCGCATGGTGTCGATCTCCATCGATCCCGAGAACGATACACCGGAAAAGCTCAAGGAATATGCCGGCCGCTTCGAGGCGGGGCCGCAGTGGCGCATGTTGACCGGCAGCGTCGAGGACAGCATCGCGGTGCAGCGTGCATTCGATTCGTTTCGCGGCGACAAGATGAGCCATGAGCCGGTGACTTTCCTGCGGGCGGGCGGCACCACTCAAACCTGGGTGCGTCTGGACGGGCTGGCCAGCTCATCCGACATCATCAACGAGTACCACAAGCTTGTCGCGCACTAGTCCGCCGCCTTCACATCGCCGCTCGGGAGATCCATCATGAAGAGAGCCATCTCGCTGTTGGGCGCCAGCCTGCTTGCAGCCACGCTTGCCGTTCCTGCCCAGGCAGGCGGCAACGACCGTTCCGAGAGGGGAATGACGAGGGCGGAGGACATGACGGGCATGCAGGATGGCTGCATCGACGATGCGGGATGCATGCGCGAAGATTGCCTGAAGGGCAGCCACGACATGACCGGGAAGGTCAGCAAGATCGACCGTGCCAGGGGCATGCTGGTGCTGAAACACGGCGCGTCCGACATTACCATGCAATTCCCGGCAGCCTCGCTCAAGGAGCTGAACAACGGCGACACCATCACGGTCCATCTGAGCTTCAGCAAAGAGACCGCTCAATAGCCAGGCCGCCTCCGGCCCTTCACGGGCCTTTTCTCCGGCCGAAAATCAGGTAGCATGCTGCGACTCCTCACGGAGAGAGTGAGGCGGGGGCCGTGCTGTACGGCGGCATATCCCGGCAGGCATCAGCCACTTGTTGAGTCCGAGGCCACATCTATGACACTGTCTTCCGTGCTAGGTCAGATATTCCTTGCCGCCGTGATCCTTGTGGCGCTCGGCGGCTTGCTGGCGCTGGTCTGGCGCCAGAAGACACAGAACGAACGCCTCCGCGTGCAACATGCCGCCGACATCGGCCGTCACCAGCAGGCAGAGTCGGAGCTGCGCAAGAGCGAGACACTGCTGAAAGAGTCGCAGCAACTGGCGCAGGTCGGCAGCTGGGAGCTCGATCTGGTCAACGACATCCTGTACTGGTCGGACGAGACTTACCGCATCTTCGAGATCGACCCGGCCAGGTTCGCCGCCACCTATGCCGCCTTCCTCGCCACGGTGCATCCGGATGACCGTACCTTGGTGAACGAGGCCTACACCCGTTCGGTGCAGGAGCGGACGCCTTACAACATCGTCCATCGCCTGTTGTTTGCGGACGGCCGCCTGAAATATGTGCGCGAGTGGTGCGAGACGTTCTATGGCGAGGCGGGGCAGCCGCTACGTTCGGTCGGCACCACGCAGGACATCACCGAGCAGCAACTGGCCTACGAGGCGCTGCGCCAGTCGGCGGCGGAGATCGAGGACCTGTATAACAACGCTCCCTGCGGCTATCACTCGCTGAACGAAGACGGCGTCATCATCCGCATCAACCACACCGAGCTGGCCTGGCTGGGCTACCGCAAGGACGAGGTGGTCGGGCGCATGCGCTTCATCGATATGCTGGCTCCCGCCGATCGCGCGGCCTTCCAGTCCGATTTCGAGCGCTTCATGCGCACCGGCTCGGTGCAGGGCATCGAGTACGAGTTGATGCGCAAGGACGGCAGCTGTTTCCCGGTATTGCTGAACGCCACCCCGGTGCACGATGCGGACGGGCATTTCGTGAAGAGCCGCACCACGCTGTTCGACATCAGCGCGCACATGCAGGCGGAGAAACGCCTGGCGGAAAGCGAGGAGCGCTTCCGCACCATGGCGGACAATGCGCCGAACCTGATCTGGATGGCGGATGCCGCCGGGCAGCCCGGTTTCCAGGGCTGTAACTTCTTCAACCAGCGCTGGCACGATTTCACCGGCCTGCCGCTCGCGCAGACGCAGGGCTGCCTGTGGCTGGACATCCTGCATCCCGAAGACCGGGCGCGTTGCCTGGAGACGTACCGCACCGCGTTCGAACAGATGACCCCGTTCAAACTGGAATACCGCCTGCGCCGGCACGACGGCATCTTCCGCTGGCTGATGGATTCTGGCGTGCCGCGCTTCACTTCCGGCGGCGGCTTCCTCGGCCTGATCGGCAGTTGCATCGACATCACCGACCATAAGCTGTTCGAGGAGATACGCGCCGAGATGGAGCATGTCGGCCGGCTCAACATCGCGGGCGAGATGGTGTCCAGCCTGGCGCACGAGTTGAGCCAGCCCTTGTCCGCCGCCAACAATTATCTGGATGCCAGCCTGCGCCGCATGGAGAAGAACAACTGGGACAAGGAGGCGCTGCACAAGTCGATCCGCCATGCCTACGTGCAGACCGAACGCGCCGGCGAGATCATCAATCACCTGAAGAACCTGGTGCGCAAGCAGAAGCAGGAGTGCAGCGCGCTGGAGATCAATGCGCTGATCAAGGACACGGTCGGCTTCATGGAATACGAACTGCAACAGCATTTCATCCAGACCGCGCTGGAGTTGTCGGCGTTGCCGCCGGTGCTGGCGAACCGCGTCGAGATCGAACAGGTGCTGATCAACCTGATCAAGAACGCCATCGATTCGATGGCATCTTCGGAGCGCCGCGAACTGCGCATCACCACCCGGATGATCGAGTCGGGCGCTATCATGGTGTCGGTGCGCGACAGCGGCAAAGGCATCGCCGCCGCCGAACTGGACAAGGTGTTCAATCCTTTCCAGACCTCGAAGCCGGAGGGGCTTGGCCTGGGGCTTTCCATCTGCCGTTCGATGATCGAGAACTACGGCGGGCAGATATGGGCGGAACAGAACGGCAGCGGCGCCGAATTCAAATTCACGATTCCTGCATGAGGTGACTTATGAACGGATATGACGGAAAACCCGTGGTGTGCGTGGTCGACGATGACGAGGCCATGCGCGATTCCATCGCCTGCCTGCTGGAGTCGGAGGGGCTGGCCAGCATGCAGTTCGCCGACGCCGGCGCTTTCCGCGAATTCTGCCGGCCGCAGCTGCAAGGTTGCATCGTGCTGGATATCCGTATGCCGGGCATGAGCGGCATGGACTTGCTGGAACAGCTGAAGGCAGACGGCGTCGCCCTGCCGGTCATCATCATCACCGGCCACGGCGATATCCCGCTCGCCGTGCGCGCACTGAAACTTGGGGCGTTCGACTTCGTGCAGAAACCGTTCAAGGGCGACGACCTGCTGGATCGCGTACGCGCCGCATTGCTGCAAGTCGAACAGGACAACCGCAAGAGCCGCAGCCGCGACGAGCTGCGCAGCCATTTCGACGCGCTGACCAAACGCGAGCGGGAGATCATGGAACTGGTGGTGACCGGCGACTCAAGCAAGATGATCGGCATCCGGCTCGGCATCAGTGCGCGCACGGTGGAGATACATCGCTCCAACATCATGCGCAAGCTCAACATCCGCAGCGTCGCCGAGCTGGTGCAGAACCGGCTCGCCCTGCGCGACGATTGATCCGTGCATGCGGCTGCGCGGGGACGGCAGCCGTCCATCATAGGTAGTTCTCCATAAGCATTCCGCCGATTGTCAATCAGTTGCGATTGACCGAGCATGTAACGCATCCGCTGTACGACAGCGTGCGTTACAGGCTGCCGGTCTTTTCCGGGCCTGACCATCATCTGCGCAAAGCAGGAAGAAGGGATGCCATGAACATCGAGACCATCGGGCCGTTGACGCAACCGGGACAGTTGGCCGGACATTTCGCCGGATCAAAATTGCCGCTCGCCGCACACTCCAGACGCCGCCGGGGATACTTCAAGGAGCAGCGCGACGACACGGCATCCGAACAGCGCATCATCACCGAGCTGCTGCTGTCGACGCAGGAGCATGAGCGCAAGCGCATCGCACAGGACCTGCACGACGGGCTGGGACAGTCGCTGACGATGATCAAATTGTCGCTGTCGGAATCCGAACGCTTGCTGGCCAGCGGCGCGATCGAGGATGCGGCGGTCTCGCTCAGGCAGTTGCAGCGCAAGGCGCAAGCGGCGCTCGACGAGATGCGCCATGCCATCATGGACCTGCGCCCGCCGATGCTGGACCACCTTGGTATCCTGCCCACGCTGTCCTGGTTCTTCCGCGAACTCGAGGCCGTCTGCCACGGCGTGCGTGTGGAGAAGGAATTCGACCTGCAAGAGGACAGCATCCCCGGCAAGCTCAAGATCACCATCTTCCGCATCGTGCAGGAGGCAACCAGCAACATCATCAAGTACGCCAAGGCCGACCGCATGCGGGTGAGTCTCAGGCAAACCGGCGATGCGCTGTGTTTCGAGATCGAAGACAACGGCGTCGGCTTCCGCGCGGAGGAGGTCGCCGTCCGTAACGGCTCCGACCGCGGCCTCGGCCTGCTCGGCATGAAGGAGCGCGCCAACGTTTCCGGCGGCGTCTATCTCATGGAGTCGGCGGCCGGGGCGGGAACGAAGATCTGCATCTCCTGGCAACTCGGCCGGCTGTCCGGCTGTTAACTGGCCGCAGCGTAGCGGCCGGCTACATGATCACCGCAGCAAAATACGGAATGCGCCGTATTCAAATGCAAACACGCGCTGCGTAGCATTGGATGAACGGACATTCCGCTGCGATCACGAGACGTCAGGAGGTTGGCATGGCAATCGAGAGTGAAGAAACGGGCTTGCACGGCAACGCCAAATGGGAGCAGCTGCATCGCGGAATCACGGGTGCCGCTGCGCGCATGCCGGCGCACAGCGCCGGTTCCGGCGTGAAGCAGCAATACCCGGTGTTCTGGATGCGCCAGGGCAAGCCGGCGACGATTGCCGCTGCCGAACCGGGCGCTTCGGCGCAGGCACTCCTGTCCGAGGTGGCGGCGTGCGCAGCGCGTTTCGCCGAAACCGGCAAGGAAGCGCTGATCGATCTGCGCTGCCTGAAGTCGATGCCGGAAGAGTGCGCCATGCTGGCCGCCATGCTGGGTCGCGGCGAAGTGACGGCTGTCGTGAGAACGCTGGGCAATACCGAGATCCATGAAACCTCTATCCCCTGTGTCTGGTGGATAAAGCACCGCAACACCGAAGAAGAGACCGTGGGCGAGCTGATCGAGATCGCCGCAGTTCCCGAGGTCATCGCGGGCGACAGCAAGGCGATCGGACGCCGACTGGAAACGCTGCGCAGCGCATGGCCGTCTTGCATGTAGGCCGCAGACCACATACCAACGAGAGGTAACCGCCATGAACACTCAAGTCACGATGTTGGATTCATTGCAGGATCAGGGCATATCGCGCCGCACCTTCCTTAAGTTCTGCGCCATCACCGCATCGTCGCTGTGCCTCACGGGCACTGCGGCAAAGGCTTTCGCGCAGGCGCTCGCCGCCGCGTTGCGGCCGTCGGTGATCTGGATGGCGGTGCAGCATTGCACCGGCTGTTCCGAATCGCTGATGCGCTCGGGCAATCCGCTCACCAACCGGCTGACGGTGGAGAACCTCATCCTCAATTTCATCTCGCTCGATTACCACGAGACCTTGCAAGTGGCGGCGGGTGTCCAGGCCGAAGAGGCGAAGAAGGCGGCGATGCAGGCCAACTTCGGCAAGTATGTGCTGATGCTGGACGGCTCGGTGCCGACCGGCGAACACGAATGGAACATGACGCTGGCCGGCCGTTCCGCCCTCATCCAGTTGCGCGAAGCCGTCGAGGGCGCCGCGCTGGTGATCAGCGTGGGCAACTGCGCCAGCTTCGGCGGGCTTCCCGCAGCCAAGCCGAATCCCAGCAATGCGATGGGCATCAACGAGCTGATGGAAGCCGGGCTGATACCGACGCGGCCGTTGATGAGCCTGCCCGGTTGCCCGCCGGTGCCCGAAGTCATCGCCGGCAGCGTCGCCTATTTCCTGGTGAACGGTGCGCTGCCGCCGTTGGACGATCTCAAGCGGCCGCTGCTGTATTACGGCAAGACGGTGCACGACTGCTGCCCGCGCCTCGATCACTTCAATGCCGGCGAGTTTGCCACCTCGTTCGACGACGACGGTGCGCGGCAGGGCCATTGCCTGCTGCTGCTCGGCTGCAAGGGGCCGGACACCTTCAATGCCTGCAACACCAACAAATGGAACCAGGGCACCAGCTCGCCGACCCAGGCCGGGCACGGCTGCATCGGCTGTTCCGAGCCGCATTTCTGGGACAAGCCCGGCGGCATCTACGGCATGGTCACCGATTTCAGACAGGGCGACGGTTCCGCATGCGAGGTCCCGGCCCATGCGCAGCTGCCGGTGGTGTGAGCCGACAAGCAGCCCGGGCATCCGATCAAACCAATTTAAGGAGTGCATGCTATGAGTACCGTGGTTATCGACCCAGTCACACGTATCGAAGGGCACCTGAACATACAGGTGGAGACCGATGCATCCGGTTCGGTCACGCAGGCATCGAGCGGCGGCACCATGATGCGCGGCATCGAACTGATCCTCAAAGGGCGCGACCCGCGCGAGGCGTGGGCTTTCACCCAGCGCATCTGCGGCGTGTGCACGGTGGTGCACGGGCTGACCTCGGTGCGCGCGGTGGAGAATGCGCTCGGTTATGCCGTCCCGACCAATGCGCGCCATATCCGCAACCTGATGATGGGCGCGCAGACGGTGCAGGATCATGTCACGCACTTCTACCAGCTGGCCTCGATGGACTGGCTGGATGTGGTGTCGGCGAGCCAGGCCGATCCTGTCGCCACCTCGAATTTGCAGAAATGCACTTCGGATTGGTCGAACAACTCGCCGGAGTATTTCGAGGCGGTGCGCCAGAAGCTGGCGAGCTTCATCGCCACCGGCCAGCTCGGGCTGTTCAGCAATGCCTACTGGGGGCATCCGGCGTACAAGCTGCCGCCGGAGATGAACCTGATGCTGTTCGCGCATTGGCTCGAAGCGCTGGAGTGGCAGCGCGAGGTGGTGCGCGTGCATGCCGTGTTCGGCGGCAAGAATCCGCACCCGAACTTCGTCATCGGCGGCGTGCCGTGCGCCATCCACATGCAGGCGGACGCGGCCGGCATGCTGCGGCCGTCGATAGGGGATGAAGGGCTGGACCAGAACGGACTCGACCTGGTGCAGAAATGCATCACGCGCATGCGCGATTTCGTGTCCAGGGTGTACCGGCCCGATATGCTCGCGCTGGCCAGCCACTACAAGGACTGGTTCAAGCGCGGCGAGGGCCTGGGCAACTTCCTGGTCTATGGCGAATTCCCGCAGGACGACAGCGCGGACATCGCGTCGAACCTGTTCGTACCGCGCGGCGCGATCATCGGCCGCAACCTCGACAACATCCAGCGGGTCGACCTCAGGAACCTCGACGAGATCCAGGAGTTCGTCAGCAGCAGCTGGTACGATTATTCGACCGGCAAGTCTTCCGGCCTGCATCCTTTCCAGGGCGAGACCACGCCGCATTACACCGGACCGAAAGTGCCGCACGACAGCCTGGATGTGAGCCAGCCGTACTCCTGGGTGAAAGCGCCGCGCTGGCGCGGCAAACCGATGGAGGTCGGGCCGCTCGCGCGGATACTCATGATGTATGGCAAGGGCAGCCGGTCCGTGCGCAGCCACGTCGATAAAGCATTGCGCGATCTCGACCTGTCGTTCCCGGCGATGTATTCCACCATGGGGCGCATGCTGGCCCAATCCATCGAAACGCAGGTCACCGCCGACGAGTTGCAGGTCTGGTTCAACCAGCTGACGGCGAACATCGCCGGCGGCGATTTCCGCACCCACAACGCCGCGATGTTCGATCCCGCCGGCTGGCCCGCCATGGCGCAGGGGATCGGCTTCAGCGAGGCGGCGCGCGGCGCGCTGGGGCATTGGCTCACCATCGACAACGGCATCATCGACAACTACCAGTGCGTGGTGCCGACCACCTGGAACGCCGCGCCGCGCGATCATGTCGGGCACGGCGGCGCTCTCGAAGCGGCGCTGGTGGGCCACAAGCTGGCGATCCCGGACAAGCCGCTCGAACTGCTGCGCACCATACACAGTTACAACCCATGCATGGCTTGCGCGGTGCACCTGCTCGATCCGGAACAGAACGAAATCCTCAACGTCACGGTAAGCGCTTGACGCGTCCCGGACATACGGAAAGGAATCCGCCATGAACACATCGCTCTTCAGATCCGGCCGGGCCCTGTTGTTGGCCGCGCTCTCCGCCTTCGCGGGCAGCGCGCTGGCCACATCGACCATCGGCACAAGGGTAGACAGCTATTGCGCCGCACGGCCGGTCCAGGCGACCGCACCGCAGCAAAGCCGTCCGTATCGCGCCGCCAATTCTTCCTGCTTCCTCTGCCATACCGGCAGCCCGACACGCACCAACCTGAATGCCTTCGGCAGCGCCAGCCTGGTCTGCACTTCGGCCGCTTGCGGCGCGGCGGTCGATCCGTTCTGCGTGGCGCATGCGCCGGGCAACGCCACCATCACCGCGCCCGCAGCCGGCACCAGCGTTTCCCTGGGACAGTCGCTGACCTTCACCGCGAGCAATGCCACCAACCCGGACGGTTTCCCGCTGGTCTATGCCTGGTCGTTCAGCGGCGGCATGCCGGGTGTCACCGGACAAAGCGTTTCAGTGCCGATGACGGTGGCCGGCAGCATCACCGCGACGCTGCAAGTGCGCAACTCCGTCGGCATGCTGGCCACCGGCACGGCGCCGACGCGCACGGTCACCGTTACCGGCGGCGGGGGTAACCAGCCGCCGCTCGCCAGCATCAGCGCGCCGGCCGGCGATGTGACGGTCGCACAGGGCGGCACGGTGAACTTCCAGGGCTCCGGCAGCGACCCCGACAACAACACCCCGCTGAGCTACAACTGGAACTTCGGCGGCGGCGCCACCAACTCGACCGCGCAGAATCCCGGCGCAGTGAGGTTCAATACGGCCGGCGTCTTCACCGTGACGTTCACGGTGACCGACAGTCTGGGCATGGCATCGGCTCCCGTCACCCGCGTGGTCACGGTCACCGGTGGCACGGCCAACCAGCCGCCGGTCGCCAGTATCAGCGCACCCACCGGCAACGTGACGGTCGCACAGGGCGGCACGGTCACTTTCCAGGGTTCGGGCAACGACCCGGATGGCAACACGCCGCTAACCTACAGCTGGAACTTCGGCGGCGGCGCGGCCAACTCGACCGCGCAGAATCCCGGCGCAGTGCGCTTCAATACGGCCGGCAGTTACACCGTGACCTTTACCGTCACCGACAGCCTCGGCCTGAGTTCCGCGCCGGTCACCCGCACGGTCACCGTCACGGCGCCCGCACCGGTGTCCGGTGCGCCGGTCGCAACGATCATCGAACCTGCCGGCAACGTCACTATCATGCCCGGCGGCACGGTGACCTTTCGCGGCGCCGGGACGGCCTCTGCCTCCAGCAGCAGTGACGACGGGCACGACGGCGAACACGGCGACGAGCATGACGACGATGAGCACGACGGCGAACATGCGCGCAAATTGACGCTGCGCTACAACTGGAACTTCGGCGGCGGCGCACCCAACTCGACGCGGCAGAATCCGGGCGCAGTGCGCTTCAATAGCGCGGGCGTCTTCACCGTGACTTTCACCGTCACCGACAGCCGCGGCCGCGTCTCGGCACCGGTCACGCGCATCGTTACCGTCGTCGCACCCAACCAGCCGCCCGTTGCGAGCATCAGCGCACCGGCCGACGATGTGACGATCACACAGGGCGGCACGGTCACTTTCCAGGGAAGCGGCAGCGATCCCGACGGCAACACTCCGCTGACCTACAGCTGGGACTTCGGCGGTGGCGCACCCGACTCGACCATGCAGAATCCGGGCGCGGTGAAATTCGACACTGTCGGCAGCTATATCGTGACCTTCACCGTGACCGACAGCCTGGGGCTGGCTTCGACCCCGGCCACCCGCACGGTCACGGTCACCGCAGAGCGCGGCGCTGCCGCCACCATCGTCAAACCGGCCATGAACGTTTCGGTGCTGCCGGGCGGGAGCGTGACCTTCAGTGCGGAGGCTGCGGCGAGCAGCGGAAAACTGGGCTATCGCTGGAGCTTCCCGGGCGGCAGGCCAAGCCAATCGACATCGCGCAATCCGGGTGCCGTCAAGTTCGCCAGCCCGGGCAGCTACACCGTCACGCTGACCGTGACCGACAGCCAAGGGAACCGCTCGACGTTCACCAGAGTGGTCACGGTAGCCGCGGCCAACCAGTCCGTCCGCCTCGGCGATTGCCTGAAGCCCGATGACCACGACGATTAACAGGAGGTGTACATCATGAAACACAGACTGCTATTGGCTGTGACCGCCGCCACGATGTTGTCCGCTTCCGGCATGGCCTTGGCCGACCCGTCCTGGCGGCATGCCGGCAGCATAGGAATGCGCAACTTCATCGTCGTCGAGCCGGCGATATCCGGCGATGCGCAGATGCTGAAGCGCGCCGCCAAGAAGGTGTGCAACAGCCGCAAGGCCTGCATGGTGGTGTTCATGACGGATGCCGCGGCGGTTCCCAAGAAGATGCCGATGTCGCAAGCCCAGAAGCAGGCGGTCGTCGCGCAATATTTCCGCAATACGGCCACCGGCGGTGAAAGGCTGCTGCTGAAGTGCCGGGCGGATGAGCCCAGGGAAAGCAAATGTCTGCATTGACGCCTGTGCAGCTTCACCAAGGGACACACCTATGACACAAGAAGACGTTCTGGTGCTCGGCATCGGCAACCTGCTGTGGGCGGACGAGGGTTTCGGCGTGCGTGCCGTGGAAGAGCTCCATCGCCAGTGGCGCTTCCCGGAACAGGTCGCACTGGTGGACGGCGGCACGCAGGGGTTCAAGCTGTTGCCGCGCGTGCAGGCGGCACGGCGCATGCTCGTGTTCGATGCCATCGATTACGGACTGGCGCCGGGCACCATCAAGATCCTGGAGGGCCGGCAGGTGCCGCGCTTCATGGGGGCGAAGAAATTGAGCCTGCACCAGACCGGGTTCCAGGAGGTGCTGGCTGTCGCCGAATTGACCGGGAGCTTCCCGCTCGAACTGGTGTTGATCGGCGTGCAGCCGGTGGCGATCGAGGACTACGGCGCGGGCCTGAGCACGCTGGTCAGGTCGAAGCTGCCGACGGCGCTGGCGATCGCGCTCGCCAGATTGCAACAATGGGGCTGCAAGGCCGAGCCTCGTCGCGGCGAAGCGGACGGCATGCAGTCGCTGCTTCCCGCCGGCCTGACGATGGATGCCTTCGATGCGGTCCGTCCCCGTATCGCCTGCGGCAGCTGCTGATGTGCCTCGCCATCCCGATGCGCGTGCTGGAAAGCGACGGCGTCAGCGCGCTGTGCGAGGGGCGGGGGGCGGTGCAGCGCATCAATCTGCTGATGGTCGGCGATTGCCCGCCGGGCAGCTGGGTGCTGTCTTTTCTCGGGTATGCGCGGCAGCGCATCGGGGAAGACGATGCGGCGCGCATGAATGAAGCGCTGGACGGATTGGAAGCTGCGCTGCGCAGCCAGGGAGAGCGGCGCTGAAATACGGCGTTGCATGTATTCAGTTCTGATAGTCCGCTGGGTAGAGTTCGTTGCATCAAACCGGCACCCGTGCCGGCAGTGCTTGTTTTGACCAATCATTTGAAAGAGGAGCCATCATGTCGACTTCATCCGAGCGCAACAAATCCCTTGTCCGTGCCGCCGCAGCGGCACTGTTCCTGGTCGGGCTGCCGAGTGCGGCGTATGCGCATGCGGTCGCCGGTGACGCGGGCGGCTTCTTGCACGGCCTGGCACATCCGGTCGGCGGTCTCGACCATGTTTGCGCCATGTTCGCCGTCGGCCTGTGGGCGGCGCAGATGAACGGGCGCGCGATCTGGCTGCTGCCGCTCGCGTTCGTTGCGGCGATGGTGCTGGGCGGAGTGCTGGGCATGTCCGCGGTCGCGTTGCCGCTGGCCGAACCCGGGATCATCCTGTCGTTGCTGGTGCTCGGTCTGCTGATCGCCGCAGCGGTGCGCCTGCCGCTGTCCGTCGGCGCCATGCTGGCCGGCAGCTTCGCCATCTTCCACGGTTACGCGCACGGCGCCGAGATGCCGCATGCCGTCTCCGCTTCCGCTTATGCGCTGGGTTTCGTGCTGGCAACCGCGGCCTTGCATGCGTCCGGCATATTCGCCGCGCTGACCCTCAAAGCGCTGGGGCGTGCGCAGCTGTTGCGCTATAGCGGTGCGGGCGTGGTCCTGTGCGGCGTCTACCTGGGCTTCGCGGCCTGATCCGGCGCGTGCGGAAAGGGAGGCGATATGCATGAGATGTCACTTGCCGAAAGTGTGGTCGACCTGGTCGAGTATCGTGCGCGCAACAATGGCTGGCAGCACATCAAGGGCGTGCGGCTGGAGATCGGCAAGCTGTCCGGGGTGGAGCCGGACGCGATACGTTTCTGCTTCGACGCGGTGGCGGGCGGCACGCTGGCCGAAGGCGCCGCACTGGACATCGTCGAGCAGGACGGGATTGCATGGTGTTTCGATTGCGCGCGGACGATAGCGCTGGCGGTGCGCGGCGACCCTTGCCCGGAGTGCGGCGGTTTCCGCCTGCGCGTGGACCAGGGCCTGGCGATGCGCATCATGGAACTCGAGATCGAATAAAGGAAACCCTATGTGCACAGTATGCGGTTGCGGCGGGCGGCAGGTGAAGGCCGAAGGTGACGGCAAGTGGCGGCAAGTGCATGGCCACGACGATGGCGTTGCGCATGGCGAACACCGTCACGTGCACGATCTGCATTACGGTCTCGGCCCGGCGCGGGCACATGCGCCCGGCATGAGCCAGGCGCGCATGGTCAAGGTCGAGCAGGACATTCTGGCCAAGAACGATGCCTATGCCGCGGCCAATCGCGATCATTTCCGCGAGCACGGCATCCTGGCGCTCAATCTGGTTTCCAGTCCCGGCTCCGGCAAGACCACGCTGCTGGTCGGTACCATCAGGGCGTTGCAGGGACGTTATCCGGTGTGCGTGATCGAGGGCGACCAGCAGACCTCGAACGATGCCGACCGTATCCGCGCCACCGGTGCGCCCGCCATCCAGATCAACACCGGACGCGGCTGCCACCTGGATGCGCTGATGGTGGGCCATGCGCTGCAGGAACTGAACCCCGCCGCCGACAGCCTGCTGCTCATCGAAAACGTCGGCAACCTGGTGTGCCCGGCCGCATTCGACCTGGGCGAAGCGCACAAGGTGGCGATCCTGTCGGTGACCGAAGGCGAGGACAAGCCGCTCAAATATCCCGACATGTTCGCCGCCGCCGATCTGGTATTGATCAACAAGTCCGACCTGCTGCCCCATCTCGACTTCGACGTTGAGCTCGCCATCGGCTACGCGCGCCGGGTCAATCCCGGCATCCGCGCCATCGTGCTGTCCGCGCGCAGCGGCGAGGGGATGGACGAATGGCTGGACTGGCTCGATATGCAGATGGACGGCGCCGCCCTGACCGGCATGCAGACAGGCGAGTCGCTCGGCGGCCCGGTCATGGCTGCCTGAAAGAATTGTTCTTCCCGGCCGCCTTCCGCCGCGGGCCGGATTAACTTGAGGAAGGATTGAGCGATGTGTCTTGCGATCCCGGCCCGTGTGGTCGAATTACTGGATGGCGAACAGGCCCTGGTCGACCTGAGCGGCGTACAGAAAGAAGTCTCGTTGGCGCTGCTCGATGATGTGAGTGAGGGCGATTACGTCATCGTGCACGTCGGTTTCGCGCTGAACAAGCTCGATCCCGAAGAGGCAGAGCGCACGCTCGCGCTGTTTGCCGAGATGGACGATCCGGATCCGGCCGCCGCATGAAGTACGTAGACGAATTCCGCGACGGCGCGCTGGCGCAGAACCTCGCCGCCTCCATCGCACGCGAGGTGCAGGAACGCGATTACAGTTTCATGGAGTTCTGCGGCGGCCACACCCACGCCATCTCGCGCTACGGCGTCACCGACCTGCTGCCGCCCAACGTGCGCATGATCCACGGCCCCGGCTGCCCGGTGTGCGTGCTGCCCATCGGCCGCGTGGACATGGCCATCCAGCTCGCGCTGGAACATGGCGCGACGCTGTGCACTTATGCCGACACCGTGCGCATACCCGCTTCCAACTCTCTCTCCTTGTTGAAAGCGAAGGCGCGCGGTGCCGACATACGCATGGTGTATTCCGCTGCCGATGCGCTCGCGCACGCGCAACAGCATCCGGACAAGCAGGTGGTGTTCTTCGCCATCGGTTTCGAGACCACCACGCCGCCGACCGCGGTGCTGATCAAGCAGGCAAAGGCGCTGGGATTGAAAAACTTTTCGGTGCTGTGCTGCCATGTGCTGACGCCCTCGGCCATCAGCAACATCCTCGAATCGCCCGAAGTGCGCCAGTACGGCACCGTGCCGCTGGACGGCTTCATCGGTCCGGCGCATGTCTCCACGGTGATCGGCAGTCGCCCCTACGAATTCTTCGCCGAGGAATACCGCAAGCCGGTGGTGATCGCCGGCTTCGAGCCGCTGGATGTGATGCAGGCGATATTGATGCTGATCCGCCAGGTGAACGAGGAGCGCGCCGAGGTGGAGAACGAATTCACCCGCGCGGTCACGCGCGACGGCAACCTCAAGGCGCAGAACCTGGTGGCGGAAGTGTTCGAGTTGCGCCGCGAATTCGAATGGCGCGGACTGGGTCTGGTGCCGTATTCGGCGCTGAAGATCCGCAAGGAATACGCGGAGTTCGACGCCGAGCTGCGCTTCCCGCTGGGCTACCGCGCGGTGGCCGACAACAAGGCGTGCGAGTGCGGCGCGATCCTGCGCGGCGTGAAGCGGCCGTGGGACTGCAAGCTGTTCGGCACGGTATGCACGCCGGAGTCGCCGATGGGCTCCTGCATGGTGAGTTCCGAAGGCGCGTGCGCCGCGCATTACTCTTATGGACGATTCAAAAATATCGAGGTGGTGAGCGCATGAGCGACGTGATGAATGGCGGCAAGGTGCGCAAGGACTATGTCCGCGCGCTCGACCTTAAAAATGGCCGCGTGGACATGAGCCACGGCAGCGGCGGCCGCGCGATGGCGCAGTTGATCGAACAACTGTTCGCCGCGGCGTTCGACAACGACTACCTGCGCCAGGGCAACGACGGCGCGCTGCTGCCGCCGCCCGACGGCAGGCTGGTGATGGCGACCGACTGCCATGTGGTGTCGCCGCTGTTCTTCCCCGGCGGCGACATCGGTTGCCTGTCGGTGCACGGCACCATCAACGACGTCGCGGTGATGGGGGCGACGCCCTTGTGGCTGTCCGCCGGTTTCATCCTCGAAGAGGGCTTCCCGCTCGCCGACCTGCAGCGCATCGTGCAGTCGATGGCGCAAGCCGCGCAGGAGGCCGGCGTGCATATCGTCACCGGCGACACTAAGGTGGTGGAGCAGGGCAAGGGCGACGGCGTGTTCATCACCACCACCGGCGTGGGCGTGGTGGCCGACGACGTGCACCTGTCGGGCGACCGCGCGCGCGCCGGCGACCGCATCCTCGTCTCCGGAACCATCGGCGATCACGGCATGGCGATCATGGCGCAGCGCGAGAGCCTGGGCTTCTCGTCGGCGATCACATCCGACACCGCGGCGCTGCATGGATTGACCGCGGCACTGCTCGACAGCGGCGCGGACATCCACGTGCTGCGCGACCCCACGCGCGGCGGGCTGGCGACCACGCTGAACGAGATCGCCGCGCAGTCCGGCGTCGGCATGATGCTGGATGAGCGCGCGATACCGGTCACTCCGGCAGTGGCGTCCGCGTGCGAGTTCCTCGGCCTCGATCCGCTGTATGTCGCCAACGAAGGCAAGCTGGTGGTCATCGTCGCAGCACCGGATGCCGAACGTGCGCTGGCCGCGCTGCGCGCGCATCCGCTGGGAAAAAACGCCGCCATCGTCGGCACGGTGCACGAGGACGACCATCATTTCGTGCAGATGACCACCAGCTTCGGCGGGCGGCGCATCGTCGACTGGCTGTCCGGCGAACAATTGCCGAGGATATGCTGATGCGTATCCTGCTGCTGACCCACAGCTACAACAGTCTCACGCAACGGCTGCACACCGAACTGGCGGCGCGCGGGCACGAGCTGACCATCGAGTTCGACATCGCCGATTCGGTATCGGAGGAGGCGGTGGAACTGTTCAAGCCCGATCTCGTCGTTGCGCCTTATCTGCGCCGCGCGATACCCGAGTCGATCTGGAAACGGCATATGTGCTTCATCGTGCATCCCGGCATCGTCGGCGACCGCGGGCCTTCGGCGCTGGACCGCGCGATACAGGAAGGTGTCGCGGAATGGGGCGTCACCGTGTTGCAGGCGGAAGCGGAGATGGACGCCGGGCCGGTGTGGGCGAGCGAGACCTTCGCGATGCGCGACGCTTCGAAGAGCAGCCTGTACCGCAACGAAGTCACCGCGGCGGCCTGTCGCGCGGTGCTCGCCGCGGTCGAACGTTATGCCTCCGGCCGCTTCGTCCCGCTCCGTCCGGACCTGACGCCGCTGCGCCCGCTGCTGAAACAGGATGAGCGGCGCATCGACTGGCAGGGCGACGACACCCAAACCGTGCTGCGCAAGATCGCGGCGGCCGACGGCTTTCCCGGCGTCGCCGATCAACTGTTCGGCGAGCCTTGTCATCTCTACGATGCGCATGCCGAATCCTCGATCCGCGGCGGCCGGCCCGGCGACATCATCGCGCGCTGCGAGACCGCGCTGCTGCGCGCCACTGCGGACGGGGCGGTGTGGATCGGCCATGTGCGGCGCCATGCGCACGGCATCAAGCTGCCGGCAGCCGTGGCCTTTGCCGACGAGGCCGCCGCCTTGACCGAATTGCCGCTGGGAAGCTGGTGGGCAGCGGAGAGCCAGATGTGGCAGGACATCTTTTATCGCGAAGCGGATGGCGTCGGTTACCTGCACTTCGAGTTTTACAACGGCGCGATGGGTACGCGGCACTGCCAGCGTTTGCTGCAAGCCTACCACTGGGCGCTGACGCGGCCGACGCGGGTGGTGGTGTTGATGGGTGGCGCGGATTTCTGGAGCAACGGCATCCACCTCAACTTGATCGAGGCCGCCGAATCTCCCGCTGACGAATCCTGGGCGAACATCAACGCGATGAACGACCTGGCCGAGGCCATCATCCGTACCGGATCGCACCTCACCGTCGCGGCGCTGCACGGCAACGCCGGCGCCGGCGGCTGTTTCCTGGCGCGCGCGACGGACATGATGTGGCTGCGCGACGGCGTGCTGCTCAACCCGCATTACAAGAACATGGGCAACCTGTACGGTTCGGAATACTGGACCTATCTGCTGCCGCAACGCGTGGGCGAGGAGGGCGCGCGCGCCATCATGCGCAACCGCCTGCCGCTGACCGCTCAGGCTGCGGTGGAATGCGGCTTCGCCGACGCACAGCTGCCCGGCGACAGCGCGGCCTTCCTCGCCGAGGTGGCACGCCGCGCCCATGGACTCGCGCATGCCGAAGATCTTCCCCGGCACCTGGCAAACAAGAAGATGCGGCGCAGCGCGGACGAGGCAGCCAAGCCGCTCAAGCAATACCGCAAGGAGGAGCTGGCGCAGATGCGGCGCAATTTCTACGGCTTCGATCCCAGCTACCACGTGGCGCGCTACCACTTCGTGCGCAAGTCGCCGAACTCGTGGACACCGCGCCATCTCGCACCGCACCGCAATCCCGGCTGGCGGGTGCCTGCGCAGCCGGCGGGCGCGATCTCCCTGGCCGCACCCATTTAAATCGGTATCCCGCTGCGGTGTGAATGGCAGCGCATGCCGGCAGCCGCCGGCATGCGTTCAGGCAGGGACGATCGCCGGGGGTGAATAAATTCCCATTTTTTTGTTGTAGCGCTGATAACTGTTCCGTCCGGATTCCTTGACGCAGTACATGGCGAGGTCGGCATGGTGGAGCAGGCTGTCCGCATCTTCGCCGTCTTCCGGATAGATGGCGAGGCCGATGCTGGCGGAGGCGTGCAATTCATGGCCGAAGATGTGCAATGGCCTGGCGTAGCATTCCAGGAATTTCTCGGCGACATGGCAGGCGGCTTCGGCGCTGGGGAGCGCCGGGAGCAGCACGGTGAATTCGTCGCCGCCGCGCCGCGCCAGCGTATCGCCGTCGCGCAGGCAACTTTTCATGTGCTCCGTCACGCCGATCAGCAGTTCGTCGCCGACCTTGTGCCCCAGCGTGTCGTTGATCTGCTTGAATTCGTCCAGATCGACGAACATCACCGCCAGCATGTGCCTGTCGCGCCGCGCATGCGAAATGGAGATGTTCAGGCGGTCCAGGAACAGCTGGCGGTTGGGCAGTCCGGTGAGTCCGTCGTAGTAGGCCAGGTAGTGCAGGCGTTCCAGGATGTACTCCTGGGTGTGCGCATCGGAGAAGATCCCCACGTAACTGTTTACGCTTTCCGGGCTGTCCTTCACCGCGCCGATGCTCAACCATTCGGGATAGATGTCGCCGTTCTTGTGGCGGTTCCAGATCTCCCCCTGCCATTGCCCGACCCGGTTCAGGGCGCTCCACATTTCCCGGTAAAAATTTTGATCGTGCTGGCCGGACTTGAGTAGCGCCGGCGTGCGACCGATCACCTCGGCGGCGGTGTAGCCGGTGGTCTTTTCAAACGCGGGATTGACCGCGCGGATGATGCCGCGCGCATCGGTGATCATGATGCTTTCCGCGGCGTTCTCGAGGATGCGCGTGGTCAGGCTGGAGGCCAGTTTGAGCTGTTGCTGGATGTCGTCCAGTTTGAGTCTCAACGTATCGATGCCGGGTTGGCGTGCCGGCAGTGCTTGTGCTTCGTTTGTCAGCATAGTGTTCCTTGGCTCTGCGACGCACGTCTTCGCGTCAGGTTGGACGATGGACATGCCTGGCCCGCAGCGGTTGCGCTCGAAGTGCATGTCGGTAAAACCTGCATGTTGCGTGAGCGTGACTGTAGCGCTGCAGGCTCGCTGCACAAATCAGCTGATGCATGAATTTCTTCCGTAGAGAACCTTGTATTGAGCGCACTCCGTTTGCTGCTTCGGCTGCTACGGAAACGGTATGCGGCCGCGCCCGGCGAGAGAGCAAATACAGTACAGCGGCACTCGCAAATACAGCTGGCTGCCCAGAGAAAATCCGCCCACCCGCCGCTAAGCTGGCACCCGTAGAAATTCTTCCGATGGAGTACGCGGCAAATGAAAAATACTTTCCCATGTGAAGTCATATCAGCTCGCCGGAACGGGGCATGTGCGGGATTCACCTTGCTCGAACTGCTGGTGGTCATGGTGATCATCGGTCTGCTGGCGGGCTATGTGGGGCCGCGCTATTTCTCGCAGATCGGCAAATCCGAAGTCAAGGTGGCGCGCGCGCAGGCCGACGCGCTGGGCAAGGCGCTGGACCAGTACCGTCTGGATACCGCGCACTATCCGCGCATGGAAGACGGCCTTGCCGCGCTGGTCACGCGCCCGTCGGGCGAAACCAGGTGGGACGGTCCCTACCTGAAGAAGGCCGTGCCGCTCGATCCCTGGGGCAATCCTTATGTCTACATAGCGCCGGGCGAGCACGGCGACTATGACCTGATCTCCTACGGCAAGAACGGCAGGCCGGGCGGCGAGGGCGAAGACGCCGACATCACCAACTGGTAAGGCACAACGCAACATCGAAGGAAAGGATACCCATGCAATACGAAGTCAAAGTGTTGCGAGGCCACGAGCTGATGGCCATCGTGCTGGAAGCGGCGGATGCCGCCGATGCGGAGGCGCAGGCCAAGGCGCAGGGCTACACCGTCATCGCGGCGAAAGCCAGGCAGGCGTGGCTGTCGTGGCGGCAGCGATCCGCCTTCCCGCTGGTGCTGTTCAGCCAGGAACTGGTGGCGTTGCTGGATGCCGGGCTGCCGCTGGTCGAGGCGCTGGAAGCGCTGGGCGAGAAGGAGGAGCAGCCCGAGGTGCGCAAGACGCTGATGCAGATCATCGCCTCGCTGTACGAGGGTCACACCTTCTCGCATGCGCTTGCACAGTCGCCCAAGGATTTTCCCGCACTGTACGTGGCCACCGTGCGCGCCAGCGAAAAGACCGGCTCCCTCGCCGAAGTGCTGTCGCGCTACATCGTGTACCAGTCGCAGATGGAAAGCATACGGCGCAAGGTGGTCACGTCCTCGATCTATCCCGTCATCCTGGCGGTCGTGGGCGGCATGGTGATGCTGTTCCTGATGATGTTCGTCGTGCCGCGCTTCAGCCACATCTACGCCGACATCGGCAGCGACCTGCCGCTGATGTCGCAGCTGCTGATGGACTGGGGGCAGCTGCTCGACCGGCATTGGCGCCTGTTCCTGGCAGGGGCTGCCGTGGGCGCCGGCATGCTGGCATTCCTGTTCACCCAGCCGGCTTTCCGGCAATGGCTCGAAGACAAGTTGTGGCAGCTGCCTGCGCTGGGCAAGCGCATGTACCTGTACCAGATGGCGCGCTTCTACCGTTCGCTCGGCATGCTGCTGCGCGGCGGCATGCCGGTGCTGGCGGCGCTGCGCCTGTCCGGCGGCTTGCTGCGCGTCTCCATGCGCGAGCGGCAGGCGCTGGCGGCGACCAGCATCCACGAGGGCGGCTCCATCTCGCAGGCGATGGAGCGCCACGGGCTGGTGACGCCGCTGGCATTGCGCCTGCTGCGCGTGGGAGAGCGCACCGGGCAGATGGGCGAGATGATGGAACGCATCGCGGCTTTCTACGAGGATGAGACCGCGCGCTGGGTCGACCGCTTCATCAAGCTGTTCGAGCCGCTGCTGATGACGTTCATGGGCGTGGTGATCGGGCTCGTCGTGGTGCTGATGTACTTCCCGATCTTCGAACTGGCCGGGAGCCTGGAATGAACCGGGCCACCGCACACGTTGCCGTTACCGGGCCGGCGCTGTCGCCGCAGCAGGTGCAGGCGGCGCGCGCGTCCGCCGCACAGAACGGCGGCAGCGTCGTCGGTGTGCTGGAGCAGCTGTCCGGCCTGAACGCGAAAGACTACGTCGATGCGCTGGGCCGCCTGTTCCACTATCCGGTATACGGCATGGATGTGCTCAACAGCCTGCGGCCGGCTTTCGACGCATTGCCCTTCACCGAGGCGCAGGAGCGCGGATGCATCGCGTTGCGCGGACGCGACGGGCGCTTGCTGCTGATCATGGGCGATCCCTTCAACGCCGCCTTGCAGAGCTGGGCGGAACAGCGCATCGATGCGCCGTTCTATTGGGGCCTGGCGCACGGGACGGATATCGCCTCCTATCTGGCGCATTACGAGGAATCGCTGCATGCGATGGACAGCGTGCGCGGTGTGGGGGGCAAGGCGGAAAAGATCGACGAGGGCGTGGAAGAACTGTCGCTGAAGACCATCAGCGAGGACGTCAGCCCGGTGGTGAAGCTGGTGCACTCGACCGTGTACGACGCGCTCAAGGCCGAGGCCAGCGACATCCATCTTGAGACCGGCGCCTCCGGCCTCAACATCAAGTACCGCATCGACGGTGTGCTGACGGCGGTGGGCGCGGTGGCCGGGCTGGACATGGCGGAGCAGGTGATCTCGCGCATCAAGGTCATTTCCGGCCTCGACATCGCCGAGCGACGCGTGCCGCAGGACGGCCGCTTCAAGGTGTCGATCCAGCGCCACGAGGTGGATATCCGTGTGTCGATCATGCCGTCCATCTACGGCGAGGACGCCGTGCTGCGCATCCTCGACAAGCAGGCGCTGTCCGACCAGATGAAGGGGCTGCGCCTCGATTACCTGGGCTTCGACGAAGCGTCGATGGCCACGCTGCGCCGCCTTTCCAACGAACCTTACGGCATGTTGCTGGTCACCGGCCCGACCGGCAGCGGCAAGACGACGACGCTGTACGCGGCGATCTCGGAGATCAACAACGGCCAGGACAAGATCATCACCATTGAGGACCCGGTCGAGTACCAGCTGCCCGGTGTGTTGCAGATTCCGGTCAACGAAAAGAAGGGGCTCACCTTCGAGCGCGGCCTGCGCTCCATCCTGCGCCACGACCCGGACAAGATCATGGTGGGCGAGATCCGCGACCCGGAGACCGCGCAGATCGCGGTGCAGTCGGCGCTGACCGGGCACCTGGTGTTCACCACCGTGCATGCCAACAACGTGTTCGACGTCATCGGCCGCTTCACCCACATGGGGGTCGATCCCTACAGTTTCGTTTCCGCGCTCAACGGCATCCTGGCGCAGCGCCTGATCCGTGTGAACTGCCCGCACTGCGCGGAAACCGACCGGCCCAGCGACGAGCTGATCGCCGCCTCCGGCATCATGCCGGCCGCCGCGGCGGTCATGAAATTCAAGGCCGGTCGCGGTTGCGGACATTGCCGCGGCACCGGCTACAAGGGGCGCAGGGCGGTGGCCGAGATCCTGTATCTCAACGACGAGATCCGCGAGCTGATCATCGGGCGGGAACCGATCCGCCTGGTGCGCGAAGCCGCGCTGCGCAACGGCACCCGTTTCTTGCGGGACGGCGCGCTGGAGATGGTGGCGCGGGGCGAGACAACTTTGCAGGAGATCAATCGTGTCACTCTGGTTTCGTGACGAATGCCGCATCGTGCTGCGTCCGCACCAGCTGGTGCTGGCGCAGTTGCGCCGCCAGCTGACGCGGCACGGCGTGCGCAGCCAGGTGCTGGCATCGCGGATCGTGCCGTGCCGGACGCCGCGCGATCCGGAGTCCTGGAGCGGCGCGCTGCATGCGCTGGAGGCGGTCATGCCCGATATCGCGGAGCACGGTTCTTCCGCGACGGTGATCCTTTCCAACCACTTCATGCGCTATGCCATGGTGCCGTGGAGCGACGCGCTGAACGAGGAAGCGGAAGAGCTTTCCTACGCGCAACACATGTTCCATGAGATGTACGGCCTCAATGCCGGCGAATGGGAACTGCGCATCAGCCCCGGCAAGAGCGGCGAGCCGCAACTGGCCAGCGCGGTGGATGCCGGATTGCTGGCCGCGCTGCGCGGGACGTTCGGGGAGGCGAAGGTCGGCCTGGGATCGGTGAAACCGCATCTGATGCTGGCCTGCAATGCCTGCCACAGCCTGTTGCGGCGCCAATCGGCCTGGCTGGCGCTGGTCGAGCAGGGCAGCCTGTGCCTGGCGCTGCTGCACAACGGGCAGCTGTCGTGGGTGCGGACGATGCGCGTCGGCCCCCTCTGGCACAAGGAATTGCCGTTCCTGCTCAACCGCGAAGCGATGGTTGCCGATGCCGGGATCGCCACGGACGAGGTGTTGCTGTGGTCGCCGGATTCGCTGCATACGCCGGACATCGCCGGCGGGCGCTGGAAGATCCGCCAGCTGCAGCCGCCGCGCATGCCCGATAACGGGCAGTGGCCCGACCGCCGTTTTGCCATGTACATGAGCGACTGACCCTATGAGCCTATTACACCTCGATTATCAGCAGGAGCTGCCGCAGCGCCGGATGGGAGTGGCGTTGTTGGCGTTGATGCTGGCTGCGCTGGCGATGACGGCCGTCTACTACATCGAGTTGAACGATATGGCGGACAGCTGGGGAGAGCACCTGGCGCAGGCCGAACATCGCAGCGGCCGGACTGCCGCAGCCAGGCAGTCCGCCGGCAACACGGCAGACGAGGTGGCGCAGGAGGTGAACCGTGCCAACGAAGTGCTGCGTCAGCTTAGCCTGCCGTGGGATGAATTGTTCCGGGCGGTGGAGACGGCTGCCGGGAAAGACATGGCATTGCTGGCGATGGAGCCGGATACGGAAAAACGCCAGGTCAAGATCAGCGGCGAGGCCAAGGATTTTGCCGCGCTGCTGGATTACATCACGCAACTGGAGGCGCAGCCGGTGTTCGGCGCGGTGCGCTTGCAGAGCTACCAGGTGCAGCAGCAGGATTCCGAGCGGCCCGTGCGCTTTGCGTTGCGTGCCGTCTGGCGGGGGCAGCCATGAGCCGCTTCGTGCATATCCCGTTCGGCCGCGTGGCGCATCTGTCCGGCGTTGCGTCATGGCGCAGGTTGCGCCGGCAAGTCCGCAGCTGGCTGCGCATGCTGGGCTGGCCCGGTATGGTGGCCATCGGCATCATGGCCGCTTTCCCGCCGTTCTATCTTTCGGTGATCGCCGAGGCGCAGGAACGCCTGGAGTCGGTGCGCCACAGCACCCTTGCCTTGCGCCAACAGAATGCAGCGGACGGAGCGGCCGGCGAAACGGGCGGAACGCCGGTCGACCAGCTGGCGGCGTTCTACCGCATGTTCCCGGCAGAGCGCGATACGCCGCAGCGGCTGAAGCAACTTGCGGCGCTGGCCGAGAAGAACGGACTGAGCCTGGATGAGGGCGAGTTCGAGGTGGTACAGGCGCCGGGCGGACGCTTGCTGCGCTTGCGGATGGTGCTGCCGGTGAAGGGCGAGTATCCGCGCATACGCGGTTTCCTCGCCGCACTGCCGGCGGAGATCCCCGGCATCGCGCTGGAGAACGTGCAGTTCAGCCGCCAGAATGTGACCGATCCTGCCGTGGCGGCGCAGATCAGGCTGGCGCTCTATCTGGAGCAGGCGTCATGAGCCTGCTGCGCAAAGTGCTCAAGTGGGGCGTGCTCGGCGTGGCCTTCACCGCCATCGCCACGGCTTTCTTTCCGGGAGACGGCGGCACGCCGCAGACGGCGCGCGCCACCGCGCAATTGCCGGAGAACACGCTTCCCGCGGTGCCGGCACGCGCCCGGATGCAGCCGGTGGCAACGCTGCATGTGGAACTGGAACGGCTGGCACGGCCGCAGCAGGCGGAGATGGAGCCGACGGTCGGCAATGTCTTCGGCGCCACTTCCTGGTATGTACCGCCGCCGACTGTCCTCGCTTTCGAACCGCCGCCTCCGCCACCACCACCGGGTGCGCCGCCGCTGCCGTTCGCCTACCTCGGCCGCTACGAGGATGCGCCGACGCGGCTGGTCATCCTGACCAAGGGAGAGCAGCTGTACACCGTCGCCGAGGGCGAGGTGATCGAGAACACCTACCGCGTTGAGCGCGTGACTGCTGCTGCGGTGGAGCTGACTTACTTGCCGTTGAACATCAGACAGACGCTCAGTACCGGTGAGGCCTTGTGAGGGATGGGGCCCGTTTCTTCCACTTTTGAGAGGTGCGCAACATGCATGGATATTGGTTAGGAGTCAGGCGCAACGCGGCGCTGCTGTTGCTGGTGGTGGCCACCGCGGCGGGTTGCGCCGCGCAAAGGCTGCACAGCGACGGCATGGATCTGCTCGAAGACGGCAAGGTGGAAGAGGGGCTGGCCAAGCTGGAGCAGGCCAGCCGGGCCGAGCCGGACAACACTGCTTACCGCCGGGACTGGCTGCGCAAGCGCGAGCAGCTGACCAACCGTCTCCTGGCGGCGGCCGGCAGCGAACGCACTTCCGGCCGCCTGGATGCGGCTCAGGTGATCTACGAACGCGTGCTGAAGATCGAGCCTGGCAACGGCAGGGCCGTGCTGGGGCTTGAGGCGGTGGCGGCCGACCGGCGCCACGACAAGCTGATCGAGCAGGCGCGCGGCCTGCTCAAACAGGGCGATGTGGAGGCGGCACGCGCGGCGATCAAGCCATTGCTCATCGAGGAGCCGCGGCATGGGCAGGCGTTACTGCTGCAGCGCCAGATCGACGAACTGGCCGCCAGGGAAATGCTGGAAGATCCGGTCTTGCGCGCCAAGTTCAAGCGGCCGGTGACCATGCAGTTCCGCGATGCCAACCTGAAGATGGTGTTCGAGGCGTTGTCGCGCACCAGCGGCATCAATGTGCTGCTGGACAAGGATGTCAAATCGGACCTGAAGATCTCGATCTTCGTCAACGACGTCTCGGTGGAGGATGCGATCGACCTGATCCTGTTGCAGAGCCAGCTGGAGAAGAAGGTCGTCGGCGACAGCACCGTGTTCGTCTACCCGAACACGCCGGCCAAGCTGAAGGACTATCAGGACCTCAAGATCAGGAGCTTCCATCTGACCAACGCCGATCCGAAACAGATGCTGACCATGCTGAAGACGCTGCTGAAGACCAAGGATATCTTCGTCCATGAGCAGACCAATTCGCTGGTGATGCGGGATACGCCGGAGGCTATCCGCCTGGCGGAGAAGATGGTGGCGGACCAGGACATCGCCGAGCCGGAAGTCATGCTGGAAGTGGAGGTGCTCGAGATCGGCCGTTCGCGCCTGTCCGAGATCGGCATCAAGTTCCCCGGCCAGCTGACCCTGACGGCAGCGGGTGCTGCCGCCGACGTGGGGCCGACGCTGGAAGCGTTGAAGAAAGTCAACAGCAACAGCATCCTGACCAGCCCGGCCACGGCGGTTACGCTCAACATGATGTTGCAGGACAGCGATACCAACCTGCTGGCCAGCCCGCGCATCCGTGCGCGCAACCGCGAGAAGGCCAAGGTCATGATTGGCGACCGCGTGCCGGTCATCACCAATGCGGTGACCCCGGTGACCACCGGTTCGCCGGTGATCACCGGCAGTGTGCAGTACCTGGATGTCGGCCTCAAGCTCGAGGTCGAGCCCGAGATACACCTCGACAACGAGGTCGCCATCAAGATCAACCTGGAAGTCAGCTCCATCATCAAGGAGGTGGAGAATAAGGTGTCCGGGACGCTGTCGTACCAGGTCGGCACCCGTAATGCCGCGACCGTGTTGCGCCTGCGCGATGGCGAAACGCAGATCCTCGCCGGCCTGATCAATGACGAGGACAGGAACACCGCCAACAAGGTACCCGGGTTGGGGCAGCTTCCCGTGCTGGGTCATCTGTTCTCCAGCCACAAGGACAACGGCAGCAAGACCGAGATCGTGCTGTCCATCACGCCGCATCTCGTCGGCAACAACCGTCTGCCCGATGCACGGGTGATCGAATACTGGTCCGGCACCGAATCCGGCCTGCGCAGCAACACGCTGCTGATGAAGCCGTCCGCCGCACCCGGCACCGGTGCGGTCGCGCAGCCTGCGGCGATGCAAACCCAGGTGCCGGTCGGAGCTGCCGCACTGCCGCCGCAGACGTTCTCATGGGCAGGGCCGAGCCAGGCCAAGGTCGGCGACAAGATCAGCCTGATGCTCAATACCCAGGCGCCGCAAGGTGTGAATGGTCTCGGCTTGCTGGTCGGATTCGATCCGGCTGTGCTGAAGGCGGTCGATGCCGTCGAGGGCGATTTCATGCAGCAAGGCAGCGCACCGCCGGATTTCACCAAGACGATAGATCCGGTCAACGGCCTGGTAGCGGTCGATATGAAGGGGACTGCCCCCGGCGGCGAGGGCAGTGTCGTCGCACTGACCTTCGAAGTGGTCGGCGTCGCGGCGCAATCGCCGGTCACGGTGACCCGCATCAGCCTGTCCGGCGCGGCCGGCGAGTCGTTGCCGTTCACGGCGCCGGCGCCGCACCTGCTCGCGGTCGCGCCATGAAGACGCCGGCACTCAAGGGTTTCACGCTGATCGAGCTGATCGTCACGGTGGCGATCGTCGCTCTGCTGGCGTCGGTGGCGCTGCCGCTGGCCGAACTGACCGTGCAGCGCAACAAGGAGCAGGAACTGCGGCTGGCGTTGCGCGAGATACGGACGGCGCTGGATGCCTACAAGCAGGCGGTGGACGAGGGGCGCATCGTCCGCTCGATGGTCAAGTCGGGCTATCCGGCCTCATTGAAAGCGCTGGTGGACGGCGAGCCGGATGCCGCCAGTCCGGACGGAAAGAGCAGAATCTATTTCCTGCGGCGCATCCCGCGCGATCCGATGGCCACAGACCCCGGAACGCCGGATGAGGAGACCTGGGGCAAGCGCAGTTATGCCAGCAGCGCGGAGGCGCCTGCGGCGGGCGAGGATGTGTTCGATGCCTATTCGCTGTCACCCGGGATCGGGCTGAACGGCATCCCCTACAGGAACTGGTGAGGAGCGCGGGACGATGGACAGGTATATGAAAAACGGATTTACCCTGATCGAGTTGCTGGTGGTCATGACGATCATCGCTACCTTGCTGACGATTGCGGTGCCGCGCTATTTCCACAGCGTGGAGAAATCGCGCGAGGCGGTGTTGCACCAGAATCTCGCGGTGACGCGGGCGGCGCTGGACAAGTTCTACGGCGACACCGGCAGATACCCGGACAGCCTGGAAGAGCTGGTCGGCAAGAAGTACCTGCGCAGCCTGCCCGACGATCCGTTCACCGGCAATGCCGCTTCCTGGCTGATCATCGCACCGGATGCGGCGGACAAAGGGGGCGTCTTCGATATCAGGAGCGGCGCCCCCGGCAATGCGCGGGATGGTTCCGCCTACAAGGACTGGTGATGTCGGCCGCGTACAGGAAAAGGGGCGCGCGGCGCGGCCGAACAGGTGGTTTTACTTATATCGGCCTGATGATCATTGTCGCTATCATGGGAGTGGTCCTGATGACTGCGGGAGAGGTGTGGCACACCGCGCAGCGGCGCGAAAAGGAAGCGGAACTGCTGTTCGTCGGCAACCAGTTCCGGCTGGCCTTCAATGGCTATTTCGAACATACCGCAGGGCAGCAGCGGCGCTATCCGCTGAACCTGGAAGAGTTGCTCAAGGATCCGCGCACGCCGGCGACGCAGCGCTATCTGCGCAAGATATACCAGGATCCGGTGACCGGCAGCGGGAAGTGGGGCTTGCTCAAGGGGCCGAACGGCGAGATCTACGGGATATATAGCTTGTCCGAAGAGGAGCCGCTCAAGAAAGGCAACTTCAGCCTCGCCGACAGGAATTTCGAAGGCAAGATGAAATATTCGGACTGGGTGTTCATGCATATCCCCGGCCAGCAGGCGACAGGTTCGCTGCTGGATCAGTGATGCATGGGCAGATGTGCAAATCGGAAAGCAGGAGGTCGAAATGAACGAGAAAAAGCGAGTGCTGATTGTCGAAGACCATACCTTGTTGCGGGCCGGCCTCAAGGCGTTGTTGGCGAAGGACCCGGAGATCGATATCGTCGGCGAGGCGGACAACGGCCGCGATGCCATCAGGATGATCGGGGCGCTGTCCCCGCATCTCGTGCTGACCGACCTGTCCATGCCGGGTATGAACGGGATCGAGGCTATCGTGGATATCAAGCGGCGCTATCCCAGCGTGCATGTGCTGGTGTTGACGGTACACAAGACCGACGAGTTCATCCACGAAAGCCTGCGGGCGGGGGCGGATGGCTATATCCTGAAAGACGCGTCGCATGACGAGTTGCGCATCGCCATCCGCAGCGTGCTGAGCGGCAAGACCTACCTGAGCCCCGATATCTCGGCCAAGGTGATCAACGGCTACCTCGGTACGGACAAGTCGACCACTCCGCTCAGCACCTGGGATACGCTGACCCACCGCGAGCGCGAGGTGTTGAAGCTGGTGGCGGAAGGCCATCCGAACAAATACATCGCGGATTATTTTTGCCTGAGCATCAAGACGGTCGAGAAGCATCGTTCCAACTTGATGAAGAAACTCGATCTGCATAATGCGTCGATGCTGACCGCCTACGCGATAGAAAGAGGCTTGCTTGCGACATAAGGTTGCGGCAGGCGTCGGCGTGTCCATCCTTTCATGATTCGGCAAGAGCGGGGCTGGTTCCCGCTCGCATTTGCCTGCGCCGCAGCGCTTGGAAATCGGCGTGCAACCCTTGCGGCGATTCATGTTGGGCGCATTCCCGATTTACGGTTTTCACCGTATTGAAACGAAAATGGGCCATGCCTAAGCTGCGCACACTCAACGGGGAGCATTCATCATTACGGGGGCGCCATGAATTCATTGGTATGCACTGGATTGTTGTCGGTATTCGTTTCGGTATTCCTGCTGTCCGGTTCTTGTTGGTCGCATCCGGCACGGGCCGAGATCTACGCTTACACCGCAAGCAACGGCGCGGTGAACCTGAGCAATGTGCCGGCTGACAGCCGGTATTCGATCCTGGTCAATGCGCCGGTCGGCGGCGCGGCTGCGGTGCAGGCATCGCAGCTGACGGTCAGGAAGAAGGCGCTCTACGATCATGTCGTCGGCGAGGTGGCCAAAACCTACGGCCTGGATAGTGCATTGCTGCATGCCGTGATCACCGTGGAATCGAGTTACCGCGAGAAAGTGGTATCCAAGAAGGGGGCGGTGGGATTGATGCAGCTGATGCCGGCCACGGCCCGGCATTATGGCGTGGCCGATCCGCTGGATCCGGTGCAGAACCTGCATGGTGGCGCCAAGCATCTGCGCTATCTGCTGAAGATGTTCAACAACGATGTCAGTCTCGCCCTGGCTGCCTACAATTCGGGCGAAGCCGCGGTGGCGAAATATGGCAACCGCATCCCGTCGTATAGCGAGACGATGAACTATGTGCCGAGGGTGCTTGGTTTTTACCGGAAATACCAGCGCCAAGCGTTTTAGTGTGGCGCGGGGATATTGATTGCAGCGTCCGAATTATTTTAAATTGTAGCCACAGCAGAGCCGCATCTACAGGTCAAGTCAAATTCGCGTTGCCGGATGATTATCTTTTGATCTCGAATTGCTCCACTTGTGCTAAAAAGCCGTATTGATTCTCGGGAGCAAGGAAATGCCAAGCGATACACAAAACAAGCGCTCCATTCTCGAGGCGCGCCATCACGACCCGTTTTCATATCTGGGGTTGCACCAGAACAAGTCTGGCTGGGTGTTGCGGGTGTTTCAGCCGCATGCCACCGAAGTCGCCGCGCATGACGGTACCGCTTGGCAGGTGCTGGAGCGCGATCAGGACGGCGGTTTCTACTACTGGCACGGCAAGCAGGCACTCCCGGCACCTTGCCGTTTGCGGCTGAGTTTCTTCCATCATACGGTCGAAGTGCACGATCCATACAGTTTCGGCAGCAGCATTACCGGGCATGATCTCCATCTTTTCTCGCAGGGGCGGCTGGAACAGGCCTACCGCATGCTGGGCGCGCACCATATGGAGTGCGAGGGCGTGTGGGGCGTGCGTTTTGCGGTGTGGGCGCCGAACGCCGGCCGTGTCAGCGTGGTGGGCGATTTCAACGGCTGGGACGGTCGCGTGCATCCGATGCGGGCATTGGGCAGCAGCGGCGTGTGGGAGATATTCGTGCCCGATATCGGCCAGGGCGAATACTACAAATTCGAGATCCGCAACCGCCACAGCGGCGAGGTGATGGTCAAAACCGACCCTTACGGCTTCAGCTTCGAGATGCGTCCGGGTACGGCGGCCAGGGTGGTGGCGCTGGACGGCTTCCAATGGCGCGATGCGGCATGGCAGGAGCAGCGCGCAGGCCGCGATTGGCTGCACCAGCCTTTGAGCGTGTACGAGTTGCATGCCGGCTCCTGGAAGCGGCATTGGGACGGGCGTTTCTACAACTTCCGCGAATTGGCGGACAGTCTGGTGCCCTATGTGCAGGAGATGGGCTTCACCCATATCGAGTTGATGCCGGTCAGCGAACATCCGCTGGACGAGTCGTGGGGCTACCAGACCACCGGTTACTTCGGCATCACCAGCCGTTTTGGCACGCCGGACGATTTCAGATACTTCGTCGACGCCTGTCACGTGGTCGGCATCGGCGTGATCCTCGACTGGGTGCCGGCGCACTTCCCCAAGGACAGCTGGGCGCTGGCGCGTTTCGACGGCACCGCGCTGTATGAACATGAAGATCCGCGTCTGGGCGAGCACCAGGACTGGGGCACGCTGATCTTCAATTACGGTCGCAACGAGGTGCGCAACTTCCTGCTGGCCAATGCCCATTATCTGCTGGCCGAGTTCCACGTCGACGGGTTGCGCGTGGATGCGGTCGCCTCCATGCTGTATCTGGATTATTCGCGCAAGGCGGGCGAATGGCTGCCGAACAAATACGGCGGCCGCGAGAACATCGAAGCAGTCGACTTCCTGCGCGAACTGAACATGATGACCCATCAACGCTTCCCGGGGACGCTGACCATCGCCGAGGAATCCACTTCGTGGCCGATGGTTTCGCGCCCGGTCTACCTGGGCGGGCTGGGTTTTACCATGAAGTGGAACATGGGCTGGATGAACGACACGCTGGAATACATCAAGCATGAGCCGGTGCACCGGCGTTACCACCACAACATGCTCACCTTCGGCCAGCTCTACAGCTATACCGAAAATTTCGTGCTGCCGTTCTCCCATGACGAAGTGGTGCACGGCAAGAGATCGCTGCTCGACAAGATGCCGGGCGATCCGTGGCAGAAATTCGCCAACCTGCGCCTGCTGTTTGCCTACCAGATGACCTATCCGGGCAAGAAGCTCAACTTCATGGGTAATGAGCTGGCGCACGGGCATGAATGGAAAGTCGGTTCCGAACTGGACTGGTATCTGCTCGGGCGCGGCGAGCACCTGGGAGTGCAGGCGCTGCTGCGCGATCTCAACCGCCTCTACACCGAGGTGCCCGCTTTGCATGAACTGGATTTTTCCGCGGATGGCTTCTCCTGGCTGGACTGCAACGATGCCGACCAGTCGGTATTGAGCTATCGCCGTATCGCGCGCGACGGTTCCCAGGTGATCGTGCTGCTCAACTTCACCCCGGTGCCCCGTTACGGTTACCGGGTGGGGGTCAAGCAGAAAGGTTGCTACCGCGAGATATTCAACAGCGATTCGCACTACTATGGCGGCTCCAACCTGGGCAACGGCCTGGGGGTGGACAGCACGGACGTCTGGTGGGGCGGCGAGCCGCAGTCGTTGGCGCTGACCCTGCCGCCGCTGGGCGCGATCGTCCTGCAAAGGCTGAATTGATTTCTGGTAAAGATAGGTCCTCTATGTCCGCACTGACCCAATCCAAAGCATGGCAAGCATTGCTCACGCATCAGGCTGCCGAAAAATTTCCCATGCGTCGGCTGTTCGACGAGGATCCCAGGCGCTTTGAACGCTTCTCGTTGCGGCTGGACGACCTGCTGCTGGATTACTCCAAGAACCTGGTGACGCCGGAGACGATGGCATTGCTGTTCGATCTGGCGCGGCAGACCGGGGTGGAGGAGTGGCGCGACAGGATGTTCGGCGGCGACAAGATCAACTTCACCGAGGGGCGTGCGGTGCTGCACACCGCATTGCGCGCAGCGGTCGATCCGGCGCATCCGCCGATACTGGTCGACGGGCAGGATGTGCTGCCCGGCGTGCGCGCCACGCTGGAAAAGATGCGCGGCTTTTCCGACAGCGTGCGCAACGGCACATGGCGCGGCTATACCGGCAAGGCGATCACCGATGTGGTGAACATCGGCATCGGCGGTTCGTATCTGGGGCCGCTGATGGTGTGCCATGCCCTGCAGCCGCACGGCAGCCAGAAACTGCATGCGCATTTCGTTTCCAATGTGGACGGCGCCGATCTCGATACCAAGCTGGAGACGCTCGATCCGGAGACCACGCTGTTCATCGTCGCCTCCAAGACGTTCACCACGCAGGAAACCCTGATGAATGCCCGTTCCGCGCGCGACTGGCTGTTGCGCCGGGCGGGTGACGAACGGCATGTCGCCAAGCACTTTGTCGCGCTCTCGACCAACGCCAGGGCGGTGACGGCATTCGGCATCGATCCGGCGAACATGTTCGAGTTCTCGGACTGGGTCGGCGGGCGCTATTCGCTGTGGTCGGCCATCGGCCTGTCCATCGCCCTGTATGTCGGCATGGACAATTTCGAGGAATTGCTGCGTGGCGGTTACGACATGGACGTGCACTTCCGCACCGAGCCGCTGGAGCGGAACATGCCGGTGGTGCTGGCCATGCTCGGCATCTGGTACCGCAACTTTTTCAATGCGGCGACCATCGCCATGCTGCCCTACGACCAGTCGCTTGAGCACTTTGCGTCTTATATGCAGCAGGCCGACATGGAAAGCAACGGCAAGCGCGTGGATCGCGCGGGGCAGGCGGTCGATTATTCCACCGGCCCGGTGCTGTGGGGCGGCATCGGCTCCAACGGCCAGCATGCCTATTACCAGCTCATCCATCAGGGAACGCAGATCATCCCGGCCGATTTCATCGCGGCCGCGCGCAGCTATCACACCTGGGGCGAACATCACGAGGTGCTGTTGTCCTATTACTTTGCGCAGACCGAGGCCTTGATGAAAGGCAAGACCGAGGCCGAGGTGCGCGCGGAATTGCAGGCGGGCGGCATGGGCGAGGCGGCGATACGCGAACTGCTGCCGCACAAGGTGTTCGAGGGCAACAAGCCTACCACCTCTATCCTGTTCGACCAGCTGACACCGCGCACGCTGGGCAGGCTCATCGCCATGTACGAACACAAGATCTTCGTGCAGGGCATGGTCTGGGGCGTGAATCCGTACGACCAGTGGGGCGTGGAGCTGGGCAAGCAGCTGGCCTCGCATATCCAGACCGAATTGCGCAGCGGCGCCAAGGTCGCATCGCATGACTCTTCCACCAACGGCTTGATCCATCATTACAACGCACTCAAATGAAGATACTGTTCGTCACTTCCGAAGTCCACCCATTGATCAAGACCGGCGGCCTGGCCGATGTCAGCGCATCGCTGCCGGCCGCGTTGCAGGCGCTGGGGCAGGATGTGCGTTTGCTGATCCCGGGTTACAGCGAAGTGCTGGAAAAACTGGAGAACAAGCGCACGGCCGCCACGTTCGCGGTGTTCCCCGGACAGCCCGAAGTGAAGCTGCTGAGCGCGAAGATGCCGGGCACCGGCGTGCCGGTGTATGTGCTGGATGCGCCGCAGTATTTCTGCCGCGTGGCCGGGCCGTACCAATACGAGCTGGGCGGCGATTGGCCGGACAACGCGATGCGCTTCGGCATGCTGTCCAAAGTGGCGGCGCTGCTGGGATGTGCCGCTTCGCCGATCGCCTGGCGTGCCGACATCGTGCATTGCAACGACTGGCAGAGCGGCCTGGCACCGGCCTATCTGCAATTGATGCAGACAGACCGTGCCCGGACGGTGATGACCATCCATAACATGGCTTTCCAGGGCAACTTCGACCGCGACTGGCTGAAGCCGCTCGACCTGCCGCAATCCTGTTTCGACATGCACGGCGTGGAGTTCCACGGTTACCTGTCGTTCCTGAAAGCCGGCCTGCATTATGCCGACCGTATCGTGACCGTGAGTCCGACCTATGCGCACGAGATACAGAAGACCGAGATGGGTTACGGCATGCAGGGCCTGCTCACCATGCGCAACGGCGATGTCAGCGGGATATTGAACGGTATCGACGAGAGCGAGTGGGATCCCGCGAGCGACAAGCATTTGACCGCGCATTACAGCAGCAGCGACCTGTCACCCAAGGCGGCGGGCAAGCTGGCCTTGCAGCAGCGCCTGGGTTTGCAGGCGGACGAGCAGGCGCCGTTGCTCGGCGTGGTCAGCCGCCTGACCTATCAGAAGGGGCTGGACATGCTGCTGGAGTGCCTGCCGCGGCTGCTGGACGGCGGTGCGCAGCTGGCGGTGCTGGGCAGCGGCGAGGCCGACCTGGAGCGGCGCTATCAGCAGCTGGCGCATCGCTATCCCGGCCGTGTTTCGGTGACGGTGCGTTTCGACGAGGCGCTGTCGCATCAGATCATGGCGGGAGCGGACATCTTCCTGATGCCGTCGCGCTTCGAACCTTGCGGCTTGAACCAGATGTACGGAATGCGCTACGGCACGCCGCCGCTGGTGCGCCGCACCGGCGGTCTGGCCGATTCGGTGACCGATGCCGACTTGCCCGGCGGCACCGGTTTCGTGTTCGACGAACCGAGTTCGGTCGAGCTGTATCGCACCGTGGTGGCAGCGATCGACTGTTTCCGCGACAAACAGAAGTTCCGCAGCATCCAGCTCAATGGCATGCGCCGGGATGTCGGCTGGCGCAGCAGCGCGCAGCGTTACCTGGATTTGTACAACTCGATCTCGTAGGAATGGTTAAAGAGAGCATAAAGCAAAAGGGGGAGGGATATCATGGTTCAAGACATACGTTCGCCGCGTTTCATCAGTGCATTGACCAAGAATACCGTGGCGTTGGTGCTGGCGGGCGGCCGCGGCAGCCGCTTGCATAACCTGACGGACTGGAGCGCCAAGCCCGCGGTACAGTTCGGCGGCAAGTTCCGCATCATCGATTTCCCGCTTTCCAACTGCATCAATTCCGGTATCCGCCGCGTCGGGGTGGTGACGCAATACAAGGCGCACAGCCTGATCGAGCATATCCAGAAGGGCTGGGGTTTCCTGCGCGGCGAGTTCAACGAATTCGTGGCTTTGTTGCCGGCGCAACAGCGCATCCAGGAAGAGTGGTATCGCGGAACCGCCGATGCGGTGTTCCAGAACATCGACATCCTGCGTGGCTATAACCCGGAGCACATCGTGATCCTGGCCGGCGACCACGTCTACAAGATGGACTACGGCGAGATGCTGGCGCATCACGTGAGCAGCGAGGCGGACATGACCGTAGGCTGCATCGAGGTGCCGGTGGCGGAAGCCTCCGCGTTCGGCGTGATGACAGTGGGTGAGAAGGACCGTATCGTCAAGTTCACCGAGAAGCCGGCCGATCCCACCGAGATACCCGGCAAGCCAGGGCGCGCGCTGGCCAGCATGGGCATCTATGTGTTCAACGCCAAGTTCCTGTACGAGCAATTGATCCGCGACGCGGACACCAAGACGTCGACGCATGATTTCGGCCACGACATCATCCCTTACCTGATAGACCGTTACCGCGTGTATGCGCACCGTTTCGAGGACAGTTGCGTCGGCATGGTCGAGGGCGGCGAAGCCTACTGGCGCGATGTGGGCACTATCGATGCCTATTGGCAGGCCAACATGGAGATGGTTAGCGTGGTGCCGGCGCTGGACCTGTATGACAAGACCTGGCCGATCTGGACCTATCAGGAGCAACTGCCGCCGGCCAAGTTCGTGTTCAATGACGAGGACAGGCGCGGGGTCGCCATCGATTCGATGGTTTCCGGCGGCTGCATCATCAGCGGTGCACGGGTCCACCATTCGCTGCTGTTCTCCGACATCCGGGTGGGTGAGCGCAGCGAGATCACCGACTCGGTGATCCTCTCCGGTGCGCGCATCGGTGCGGACGTGAAACTGAACAAAGTGGTGCTCGACAACAATTGCGTGATACCCGACGGCATGGAGATCGGTTTTGACCGCGAGCAGGATGCGCACCGTTTCCATGTCTCCCGCGGCGGCGTGACGTTGGTGACACCGGACATGCTGGGGCAGTCCATCCATCACATACGATGACTTTCCATAGAGGATTTTGAAAAGCAACATGCCGCTAAGCAACACGACAAAAAAGACAGGCAAAAAGCTCCGGCTGGTGCTGTGTTGGCACATGCACCAGCCGGATTACCGCGAATATCTGCACGGCAGCTATGTGTTGCCGTGGACGTATCTGCACGCCATGAAGGATTACACCGACATGGCTTTCCATCTCGAGCAGCATCCGCGCGCCAAGGCAGTGGTGAACTTCGTGCCTATCCTGGTCGAGCAGCTGCACGATTACGAGCGGCAATTCCAGAGCGGGGATATCCGCGACGAGCTGTTGCGGATGCTGAGTTACGAACGGCTGGACGAGCTGGGGGAGGAGGCGCGCCAGCATATCCTGGACAGTTGTTTCAAGAGCAACCACACCAAGATGTTGAAGCCGTATCGCGCCTACCAGCACCTGTTCGATCTGCAGAAAATGTTGAAGGGGGCCGGCGGCGAGAATGTTACCTATCTGTCCGGCCAGTATCTGGGCGATCTGCTGGTCTGGTATCACCTGGTCTGGATGGGCGAAAGCCTCAGGCGCGACAACGAATTGCTGGCGCGACTGATGAGCAAGGGCAGCCAGTTCACTTTCGCCGAGCGCATGGAACTGTTCGACCTGATCGGGCAAGTCATTGCCGGCATCGTGCCGCGTTACCGCAAGCTGGCCGAGCGCGGCCAGATCGAGATTTCCTCGACGCCGTATAACCATCCGATCATGCCGCTGCTGCTCGATTTCACGGCGGCGCGCGAGAGCGAACCGCATGCGCCGCTGCCGCAGACATCGCACTATCCCGGCGGCATGTCGCGCGTTCATGCACACTTGTCCAGGGCCATAGAGAGCCATCAGCAGAATTTCGGCGCGACTCCCCGCGGGATGTGGCCGTCTGAAGGCGCGGTATCGCGCGCCGCGTTGAAGTTGCTGGCGGAGCACGGTTGCGAATGGACGGCGACCGGGCAGGCGGTGCTGGCCAACAGTCTGCGCCGCGAGATGAACGACAATCCGCTGCCCGGCAGCTCCGGTTACCTGTACAAGCCTTATCTGGTCGAGACCGGCAGCAAGCCGATCTATTGTTTCTTCCGCGACGACAACCTGTCCGACAAGATCGGCTTCGAATACGCGAAATGGAAGGGCGACGATGCCGCCGCCGATTTCGTCCACCAGCTGGAAGAGATCCTGCACCACTCGCCGGGGCAGGAAGAGCCGGTGGTGACGGTGATCCTGGATGGCGAGAATGCATGGGAGTACTACCCCTATAACGCTTATTACTTCCTGTCCGAGCTGTATGCCAAGCTGGAAGCGCATCCCGAAATCATCACCACGACCTTCCACGAATGCGTGCAGAGCCTGGGCGATCCCGAGATCCCGGTAGCGCCGAGCAAGCTGCATCATCTGGTGGCGGGCAGCTGGGTGTACGGTACGTTCAGCACCTGGATCGGCTCGCCGGACAAGAACCGCGGCTGGGATCTGCTGTGCGAAGCCAAGCGCAGTTATGACATCGTCATGGCGAGCGGCCGTTTGAACGCGGAAGAGATGCGCCTCGCCACCGAGCAGCTGGCCGATTGCGAAGGCTCGGACTGGTTCTGGTGGTTCGGCGATTACAACTCGGCGATGAGCGTCGCCTCGTTCGACACGCTGTTCCGCCGCAACCTGTCCAATCTGTACCGTTTGCTCAAGCTGGAACCGCCGCATGAATTGCAGCAAATTATCAGCGTCGGCGGCGGCGATCCCGCCGTCGGCGGAACCATGCGCCGTTCGGACGGCGCTTGAATCTTGATGGAGTAGAGCATGGCCAAATCGATTTCGTTGTTGCTCGGAGTTCACGCACACCAGCCGGTGGGGAATTTCACCGAGGTGCTGGACGATGCCCACGCGCGTTGCTACGGGCCGTTCCTGCGCGTGCTGTACCGTTATCCGGCGTTCAAGTTCGCCATCCACATCAGCGGCTGGCTGCTCGATTACCTGCTGGCCAACTATCCGGACGACATGGCGTTGCTGGAGGAAATGGTGCAGCGCGGGCAGGCGGAACTGGTCGGCGCGGGCTACACCGAGCCGGTGCTGGCGGTGATCCCGGAGGCCGATCGGCTGGGGCAGTTGCAGCGCATGTCGGATTGTCTGGAACAGAGCCTGGGGCAGCGCCCGCAGGGGGCATGGCTGACCGAGCGGGTGTGGGAGGCCACGGTGGTGCCGTCGCTGGCGGATTCGGGTATCCGCTATTCCACGGTCGACGACTACCACTTCTTGTGCACCGGCAAGCAGGTAGGCGAGCTGGACGGTTATTTCACCACCGAAGAGAATGGTCGCCAGCTCGACCTGTTCCCCATTTCGGAAGCACTGCGTTACCGCCTGCCGTTCTCGCCGGCGCATGAGGTGGTGGGTTATCTGGAGAGCCTGGCGAAGGAAGGCGGCGAACCGGCGGCGATCTATTTCGATGACATCGAAAAGTTCGGCATCTGGCCGGAGACCTACGAATGGGTGTACGAAAAGGGCTGGCTCACCCAGTTCATCGAGGGCGTGCTGGCTTCGAACATCATCCAGACCGAGCGCTATTGCGACTACCATGCTCGCGCCAAGACGCGCGGCGTGGTGTATCTGCCGACCACTTCCTACATCGAGATGAACGAGTGGACCTTGCCGGTCCCTGCCGCGCATCACTATGCCGATCTGGTGCAGGCTTCGAAATCGTCCGGCCAGTTCGAACAGAGCAAATCATTCCTGCGCGGCGGCATCTGGAAGAATTTCCTGATGCGCTATCCGGAATCAAACTGGATGCACAAGCGCATGCTGGGCCTGTCGCGGCGCCTGCATGCCTTGCCCAAGAAGAAGCAGACGGCGGAGATGTTCGATGCGCTGTATGAGGCGCAGGCCAACGACGCCTATTGGCATGGTTTGTTCGGCGGGCTGTATCTGCCGCATCTGCGCCGTGCCATCTACAACGCCATCGTCAAGCTGGAAGGTTTGCTGGACGAGATTGCACCGCGCCACTCCAGGCTGGCGCATGATCTCGACCTGGATGGCGATGAAGAGGTATTCCTGCAGAACGGTTTGCTGCAGGCGGTGCTGCGGCAGGACGGCAGCGCGGCATTGTGCGAATTCGATGCCTATCGCTTGAACCATAATTTCGCCGACACCTTGTCCATGCCGGCCGAGCATTACCACCGCAAGGTGCATGCGCTACCTGACACGCAGCATCAGGGCGAAGGTATTGCCAATCCGCACGAGCGCGTCAGCCACAAGCACGAGATCACGCAGGCGGACATGGTGATCGACGAACGGCAGAAGCTGATGTTCATCGACAAGTGGCTTGCCGGCGGTGTGGAGAGCAGCCCTGTTTATGTGTCGGCTGCCGATGCAGGTCTGGCGCACGGCGTTGCGTTCGATGCGGCACTGGGGGCGGGCAAGGTGCGTAAATCCATAGTGCTGGACGGTGCCTGCATGCGTGTCGCTTACCACTTCGCCGATGTCGGCGAAGGCTTGTTCCGCGTCACCGTCAATCTGGCGATGCCGAGCTGCGACGGTCCCGCCGGCCGTTTCAGCATGGAGGGCGATATCCTGGGTGGTTTCGGGCAGGAGTTGCATCTGGATGCGATGCGTCACCTCGTGCTTGAAGACGCAGTGCTGGGCGGCAGGCTCAGTATCTCGGTCGATTATCCGGTGTCGCTGGATTCACGTCCCTGCTTCAGCGTTTCGCAGTCCGAGGCCGGTTTCGAGAAGATCATGCAGGCCGTGGTGCTTACCTTTGACGCCCGCTTGACTGCGCAAGCGCAGAAACTCGAATTCCGTATCGAGGTCGCCTGATGCGAGCCTACCCCCATTTCATTTTCATCCGGTGCATGTGAATGAATACAGTCAATCAGCCATTCATCCCCAAACCTCCCAATACACTGCGCATGCCGCCGCTGGGCATGAGCGCGATCGGCATCGAGGAAGACTTCTGCCGCTATTTCAATCACTCGCTGGGATGGGATAAGGCGAGCGTCTCGTCGTACCGCGTTTATGCTTCGTGCGCATGGGCGTTGCGCGACCGGCTGGTCGAACGCTGGCGCCGTACGCAGCGCGCCTATGACGAGTCCTCCTGCAAACAGGCGTATTACCTGTCGTTGGAGTTCCTGATGGGGCGCGCTTTGGGCAATGCATTGCTGAATCTGGACATGGATGACAAGACTGCCGAGGCGCTGCGCAATCTGGGCTTGGCGCTGGAAGAGGTGCGCGAGCTGGAAAGCGATGCGGGCCTGGGAAACGGCGGCTTGGGGCGGTTGGCCGCCTGTTTCCTGGATAGTTGCGCGTCCTTGCAATTGCCGGTGACCGGCTATGGCATCCGCTACGAATACGGCATGTTCCGCCAGCGGATCGAGCAGGGGCGGCAGGTGGAAGAGCCGGATCACTGGCTGCGCAACGGCAATCCGTGGGAGGTCGAACGTCCGGAATATACGGTCAGGATCAAGTTTGGCGGGCGCAGGGATTTTTATGTCGACGCCGATGGCAAGAGTCATGTGCGCTGGGTGGATACGCAGGATGTGCTGGCGGTGCCGTACGACATGCCTGTTCCCGGTTACCGCAACGGCACGGTGAATACCTTGCGTCTGTGGAAGGCCGCAGCCACCGAGGAGTTCAACCTGGACGAGTTCAATGCCGGCAGCTACACCGAAGCCGTTGCCGCCAAGAACGCGGCCGAGCACATCACCATGGTGTTGTATCCCAACGACGCCAGCGAGAACGGCAAGGAGCTGCGCCTGCGCCAGCAGTACTTCCTGGCCTCGGCCAGCCTGCAGGATGTGCTGCGGCAATGGGTGCACAAATACGGCGAGGATTTTTCCGCGTTCGCCGAGAAGAACAGTTTCCAGCTGAACGATACGCATCCGACTTGTGCTGTGCCGGAGCTGATGCGGTTGCTGATGGATGAACATGGCTTGGGCTGGGATGCGGCATGGGCGATCACTTCGCGCACCATGGCTTACACCAATCACACCCTGTTGCCGGAAGCGCTGGAGCGCTGGCCGGTGAAGATGTTCGGTGCCTTGTTGCCGCGCTTGCTGGACATCATCTACGAGATCAACGCGCGCTATATGGCGGAGGTGTCGCTGCGCTGGCCGGGCGATACCGAACGGCAGCGCCGCATGTCGATCATCGAGGAAGGCGCCGTGCCGCAAGTCCGTATGGCCTATCTGGCGGTAGTCGCCTGCCATTCGGTGAACGGGGTGGCGGCATTGCATTCGCAGTTGCTGCAGCAGCACCTGTTCCATGATTTCTTCGAGCTATGGCCGGACAAGTTCAACAACAAGACCAACGGGGTGACACCGCGCCGCTGGATCGCTTCCAGCAACCCCCTGCTGAGCGCGCTGCTCGACAGAACCATCGGCGACGCCTGGCGTACCGATCTGTCCGCACTCAAGCCGTTGGACAGATTCGCCGACGACCAGGATTTCCGTGCCGAATGGAGGAAGGTCAAACAGGCGAACAAGCAGCGCCTGGCAGCGCTGGTCGTGCGCGATTGCGGCGTCGAGTTCGATGCCGGCGCCTTGTTCGACGTGCAGGTGAAGCGTATCCACGAATACAAGCGCCAGTTGCTGAACGTCCTGCACGTCATCCATCTGTACGACCGCATCAAGCGTGGCGATATTGCCGAATGGACACCGCGTTGCGTGCTCATCGGCGGCAAGGCGGCACCGGGTTACGCCATGGCCAAGCTCATCATCCGTCTGGTCACGGCGGTGGCCGATGTCGTCAATCATGACGCCGACACCAAGGGATTGTTGCGTCTCGCCTTCCTGCCTGACTATCGCGTGTCGGCGATGGAGGTGATCTGCCCGGCGGCCGATCTGTCCGAACAGATATCCACTGCCGGCAAGGAGGCTTCCGGCACCGGCAACATGAAGTTCATGATGAACGGGGCGATTACCATCGGCACGCTGGATGGCGCCAACATCGAGATCCGCGAAGAGGTCGGCGCAGAGAATTTCTTCCTGTTCGGGTTGACTGCGGAGCAGGTCGAGGCGACACGCGGACATTACGACCCGGCCGCCATCGCGGCAGCCGATGCCGATCTGGCGCGGGTGATCCACCTGCTGGAGAGCGGGCATTTCAACCTGTTCGAGCCGGGGCTGTTCGAGCCCATCGTGCAGGCCATCCTGAGCCCGAACGACCCGTGGCTGACGGCAGCCGACTTCCGCGGCTACATCGATGCACAGCGTGAAGTGGCGACCGCCTACCGCGATCAGGAGCGCTGGACGCGCATGAGCATCCTCAATACCGCGACCAGCGGTAAATTCTCCAGCGATCGCACCATACTGGACTATAACCGCGACATCTGGCGCTTGCCGCGCGTCCCGGCCCATCAGGGTTAACAGACAGGGCGGGTCTTCCCGCCCTGTTTCATGTATCATTCAGACCGCGATATTCGTTTTCTGAAGCCTGCTTAAATTCAAAGGAAGTGTCAGTATGTCAAATGTAGAGACCTTGAGTGGATTGCAACGCCGTTTGAGTGCATCCATCCCCCAACAACAGCTGCGCGGCGAGGTCGAAGCCCGCCTCAAGCGTATCGGCCGTACCGCCAAGGTGCATGGTTTCCGTCCAGGCAAGGTGCCGTTCAAGGTGCTGGAGCAGCAATACGGCGCATCGGTGCATCAGGAAGTGCTCGGCGAGAGCCTGCAGCGCTCCTTTGCCGAGGCGGCCGACAGCAACAAGTTGCAAGTCGCCGGCTATCCGCAGTTCGAGATCAAGACCACCGACCTGAATGCGCCGCAGATCGAATACAGCGCGACCTTCGAGGTTTATCCGGAAGTTGTGCTGGGCGACATCTCCGGCGAAAGCGTGAATCGTGTCACGTTCGCCATGAGCGACGCAGACGTGGAAGAGACCATCAATACGCTGCGCAAGCAACGCGCCCAGTTCAAGAAGGCCGACCGTGCCGCGAAGAACGACGACCAGGTGCGCATCGATTTTTCCGGCAAGCTGGACGGTGTGGTGTTCGAAGGCGGCGAGGCCAAGGATTTTGCGGTGGTGCTGGGGGCAGGACGCATGCTGCCGGACTTCGAGAAAGCCATCGTCGGCATGAAGGCCGGCGAGACCAAGTCTTTTGACATGACTTTCCCAGCCGATTACCACGGCAAGGATGTGGCCGGTAAGCAGGTGACGTTCACCATCACCGTGCATGCGGTGGAAGAGGCGCACTTGCCCGAAGTGAATTCCGAGTTCGTCAAATCGGTGGGGGTGAAGGACGGCGATGTGGCGAAATTCAAGGCCGAAGTGCGCGAGAACATCAGCCGCGAGGCCGCCCGTCGCGTGAAGGTGCGCAATAAAGAGAATGTGATGGATGTCCTGCTCAAGATCGCCCAGCTGGAAGTGCCGAAGGCGCTGCTGGAAGGCGAGGCGCAAAGCCTGATGCAGCAGACATTGCACGATATGGAAGCGCGCGGCATGAAGATCCCGAAGGGGATGCAGTTGCCGACCGATATGTTCGTCGAGCGCGCGGGCAAGCGCGTGAAACTCGGCCTGATCCTGGCGGAGCTGGTGAAGAAGCAAGGCCTGAGCGCCAAGCCGGAACAGGTGAAAGCGCTGGTGCAGGAGTATGCGCAGAGCTACGAGCGTCCGGAAGAGGTGGTGCGCTGGTACAACGCCGATCCGTCGCGCCTGCGCGAGGTGGAGAACCTGGTGCTGGAAGACAACGTGGTGGCCTGGGTGATGGCAGGTGCCAAGGTGACCGATCAAGCAGTCACACTGAACGAACTGATGGGGAGTAACTGATTATGCTGCGCAGCGCCACCTCGGAAATGATCGAACCACAGGACATCGGCATGATTCCGATGGTGGTGGAGACCAGCGGGCGCGGTGAGCGTGCCTATGACATCTATTCGCGCCTGCTGAAGGAGCGCGTGGTGTTTCTGGTCGGCGAGGTCAATGACCACACCGCCAACCTGATCGTGGCGCAGATGCTGTTCCTGGAGTCGGAGAATCCGGACAAGGATATCCACTTCTACATCAACTCGCCGGGCGGTTCGATCTCGGCCGGCATGGCGATCTACGACACCATGCAGTTCATCAAGCCGCAGGTCTCCACGCTGTGTATCGGTATGGCCGCGTCCATGGGCGCCTTCCTGCTGCAGGCGGGCGAGAAGGGCAAGCGTTTCGCCTTGCCGAACTCGACGGTGATGATCCACCAGCCGCTCGGTGGCTTCCGCGGCCAGGCTTCCGATATCGAGATCCATGCCAAGTACATCTTGAGTCTGCGCGAGCGCCTCTATGCGTTGATGTCCCAGCACACCGGGCGTAGCGTGGAAGAGATCGCGCGCGACAGCGAGCGCGATAACTTCCTTTCGGCTCAGGAAGCGAAGGAATATGGCCTGATCGACCAGGTGCTGGATAAGCGGGTTTAGTAATTCATGTGGGCTGCCGATAATTTCGGGGCGGAGGTATAAATGACATCGGACAAGAACAAGGGTGACAAGCTGCTGTACTGCTCGTTCTGCGGCAAAAGCCAGCACGAGGTGCGCAAGCTGATCGCGGGGCCGTCGGTGTTCGTGTGCGACGAGTGTATCGCGCTGTGCAACGACATCATCCGCGAGGAGTCGCAGAGCAGCATCGGCGGCGACAAGGCGGACAAGAACGAGTTGCCGGTGCCGCACGAGATATGCGCCAAGCTGGACGAGTATGTCATCGGCCAGCGTCAGGCGAAGAAGATACTGTCCGTGGCTGTGTACAACCACTACAAGCGCCTGAAGAACACCGACAAGGACGGCGTCGAACTGGCCAAGAGCAACATTTTGCTGGTCGGCCCGACCGGTTCCGGCAAGACCTTGCTGGCACAGACGTTGGCGCGCCTGCTCAATGTCCCGTTCGTGATGGCGGATGCCACCACGCTGACCGAAGCCGGCTATGTCGGCGAGGATGTGGAGAACATCATCCAGAAGTTGTTGCAGGCCTGCGATTACGATGTGGAGCGGGCCCAGCGTGGTATCGTTTACATCGACGAGATCGACAAGATCTCACGCAAGTCGGACAATCCGTCCATCACCCGCGACGTGTCAGGCGAGGGCGTGCAGCAGGCATTGCTCAAGCTGATCGAAGGTACCAAAGCCTCGATCCCACCGCAGGGCGGGCGCAAGCATCCCAATACCGAGTTTCTGCAGGTTGATACCAGCAACATCCTGTTCATCTGCGGCGGCGCTTTCGACGGGCTGGAGAAAGTCATTCGCAATCGCTCGGAGAAGGCTGGCATCGGTTTTTCCGCCAATCTGGCCAAGCGCGAAGACAATCACGACATCGGCAAGGTGTTGCGCGATGTGGAGCCGGAGGATCTGATCAAGTTCGGTCTGATTCCCGAGTTTGTCGGTCGTCTGCCGGTAGTGGCGACCTTGGAAGGGTTGGACGAGGCAGCGCTGATCCAGATCCTGACCGAGCCGAAGAACGCGCTGACCAAGCAATATCAGAAGCTGTTCGAGATGGAGGGGGTGGAGCTGGAGTTCCGCGAGGGCGTGTTGAATGCCATCGCCAAGAAGGCTCTGGCGCGCAAGACCGGTGCGCGCGGTTTGCGTTCCATCCTTGAGCAGGCATTGCTGGACACCATGTTCGACCTGCCCTCGGCGGAGAACGTGAGCAAAGTGGTACTGGACGAGAACAGTGCAGGCGAGATCGCTCCCATCGTGATGTATGCGGACACCCCCAAGGTCGCTTGACGTCCTTGGGATGAGGGTTGAATTCTCCTGTTATGCTCCCATCTAGGTATCGTCCGTAACGTTTAAGAGTACCCATCATGGCCGAATACGATCCTATCTCTACCCACGCCGACCTGTTCCCGTTGTTGCCTTTGCGCGATGTGGTGGTCTTCCCGCACATGGTCATTCCGCTGTTTGTCGGGCGAGCCAAATCGATCAAGGCGCTGGAAGCGGCGATGGAGGCCGGCAAGAGCATCGTGCTGGTGGCGCAGAAATCCGCTGCCAAAGACGAGCCTGCCACCGAAGACATGTACCGCATCGGCAGCGTCGCCAACATCCTGCAGATGCTGAAATTGCCGGATGGCACGGTCAAGGTGCTGGTGGAAGGTACGCAACGCGCCAAGGTGCTGCGCGTGTTCGACGACAAATCCCATTTCGACGCCGAGATCCAGCCGATCCCGGTCGATGAGGAGATCGGCAACGAAGCCGAGGCGATGCGCCGTGCTTTGATCAACCAGTTCGACCAATATGTGAAGTTGAACAAGAAGATTCCGCCGGAGATCCTCACTTCGCTGGCCGGCATCGATGATGCAGGCCGCCTGGCGGATACCATCGCCGCTCATTTGCCGCTCAAACTGGAGCAGAAACAGGAGGTGCTGGAGATATTCGATGTGCGCAAGCGCCTCGAGCATCTACTCGGCCTGTTGGAAGCTGAGCTGGACATCATGCAGGTAGAGAAGCGCATCCGCGGCCGCGTCAAGCGCCAGATGGAGAAGAGTCAGCGTGAGTATTACCTGAACGAGCAGGTCAAGGCCATCCAGAAAGAACTTGGAGAAGGCGAAGATGGTGCCGACATCGAGGAGATCGAGAAGCGGATCAAGGCCGCGCACATGCCCAAGGATGCGCGCGCCAAGGCCGAGGCTGAGCTGAAGAAGCTGCGTCTGATGTCGCCGATGTCTGCGGAAGCGACGGTGGTGCGTAACTACATCGATATTCTTATCGGTTTGCCGTGGAAGAAGAAGACCAAGATTGATACAGATCTGAAGCATGCCGAAGGCGTACTGGAAGCCGATCACTACGGTTTGGAAAAGGTCAAAGAACGCATCGTGGAATATCTCGCGGTGCAACAGCGTGTGGACAAGATGAAAGCGCCGATCCTGTGCTTGGTCGGTCCTCCCGGCGTGGGCAAGACCTCGCTGGGCCAATCGATTGCGCGCGCCACCAACCGCAAGTTCGTACGCATGTCTTTGGGCGGAGTGCGCGACGAATCCGAGATTCGCGGCCACCGCCGCACCTATATCGGCTCGATGCCGGGCAAGATCTTGCAGAACATGAGCAAGGTCGGCGTGAAGAACCCGCTGTTCCTGCTCGATGAAGTAGACAAGATGGGCATGGATTTTCGCGGCGATCCTTCCTCGGCCTTGCTGGAAGTGCTCGACCCGGAGCAGAACCATACCTTTGTCGATCACTATGTCGAAGTCGAATACGACCTGTCGGACGTGATGTTCGTTGCGACGTCGAACAGCATGAACATTCCGGCACCGTTGCTGGATCGCATGGAAGTCATCCATGTGTCGAGCTATACCGAAGATGAAAAGGTCAATATCGCCTCGCGTTATTTGCTACCCAAGGCGATCAAGAACAGCGGTCTGAAGCCGGAGGAGATCAGTATTTCCGAGAGCGCAATCCGCGACATCCTGCGCTACTACACGCGCGAGGCCGGCGTACGCGGTTTGGAGCGCGAGTTGTCCAAGATATGCCGCAAGGTGGTGAAGTCGTTGCTGTTGAAAGGGCGCGAGGCCAAAGTGACGGTCAACGCGCGCAACCTGGACAAGTATCTCGGCGTGCGTCGTTATAGTTACGGCATCGCCGAGAAGCATAACCAGGTCGGACAAGTCACCGGTTTGGCATGGACGGAAGTCGGCGGCGAGTTGCTAACCATCGAGACTGCGGTGTTGCCGGGCAAGGGCAAGACTACGACTACCGGCAAGCTGGGTGAGGTGATGCAAGAGTCGATCCAGGCAGCTTTGAGTGTGGTGCGGAGCCGTGCCAAGACTTTGGGAATTTCCTCCAGCTTCTATGAGAAAAACGATTTGCACATCCATTTGCCGGAAGGCGCAACGCCCAAGGATGGCCCGAGCGCCGGCATCGGTATCTGCACCGCGATGGTTTCCGCATTGACTGGCATCCCGGTACGCGCGGATGTCGCGATGACCGGCGAGATCACTTTGCGCGGTGAAGTGTTGCCGATCGGTGGATTGAAAGAAAAACTGTTGGCTGCGCAACGCGGCGGCATCAAGGTTGTTCTGATCCCGGAAGAAAACACCAAGGACCTGGTCGAGATTCCGGATAATGTAAAGAACAAGCTGGATATCCATCCGGTAAAGTGGATCGAGCAGGTGTTGGAGATGGCGCTGGAGCGCAAGCCGGAGCCATTGACGGAGCCGGAAGTTGCCGCTGTGGCACCGACGGCGCCGATTGGCGAAACGGGCACATCCTCTGCAATCAAGCATTGATGCGGGTTTGCGAGCAGACAGGGGAGTAGAAAAATTTCCCCATTTGCTTGACCCGCTCTGCAACCCTTGATATAAAGCCGCTGCAGCACTTTCCTGTGTCACCAACTTACAAGCAAAGGGGAATCGCGTGAGTAATAAATCCGACTTGATTGACGCAATCGCAAAATCCGCCGATCTTTCTAAAGCTGCTGCCGGTCGTGCGCTGGATGCCACTATCGAAGCAATCAAGAAGTCCCTCAAGAAGGGTGAGTTGGTGAGCCTGGTGGGCTTTGGCACGTTCTATGTCGGCAAACGTGCTGCACGTACCGGCCGTAATCCGCGTACTGGCGCAGCAATTAAAATCAAGGCGGCGAAAGTTCCTAAATTTCGTGCTGGTAAAGGTTTAAAAGATGCTGTAAACTAGCGGTCTTTCTTGGGGTGCTTAGCTCAGCTGGTAGAGCACCGCCCTTACAAGGCGATTGTCGGCGGTTCGATCCCGTCAGCACCCACCAAAGATTAGGTAGTAAAGTTTTATGGAGTGGTAGTTCAGTTGGTTAGAATACCGGCCTGTCACGCCGGGGGTCGCGGGTTCGAGTCCCGTCCACTCCGCCAAACAGAGGCGAACGAAAGTTCGCCTTTTTTCATGTTGGGTGTCCCGTTTTGATTTGCACCCATATTTTTAGGTAGGTTGCTATGTTCGATTTCGTGCATGAGAAAAAACGGCTGGTACAGATCGTATTGGCGCTCATCATTCTGCCGTTTGCGCTTTGGGGTGTTGATTCCTACCGCAATTCGAGCGGCCCGGAACCCGTTGCGACAGTGAACGGCGAAAAAATCGTGCAGCAGGAATTTGACAATGCGCTGGATCAGCAGCGGCAGCGTATCCGCGAAATGGCGGGTGCGAATTTCGACCCGGCTTTCTTCGATCAGCCTGAAATCAAACACTCTGTGCTGGAAGGATTGGTTGCCCAGCGCGTTCTGGCGGGGGAGGCGCGCAGTGCCGGTTTGATGATGGGGGATGAACAGCTTGCCCAAATCATTGCCGGCATCGGTGCGTTCCAGGTGGATGGTAAGTTCGATATGCAGCGTTATGAGGCTGCGCTGAGCGAACGTGGAATGAACCGCCTGGGGTTCGAAGCACGCCTGCGCCAGGACATGGCGTCGCGCCAGCTGACAGATGCCTATGCGCAGAACGGCTATGCGGCTGATACAGTCGCCGAAGCGTTGATTCGTCTCAACGAGCAGCAACGTGTTGTTGCGGTGGCCAATCTGAATGCTGAAGCTTTCTTGAGACAGGTGCGCGTGACGGATGCGGATGTCGGCGCTTATTACGACAAGAATGCCGGCGAATTCCAGTTGCCGGAACGTGCCAGCGTTGAATATGTCACCTTCTCGGCCGATTCGTTGTTGCCGACGATTGTTTTGAGCGATGCAGAGATCAAGGCATATTACGAAGAACATCTCGCCGATTTCGGTACGCAAGAGCAGCGTCAGGCAGCGCACATTTTGATTGCGGCAGCCAAGCAGGCTTCTGAGGCGGATAAGCAGGCGGCTAAAGCCAAGGCTGAACAGATTTTGCAGCAAGTCAAACAAGCACCGGCCAAATTTGCGGCATTGGCCAAGCAGTATTCGCAAGATCCCGGGTCGGCAGCCAATGGCGGCGATCTCGGCATGTTCGGCCGCGGCTCGATGGTGAAATCTTTCGAGGATAGCGTGTTCAGCCTGAAAACGGGCGAGGTGAGCGAACTGGTGCAATCGGACTATGGTTATCACATCATCAAGCTGTTGGCGGTCAAGCCGGCCAAGGCGCAGCCGCTTGGCGAAGTGCGTGAAGTGATCGTGCAACGTCTCAAGTCGCAGCATGCTACTGATAAATTCGCCGAGCTGGCCGAGAAGTTCAACAACGCCGTGTACGAGCAGAGTGATACTTTGAAGTCGGCGGCCGAATTGGTTAAGGCGTCGGTGCAGCACGGGGTATGGCTGAGCAAAGGTCAGCAGCCGAACGGGGTATGGACTGACAAGGTGTTGCAAGCAGTCTTCTCGGAAGACGTTTTGAAGAACAAGCGCAATACGGCCGCCATTGAAGTCGGGACGAACATGTTGTTGGCTGCACGGGTGGCCGAGTACAAGCCGGCAAGCACACGACCATTGGCGGAAGTCGCGGCAGCTATCCGGCAGAAACTGCAACAGCAGCAGGCTGCGGCACTGGCGGAGCAGCAGGGCAAGGAGATACTTGAAAAGTTGCAGCGCGGTGATAAGCCAAGTGTAGCTTGGAAGGCGGTCCAAAGCGTTTCGCGCAACCAGCGTTCAAGCATGGCGCCAGACCTTCTGCAGGCGGTGTTCCGCGCCGATACAGCGAAATTGCCGGCTTACGTGGGTGTCTCCGACGGGCAGGGCGGTTACGCATTGGCGCGTATCGATGCGGTGAAAGAAGCCGCGGCCGTCGACGAAGGCAAGCGCAATCGTTATGCCCAACAGATACGCCAGCTGACCGGCGAGGAGCTGTTGATGGCTTATCTGGCTGATGCAAAACAGCGCGCGGATATCAGCATGAAGAAATTTACCGCTGACGAGAAGAAGTAAACTTCCGCCGGTTTAACGGGATAAAAAACGCCGCTCATTGAGCGGCGTTTTTTATGCTGTCGAGGAATGTTATGCCTCTGTGCTGCCGAGCGAGGTGGTGTTGAAACCGCCGTCCACATAGGTGATTTCACCGGTGATGCCGCTGGCCAGATCGCTGCACAGGAAGGCGGCGGCATTGCCGACTTCCTCCACGGTGACGTTGCGTTTGAGCGGGGCATGCTTGGCGTTATAAGCGAGCAGCTTGCCGAAATCGCCGATGCCGGCAGCGGCCAGCGTTTTGATCGGGCCTGCGGAGATGGCGTTGGCGCGTATCCCTTTGCGGCCGAGCTCCATCGCCAGATAGCGCACGCTGGCTTCCAGGCTGGCCTTGGCCATCCCCATGACGTTGTAATGCGGCATGGTGCGCACCGCGCCGAGGTAACTCATGGTCAGGATCGACGACCTGTCGTTCAAGTGGGGCAGTGCGGCCTTGGCCATTGCCGGGAAACTGTAGGCGCTGATATCGTGCGCGATACGGAAAGCCTCGCGGCTGAAGCCGTCGAGAAATTCACCGTCCAAGGCTTCGCGCGGAGCAAAGGCGATGGCGTGGACGAAGCCGTCGAATTTGCCCCAGTGTCTGGATAGGTTGGTGAAGAGCAGCTCGATTTCCGTGTCTGAGGAAACATCGCATGGGAATATGAGGTCGCTGCCGAACTCCTTGGCCATATCCACTACGCGATCTTTGACGCGATCGCCTTGATAGGTGAAAGCGAGTTCTGCTCCTTCGCGATGCATGGCTTGGGCGACACCGTAGGCAATTGAACGATTGCTGATCATTCCGGTAACGAGAATGCGTTTACCCGCCAAAAATCCCATGTTTTTCCTCAGATCAAATTGGTTGCGAACGGCTGATGCGGCGCGGATTATAACCCAATAGATGTGCCGCACCGGCCGCGGTTCAATCGTATATAATCCGGCGCTATTTTGATTCTAACGTACGACGCGTTTTTCCATGCCGCAAACACCTATTCTGGAAGTGAACGATCTTGCTTGCGAGCGCGGCGACCATCGCCTGTTCAGCAATCTGAGCTTCACGCTTTCGGCGGGTGAGTTGATGCAGGTGCATGGCGCGAACGGCAGCGGCAAGACGAGCCTGTTGCGCACCTTGTGTGGCTTTGTGCGGCCGGCGCATGGCACGGTACATTGGTGCGGGCTGGATATTGATGAGTGGGATGATGTCTTCCATGCTGCGATGTGTTATCTCGGGCACTTGAACGCCATCAAGGATGAATTGAGTGCGCTCGAAAATTTGCAGATGAGCGCAGGCTTGGCGGGATATGTCGTATCCGACTCGCAGGCGATCTCCGCTTTGCGCCGCATGGGCTTGCAGCGTCGTGAACATCTGCCGGTGAAGGTATTGTCGCAGGGGCAGCGCCGCAGGGTCGCGCTGGCACGACTGTTGATCGGCGATGCGCGTTTGTGGATATTGGATGAGCCTTTGACCGCACTGGATGTGGGGGCAGTGGGCCTGATGCAGGAACTTATCGGCGAACATCTGTCGAAAGGCGGCATGGCGATTTTCACCACGCACCAGCCGCTGCAAGTTGCCGGTGTGCAAACGCGAGAGTTGATGCTGTCATGAACAGATTGTCGCTCTTCGGTTTGCTGGGATTGGTAATCCGGCGCGATCTGTTGCTGGCGATGCGCCGCCGAGCCGATGTGTTGACCACGCTGGTATTCTTCGTGATGGTGGCAAGCCTGTTCCCGCTCGGCGTCGGGCCGGAACCGGAGATGCTGCGCAAGATGGCGCCGGGTGTGGTGTGGGTCGCGGCCTTGCTGGCCTCCATGCTGTCATTGCCGCGCATGTTTTCGGCCGACCATGCGGACGGCACGCTGGAACAGATGATGCTGGCACCGCAGTCGCTCACCGCGCTGGTGTTGGGCAAGATCGTGGCGCACTGGATGTTGTCCGGCTTGCCGCTGGCGTTGATCGCGCCGGTGCTGGGGTTGCAGTTCGACATGTCGGCATCGGCCTTGTGGATCCTGGTGCTGGCACTGTTGTTGGGTACGCCGATCCTGAGCATGATAGGCGCTGTCGGTGCGGCGCTTACGCTGGGATTGCGTGGCGGCGGCGTGCTGGTGTCGTTGTTGGTGCTGCCTTTATGCATTCCGGTGCTGATCTTCGGCGCAGGGGCGGTGGAGGCGGTCACCAGTGGGATGAGTGCGGCATCCAACCTGTCGTTGTTGGGGGCGTTCATGTTGTTTGCCTTGGTGTTCACGCCGTTCGTGGCGGCACAGGCGTTGCGTATTTCGATGGAGTAAAGATTTGGCTATCAACTGGTTTAAATATTCGGCACCGTCCAACTTTTACGGGCTGGCGGGAAAACTGATCCCCTTCTTCGCATGGCCAGCTGCAATCCTGTTTGTCATCGGCCTCTACATCGGCTTCTTCGTCGCACCGACCGATGCGACGCAGAGCGAGGCCTACCGCATCATCTTCATCCATGTTCCCGCGTCCATCCTGTCCATGTTCATCTATCTGATCATGGCCGGTTACGCGGCGATGGGGTTGATCTTCAACACCCGCCTGTCCTCCATGATGGCGCAGGCCTTGGCGCCTACCGGTGCGCTGTTCGCCTTCATCTCGCTGTGGACGGGCGCGCTGTGGGGCAAGCCGATGTGGGGGGCTTGGTGGGTATGGGATGCGCGGCTGACATCCGAGTTGATCCTGCTGTTCCTGTATCTCGGTTATATCGCGCTGCATGCCTCCATCGAAGACCCGCGTCGCGCCGATCGTGCCAGTGCACTGCTGGCCATCGTCGGCTCGGTCAACGTGCCGATCATCTATTTCTCGGTGAAGTGGTGGAACACCCTGCACCAAGGGGCGACCATCAAATTCAGCGGCACCAGCATGCACGTTGCCATGCAGCAGGCCATGTTCATCACGCTGGTGGCCTGCTGGCTGTATGCCATCGCGGTTGCACTGGCGCGGGTGCGCAGCATCATCCTGGAGCGCGAGCGCAATACACAATGGGTGAATGAGCTCAAGGAGGTGCAGCAATGAACTGGGGCGAATTTTTTGCCATGAACGGCTATGCCTTCTATGTGTGGGGCTCCTACGGCGTGACCTTGCTGGTGTTCGCCATCGAGATAGGGCTGGTGCGCAACCGCCGCAAACAGATCTTGCGCGAATTGCGCCTGATACGCACGGACATGGAAGACAACGGAAACGGGGAGCGCGCATGACACCGAGACAAAAGAGATTGGGATTCATCGTGGCCGGCATCGTGCTGGTTGCAGCGGCGGTGGGGCTGGTGCTGTATGCATTGAAGAACAATGTCAGCCTGTATTTCACCCCGACCCAAGTGTTCAACAACGAGGCGCCGCAAGGTCGCAGTTTCCGCATCGGCGGGTTGGTCGAGGCGGGCAGCGTACAGCGCCAGAATGACGGACTGACCGTGCATTTCAACATCACCGATACCCACAAGGCGATGCCGGTGGTCTACAAGGGCATTCTGCCCGACCTGTTCAAGGAAGGTAAGGGTGTGGTGGCGCAGGGCAAGATCGAAGCCGACAACGTGTTCCATGCCGACGAAGTGCTGGCCAAGCACGACGAGAACTACATGCCGCCTGAAGCCGCCGATGCGATCAAGAAGGCTGAAGAAGCGAAAGCCGGCGTGCAGCAGCCGGCCTCCGGTGTCCCCGCAGCATATCCAGTAGTCAAATAATTCAGTGAAAGTACCAGCATGATTCCAGAGATCGGACAGTTCGCATTGATCGTTGCGCTGTGGTTGGCGCTGTTGCAAGGCATCTTGCCCATCGTCGGCGCAGCGCGCGGCAGCGCGGTATTGATGGGTATCGCCCGGCCTTTGTCGGCAGGGCATTTCGTGTTCGTGGCGATCGCCTTCGGCTGTTTGACCTATGCCTTCATCGCCAATGATTTCTCCGTGCTGTATGTCGCACAGCACTCCAATTCGCAACTGCCGGTGATCTACCGCATATCTGCAGTGTGGGGCGGGCACGAAGGATCGCTGCTGCTGTGGACCTTCATCCTGACGCTGTGGACCATCGCGGTGGCGATGTTCAGCAAACATCTGCCGGAAGAGATGGTGGCGCGCGTGATCGGTGTGATGGGTCTGGTATCGGTCGGCTTCCTGCTGTTCATGCTGTTCACCTCCAATCCTTTCGAGCGCTTGTTGCCCGGGGCGATGGACGGGCGCGACCTGAATCCGTTGCTGCAAGACCCCGGTCTTGTGATCCATCCGCCCATGCTGTACATGGGCTATGTCGGTTTCTCGGTGGCGTTCGCCTTCGCCATCTCGGCGCTACTGGGCGGCAAGCTGGATGCGACCTGGGCGCGCTGGTCGCGTCCGTGGACGACCGTGGCTTGGGTGTTCATGACCTTCGGTATCGCGCTCGGCAGCTGGTGGGCATATTACGAACTGGGCTGGGGCGGCTGGTGGTTCTGGGATCCGGTGGAGAACGCTTCGTTCATGCCATGGCTGGTCGGCACGGCACTGATGCACTCGCTCGCAGTCACTGAAAAGCGCGGCGCATTCAAAAGCTGGACGGTGCTGCTCGCCATCGCGGCATTCTCGTTGTCGCTGCTCGGCACCTTCCTGGTGCGTTCCGGCGTGCTGACCTCGGTGCATGCTTTCGCCACCGATCCCAAGCGCGGCATCTTCATCCTGTCCTTCCTGGTGGTGGTCATCGGCTCTTCGTTGCTGTTGTTCGCCTGGCGCGCGCCCAAGGTGGGATTGGGCGGCAAGTTCGATCTCGTCTCGCGCGAATCGATGCTGCTGACCAACAACGTATTGCTGTCGGTCGCATCTGCCTCCGTGTTCCTCGGCACGCTGTATCCGCTGTTCATGGATGCGCTCGGTTTCGGCAAACTATCCGTCGGCCCGCCTTACTTCCATACCGTGTTCGTGCCGTTAATGGTGCCGATGGTGATGATGATGGGCCTGGGGCCGATCGCGCGCTGGAAGCAGGCCAGTCTGCCGGATATCTGGCAGCGTGTGCGCTGGGCGCTGGCCACCAGCGTGGTCATCGCCTTGATCTTGCCGCTGGTGCTCGGGCTGTGGACGCCGCTGATCGCGCTCGGCATGTGGCTGGCCGCCTGGCTGGTGTTCACCGCCGCGCTCGACCTGCGCAAACGTATCGCCGGTTCCGGCAGCCTGTGGCAGCGCCTGAAACAGCCGTCGCTGAGCTATTACGGCATGCAGTTCGCCCACCTCGGCGTGGCGGTTTTCATCATCGGCGTGACCATGGTGAAAGGCTATGAGACCGAACGCGACGTGCGCATGGAAGTCGGTGACACGCTGGAAGCGGGCGGTTATGTGTTTCGCTTCGACGGCGTGCGCGAAAAGGAAGGCCCTAACTACCTCGCTGCGGAAGGCCGCATGAGCGTGAGCAAGAACGGCAAGGTGGTGACCGAACTGTATCCCGAGAAGCGCCAGTACAACGCCTCCGGCATGCCGATGACCGAAGCGGCCATCGACACCGGCGTGTTCCGCGATCTCTATGTATCGCTGGGCGAGCCGATCCCGGATAGCGAAGCCTGGGCGGTGCGCGTCTATATCAAACCGTTCGTCGACTGGATCTGGGCGGGCTGCCTGTTCATGGCGCTGGGCGGCATCCTGGCGATCAGCGACCGTCGCTATCGCATCCACGCGCGCAGGAACAAACCGGCCGTCGCGAGCGGCGGGCAACAACCATTGCAGGAGAAGACAGCATGATGCGTTTCATTTTGCCGCTGGTGATCTTTCTGGTGCTGGCCGGATTCCTGTTCGTCGGCCTCGGCCTCGATCCGCGCGAAGTCCCTTCGCCGCTGATCAACAAACCGGCTCCCGCGTTCACCCTGCCGCAGCTGCACGACCCGAAGAAACAGTTCTCGCCGCAGGACATGAAGGGCAAAGTGTGGATGCTCAACGTATGGGCGTCCTGGTGCGTGTCCTGCCGTGACGAGCACCCTTTGCTGGTCGCTTTGTCCGAACAGAAGATCGTGCCGATCTACGGCCTCGACTACAAGGACAAGCGTGAAGATGCCGAGCAGTGGCTGCGCAAGGGCGGCGATCCTTACACGCTGAGCGTGTCCGATGCAGACGGCCGCATCGGCATCGACTACGGCGTCTACGGCGTGCCGGAGACCTATGTTATCGACAAGCAAGGCGTCATCCGTTACAAGCAGATCGGCCCGATCACCTCGCAGAGCCTGCGCGAGACCATCCTGCCGCTGGTCGCGCAACTGGAGAAAGAATGATGAAGTGGTTATCTGTCGCATTGTTGAGCCTGCTGCCGCTGTTTGCCCATGCCGGCGAGGCGCAGGATCTGGCCGCCGATCCGGTATTGGAAAAACGTATGATCGGGCTGGCGGAGAAGCTGCGCTGCCTGGTCTGCCAGAACGAGTCGCTGGCCAGTTCGCATGCCGATCTGGCGGAAGACCTGCGCCGCGAAGTGCGTGAGCAGATGAATCTGGGCAAGAGCGACCAGGAAATCATCGACTATCTGGTGTCCCGCTACGGCGACTTCGTGCTGTACGACCCGCCGGTAAAGAGCTACACCATACTGCTCTGGTTCGGCCCGTTCGCGTTGCTGCTGATTGGCGTCGGGATGCTGTTCTACCAGCTGCGCAAACGCCGGCAGATCGTGCCGGAGCCGGAACTCAGCGACGAAGCACAAAAGCGCGCCGCTGCCTTACTTAACGACGACAAATAAAGAGATTCGATGACTGCCTTCTGGATTATCTGCGCACTGCTGCTGGTTGTGGCCGTGCTGTTCGTGGGGGTGCCGCTGTGGCGCGGCACATCGAGAAACAATGCCGTGGCGCGCGATGCCGCCAATCTGGAGATCTACCGCGACCAGATCGCCGAGATGGATAACGATCTGCGCAATGGCCTGCTGACACCGGAGCTGCACGAGCAGGGCACGCGCGAGTTGCAGGCGCGTCTGCTGGATGAAGTGCACCTGTCGGAGCAAAAGACCGCGCCTGCGCAGCGCCATCCGCTCAAGGTCGGGGCCATCGTCACGGCACTGCTGTTGCCGCTGGCCTCGGTCGCGCTCTACCTCCAGCTGGGCAATATGAATGCCTTCCTGCCGCATGTGGCACACGCCGGCAGCGGCGGCGAGGCGCGCACCGAAGCCGGACTCAAGGTGCTTGAGGATAAACTTGCCGAGAATCCGGAAAATCCGGAGGTGCTGCTCATGCTGGCGCGCTCTTATGTCGAACTCGGGCGCTATGCCGATGGTGCGCGTGCATACGACAGTTTGACCAAGCTCGTTCCCGATGAAGCCATGTTGTGGGCGGACTACGCCGATGCCCTGGCGATGACCCACAGCTCGTTGTTGGGCGGCCCGACCAAGTTGCTGGAGCGCGCGCTGTTGCTCGATCCCAACCATGCCAAGACACTGGCGCTATCCGGTTCCGCTGCGATGGAGCGCGGCGATTTCGCGGCGGCTATCCGTCATTGGGAGAAATTGCTCAAGCAGCTTCCGGAAGGGACGGAAGACGCCAATATGATCGCAGAGGGCATCCATCAGGCCAAACAGCTGCTGGCACAGAGCAAAGGCGGCAAGGTCTCAGCCCCGGCACTGGAGCAGATCAACGAGCCGGCAACCAAGGCTGCGGCAGGCAAGGAACGCATTACCGGCACCGTGACCATCAGCGATGCGATCAAGAGCAAGGTCGACCCGAACGACACGCTGTTCGTGCTGGCGCGTGCGGCAGAAGGCCCCAAGATGCCGTTGGCGATCCTGCGCAAACAAGTGAAGGACCTGCCGTTGCGCTTCACGCTGGACGACAGCATGGCGATGGCGCCGGAAATGAAGATGTCGAATTTCGACCGGGTGATCGTGGTGGCGCGCATCTCCAAATCCGGCAATGCCATGCCGCAACCCGGCGATGCGCAGGGCATGAGCAAGCCGCTCGCGCTGGGAAGCAGCGGTATCAAGATTGAGATCGACCAGCTGGTGCGCTGATCTCAGGTGGGGCAAAACAAAAGGGCTGGCGCGTGATGCGCCAGTCCTTTTTGTTTATCGGGATGACTGGAGCGGCGCGAACCGCGGCACGGTCTTGCCTTCGTGCTGTACCTGCTCAAAGAACACGTTACGCGGCCGCGCCCAGATATCGCCGTTCTCGGAACGATAAATAATCATGATGACGGAAGGATCTGCCTCCAGCCTGGCCTCGCAAACGATCTCGTAAATACCGCCCTTATAGTGCCTGTATCGCATTCGCTGACCCATCCTTGCTGTTAAGTCATTGATCCGAAGGTGGCAGCAGGCCGTTTGATCCGGCTGCCGAAAATACAAAAGGCCATCCCGAGAGATGGCCTGCTGTATGTTTTGTCTGGCTCCCCGACCGGTTCTTGCTACGAACCAAATCAATAATGGTCGCACTCCCAGACAGGTTTGTGAAAAAGGCCGCCTGACCTGATTTTAAGGCATTTTCCAGCCTGTTTCCGTCTTGCTGACTGCGTAGAAAATGCGCAGCATGGCAATAGACCGCTCCAAACCACTTTCCGAGATCACTTTTCACTGCAAGCAGCTGACCTGCTGCCGTTCGTTCAAGGCTGAGCCTGGGCGGGTGGTGGGGGCTCCCGAGCACGATCATCACCCATTCCAGTATTTCGCGAACTGTCCGAGCTGCGGGACGGAGTGCGAGCAGGTGCATTGGGAGCGGAACCTGCTCAGGGCTTACTCGAAGTCCACCGGCCCCAAGACGGAAGAAGGGAGGGCGGCATCGGCGGCGAATCTGGAAGGGCACCCGACTCCCGAGGAGGCGCTACGGACGCGGTTCAATGCAATGAAGCACGGGCTTTCTGCCCGCACAGCGACTTACTACCCCGCCAAGCCAGATGGGTATGCCTTCTGCCTCAACTGCGATGTCGACAGGACATTCTGCAAGACGCAGCCAGCCTGTTCGAAGCAGACCGAGCTTTTCATGTTGCACCATGCTGCGTTCGAACAGCGCAACCCCAAGCACCTGATGGGCATCTATGCCGACCTGCAGGCTTCCATCTTCGCGGTCGTCCAGCAGATCGTGCAGACCATTGTGGCGGACGGGGTCAAGGTCGAGCAGGTGGTGTGGGACAAGGATGAGGATGGGCAGGTCAGGGTCGCCGAATACATCGACGAGAAGGGGCAGCGCCACATCCTGCGCACGAACGTCGAGGCGCACCCACTCTTCAGGCCGTTGGGCGAACTGCTGAGCCGCGCCGGGCTGACGTTGGCCGACATGGGCATGACGCAGAAGGTGATCGAGACGGAAGAGGATCAGATGGGCAGGCTGGCCAGCGAGACGGCCTCGCAGGAAGAGGCGGATGCGTACCGGAAGCGCAACATGGAGCTGCTTTCCGCCATGGCCGAGCGGGTGCAGCGGGCGAACAAGCAGACTGAGAGCGATCCGATCTTGCTGGATTACCACAAGGAAGGTGGGGCGGCTTAACGCCACGAGGATCATTGACTCGACAAACAATGAAACAACAGAAGGAGATTGAAATGCATTACAGAAATGGCCGTGAGGCGAAGAATGGCGACAAGATTGTTTTGCTGCAAGGTGGCGTGGTCGTGGCGCATGGCACGCTGCGTGATGCAGTTGCCGGGAATGACTACTGCAATGGCTATGTTCAGCGCACCCATGAGCCAAGCCCGCATGACCCAATCGCGTGCATGTGTGACTGCCTGCACGTCGATGACGTAGCTACGATTCTTGCGGAGAAGGGGCTGGATAAGCGCTCCGCTGGTAAATAACGTGACCTCACCGAGCGCACCTTCGTTTTGCTGGCACTGCGGCGGTGCGCTCAAGTTGCCGTCTTTTGAAATAGTGAAAGATCAACTCGGACACGAGCACAGGGTGCACAAGGTTTGTCAGGATCCCGCCGAGGAAGAGGTGACGCAACTGACGGCCTACTATAACCAGAGCGAAGACATGAAAGGCGCAGAATGAGCCGCGTCAGCACCGCCGACCGCATTCGCCTCTCGAACCGCGCCGAGGTCGAGATCATGCGCTATGCGGATGACCACGCCATGTGGCACAAGCATGTGCATGACGTTGAACTTGACCCGATGCAGTTGCTGCGCTGCATCGAGATGGATGCCAACCCGAACACCATCGACTTTTCCTGCCGACGCGGGCGTAAGACTTCGACGAAGGAGCTTTACAACCTGAAATTCAATGCCTGCCATTCTCATCAGGAACTTGGCATCTTCGCGCCCCGTTTGCAGCAGTCTCAAAGCAACATCAACTATCACTTGGAAGCGATACGGCGTTCGCCGATATTGAAATCCTATCTGGCCTACAAGAGCGGACGCGAGCAGCTTCGGGATACTAGTTACCAATTCGTCAATCAGTCAAAGGCAAGTTGCTACGGCATCATGAGCCAGATCGACGGCGATGGACTGACCTGCGCCTCGCTGGAAGAGATCGACGATATGCCGGCTGACCGTCTCTACTCAAGACTCTTCCCGATGCTGGCAGGTACGCAGCGCCTCGGTGCTCCGAACGGAACCATCTTCAAACCGCAGGTGCGGATAACTGGTGTGTTCAAGGGGGCGGATACGCTTTCCACGTTGATTGCTGCTGGGGCGTATCACGTATTGCCTGTGGTGAACGTCTATATGGCGTTGGAGATGGGGATACTCGATGCGGCCTATATTGCTGGCAAGCGTACCGAGATGACCGAAGGAGAATACATCCGCCAGTATCTGTGCAAGAACGTCAGCGCGCAGAACCACATTTGGGAGAAGTACATCCGCAATGCGATGCAGGTGGGCTTGCAGGCGCGGTTGGAGATCGCCGAGCCGATGCCTGGGATGCGCTACAAGAAGCGCGGGCTGATCACCTTCGGTTACGACCATTCCGGCCACGGCGAAAGCCTGACGGCTTCGAAGTCGGCGCTGGTGGTGTGCGAGCAGATCGGCAACTTCATCACCTTCCCGTTCGTGAAGACCTGGCCGGCCGGCACCGACGACAAGGTGGTGGAGATGGATATGTTCGGGCTGTGGCAATACTTCCGGCCGGACTATGCCTGCGGCGATGCCTACGGCGTGGGGATGCTCACTAGCCTGAACGACCGGCTGTTTGCCAACGACTTGACCGAGATAGACCGGCGCACCATCGGCGACGGGCAAAGCACGGCCAGCACCTGGAACCAGTGGACGTTCGCACCCATCCGTTTCGAGGGGATGACCAAGCACAGCATGGCGACGGCGCTACGGGCGGCGTTTCACAATGGCAATGCTGCGATCCCGTATTTCGACGACAGCCGCGATGCGAATGGGGTTAAGGATAAGGCGAACATGATGTTGCTTCCGGGCATCAACGAGCAGGCGCTGTCCGGACCGCCGGACTGGATCGCCTTTGTGCGCCAGCTGGGCAACATCAAGGCCCTGCCGACCAAGGCCAGCTATTCCAGCTACAAGATGGCGAATCCCAAGCTGGGCGACGACTTATTCGACGCGGCCTGCGCCGGGGTATGGGCGCTGGTGACGCGCGGAGAATCCGGCGTGGTGGAGACGGTGATAAGCAGCCGGGTGCAGACGCGGGAGCAGTTGCTGGGGCAGCCGGCGAGGCCGGCGGCATGAGCAGATTGCCGGAAGCGCCGTTCGTGCCGGGAAGGTACGTCAAACCGACGACGCCACAGCCATCGCGCCCACTGCGAAAGTTGACGGCGGCAGAAGAGGCGAAAGTGGCGGAAAACAAGGCGCTGATGTACCAGCTGGGGCCTGATGCGGTGGATTTCATGAAGGAGTTGCATGCTGCCGGTCTGGTCAGCGGCTGGCGCGGTGTGGTGAGTGTGGAGATATTCAACGAAGGGAAAGATCATGGCGATAACGGGCGGACTGTTTAAGAGCACTGGGATGATTTCAAGTTTGATCGGCAGGGCTAAAACCGCAGCAGTAAAGTGGGGTGGCGGTACGCTTCCGAACGAGAATGCCGCCAGAGGCGCCGGAACCAGTGAGCGCGGCCGCCGCACCACACCGGAGAACCAACTCAAATATGCCTACCGGATGATGTGGGTGGATCCTGAGTTACGGCAGGCCATCCTCGACATTCGCGAGATGGACAAACTGGACGGCAGGGTGAAGCGTATCCACAGCCGCGTGGCGCGCGATACGATCCGCGGCGGACTGTTGTTCACCCAGGAGCGGCCTAACCCTGCTATGCAGCGGGAGTGGAAAGAATACTCACGCCGCCTGCAGCTCAACCGCGTGGAAAAGCTGCGCTCCGATGCGCGCGGATTGGTGATGGAAGGGAATCTGCCGCTGCAGTGGGTGCTGGATAAGGCTATGAACGTGGTATCCGCCGTGCGTATGCCATCCGAGACCATACTGCCCAACGTCGATGATGATGGCCGCTTCAAGGATGTGATCAAGGCGTACCACCAGTTCGACATCATCACCGGCAAGGAACAGGCTATCTTCCCGCTGTGGCAGCTCACGCTGGGGCGCTACGACCCGGATAATTTCGACGATATGGGCAGCATGGGCAGGCCATTCCTGGATGCCACCCGCACTGTATGGCGCAAGCTGCAGATGACCGACGAGGACCTGGTGATCCGCCGCCGCATGCGCGCTCCGCTGCGCATGGCGCACGTGCTGGAAGGGGCGACGACAGAACAGATTGAGATTTATCGCTCACAGGTCGAGAAGGATCAGGAGCAGGGCGTCGTAACCGACTACTACTCGAACAAGAAGGGAGGGGTCTCGCCGGTGCAGGGCGATAGCAATCTGGACCAGATCGCCGACCTCGTTTACCTGCTCGATACTTTCTTCGCTGGTTCGCCGATTCCAAAAGGCATGATGGGCTATACCGACGGCTTGGCGCGCGACATTCTGGAAGATCTGAAGTCCGCCTACTATGAGGAGGTCGATGCGCTGCAAGATACGCTGTCTTGGGTGTATGAGCAGGGATTCCGCCTACACTTGCTGCTCAAGGGGGTCAACCCCGACGACGAGGAATTCGAACTCACCTTTGCCGAGCGCCGTACCGAGAGCATGACGCAGACCACCGACCGTGGCCTCAAACTGAAGGCACTTGGCCTGCCGGAAAGCCTGGTATGGGAAGAGTTGGGCTACGACCCGGTAACCGTCGCCGCTCGCCGGCAATGGGAGCAAGACACGAAATATAACCCGTACCCGCCAGCCGATGTCAGCGCCACTCCGCCACCGGTGGTGAAGATCACCCCGAGCAATGCGCGCAAGGGAAACTCTGGTACCAGCATAAGCAATGGTTGACCAGGTCACGCAAGACGCCATCCGCCGCGCCACCGAGCTGGCGCAGCGCGAGACCACGGCGCTGGATAACCGTGCCATGGCCGAGCTGGAGAAGATGTACCGTGAGGCGGCTGCGGATATCCAGCGCATCATCCAGAGCAGCGCGGGCAGGGATGGTACGGTTTCCATGCAGGCCATGAGCGAGCTTCTGGTGCAGATCGATGCCCGCCTCAAGAAACTGGCCGAGCAGCGCAACGAGTCGTTGAAGCGTGCCATCTGGGAGGCTGCCAGCCTGGCCGCTTGGGCGGCAACTGATGCGGCCATTGCTGCCATGCTCTACTTGGCCGCCACCCGCATCCCGCGCATGGCATCCGGCCGCGCCAACATGTCGACGCCAAACGTCGGGTTGGAGATCTCGGTAGGCGTCTCGATGCAGACCGGCATTTCCATCACATCAGAAGCCGCCAGCGCGGTGTATGAATTCCTTGGGCCGGACGGGCTGCGGCTTTCAGACCGCATCTGGCGGTTGGATAGGCTGGCGCGCGAGGTGCTGGCCGATGCCATCCGGCAATCCGTCATCCAGGGCGACGGCGCAGCGGCTGCGGCGCTGGATTTCCTGAAGCGAGGTGAACCCGCACCAGCCGACATTACTGCTCAGCTCGGCAAGAACCAGGGCGTGCGGCTCGGTCAGGCCGCGTTGGAACTACTCACCGGAGAAGGCGGCACGCCTCTCTACAACGCCATGCGCGTCTTCCGCACCGAGATCAACCGCGCCCATATCGAAGCCTATCGCAAGAGTATCCAGCGAATAGACGGCGCCATCGGCACCCGCTTCCTGCTTTCCCCACTGCATCCAGAACACGACATCTGCGACCTGCACGCCGAGGCCAACCTGTACGGGCTGGGGAAGGGGGTGTACCCGTTCGGAAAGAGTCCGCTACCCGCCCACCCCAACACCATCAGCTACGAGGTGGTGGTGTTCGATGATGAGGTGAGCGAAGCGGACAGGGCTGGAAAAGAGAGTGCATCCGATGCGCTGCAACGGTTGACGCCAGAGCAGCAGATTGGGGTGTTGGGAAAGAAGAAGTACGAACAACGAACGGTAGGACTTTCCAATTAAGCAGAAATCGCTTTACGTTTTATCCACAGAATCGGTGGATAACCCTGTCTATATTTCATCACCATCCCAATGGAGTCAGAGCTTCCGGTATGTCGCCAGTTTATTGATCCGGATTTGATCGCATCTGACATCTTCCAGCCTGTTTCCGTCTTGACGTTTAACGGAAACTCTCGCTCAACCTGAAAAGGTTTCCGTCTGCAGCTGGTACACAGCTCGCTCGCTCCGCTCCAGTTGCGGACGGTTCTTACGATTGAGAGGGGTTTATGTCGAAACCACGCAGAATCATGCTTGAAGCGCCCGGCCTGGATGGGCTGCGCCGCTTCGTCACCGAATTACCGAAGACGCTCTCCCTGGATGGGGATACGCCGACGACGTGGGTGACGGTAACAAAACTGGGCCACTTCTTTGATCCTCGTTACGGAGAGTTCGACATCACCCGCGAGATGGTGTTGGCGATGATCGACAACTTCAACAAGAACACCTACGGTCAGGACATCTTCCTTGATGTTGCGCATGAACCAAGCAAGGGCGCGGCAGGACGATTCATGAAGTTGGCGCTGGAAGGAACGAAGCTGCGCGCGCTCATAGAGTGGACACCCTATGGCATCGACGCGGTAAAGAATCGTGGTTTCAAATACCTTTCCGCCGACTACACCGAGAACTACACCGACAACGAAAAGCGCCTAAAGCATGGTCCATTGCTTTTCGGCGCCGGGCTGACCATTCGCCCCGTTATCAAAGGCAACGATCCGGTCCAGCTTTCCGAGCCGGACGGGTCTCCGCCAACATTCCTCCATCCCGAACTGCAAACCACACTTTTACAGGAGATCGAAACCATGTGGAAAGAACTACTGAAGCAACTGTCCGAAAAACTGAAGTCCTTCAACCTCTCCGAGGCCGTTGTTGGCTCTCTAGTGGCTGCCGCCGAGAAGGCGCTTGCCAGCACAACCGAAGAGGCAGCCGCCAAGGCGCTGATTGGCCACTTCGAAGCGTCCGGTAAGCAGCTGGCCGAATCCATCGGCAGCAACCCCGCAAACATCACGCTGAGCATGCAAAGTTCCGGCCTGAGCGCCGAGGATGTGCGCAAGCTGCTGGCCGAAGAATCTCTGAGGCATGCAAATGCAGCGAAAAAACTGGCCGAAGACAAAGCTGCCAATCTCAAGCTGTTGACCGATGCTGTCAACGCCGCTACTGGTTTGGACGAGGCTACCAAGAAAGTGTTATGCGATGACGTTTCTGACCTGATCACTGCCGATATGTCGGCCGACCAGGTGAAGCGTCTGGCTGAGAACCAGATCAAGCAGGGCAACAAGGAAGCGGCAGCCAAGCAGTTGGCCGCGCTTGGCTACAGCCGCCCCGCTGGACATGTGCACATCAGCGTCGATTCCAGCAATGAGATCAAGTCGCTTCAAGAAGAAGTCAACAAGCGATTGGGTATTGCTAGGCTGCCGGACTCGCGCCGCTTCAGCAACACTGGCGGACAGTTGCAGCAGGTAAACAAAGAGTTGGCGGAAAATGTTCTGGCCGCGTTCGATGTGCAGCACGGCGCGCAGTTGCACCGCGAGTACAAGATGCTTGCAGCCGGTGACGGGTTGGTGTCGGATGTGGCCGTACCAGCCATCTACGAGCGCACGGTGATCACTGAAGCTCTGTACAACATGGCCGGCCTGAACTTTGTGGATGTCGGCACGCTGCCGTTCGCGGCTTCTGCGCTGATCCCGTACAGCTATCGTGACACTACCGGCGCTAGCCGCGACAGCACCCGCGTGTATGAGGGCGGCGCGATTCCGCGTGCCGGCGTGAAGCAGACCAGCGAGACCGCCTACCCGATCCCGCAGAAGATCGCGTTCGAAGTGTCGGACGAACTGCGCTACCTGACCGGTAGCGGACAGCTCGACTGGGACGCCCTGGCCGAGAATACCCGCAATGCGGTGCGCATCATCGGCGAGGACAGCGAGCGCCTGATCTTCAACGAGATCCTGCAAGCGTCTGACCAATACGGCGCGGCGGCGGTGACCAACGAGGCGACGGCTACGGCGGACGGCACGAAGAGCATCTTCTGCCTCGATCACTTCCCAGTAGTGCGTCCGAAGACCGTGTACGACCTGCAGGGCAATGCGGTTGGCAGCACGCTGTATCCGGTCGTGGTGAAGAGCAACAACGTCGCCATCACCGCCTACGACGGCACCGGTACGCAGACGCCCGGCTTGTACTACACGATGGACTACAACCTGGGCGAAGTGCACTTCGTTGACCAGACCGGTGCGGCTTCCGCACCGACGGCAACGCATGCCATCGTGGCCAGCTACACCTACGCCAGCAACGTGTATGCGTTCGATACCGACCTAGGCTCGACTGCGGCGGATGTGCACTGGGATACCTTCCTGTACCGCTACGGCCTGCGCAAGAATGTGATCGAGTCCGACCGCTATCACATGGCGAACTTCGGCCTGATGAGCGGCACCATCCGCACCCAGATCGAGCAGGCTCGCAGCTTCATCGAGTCCGGCGCCCGCAATGGCACCGCGCTGGATGCGGAAGGTAATCTCGGGACGGTAAAGAATGTGCCGAACTTCCGCACCACTGCGCCGGGTCTGTACATGGGCGACCAGCGCATCGTCATCGGTGAGCGTGGTCAGACTCGCTTCCGCATGATGAAGGGCTGGACGATGGGGCAACTGCAGGACCAGCGCGACTCGAACGGCCGCTTCACCGGCAAGAAGGAAGCCTACGGCGACCAGTTCATCGTGCTGCATACCCCGACGCAGCTCAAGGCGGCCTACACCTCGATGGTGCTGTACAGCGCCACCGCCCGTGTGGATCGCTAAGCCATAACCCGCTAGAAGCTAGTGTGATGTGACGAACCCCGCCGCGATGATGCGGCGGGCGGAGTCCAAACAGGAGACCATCCATGAACAAGATTCCAGTCCATAACAAAACCGCCATGCCGATGTACGTCGGCGCGACGATGATCCTTCCGGGCGAGACCCGGCATTTCGACGAACATGAAGTTCCGCACCATCTGCGCCAGAAGCAGGAAGAAGAGCAATCCGCTCCAGCACTGAACAACCCGCTGGCCGACCTGCTGAAAGGCAGCGTGGCCGAAGTTGTCGCCGCGCTTGCAGGCATGAACGCCGCCGACATCGAGCGCGTGGGCGATCTGGAGCAGCAGGGTAAGGCGCGTAAGGGCATCCTGTCGGCCATCGCTGAGAAGCTGCTGAACCATGCGGCGGACGAGCGGGCGCAACTGATCGCCGCGATGAGCGACGAGGCTCTGGCGGCTGCGCTGACCGAGGCAGGCACCGACATCAACGTCAATCCTGAATACCTCGCGGCACTCGAAGCCGAGGCCGCTAAGCGCAATCCGGGAGCTACTGAGTAATGCCCGGCACCATGTCCAAGGCGGATCTGATCGCCGACCTCAAGGCTTCGCTGCAAGATATGGCGAACGTCTTCACAACGGCGGACGATGCCGATTTCGTACGGCACCTGAGCGTTGCCGCCTTGGATATGGGCCGCAAGCGGCCGCGTACGCTGCTTGGTTCGCTCACTTTAGTGGCTGACCAATTCAACTATGCCGCTCCGGCGGACTTCCATTCATTCAAGTCATACCTGTGGGGCATCGGGCGCGCCAACCCTTGGGAGAAGACCTACACCGGCCGCCTGCCCGACGTGCGCGCCGCGGTGAACGGCAGCACGCGCGAACTGCATCTGCTGCCGGCGCCTACCCAAAGCCAGATCAACCAGCTCGGCAGCGCGTTCAAGTATTACTACTTCGCTTCGCACAGCATCGGCGAGACAGCAGCCGACACCACCATCCAGGCGGCTGATCGCGGTCTGTTGCTGCTGCGTGCGCAAGCTGAAGCATGCAAGGAAATGGCGATGCGCAATATCGGCAAGCCGGTACAGATGCGCGATGGAATCACCCAAGGTCCGCGCAATGGCACTCCGGCATCGCTATATGACGCATTGATGAAATACTTTGAAGGGACTGCATAAATGGCACCATTCATCGCAGCACTGCTTAAATCCGGACTCGGCCTGGTGGCGAACGCCGCCATCGAGAAAGGAACCAGCTTCATCGAAGAAAAGACAGGTCTGAAAATCGACCAGAATAAAGAGCCGGATTCGGATCAACTCACACAGCTCAAGCAGTTCATGTTGGAGCACGAGGAAGAGCTGCAACGCATCCAGCTTGAGCGCGACCATATCAGTGCCGACCTGTTCAAGGCTGCGCTGGCCGATACACAGGGCGCCCGCGAGCGCGAGATGCAAATTGCCACATCGGACAAAGCTCCGCTGCTCAACAAGATCGTCACTCCTATCCTCGCCATCGGCGTGCTGCTGCTCACCTTCGTTCTTTTCGGCATGGTTATGTTCGGCGAAAGCCCGGTAGATCCAAGCCGTAAGGATCTGCTGGTGTACGTTCTTGGTGCGCTATCCACCATCGCCACTCAGGTAGTGGCCTATTACTTTGGCTCCAGTGTGGGTAGCAAAGAAAAGGACGCTGCCCTTAAAGGCTTGGTCAAATGAGCCAGATCGACGGACAAGCCGCCTTCCTGCGTCAGGTATGCATGCTGCTTGAGCATGCCAACGAGCTTGGCTTCGTGGTCACCATGGGCGAGGCTTTCCGCACCACCGAGCAGCAGGCCATCTACGTCAAGACTGGCCGCAGCAAGGCCATGAACAGCGAACACCTCAGCCGCCGCGCCATCGACCTCAATATCTTCAAAGACGGAAAGCTGTGCGGGCGCGAGGATATCAAGCCGCTGGGCGATTTCTGGGAAGGTCTGCACCCGCTCAACCGCTGGGGTGGGAATTGGCGCGGGCTGGTGGATGCCGGCAAGAGCGACTTCATCGATGCGCCGCATTTCGAACGGAGGGCAGGGTGATGCCTGAGCGCGTTTTCGAATACATGAGCCGAGCCGGAAACGAACCATGGATCGTGGGGATGTTGGCATTCTTCGGTGCATCATTCGCCGGATTGGCTACACAACTTCGCGTCGGTAAGGAAATCACTTGGCGCGCGATCACCGCTGCGATGCTGAACAGCGGATTCATCGGCGCCATCATCGCCCTGATCGGATACAAGAACTTCGCCGATAACCTGCCTTATCTGCTCGGCATATCTCTGCTGGCGGGCATCGGCGGCGCGTCGATGCTGGATTTCTTCCTGCTGCTGATCAAGCAACGCATCGGCATCGACATCAAGATAGACCGGAGGAAAGGTGACTAACTTGCGCATCACAGTCGACCTGAAATCCGCCAAGCGCGGACTGCGCGCACTGCCGGATGCAGTGGTGCGCAACGTTGACCGCAAGCTGGAACGCGGGGCGGCAGAGGTGGCGCGCGAGGCAAAGGTACGCGCTCCCAAGGCTTTCAGTAACCTGACCAATTCCATCATGTCTGATCGGATTGGGGTTATGCGCTACCGGGTGCAAGAGAATGTGCGGCACGGGCATCCGGTTGAATTTGGCAGTCGCCCGCATGGAGTGGATTCCACCAAGCTCATTCCATGGGTGGAGTTGGTTACCGGTGCGCGCGGCAAGGAAGCCCGCGACAAGGCATTCCTGATCGCTCGCAGCATCGCCATGCGCGGCACCAAAGCTCAGCCATACATGGGGCCGACTGCTGATGTGATGGGCGGTCGGGTCAATGAATTGGCACTGGAAGGGGTGCGCGACGGCGTTCGGGAGGCATTCGCATAATGTCCGACCTCGGCGACCGCATGAACACCATTAAGACGCTGCTGGCCACGGCCTATTCAACGCGCATAGTCACCCGCGACTTCATGCCTCCCGAGAACCGTGATCGCGCCGATCTGCTGAAAGGGATCTACACCATCCTTTCCAGTGATGAGGGCGGGTATCCGAACTATAGAGGCCGTGAGGGAATGGACGGCCGGCAAAACTTGATCATCATCGGCCAGTTCGAGCTGGAGGCAGCCACCCTAAAGAGCGGCGGAACGCATCTGATCGACGATGCCGAGTTCGCGATGGTGGACGAGATCAAATCGTTCTTGCGTACGAGGCCGCCGGTAATCGCCCAGCTGTTCATGAAGGGTTTTCGTCAGAGCAGACAGCTCGATGCGCCTTATGGCTGGGTAGTTATCGATGCTGAATTCATCCAGTAGGGAGGGGTAGATGGCAAAGGAAAAGCTGGCTTCATCTGGCGCAAAAACCAAGCTTCGCGTGGCCTTCCATGTTGGCCCCCACGACATCACCTTCATGGGCAAGCCGTGGCAGCGAGACGTGGCGCAGCCGGTGACGGCAGACGAGTGGGCAGCGATGCAGTTGCGCCCGAATTTCAAATACTTCGATTTTTCTGAGGAGACACAATCATGACCCAAGCAAAAATGTCGCTGGCGCAACTGATCATGCAATATCAGACCGCCTCGCGTACAAACCCAAGCCCCGCCGATGCCTTCCGCCTGCCTTTCGATGGCTTCGACCTCTCCCGCGATCCGCGCCGCCAGGTGAACAACAGCGTCACCAGTTCGCCGCTGGCCAGCAAGACGGACGCCGGCAGCCCAATCGTGCCGGAGAAGTCCATGACCGGCATCCTCGATCTGCGCAACATCGGCTTCCTGCTCAAGTTGCTGCTGGGGCAGCCAACCACTACCGGCACCGGGCCTTATACGCATAGTTTCCCGGTGAACCTGAACGCCCGTCCATATGCGCTGTTCGAGATGCAGCACACCGATATCAGCAAGTTCTTCCGTTGGCTGGATGTGCACTGCACCAAGCTGGCATGGGATATCCGCAACAACGAGCAGATGATTACCGCCAGCCTGCTGGCTGGCATCGAGATCGACCCGGTACCGACCTCGGCCTTCGATGCCACGCCGACCACATTGAGCAGCTTCCGCGCCAACAGCGGCAGCGGCGTCATCTCCAACGGCGCGGATGCGGCGCTGGGACAGATCATCGGCGGCAACATCGAGATCGGCAGCGTCATCAAACCCGAGGAGCTGGCGAACGGGCTGGACGGATACAGCGTGTTCACGCCTGAAGAAGTCACCTTCAAGGGCAAGATCAAGTGCATCTACGAAGGCGAGCAGGCCTATCTGCTGGCGCGTAACGGCACCAGCACCCGGCTCAAGATGGTTTCCGGCGCTACGATCGGCGCGAACACATTCTCGCTCAGCGTCGACATGCCATACGTCGAGCTGAAGGAAGCCGCACCGCCACGCAAGGGTCGCAGCGGCATCATCGTCGAACATGAATTTGCGGCACATGCCGGCGCTACGCTGCCAACCGTGGAGCTGATCAACGACGTGGCCAGCTACTAACTCCCCATTGCCCTGCCGCGATGGCGGGGCTCTTTTATTCGAAAGGAAATGCCATGACAGTCAAACTGCTGCTCAATCCAGCTGCCGAATCCAAGGCGTTCACCCATGCCGAAACTGGTGTGGTGTTCAAAATCCGCCCCATCGACCCGAAAAAATATGGCGAGCTGCGCAAGGCATCGCGTAATGCATCAGGCGATATTGATGCGGCAAAGCAGGGAGAGATATTCGCTGTGGCGGCGATCGAGGATTGGGAAGGTATCGGCGATTCCAACGGCCCGGTGGAATGCAACGATGCAAACAAAAAGACTTTCGGCCGCAACCAGGCTCTCAACATCATGCACTGGATCATCGACCAGGCCTGTGGCCTAGATCAGTACCGAATCGAAGAGGAGCAATCCGCAAAAAACGGCTGATCACCCGCGCTCGCTGGGAACGCGAGATCGGGTGGGAATACATCAGGGAGATTCAGGAAGCCGGCAGGGAGGTAGACCCTGCTGATTTTCCTCCGGCCATGGGTTGGGAAGATGCAGCGTGGAGCCTCTACCTGTTGGTGTGCACGCAATGGCGAACCGGATCCAACGGAAGCCGCATCGGACTGGATTACAACCCCGCCATCGCCATCATGGTGAACGGCGGCTGGGATGTGGCGCTTGGTATCGAGTTCCTACAGGCGATCGAGCTGGAGGTGATGCGGGTTGGAAAGTCGACGGCAGCTTGAGTCGAGAAGTATGAAATCGACTGCAAAAGTAACCTATGGGCAATTGTGCGGAATGGAACAATGCACCCGTTTTTATGAGGAGAAATAGCAATGAAAAATATCATCCTGGTCATCATGCTGACGATCACATCACTTCAGGCCGTTGCGGCAGATCTATATCTGCTTGGCGGCGCCGGTCTTGTGAAGACTCCAAGCATTCAAAATGCGACCCCATCCGAAGATCCGGGCAATACACAGTCATTGACGGCGGGCTGGAAGATCAAGAACACCGTCGCACTTGAGCTGGGATATGACAGGATCGGTGAGATCAACTACAAAACGCCAGTGTTGAATGTGGCTACCGGCGCATACATCAACAAGCAGTTCCAAAGGAACGTTGGCCGGTCTGTTGAGATCGCTGCACTTGGCATCTATCCGTTCACGGACGATGGTTTTTCTTGGGTAGGAAAGATTGGCATGGCAAACACTAGCTTTACCTACTCGAACCCTGACAACCTGGCCAACGTGCCGTCGAACTATTCGAAAACCTCCGCACTAGCCGGTGTCGGCGTGCAATTCGAAGGGGCAGACGGGACAACGCTTCGACTCATTGGCTCAAGAAAATCAGGAGGTCCGATGACTTCGATAATCGGCCATATCGGGGTAACTTTCTAGGGCCCGATAAATCCTCAGAACCCCGCTGCAGCGGGGTTTTTTATTGCCGTTTTCCGGCCTGTTTCCGTCTTGACTCTCCCGATATTGTGCGGGCATGAGTGATACTCCAAATCAACATATCGGCATCGACATCTCCGCCTCTGCGGACGGTGTCGCTCCCGGCGTTGAAAAGGCTGGGCAAGAGTTCGACAAACTGGAGCAGGCCACCTCCAAGGTGGAGAAGAGATATCAGGCGGCAACCGAAGCTGGAGACCGACTTTCTTCTTCTACCAACCGCACCGCCCAGCAATTCGCATCCCTCGGAAAACAGGTCGTCAGCGGAGAAACGGAACGCATCCCAAGCACCTTGGCGCGCATCGCCATGGGGTTCGGCCCCATCGGCATCGGCCTTGGCGCGGTGGCTGCCGCAGTGGCTGCCGGCGTCTGGGCGTGGAACGAATGGGGAGACAGCGCCGAGAAGGCTTCGAAGAAGGCGCAGGATGAGCTGAAGAAGGCGGAAGAGGCCGCAGATCGCGCCAAGCACAAGACTCGTCAGGAACAGATACAGGATAAGGAGCTGCACATCCAGTCGCTGCGTGGCGAGATCGGCTACATCGACCAGGTGATCACCAAGTATGACCAGATGCGCCGAGCCGACCCAAGCCAGAACAAAGAGATGGCAGACCGGATGGCGGAGCAGGCGCGCATCCGCGGTGCGAAGCTGCGCGAGATCGAGAACGAGCAGCGCAACATACAAGACCTGCGCCAACCCGATATCAAATCCGGCCAAAAGCATTCGGACGATACCGAAGCAGTCATCGCGCGCGCTCAAGAGAAATACGACCGCCTCGCCGTGATGGACGGTTCCTACTACGACACGGCTGAAAACCGCATCGGCCGCAAGCTCTCTATGGACCTTGAGACGATGGACAGGGAATACCAGGCCAATGTCGACAAGGTCGGCAAGAATTCGACTTTGGAGCAGTTGCACAATCAGTCGAAGCTGGAACGCACCAGGCTGTATGAGCAGGAACTGGATGCACTGCGCAGTGAAACGGAGCTGAAGGAAGAAGAGTCGCGTCAGCGCAAGATGCGCTCCGATCTCTCTGTCGCCAATTTCTCCAAGCTGCTGAGGCAGGGCGATTACACCGACGCCATGACCATGGCGGAACGGATGACGGCAGGGCTGGCCCAGAAGAGCCGCGCAGCCTTCGAAGTGAATAAGGCGGCATCGCTCGCCAAGACAGTCGTCAGCGGCTACCAAATGATCCAGCAGGCGGCGACAGATGGTTCCAGCTGGGGTGGATATTGGGGAGCCATCGCCGAAGGTGCATTGGCAGCAGCATGGGTCGCTGCAAACCTCGACGCCATCAACAGCACCCAATTCGGCGGCGGCGGAAGTGTCAGTGTGCCATCGGGCGGTGGGGTGCCGAGCCAAGCCACGTCGCCCGGCCTTCCCGTTACGCAGACACCGGAACAGCCGGGCCTAACGGTGAACATCTATAACAACGGCACATTTGTCGATGCGCAGGCATTCGTCGACCAAACTGTGATCCCGCAGATCAAAGATGCAGTGAACAATTCCGACGTTTTGATTATCGATCCGCGCAGCAGGCAGGCGCAGGTATTGGGTGTGCAATGAGCGGGAAGATTCAAGGCCGGATCACCTATATCACGACGCTGCCCAGCACGCCGCTGCCGTCGCCGTTCACCGTCGCCGATTTCTATGCGCTGGAAAACGTCTTTGCCAATTCGGTTCCGGCCGGCAGCCGGCAGGACATCTTCCTGTATTGGGGCTACGAGAATCTGGATCCTGATCCAAAGGATGACCGTAATGTTTCCAGGGCGGCCTCCGGCGTGGTGGATATCGTCAACTTTGGCAGCACGTTGAATTTTAGGTTAAGCGTGAAGAACGTGATCCAGGACCGCAGCCAGGTGAACGAGTACGAGATATTGAATGCGCTCAACGAAGAGTGCATGAATGGCACCGTGCTTACCTGGTATCCGGACTTCATCAATTTCCCGGATGAGTATTATTCATGCGTAGCCAATCGGCGCATCGCTCCCAAGCGTATTGGTAAGCGAAACCTGTTCCAGTTCGATTTCGACCTGATGGTGCTGGCCGATGTGCAGGTTCCATCAACCGTTCCTCCATTCGTGATGGCCTGACTATGCTCTCGCCATCGCCAGAATTCAAACGCAGGAACGAGGCGCTGTCCAAGTGGCCGGTATATGTCGCCGAGATATTCTTCGCGAATGGTTCCACCGGCGTTGACGGAACCAACGACATCTATTTTTCCAACGTCGATGTCAGCGAGATCACGGGATTCCCTGAGCCGTCGCGCTGGTTCCCATTCCTCAAGGCAGATTCGATCGGCTCGATGTCGCAGCAGGTCGATCCGATCAATGGCGTCTCTTCGATCGGCTCATTGAATCTGGCTGTTACCGATTACCACGGCATGGTTTCCGACATCATCCAGGCTGCCGATGCCGCCGGACATGGATTGAGGCGGCAGCGCATCAGCATCTATATGCTGTACAGGGGAATGTCATGGGCTGACCGGGCGCTCCGTTGCACCATGCAGATCAACGACCTGCGCCTGACCAGCAACAATGAATACCGCATCAGCTGCGCCGATGTGCAGCGACTGACGCAGAAGACCGTGTTCAATCCGGCGCAGACAACCCTTTCCGGCCCACTGGCATCTTCCGGCGCGATCTCTGTGGCGGTACTCGATGCGCGCAAGTTCAACGCTGGCACATCGGTCTCCTATGGCACCAGCGGATTCTTCAAGATCAACGGCGAGATCATGCGCTGGGATACGCGAACCGATACGGCATTCAGCGTGTCGGCCGTCGGGCGAGGCATGTTCGGTACCACGCCGACCGCCCATGCCCAGGGAGACAAAGTCGACGAGATCTTCTACCTCAATGAGAATCCCATCACGATGGCGCTGAAGATCATGGAATCTTCCGGCACTGCGGGGGCGAAGGGGGCGCACGATGCTTATCCGGCCACTTGGGGCTGCGCGATGGCGGCCGGCATCGATGTTGACCAGGATGGGTGGCTGCGCATCGGGGAACTACTCACCGGGCTTTCCCCGTCTCATCTCGCTTCGGATGGTAATCAGTTCGAATTCGTGCTGGATAAGGGGGTGGAGGCGAAGAAGTTCATCGAGGACAACATCCTCAAGATCATCGGCGCTTTCGGCTTTGTGCGCGGAGATGGTCTGTATTCGATCAAGGCATACAGCGACCTTTCCAACGCAGCCAAGGAAAACGCTGTCGCCACGCTGGATCGCAACGCAGTGGTGAAATGGGGAGACCTCACCTATAACTACAACGATCTGGCAAACCAGATATGGATCGAGTACGACGAATTCCCGAAACTCTCGGGGAAGTTCGTGCGCAACGCCATCTTCGTCGATTCCGTCTCCATCAAGAAGTGGGGGGCGGCCAAGCAGCTCAAGTATTCGGCGTTTGGAATCATGCCGAATCAGTTCTCTGCCACGCAGCTGTATCAGCAGTTTCAACGGGTAGGTGCGCGCTATAGCCGTCCTCCGATGCAGATTCCACTGACGCTGCTGCCAAGGTACGGCGACTTGGAGATCGGCGATATCGTGCGCGTCTTGTTGCCGATACGGGATCTGTTCACCAGACAGCCGCTCGATCGTGCTTTCGAGATCATCGCCCGCCAGATACAGCCGCGTACCGGAGAGGTGGTAGTCAACTGCATCGCTCAGCCTGAGCGTTCTGCATTCTGGTTCGGCGGTGTGGGCGAGGTGTGGACTGTGGTGATTTCTCCTGGGGCGGTGAACATCCCAACCGGATCGACGTTCCAGATGGTGGCCCGCTCGTTCGACGGGATCGGGCTGCAGATCCCGACCCCGGCGATATCCTGGCAGGCGACCGGCAACGTGACGGTAGATGCGAACGGGATGGTGACAGCCGGCGCTATTGGCAGCGGCAGCGTTTCCGCCATCGTCAACGACAAGGTGTCCAACACCACCAACTTCACGATAACGAATGCCGCCAATACCAATCCGGTAGCGTCAGTGGTCGTGCTGCCTTCCAGCGTGCGCCTCAAGGCAGCAGATACCCAGCAACTGACAGCTGTGGCCTACGACATCAATGGCGCGATGGTGAATGGGGTCACGTTCAACTGGGCATCCAGCAATACCGGCGTGGCCACCGTGCCGGCCGGTGCGGGCATCTCCAAGTTGCTTACCGCTGTTGCAAACGGCACCAGCAACATCACTGCGACCGAGACGGTATCCGGCATCGCGTCTCCCAATACCGGCGTTACCGTGGCCACTCCGGAGACGCCAACCTATACACCGCCCTATCTGGCCGATTCTGCTTACCAGGTCGGCACGCAGATCACCACCATGGGGCCGGTTGGCGGGCCGCATGTGATCCCTGATGGTTACAACTTCGACCCGGGCGACTACTGGTTCGATGGTGATGTATCGCTCCCCGCGAACAACACCTGCCACATCAATTACAGCGTGCGCATCTTTTCCACAGGCGTCATCACCATCAGCGGGGTGGTGAATGGACGCGGGCGTGGCGGATACGGCGGAAACCAAGGCACATCAGGAATCCATCGCCAGACGTGGGAGATCGGTTTTGTGGGTCGCGGTGGCGAATCCGGATGCGCTTCATCTGTTGGCGTACAGGGCTATGGTCTGGCCAGCCAGTACGCCTCTATGCCAGCCATCACGCCGAGCGCGCTCGCGGTGAACGGCACAGGTCAGTGGACGTCGGTTGGCGGATTGCCAAAGTACACCGCCGGCGTGAATCTTGGACTGGGTGGTTCAGGCGGTGGCGCCGGGCGATGGTATAGCTTCGGCACAGTTCCACCGACCGAAGTGCCGCACATCGGGGCGCGCGGTGGCGCCGGACTATTCCTGATGGCGCGCGGGATCTACATCACATCAGGATTGGTCGACCTGCGCGGAGATGACGGCCAGCCGAACGATCATGGCGCGGTTCCCGGTTATATACAGGGCACTGCCGGCGGCGGCGGCGGCGGGTCTTTCGTGGCGCTGGCAGAGCGCAACGTGAACGGCCTGCCGACATCCTCCATCAGTCTTTCCAGGATCTATGTTTCAGGCGGGCTGGGCGGGACAAGCACAAGCGGTTTGCCGGTTGGTCAGCCCGGTACATCAGGTGGCATTACAACGAAAGTAATAGGGTAAAACATGATAAATCTTCGACTCAAAAATCCTCCATTGGCCGAGCAGGGGCAAGACATGCGCGGCGATCACATTCACGACTTTACGGCAATCGAAAACGAGGTCAACCGCCTTGCTGCCGAGGCAGATGCCCTGGCAGTGAGCATCACCGAGCTGTGGGTGTCCGGTACCACGTACGCGCTCGATAAGCTCGTCATCTCGCCAATCACCGGCAGAACCTACAAACGCATCATCGCCGGCGCCGGCACGACCGACCCATCCGCCGACGGCACGAATTGGCAGTTGGTGAACCTGGGCGAGTTTGTGGCGCAAGACATCAACACCGCCACAGCCGCGACGCCTGCCGATGCGGCGAAGTTCGGCTTCTGGGATAGCGTTACCAATGCATTCCGGAGCATCACGCTGGCCAATTTTAAAGCCACGCTGCTCACCTATTTCCAGACATTGTTCGGTCATCCTTCCGACAATCCTTGGGCGAGAATGGGCGAGTGTCTGTTTGACCAGCGTTATGCTGGAGCCGCCATAACCATCACAGCGGGGGCCTCGGCCGCGAAGACTATAGACGGATGGCGTGTGTCCTGCACAGGCGCGAACGTCACAGCGCAGCGTGCAGCCGGCTCTGGCGAGTTTCAGAAATGCCTACAGGTGACTGGTGCCGCAAGTGTCACTGGAATCACCGCAATGGCTAGATGCCACGGAGAGGATGTAGCCCGCTTTCTCAATCTCATCTCCACTGTCGGAATCAATATCAGCAACAGTCTGCTGACTACGGCGACATGGAAGATTAGCTATGCCAACTCGCTCAATAATTTCGGGGCTGTAACGCAAATCGCAACAGGATCATTGACGGTAGGTGCTTCGGATGCGCGCTATACATTCCAAGTCCCCGCCAATGCCAATGTTGCAAATGGATTGCAGATCGAATTTAGCGTTGGGGCGCAAACAAGCGGTACATTCAAAGTGACCGGACTTGACCAGGTGCCGGGTGCATTCGGTAGACCCTATCCCCACCTGACAAAGGGAAAGGTTAGGTTTCTATGCCAAGAGGTTTACGAGAAAAGTTACGACGATGAAGTAGTGCCAGGGACGTCAACTCAAGTCGGCCTGGTGTACGCAGGGGGGATGACAGCCTCGGCGGGCGAGAAGTCAATGCGAGTTTCGTTTAAGGTTACAAAGCGTGGCACGCCAACGATTTCGCTTTGGGACAGTATTGGCAATGTGGGGAAGATTTCGACATTTGACTTGCCCGCTGCTACAGTAACTCATAACGTTACGCCATCCGGAACGGTTGCAACATCAATAAATTCAATGTCGGTTTATCTATCCGCGACGACCTATTCCGGGATGATGTTTCACTGGTCTGCTGACACGGAGCTTTAAATGTATAAATTGACTAGCAAAGGTGAGTCGGTAATTCGGTTATCAACCGGGGAGTTTATCCCCAATGCTCCTGACAATCCTGATTGGCGGGAATATCAGGCGTGGCTTGCTGATGGTGGGGTACCGCAGCCAGCGGATTAATTTGTCGGTGTATATCTAGCAGTTGCCAGCTATTCCTGCAGCCGTCTGAAGATCTCGTCGTTCAACTCGCTGACCCACTTGTTGTAGTTCTCGTGGATGCGCAGTTCGCCGCGATCTTCGGCTGCTCTTGCATAAACAAGGTTTTCGCTGTCACGATAGATGATGCTGTACGAATCGCGGCCGAACACGATGTCGACGATGGCCTTGTGAGAATTCCTGACGTTGAGCGTGGCGACAATATGGTTGGGCGATACGCCCGGTTGCACCCTCCAGCCGGCATCACTGGCGGCCTTCCTTATCGCGGAGTGGATCTCTTCGCTGGAAAGCGTTCTATTATCGAACCGCTGGATCTTCTGGTCGGTGAAATTGATGATCGGATAGGTGCTTGTGCATCCAAGCATGACGATGGAAACCAGCAAACAGAACAGCCTCATGCGTTTAATCCCCTGGAATTTAGCCACAAGCTCATTTCAATAGTGCCAGCAGCGCCCGCTGCTTATCCTTCGGAAGCCGTTTAACGACCTCCAAAAGCTGATTCGTCACATCTGCGACATCGTATTTGGCCAAGGCGGAGTCGCGCACCTCGTAAGGGCGAGTCTCATCCCTGGCCATTTCGACCGCAATCTGCAATCGAGCAACCAGCTCACCATTCAACGACCTCTCCGCCCTTTTGGCTAGTTCTACCAGCGCATCCCTCAATTCGGGCGGGATGCGCGTGGTGATTCTTATGTACTCATCCTGTTTAGCCATTTCCGGATTATCGCCGCCCCTGCAAAAAAAGTATTGACACCAAAATGGTGTCACATTAGAGTGACACCAGATTAGTGCCACAGAGGGCGATCATGAGCAAAGCAAAAAAACCGACATCCCGCTTCACCCTGAGAGCGCCGCGCACGGTAAAGCTCGCGCTGGCAAAGCAGGCGAAGAAGCAAGGGCGTTCTATCAATGCACAGGCCATCCACCTGATTGAACAAGGACTCAGGCAGCCAGCTTAGGTTGAGCCGGCCAGCGTTGGCGCGCTGACCGGTTCGGATGTGCGTGATACACAGCTCGCAGCGTAAGTATCCCGCCCATCCCCAGAAACGAGAAGGTCAACTTTCAAAGGGGATTCACACATGGGCAACTCAGTTCCCAAGGATGTTCAGCAGGCGTTCCGCGAAGTTGCGTTCGATTTCGACGTGGAGAAGCTGGCGGCGATGATGAGCATTTCGCGCGGCACGCTCTACAACAAGTGCAACTGCAACGAGAACGAGAGCAATCACAACAAACCCACACTATCCGATGCGGTGCTTGTCACCCTGCTGACCAACGACAAACGCATCATCCAGGCATTCAGCCAAACCGTTGGCGGGGTCTATTTCGACAAACCCGACCTTTCCAACCTGACCACCGATGCGCTGATGGCGCACATCCTCAAGATCGCCAGAGAAAACGGCAATTTCCACAGCGCAATCGACCGCGCCATCGAAAAGAACGGCATCTGCAAATCCGAATACTCCGAGATCGAGCGGGAAGGACACGAGCTGATCGCCGCCATCCTTGAATCGCTCTACCGCATGAAAGAGATGGCGGAGGTGAGCAAGTGAACCACGCAACCGCACCCGCAGCGATCGCCAAGCGCGGCATCACAAGCCTCACCGACAACTTGCAGCCGGGCGAGAGCCTGAGCATCAGCCGCGCATTTTTCAACGTGTTTCGCCCTGAATTGGAAGCCCGATTTCTGACCGGAGGTAAGACGCCATGCCAAGAAACCAGCAACTCGCCCTGCCAATCGGCCCGGTAGAAGTGCCAGATCACCTGATGCGCGCGGCTTATGAACGAGAGCGCGACCGCTTGCGGTGCAGTTTCGAAGCGGCGATGGAGAACACAGGCTTTCGCATCTGCCTGCGGCACATCGCTATCGGCCTCGGCTCGGTTGGAAAGAAGCGGAAATGAGTGCCGGCCTGTGGGTGGCGTTTTTTTGCCTGGTGTGCTGGGCGATCTTTGGAGGGAGCGGACGATGAACGTAATAAGCATCAATCCTGGCATGCGCGTGGCCGAGGTCAACCGCATTGCCCGTGCACAAGGCTGCCGAGTACGGCTGATCAAGATTGACAGCCACATGAACAGCGCCTTCACCGCCATCGACCACGGCCAGCACCAGATAGCGCTGGAACACATCCGCTCAGCCAGCGCCATGCTGGATGAACAGGAGGCCGCATGTTCACCCGCCTGATCCGGCGCATCGAGACCGCCGTGGTGCGGTTCTACAACCTCTATGCGAACACGCTGTACTGGATGGGCAGGGGGTACAGCCTGCCATGCGCCTATGACCTGGCGCGCAAGACCCTGCCGAACTGATTCACCCGCCCGCGAGGGCACAACCAAAGGAGCGAGCGAAATGAAACAAACCCCTGAACCGGTCGGCGTGTTCCGCCGATTCCTCACCAAGAGCGAGCAACCCCAGTTCCTCGGCACCATCCGCCAGTATTCCGGCGAGATCGCCAAGCGCGACCACGCCGTGTGCCAGCTGATGATCGGCGGCGGCACCCGCGTCGGCGAAACCCTCAAGGCTTCCGTCGGCGATGCAGTGGCCGCGCTGGAGAGCAGCTACCTGTTCATTCCCAAAGAGCACCGCAAGGGCGAGGCATGCGACCTTTCCGTGCTGGTGACGCTGAGCATCCGCACCGCGCTGCTGGACCTGCTTTCCCTGCGCGAAGGCGCCGAGATGGACGAGCCGCTGATCGTCTCGCGCAACAGCAAGGGCAGGGGATGGAAGCCGATGACGGTGCGCGCATTCGAAATGCGCGTGGCCCACTGGGCGAAGCTGGCTGGGCTGCCGGACGGCGTTTCTCCCCACTGGTTCCGCCATACACATGCGAAGAACATCGTCCGGTCGTCCGAGGCGAAAGACCCGCTGCGCGTGGCCCAGCTCTCGCTGGGGCAAAAGTCGCGCCGCAGCACCGAGGTCTATACCCAGCTCGACCGCGAAGAACTGGAAGAGGCATTGAAGCAGACCGACAGCGCGCTGCATGCGAAGCCGAGGATGCGCATGGCGCAGTTGCGCCGGGAATATGAAGGGAGGGTGGGGGCGTGTGCGTAGTTGCCATAGACCAGCGCATGCGCAGCATGGGATACAAAACGGCAAATAACCGGCCGAAGTGCTGGAGCTGCAACCATGCCATTGCGAATCGGCAAGAGGATGGCGGCATCACCCTCTGGTGTATCAAGGCAGATGCCAGAACCACGCGCGAAGCCGTTTGCGACGAATGGGACCATGTGAAAGGGGATAAATCATGACCTCATGCCGCAGCAGCAAACACAACCCCAAGCGCGCCCGCAAGGCCAAGCGCTACGTGCCGCGCCACATCCACATCCCCGTCATGCGCGGCCTGCGCGATGAGTTCGGCTTCGTGCTGCACGCCTCGCTGGCCGCAGCCGAGGCTGGGCATTTCAGCAAAGACCACTACGACCGCATCGGCGGCATGCTCAACACCATCTGGGGCGCGCTGGAGCTGCGTCCACCAAAGGATGCGGCCATCAAGACCGTCATCGAGGGCGCGATGCGGGTGATGAACCAGGCCGGCGCGCGCGGTACCGAGACCGGCACCTGGGAACTGCGCCCGCTGGAGCAGGCCGCCATCATCGCCGGCATCAGCAAGGCCGAGGAATACCTGCCAAAGATGGACGTGCTGACGCTGCACGAAGCGCTCAACCGCTTCAAGGCCATGCAGATCGAGGAAGAGCTGACCGGCCAGCAAACCACATTCCGCCCCGTCCGCGCGGCGGCAACATATGAAGGGAGACCAGCATGAATTCAGCAACACATCCAAACGCCTACGAACTCAGCGACCACAAAGTCGCGGTTCTGGTGAAAGCATCGCAAGACTTGGTAACCGAATTCGACGGGCTGAAAGGCTCCGTCCGCACCATGTACCCCATGCCCGTGCGTATCACCGACGAAGAGTCAGACCGCCTGCATGGAATCATCGAGCGCACCTACGACGCCATCGATCAGCTGCTGCCACGCCGCATGGTTGGCTGCCAGCGCGCCGATGGTGGAGCGGACTGCCACGCTGCCGACGAGGCGGGCAATTGCGAAACCTGTCCAACGGCGATCTGGGTGGGCGTTGATCCGGCAGCAGGTCAAGACAAGACTGCGGTTGCCATCCGCCCGGATATCCTCACCAACAGCGGCACCTACTTCAACCTGCTGGAGCCGGAGAAGAACGAGTACCGCATCCAGGACATCGCCCACGCCCTTTCGCACCTGTGCCGCTTCACCGGCCACGTCCGCGAGTTCTACAGCGTGGCGCAGCACTGCGTGCTGGTGAGCCGCGAGGTCGAATGGATCGGGGAGGAAGAACGCGCAAAGGGCGCGCTGCTGCACGATGCCGCCGAAGCCTACCTAGGCGACATCGCCAGCCCGCTCAAGCAGCTGCTGCCGGAGTACAAGGCTATCGAGGCAAACGTCGAGCGCGCGCTATTGGTTAGTTTCGGAATCACCAAACCACTGGCAGATGTCATTAAACACTTCGACCTGGTGCTGCTCGCCACCGAGCGCCGCGACCTGATGCCGCCGCACAGCGACACCTGGACGATCCTCGAAGGCATCGAACCGCTGCGCGAGACCATCAACCCATGGCCGCCCGAGAAAGCCCGCCGCGAGTTCCTGAACCGCTGGGTGGAGTTGGGAGGTGCGCTGTGATCAATCAACAGAAAACCGACCTGCTCAAGACATTCTGCGCAAAAAATAGCTCACACCGTAAATACATGCAGTCTCCTATCCGCAGAGATGGGCACCTGTATGCAACGAACGGCTGGATAGGAATCCGCATCCCAGACGATGCCACTGTCGAAGCAACGGACACCATGGAACTGCAGAGACTTTGCGCTCTGTTCGAGCATGGGGAAATTGAATTTCACCCACTTCCTGCATTGCCTGAACCGGTTAAGTGCAAACACTGCCATGGAACCGGAAAGATATATCAGGAAGAGTGCCCGGATTGTGATGGCGATGGCGATTTCTGGCACGGTAACTACAAATACGACTGCAAAGAATGCGACGGTTCAGGAATGCTCAAGTGCGAGTCTAACGACGATAGCAAGGCAGAGTCGTGCTGGGATTGCAATGGAACCGGAGAGGCCGATTATCGCAACGGCGCAGTTCCGGTGAAGATCGGTGACCTGCACTTCCAGCCGCACCTGCTACGCCTGATCTGCGATCTTCCAAACGCGAAGATCGAGCAGGTAAGAACCACTGACCCACAACAAACGCCCGGTACCCACTTCATTTTCGACGGTGGCGAAGGCGTTGTCATGCCGATAAGGATGTAACCCATGGAACTCATCGACCTGTTCTACATCATCCCGGCCATCATCACCCCAGACCTCATCAACGGCCTGTTCGAGATCGGCGGCGGTGTCTTCGTCCTCAACCACTGCCGCGTGCTGTATGCCGACAAGCAGGTGCGCGGCGTATCGCTGGTGAGCGTTGCATTCTTCTCGCTGTGGGGCTGCTGGAACCTCTACTACTACCCATCGCTTAATCAGCCGCTGAGTTTCTACGGCGGCCTGTTCGTCACCGCAGCTAACGCGCTCTACCTTGGCATGGCCTGCCGGTACCGGTTCGCCGAACAGCCGGATGAGCATTCAATTTACATGGGCGTCGAGACCGGCGCATTTCCGAGACAGGGAGACCAAGCATGAACGGCCTACTTTCTTGGCCTCAGTCGGTCTCTGATATCCAGCAAGTAGCTAATGATCTGCAACGTACGGCTGATGTATCCCAGCCAAGCTATGGGGTCGAAGTTGTCGGGCATTTGAATCGGTTCTCCTTAGGCAAGTGTGGCGAACTAAATCTACTGTCACGACCTGCTAGCAATCCACCTGCGGTTTTTCCACTTAAATGCCGTGGAGCAGGCTTTTCAACAACCAATTGATTTCAACCACAAGGAGCCAAACATGAACGCCATCACCGAACCCAACCGCTTCTCCACACCAGAACTCAAGGAAGGCGAGATCTACGCCGGAGCCATCATCAATCCGGATGGAACAGGCCACCACATCATCCTGCTGGACGGCGACAACGACGATGCCGACTGGCAGACCCAGATGGACTGGGCGAAGTCCATCGGCGGAGATCTGCCAAACCGTGTCGAGCAGGCGATGCTTTACAAAAATCTGAAAGACCGCTTCCAAGAAGATGCGTATTGGAGCAACACCAAGGACTCCAATACGCGCTTTGCCTGGGGCCAGAGTTTCAACAATGGCTACCAGGACAACGGCAGCACGTTCAACCAGTTCCGTGCCCGCGCCGTCCGCAGAGTAGCCATTTAATCATTCAGTCATTCATCCATTAGGAGATCACGATGAAACAAACCGTATCCGCGAAAAACGCTTTCCTCGCATCGATCCTCAAACCGGGCGAGATGTATTC
>DATGWO010000015.1:0-2999 GCA_035299445.1 Sideroxyarcus sp.
CGGAGGATGATGCGGGGTGAAATGATTCCATGCCATCGTTCTCCCCTCCTTCATTTTACCTCTGGTCCACGCCAGCCCGTCGTAGGAGATGGTCGATCAATGGTAAGCGACACGGGAACGACCGTGCGAAAGTCATTGCCGGATGACTTTGAACGTTACGCCGCTTTGCGTTGGGCGAATGTGGAGTTGGTGCTGGCCCAGGCTTCGGGAGTCACTTCCTTGATCTGATGGTTGGTCAGTGTGGGCAGGCGTGTGAGGACTTCGCGCAGGTAGGTCTGCGGGTCGATGCCACGGCTGCGGCAGGCTTCAATCAAGGTGAAGAAGATGGCGCTGCGTTCGCCGGCCTCGGCTTCGCCGATGAACAGCCAGTTCTTCTTGCCCACGGCGGTGGGGCGGATGGCGTTCTCGACAGGATTGTTGTCGATCTGGATGCGGCCGTCGCCGAGATAGACCAGCAGCATGGGCCAGAGGGTGAGGGTGTAGTCGATGGCTTTGCCCATGGCGCTTTGCGGCAGATGACGGCGGCTGAGCTTCATGCGGGTGAGGGCGCGATGGATGCGCTCGATGATCATGCGGCTCTGGCTTGATCGTATGGCATGACGCTGGCGTGGTCCGGCCTGTGTCTGGCGCAGGTGCTTTTCGATGCGGTAGAGATGCTGGATTTGCAGCAGGATCCAGCCGGCGTGTTGTGGGGTGCTCTCGGCGGCTTCAATGAACTTGCGCCGGGCGTGTGCCCAGCATGCGGCCAGGGTGATGCGTCCGTCGCTGCGGCTGGCGAACGATGGATAGGCGTTGTAGCCGTCGCACTGCACGGTTCCGCTAAAGTCGGCGGGGATAATGTGATCGAGACATTTTGCGCCGCGGCTGGTCTGCCAGACGAAGGACACATCTGCTTCTGGGCGCTTGCACGCCCAGAAGTAACCTTGCTTGGTCCGGCCATTGCCGGGACTCAAATACTCGACGGGTGTCTCGTCGATCTGCACATACCCTCCGGCCATGACGCCGGTGTGGATGTGCTCGTAGATGGGCCGCAACCAGTCGGCGGCCAGGCCGAGCCAGCGTGCGCTGCTTTGCCGTGGAATGGCGATGTCGTGACGGGTGGCGTAGATCTGCTCCTGCCGGTAGAGCGGCAGATGATCGCAATACTTCGCCACGATGATTTGCGCGAGGAGTCCCGGCGCGGCGATGCTGCGTTCCTGCAGGGTGTTGAGCGGAGCCATGACGGGGGCTCTGTGCGGCTCGTCGCGCTTCACATATTTCCTTCTGATGATGCGGCGGCGGAAGAACCGCGCGGGCTGGTAGTCGAGCTGCACGGTGATCTCCTCGCCGATGTGCCGCCATGCCTCGGGCGCGGCGGCGACTTCTTCCGGTTCGATCACTTCATCGACGGCAGGCAGATGCTCGGGCACGCGCGCTTCGCGCCATCTGCGCGGCTTGACCGGCTTGTTGTCCTTGCTGCGCAGCTCGATCTCAGCCTCCAGCACGCAGGGGTCTGCGCTGGAGGCGGCGGCTTTTTTTGCAGCGTCATCCTCTCCTTGCAGCAACAACATGAGCTGCGCCTCATCAAGCTGCTCGCTCTTCGCGCCAAAGACACGCCGCACCAGCAGGTCGATCTTTTCCTTCAACAGCTTGATCTCGATCTGCTGGGCCTGGTTCTGCGCACGCAGCGTCGCGACCTCTTCGGTAAGTTGGGCTTCCAGCTCGGTGAGCATGATGACGTGACCAATAGCAGGAGGCGTACCAACTTCACGCCCCCATCACGAGCATCATCATCGTGCCTTCAATCGCGCTCATACCATGGCCGCAAGGTCGCCTCATGCATGTCGATGCCATCGGTGAGCAGCGCAAAAGCCTCGGGCGCAAGACTGATGCGCGTGGCCTGCGGCTCCACACTGCGCGGCCAGCAGAACGTGCCCTTTTCCAAACGCTTGGTCATCAGCCACAGCCCTGTCTTGTCCCAGTAGAGCACCTTCAAACGTGTGCGCTTCTTGTTCGTGAACGCAAAGAGCGCACCGCTGCGCACGTCAGCCTTGAGCTTTTCGCTGACGGCCGCATGCAACCCTTCAAAGCCCTTGCGCATGTCGATGGGATCAAGCGCCACGAACACCTTCAAACTGCCGGTGAAGCTCAGCATGGCGCAGATCAGGCCAGAGCTTTGAGCAGATCAGCGACGAGGCTCACCTGGCCCCGGTCCTTGATCTCCACCGTGGCACCACCCAGCAGCCGCAGCACCACAGCACTGTCAGCCACACGCTGTGCATCCGGCGATGCCATCACCGCCTCGGCAAACACCGGCCTGTCATGCTGCCTAGCCCTGCCAGAGCGCGATCTGCGCTCGCGCTCAACCCAGGACATCAGCGTCGAATACTTCATGCCCACCAGCTTGGCGAATTGCGTGCCCGGCAACCCGCTGCGCTCAAACTCCTCCACCAAAGCCTCGCGCTGCTCCGATGGTGTGCGCACACGTCCACGAACATCTCTCTTCAATACCATCGACCTCTCTTGCATAAGCATGAGAGATCAGAGCCTTCTCACACTTCTGCTACCATGTTCCAACGGCACCATGCGTGACGCTTACCGTCAAATCGCCTCTAAACGCGATTCAGTGACCTCCTGCCAGCCAATCCAAATCCTCTGTGACCCTCCGCTATTGCTCCGGTCTCCTGTTTCTTGATGCAGCCATGGCGATCAGGCGAGAGACAACGATGGCGATATACATGACCCCGCAAAACATCTCCAGCATCACCAGAGAGCGTGCCATGGGCTTTACTGGCATCACATCACTCAGACCCACGCTCGAAAGCACGCTGAAACTCAAATAAAGCAGTTCAAGCCAGCCTCGTGCCCCCTGCGGATTGACAGCACCCGTGAAACTACCAGGACTCAATGCCTGGCAAACCGAAAAGGCGAAGGTGAAAGCCCAAGCCAAAAGAGTGAATGTTGCTGCTGCCGCCAACAATTCATCGAGCGTCACTTCCGCATCCGCCAGCATGTAGAAG
>DATGWO010000016.1:0-2392 GCA_035299445.1 Sideroxyarcus sp.
AAAAGATAGTTTTGTGTCGCTGGATGAAGCGCTAAAAGTTGTGCGAACATGGGAATTCCAGGATTTTGCGAATCAAAATAACTCCGAGGTGCACGGGAAGTTAGGCGGAGGCTCAGTGGCAGCAATGGGTCGTGGTGTGAACCGAGGCGGATTTCGCGGCGGCTTCGGCGGCGCGTCCGGAGGGCGAGGGCGTGGAAGAGGCTCGAATATGTATTCGCAGCCATCCTCGTCCACAAGTGCGGCGCGCGCCTGTACCGCGTGCCTCCGAGAAGATTGTGCCGGCGGAGAAAGTTGTGTGGCTGCGTTGGCTCGCTGCTTCAGCTGCGGTGGTGTTGGCCACATAGCTCGAGCTTGTCCGACGCGCCCGGTGCAAAATGTTCGTGGCGGCGGCCATGCCAGGGGACAACGTGGTGGCCAACAACGAGGGTACCAGGGAACGTACCGCGGTGGCCAGGCTCGTGGAGGAGCAAGGAACCTGGGGGAGCTGCAGCATGGCGAGCAACAAGGCGAAGAACAGGCCCAACAGCCGCGGGAAGAAGGGCGTGATGGAGAAAACGTTGGAGAAATGAGGGCGACGTCGTTCTTCCCTAATGCGTTCGACATGGGGACTAATCTGGGGGCCTTGGCGGGGTTCGCACCGCCTCGCTCTGTGTTTCAACGCTTGGGTCCACAGAGGAACCCGCCACCGTCTCGTCAACAGGTGTGTGCTGCGCTCCGGAACGAGATCCAGGGGCTTCAACATCTAGAGCGTCAACTATGGGATCAGGCGAGAGAGGACAGGCTGAACCTTCCCGTAAGTGGTCCAAGAAAGTGTTGGTTTGAGACGGGCCGCGTCAACGGACGCGCCTTTGCTATTAAGGTTGATACAGGCGCAGAGCTGAATGTGCTGCCGCTGCATCTGTTTTATGCGTTACTCTTTAGCGATGAGGATCTAGGCCCTGTTTTTACAACAATACGTTGTTATAATGATGCAGGGGTTAATCAGGTAGGATCTGTAGTGATACCCGTTTTGCTAAACGGCAGAACACTTCCTATGCGTTTCAAAGTGGTTAATCAGCCACAGGCCGCTGCTATTCTGGGACTTCCAAGCGCGGACGAATTTGGGTTTACCGGCCCACTTGCTCGGTGTTGTCGTTGTGCCCAACTTAATACGGTTTTGGCTGACGAGAGTAGTAGCGAGGCAGAGGATAACCCGTTGCAGTACAATGGCAGCCCAGTGCGCCTAACGTTGCGTAACGATGCTCGTCCTGCAAATATTCCGGCGAGGAAGGTTCCGTTAGCCTTCCATGACGAGGTTCGGTCTCAATTGAAGTCGATGCTGGACGACAACATCATTGAACGGGTGGCGACGCCGACAGCGTGGTGTTCGCCGATGTTGTTGGTTCCGAAAAAGGGTGGCAAATTTCGATTATGTATGGATCCGCTCTATTTGAATCGGTTTTTGTTACGAGAGGTTTATCCGTTGCCAAGCTTGGATCAGCTGACGGCACGGCTCAGTGGAGCCAAGTTTTTCAGCGCGATCGATTTAAAATGGGGATTCTGGCAGTTGCCCTTGGATGATGAGAGCAGTTGGCTCTGTACGTTTTCAACGCCATTCGGCCGCTTTCGGTTTAAGCGCCTTCCTTTCGGGGTGAGTCCGGCCCCAGAAATTTTTCATCGGGTGGTGCACGAGTCAATTGAGGATCTGGACGGTGTCCAGTCCTACATCGACGACATCCTTGTCTCGGGCCGTACACAAGAGGAACATGACGCGAGGTTAGCAGCCCTGATGGAGCGCCTAAAGGAACGCGGGTTTACGATTAATGTGGAGAAGTCAGTTTTCTGCCGACGGTCGGTAAAATATCTTGGCCATCGAATATCGTCCGGGCGTATCGAAGTCGATCCGGATAGAGCGGCGGCAATCCGTGATCTGCCGGCGCCGCAAGATGTGGCAGGCCTTCGGCGGATGCTCGGGATGGTTAATTATATGCAGATGTTTGTGCCAAATTTGGCAAATATGACGGGGCCAATGCGGGCCCTTCTCAAGAAGAATGTGGCGTGGCATTGGAGCCCCGACTGCGAAACAGCATTTACGGCAGTGAAGCGAGTTTTATTGGCGAGTCCGGCGCTAGCGCTTTTTAATGAGCGCATGGAAGTTACAGTAGCGGCCGATGCATCGAGTTTTGGCCTGGGAGGCGTGTTGCTCCAAGAGGGAAGGCCAGTGGTGTATACGAGTAGGTCGTTACTTCCGGCGGAACGACGTTATAGCCAGATTGAAAAAGAGCTGCTCGGAATTGTTTATTCGCTCGAGCGCTTGGAGTTCTATACGAGGGGTAGACAAGTCGTGGTTCAGACAGACCACAAACCGCTGCTCGGTCTAGTGGACAAACAAATTGACGAGCTGTCTCCAAGG
>DATGWO010000017.1:0-94413 GCA_035299445.1 Sideroxyarcus sp.
CGCCCAGGCAGGTGCCGAACTGGCCGACAAGGAAGTCGACCGCAACCGTGGTGGCCACCTGCCCACCATCGACCTGGTCGCCAACTACAACAAGAACACCACCGGCTACAACAACATCACCGGTGGCGCCACCGACGTGCGTAGCACCAGCGTCGGCGTTCAGCTCAACATGCCGCTGTTCCAGGGCGGTGCCACCCAATCCAAATGGCGCGAAGCCGAAGCCAACCGCGAACGCGCCCGCCAGGAACTCGAGAACGCCCGCCGCAACGTCGAACTGCAGACGCGTCAGGCCTACCTCGGCGTGGTGAACGGTATCGCCCAAGTGCAGGCATTGCAACAGGCATTGAAATCGAGCGAAAGCCTGCTGCAGGCCAGCAAGCTCGGCTATGAAGTGGGAGTACGCACCAACCTGGACGTGCTGAATGCACAGCAACAGGCCTATGCCACCCGGCGCGACCTGTATCAGGCGGAATACAACTTCCTGCTGAGCCAGCTACGCTTGAAGGCGGCGGCGGGGAGTTTGAACGAAGAGGATGTGGCGGGGGTCAACCGGGCGTTGCACTGAGCGGCTGTGCGTAGAGCTGCTTTATACACTCGGCCAGACTGAGCTGCCATTCCGGCAATGCGATGCCGAAGGCGTTGCGGATCTTTCCATTGGATAAAGACGAATTGGCGGGGCGCTTGGCCGGGGTGGGATATTCGTGCGTGGCGATGGCGCGGATGTCCAGCGGCTTGGCGGCGAGTTCGGCATCGTATCGGCATGCCAGATCGACGATCTCCCGGGCATATTCGTGCCAATTGGTGCGGCCGGCGGCGGTGAGGTGATAGAGCCCGCCCAGGCTGTCGTCCCAGTCTTTTTCTTTCCAGCGGGTCAGCGCCGATGCGGTGGCTTGCGCAATGTCATGCGCCCAAGTGGGCGCACCGAACTGATCGGCGACGATGCACAACTCATCGCGTTCCCTGGCCAGCCGCAATATCGTTTTCACGAAATTGCCGCCGTGCACGCCGTATACCCAACTGGTGCGCAGGATCAGATGCCTGCATCCGCTGGCCTGTATTGCCAGCTCTCCCGCCAGCTTGCTTCGCCCATAGATGCTTTGCGGATCAGTGGCATCGCTCTCGACGTAGGGTGAGGACTTGCTGCCGTTAAAGACATAGTCGGTTGAGTAATGCACCAGCACGGCGCCGCTACGACGCGCTTCTTCGGCAAGGATGGCGGGGGCGATTGCATTGACCGCCATGGCCAGTTCCGTCTGCGTCTCTGCTTTGTCGACGGCGGTATAGGCAGCCGGATTGATGATGATGTCGGGACGGAGCTCGCGCACCGTTGTTCTGATCGCCTGGGGATCGGCCAGATCCAGCTGGCTGGAGTCCAGCGCGGTAACGTTTGCCGATGCAACCAGCGCACGCTGCAATTCCCAGCCCACCTGCCCGTTCTTGCCGGTGAGCAGGATCCTGTTCATGCAAAGGTCTCGGCGTCGCGGAAGCGTTTGCCCAACTGGTCTTTGGCGGACAGCAAGGGCGTGGCGCCGGCAAGCTGCCAGTCTATCGCCAGATCGGGATCGTTCCAGAGGATGCAGCGCTCATGTTCGGGTGCCCAGTAGTCGGTCGTCTTGTAGAGGAACTCGGCGGTGTCGCTCAGCACCATGAATCCGTGTGCGAACCCTTGCGGTATCCACAGCATTTTCTTGTTCTCGGCACTCAGATGGGTGCCGACCCATTTGCCGAAGCTGGGCGAACCTCGGCGGATGTCGACCACCACATCCCAGACCTCGCCGGCAGTGACGCGCACCAACTTGCCCTGCGGTTGGCGTATTTGATAATGCAGGCCGCGCAACACATGGCGCGCGGATTTGGAATGGTTGTCCTGGACGAAGGGGGTGGATACGCCGGTCAGTTCGGTGAAGAGGCGCTGGTTGAAGCTTTCGAAGAAGAAGCCGCGCTCGTCGCCGAACACCTTGGGTTCGAGGATGAGCACATCGGGGACGGCGGCAGCGGTGACGCGCATCAGTGCCGTTCTTCCTGCAACAACCGCTGCAAATACTGGCCGTAACCGTTTTTTGCGTAGGGTCCGATCAGCTGTTCCAGCTGCGAGGCTGTGATGTAACCACGGCGGAAGGCAATTTCCTCAGGGCAGGCGATCTTCAGTCCTTGGCGTTTCTCCAGTGTCTGGATGAACATCGACGCTTCCAGCAGCGACTCGTGCGTGCCGGTATCCAGCCAAGCATAACCGCGTCCCATCAGTTGTACGTCGAGGTCGCCGCGCTCAAGATAGATCTGGTTGACGGTGGTAATCTCCAGCTCGCCGCGCGCCGAGGGTTTGATCGACTTGGCGATTTCTACTACATCGTTGTCGTAGAAATACAGGCCGGTCACCGCGTAGTTGGACTTGGGCTTGAGCGGCTTTTCCTCGATGCTGAGCGCGCGGCCGGAATCGTCGAACTCGACCACGCCGTAACGTTCCGGGTCGGTCACATGGTAGGCGAACACCGTGCCGCCGTTCTTCTTCTTTGCCGCTGGCGTCAGCAGGGTATCGAAGGCATGGCCGTAGAAGATGTTGTCGCCGAGCACCAGCGAGCAGGCATCGTTGCCGATGAAGGATTCGCCGATGATGAAGGATTGTGCCAAGCCGTCCGGCGAGGGCTGCACCGCATATGAGATGTTCAATCCCCACTGTGAGCCGTCGCTTAGCAGTTGCTCGAAACGCGGGGTGTCCTGTGGCGTGGAGATCACCAGTATGTCGCGGATGCCCGCCAGCATCAGGGTGGTGAGCGGATGGTAGATCATCGGCTTGTCGTACACCGGCAGCAGCTGCTTGGAGATGGTTTGCGTTACCGGATAGAGGCGGGTGCCGGAACCTCCGGCGAGGATGATGCCTTTCATGCAGCGCTCCTGTTGCTGTAATTCTTTTGTACCCATTGCTGGTATTCCCCGCTGGTCACGCCTTGTACCCAGTCGGTATTGGCGAGATACCACTCGACCGTCTTGCGCAGGCCGCTCTCGAAAGTCTCCTGCGGTTTCCAGCCCAAGTCATGCGCGATCTTGCTGGCGTCGATGGCATAGCGCTTGTCATGTCCGGGCCGGTCGGTCACGTAGGTGATCAGCCGCGCATGCGGGGCGCCTTGCGGATGCAGTTGGTCGAGGATGGCGCAGATGGATTGCACCACTTCGAGGTTGGTCTTCTCGTTCCAGCCGCCGATGTTGTAGGTCTCGCCCGGCGTGCCGCGTTCCAGCACCAGACGCAGTGCGCGGGCATGGTCGTCGACATACAGCCAGTCGCGGATGTTGTCGCCCTTGCCGTAGATCGGCAGCGACTTGCCGTTGACCGCATTCAGGATCACCAGCGGAATGAGTTTTTCCGGGAAATGATACGGTCCGTAATTGTTGGAGCAATTGGTGGTGACTACCGGCAGGCCGTAAGTGTGGTGCCAGGCGCGCACCAGGTGGTCGGAAGAGGCTTTGCTGGCAGAGTATGGCGAGTTCGGCTCGTAGGCGGTCGCTTCGGTGAAGAAGCCGGTATCGCCGAGGCTGCCATACACTTCGTCGGTGGAAATGTGGTGGAAACGGAAAGCCGCTTTGCGCGAGGCATCCAGTTCGTTCCAGTAGCTGCGGGCGGCTTCCAGCAAGGTATAGGTGCCGACGATATTGGTCTGGATGAATGCCGCCGGGCCGCTGATCGAGCGGTCCACATGCGATTCGGCGGCAAGGTGCATCACCGCATCCGGCTGGTGTTCGCGGAACACGCGCGCCACTTCGGCCGCGTCGCAGATGTCGACCTGCTCGAAGCGATAGCGCGGATCAGCGGAGATGGAGGCCAGCGATTGCAGGTTGCCTGCGTAGGTCAATTTGTCGACGTTGACGACGCTACAGTCGGTGTCATTGATGAACTGCCGCACGACGGCGGAACCGATGAATCCGGCGCCGCCGGTGACAAGGATTTTTTTCATGCGGCGGATTTTACCTGACTGGATACGATTTCGTTATACAGTGCATCCCTTAGTGCCAGCCCGATATGCATCACCGCGCTATCGGTGGCGCCGCGGTTGGCGCTGACGAATCGTTGGCCGGCCTGCCCCATCGTTGTCAGGCGTTCGGCGTCGTGAAACAGGAGGTTCAGCTGGTGCACGAGGTCGTCTGCCTGGCTCACCTGGATCGCTGCCCCGCTGGCGACAGCTAGTTCGGTTGCCTGTGCGAAATTATAAGTATGCGGGCCGATCAGCACCGGTTTGCCGACGGCGCAGGCCTCGATGAGGTTCTGCCCGCCTAGGGGCAGCAGGCTGCCGCCGATGAATGCGACATCGCAAGCGGCGTAGTAGGCGAACATCTCGCCCATGCTATCGCCCAGCACGATCCGGGTATCGGCGGCGATGGCTTCATTCGCGCTACGGCGTTGCATGCGCAAGCCGCGGCTGGCGATGAGCGCGGCGACTTCATCGAAGCGTTGCGGGTGGCGCGGCACGATCACGATGAGCAGATTCTCGACCGCGGCGTGGTCCAGCGCATCCAGCAACAGTACCTCTTCGCCTTCGCGTGTGCTGGCGGCGAGGAGCAGCGGACGTTGTTCGCCGAACTGACTACGCAGCTGCCTGCCCAGTTGCAACATTGCTGCCGGTGGCTCGATGTCATATTTCAGGTTGCCCATCACCGGTACGGCGCGGTTGGCCAAAGCGGCAAGGCGCATCGCATCGTCTTCAGTCTGGGCAGCGATCAGGTGCAAGCCGTGCAATCCAGCGCGGGTGAGCTTGGGGAAGCGCGCATAGCGTTTGGCCGATTTCTCCGACAGTCGCCCGTTGAGCAGCAGCAGCGGGATGCGCCTGTTATGGCAAGCATCGATCAGGTTGAACCAGATCTCGGTTTCCAGCAGCACGCCGATGCGCGGGCGGAAATGCTGCAAGAAGCGCTGCACCGCGAACGGGTAGTCGTAAGGCAGATACACGCGCAGCACATCGGCACCGAACAGCTGTTCGCCGGCGGCGCGTCCGGTCGGCGTCGTGTGGGTGAGCAGGATCTGATGGTCGGGATAGCGTTCGCGCAAGCGCTGCACCAGCGTTGCCGTGGCGCGCGTCTCGCCGACCGACACGGTGTGCAGCCAGATGACGGGTTTGTCGCAGCCGATGTCGTAGCGGCCGAAACGTTCGCCGATGTGCTGCAGATACTCCGGCTGCTTGCGCGCGCGCCAAAGCAGATGGAAGAAAACATAGGGCAGCAGCAGCCACAGGAAAAGGGTGTAAAAGGTGCGCGGCTTAAACATGCACACCCAGTCCGGTGAGTTTGACAATGACCGCATCCACTGTCGGTGCGGCGTCCTTGCCGCCGAGATTGACCGCGCGCGCGCCGGCATAGAGCCCGGTCAGGCCCGGGTCGGTGGCGGTGTAGATGCCGATGGTCGGCACATCCAGCGCGGCGGCAAGGTGGCTCAAGCCGGTGTCCACGCCGACCACTGCACGCGCCTTGCCCAGCAGGGCGGCTGCCTCGTCGAGATGCAGGCGCGGTGCGCAAACGGCAGCGGGGATAGCCGCACACAAGCGTTCGGCACGGGCCTTCTCCCGTTCATTGCCCCAAGTGAGAACGGCGCACAAGTTCGATCTATGTAAATGGTTGCCCAGCGCGATCCAGTTTTGCTCGTCCCAAAGTTTGTCGTCGCGGCTGGTGGCGTGCAGCAGCACGACATAGGGCGTACCCGGCAACCAAGGCAGAGCGGTGTCGGGCGGCAGGATGCCGTAGTCAGGCGTGCCCGCAACGGCATAGCCCAGTGTGGCGGCCGCGAGCTGCCGGTTGCGCTCGACCGCATGCTGGGCTTTGTCAACGGCAAAAGTGCAGTCGTAGAACCAGCTCGCTAACGGCTCGCGCGCACTGCCCCAATCGTAGCCGCAGCGCTTGGTACGCGTGCAGCTGGTGATGAGCGCGCTCTTCAGCAACCCTTGGGTATCCAGTGCAAGGTCGTAGTGCCGGGCTTGCAGTTCGCGGCAAGCGGAGCGGATCTCGTTACGCGAAGCCCACCATGATTTGCGCCAGCGCCGCATGGCGACAGGAACGACATGTTTGACCTTCGGGTGCAGTGCCGGCAACGCCGCAAAGTTTTCTTCGACCACCCAATCGATATGTGCGTCGGGAAAGTGCATGCAAATGTCTGATACGACCGGGAGGTTGTGCAGCACATCGCCGAGCGAAGAGGTTTTGATCAGAACGATGTTCGTCGGTTTTTGCATGTATTGGCTTGGTGCGGAAACAAGGTCGCCATGATACACGAGCCGATTTCCTTGCTTGACATCATCTCCCTGCGGCTGTTGTAATGCAGGCCAGTTCACTGACTGAACGCACTATAAATCCATCGGTTTTCACGGCCCACTCAAAGTGGCAGTTGAGAGCAACGACAGAGATTCAATTAACAACCGGGTTTCGTCTTTGCTAACAATCTTTCGAAGATAAATGTCGCTGCGAAAAAACATCCTTGCCAACTATCTAGGCGCGGGCACGATCGCCATCGTGCCGATTCTGGCGTTGCCATGGTATTTGGCGGCACTTGGCCCGAAACAATTCGGCCTGATCGGCTTTATCGTGATGTTGCAGGCTGTATTGGGTTTGCTCGATGCGGGGATGAGCCAAGCGATAGTGCGGGAAATAACCGTACGCCTTGATGGGGGGGAGCGAGGGCGATACAGCGCAGCATCGCTGCTCTATGGTTTTGAGCGCATCTATTGGTCGTTTGCCCTTGGTGCGGGTTGTCTCACTTTATTGCTTGCCGATGCGATAGCCACACATTGGTTGAATCTGAAAGGATTGCCGCCCGCATTGGGTAAGGAGGCAATCTATGGAGCGGCTGTCATCTTTGCCGTCCAATTCCCGGGCTCGGTTTATCGGAGTTTACTGGTAGGCGCGCAGGCCCAGGTTGCCCTTAATGGCATCATGCTGGCGGGTGCGTTGTTGCGCCATGTCGGCGGCGTCATTGTTGTGCTGGTCTGGCCGGTACTCCCTGCTTATCTGATTTGGCATGCTTCGATCGCGCTTCTGGAAACGCTGACACGTGGGAAATGGGCATGGACGACTTTGAAAGTCGAGCGCGCCCGCACAGAGTGGAAGAAAGACGAGCTGCGCTTTGTGTGGAAACTGGTCGCGGGGATGTCCGCAGCAGCATGGCTGGGTGCGCTGACTGTGCAGATGGACAAAATCGTACTCAGCCGGATGGCAACCATCGAGCAGTTCGGCTATTACACGATTGCGGCAACGGTAGCCATGGGGATGTTGCAGCTGGTCTATCCGCTGATACAAGCGGCTTTGCCGCGCGCGATCCAGTTGCGTGCCGATGCGGCAGCTTTACGCAAGCTCTGTACCAAGCTGGTGGTTTGGATCGGGCTGATCGCAGGAGCAGGCACCCTGATATTTGTGACCGCGGGAAAATGGTTGCTGGAGCTCTGGCTGAGAAGCCCGCAGGCTGTAGAAACCGTCTTTCCGCTGCTCGCGGTTTTGTTGGTGGGGACAGTGTTGAATGCGTTCTACAATGTCGGCTATGTCTACTGGTTAGCCCAAGAAAAGATCAGGCGGATATTCCATGTGAATGCATTGGCGCTGCTCCTTTCTGCGATGCTGATTCCGGCATTTGTCGCATGGCAAGGCCCGATAGGTGCCGCGTTCGGCTGGTTGGTCATCAACCTGATCGGCTTCTTGTTTAGCCTTGGATGGATTAAGACGAAGACAATATGAAAGCATTCCTCAGTAAGGTTTACTGGGTGTTGAGCACCCAGTTCGGCCTTGATATCCGCCGCATGTTCCGCTCCATCAAGGGAGTACCCCGGTATATCGCGGGGTGGATCGGGTTTCGCAAAGCGTACAAGGGACAGCTTGACCTGCTGCCCTGCCTGTACGACTGGTACGAAGAAGGCGGCTCCACCAAGGATGAATATTTCTGGCAGGACTTGCATGTGGCGCGCAAGATCCACCAGGCAAGTCCGGCCAGGCATGTGGACATCGGTTCCCGCATCGATGGTTTTGTGGCGCATGTGGCCAGCTTCAGGGAAGTCGAGGTATTCGACATTCGCCCTGTCACTACCCGGATCCCGGGAGTGCTGTTCAGGCAGGCGGACCTGATGGATCCGCAAGAATCGATCGAAGAATATTGCGATTCGCTGTCATGTTTGCATGCCCTGGAACATTTCGGACTTGGTCGTTATGGCGACCCGATCGATCCTCATGGCTATGCGGCCGGACTTTGTAACATGGCTAGGATACTGCGCCCCGGGGGAGTGTTCTACCTTTCCGTTCCTGTCGGCAAGGAGCGGGTTGAATTCAATGCACATCGCATCTTCGATCCGGGAGCACTGGTCAGGCTTGCCGCATCGAACGGGTTGGGGCTCAAAGAGTTTGCCTGGATAAGGCCCGGCGGGATGCTGACCCAATCTTCCGGCATCGAGCAGGATATGGCCGAATTGGCCAAATTACGTTACGCCTTGGGGATTTTCACGTTTGTAAGAACGGGGACAGGAAAGTGAAAGCACTATTGAGAAGGATGGCAGGAGTCAATGCAAACGAAGCCGCGCGGGACCGATGGTTGGCGGCTACGTTGGCAGCGATTCCTGCGGGTTTGCGGATACTGGATGCCGGCGCGGGCGAATTGCGCAACAAGCCGCTATGTGCGCACTTGAATTATGTATCGCAGGATATTTGCCAATACGAGGGTGCGGGGGACGGGGAAGGCTTGCAAACCGGCACTTGGGATACCAGCAAGATCGACCTGGTTTGCGATATCGTGAACATCCCGGAGCCGGACGCCTCGTTTGACGTGATCCTGTGCAGCGAAGTGTTTGAACATCTGCCCGACGCGCTCAAGGCGCTCGACGAATTCAGCCGCCTGCTGAAGCCGGGCGGCAAGCTGATCGTCACCGCGCCGTTCGCCTCCTTTGTCCACTTCGCGCCCTATCATTACGCCACGGGCTTTGGGCGTTACTGGTATGAATATCACCTGCCGCCGAGGCATTTCGAGATACAAGAGCTGACAGCAAACGGCGATTGGTTCGCCTATGCAAAACAGGAGATGTTGCGGTTACCCGCCATGGCGCGCCGCTATGGCGACTGGCACTGGCCGCTTGCCTATGTGGTGACCGCGGCCGGCCTTGCCTACTTTGCCATGCGCGGGAAATCGCCGGCGGCAGATGATGTGGCGTGTTTCGGCTGGCACTGCGTTGCGGTGAGGCGCTAGGGTGGCAGAATGTTTTTCATTGAAAAGATAAAGTCGATTCGGCCTGGTGACAAGGTTCTGGAGATCGGTCCCGGCGCCACTCCGCATCCCAGAAGCGACGCATTCCTTGAGCTGGATTTCGAGTCAGCCCAAGACAAAATAATGCAAAGAGGAGGCGGGCTTGGAGAAGCTGATTTCGGCGGCAGGCCGGTATTTTATTACGATGGCGGTGGATTCCCGTTTGAGGACGGACAGTTCGATTACGTGATCTGCTCCCATGTGATTGAGCACGTGAGCGACCCGGAAGGATTCATGAAAGAGATATTCAGGGTCGGCTCGGGCCGGGGTTACTTGGAGTACCCGATGATCACTTACGAATACCTGTATGACTTCAAAGTTCATCTCCATTTTGTGAAGTTCGATTTTGAGCGGCATGTACTCAGATATCTTCCCAAACAAGAGACATCCTTTTGCGAGTTTGCGGGAGTCAGCGCACTGTTTTATAAAACTCTCGAACAGGGCTGGGATGATGTATGTGCGGCTAATAAGGGTTTGTTCTTTGAGGGCATCGAATTCAATCAACCATTTGCCGTTGAGAAAACGCGCGAAGTAGCCTTGCTGTTGCCGCCCTCCGCTTGGGTTACCCGGAAGACTGCCGTGCGGAGGTTTATCGGCAACATCCTGAATAAACTCGGCCTGTAAACCAACTTGATTATTTCGCACATCATCGGCGGTCTTGGCAACCAGATGTTCCAGTATGCGGCTGCCCGCGCCTTGTCATTGAGGCGCGGGCAGCCGTTGTATCTGGACGTGTCCGAATTTGCCGGTTACGACCTGCATCACGGCTTCGAGCTGGACAGGGTTTTCAATTGTCCGGCGGCGATCGCTACGCGGGCAGAGATGGCAGGCGTTCTGGGCTGGCAATCTTTCCGCCGTGTTCGCAGGGCCATGGCGCGGCCGAGCATGGCGCGTTGGCGCCGGGATGAATTGATCGTCGAGCCTTGCTTCCAATATTGGGAGGGGATCGACCGCGCTCCGCAAGATTGTTACTTGATGGGCTATTGGCAATCGGACAGATATTTTCAGGACTGCGCTGACACCATACGTGCCGAGTTTGCTTTCCAATCGCCGCTGGCGGGCAGGAATGCCCAACTTGCGAGACAGATGGACGATGTCAACGCCGTCAGTTTGCACGTGCGCCGCGGCGATTACGCCAATAATCCCAAAGCGGCATCCACCCATGGATTATGCCCGCCCGACTATTACAGGGAGGCAGTCCAGCTCATGGCTGCGCGCATTGCGCGGCCACACCTTTTCATCTTCTCCGACGACATGGTTTGGGTGAAAGAGAATTTGAAGTTCGAGCTACCCTGCGAGTTCGTAGAGCACAATCGCGGCACAGAAAGTTACAACGACATGCGGCTGATGAGTTTGTGCAAACACCACATCATCGCCAACAGCTCGTTCAGCTGGTGGGGAGCATGGCTGAACCCCGACCCGGGCAAGATCGTGGTCGCACCGCAGCGCTGGTTTGCGAAGCAGATCGATACGCGCGACCTGCTGCCGAAGGATTGGGTGCGGCTATGAACCAAGGAACGGCCATGCCGCAGGTCTCCGTCGTGCTGCCGGTATATAACGGCGAGGCATATCTGGCGCAGGCGCTCGATTCGATACTGGCGCAATCCTTTGCGGATTTTGAGCTAATCGCCTTCGATGACGGCTCTACCGACGGATCGCTCCGGCTTCTGCGCGACTACGAAGCGCGTGACCGGAGAGTGCGGGTATTCACGCGCGAGAACCGCGGGTTGGTCGCTACGCTGAATGAGTCGATCGATCTTGCGCGCGGGGCGTGGATCGCACGCATGGACCAGGACGACATCGCGCTACCGCACCGTTTCGAGCGTCAGCTCGAATGGCTGGGGCAGACGAGTGCGGATATCTGCGGCAGCTGGGTGCGGCGTTTCGGCATGGCCGACCGGCGCACCGTCAAACTGCGCGAGAGTGACGCTGCGATCAGGATGGAGATGATGTTCCGCAGTCCGTTTGCGCATCCGTCGGTGATGATGCGTACCGCGCTGGCAAAGGGATTGCGTTACGATCCGGCCTGCGAGACGGCGGAGGATTACGACCTGTGGGAGCGCGCGGCGGAAGCCGGCTGGAAGATGACGAATGTACAGGAGGTGCTGTTGTCATACAGGGTGCATGCCGCGCAGATATCCACCAGTTCGTCAGTCCGGCAGCAACAGGTGGAGGATGGGATACGCCGTCGCTACTGGCATTTCGTCTGCCGTTCCTTGCAGCCGCAACGGATCGACGATGTGCTGAAGATATTCGGTCCGGCAGCTGCCGCGATCGACATGGATGCGGTGGATGAAGTCTTTGCCATGTTGTTGCGGCAGAGCCGGGGCGAGGCGCGGGAGGCGGTTTGCGGCCATGTGAACAGGCTCTATTTGATGGTGGCTGCCGTGTGTCCGGACATCGTCGCAAGATGGAATGCGCTGCATCGCGAGTTCGGCTGCGGGGCGGGGGCACTTGCCAGAGGCAGGCTCCGCTTGTTCAGGTTGTTGCGCATCAGTCCGGATGGCAGCCTGTTCAGGCTGTTGAAGAGACTTTATGCGTGGAGATCGTTGCGTTGACGGATGAAGGTTGTGAGCCGGGACAGATGAAGAGAACCATAGCCATAACCGGCGCCTCCGGATTCATCGGCAGACGGCTGGTGTCGGAACTGCTGCGCGCGGGCGATTGCAGGATCAGAGTGCTTGCCCGGCCGGGACAGCGGAGCCTGAACGAATCGCGATTCGGCAAGGATGTAGAGGTCTTCGAGGGTGACCTCGAAGCCCCCGATACGCTGGACGGTTTCCTTTTGCCGGGCTGCACTGTCGTCAACCTGGTCTATCTCTGGGAAGGCGGGAAGGCGAGGAACCTGGCTTGCATCCGCAACTTGCTGCAGGCCTGCCGTGGGGCGGGCATCGCACGGCTGATCCATTGCAGTACGGCTGCAGTCGCGGGGCGGGCGGCGGGAAATCTGATTAACGAAACCACGCCGTGTCTGCCCGTCAGCGAATACGGCATCACCAAGCTGCAGATAGAGCATGACATCGCTGGAGCGGCCAAGGGACACTTTGATGCGGTCATCCTGCGCCCGACCTCGGTGTTTGGCATCGGCGGTGAGCCGCTGAAGAAACTCGCGGCAGATGTGAGTACCGGCAGTGTCCTGAAGAACTACTTGAAGTCATGCCTGTTCGGGCGGCGCAGGATGAACCTGGTGCATGTGGCGAATGTGGTCGCTGCCATCATCTTCCTGATCGGGCAGGACAGCCGTTTTGACGGGGAGGTTCTCATCGTATCGGACGATGATGATCCCATGAACAATTTCGCCGATATCGAGGCGTTCCTGATTGGGACATGGGGGATCAAAGGATATTCGCTGCCCAGATTGCCGCTGCCGCTGGGCATGCTCGAACTGCTGCTGCGGATGCTGGGGCGGAACAACGTCAATCCGCGCTGCGATTTCGATCCGTCCAAGTTGCGTGCGTTGGGATTCCGGCCGCCGCTAAGTCTTCGCGAAGGTCTTGCAGAATATGCCGCGTGGTATCGGTCGACACACTCCGGCAGGCAAGGGGCAGCCCACACATGAGCCTGCGCATACTCAACGTCAACGACATGCTCGACCTGGAGACCGGCGGCGGCACGGCCGAACGCACTTTCCAGATGAGCCGCTCCCTGGCGAGGCAGGGCGTCGAGTGCGAAGTGCTGACCATCGATACTGCGGCGCTGGATGTGCGCCGGATAGCAGCAGCAAGCCCGGCAAGGGTGACTGTATTGCCAGCGCTATGGCCGAGATTCAAGCTTCCCCGCGGAGGCTGGAGCATAGTGCGGCGCGCGGTCGCAGCGGCCGACATCGTCCACTTGATGGGGCACTGGAGCATGCTCAATGCGATGGTCTATGTTGCTGCCCGCCGTGCCGGGAAACCTTATGTGGTCTGTCCCGCGGGGGCGCTGCCGATATTCGGCCGCTCGAAGTGGCTGAAGCGTCTCTATAACCTCATCATCGGCAACGCGATTATCCGCAATGCATCCGGCTGGATCGCCGTCACTGCGAGCGAATTTCCGCAGTTTGAGTCCTATGATATCGACGCCTCGCGCGTGAAGGTGATCCCTAACGGAGTGAGTATCGAGGATTTCCCCGCAACCGATATCGTCGAGTTCCGGCATCGGCACGGACTGGCCGATGCTCCAGTGATCCTTTTCATGGGGCGGCTGAATCCGATCAAGGGGCCGGATCTGTTGTTGCAGGCATTCTCGAATGCACGCCATGCTTTCCCCCAATATCATCTGGTGTTCGCCGGGCCGGATGGCGGCATGCTGGATCAATTGCGCGGAATGGCGGAACAAGCCGGGCTGGGCAAGATCGTGCATTTCCTGGGGCATGTCAGCGGGGCGGACAAATCGGCAGCCTATCGCATGGCAGACTTGCTGGTGGTGCCATCCCGGCAAGAAGCGATGTCGATCGTCGCGATAGAAGCCGGCATCTGCGGCGTGCCGGTTCTGATGACCGACCAATGCGGCCTTGGCGAGATACGTTCGGTCGATGCAAGGCTGGAAGTGCCCCCATCTGCGGCGGGGCTGGCTGAGGGACTCACCAGCCTCCTGACCGATCACGGGAGCCTGAAGCAACTGGCTTCGGCCTGGTCGGACCTGGTTGAAAGCAGATTCGCCTGGACCTCATTGGTGCCGGCGTACACCGGTTTATATCGGGACATCTTGGCGAGGTTGGCACACCGATGAAAACGCTCATCGTTTCCCAATATTTCTGGCCCGAAGGCTTCCGCATCAACGAGGTCGCCAGAACCCTGACCGAGAAAAGTATCGAGGTCGAGGTGCTGACCGGCAAGCCGAACTATCCGCAAGGCAAGGTGTTCGACGGATACAGGGCATCGGGTTGTCAGCAGGAAAACTATGGCGATATTCCCATCCACCGCATTCCTTTGCTCCCCAGGGGGCGGGGCGGCTTGCGCTTGGCGTTGAACTACCTGTCCTTCATCCTTTCCGGTTTGCTGTTCGCTCCCTTGATGCTGCGTGGCAAGAAGTTCGACGTGATCTTCGTCTATGCACCGTCGCCCATCCTGCAGGCCATCCCGGCGATCTTCCTCGGCTGGCTGAAGGGTTGCCCGGTAGTGTTGTGGGTGCAGGATCTGTGGCCGGAAAGCCTCTCTGCAACAGGGCACGTTCAGAACCGGCTCGTACTCAAGCTGGTCGAGTTTGTGGTGCGTTTCATCTATCGGCATGTCGACTTGCTGCTGGTGCAGTCGAGAGGGTTCGAACAGCCGGTTCGCCAGCTCGCCGCCGATACACCGATCGTGTATTACCCGAATTCTGTTGACGACAGTTTTGCCGCCCCGCCGCAAGGCGATTTGCCGGCAGTGGCCGTATTGGACGAAGGATTCTCAATCATGTTCGCCGGCAATATCGGTACTGCGCAGGCCGTCGAGGTGATCGTGGAGGCTGCCGCCTTGCTGAAGGTATATGCCGATATTCATTTTGTCGTGCTGGGTGAAGGCAGCCGCCGGGACTGGATGCTGGAACAAGTGCAGGAACGTGGACTATCCAACCTGCGGCTTCCCGGCCGTTTCCCGCCTGCGACCATGCCGGGCTTCATGCAAAAGGCTTCGGCCTTGCTGGTCACGCTGGCAGACCGGCCGATATTCAGCGTCACCATCCCGAGCAAGGTACAGGCTTATCTGGCGGCGGGACGCCCCATCCTTGCCTGCCTAAACGGCGAAGGAGCCGATCTGGTCAAGGCGGCGGGAGCGGGCATCGCTGCGCCGGCCGAGGACGCAAAGGCATTGGCCGATGCGATATTGGAGCTGTACCGCATGCCGCAGCAAGAGCGCGAAGCGATGGGCGCGCGCGGTCGTTTATACTACGCGCAGCATTTTGCGCATGGCATGCTGGTCGATCAGTTGATTGTGCATCTACGGTCTGTACGCGACCTTAATGAGAGAGCCGAATGAGAATATTGGTATTGGGCGCAAGCGGCATGCTCGGTAACGCGATGATCCGTGTGCTGAGCGAAGCATCTGGCTGGCAGGTGTACGGCACGGTTCGCTCGGAGAACGCGAAGCAGCTGTTCCATCCCGATATCGCCGCACGCGTAATCTGCGGCGTGGATGTGATGCAGCATGATTCGCTGACGAAGGCCTTTATCCAGGCCCGACCCGATGTCGTAATCAATTGCGTCGGGCTGGTCAAGCAACTGGCCGATGCGGAAGACCCGCTGCAAGCCATCCCCGTCAATACCTTGCTGCCGCACCGGTTGGCGCGGATGTGCGAGCTGGCGGATGCGCGCCTGTTGCACATGAGCACCGATTGCGTGTTCGCTGGCGACAAGGGCAATTACCGCGAATCCGATCCGTCCGATGCGAAGGACCTGTACGGCCGTTCCAAATATCTGGGCGAGACAGCCTATCCTCACACCGTCACCTTGCGCACCTCCATCATCGGACACGAACTGCAAAGCGCGCATGGGCTGGTCGGTTGGTTCCTGTCGCAGCAGGGGAGCTGCCGGGGTTATACCAAGGCGATATTTTCCGGGTTGCCGACGGTCGTGCTGGCGCAAATCGTGCGCGATGTGGTGATTCCGCGAACCGATCTGTCCGGCGTGTATCATGTCGCCGCGCAACCGATCTCCAAATACGACCTGTTGAAATTGATCGCCTCCGTATATGGAAAGACAATTGAAATTGTTCCCGATGACAAGCTGGTGATCGACCGCTCGCTGAATGCGGAACGCTTCCGCGAGGCAACAGGTTATGTCGCGCCGGGTTGGTCCGGGTTGATCGAATTGATGCATTCATACAAATAGCGGATGGCGCATGTTCAAAGATAAAACCTTGATGATCACCGGCGGGACAGGTTCTTTCGGCAACACCGTGCTCAAGCGGTTTCTGTCCACCGATGTCCGCGAGATTCGCATCTTCAGCCGCGACGAAAAGAAGCAAGAAGAGATGCGTATCGCCATGAACAATCCCAAGTTGAAGTTCTACATCGGCGATGTGCGCGATTACGACAGCATCTATCAGGCCATGAAAGATGTGGATTACGTATTTCACGCGGCGGCGCTGAAGCAGGTTCCTTCCTGCGAGTTCTATCCGATGGAGGCGGTGCGCACCAACGTGCTTGGCTCCGAGAATGTGATGGCCGCCGCCATCGCGCGTGGTGTTGCGCGCGTGGTGATGCTGAGCACGGATAAGGCGGTGTATCCCATCAATGCAATGGGCATCTCCAAGGCGATGATGGAAAAATTCATGGTTGCCAAGGCGCGTATGCAGAATACGGGGGAGACCGTGTTGTGTGCGACCCGTTATGGCAACGTGATGGCCTCGCGCGGTTCGGTCATCCCATTGTTTGTGTCGCAACTCAAGGAAGGAAAGCCGATCACCGTTACCGACCCGAACATGACCCGTTTCCTGATGTCGCTGGAAGACTCGGTCGATCTGGTGTTGTATGCGTTCCAGCACGGCAGGCAGGGCGACATCTTCGTGCAGAAAGCGCCGGCATCGACTGTGGCTGATCTGGCACAAGCCCTGAAAGAGTTGTTCAGGAATGACAGTCCGATTCGCGTCATCGGCACGCGCCACGGTGAGAAGTTGTATGAATCATTGGTTTCGCGCGAAGAGATGGCCAAGGCGGAAGATCTTGGTGATTACTACCGCATCCCGGCTGACGACCGCGATTTGAACTACGCGCAGTATTTCAGCGAAGGTGAGGAGAAGATATCCCGCCAGGACGACTACACTTCCCACAACACCGAGCGACTGAATGTCGAGCAGGTCAAAGCGCTGTTGCTCAAGCTGGATTTTATTCGGGAAGAGTTGAATGCTTAAAGTCATGACCATCGTCGGGACACGCCCCGAACTGATCAAGATGAGCCGGGTGATCACCGAGCTCGATCAGCATACCAATCACATTCTGGTGCACACCGGGCAGAACTACGATTTCGAACTGAACCAGGTCTTTTTCGATGATCTGGGCATCCGCAAGCCGGATCACTTTCTGGAGGTCGCGAGCGGGAATGTCGCACAGACCATCGCCCAGGTGATTGAAAAGGCCGATGCGGTCATGGAAAAAGAGCAGCCCGACGCAGTCATGCTCTATGGTGACACCAACTCCTGTCTGGCTGTCATTTCCGCCAAGCGCCGCAAGATCCCGGTATTCCACATGGAGGCGGGTAACCGCTGTTTCGATCAGCGCGTGCCGGAAGAGCTGAACCGGAAGGTATTGGATCATTTGTCGGACATCAATCTGGTGCTGACCGAGCATGCCCGTCGTTACTTGCTGGCCGAGGGGATAGCCCCCGAAACCATCATCAAGACCGGTTCGCACATGCGTGAGGTGCTGGACTATTACATGCCGAAGATCCGGCAATCGGATGTGTTGCAACGCATGGGACTGACGGCGAATGAGTTCTTCGTCGTGAGCGCGCATCGCGAAGAGAACGTCGACACGCCGCAGAATCTGCTGGACATGGTCGAGACGCTGAATGCCTTGGCGGCGACTTACGATTGTCCGGTGATCGTCTCCACGCATCCGCGCACACGGAAGCGGCTGGATGCTCTGGAGCTGGGCAAACTCAATCCGCATATCCGGTTCCTCAAGCCGTTCGGATTCTGCGATTACATCAAACTGCAGATGGAAGCACTCTGCGTCGTGTCGGACAGCGGCACCATCACTGAAGAGGCTGCGTTGCTGAATCTGCCTGCCATCACCATCCGCAATGCGCACGAGCGCCCGGAAGGGATGGATGCCGGCACGCTCATTATGAGCGGACTGAAAAAAGAGCGGGTGCTGGATGCGGTGCGAGTCATTGTCTCCCAGCATGACAAGGCGCGGCGCGTGATGCGACCGGTGCCGGATTACGAGGCGGGACCGGTATCGAAGCAGGTGCTGCGTATCGTGTTGAGTTATGTCGATTACGTGAATCGCACCGTCTGGTCCAAGCCGGTTTGAAATGACGGCCATACTGGTTACGGGCGCCAACGGCTTTGTCGGACAAGCCTTGTGTGAAGAGGCTGCAAAACGAGGGTTGCCAGTAAGAGGTGCAACACGCACGGCTTGCCAGCTGACTGGCGCAGAGAATGTGGTGGTCGGGGCAATCGACGAGAAGACCGATTGGACGCAGGCGCTCGCCGGGGTCGACGTGGTGATCCATCTGGCGGCACGCGTGCATGTCATGCACGACAACGCCGCCGACCCGTTGGCGGAATTCCGCAAAGTGAATCTGCATGGCACCGTTAATCTGGCCCGGCAGGCCGCGCGTGCCGGGATCAGGCGCTTGGTCTACGTGAGCTCGATCAAAGTGAACGGCGAAGGAACAGCCAGCGGGCAGCGCTATACAGAACAGGATATCCCTGCACCACAAGATCCCTATGGCATCTCTAAGTGGGACGCCGAACAGGCTTTGCAGCGCGTGACGCAAGAGACCGGGCTGGAAGTGGTCATCGTGCGCCCGCCTCTGGTCTACGGGCCAGGCGTGAAAGGGAACTTCATCAACATGTTGAAAGTGCTGGCCAAGGGCATGCCGTTACCGCTGGCATCCGCATGCAATCTGCGCAGCTTGATCTATGTGGGGAATTTGGCAGACGCTTTGCTTGCTTGCGCGCATCATCCTGATGCGGCTGGTCAGACTTATCTGGTCAGTGATGGCGAGGATGTTTCTACGCCCGAATTATTGCGGCGTTTGGGTGCCGCATTAGGGCGGCCGGCAAAACTGTTTTGGTGTCCCCCGATGGTGCTGAAAGTGCTGGGCGGAGTGGTCGGCAAATCGGACCAGATCGAGCGTCTGTTGGGTTCGCTCAGGGTGGGGGGTGATAAAATCCGGCGCGAACTCAACTGGATGCCCCCCTATACCCTGCAGCAAGGACTGCAAGAAACAGCCGGGTGGTACCGGAATACCTTTCCATGATTTATTACTCTCCAATTCTTGCGGCCTTGGTCACCATTCTGCTGACAGCGATCTTCCTGCGCAGCAAGCTCGGCAAGGCGATGCAGGATGTTCCTAACGCACGCTCATTGCATACCAGACCAACTCCGCGCATCGGCGGCGTCGCCTTGCTGGCGGGAGTCATGTCCGGCTGGATGCTGATGCTTGATTCGCTGACGTGGTGGGTGACGCTGCCACTGCTTGGACTATTTGTTGTTTCCTTGGCGGACGATATGCGCAATTTGCCGGTTCGCCAGCGCCTGCTGGTACACCTGTTGGCTGCTGCCATCCTGGTTGTTGGGTCTGGAGTCTTTGCACAGCAGAATTTTGCAATTTCGTTGGTAGTGCTGCTGCTCACAGTGTGGATGACCAATCTCTTCAACTTTATGGATGGCTCGGATGGGCTTGCAGGCGGCATGGCGTTGTTTGGCTTTGGCTTCTATGGCATTGCGGCGTTAGAGCAGCATGCGATTTTTGCCTTGCTGAATTTTACGGTTGCAGCAGCAGCACTGGGTTTCCTGATCCATAACTTTCATCCGGCCAAGATATTCATGGGCGATGCCGGTTCCATTCCGCTGGGCTTTCTGGCGATGGCGATGGGCTTTTGGGGCTGGCAGCAAGGATGCTGGGGGATGTGGTTTCCGCTGCTGGTATTTTCCCCGTTCATCGTGGATGCCACGGTAACGTTGGTCAGGCGAACACTGCGCGGCGCGCGTATCACTGAGGCGCATCGCGAACACTATTACCAGCGGGCAGTGCAAATGGGCTGGTCGCATCGCAAAGTGGCATATGCGGAATACGCACTCATGCTGTTTTGCGGGGTATCCGGGTTGGCCATAGTGCAGCAGGCGTGGCCATGGCAGGTCCTCGGCCTATGGACGATGATTTATTTCATCCTGATGCGCGCACTGGACGCGCGCTGGAAAAAGCACCGTTGAATTGACACTTGTCGCATCGCTTGATTAAATGCGCCGTTCATCCGATGAACGCGAAACTTCATGCTTGATAAAACAACACATTACGGATTGCTCAAGACACTGGAAGAAAACCCGGGGCTTTCGCAAAGGGATTTGGCGAAACGTCTGGGCGTCAGTCTGGGAAAAGTGAATTATTGCCTGAACGCACTGGTCGAGAAGGGCAGCCTCAAGATCAACAACTTCCGCAACAGCGACAACAAGCTGGCCTATGCCTATCTGCTTACCCCGCGCGGTGTGGAAGAGAAGGCGCGCATCACCGTGCAATTTCTGAAGTATAAAGTGCAGGAATATGAGCGGCTGAAGCGCGAGATCGACGAGCTACAGCGCGAAGCCGAGCAAAAAGGTTTATTGGAGGGTGTTCATGAGTGATGTGCATGCGGTGATTCTTGCTGGCGGCAGCGGCAGCCGCCTGTGGCCGTTGTCGCGCCAGCATCTGCCGAAGCAGTTCCTGGTGCTGGCGGGGGAAGCGTCGCTGTTGCAAACCACCATCGACCGCCTGTCGCCGACGATCGATGCCAACAGCGTGTTGATCGTCACCCAGGAAGCGCACGCCAAGGGCGAGGCGTACCACGCGTTGCTGCCTTATCAATCATTGTACGAACCCGTCGGGCGCAACACGGCACCGGCCATCGCCTTGGCGGCGGCCTACCTCATGGCGAACGGCGATGACCCGGTGATGGTGGTACTGCCCGCCGATCACATCATTAAAGATGAAATCAGTTTCCGCGCGCATCTCGATATCGCCATTCAAGCGGCACAAAACGGCAAGCTGGTGACCTTCGGCATCCAGCCGACCCGTCCCGATACCGGCTTCGGCTATATCAAGGCACATCGCGGTAATGATGCGCAGGTATATGAAGTCGAACGCTTTACTGAGAAGCCCGATCTCAGCACCGCCGAAAGGTTCCTTGCCGAGGGAGACTACTTTTGGAACTCCGGCATGTTCGTATGGCGCGCCTCGGTCATCCTCGCCGAGATGCAGCGCTATTTGCCTGCGGTGTATCAGCTCGTGCAAACCATCCTTGCCGAAAGCCGTGCTGGCGCGGACTTCCAGCAAGCCGTGGAGAAACATTTCACCGCCATGCCGTCGATTTCCATTGATTACGGCGTGCTCGAGAAATCTGACCGTGTTTCACTGATACCTTGCGACATCGGCTGGAACGATGTCGGCAGCTGGCAGGCAGTGCATGAGATATCGGCTCAGGATGAACAAGGTAATGCCTTGCAAGGCAATGTCATCGCGGTGGACTGCAAGAACAGTCTGATCCGGGCGGAGAAACGTCTGGTGGCCGCCATCGGCGTGGAAGACCTGTGCGTGATCGAAACGGCCGATGCGGTGCTGATCTCGAAGAACGACCAGACCCAGCGTGTGCGTGAGGTGGTGGACGCCTTGCATGAGAAGGGTGCCACGGAACATATCTATCACGTCAAGGTGAACCGCCCGTGGGGCAGCTACACCGTGCTGGAAGAAGATCCGGAAGGCTTCAAGCTCAAGCGCATCGAAGTCGCACCCGGTGCAAGACTCAGCCTGCAAAGCCATGCGCATCGCTCCGAACACTGGGTGGTAGTGTCCGGCACGGCCACGGTCACCAATGGCGAAGAGGTCATCACCGTGCACAAGAACCAAAGCACCTATATTCCGATGGGTACGAAGCACCGCCTGGAGAACCGCGGCGATGAACCCTTGCATATTGTCGAGATACAGGTCGGCGAATATCTGGGCGAAGATGACATCAAGCGTTACGAAGACAACTACGGCAGATAACGATTTAACCAAGAGAGCATTGAAATGAACCAAGCAAACAAAGTTGCATTGATCACCGGGATCACCGGCCAGGACGGCGCCTATCTGGCCGAGCTGTTGTTGAAAAAGGGGTACGTCGTACACGGCGTCAAACGCCGCTCGTCGCTGTTCAATACCGATCGCATCGATCATCTGTACCAGGATCCGCACGTCGACAATGCAAAATTCAAACTGCACTACGGCGACCTGACCGACTCCACCAACCTCATCCGCATCATCCAGCAAGTGCAGCCGGACGAGATCTATAACCTCGCCGCGATGAGCCATGTGGCCGTCTCGTTTGAGACACCCGAATACACCGCCAATGCCGACGGTATCGGTACCCTGCGCATTCTCGAAGCCATCCGCATCCTCGGGCTGGAAAAGAAGACCAAGTTCTACCAGGCTTCCACCTCCGAGCTGTACGGCCTGGTGCAAGAGATCCCGCAAAGAGAGACCACGCCGTTCTATCCGCGCAGCCCCTATGCGGTGGCCAAGATGTACGCCTACTGGATCACGGTGAATTACCGCGAGGCCTATGGCATCTATGCCTGCAACGGCATTTTGTTCAATCACGAATCGCCAATCCGCGGCGAGACCTTCGTCACGCGCAAGATCACCCGCGCCTTGGCGCGCATCAAGCTTAACCTGCAAGATTGCCTGTACCTCGGCAACATGGATTCACTGCGCGACTGGGGCCATGCCAAGGACTACGTCGAGATGCAGTGGATGATGCTGCAACAGGACAAGCCGGAAGACTTCGTCATTGCGACCGGTGTGCAATACAGCGTGCGCGATTTCGTCAACGCAGCCGCCAAGGAGCTTGGCATCCAGATGCGCTGGGAGGGCAAGGGCGTGGATGAAAAAGGTTATGACGCTGCTACCGGCAAATGCATCGTGCAGGTCGACCCGCGCTATTTCCGTCCCACCGAGGTCGAGACCCTGCTGGGCGATCCGACCAAGGCGCGCGAAAAACTCGGCTGGACTCCCAAGACCACCTTCCAGGAACTGGTCTCCGAGATGGTGCGCGAAGACCTCAAGAGCGCCGAGCGTGATGAGCTGGTGAAGAAGCACGGCTTTGCAGCCTACGATTACCACGAGTGATGCAGGGCTCATGAACAAAGACGCAAAGATCTATATCGCGGGGCATCGCGGTTTGGTTGGCTCTGCCTTGGTGCGACGTTTGCAGGCCAATGGATACAGCAATCTCGTTACGCGCACCCATGCCGAACTCGAGCTGCGCGATCAGGCGGCAGTGCAGGCGCTCTTTGCCAAAGAGAAACCGGAGTATGTGATTCTGGCTGCGGCCAAAGTGGGCGGTATTCACGCCAACAACACCTATCCGGCAGAGTTCATCCACGACAATCTGGTGATCCAGTCCAACGTCATCCACAGCGCATGGCAGAACAAGGTGCAGCGTTTGCTGTTCCTCGGTTCCTCATGCATCTATCCCAAGAATGCCCCACAACCGATGACGGAAGAGTGTCTGCTGACCGGGCCGCTGGAGCCGACCAACCGCCCCTATGCACTGGCCAAGATCGCCGGCATCGAGATGTGCTGGTCGTATAACCGCCAATACGGTACGCGTTATATGGCCGCGATGCCGACCAACCTGTATGGTCCCAACGATAACTACGACCTCAACAACTCGCACGTGCTACCCGCGCTCATTCGCAAGATGCATGAGGCCAAGCAGCGCGGCGACAAGGAGGTTGTGGTGTGGGGTACCGGCACGCCTAAGCGCGAGTTCCTTTACAGCGAAGACATGGCGGATGCCTGCATCTACCTGCTGGAGCAGGCAGAAGGCAAACTCGCCAGCCTGTTCAACGACGAGCAGCCGCCGCTGGTCAACATCGGTTGCGGCGAAGACCTCACTATCCGTGAGCTGGCCGAGTTGGTTGCTGCAGTGGTTGGCTTCAAGGGGGATCTCACTTTCGACACCAGCAAACCCGACGGCACCATGCGCAAGGTGATGGACGTGTCGCGTATCAATGCATTGGGTTGGCAGCGCAAGATGCAATTGAAGGACGGCATCGCGCTCTCCTATCAGGACATGCTGAGCAAAATTTAATAACGTGCCTAATTTGAAGCTTGCTTCTTTAACATCGGATAAATCTCAATGAAGATCGCAATCGCCGGAACCGGCTACGTCGGCCTCTCCAATGCCATATTGCTGGCCCAACACAATGAAGTGGTGGCGCTCGACATCGTTCCCGAAAAAGTGGCGATGCTGAACCGCAAGCAATCGCCGATCGAAGACGTGGAGATCGAAGATTACCTGCAACACAAAAAGCTCAACTTCAAAGCCACACTGGACAAGAACGAAGCGTACACCGGCGCCGACTACGTCATCATCGCCACACCTACCGACTACGATCCCGAGACCAACTATTTCAACACCAAATCCATCGAGGCTGTGATCAGGGATGTGCTGAGCGTCAATCCGCAGGCGGTGATGATCATCAAATCCACCATTCCGGTGGGTTACACCGTCAAGGCGCGCGCGCAGTTCAACTGCGACAACCTCATCTTTTCGCCGGAATTCTTGCGCGAAGGCCGCGCCCTGTACGACAACCTGCATCCCTCGCGCATCGTCATCGGTGAGCGCTCCAAGCGTGCCGAGACTTTCGCCAACCTGCTGAAGCAGGGGGCGGTCAAACAGAATATCGAAACACTGTTCACCGATTCCACCGAGGCAGAGGCAATCAAGCTCTTTGCTAATACTTACCTCGCCATGCGCGTCGCCTACTTCAACGAACTGGACACTTACGCCGCCACACACGGTCTGGATACCAGGCAGATCATTCAGGGCGTCAGCCTAGATCCGCGTATCGGAGATCATTACAACAACCCTTCGTTCGGCTACGGCGGCTACTGCCTGCCCAAGGACACCAAGCAACTGCTGGCCAACTACAAGGACGTGCCGCAGAACCTCATTCACGCCATCGTCGAATCGAACACCACGCGCAAAGATTTCGTCGCTGACAGCATCCTCAAACGCAATCCGAAGGTGGTTGGCATCCACCGCTTGGTGATGAAGAGCGGTTCGGACAATTTCCGCTCATCCAGCATCCAGGGCATTATGAAGCGCATCAAGGCCAAGGGTATCGAGGTCATCGTGTACGAGCCTGCGCTGAAGGAGCCGGAGTTCTTCCACTCCAAGGTAGTGAATGATTTGGCGCAATTCAAGCAGCGCGCCGATGTTATCGTAGCCAATCGGATTACCGATGACATCCGAGATGTGGCAGATAAAGTTTACAGCCGTGATTTATTTGGTAAGGACTAAGAAAGCGATGTCTATCCTTTCACTTATTGGCAGAGAAAAAGAACTTTTTGTTCAGGATGTGAATGTTCACGAGAGTGAGCTACAAAGAGCTGTAGCCGCATCGACCTTTTTGGTAATAGGCGGGGCAGGCTCTATTGGGCAGGCGGTAACTAAAGAAATCTTCAAAAGGAACCCGAAGAAACTTCATGTCGTCGATATCAGCGAAAACAACATGGTTGAACTGGTAAGGGACATTAGAAGCTCATATGGTTATATCGACGGTGATTTCCAGACCTTTGCGCTTGATGTCGGATCTGTCGAATATGATGCCTTCATTAAGGCGGATGGCCAATATGATTACGTGCTTAATCTTTCCGCACTAAAGCATGTCCGAAGCGAGAAAGATCCTTTTACGTTAATGCGCATGATTGACGTAAACATACTGAATACCGAAAAAACACTTCTACAGTCCATTGCCAATAAGTCAAAGAAGTACTTCTGCGTTTCGACGGACAAGGCGGCCAATCCCGTCAACATGATGGGAGCGTCGAAGCGAATCATGGAAATGTTCTTGATGCGAAGAAGTCTGGAAATCAACATTTCTACGGCACGTTTCGCTAATGTGGCATTTTCAGACGGTTCACTTCTGCAGGGTTTCAACCAGCGCATTCAAAAGCGCCAGCCTATAGTTGCACCCCGCGACATTAAGCGATATTTCGTTACTCCAAAGGAGTCCGGAGAGCTTTGTCTGATGTCCTGCATCTTTGGGGAGAACAGGGATATCTTCTTTCCGAAATTAAGCGAATCCTTGCACCTGATTACCTTTGCCGAAATTGCCGTGAAGTATCTCAATCAATTGGGTTATGAACCCTACCTGTGCACTTCCGAAGAGGATGCGAGACTATTGGTGGAAACGCTGCCCGCGCAAGGCCAGTGGCCTTGCCTGTTTAGTGACAGCGATACTACCGGCGAGAAAGACTTTGAAGAGTTCTTCACGGAATACGAGAAGCTGGATATGGAGCGTTTTCAGAGCCTCGGTGTCATAAAAAACGAGCCTCTATTTAATCATCGATTGTTGGAGGAGTTTTCCCAGTTTATTAATGAGCGCAAGAAAACCGAGCATTGGACAAAGGAAGAGATTGTTTCTTTATTTCATAAAATGATTCCTAGTTTCAAACATAAGGAAACAGGTAAATATCTGGATGGGAAAATGTAGATGACAAAAAGAGCAATTATTCTTGCTGGCGGGAAGGGAACACGGCTTCGACCTTATACAGTAGTTCTGCCCAAGCCGTTGATGCCGATAGGCGAATTTCCCATACTTGAAGTGATTATCAAGCAACTGGTTGCTGCCAGATTTGAGCACATTACTCTGGCAGTCAATCATCAAGCGGAAATTATCAAGGCGTTCTTCATGGATGGGAGCAAGTGGGGCATCCATATCGATTACTCTTTGGAAGATAAACCGCTAGGCACTATGGGGCCACTCAAACTCATCAAAGATCTGCCGGACAACTTTCTGGTGATGAATGGCGATATCCTTACCGATCTTGATTATGCCGATTTCCATGAAGAACATGTTAAGGGCGGCGAAGTGTTTACTATTTCGTCCTATGGTCGCGAGCAATTGGTTGATTATGGCGTTCTTGAAACTGCCAACGGCTGCTTGCTTGGATTACGAGAGAAGCCGCGCATGAATTATGAAGTCAGCATGGGCGTATACATGATGTCCAGACAGGCTCTCGATTACATCCCGGCTGATTCAGCATATGGATTCGACAACCTCATGCACGATCTGGTCGCAGCTAGGAAAAGCGTTGCTGTGCGCAAATTTGCCGGTTACTGGCTGGACATCGGCAGGCCGGATGATTATGCGCAAGCGATAGATGAATTCGAGAGCATGCGTAAACGGTTCATCCGCGAATAAATGAAAAGAATACTTGTTACGGGGGCCAACGGGTTTATCGGGCGGCGACTGGTCAGTGCCTTAAAAAGTGCCGGCCATCCGGTGCTTGAACTGGCCAGCGCGGACGGAGATATCGCCGAGCCGGAGACATTAGCGCGATTTGATGAACACCCCGTGGATTTTGTATTCCATCTTGCAAGCCGTACTTATGTGCCAGATGCGTGGCGTGAACCGGCCGATTTTCAGCGTGTGAACGTGACGGGCACAATCAACGTGCTCGAATTATGCCGTCAGCGCAAAATACCACTAACCTACGTCAGCGCATATTTATACGGTATTCCCAAATCGCTCCCAATCAAGGAAACAGACAGGATCGAACCAAACAATCCCTATGCACTGTCCAAACTTATGGCAGAGACCGCATGCGCATTTTATGCGGAACATTTTGGAATACCGGTGACCATCATTCGCCCGTTCAATATATATGGGCCAGGGCAAAAAGCGCATTTCCTGATTCCGGAAATCATCGCGCAAGTCACTGCGAACAAACCCATACAACTCAAGGATCTTTTGCCGCGCCGCGACTACCTGTATCTGGACGACTTGATTGAAGCGTTAATTTGCACCCTTGAAGCAGGTGAGGGGCTGCATCTCTATAACATCGGTTATGGTACTTCGCTTAGCGTAGGGGAGATTGTTGAAGCTATCCAGTCTGTCGCAGGAACGTCACTGCCCGTCGTGAGCGAGAATGCCCCACGGCGTAATGAAATTCCCGATGTATACGCTGACATCAGCAAAGCTGCACATGAATTGCATTGGCGCCCGCGGCACAGTTTTGAAGAAGGTATCAGGAAAATGATTTTCAATGGAGAGCAACACGCATGAGCGAACGTTACGTACCAATCAACAAGGGTAATTACTCGATGGATACCTCCGAGCGGGAGGCAAAATTCGATGAGTATCGCGGCGAAGGATGGGAAGAAGAATACCGGGATTACCGAACCAAATGGTCTGAGCTTGCCAAGACGCAGACAACCTCTGATTACCCGCTGCTGGTAGATATCGAGCTGGCCTCGATCTGCAACCTTACTTGCCCGATGTGCTACACCATTACCGAAGAATTCAAGCAGCAGGTAAACACTACCCGCATGGATTTTGATTTATACAAGCGCATCATCGACGAGATCGGTGGCAAGGTGCCGGCGATTCGTCTTAGCCTGCGCGGGGAGCCCACGCTGCATACCAAAATCGTCGAATGCATTGAATATGCCAAGGCAAAAGGCATCAGGGAAGTATCCATGCTTACGCATGGCGGCAAACTTAAATTACCCTATTTTGAAAAAATAGCGCGCGCAGGAATAGACTGGATCACCATCTCAGTGGACGGAGTAGGCGAGACTTACGAACGGGTAAGAAAACCACTCAAGTTTGATGATTTGCTGGCCAACATAAAGGCTATCAAGCAATTCAAAGAAGAACATAACCTCCATCGTCCGGTCATTAAGGTTCAGGGGATATGGCCGGCTATCAAAGAGTGCGGTATTGACACCTACTACAATACATTCGAGCCCTGCACTGACCTAGTGGCTTTTAACCCGTTGATTGACTACCTCAGCAACGACAAGAACATTGAGTATCTGGACAACTTCACTTGCCCGCAGCAGTACCAGCGGCTGGTGATAGGTGCCGACGGACTGGTAATGAAATGCTCGAACGACGAGGAAAACCGCGAAGTGATCGGTGATATCAAGAAAGAGACGGTCCACCAGGTTTGGCACGGTGAGAACATGAATGCGGTCCGTGAAATGCATAAACAGCCGTGCGGATTCATGCAAAGCGCAGTTTGCCGCAAATGCTACTTGCCGCGGTTGACTCAGGATGAAGAGGCACAGGTGGGTGACAGAAAATTCATAATCAAAAATTACGTCCACCGGGCTCAGGCAATAGGTAAATAACTCGGTATCAAAGAAGCCAAATATTGCGGAGAGACAATGTTTCAAAATTACAGGACAGATCGTTGCTACATCATTGCCGAAATTGGAGGCAACTTCACTACGCTTGAACAGGCCAAAAAGCTGGTGGATGCGGCTGCTGCCTGTGGTGTTGATGCTGTCAAACTGCAAACGTACCGGGCAGACACCGTGGCCAGCAAAAAAGCCATTTTCGACATGGAAAATACCGGGCTTACTTCGCAGCACGAGCTATTCAAGAAATACGAAGTGAATGAGACGCTGCATAGGGAAGTCTTTGCGTACGCCGGAGAGAAAGGTCTGGACTGGTTTTCAAGCCCGTCGCACGAAAGCGATGTTGATATGCTTGAACGCCTGAATGTCGGGGCACATAAAATCGGCTCCGACGATGCCGTAAATCTGCCATTCCTGCGCAATATCGCGCGCCTTGGAAAGCCGATCATCTTGTCTACTGGTATGTGCACGCTGGAGGAAGTCAGAGCATCTGTCGATGCAATATTGGGCGAAGGCAACGACAGATTGATCCTGCTACATGCCATTACCAGCTACCCGACTCATCCTGAGAATGTCAATTTGGGCGCAATGCACGCGATGATGGAAGCTTTTCCCCGGCTCGATATCGGATACTCGGACCATACCCTGTCGCCCGTTGCCTGCTTGGCGGCCGCCGCAATGGGCGCAAGGGTGCTCGAAAGACATTTCACTTATGACAAGAATGCAGACGGGCCGGATCACATGCTCTCAGCTGATCCTGCAGAAATGAAATGGCTGGTAGATGCGGTACGCACATTTGAGGTGATGCGAGGAAGCGGCATCAAGATGCCTGCGGCCAGTGAAAAGAAAACCAGAATCAACAATAGGAAAAGCATCGTACTTGCCTGCCCGGTCAATGAGGGCGATATCCTGAGCCGCGAGCACCTTGCCATCAAACGTCCCGGTTATGGCATAGCACCAAAGTATCTCGATCAAGTCATCGGACGTTCCGTTGCGCGCACTATGGATGCAGACGATGTCCTGTTGTGGGAGACATTGAAATAAGCCTCGGTATTATCATCCAGGCCCGAATGGGCTCAACCCGGCTGCCGGGAAAGATTCTTCGGCTCATCGGGGACAAGGTCCTGCTCGATCACGTCTTGTCCAGATTGAGGCGCCTTAAACACTTGGCAACCATCGTTGTCGCCACCAGCGACACTCCGCAGGACGATACGGTGGTGGAATTTTGCCGGAAGCGCAGCACCGAATGTTTCCGGGGCAGTGAAGCCAACGTGCTGGAGCGGTACTACCAGTGCGCCCAGCATTACAATTTTAACCAGATCGTGCGCCTGACCGCCGATAACCCGTTTACCGATATTGAAGAATTGGACAATCTCATTGCCCTTCATCTTGCCAGCGATAGCGACTTCAGTCATTCCTTCGGTGCATTGCCGATTGGCGTCGGGGCCGAGATATTCACCTTCCCAGCGCTGAAGGCAAGTTATCGGGAAGGAAGCGCGCCCCACCATCTGGAGCATGTGGACGAATATTTGCTGGAGCATCCCGAACGTTTCAAAACCACTCTCCTTCAAGTCAGTGGCATAAAAAACCAACCGCAACTCCGGCTGACCGTTGACACCCTGGAAGACCATCGCAAAGCCTGCTTCATCACACAGCATGCCGCCAGAGAATATGTCACCACAGAAGAGGCCATCGAGCTATGTTCGCGGTTTGCATAGAATCCTCGCACCAGCGGGGGATGGGACATTTATTTCGAGCCCTGAATTTTCTGGCGTACCTCCGCGAGCGCAAGCAACCAGCCATTCTGCTGCTCAACGAGCATCAGCCTGCAATAGAGTTGCTGCGCGCAAAGAAAATCCCGTTTGAAATCGTCCCGCTCAATGATCTGGAAACAGACTGGGAAAAGACGATCATCCAGCGGCACAAGGTAGCGGCATGGCTCAATGACCGGTTGGATACTGATATACGCCACGCCGAGCGGATCAAGTCATGCGGCATAAAACTGGTAACAGTAGATGACAGAGGAAGCGGGGCACAGCTTGCCGATCTGCATTTTGCCCCGCTTATTCTCGACGAAAAGGAAAAGCTCGCGGGCAAGAAAGTCTATCGCGACACCGACTACCTTATTCTCAACCCGGAAATAGAAAAATATAAGAAGGTCCGCTACCAGCAGCAAAACATTCTTGTTACGCTGGGCGGGACGGATACTTACGGCGCGACACTAAAAGTGGTGGAGCAACTGAAAGCCCTTGGGAAATCAGCAACCATCCTTGCCGGCCCCGGTTTTGAACATCATGCAGCGTTAAGGGAAATCATTACGCCATCGTTTCATATACTTCACGGTGTTTCGTCCCTGATCGAAACATTTGGCCATTTTGACATGGCCATCACGGGTGGTGGTGTCACCCCATTTGAGGCCAATGCGTCCGGCTTGCCTTGTATCGTGGTGGCAAATGAATGGTTTGAGGTTCCAGTAGGGCGCCATTTGGAGAAGCTGGGCGGCTCGGTATTTGCGGGTTCCTATGACAACCTTGACCCGAATGTATTTGCCAAGCCGCTTGATATCGAAACGATGAGCAGGGCGGGGATGGAGCAGCTCACTACGCATGGAGCAGCAAATGTCTATCGGGAAATAAATTCGCTATGAGCAAGACAGTTGTGATCCATCAGCCGGACTTCCTACCCTATCTTGGATTTTTCCATAGATTGCTTATTGCCGATACGTTCGTTGTATTTGATACAGCCCAGTTTGTGGACGGCACCAGCCAAAGCTGGATGCACCGCGACAAGATCAAAACCCCCCAAGGGGAAAAATGGCTTTCACTCAGCATAAAAAAAGCGCCGCGCAATACACCTATAAGTGAGATCCAGCTTTCTGACGCAGTGGACTGGCGGACTGCCAACCTGAACTTGTTGCGGGCGAATTACCGAATGGCCCCGTATTTCCGCGAGATATTTCCACACCTGGAACAGCTATATGCATTCAAGGGCGAGAGCATGATGCACTTCAACCTGAAATCGATTGAATTGCTGCTGACTCTTTTTGACATAAAAATACCGCTGATTTTCGCCAGCAGCCTGGATGTCCAAGGCAGTAAAAATGAACTGCTGGTGGATATTCTAAAAAAGGCCGGTGCGAGCCATTATCTGTCAGGCATAGGTGCGCGTGCTTATTTTGACCCGGCACCTTTCAAAGAAGCCGGCATTGAAGTTGTCTGGCAGGATTTTACCCATCCGGTTTATCCCCAGCTTCACGGGGAATTCATCCCCTACCTGAGCAGCATCGACCTGTTGTTTAATTGCGGCATCGAGAAATCCAGAGAAATATTGAAAGGCTCAAAATGAATATCCTAGCGATAGGTGCCCACTTTGACGACGTTGAACTGGGCTGTGGCGGCGCTTTGGCCAAGCATGCACAGAACGGTGACAAAGTTTACGTTTACGTGGCGACGGTCTCCGGTTTCAGTAATCAATATGATCAAACGGTTCGTTCCAGCGAAACGGCCCTGAAAGAAGCGCAAGCCGCGATGCAAATCCTTGGCGTGGAAGAACTGATCTGCGGCGAATTTAAAACGCTGGAAGTCGAGTTTGTAGATGAGCTGAATATTGAAATACTCAAAATCGTCCAGGACAAGAAGATCGACAAGGTTTACTCGCACTGGGTAGGGGATATTCATCACGATCATCAGGCCCTAGCCAGAGCTTCGCTGCATAGCTGTCGCCATGTGCCGCGAATGCTTATGTATCGCAGCAACTGGTACCACTCTACTATGGAGTTTCGCGGGAATTTCTATATCGATATCACCCAGCATTGGGATATCAAGGAGCGGGCGATTCGTGCCCATGTTTCAGAAATGGATCGCACTGGGAACAAGTGGATCAGCTTCTTCAAGAATGAAGCAGAAAATGCGGGACAGCGGATTGGAGTTAAGTGCGCAGAAGTTTTTGAGGTCGTGAAGTGGCTGGAAAAATAGGTAACAATTCCCGTAGTGGTTTTTTGAGGTGATCAAATGAGTGGAAATATAAACAATTATCTTACACAGTTACTCCAGATTCACTGGCTGAGGCCGGAAACCGCGTTGTGGCGCACTTTTGATTGCCTGCTAATGGAAAAGTATGGAGGAATTTCCGGGCGCGCAGTCGATCTGGGGTGCGGCGATGGAACCATGAGTTTTGTAATGGCTGGTGGAGTCGTGGATGAGTACGATGTGTTTATGGATGTTGGTGAATTGCAAAACTACAATGCAGGCGCCGATATATACAATCAAAACACAAATATCCAACTCAAAACCCGACAAAATAAATTACGGTATACCTACGAGTGGGGCGTAGACCACAAACAGGGGCTGATCGACAAGGCAAAGAGGTTTGCACCGTTTTACCATAAGAACTTGGTCCACGATTTGAATAAGAAAATGTCATTTGAGGATGGCTGTTTTGATTCTGCTTTCTCGAACATTTTGTATTGGTTGGATGATATGGACGCCACCCTATCAGAATGGAGAAGGATCCTAAGAACGCAAGGGAAGCTTTTTTTATTTGTTCCGAATTTCAATTTCAAGGATAAATCCTGGCTTTATTATTCCGCCCCCCACATGGGAGACAGAAAATATTTGAACTATTTTGACCGTGGATACAATTCGCTCATTCACCAGTGCTATGGGACAGATGAATGGAGCGCGATTTTCCAGAAAAACGGCTTTGATATAGTTGACCATCATCTGTATTTAACCAATCCGGTAATGGATGTCTGGAATATAGGGACGCGCCCAATAGCGCCTCTCCTGATAAACATGGCGAGCAAGTTGCCAATGGAGGCGAGGAAAGAAACGAAGGCGGAGTGGATAGATTATTTCTATCGATTTTTTGCACCGATTATCGAGGGTGAACTAGATCGCAAAGTTTCAGAAAATGATGCAGCTTTTCACTTCTTTGTGCTGGAGACGAAATGACGCGCATCATAGGTACCATTGAGGCTCGTATGGGTTCAAGCCGCCTCCCAGGCAAAACCCTGCTGCCTGTTTACAATGGCATGCCTCTTCTGGAGTGTGTGGTACGCCGTTTTCGTGCTTGCCAATCGCTGGATGATGTCGTTGTCGCTACCACAGTCGAAAAAGGCGATGACGCCATCGCTGCCTGGTGCAACGCAAACGATGTGTCCGTCTTTCGCGGTTCGGAAGAAAATGTCCTGGAACGCGTTGCCGGCGCAGCGCAGCAGTTTGGTGCCGACGCCATCGTGCAAATGGGTGCCGATTCAGCCTATCTGGACTACCAACTGATAGACCAACTGGTTGGATATTACCGGGGCGGAAATTTTGATTATGTCTGTAACGATCTCCAGCTGACGTATCCTTTGGGGATATACGGTCATGTGGTTCGCGTTGAAAAATTGAAGGAATTGAGCTTGCGGCAAGACCTTTCGAATAAGGACCGTTCCGACGTGGTGCGCTATTTCTGGGAGCATCCCGAGGCCTATGCGATTGCTAATATCGAAGCACCTTTGGCGCTTAACGTTCCCGATCTGCGGCTGACTATCGATTACCCCGAGGATATGGAACAAGCCATGAATGTCTATGCGCATTTCGGCAGCCATCTGTTTACGACGGCTCAAGTTATCGAGCTTAAACGGCAGAAGCCGGAGTTGTTTGAAAAAACGCGCAATCTGGTGCAGCAGTCGGCGCCTTTCCTGCCAGCATAATGAAGAATCCCTTATCAGTCGCCATCATCGGCACCGGCAATATTGCCGGTGGCTACGATGCAAAAAAGCAGGGTGGCGATACCGGCATCTATACTCATGCCGGCGCATTTGCCGCTCATGGCGGCTTTGAATTGAAGACCGTTTTTGACTTGGACAGGGAGAGGGCAGAAGGCTTCAGCCGTCTCTGGAAGGCCGGCAAAGCGGCCACCGACCTCGACGAAATATATGACAGCCATCACGATGTGGTCAGCGTCTGCACTCCGGACCACACTCATTTTGAGATTGTGAGAAATATTCTTTCCGCAGGATGCTGCCGCACAATATTCGTTGAAAAACCGTTGGCAACGGAGCTATCTCAGATTGAAGAGCTTATGCGTCTTGCGGAGCAAAGCAATGTCCGGGTGGTTGTCAATTTCCAGCGGAGAAACGAGCCCGTACACCGCGAGATTCGCGACCGCATTGCTTCAAATCCCGGAGAGCTTTTGTCGGTTGCAGGCCATTATATGAAGGGGTTGCGGCATATCGGCATAACGATGATCGATACGCTTGCCTATTTGTGCGGCTATCCAACTGCGGTACAAGCTTATAACCGCGTGTTCAATCAGGAAGTCGATGATTTCAGTTATGAATTCATCCTGTATTACCCCGGTTTTACGGGGGCTGTAAAAACCACGGATGCAGCTCGTTATTTTTACAACTACCACATCTTTGAAATCGACCTTTTGTTCGCTGACCGGCGACTGGTTCTGGTTGACAACTCCCAGCGTGTCAGAGAAATCCCTGTTACCGGATATGCGTATTCCGGGGTAAAAGTATTGAACGAGCGCGAAGCGCAGCACCGCGAAACCGGATACAAGTTATCGATGAGAGATGCCGTCGAGTATATTTACGACATCACAACCTTGAAAATAGCCCACACAGTGAATACCCCCCAGTCTTCCTATAACAATTTATTCGTTATCAACCATATCATCGAATCTTACGAGCAAGGTGCGGTGAAACTTAATCTGGAGCCCGAACTATGGAAAAAATAAGGACCACCCCATTCCCACTCTACAACCCGATCGGGGAAGAGGAAACCCGCGTTGCAGCTGAAGTCGTAAGAACCGGCATGTTGTCGGACTATGTGGGCCGTCATGGCGATAAGTTTTGCGGTGGCCGCCAAGTGCGGGAGCTGGAAAAACGCTGGGCGGAGTATCACCAGGTCAAACACGCCATTTCCTTCAACACTGCGACTTCCGCGCTCATAGCGGGCATGGGAGCATTGGGCATTCTTCCGGGCGATGAGGTGCTGGTGATCGGCTACAGCATGTGCATCTCTGCTACTGCGCCCTTATTTTATGACGCCATTCCGGTATTTGTCGATCTTGAGGAAGACTGCTTCTGCATGGATCCAAAGAGCGTGACCGGCCGCATCACTCCAAGGACTAAAGCCATCCTTCCTGTTGATTTGTTCGGACAATCCACCGATATGAAGGCATTGCGTGAAATCGCAAAGAAACACAATCTGAAGATTCTCTGTGATTCCTCCCATGTCCCCGGTTGCGAATACAACGGCGGGTTCGCGGGCACATTTGGCGATATCGGTGTCTACAGCCTCAACCAGCACAAAATCATCCACTGCGGCGAGGGCGGCATTGCTGTAACCAACGATGATGAACTGGCAGTCCGCCTGCAGCTGATCCGCAATCATGGCGAAGCAGTAGTGGAGGAAATGGGTTATACCAACTTGACGAATATGGTAGGCGGAAATTACCGGTTGCCGGAAGTCGAGGCAGCGATCGCAACTGAACAGTTGAAGAAGCTTCCAGATCTCCTGAAGAAACGTATAAATCTTGCCGATTATCTGACCGAGAAGCTTTCGAAGCTTGATTTCCTGACCCCCCCAAAAGTACGTGAGGATAGCAATCACGTTTACTATTTGTATCCTTTGAAATACCACGAAGAAGCAACCGGGCTTTCCAGGGCCAAATATATTGATAATGTCCGCGACTTGGGTATCCCGCTATACAGGTTTGCCGGGGGCTATATTCGCCCGTTGTATTTCGAGCCTGTCTTTGCCCAACGTAACGCCTTCAAGAAGGGCTTTCCTTACTCGCTGCACCCGGAAAATGAAAGGCCGCGCTACGAGCGCGGAGTCTGCCCGGTTACCGAGCGTCTATACGACAAGGAAATGATCGTTACGGCCTACAATTATCCGCCGCTCACGACTGCCGATATGGACGACATAGTGAAGGCTTTCACCAAAGCAGCATTGATCAAATGAGCCTTAATCATGTGAAGGAATACAACCGCGAGATCCGAGAATGGCTGCTCAAGGTTTTTGCGCTTGCCGCCAGTATTCCCAAAGAAAAATTGGTTAGAAGGCCATGTCCGGTTTGCGGATCTGCCGAAAACACATTCTTTGCCAACAATGATCACCTCGACTATGTGAGGTGCGCTCAGTGCACCCTGGTTTACATGAACCCGGCACCATCTGCTGATATGGTGGACAACGGTTTCCAGGGTGAAGACGAATTGCTGATGGAATATTTTACCCTCATCAGCAGATACAAGACCGGGCTTCCTGCCAAGCCTGATCCTGAGGCGGATAACAAGCTCAGGGATATCTATGCGCTGAAATCGTCGGGAAGGCTGCTGGATGTCGGCTGTTCGGTGGGTGACTTCCTGCACAAGGCAAAATATTTCTATGATGTGGAAGGTGTGGAGGTCAACCCGAATACCGCAGCGATTGCAGAGAAGTATTTTAAGGTTCACAAGAAATTTCTCGGGGAACTGGGCTTGGCGCCCGAGTACGATGTGGTGACGTTGCACCAGATTTTATACGGTGTCCCCGACCCGCTGGGGTTGCTGCATGATATTCATGGTGTGCTGAAAGACGATGGGCTTCTGTACATCAATTCACCCAATGCCGATTCTTACGCGATGACGCTATATCGGGGCAAAGCCAACCATTTGTATGGTTATACCACCCTGAATGTCTTTAACAGGCAGTCGCTTGAGGAGCTGGCGGCACGCGCTGGGTTTGGAATCGTTTTCTACCGGACTGAATGGCTGGATATCTATCTTACCGATTTGGCAGAGTATTACGATCATCCGGAACGCTTCATTCATAAACGCAATTGCCACCTGCCCGGCTATGAGGAGAAGATTAGCCAGGAAGATGCGTTTCACTCGGTCCTGAATTCGGAGCTGGGGGAGCGCGGGAACTACTTCGTTGCAGTGTTGGGTAAGGTCAATCAAGGGCTGTCTCGATGATAGGCAGAGCATGACGCAAGGAGTCCTTCTTTTTTTCAGTTGTGAGCCGGGGGGGGCTGAAGTACTGATACCGGCTATCAAGCTAGTGGAAAAGGAAACACACTATAAAGTGTTTGTCCTTGGTTATGGTTTGGGGGCGGAGCGCTTTGCCAAGAAAGGAGTTCAATGCATCGCCATTGAGCCTGTGGAGAAAGGCGATCAGGCTCTATTGGATGTGTACCATCCAAATTTGATCATTACTTCCGCTACCAGTTTGCCCGAGCGGGACATGTCGGAAAAACACCTTTGGCATAACGCCAGGCGGGCTGGCATTCCAACCATGGCTTTTCTTGACCAGTGGCAGAACTACGCAGTACGGTTTAGCGGGGTTGCCGGGAGCGAACGGCTCGCTTATCTGCCGGACTACATTAACTGCATTAACGAGATTGGCAGATCCGACATGACGAACGAAGGGATAGATGGCCATCGCCTGCTTCAATTCGGGCAGCCCTATCTTTCATCATTGGCACAGACCGCAGCAAAAGTAGATGAAGGTAAAGTTAGACAGCTGCTTGGAATCGAACCGGCGCAAAGCTTGGCGCTCTTTGCTTCAGAGGCAATACAAGAACACTATGGGCGCTCTAGGGGTTACGATCAATATGACGCACTGAAACTGTTTATGGAATTGATGTCACGGTCGGCCGGAAAGATAAGGCCACTGGTCAAGCTTCACCCCAAAGATGCGCCGGAAGGGTATGAGCGAATCCTGAATGAATATGCGGCATTGAAGCCCGTTATCGTTCGCAACGAAGTAAGCCCAGTCGAATGCCTCCAGGTTGTGGATGAAGTATATGGTATGTCGTCGATTATGCTCATCGAAGCTTTCGCTCTTGGAAAAAAAGCAGTCTCGATCCAGCCCGGGCTAAGAGTGATGGATCCTATGGTGCTTTCCAGGTTGGGATATATCCAAAGAATTACGAGCACAACCCCCGTCGCACAAAGGGAAAGAAAGCCTTCTCCGCCTCCGGCGTTCGCTTTCGAATTTTCTTTCAGGGAGCGAGCATTCCTGAACTTTATTGAAGAGACATTGAAGGCCAAAGTGTAGGGGCAGTTATGGGACTCAGAGATAACCGGGACATGGTCTATGCAAATATCGTGCAGCAAGGTGTTGCAACTTTATTATTCCTGTTTGTTCCGAAAATGTTGGGCGTCTCCAGTTATGCGCAGGTCACGTATGTGTCGACATTGCTTACTTTCATTTCATTTGCCGATTTGGGACTCTCCTTTGTTTATGGCAGAAGAATGCCGGGCATTTATGCTAGAAATGATATTGAGGAGATCAACCTTTGGAATTCGACAATCCTCCGGTTTCGCCTTTACACAGCCCTTGTCTTTTCCGGGCTCATCTCGGCGATTTACCTTGCCAAATATGGCGACTACTTTAATACGGCTTTGTTATTCATCATTCCACCGATTTCCGTGGCCATACAATTCTTCATTGCCAGTAGCACGTCCCAGCAACAATTCGCGGTAACTCGAAATATAAACATTTGGCAATCGTTGGCCCGCTTGAGCACATTGCCAGGCGTTATGTACGCAGGTCTGCGGGGCTGGTTCATCACCCAATTGATTACGAGCTTGGCGGTATTTGCAAAGCGAGAGGTGAAGTTGGTCTGTGTTCAATACTGGGTGGGGAAAGTGGGAATAAGCTGGAAGCTTATTTATGACAATCTTCCCGAGGCGATTTATCTGGGGTTGATCACTACTTTGTGGACGCAATTGCTATATTCCGGAAAAGTATTTGCGGTTTTTATGTATCCGGATGTAGTCATTGCCCAGTACGGCCTAGCCGGTGCAGCTTACCAAGTGGTTTCGTCATTGATGGTAGCTGCATTCATTCCCCAAACAATCAAGGCTTACAAAATGCTGGAAGAAGACCAGGGTGAAGCTGTCCGGTATATTTTTGGGGTTATCGTAAAGGCATTGCCCATTATTATTGCTGCTGTGCTGATAGGCGTCTTAATGGCGCCATATTTCTTCAACTATATCTTCCCTAGCTTCCACGTCACTTCCCAATTGGTAATGCCGTTAATCGTGAGCTTGGTTAGTTACCCAGTAATCGTTTCGCTGGGTTCTTTGTTGGTCGGGACAAAACGTAACAAGGTTTATTTGGCCGTCATTTCCATCTGGCTGTTAATCGATTGGATATTGGTGGAGCAACTGACACCCTACTTTGGCTACAATTCGGCAGCCGTGGCCCAGCTTGTTTCACTATCGCTGTATAGCGTTTCGCTATTGGGAATTACCATGACAATTTTTCCGGATAGTTTGAAGCAGAAGTGGCAAGCATATTTTGCAGGGGGGGTCGGGTTAATTTCCATGGTGCTCTGTCTATTGTTATGGCATTAAGGCGAGAAAGGGTTCTGCCGAGTAGTAAAGCATGGATCTTGCGACAATTCGAAATGATGTGAGGATTGAAACGGGCGCAACCATATTAGGGGGGCGTGGCAATCGGTAAGTTTCAACAATATCAAGGAGCCATTGAAATTGTCGCGTGAACCAAGCATAGAATTCAGATATCGTCTAATGGAGCAGAAATGGAAACATTGAAAAATAAGCTGAAAGAATTGGCAAAGACATGGGCGATTCCACCGGGAATGTGGTCAATCCTTACACAAACATCTTCGAAACTAGCCTCAGGAAATGCGAATCGGCGTTCTTCGGCAAATCGTCTGTTACTAGACCAGAACAAAAATCTTCTTGATAAGCACAAGGGTGAGCGTTGCTTTATTTTAGGAGCGGGTTCTTCAATTACAAAGCAGGATTTGAAGAAACTTGCTGGCGAAAATGTTATTAGTGTCAGCAATACCTTCGTGCATCCGGATTATCCAGTCATCAAGCCAAAATATCATGTATTGCCCCACATAATGCGGGGGCACGGGAATTTGTATTCAGAAGAGAAATTTGTACGGTGGCTCAATGAAATGGAGCAGAAGACTCTGGATGCCGAGATGTTTTTCCATATCGGCGATAAGGAGCTGATCGACAACAATAAAATATTCAGGAACAGAGTCATTCACTGGAATGAGTATGTCGAATGGAACAAGAATTGCGACTTTCCCTTAGATTTATCTCGCGTACCTGCAATCTGGTCGGTCTCTGAATTTGCCATTACAGTAGCCCTATATCTGGGATTCGACAAAATATACCTCTTGGGATTTGACCACGATTGGTTTAATGGGCCTTTAGTGTATTTTTATAATCATGCTACTCAACATGCGCTGGCACCCAATGCGGACAAACTTGATTTTGCTGATTCAGAATTTCAAATGCGTCGGCATGCAGACATATTTAAAAAATACAAGTGCCTGTATTTAAAAAAACACAACATATACAATGCAAATGCAGATCAATATAGTTATGTCGATGTTTTTCCTAAGGTTGATTTTGATTCGCTTTTTTGAGAATCAGATTTCTTGAGCTGAGCATGATCAAAGCTGCATCTTATTTCCTCAAGATTATCTTACGCCCGGTTGTGTATGTGATTCGAGATGTATTTCGTACTGCAAGGTATTACATCAGGTTTCATCCACATCTAAAGTCAATTGGGCAAAATAACATTATAAATACCGATACAGAAATTCGCGGCCAATTACATTTGGGTTCCAATAGCGTGGTGGATGCAATCATTACAGGTGAAGTACATATTGGATCCAGAGCATCGATATCACACTCAACATTGAATGGGCCAATTAAAATTGGCAACAACGTCACCCTATGGCGTTCCACGATTGATCGATACTCCTATTTAGCAGCAAACTCGGTCGTGTTTGTCGCCGATATTGGCTCGTTTTGCTCAATTGCGCCTGGAGTCTCAATCGGGCTGCCGACCCATCCAATGGATGGAATAAGTACAAATCCAATATTCTTTTCCAACCTCGGACAATGTGGCGTTAAGTGGCGTGAAGATAAAATTGTTGAGGAGCTGTTGCCAGTTTCTATAGGCGCAGATGTGTGGATAGGTTCCAATGCCATGATTAAGGGGGGGATTTCTATTGGTGTTGGAGCGATAATTGGTGCAGGAGCTATGGTTTGCAAGAATGTGCCGCCTTATGCAATTGTTGCTGGCGTGCCGGCGAAAATTATTAGATATCGTTTTGCGGAAGATGTAATTTCGTTATTGTTGGAATCGCGTTGGTGGGATCTTCAAGAGGATGTATTGCGAGATGAAATTGGTCACTGTATGGATCCTCTAGCGTTCCTGTCTGGCGTGGCAATTAGTATAAAAAATGAGAACTTGTTGCTTAAGATTCGCAATCTGAAGCTCAATAGGTCGAGCATGGCTAATAGGCTATGGTAGATAACCACCGATCCAGCGGCTGCTTGAACGCGGCAAGCGCCTCATGCTTGTACAACATGGCATAAGCCAGGATCGACCCGACCGTCAACTCCCAGAATCAGGTCTGCGGCGAATAGAAAGCCGTCACCAATTGCTCCAAGATATTCAGTTGCATCTCTGGCCGCTGGGAGAACCGTTCTATTTTGTGTGGCCGCTCCTGCTGTGTCTTGCCTGGGGAAAGCGGTTCAACCTGCTGACTATCGCGCTGGTGGTGGCAGTCGATTCAGATCGCTTCGGTCAATAGTTTCTTCAGGTGGGCATTCTCGCTTTCAAGTTTTTTCAGCCGCTTCGCATCGGGCACGCTCATGCCGCCAAACTTGCTGCGCCAGAGGTAGTAGCCCGGGGACGTCGAAGGCTACCGAAGATGATGGTCGAGATCAGGAAGTCGGAGATGACGAACACACTGATGCCGATGAAGTATGTCGGCTCGGTATTGGGGAGCAGGTGGGTTGTACCAGGCATCGGCTTGATTGAGGCCGGCTAATTTGAGGACTCGCAATTGGAGTTTTTCCGCCGTGGGCGCTGTGCGGACGATCCCAGTTGTAATAGTGCTGCCACTCGGCGAGCGGGGTATCTAGATTCGGGTCTTTATCGATGATGTGGATGATTAGGGCCTTGTCAGGCGCAGTCAGTTCTTGGGGAATTTCGCAACGAGGAACTTGGCCCCCTTTGGCGTCAAGTGTCCGGATGCATCGTAGGACGTGATTGAGTCACCCGTGTCCCCCAGTCTGGTCAGGCATCCGGATTCATTGCAGAATATCTTCATCGGCGAAATATAGTTCACGCCGAGTTGGCCTGCCAGCTCGGCCATCGCCGGATCAAGTTGAATGAAATTCGGATTCAGCCCCTGTTTCGTTCTGTACGGAATCGAGTGATCGCTGTTCGCCTTGTACATCATGAACATCTGCTTGGGGAGTCCATCTGTCCATTGCGGAGTCGGGCCGATCAAGTCGATATGGGTTACGCCAATCTTCTTGAGTTGCGTTATCGTCACTTCGATCTGTTTCCAGTCCCACAGAGTCCACATGGAAGCGAGTACAACTCTTTTCGGCTTTTCTTGTTTGATAAGTTCAAAGATATTGTCATTGATGTTTTTGCAATTCGGGCGGTTCCCGATTTCCATACCCAGAATCGGCGGGCACAGATTCGCGGTTCGCTGAATTATTCTGAAATCGTCCCCGAATGAATCCTTGAATCCGGGATATAGATGCGCCGCATGAGAGTCGCCCCAGATCACAATGGAAGGCTTATCTTCCTTGTCAGCTCTCGAATCGCACGCATTGAATGCCGAGTATTCTTGGCCCGGATTCAGGAAGCAGCTTCCTTCTCTCCACTCGGCGGCAATGTCGACATGGAAATGCGTAAGTTCTTGCACGATGCTCTGGAATCTAAAGCCTAACCCGTCTCTCTTATAGCAATTGAATCCCACGAACCCGATGATTGTCATCAGCACGACCAGGATCAAGGTCTTGGCTCGGCTATGACTACCGAACCTGAATGGCTTCTCGATCAACCGGTAAGTCAGCCAGGCCAGCGCGATGGAGGCGGCGACTGCCGCCATGCGGATATCCCGGGAAGGCAGCCCGCCCTCAACCAAACGAGCAAACGAGAGCAACGGCCAATGCCAGAGGTAAAGCGGATAACTGATCAACCCGAACCAGACCATCACCTTATTGGACAACACGACCCGGTTGAACCAGGCATGTGTCCCCGCACCGATGATGAGCACCGCCCCCAGCGTGGGCAGCAACGCCCACCAGCCCGGAAACTGCCTGTCTCTGGCGATCACCATCACGCCGATGGCGATCAGCACCGCGCCCAGCAGGGCCTGAACGTCACGCAACGTATCGCCACGCGGCCCGGATGCATGCGAATAGGTGATGGCAGACAACCACCGATCCAGCGGCTGCTTGAACGCGGCAAGCGCCTCATGTTTGTACAACATGACATAAGCCAGGATCGACCCGACCATCAACTCCCAGAACCGGGTCAGCGGCGAATAGAAGGCCGCCACCGAATCACTCCGCACCGTAAAGACATTCAGTGCAAAAGAACCGACCGCGACCGCCAGCGCGATGGTCAGCAGATTGAACCGCTTCTTCCAGGCAAGCCACAGCAGCAGCGGCCACACAAAATAGAACTGCTCCTCGATTCCAAGCGACCAGAGATGCAGCAACGGCTTGGTCTCGGCGGCATTGTCGAAATAGCCGCTCTCCCCCCACAACACGAAGTTGGCAACGAAGCCCGCCCCCCCGGCAATGTGTTTGCCCAACTGCTTGTACTCATCGGCAAGCAAAGCGAACCACCCGAACACAAAGCTGGCAACCAGCACCAGTATCAATGCCGGAAAGATCCGCTTGATGCGGCGGGCGTAGAACTCAGTGAAACTGAAAGCATCGCGGTTAAGGCTACCGAAGATGATGGTCGAGATCAGGAAGCCGGAGATGACGAAGAACACATCGACGCCGATGAACCCGCCCTTGATCCAGGTGGGGAAGGCATGGAAGCCGACCACGGCCAGAATGGCGATCGCTCGCAGACCGTCTATGTCGGCTCGGTATTTGGGGTGGGTCAGGTGGGCTGTACCAGACATCGGTTTGGTTGAGGGCCGGCTAATTTTGAGGGCTCGCAAATTTTGCGTGAAGCCGATTATATCGTCCATTCTCCATAACAATTCGCGGTCTCGTTGCTTCTAGAGCTCGCTAGCTCCAAGTCTTGGAAAGACCCATGCTTGCCCCTGATATAATCGCCGCCATTAAGCCGGATCAGGCACTTCCAGCAGGAACATTCCACAATCTCAATTTAATCCCGACGTGATGATCCCAATTACTGTAATAACCGTCACCTATAATTGTGCTGATCTTGTAGAGCGCACAATAAAAAGCGTTCTTGAACAAAAAAAGCACGGGGGCGTAGTTGAGTATGTTGTGATTGACGGCGGCTCCACGGATGGAACGGTTGATTCAATTAACAAATATAAAGCCCGGATAGATTATTTTTGCTCAGAGCCTGATGCGGGCATCTATGATGCAATGAACAAAGGCATCAAGGCTGCTAATGGCAAGTGGCTCCTCTTTTTAAATGCAGGGGATGTATTCCATCCGGATTTCGAAATCTCGAAATTGTCATTCAACTGGCCGCGCGAAGCGGAGTTTATCGCTTTCCCATTCTTGGTTGATGGGGAGCCAAGAGTTTCAGCTCCTGTTTTCCCGGCCAGATCAGGGTTGCCATCTTCTCATCAGGCGACGCTCATCTCGTCTCAGGTGGCCAAGGAGAACCTGTTTAAACTGGAGTACCGGGTAGCAGCTGATTTTGAGGTTTACATGCACAGGCTTTGTCTTAACCCAGACTGCGTATATATCGAGCAGGATGTCATTACTTGCGTTCAGCCGGGCGGGTTTTCACTGGCTAATGTTGGTTTGCTACATAAGGAGTACGTCAAGATAATATTCAGGCACGATGGTCTTGTGGCAGCATCGGTTTGGTATGTGCGCAGCAAGCCGGGATTGTTGCGGCTTGTTAAGCTCCTTACGCCGACTCGATTGTTTGATTTGTTAAGGGCAAAATTTGTATAGCATGGACTATGGCCAAGCGGGCTGGAGATGATTTGCAAATCTTGACATTAAATTGGTCCGACATAGACGGGGGGGCCGCTCGAGCCAGTCATAGGGTGGCGAGTCAGTTGGTCGAGCTGGGTGTGCCCCTTCGTATGCGCGTCATGAGGAAGTTCGGCAACGATCCTTGGGTAACCGGGGCGGAAGGATTGCTGGAGCAGATATGGGCCCGAGTGCTTACTCGTGCAGAGCGGGGCGTAGTCAGACTAAGCGGGGTCAAAGATAAAGGTCTGACATGGAGCTTTAATAGTCTGCCAAATTTCATGTTCCCCCAAAGCATGTATGAAGCAGCCTCTGTGGTTCATGTTAATTGGATCGGGAAAGGGACTCTTCCTTTAAGCAGCATCCCGAAAATCAAAAAACCTTTGGTCTGGACTCTGCATGACAGCTGGGCATTTACGGGTGGTTGCCATATTCCATACGAGTGCCGCCGATTTGAAAATAGTTGCGGCAATTGCCCTCAGTTACGTTCTCCGGCTGTTAATGACGCCAGCCATCGCCATTGGCTCAAAAAGGCAGAATACCTCGCGAAAACATCCTCTCACTTTATCGCACCAAGCAACTGGATGGCAGGACAAGCCAGAGCCAGCTCACTTTTAGGTAATGCGCCAATCTCTGTAATTCCCAATGGCCTAGATACGAATGTCTTTCGCCGGTCGGATAAATCCCGGGTCCGGGAAGCATTGGAACTGCCACAGGAAAAGCGGCTGATTCTATTCGGTGCCATGTATGCCGATACTGACCAAAACAAGGGGCTGAAATTTCTCTTGGAGGCTCTAAAGATACTTCAAGGCAAGGACGCTTCATTTGCTGAGAAGTACGAACTCGTCGTCTTTGGATTATGTAATCCCGCATCACTGAAGAATCTGCCGATACCCGTCACGATGCTGGGCATTATCAGTGATGATCATAAGCTGGCACAGATATACTCTGCCGCTGATGTAACAGTGGTGCCATCGAAGATGGAATCCTTTGGCCAAGTCGCGCTGGAGTCGCTTTCTTGCGGAACGCCTGTGGTTGCATTTGCAACTACAGGATTGACGGACATAGTTAAGCATCTGGAGAATGGCTACCTGGCCGAGAAATTCGACACGTATGATCTGGCTAACGGCATTCTGCTTATGAGCGAACCGAATGACTTTACAAGATCGCTTTCACTCCGCGCCAGAGATTGGGTTCTGGATAAATTTGATATAAAAGTAACAGCAGGCCAATATCTGGCCCTATTTGAATCTTTATCCAGATCTGAAAATGCTTGGAGAGCTAGTTGATTTCATCAATTAGAAAGTTGTATCGACTCATTGATGGCAGATTTCCCGTGATGGGCGCGCTGTTGCGTCGCATATATTCATTAAGGCATTTTAATACAGTTAGAAAAAGAATTCGCGGTTCCAAGAACCAGATTGCCTTCCGCAAGGCGATATTGAAGTCAGTTCTTTTTGATATATCGGGGAATAACAATAGAATTGAAATAGGCGAAGGTGCGCGCTTAAATAGCGTTGTATTTTTTATTCGCGGCGACAACCACAATATTTTTATTGGTAAAAACTGTGTGTTTAACCGGGGTAGTACGATATGGATCGAAGATGCCGGCTGTGAGTTGAGCATCGGTGAGGATTCAACCTTTGAAGATGTGCATCTTGCGCTGACAGAGCCGGGCTCAAAGATAACAATTGGCCGTGACTGTATGTTTGCAAATCATATTGATGTTCGCACAGGAGACTCCCATTCGATTCTATTGGAGGAAAACAACAGGCGAATTAATCACGCGAAGAATATATCTATCGAAGACCATGTTTGGATTGCTGCGCATGCAATTCTATTAAAGGGGGTGCGCATTCCTGCGCATTCTGTCGTTGCAGCTGGTTCGGTTGTGACTCGGCAATTTGAAAAGCCTGGAACGATAATTGGCGGCAATCCCGCGAGGCAGATAAAAGAGGGCATTACATGGAGCAGGGAGAGGATATTTGATAAATATTCGACTGCGAATTTTCGGCAATCGCTCTGAGGGATGTTATTGCCGTCTATTTTGTCTGACTTGTTAAGCGCTAACGAAACAGAAACAACCTGTGCAGATGGGTGGCGCAATGCACTAATGCTTATTAAAAAGGTAAGTTGGATGGAGATTCCAAGGATGCAGTGGTCTGCAATGAAACCGCAAAACATTGCATTGCTTGACCAGTTGATTATATTGGTCGTGGTGCTTCTCTCAGGCTCTCTTTATTACGCGAGCTTTGGAAAAAATATTCTGCTGCTGCCGTTTGCTATGGGGTTGGCTGCGATTTTTCTTTTGCGGAAATGCACGATTTCTCGTCCTGCTTTGTTCTACGCGATGGCATTGTTGCTGGTGGTGCTTGCAAATCCAACATCAAAACACAGCACCACCGCAGTACTCATGCTGAATCTGATCATCGCCTTCTTTGTCACATCGCTGATACCGATCCAACGTTTTGCAAAGGTGTATTTGCAATGTCTCGTTGTGTTGTCGGTGTGCTCTTGGCTCGCGATCCCGATCTGGATCTTGGGCATGCCGTCTCCCCTGCCGGACTTCCTGTCCATCATAGACGGCCATTATCAAAACTACATTGTGGTCGGCATATTGAATCCCATGCTCAATATCGACGGTATGGGTTTGTTTCGCAATGCCGGACTATTCTGGGAGCCGGGGGCATTCCAATATTTTGTTAATACCGCATTCCTGCTGGGTATTATTTTCTCTTTGATCACTCCGCGAATCTACTTCATTTTCCTCATTACCATTCTGACGGCCAATTCAACTGCAGGTCTGATCATCTTTTCCATCTTGTCGTTGTTACACGTTTATTCTGCCAAGCTGACTTGGAAGCAGGGGCTCAAGGGGGTGGTGGGTATTGTGCTGGCTTTTATGGTGGTGCATATACTGATGAAGCAAGAATTTGTTCAGAGCGAAGGTGAGCCGCTAAAGTTTAGAAGCGCATTATCTATATCCAAGCCTCAAGAGAAGAATACTGTAAAAACCTCGCATGTGTTCTTTGAAGGTAACGTACAGAAGTTTCAGCGTGGCAGCACTTCCTATGGTTCGTATGACGCAAGATTCAACGATTTTATAATCGACTGGGAGTTGCTAAAGGAACATCCGCTGCAAGGCATTGGCTTGGGGAATTTTGCCGCTCGCGAAGAATATGGCGTCAAGGTTCTGGGAGAGAGTGGGTACTGGTCCAACATGCCACCGGGCGCGGACGGTTTCTTTTTGATGGTGGTTCAACTTGGTTTGCTGGGCAGCCTTTTGTTGTATCCCATCGTCATGCCTCGATATTTGAACAAATACAGCTTGATAATCAGACTGGCTGCGGCCGGAGTGACCGTTTTATTGCTCTGCGGCGAAAACATGTTTCTATATGGCCTTCCTTGGATTTTGGCTATGTATGGTGTAGTCGGGATGGTGTCAGACGGTAAAGTTCTCGCCGCAGAAAAGAACATTCAATCGCCCGCCACCTCAAACCAATAGTTGCGCATTAATTAGAATAAAAAATACAAGGTTGCCCATGAATGCATTTAGCGAAACTGTGGATCGTGCGAAGGGATTGGCAATTTTGCTTGTGCTACTTGGGCATATAGCTTCGCCCCTTGGCGATGTGATTTATTCATTCCACGTTCCGCTGTTTTTCTTTCTGGCCGGGCTCTTCATAAAAACTAGCCATTCCGACAAGTCATATCTAACAAAAGGTGCCGAGCGTTTGATTCTGCCGTTCCTGATTTTCGGAACATTGGGATTCCTGGCAACATTGATCAAGAACATTGCGCTGCACCGGCCAATTGAGCCGTTGATGGAAAGTCTGGCAGGGTTGTTGTATTGGGTCGATCCAATGCATATGCATCACTATGGGCTTGTCCTGTGGTTCTTGCCTGCCTTGTTCTGGGGTAGAACAGTCGTGTTTATGTTGGCGAAGCATATTCGGCTACATCCGTTGCTTTTTGTTATTCTGACTCTGATTGTGGCATCGCTGGTACATTACACTGAGCTGCCTTTAGGGTTGGACAAAGGTTTGGTGGCGCTGCCGTGGATATGTCTGGGATACCTGTTCTATATATATCGTGAGCGATGGCTGTCCGCAAATTGGTATTGGGTTGTCTGCTTGGCGTTGCTTTGCTGCTTGTTGGTTTATACCGGTGGAGTGCGCCCTCTGGATCTGGGCACCAAGAATCTTGGCAATCCCCTGTTCTCGTTCCCGTACACGGTCTCCCTGATACTCATCATCTTTTGGCTGCTGCATCGAGGCGGTGCCTTGCCATTTTTTTCAGGAAACCGACTCATGGGTGTCATGAGTCAGTTTGGCCGCGACTCACTGCTGGTTTTGGTATTGCATATTTACACGAACAACATGGCGGATATCTTGGTCAACCGTGCGCTGGGTTCCGGATACTGGTATGCAACTTTTGCGCTATCTGCCTCACTTGTGTATACGGCTATCCTGTTGAAACGCCGATATGCCACTTCGCTTATTTTTAAGTATCTTTGATGTCTACGATGCCTGTTGAAATTTCCACTGTTCGCAATCTGGTTGATGAAGTGCCAAGCTTTCCAGAATCACCTGATGCAAAGGTATCCAGAATATTGTTCTTCCCCGACCAGCCCGGAAGGCAGGGGGAGGGCGGCTTGCGCATGCAGGGGAAATTCAAGAAACCAATGCCGGAGAAGCCGCTGGTCAGTATTTTGACTGTGGTATTCAATGGTGCTCAGTACCTTGAGCAGACCATCCTGAGTGTACTGAAACAGGACTACGAGAATATCGAATTCATTGTGATCGACGGCGGCTCAACGGATGGGACACTGGATATCCTCCGCAAATACGAGAACGCGATCGATTACTGGATAAGCGAGCCGGATCGTGGCATCAGTGATGCCTTCAATAAAGCCGTCCAGCTTTCTGCCGGCGACTATTTGAATTTTCAGGGGGCCGGCGATTTGCTGGTGGGGGGCGATGCGGTGAGCAGAATGATGGAAGGTGTCGATGCCCAGCGAGATATGCTCATCAGTGGCAGAGTGCAACGTATCAGAGAGCACGATCCCAATGAAGTGCTTTGGGTTGCACCGCGGCGCTTCTCACCTTCTTTCAACAAACGTACTCTGTTATTTCGCATGTCATTACCGCATCAGGGCCTGCTAACCAACTGGCGCATGTTTGAACGCTATGGATTGTTTGATACAGACAATGTTTTCTCTATGGACTATGAACATCTGCTGCGTGCCTACAATGAGTTTCCTTCGGTCGTGATGAGGGATGTTATCTTTTCAGCTTGGCGCGAGGGCGGAATCGGGCTGGGAAGATATGCGGAGATACTCAGGGAATATTCGAAAATCAAGAAGAAGAACAAAGTCGCACCAACAGTGGTTCTGGAACTGATTGGCGTCTGGTCATATTTCAAACTCTTGGCAAGAACGATTCTTGGCAAGAAGGATTAACGGGGAAACAGCTGTGAGCATGTTGCATACGATTCGATATATTTGGAACCATCCCTTGAATGCCGGCAAAAAGCTGAACGCATTCTCCCGCTTCATGCGCTGGCAAATCGGCAGCCGGTTGGTGAGGGGGGCGGTCGCGGTCAATTTTGTGGATAGGTCTCGCCTGCTGATTGCCACCGGGATGCACGGTGCGACCATGTCAATTTATACCGGACTGCAGGAATTTGAGGATATGGCATTCGTGCTGCATTTCCTCAACGAAACAGATCTGTTCGTTGATGTCGGCGCCAATGTGGGTACGTATACGGTCTTGGCCAGCGGTGCAGTCGGTGCAGGGACTATTTCCATTGAGCCGGTACCCTCAACTTATGCGAGTTTGATCGATAACATTCGTCTGAACGACATTTCGGAAAAAGTGAATCCACTGAATACTGCACTTGGCAAAGAAGTAGGTGAGTTGAGCTTCACCGCCGGGCTGGGTACGGTGAATCATGTGTTATCGGACAAGGAGGTTTGCGAAGATGTGATTCGTGTCCCAGTGAATACGCTCGATAACATACTGGCCGGACACTCACCAACTTTGATGAAGATTGACGTCGAAGGTTATGAGACGATCGTTCTTGCCGGTGGCCATGGCGTTCTGGCAAATGAATCATTGCTTGGGGTCATTATGGAACTCAACGGGAGTGGTGAACGATATGGATATTCCGAGGATGCGCTGCACGAATTGATGTTGAGCTACGGATTCAATACATATTCTTATGCTCCGTTTGAACGCAAACTGATTCCCTTGCAAGGGAAGAATGCTCGTACCGGAAATACGCTGTATCTTCGCAGAACGGCAGAGGTAATGGCTAGAATTCAATCTGCCAGGCGTTTTGAGATCCATCAGTCTGGTGGATCGATCTGATGTCCTCCGGATTTTCAGAAGATCGGCAGTACGACTGGGTTTTCATCTCCCATTTACCCTCATTTTACAAAATCAACCTGTTCAATAAGATTGCCGAGTCTGCAAAAGTGTTGGCGATCTTTTTGGGAGAAACTTCGCAAGAAAGAACGGCTGACTTTGTTAAAGGCGATAAACAATTTGATTATGTATTTCTGAACACGGGGGACTTTGAGCGGCGTGGACGCTGGGGTTCTTCATGGCGGCTTGTGCGTCTGTTGCTCAAATTGAAATACAAACGACTCAGTGTCGGCGGATGGGATTTGCCGGAATCGTGGGTTGCGATTCTATGCTCGCCCAAGAACAAGAATGTTATTACGCAAGAGTCGTCGATCTTTGAAAGCAAGATATCAGGTGCCAAGAGTTTGCTAAAACGCCTGTTTGTTAAGCGCCTGGGTATGGCGCTTGTGTCGGGACTTCCTCATGCGCGCCTAATGAGGGCTGTTGGATTCGCGGCAGAAGTCGCTGTAACTGGCGGAGTTGGTTTGGCCAATAGAGCGCAACGACCTCAGTCTGTCCACAAAGAATTCTCAGGACACTTTTTATATATAGGACGCCTTTCTCCCGAAAAGAATCTGGCCTTTTTATTGCGGGCGTTTGCATCGCCTGAGATGAGAGCCTTTCATTTGACACTGGTTGGCAATGGGTCTGAGCGTGAGGCGTTACGCTCGCTGGCGGGAGGGAATGTTACTTTTTTGGGCCATGTGCCGAATGAAGAAATCCATAAGATTTATGAGGCGCATGATGCGTTCATCCTGCCTTCGGTAAGCGAGCCCTGGGGCTTGGTTGTGGAGGAGGCGCTGTATTATGGCCTGCCGGTGCTGGCATCGGCCAAGGTGGGTAGTGTTGAAGATTTGGTGTTGGGCTACGGTGCTGGTCTGGTTTTCGATCCCTGCTCTGAAGGTTCGTTGCGGCAGGCGATTGAGACGGTGGCAACTCAATACGAGCACTATGCTCGTGCGGCCCGGGAAATTGATTTTGATGATCGAGATAACAAGCAGGTGAGGGTATACGTTGATGCCGCATCCGGGAGAGGCGCCAAGTGAGAAAGTTGCAAGTATGTCTGGTCGGCATCTTCCCGCCGCCGCTGCATGGCATGTCCCTGATTACAGAGTATGTCAAAAAACGTCTTTCAGAGAATGCTTCTCCACTGGTGATTGATTTTGCACCGCACAGTCTTGAGCGATCTTTTATCGTGCGCTTTGGCAAAGTATTCAGGGTGTTCCAGTGCCTCTTCCAATTGCTGTCATATTTGATTACGGGGCGAGTAGGGGCGGTATATCTGGGCTTGTCTGGAGGCTACGGTCAAATATATGACGCAATGTTCGCGTGCCTCTGTCGGGTGTTTGGCAGGAAGTTATATTTGCATCACCACGGCTATCAATATTTGAACCAGTATCGTCGGCTATCGAAACTATTGTTCACGCTTGCCGGAAAAGATGCCGTGCACATTGTGGCCTGTGAAAAAATGGGCTGTGATTTAAAACGGCTGTACCCGATCGTAAGTAAAGTAAATGTAATTTCAGGAATCGCTGCGCTTGATGTGTGGGATGTTGAAGTCGTGCCGCGAGAGCGGCTAAAGTCAATTGGCTTTCTGAGCAATATCAGTATTGAGAAAGGGATCCTGGAGTTTCTGGATATCGCCGCTTGGGCGGATCAAGCGGGGTTGCCGCTTCGCTTTGTGCTTGCCGGTCCTTATCATGACGAGAAAATCAGGCGTTTTGTTGAGAAGCGACTGTCGACCTTGCCGAATGTCACTCATGTAGGGGCTGTATATGGTGAGGCTAAGCTGGCATTTTTTGATTCTCTCGATGTCTTCATGCTTCCCTCGCATAACGAATCGGAGGGACTGGTTATCCACGAGGCCATGAGTAGAGGCGTGCCCGTTATTGCTTATTCAAGAGGCTGCATCGAGCAGATCGTTTCGGAAGCTGTGGGATTGCGATTGGCACCCGCGGAGGATTTTGTTGCTTCTGCCATTTGTAAGATCAATGGATGGATGCAATGTCCCGATGAGTTCGTGTCGGCCTCTCGGGCAGCGCTGAGGCAATTTTCCGAGTCGCGAATATTGCACACAAAGAAGATGGACGATCTGTGTGCCGAGCTAATTGCGGAAAGTTCCGATTGAATCTATTCCTGTTGATGCTTATAGGAATAAAAGCCTTGCGTGTTCAATTTTGTCGCCAAGGCATAGCCGGCAAGAATATTTGCCTCTGCGGTAGACATGAAGATCTGATGCTCAGCCGCTTGGTCAGCTAACCCCGATATCATATGCGTATCCTCATCCACGGAATCAATTTTTCTCCCGAGCTAACGGGTATCGGCAAGTATTCCGGAGAGATGGCGGAGTGGCTGGCCGCACAAGGACATGAGGTGCGTGTTGTAACGGCTCCCCCCTATTATCCACAATGGAAGCTGGCTGGGGGGTATGTGAATGGTTGGGGTAGGGTGATTCACAGCTTGCCACCGGCTGGCCCTGAAGTTCGACCTGCGGAGTGTGCGGTAACGGTTTATCGCTGTCCGTTGTGGATTCCGGCTAAGCCTTCTGGCCTGAAGCGCATCTTTCATTTGGCCAGTTTCGCTTTATCCAGTTTCCCGGTGATGCTGCGCCAGGTTTTCTGGCGACCGGATGTCGTGTGGGTGGTGGAGCCGGCTTTGTTTTGTGCTCCCCAGGCGTGGCTGGTCACTCGGCTTTCTGGGGGCAAAGCGTGGTTGCACATTCAGGACTATGAGGTAGATGCGGCATTCGATCTTGGGTTGCTGAAAGGCAAGCTGTTGCGCCGACTGGTGACGGCAGGTGAGCGATGGCTGATGCGCAGGTTCGACCGGGTTTCGACCATCTCGCAACGCATGGTGGATAGAGCCTTGGCCAAGGGCGTGGATTCTGGACGCATGGTGTTGTTCCGTAACTGGGTGGAAATTACCGGGACTAAGAATGAGGACTCGGGATTGAGTGGCTACCGTGCTGAGCTGAGAATCGCGGAAGATGCTGTAGTGGCGCTGTACTCCGGCAATATGGGGGCGAAGCAGGGGTTGGAGATATTGGCGGAAGCAGCAAGGCTGACGCCTGAGGTGGTGTTTGTATTTTGTGGGGATGGGGCCGGCCGCGATGACTTGGTGGCTTGGTGCAAGGATCTACCCAATGTTCATTTTCTGCATCTCCAGCCGGTTGAACGTTTGGGTGAATTGCTGGCGATGGCGGATATCCATTTGTTGCCGCAACGTGCCGATGCCGCCGATCTGGTGATGCCCTCCAAGCTGACCGGGATGTTGGCAAGTGGCCGTCCGGTAGTTGCCACTGCGCATAGTGGTACGGAGTTGGCGAGTGTCGTGGTAAATTGCGGCCTGTTGGTTTTGCCCGAGGATGGCCGGGCTTTTGCCGAGGCGATCAAGAAGCTTGCACTGGATCGCGCGTTGCGTACCAAGCTGGGGCAAGCGGGGCGAAATTACGCGCTTGAGTATCTCGACAAGGAAGTGGTACTGGGTAATTTTGCGGCAGAGTTGGCGGCCATTGCGGGCAAGCCATGTTAAGCGTGATGCGGACAATTGCGATGTCGCCAAGTGTCCATTGATGATTGGGATGTTCTGATGTTTCTTCCGTCTGGATTCGCACGTCAGCATAGCTGGGAACTCGGCTTGTTCCATCGCTTGATGGATGCCGCAGTGATTGGGCTGGTTCTGTGGCTGGTGATTCAAAGCTATGGTGTTGAGCTGATCCTGCATTACCAGCTGGCCGCCTTGATCTCAATCGTCAGCTTTTCGCTGTTTGCGGAATGGCATGCACTTTACCAATCCTGGCGTATCGATTCGCTGTGGCATGAAGCAAGGACGATCTTTGTTATCTGGCTGTTGACCGCGGGAGTCCTCCTGGCGGTGGTCTTCCTGAGTAAAACAGCTGTACAGTTTTCGCGCGTGACGATTCTGGTATGGGTGATTGCGACGCCGTTTGCGCTGATTGGGGTGCGGGCGGTTATTCGTTATGTGATCCGGCATTATCGGAAGCAGGGGTTCAATTCCCGATCCGTGGCTATTGTCGGGGGCGGAAAGCAAGCGGCCAAACTGGTCGAGATAATTTCGAATTCCCCCTGGATGGGGCTGTGCATCGAGGGGATCTATGACGATGCGGAGGCAAATCCGTCGGGGGGCGCCGTTTCTGGCGATGTCGATATGCTGATGGCGAAGGTTCATGAACAGCGGCTCGATAACATCTACATCACGTATCCGATGCGCGAGGAAGAGAAGATCAGGAATCTGCTGGAGCGGCTGGCCGACAGTACGGTATCGGTCAGCGTCGTGCCGGACTTCTTCGTTTCCGATCTGCTCCAGTCGCGCTGGAGAAGTCTGGGCGATGTCCCGCTGGTCAGTGTGTTCGAAAGCCCCATCTTCGGCACGAGTCTCTTCATCAAGCGCATGGAAGATTTATTGCTGGGCAGCTTGATCTTGATCTTGATCTCTCCGTTGCTGCTGGTGATTGCACTCGCTGTGCGAATGACTTCGCCGGGGCCGGCGTTGTTCAAACAGCGCCGTTATGGTTTGAACGGACAGGTGATCGAAGTGTGGAAATTCCGCAGCATGTGCGTTTTGGAAGATGGTCCGAACGTTCCGCAGGCAACCAGGAATGATCCGCGTGTAACGAAGCTTGGCGCTTTTCTGCGCTGCACCTCGCTGGATGAGCTTCCGCAATTCTTTAATGTCCTGCAGGGGACGATGTCGATCGTCGGCCCACGTCCGCATGCGGTGGCGCACAACGAGGAGTACCGTAAGCTGATACACGGCTATATGTTGCGCCACAAGGTCAAGCCGGGAATCACCGGTTGGGCGCAGGTGAACGGTTGGCGCGGAGAGACCGATACCACGCAGAAAATGGAAATGCGTGTACAGTATGATCTCGAATACATCAACAACTGGTCGCTCTGGCTCGACCTGAAGATCATCCTGATGACGGTCTTTGGCGGGATGCGCGGCAAGAGCGCGTATTGATCGTGTTGCAGACTTCAAGCAACAATCTGCGATCGGCCTTGGCCGTGCTGCACGATCTGACTGCTGCTTCGCTTGCCTGGGTCTGTGCATATCTGTTGCGGTTCAACTTTGAGCTTTCTCCAAAGATCATGGAGGAAGTCTGGCTGACCCTGGCCTGGGTGATCCCGCTGCAGGGCGTCGTGTTCTGGCGGTTTGGCCTGTATCGCGGTGTCTGGCGCTATGCCAGCATCAACGACCTGCGGCGGATATTCTGGGCAGTGGCTTTTGCCGCCGGCGTTATACCGCTGCTTTTCTGGATGTTGCGGCTTAATGTGATGTTGCCGCGTTCCGTGTTGGTCATCTATCCGACCTTGTTGATCTTGCTGATGGGCGGCGGGCGTCTGGTTTACCGGTTATGGAAAGAGCAAGCGCTGTTTGCCGATATCAAGCTGCATGGCGAGCCGGTGCTGGTTCTCGGAGCTGGAGATGCGGCCTTCAATTTGGCCAAAGATCTGGCGCGCAATCCGTTATGGCGTGTGGTCGGTTTTCTGGATGACGATGAGCAGAAGATCGGGAATGTGCTGAATGGCATCCGTGTGTTGGGCGGGTTGGAGCAGCTTGCACTGATCGCGCAGAGGCTGGGCGTCGACAAGGCGATCATTGCGATGCCTAGCGCTTCGCACAAGCAGCGTAAACGCGCAATCGATCTTTGTAATGCGGCCGGGATCAAGGCGCTGACCGTTCCGTCTTTCGATGACCTGATGAGCGGCCAAGTCAGGCTATCGCAGCTGCGTGAGGTCGAACTGGATGATCTGCTCGGCCGCGATCCGGTGCAACTGGACGATGCCGGATTGCACGAACAGCTGGCCGGGAAAGCCATATTGGTGACCGGGGCCGGCGGCTCCATCGGTTCCGAGCTATGCCGCCAGATTGCCCGGTTCAGCCCGGCCAAACTGGTGCTGTATGAGTCCAGCGAGTTCGCCCTGTATAACATCGAGCAGGAGCTGGGCAGGAAATTCCCGCAGCTTGATGCGATCTATCTGGCCGGCGACGTGCGCGATGATGCGCGCCTGGAGCAGGTGTTCGGCGCATACAGCCCGAATGTGGTGTTCCATGCCGCTGCCTACAAGCACGTGCCGCTGATGGAGCGGCATAACGCTTGGCAGGCGGTGCGTAACAATGTATTCGGCACTTGGCGCGTGGCGAGTTGCGCGCAACGGCACGGCGTGGAAAAGTTCGTGCTGATCTCCACCGACAAAGCGGTGAATCCGACCAATGTGATGGGAGCCACCAAGCGCCTGGCCGAGATCGTCTGCCAGGGGTTGCAGCGTGCGGACGGAACACGGTTTGTCATCGTGCGCTTCGGCAACGTGCTGGGCAGCAACGGCAGCGTGATCCCAAAATTCCGCGAACAGATCGCCAAGGGCGGGCCGGTCACGGTGACGCATCCCGACATCACCCGCTATTTCATGTCCATCCCCGAAGCCGCGCAGCTGGTGATGCAGGCGGGTTATATGGGCAGGGGAGGCGAGATATTCGTGCTCGACATGGGCGAACCGGTGAAGATCGTCGATCTGGCCAAAGACCTGATCCGTCTTTCGGGTATGGCCGAGGACGATATCAAGATCGAGTTCACCGGCCTGCGCCCGGGCGAAAAATTGTATGAAGAGTTGTTGGCGGATGATGAAAACACCCTGCCAACCCCTCACCCCAAACTGCGCATCGCGCAGGCTCGTGCGGTGGATGGCGCGGAATTGCAGGCTTTGCAGGCTTGGATATCAACGGATGCGATTCTGCCGGACGAAGCCGTGCGCCAAGGCATGCTGCAATGGGTGCCCGAATATGTCTCGATGCAGAACGGCCATTAAATCTCAATTTCTCCTCGATGTTTTGGGGAATCTTCGCATTTCCTTACCATTTTCAGAGCGCAGTTGAAGACCTGAGTTTGCACGCCGGATAATCCCGATTTCCCAGCAGGTAAGGCATAATGCCAACTTTGGAAAAGTTGGCGTTAACACCTGAAATGTACAAACCGGGCGGATGACCCGTTGAGGGGAAATATCAATGAAGGCAGTGATTCTTGCAGGCGGCCTGGGAACGAGGATCAGCGAGGAGACCTCGGTTCGTCCCAAGCCGATGGTGGAGATCGGCGGCAAGCCGATCTTGTGGCACATCATGAAAGGTTATTCGGCCCACGGCGTGAACGATTTCGTGATCTGTTGCGGCTACAAGGGCTACGTCATCAAGGAGTATTTCGCCAACTACTTCCTGCACATGTCCGATGTCACTTTCGACATGGAGCACAACAAGATGGAAGTACACCAGCGCTATGCCGAACCGTGGCGGGTGACGCTGATCGATACCGGCGACGAGACCATGACTGGCGGTCGCCTGAAGCGCGTAGCCGAGTATGTCAGGAATGAAGAAGCGTTCTGCTTCACTTATGGCGACGGCGTGGGCGATGTCGATATCACCGCGCTGATTGCCTTCCACAAAGCACAAAAAGTAAAAGCCACGCTGACGGCGACCATCCCGCCCGGGCGTTTCGGCGCACTGGACATGAATGGCGACAAGGTCAACAGCTTCCGCGAGAAACCCAAGGGCGACGGTGCCATGATCAACGGCGGCTTCTTCGTGCTGTCGCCGCAAGTACTCGACTACCTCGCCGACGACAAGACAATCTGGGAGCGCGAGCCGCTGGAACGCTTGGCGGAAGAGGGCGACTTGGCAGCCTATCACCATAACGGCTTTTGGCAGCCGATGGACACCTTGCGCGACAAGATGCACCTCGAAGAGCTGTGGCAATCCGGCAAGGCGCCGTGGAAGGTGTGGAAGTGAATGCCGCGTTCTGGAACGGCAAGCGTGTCCTGCTGACCGGCCACACCGGCTTCAAGGGTAGTTGGCTATCGCTGTGGCTGCAGTCCATGGGAGCGCAGGTGACGGGTTATGCGCTCAAGCCGCCGACGAACCCGAGCTTGTTCGAAGTGGCCGAAGTCGGCAAAGGCATGACCAGTGTCATTGGCGACATCCGCGACCTGGAGCATCTGCGCAAGGTGTTCGCCGAGCATCAGCCCGAGATCGTCATCCACATGGCAGCGCAGCCGCTGGTGCGCTATTCCTATGTCGAGCCGGTCGAGACTTATTCCACCAACGTGATGGGCACGGTGAACCTGCTCGAGGCGGTGCGCGGCACTGCCAGCGTCAAGGCCGTGGTAAATGTCACTAGCGACAAGTGCTACGACAACAAGGAATGGGTCTGGGGTTACCGCGAGAACGAAGCGATGGGCGGCTATGACCCGTACAGCAACAGCAAGGGCTGCGCGGAGCTGGTGACTTCCGCTTACCGCAACTCATATTTCCATCCGGAAAAATATGCAACACACGGTGTAGCCATCGCTTCCGGCCGTGCCGGTAACGTCATCGGTGGCGGCGATTGGGCGGGCGACCGGCTCATCCCGGATATCGTGCGCGCCATCATGCAGGGCAAGCCGGTCAACATCCGCAGCCCGCATGCGATCCGTCCCTGGCAGCATGTGCTGGAGCCGCTGTCCGGCTATCTGGTGCTGGCGCAGAAGCTGTATGAAGAAGGTGTGGCCTATGCGGAAGGGTGGAACTTCGGTCCCAACGACGAGGATGCCAAGCCGGTGCAATGGATCGTCGAGCAGCTGACGCAAGCCTGGGGCGAAGGCGCCAGCTGGGTGCTGGACGGCGGTAACCATCCGCACGAGGCGCATTACCTGAAACTGGATTGCTCCAAGGCGAAGATGCGGCTGGATTGGCATCCGCGCTGGCATCTGCAAGATGCACTGGGCGCAATCATTGAGTGGCACCGCGCGCACCGCGACGGCAAGGACATGCGCGAACTGACCTTGCGTCAGATTGCGGCATACAACAACAGCATTCAAAAGAACTGAGCGGGAGTTTCAAGTGGACAAGGCAGAAATCAAACAGCAGATCCTGAATCTGGTCGAGCAATACAGCGCGCTGCAATATGCGACCAAGCCGTTCAACGCGGGCTGCAGTGTTATCCCGCCTTCCGGCAAGGTATTGGGTGCCGCTGAACTGAAGAACATGGTCGAGGCCTCGCTCGACGGCTGGCTCACCACCGGCCGCTTCAACGAGGCGTTCGAGAAGCGCTTCGCCGAATACGTCGGTGTGCCGTATGCACTGACTACCACCTCAGGCTCTTCCGCCAATCTGCTGGCCTTCACCGCACTGACCTCGCACAAACTCGGCGCACGCGCGCTGAAGCCGGGCGACGAAGTCATCACTGTTGCGGCTGGCTTCCCCACCACCGTGAACCCCATGCTGCAGAATGGCATGGTGCCGGTGTTCGTGGATGTGGACATCCCCACCTATAACATCGACCCGGCGAAGATCGCCGCAGCGATCAGCCCGAAGACGAAAGCCATCATGGTGGCGCATACGCTGGGCAATCCGTTCGATCTGGATGCGGTGATGGCGTTGGCGAAGAAACACGACCTGTGGGTGATCGAAGACTGCTGCGATGCGCTCGGTTCACGCTATAAAGGTCAGCATGTCGGCACTTTCGGCCACATCGCCACCTGCAGCTTCTACCCCGCGCACCACATCACCATGGGCGAGGGCGGCATGATTTTCACCAAAGACCGCGACCTGCGCGGCATCATCGAATCGTTCCGCGACTGGGGGCGCGACTGCTATTGCGGCCCCGGCTGCGACAACACCTGCGGCAAGCGCTTCGGTCAGAAGCTTGGCACGTTGCCGATGGGCTACGACCACAAGTACACCTATTCGCATTTGGGCTACAACCTCAAGATCACCGACATGCAGGCCGCCTGCGCCTTGGCGCAGATGGACCGCCTGCCGGAATTCGTCGAGGCACGCAAACGCAACTTCACCTTCCTCAAGGAGCGGTTGAAATCCTGCGAGGAGTTCCTGATGTTGCCGGAAGCCACCGCCGGCAGCGAACCTTCCTGGTTCGGCTTCCCCATCACGCTGCGCGAAGCGGCCGGCGTGGATCGTGTCGAGCTGCTGAAATATCTGGACCAATACAAGATCGGCACGCGCCTGCTGTTCGCCGGCAACCTCACGCGCCAACCGTATTTCGAAGGCCGCAGCTACCGCATCAGCGGCGAACTGGCCAACACCGACAAGATCATGAACGACACCCTGTGGATCGGCGTGTATCCCGGCCTGAGCGAAGAGATGCTGGGCTTCGTGGTCGAGAAGATCGAAGCGTTCTTCGGCGTGAATTTCTAAAAGCGGACGGGTAGAGTACTTTGAAGGCATCCGACGCACTCGCCAGATTCCTGGCCGTCCATCAGGTTCATACCTGTTTCGAACTGGTCGGCGGCATGATCACCCACATGCTCGACAGCCTGGCCGAGTCGAAACAGTTCAACATCATCTCGATGCACCATGAGCAGTCGGCGGCGTTCGCCGCAGAAGGCGTGGCGCGCTACAGCAAAGGCAAGGTTGTGGCCGTCGCCATGGGCACCAGCGGCCCGGGCGCGACCAACCTGATCACCGGCATCGGCGATTGCTGGTTCGATTCCGTGCCCTGCCTGTTCATCACCGGGCAGGTCAACACGCGTGAGCTCAAAGGCGAACGCGCCATCCGCCAGCAGGGCTTCCAGGAGATGGACATCGTCGAGGTCGTACGCTCGCTGACCAAATACGCGGTGCGCGTGGACCGGCCGGAAGATCTGCTGCCCGAACTGCACAAGGCGATGTCGGCCATGCTGAGCGGGCGCTTCGGCCCGGTGCTGCTGGATATTCCCAACGATGTGCAGCGCGCCGAGATTCCCGATGCGCTGGTTGAGAAATGGCTGAGCCTGCCGCTGGAGATCGACGCCAGCCACGACGTAACGGCCGATGACCTGAAGCTGCTGCAAGCGCTGTGCCGTTCGGCGCAACGCCCATTGATCTGCATCGGCGGCGGCGCGCGCTGGGCCGATGCGATGGATGGCTGGTTGGCGGCCGCCGATACGCTGGGTATTCCTTATGTGTCGACGCTGATGGGACACGAACGCGTGGTTGCGCGCAGCAACTACTTCAACATGATCGGCAGCTACGGCAACCGCGAAGCCAACTGGGCGGTGCAGAACTGCGATCTGCTGATCGTGGTCGGCGCGCGCCTCGATGTGCGGCAAACGGGCTCCGATGTCGAAGATTTCGCGCGCAACGCCAAGGTCGTGCAGATCGACATCGATCCCGCGCAGCTGAACAACCGCGTGCATGCCGACCTGAACATCTGCGCGACTGCCGAAAGCCTGTTCAAGGCTTTCCAGCTCGATGCAGGCAGCTTTCCCAAACTGGATAACAGCTGGCTGGCAGCCTTGTCGGCGCAGCGCGACAAAGCTGCGCACAACGAATATGCAGACTGGGAGATCAGCCCGAGCGAATTGTTCAAGCAGCTGAATCGCATTCTTGCCGGGCAGCCGGTCGATTACGTCTGCGACGTCGGCAACCACCAGATGTGGGCGGCACAGAGCCTGCGCCTGTCTTCCGGTCAGGCCGTACATTACAGCGGCGGCATGGGCGCGATGGGGTTCGCCTTCCCGGCGGCGCTGGGCATCGCGATCCAGTCCAGGAACAAAGTGGTCGTGATCACCGGCGACGGCAGCATGCAGATCAACATCCAGGAGCTGGATACGCTCAACCGGCTGGGCCTGGATGTGACCATAATCGTGATGAACAACGTGGTGCTGGGCATGGTCAAGAATTTCCAGGACATGTATTTCGACGGTCGCGACCAATCGACCAAAAAGGGCTATAGCAGCCCGTCGTTCACCGATATTGCGACTGCCTATGGCGTGAAGGCGCACCGGGTTGCCAGCGCGGCGGAGCTGGAGCAGACCTTGCCGCTGATCACCGTACACAAGGGGCCGCTGCTGATCGAAGTCATGATGGAAGGTGCGACGGAATGTCGTCCGCGTCTGGCTTTCGGCTCGCGGCTGGATGAGCAGTTTCCCAAGCTGAACGGATAACGTCCGCCAACATGAAAAGGATCGCCATCCTCGGAGCAACCAGCCAGATCGCCAGAGACCTGACGGTCTCGTTCTCAAATGATGAAACGGCGCATCTGCACCTGTTCGCGCGGCGTCCGCATGAGGTGACGAAATGGCTGGTCTCAGAAGGGCTGTCTGGCCGTTATCCGGTGGATGAGTTTTCGGAGTTCGCGAAACAGGAGTTCGATGTTGTCATCAACTTCGTCGGCGCCGGCAATCCGGCGCAGATCGCGGCGATGGGCGCTTCGATACTCGATGTCACCCTGCGTTTCGACGAGCTGGTGCTGGAGTATCTGCGCACACATCCGGCTTGCCGTTATCTGTTCATGAGCAGCGGCGCGGCATATGGTTCACGTTTCGCTGAACCAGCGCAGCGCGATACGCCGGCCATCGTGCCGATAAACGATCTCACCTCGCAGGACTGGTATGGCGTGGCCAAGCTGCATGCGGAATGCCGGCATCGTGCCCATCCCGGATTCGCCATCGTTGACCTGCGCGTGTTCAATTATTTCAGCCGATCGCAGGACATCGCGGCGCGCTTCCTGATCACCGATATCCTGCGCGCCATCCGCGACAACACCGTGCTCAAGACCTCGGCGGATTACATCGTGCGCGACTTCCTGCACCCGGACGATTTCTACAGACTGGTCGTTGCAGTGCTTGCGGCACCGGCTGGCAATGCGGCACTCGACTGTTACAGCCGGGCGCCGGTCGACAAGCCAAGCCTGTTGGCGGCCATGCAAACGGAGTACGGTTTGCGTTATGAGACAACGGACTCGACTGCGGGGGTGAATGCGACCGGCAACAAATCGCATTACTATTCGCTGAACATGCGCGCGGCGGACTTCGGTTATCAGCCCGCGCTGACCTCGCTGGAAGGCGTGTTGCGCGAGTCGGCGATCATTCTGGGTAACAAGCAAAATGCGTAAAACGCTATCCGTCATCCTCATTACCAAGAACGAAGCGGCGAACATCCGTGCCTGCCTCGAATCGGTGGCGTGGGCGGACGAGATCATCGTGGTCGATTCCGGCAGCAGCGACGATACCGTCGCCATCTGCAAGGAACTCGGTGCGCAGGTGCACGTGCACGACTGGCCGGGCTTCGGCGTGCAGAAGAACCGCGCGTTGGGCTATGCCACCAAGGACTGGGTGCTGTCGCTGGATGCCGACGAGCGCGTGACGCCGGAGTTGCGCGGCGATATTGAACGCATCCTGTCCGATACTCAGGCTGCGAATGCCTACCTCGTGCCGCGCCTGTCCAACTATTGCGGGCGCTTCATGCGCCATTCAGGCTGGTATCCGGATCTGCTGCCGCGCCTGTTCACGCGCGGCAAGGCACGCTTCAGCGACGATCTGGTGCACGAGCGCCTGATCGTTGAAGGAGCGACGGGAGAGCTGCGGGGGCTGTTGTTGCACTATGCCTTCGATGATCTGGAAGAAGTGCTGCACAAGGTCAACCAGTATTCGACGGCAGGTGCTGCGATGATGCAGAAACGCGGCAGGCAAGCCTCGCTCACTGGTGCGGTCGTGCGCGGATTGTGGAGCTTCTTCCGCACCTACATCCTGCGCGGTGGCATCCTCGACGGGCGCGAAGGCTTCATGCTCGCCGTCTCCAATGCCGAGGGCACTTATTACCGCTATCTAAAGCTGATGCTGCTCAACAAGAAGCAAAGATGAGAATCGCCGTCATTGTCACCACCTACAACAATCCCGCCGCATTGGCCGCAGTGCTGGAAGGTTACCTCGTGCAGACCGACCGCGACTTCGAGGTGCTGGTGGCCGACGACGGTTCCACGCCGGATACCGCCGAACTGGTGCGGCAGTACCAGGCGCGTGCGCCGTTCCCCATCCACCATGTGTGGCAGGAAGATATCGGCTTCCGTGCGGCCGCCATCCGCAACCGCGCGCTGGCCGCAACCCGTGCCGACTACGTCATCTTCACCGACGGCGACTGCATCCCGCCGGCAGATTTCGTCGCGCAACAGAGGAAACTCAGCGAACCGGGCTGTTTCCTGTCCGGCAATCGTCTGTTGTTGTCGCCGGCATTCACCGAACAGCTGCTCAAGGAAAAAATACCCGTCCACTTGTGGCGTTTCGGCGACTGGCTGCGCGCCTACCGGCAAGGCTATATCGCACGCTTGCAACCGTTGTTGCGCCTGCCGAACGTTGCATGGCTGCGCAAGTTGGCACCCAAGCGCTGGCAGGGCGCCAAGACCTGCAACCTGTCGGCGTTCCGCGCCGACCTGCTGAGGGTGAACGGTTTGGACGAGAGCTACATCGGCTGGGGGCAGGAAGATTCCGACCTCGTCGTACGCCTGATCCGTTCCGGTGTCATCAACAAGAGCGCGCGCTTTTCCGCCCCAGTGTTGCACTTGTGGCACAAGGAGAACGACCGCTCGCATCTGGAAGAGAACCAGCGCCGCCTGCAGCAAGTGCTCAACGCCACGCACATCCGCGCGCTCAAGGGCGTGGACCAGTACCTATGAAGATACTGCATGTCGTGCGCCGCTACGGCCCGGTCGGCGGCATGGAGCGTTACGTGTGGGAGATCACGCGCGAACTGGCGAAGCTCGGCCACGAGGTGGTGGTGATCTGTGAGCGCTGCCATGCCGAGAAGCCGCAGGGCATCACCGTATACGAGCTCGGCGAGATCGCACCCAAGCCGCGCTGGCTGTCCTTGCTGCGCTTCGGCAAGCGCGTCGCCAACTGGCTGGAGCAGCACCCGCATCCCGGTTTTGTCGTGCACAGCAACGAGCGCCTCGCCCGGCATGACGTGACCACTTTCCACGGTCCGCCCTTCGCCACCGTGCGCGATAAACCCTGGTGGAAAAAGATATCGTTGCGTATCGCCATGCAGTTCTATCTGGAACGGCGCGAACTGGCGGCGGCGCGCTTCATCGTACCCAACTCCATCTTCATCAAGCAGCAGCTCGCGCATTACTACCCCGAGTATGCGCACAAGCTGACCGAGCCGATCGTGCCCGGCGTGGCTGCGATGCCGCCGCGCAACTGGCAGGCGGCGCCGGCAGTGGGCGGCATCGTCGGGTTCGTCGGCAAGGAATGGCAGCGCAAAGGCTTGCCGCTGGCAGTACAGATCGTCGCGGCGTTGCGGCGCGAACGCCCCGACCTGGAGTTGTGGGTAGTCGGCCCGCAACCGCAGGAAGTGCAACATCTGTTTGCCGGTTGGCAGGGCGGCTACAAACTGCTGGGCTGGCGCAGCGACGCGGAGCATCTGCGACACATCGATGTGCTGCTGCATCCGGCGCGGGCGGAGCCTTACGGCATGGTGATCACCGAAGCGATGGCGGCACAGGCGCGCGTGGTGGTGTCGGATGTGTGCGGCGCGATGACGCAGGTGACTGCCGATGCAGGAGCTGTGGTGTCGCTGGCGGCGCCGCTGGAACAGTGGGTGAGCGCTGTGCGCAGCCAGTTGCAGCAGGATGAGCCGCCGCCGTGCTATGCCCGCGGCTGGCGCGAAGTGACACAGGAATACGAGGCGCTCTACCGGCAGTGTCAGGTTAGCGCTTAAGGATGAAGCGGCTGGCGACGAAGGTGACGGGGATGGTGACGGCAACGACACCGATCATCGCCAGCTCCGGAACGATGTCCGCCTGTCCTACCAGCAGCCAGAGAATCGTGGCCCCCAGTCCGTATTGAATGGCATACACGAGCGGGAATTGCAGGAACTTGCCCAGCGAAAGCGGCTGTCTGAATACGAAGCGTGAGTTCAGGATGTACGAGACGACGATACCGATGCCATATGAAACGGAATAGGCATACAGGTAAGGCATGAATTGAAGCAACAGTAGATAGATCGCATAGCTGACGGCGGTGTTGGTCGCGCCGACCAGAAGGAAGCGCGTCATTTCGACGTGGATGCTGTTTTTTGCAGGTGTTTCCATTGCTCTATTCGGTTCAGATGTCCAGGCCGGAATAATGCTACAAGTTGCTATAGAATGCTTCCGACATTGTAATTTTTATACCGCATGAGTTCTCTCACGATTTTCGTTCTGTGCCACAACCGCCCCGATTTTACCCGGCAAACGCTGCACTCCATCCTTGCCCAGACGGATAAGGATTTCGAGCTGGTCGTTTCGGACAACTCGAGCAACGATGAAGTCGAGCGGATGGTGCGCACCGAATTCCCGCAAGTGGAATTGCGCCGCCGGGTGCCGATGCTCAAGCAATTGGAACACTTCAATCGTTGCCTCGACGAGGCGAAGACCGATTATTTCTGCCTGTTCCACGATGATGACCTGATGCATGCCGATTTCGTGCAAAGGATGAGGACGGCATTGGATAGCCATCCAGAGGCGGCTGCCTGTGGTTGCAATGCGAAGATCGAGACCATGGGCAGGATGGAGCGGCATGCTTCGTTCCGTAGCTTGGGCGATCTGGAACGGATAGATTCGCCGCGTAATCTGGCGCGCCGATACTTCTCCCGGGCGCAGTGCGGGATAGCGCCTTTCCCGGGTTATGTGTATCGCCGCAGTCTGGTCGGTGACGTTCGCTTCCTGCTGGAGGGAGGCAAATATTCGGACGTGACCTGGTTGCTGAGACTTGTCATGCGGGCTCCCATGTTGTGGATCGCGGCACCGCTGATGACCTATCGCATACATGGCGGCAATGACGGCGGTGTCGAATCGCCGCGAGACCGGCTCCGCTTCTTGGGTTTCCTCAAGCAGAACGCGAGGATTCTGGGCAGGGATCTGTTGGCCGATTATCGGTGCTCGTTCGTCTATAAACGCATGTTGAGTAATAACAATATTTCACCGGCGCGCCGGAAGCTGGCGCGCGCATATGTCAAACATTACGGCTGGTTGCGGTATACCAACCCGAATCTTTATGGCTCCCTGATCAAGCGCGCGCTGGTGAAGAGGTTGGGCAAATGATCTATGCGAATCTCCATGCTGCCGGGCATCGCAACAATTCGATGTTTTCGGAGGAAGACAGCGTCCATCGTTTCAATCCGACCTATATGCCCAGGATGTTGCGTGCGGCCTTCCTTGAGCAGGGTATCGAGCTCAATACACCGGACGTGAATAAGGGGCGCGATATCGCCTTCGATCTGTTCTTCGAGGGCCATGAGTTCGTTGACGATGGCATCCCAAAATATCTAATTGCGCAGGAAAATCCCAACATCAACCGGCTGAACGAGGATCGCGAGTATTGTAAACGCTTTCGTAAAGTGTTCGCCTGGGACAAGCGACTGCATAACCTGCCCAATGTCGTGCCAATCATGGTGCCCAACCGTTTGGAGTTCGGTGCCTTTCCATCTTTTGCCGAGCGAGATATCTTCAGCTGCCTTATCAATGCCAACAAGGCATTTCGTGAACCGTTGCCGACCGATCTGTATCTTGAACGCCTCAAGACCATCCGCTGGTATGAGCGCAATGCGCCTGAGCACTTTGAACTGTACGGTATGGGCTGGCAGAAGCCGGCGCCTGCCTTCAACTTATGGGGCAAGCTGAAGCGCAGCATTGCCAGCCTGCGCGTCAAACTGCATGGATACAAGCCTTTTCCAAGCTATCGCGGTGAAGTGCGCGACAAAAGCTCGGTGCTGCGCCGTAGCAAATTCGCCTATTGCTACGAAAACACCATCGGGCCGGACAACTACATCACTGAGAAAATATTCGACAGTTTCTTGAGCGGCTGTGTGCCGGTTTATTGGGGGGCAGAGAATGTGCTCGAGCATATTCCGGCGGATTGCTTTATCGACCGGCGCCGCTTCAAGGATGTGGCGGAGGTGCATCGCTACCTGCTTTCTGTGACGGCGGAACAGCATGCTGCCTATCAGGCTAACATTTCATTATTTTTGAGGAGCAGTTCGGGAAAATGCTTCAGCACGCCGGCATTTGTTGAAATTGTTGCGGGCAGCGTAGTGAAAGACTGCCGAATGCACTAGAATCGCGCGCCAGAGTTATGACTTCTTGAGAGAGTGAATATGAGCATTTTGAGTAATTTGAGAAGCAAGTTAAGAGAACGCCGTGGACGGAAGAATGAGGAGCGCGAATGGGTTGCCCGTGGTTATCAATCGCCCAGCCCCTCGTGGATCAAGCGTGGCGTCTTATTGCGTCTTGGTGCGAGTAATGCCACTTGGGTAGAGACGGGCACTTTCCTGGGCGATACCACTGCGTTACTGGCTGCGGGTTCCAAAGCGGTCTATACCATCGAGCCGGAGCGCACCCTATTTGAACAGGCCGCGGCCAGGTTCAGTGAGGATTCGCGCATCCATGTGATTCACGGACTTTCCGAAAGCGTTTTTCCAACGTTGTTGCCAACATTGGGCGGCAAAGTGAATTTCTGGCTGGATGGCCATTATTCCGGCGGAATCACACATCAAGGACCAACCGACTGTCCGGTGCGGGACGAGTTGGCGAACATCGAGAACAATTTGTCGCATTTCGAATCGGTTGTTGTAATGATCGATGATATTCGTTGTTTCGATCCTTCAATTCCGTTGTACGCAGACTATCCCTCCGTCGATTATCTGGTGGATTGGGCTCGCAGGAACAACCTGAAGTGGCATATCGAACATGACATTTTTGTGGCAAGAAGCCTGTAGAAATCGTCTGCGTACATATGAGCTCGGTCGGTGGATACGAAACCTCTCAACCGCTAAGGCGCGGTCTGTGGTTGTCACCTTTACCGGCGGCATGGGTGCGCAGATCATCAGTGCCGCGATATATTTTTCTTTGAAGGCTGAAGGGCGCGAGGTCTATGCCGATCTGTCATATTTTGACCAGGCCGAGCGTATCGCAACCGTAGGTAAGGCAGGGGATGTTTCGCATTGGTCATGGCAGCTAGATGCATTCGGGTTGACCCTGGATTCATTTGAGAGGGCTGCCCCTTATAACAAGCGGGATGTCGAACTCATAGAAGATGGTCCGCAGAAGATGATGCTGGGACTGAAGGCGTTAAGGCAACTCGAAGTGCAAAAGCGCTTTGCGATTGCCGGAAATGTCACCAGCGTCTTGCCCGACACGTTCTCATCCAGCTATCTGTGCATTCATGTGCGGCGAGGGGATTACGTCAATGTGGCGAGCCATCTGGTTTCCAATCAGGAGTTCTTCGAGCTGGCCGGAAAATTCGTCGGGCTGGTGAAATTTCTTGTGGTCGTGTCGGATTCGCCGATTGAGGATGAGTTCCGTCAAACCATCGCCACCGGCTATGAGCAGGCAGTGTTCCTCGATAATATCGATGCCATCACCTCGCATTGCATCATGCGTAATGCACGTATTTTGGTGTGTTCCAATAGCCAGTTCAGTTTGATTGCCGCATTGCTTAGTGCGCGGGCCTTGGTGGTATTGCCGAAGCAGTGGTTCGGGGAGAAGGATCGTGCTATCGAAGCGCCGATCCACGAGGCGTGCGGCTTCCAACTATTGGACCCGATGAGAGGGTGACGAGCGGAGTCCGGCAAAACTCGCTGCAATCTGTTCACACACTCCCTGCATTCCACTACGGAACAAAAGGGCTGCGAAACCAGCGTCGCCAGCCTTTTAATTCTTTCGATCCGAACAGCCACCACATATCTCTTGAATAAGGTATTTCATCAACTCGCACGCCGAGTTCGCCCAATAGCCACAGATAATAAAAATAAAAAATCCTGTTTATTTCTCTGCTCCAATTGGCAACCTTGAACGAGCTTGGCAAACGCTTACTGCAATCCAGGGATATGAAACTGGGCATGAGCACGGCGTACTCTTTGGCATTGCGGAAGAGTCCGTTAACTATGCCTCGCATGTGAACAAAATTTAACGATAGGCCGATTCGCGGAGTGAGCTTGTTCACCACGTAAGTTGCTTCGTTCAAATCAAAAACGCTGCTTCTGAAGATGTTGCAAGAAATAAGGGAGTGCGCCCACACCACATTCCGCTGCTGTTTGATTGAGAGGCGCGCAAAGTCCTCATAGGACTTGAAAAGCTTATCTTTGAAGATTGGTTTGCAAACAAACTCAGCCTCCATGAGGATCAGTAGCCCAAGGTTCTCTTTGTTTTCCAGAAGGGATGAGAGGATTTTTGGAAAACAGCCGGCAACGATATGGTCGTCATCGCCGAGCACCCATGTGAATGTGGCGTCCGGGGTGGCACTGCAACATTTTAGGATGTTCCTGTCGGCCCCGATATTCGTTTCATTTATGGAGAACTTGAGATTAATTCCGCTGCGTAGCGCGATTTGATCGCAAAGGATTTGTTTCTGGTTTGCAACAGGTGAGTTATTTTCAAAGACATTTATTTCGATCATGTCCTTGTGAGCTTTGGGTAATGCATTCAGCTCATTTTCCAGTTCGATCAGGATGGAGGAGAACGACTCAAGGCGTTCGTAGGTCGGGATGTTGATTGCCAAGAGTGTCAAAATGCCAGCTCCTATGAATTGCTACGCGTCTGTGGAATCTGCTTTCGATTATACTTCAAAGAGTAGCAGGGCTTGCGCTGGGGCTTGTTGAGGCGGGTTGTAGGATTCAGAACCATGGAGCGGAAATCAAAGAATGGGCAATATCGTCATCTTCTGCAAAAGTTATCACCGCGATCTGGAGCGGGCTGCTGTCATGGCCGACAGTGTCCGGCGATTCAACCGCGATGGTTTGCCGCTTTACATCTCGGTACCAGAAGCAGATCTCAAGATGTTCCAGCAGCGCATCGGTGTGGAGGGGGTGAGCTGGCTGTGCGATGAGGACATCATATGTAGCAACCCGGCGCTCGATCTAGGCGCTTACCGGGCGTTGCCGGGACACATCTCGCAGCAGATCGTCAAAGCCGAGTTCTGGCGCGTTAACCCGAAGCAGAACTGTGTGTGCATCGATTCGGACGCGCGCTTTATCCGCGATTTCCATGCCGGCGATTTTCTGGCTCCAGATGGCACTCCCTACACCGTCCTGCACGAGAGCAAGCCGTTCATGGAATTCTGCCTGACCCATGGCATCCGCGAGACCGATCGCCATTTCGAGGCGATGTGCGAAGACATGCGCAAGGTGTTCGGACGCGTGGGGCCATCCTATGCCTTCAATCCATTCCCGGTGATCTGGAGCAACAAGGTGTGGCAGGCGCTGGCGGCATGGCTGGAGGCGGAAGGCAGCGACATCATGCGGGCCATTGTCGCCCATCCCTACGAGTCATCCTGGTATGGCGAGGCTTTGCTGAAGTACCGCCCCATTTCGCTATTGCCGAAAGAGCCGATCTTCAAGGCCTATCTCTATTTCGAGGAATACGAGCGTGATCGGCGCGATGGCATGACCGAGCAGGAGCTTGCCCGGTTCTATCTGGGGGTGGTGTACCAGTCGAACTGGTATCCGCACCGGCTCAAATTCTTCAAACGGCTCGCCTACAAGTTGAAACGCCGGTTGCAGCGCTACCGCAAGTAAGTTGTGCCGGAACTGCAGCCGGTGGTACTCAGGCTCTGCGTGAGGCGGCTGTACTGACCATCTTTTGTACCCATCCGAAGATCACCTCAACCGACCGTTTCGTCGTATGAGTCGTAACCAGTCGGTTATCCTGAAGCTGGTCATTCGACCAGCGTGAATACAGTTGTTCGAGTGCGCGCGTGATTTCGCCGTTGTCTTGCTCGTCGACAGACCAGTGCTTGAACTCATGCAGGATCGCCGCCAGTTGCGGGTTGCGATGCACCAGGCCGAGGATCGGGCGCTGCGTCCACAGGTATTCGTACAGTTTCGAGGGGATGTATTCCTCGGAAAAGGCCTCGGTCCCGTGCAGCAACAGCAAGCAATCTGCCGCGTTCATGCGCTTGAGAACCTGAGTGCGGCCGCTTTCGCCGGTAACGGGATCAGCTTCCAGCCGCCCGAAATTCTTGACCACTTCGGGGTAAGGAAACAGCTTGATCGCCTGTTCCGAAACCGGATCCAGGCTGCCGCCGAATATGTGGAGCCTGATTTTGTCGGCGCGGCTGGCATCCTGCTCGATCAGCTTGCGTAGCGCTTCCAGAAAGCCTTTCAGATTGCGGGTTTCGGAAAGAGAGCCGAAATGGCTGATGATCAGGTGTTCGCCACGGCGGTAGGGCGTGTGTTCAAGCCCGGGATCATCGACGCCGGGCAGTACGCAGTGACCGTGTTCGCCAAGCTGTGGATGGCGGCTACGCGCGCGCGCCAACGCCATCTCGGTGAACCACCAAACGATATCGGCTTGGCTGCAGATCTTTTTCTCCAGCCAGCGCAGGAAACGCTTGCGGATGCTTTGAGAATTGTCGGATGCGATGACCATCGGATCATGGATCTCGGCGATCCAGGGGATGCCGAAGCGTTTGGACAGCCAATATCCGGCGATATGGGCGGCATAAGCGCCGCCGGTCGAGTAAACCAAAGCCGGGTGCCTATCCTTGATGATGCGCCGGCTGACCAGGTAGGCCGAGATCGACCATGACCATGTCGTTTCGATCGGGATGAGCAGTTTCTCGATCAGGAAAAACGGGAATAGCAGAATCGTGGCAGCCAGAAAGGTAATACGGTAAAGAAGGCGACTCTGGATGCGGTTCTTCAGGTAATGGCGCAGATCGAAGCGCAGGCCGACCGGCAGGGCGGATAGCACCTGATGGTGTTCAAGTACGGGATCTTTGTAGCCCAGTGCACCACTCACGATGATGGGTTCGACGCCGAGCTCGACGAGGTGCGGGATCTTGTCGGTGATCGTCTGGCTGGCAGCGCGACCATCCATGTTGAATGCATGCGAGAGGATCAGCCAGGCTTGTTTATTTTCCCGGGATATACCCGTTGAGGCCGAAGCTGCGTGCGAAGAGCGAGCGCTATCTTCCCATTGGCACACACCGGCAGCGGTATCCCACCTTGCGATGTCCCCCAGCGGGTAGTCGTTGCGCAAACCATAGCCGGCGCGGCGGAGCTTCCCCTTTAATGAGGTGTAGGGGAATCCGGGATAACGGTGACCCGGATAGTCCTTGCTCAATGTGCCGAGATATTGCTGGTAGAACTCCTTCTGGGTGATGCCCCACTTCATGGCAAAGATGCGTCCGCCCATGTTGTGGCGGATGCGGCCGGTGCTTTTGCAGGAGAAATGGTAGAAGCGGCTGGCGCCGATGACGCGGAAATGGCGGCAGCCTACCACCCAGTATTTCATGAGCAAATCGTCATCGCTGCTCATGCCCGGGCTAAATTCCACACTGTAGCCGCCAACGATGTGCCACCACTTCTTGTGGAACAGGGTCGGTTGTGACGCGGCACCTTCGGCATCTTCTTTGGTGACAGACAGGTATTCTCCGATCAACCGATCTTCATCGAAATCTTTTGGCGAAGAGCCGAAATCCTGTTTGATGATGTGAGCGCTTTTACCGTTGTCTGCCTGGATCAGCGTGGAGAAGTACAAGGCGAGGTCCGTATCGGTAGATTCGATGGCTTGGGCAAAGGCCGTGTCCCAGCCGGGGCAGGCCACCATATCGTCGTTCATGTAGAGCACCCAATCATGGCTTGCAAGCGAGACCAAGTGGTTCACCGAAATGCAAACGCCGACATTCTTCTCGGTATGGCTGAACTTGATGCCCTCGGATTTCACCCACGCAAGCGTTCCATCAGAGCCATCGTTAACATGAATGATGATTTCATGCTCGAACTTTGAATATTTGCGGATGCTCTGGACGCACAGCTTGAGATAGTCGAGATTGTTCCAGGTGGGGATGATGATGGTGAACATGGGACTTCCTAATACTTGGACTTATTAGTGGCAATTGCAAACAGGACGGCCAGCGTTAGGCCGAAAAAGGCAATGGTCATTTTCAAATTGAGGATTTCAACTGTCAGGCCGAAAACGAGAAATCCCGCAACCAGCACCACCCCCATGATGGCTGCCGTACGCTGCGGCTGAAGATTCGTCTTGGCGAATTTCATGAACAGGAACAGGGGAACAAAGTAAACCATCATGGTCGAAATCAGGCCAAAGATGCCAAAGCGAACCGTGTGGGCAAGCACCTCGCTGTGCACTTCCGCACCACCGAACTCCGCTGCCATAGGCGTTATGCGGCCAGCAGAGGTCATCGCTTGCATGGCGGACTTGAATCCGTCAGCACCGACGCCAAACAGTGGATTCTCCGAGAACAGGAACAATGCGGCTTTCCATAATTGCAGGCGGATGCCGATCGAGGTATCTGGATCACCATGCTGGAAAGCCAGCAGGTCGGTGTAGATCAGGTCGATGCGCGAGCGTACGGGCTGGGCAAGAAAGTAGCCGGCCAGACAAGTGACCAAGGCCAGCGTCAATGCCAAGCTGATCTGTCGCCACGGCTGAGTGTTGTTGCGAAAATAAAACCAGACAAGAAAGAAAATCGGGAGTGCGATCCATCCTCCGCGGGTTCCCGTTCTCACGGAGACGTAAATCCCCGCAATACAGCCGAGCAGCTTGAGCAGTACAGCCCAGGGCGGGTCTTTGCGCATCCAGTGAATACCGAGAAGAGACAAGACCGCCAGCATCAATGACAAATTGCCGAGATGGATATGGTTAAGGAAATAGGTGTTCACTGAATCCGGATGCTGTTGATTGGGTGCATAAAGCATGACCGTGAAAAAGGCGCCGATCGCCCCCAGGGGAAAGGCGTATTGAACGATGCCGAGATGTTTGAGTTCGACCTTGCGCAGCACGAGCAATATGGGAATGGCGAGCAGCAGGCGCGATGCTCCGTCAAATGAACGTGCCTGAAAGTCGGCATGAAATGCCTGGCTAAGTGAAATGGCAATCAGCGGGCTGGCCATTGCGAGGCTCAGGATGCCCACCCCGGGGAAGTCCAGCATATCTCGCGCATACTTCCTGGCGCGAACAAAATGGATCAGCGCGATCAGGAACAACAGGGCGAACATCGCATTCATGCCGCCGTGCAGGGTAAGCAGGAATACGGGATACAGGAAAAGCGCAATGACGATGGCGCGACGCTCGAGAAGGCCGACCTCAAGTGCCTTCGGGGCTGGTTGATGATTTGAACTCATTTGGGAATTGTAACATCCCGAAAGTCGCTTGCCGGGAGGCGACTTTCGGGAATGGCCTGCGGCGGGCTGTTCGGAAAGAGGCAGTACAGATCATGGAGTTTCAAAAACTTGGTCGGGTCTGCCGGCAAGCCGCTCCGCGACACAACAAATAAATCTCGCTTCCCCCCAGCTGGATCTTCTCAAACAGTTGCCCTTTGGCGGGATCGGCATCCTCGCTCAACAAGAACCCGTTGTCCCAGTTTGCCGGAGGGCTCTTTAAAGTGGGCTGCGGATATCTGTCGATGTCGATCTGTGTGACGATGCTTTCCGCCACATCGCGAAAGTCTTTCACATAGAGAGGATGTCCGGCCGTCTTGTGCACGATATCGCGCGCGGCAGTGACGTAATTCACGCCGCGGACATGGTTTTGGTAATAGGGGAAGAGCAGCAATACCAATACGAACTTGACTGCGATGAGCCCGGCGAACCAGCGCATCGTCAGCTTGCGGGCCGCTTCGCCGGCGCGCCAGATGATGCGCGCACAGACCAGTGCAACGAGCGGATACATGGGGAGCAGGTAACGGATTCCCCCCTGCGGCGCCAGCCAGTAGGGAATGATGCACGGCAGCGCGATCAGCAGCGCCGTGCGGAAATGGTCCGCAGCGTTCTCCGCCTGCAGTTCGTGTTTGCGCAAGAGCAGATACAGCGTGATCAGCGAGACTGGGGCGAATCGCCACAGAGCCTCGAGCGGATAAAGGAAGAGCCTGGATGCATATTCGGTGCCGTCAATTTCCATCAGCTTCATTTCGATCTCGTGCAGCAGCGACGAGCCTTGCCCGTTCAGCTGCGGGATGCTGGTCAGCCAGACCAGCGGCACGATGACGATGGAGGACAGGATGAGCAGCGCACCCAGCGACAGCAGGAAAGTTCGTTGCTGGCGGCTGAGCAATAAAACAAACATGGCGGTGGCATAAAACACATAGGCGGTGATCGCCTTGGTGAGGAAGGCGCAGCTGATCAGCAAGATGGAGGCAAATAGCCAGCCTTTGTGGCGTTCTGCCGAGGCCACCCACAAGGTGGCGATCGCGCCGAAAATGAAGAACGAGAACAGCGGGTCGGTATAGGCCAGCCAGCCGCGATACAGCAGCAGGTCGAGCAGGGAGATGCAGGACAGCGCGGCAAACAGCGCAAAAGCCGGATCATGGAACAGCCGCTTGCACAGCCAGTACAACCAACCCACCATGCCCAGCGTGGCAGCGATGGCGACCAGCCGTGTGGCGACCAGCACGTTTGCCCAACCGATCAGATTGGAGATGCCGACCACCAGCCAATTCATCAGCGTGGGGCGCTGGATGTTCACGCCATACAGCGTTTGTATCAGCCAGTTCCTGCTCTCCCACATTTCCATCGAACTTATGGTGTAAATTCCCTCCTCGCCGATGGTGTACAGCCAGAGTGTGGGAATGAAACTCAGTGCGGCGAAGAGCAGGAGTAATTTGGTGCGATACATGATTGTCACAAGTTTGCGGTAAAGTCTGGTTTGGCAGCAAAGCCAGTCACGGCGGGTTAACTATAGCAGAGGTTTCATGGCCATCTATGCAGTAGGCGACATTCAGGGATGCTACAACGAGCTTCAGCAGTTGCTGGAGCAGATCCGCTTCGACCCGGCACAAGACCGGCTGTGGCTGGTGGGAGACCTGGTCAACCGCGGGCCCGATTCACTGCAAGTGTTGCGTTTCGTCAAATCGCTGGGCGACAGCGCCATCACCGTGCTCGGCAATCACGACCTGCACCTGCTGGCCGTGGCCGAAGGTACGGCCGAGCTGCATCACAGCGATACGCTCGACGGGATATTGGGCGCGCCTGATCGCGATGAACTGCTAGGCTGGTTGCGCCGGCAGCGTTTGCTGTATGCGGAAGGCGATCATGTGCTGGTGCATGCCGGACTGCTGCCGCAATGGAGCGTCAAGCAGGCATGCAAACTGGCGCATGAAGTGGAGCAGGCCTTGCGCGGCGACGACTACGCCATTTTCCTCGCGCGCATGTACGGCAACGCGCCGCACAACTGGGATGATGAGCTCGATGGTTACAAACGGCTGCGCGTCATCGTCAACGCTTTCACCCGCCTGCGCATCTGCTCGCCCGAGGGCGAGATGGAGTTCAGGTTCAAGGGCGAGGTGGATCACATCCCGTCAGGCTACCTGCCGTGGTTCGACGTGCCCAAGCGCAAGAGCCGCGATGCCACGGTCATCTTCGGCCACTGGTCGGCGCTGGGGCTGAAGGTCACCCCCAACGTCATCGCACTGGATACCGGCTGCCTGTGGGGAGGCCCGATGACGGCCATCCGTCTGGAAGACCGCCAACTCTTTCAAGTCAGCTGCAAGAACCCGGTGGCGAAGAACTGGTAGCGCCGGATCAATGCCGGCGTTTCTGTTGCGCAACAGCCGGGCCGCGACCTTCGATATGGCGGAAGGTGATGCGCCCCTTGCTCAGATCGTAAGGCGAAAGCTCCAGCGAGACCTTGTCGCCGGCCACGATGCGGATGTGATGCTTCTGCATCTTGCCCGCGCTGTAGGCGATCAGCTTGTGCCCGTTGTCCAGCGTCACGCGGAAACGCGAATCCGGCAGGATCTCGTTTACCACGCCGTTCATTTCAAGCAGTTCTTCTTTGGCCATAGCGGGCCTCCTGATGGGATTCAAAAATGAAAAACCCGGCGGATGCCGGGCTCATAGCTAGGACTGACAGCATGGCGAAGCGCCATGCCGGCCTGTCTATTTATTACGCTGCGCGGATGTTCGACGCCTGCTGACCTTTGGGGCCGGCAACGATGTCGAAGCTGACTTGCTGACCTTCGGTCAGGGTCTTGAACCCCGAACTCTGGATCGCGGAAAAGTGGGCGAAGAGATCATCGCCACCGTTGGACGGGGTGATGAAGCCGAAGCCCTTGGAATCGTTGAACCACTTGACTGTACCTGTTGCCATTTTGAATCTCCTGATAAAAACACATAACGGGGGCGAAGCCCCACACGGGTGCGAAGTTCAAGACGGCAAGAAGATGAAGGAAGGAATTACCGCAGAACGGAGACTAACCAGACAACGACGACAGACTTGATGAATCGCGGGACGCACTATGGACTGTATCGGCGGGAATAGCAAACGATATTTTCAAGCGGCTCCCGCAGCCGTGTCGGGGGCGCACACCACACGGTTGCGGCCGGCGTTCTTCGCGGCATACAGCGCCGCATCGGCGCGCTTGAGCATGTCGTCGATGTTCTCGTCGCTGGCGTTCATGGTGGCAACGCCGATGGAGACGAAGAAGCGGAAGTGCACTTTGCCTTCGAGCGGGATGGCCGCGCTTGCCACGGCGATGCGCAAACGCTCGGCCACCTCTGCCGCCCGCGTGCCGTCGGCCTCTGGCAGCAGGATGGCGAACTCTTCGCCGCCGAACCGTCCAACGATATCGTTCTCGCGCAAAGTCTTGAGACAGACCTCGCTCAATTTTTGCAGCACCGCATCTCCGGCATGATGGCCGTGGCTGTCGTTGATCCGCTTGAAATGATCCACGTCCAGCATCAGGGCGGCGAGCGGTGTGGCGTAGCGTTTCGCCCGGACGAACTCATGTTCGGCCAGTTCGTAGAAATAGCGACGGTTGTTGAGTCCGGTCAGTACGTCGGTATGCGCCCTGTGCTCCAGCTCACGCTCGAATTGCTTGCGTTCCGAGATGTCATGGAAGGCGATGACGATGTCGCCGATATGGCGTTCGCGATGCACGGCCGAAGCACTCACCGATACCGGCAACAGGGTTCCGTCCTTGCGGCGGAACATCTCCTCGACGCCGCGGTAGGTTGCGCCGTTCCTGGCGATGTTCAGCACCGGGCATTCGGCGCGGGCGGCAGGGGAGCCATCCTTGTTCACATGCAGCAACGTGTGCATGTCAGTCCCCAGCAACTCATCGGCCGCATATCCCAGCAACAGGCAGGCTTCGGGATTCGCAAACAGGATCCTGCCGTCCTGGCCGATCACCATCAGCCCGTCGCTCATGGTGGTGGTGATCTCGCGCAGGCGCGTCTCATTCACCCGCAAGGAGTCGGCGGATTGCCTGCGCTTGAGATTGAGATAGGCGATCAGGAATGCGACCAGTGCGAGCGACAGATAGGCAGACACGGTCAGGACGCGCACGCCGCGCTGATTGTGCAGTGCTCGTTCCTGCAACACGTCGGCCGGGATGATGCTGACGATCTTCCAGTGGTATTCCGACCGGCCCAGCTCGTGTTGACTGGGCGCCTGCGGCAACGGCGATCCCGAGGATGAGCGCTGCCCGCTCTGCAACGGCCGGATCGTGGCGTAGGTGAGCAGGCCTGCGCTGGAGCGCAGGGTTCCGCTGTCGCTCATGGCGATCGTTCTCCATTCATCGGGAAAATCGCGGGCGAACACGCGCTCGGGCTGGTTCAGCATGAAGCCCCACGCATCCTCCGCTTTCGGGCTGCTCAGCCAGAAGCCGTCGCGATTGAGCAGCATCGCCAAACGCTGATCGCCGCCTGACATGGAATCCCGGAAATCCTGCAACAACTGGCTGCCGAAGTAATTGAGCAGGATGATGCCCTTCTTGTGCCCGGCGCTGTCGAATACCGGCATGCCGAAGCGGATCATCGGTTTGTAGGGAATCTCCAGTTTGTCGTGCTCGATATTGAGATCCAGAGGCGAGATGAAGATTTCGCTGCGGCCGAGCTTCAATGTGTCGCGGAAGAAATAACGTCCTGCCTTGTTTTGCAGTTCGCCGGCCGGAACCACGACAGGCCTGCCGTCATTGAAATTGACGCGAACGACCTCCTGCCCGTTCAGATCCAGATAGCGTATCTGGTCGTAGCGCGCGGACTCCTTGGACAACAGCAGGAAGAAGCGGATCAGTTCATCACGCTGGGCTGCGGCCCCTCCATCCAGGTAGCGTTGCAGCGCCGGGAGTCTTTCGATGATGTGCAGATCAAGGGCGACAGAAGAGAAATCCTGCAATACGCGGTTCTTGGCGATCTCGATGTGCGCGGCCTCCCGCACTTTGGTGCGCTCAAGGCGGAGGTTGACATCGAGTTGCGCGACAGCCGCTATGACAACAGTGAGGACTGTCGCTGCAATCAGGAAAACGATGGAAAAGTGTCGTAACAAAGTACGCGCAGGCAACTTCGCGATGGATTGAGGCAACGGCATTTCTTCCCCCTGTCCGCGACCGTGTTTCGTATCCCGGTTGAACCCGGGTTCAGCGACACGGCGATCATTATGTGTTCACTATAAGCAAACGGCACACATAAAACAATCGCGCGTCGGCTAGACGGACGCCAGCAAACTTCGCAGCATTCCTTCTGCCTGCCTCGCATAACTGCCACCGAACAGATTGGCATGGTTGAGGATGTGATACAGGTTGTACAGTTCGCGGCGATTCTCATATCCCGCATCCAGCGGCCATGTTGCACGATACGCGGCATAGAAATCCGCCGGATAGCCGCCGAACAGTTCGGTCATCGCGAGATCGCATTCGCGGTCGCCGTAACAGGCAGCCGGGTCGAAGATGGCCGGTGTGCCATCCGCAAGGTAAGCATGGTTGCCGCCCCACAGATCGCCGTGCAGCAGCGAAGGGCGCGGCGCGTAGCCCGCGAAGAAGGCGGGCAGTGCATCCAGCAACCGTCTGCCCAGATGCTGCAATTCCCCGCCGTAGCCGTTCTCCGCCGCGAGCTGCAACTGGAAACCCAAACGCCGTTCGCGCCAGAACCCGATCCAGTCATCGCTCCATGAGTTCGGCTGCGGCGTAGTGCCGATGAAGTTGTCCTGCGCGAAGCCGAACTGTTTTGTGGTGTGGCGATGCAACGCAGCCAGCTGTATGCCGAGCGCACGGGCATCGCCGTGCGTCACCAGCGGCAGATATTCCAGCACCAGATAACTTTGCCGATCCGCCACGCCGTGGGCAATGGGGCGCGGAACGCGAATGGCGCCCGTGTCGGCGATGGCGGCCAGCCCGGTGGCTTCGGCGACGAACATCGGGTGATGCCGGGCCTCGTTGAGCTTGAGGAAATACCGCGAGCCGTCATCACCTTCCAGTTTGAAGGCCTGATTGATGCTGCCGCCCCCGACCGGGGATTTGGCGCGCAGCGTGAACGGGCGCCCTGTCGCAGCGCCGATGGCCGATGCGACAGGGCGCCACACGTCCATGGCTTACAGCGTGATGCGCGAACCGAAATGCTGCTTGTACAAGTCGGCCAGTTCGGCGCGGCTGTACTTGTGGTTCTGGCCGCCGCGGCTGGAGATCTTGAGCGAACCCATCAGCGAGGCGAGCCTGCCGGTGGTCTCCCAGTCCCAGCCGGCCTGGATGCCGTACAGCAGGCCGGCGCGATAGGCATCGCCACAACCGGTCGGGTCGACGATGGCATGCGGCTTCGGTGTCGGGATGGCGATCTGCCTGCCGTCGGCATAGATCAGCGAGCCGTCGGCGCCTAGGGTGACGATGAGCGCGGTCACGCGCTGCGCGATGTCGTTCAGTGACTTGCCGGTCTTTTCTTGCAGCATCTTGGCTTCGTAATCGTTCACGGTGACGAAGTTGGCTTGCTCGATCATCTCCAGCAGTTCGCTGCCGGAGAACATCGGCATGCCCTGGCCCGGGTCGAACACGAACGGGATACCGGCCTCGGCGAATTCGCGCGAGTGCTTGATCATGCCGTCGCGGCCGTCCGGCGAGACGATGCCGAGCGAGACCTCCTTGGCATCCTTCACATGGTTCAAATGCGACATGCCCATCGCGCCCGGATGGAAGGCGGTAATCTGGTTGTCGTCGAGGTCGGTAGTGATGAAGGCCTGACCGGTGAAGTTGCCTTCCACCAGCTTGATGTGGGTCTGCGGTAGGCCGAGGTTGGAAAGGCGCTGTGCGTAGGGAGCGAAGTCGTCGCCCACTGTCGCCATGATCAGCGGCTGGCCACCCAGCAGTTGCAGGTTGTAGGCGATGTTGCCGGCGCAGCCGCCGTATTCGCGGCGCATCTCCGGCACCAGGAAAGCGACGTTGAGGATGTGGACCTGCTCGGGCAGGATGTGCTTCTTGAACTGGTCTTTGAACACCATGATGGTGTCGTATGCCATGGAACCGCAGATCAGAGTCTTCATGTCGTCGCCAAAAGGGATTTGAGGAGCGCGGATTGTATCATCCGGCTTGGGGTGGAATGGTAGCCGGAAGCTGCGCCTGTACGTCCGCGCTACGGGTTTCCTCGGCGCCGATTACAGGATATCCGGCATTAAGCCGGGCGGCATTGCAGGCCACACTCCCCGCCATTCGATGACCATAGGAGAGTTCTCATGAGGAAGCTCATCGCATCCACGTTCGTATCCCTGGACGGCATCATGCAGGCACCCGGCGGACCGGAAGAAGACCCGACCGGCGGATTCGCCTTCGGCGGCTGGACGTTCAACTACTGGGACGACGCCATGAACATCTCGGCATCGGGCTTCGACGGCAAGGACAGGGAGCTGGTGCTCGGCCGCAGAACCTACGAGATATTCGAAGCGTACTGGCCCTACCAGCCGGCTGACGACCCGATCGCGCTGACGCTCAACGCCGCGCGCAAGCATGTCGCTTCGCGCACCCTGACGACGCTCCACTGGAACAACTCGACCCTGCTCCAAGGCGACGCAGCCGCGGCGGTCGCCGTCCTCAAGGCACAATCGGGCCCTGATCTGCAGATCATCGGCAGCGGCGACCTGATCCAGACGTTGCACGCCGCAGCGCTGATAGACGAATACAACGTGTGGACCTTTCCATTGGTGCTCGGGCGCGGCAAGCGCCTCTTCGGCGAGCATGCCAAACCATGCGCGCTGCGGCTGATTCACTCGCAGGCTTCGACCACCGGCGTCGTGATGAGCACCTACGTGCCAGCCGGCGACATTCGCCCCGGTTCGTTCGTGGGTGTGGAGCCGAGCGAGAAGGAATTGGCGCGACGCAAGAAGTTGGCCAAGGAGGGGCGCTAAGGCGAAGTCACGCAGGGTGGATAAGCGCAGCGCATCCACCGGCTCACTGTGGCGGCAGCATTCCCGGCACGGACACGGAATCCTGAATTGCGTCTGCGCATCGGCTAGAATCTCCCGCTACGCAATTCAAGGAGCATCCCATGGCCAGTCTCGACCTTCCCGAATATCTGCACATCTCCAAGGATCTGCTGCACATTATCGTGATCGTGCTGCTGGCGTGGCTGCTGCTGAGCGTGAGCCGCAAGCTGATCCGCCTGTTCCGCGATTACATGAGCCGGCACGCTGCGACGGAGGAGGACGGCCGCCGCATCGAGACGCTGGCGCGCGTGTTCCGCTACATCTCCACCGTGGTGATCTCGCTGGTCGCCGGCATGCTGGCGCTGTCCGAGCTGGGCATCTCCATCGCCCCCATCCTCGGTGCGGCCGGTGTGGTCGGCCTGGCGGTCGGTTTCGGCGCGCAAAGCCTGATCAAGGATTACTTCAACGGCTTCTTCCTGCTGCTGGAGAACCAGATCCGCCAGGGCGACGTGGTCGAGGTGTGCGGCAAGACCGGCATGGTGGAAGACATCACGCTGCGCTACGTCTGCCTGCGCGACAACGAGGGCAACGTGCACTATGTGCCTAACGGGCAGATCAGCATCGTCACCAACAAATCGCGCGACTACGGCTTCGCGCTGATCGACGTCGGCGTCGCCTATCGCGAAAATCTCGACGAGGTCTGCGCGGTGGTGCGCGAGGTGGGCAGCGCCCTGCGCGCGGATGCGGCGGTCGGCCCGCATGTGCTGGAAGATATCGAGATCCAGGGGGTACAGGATCTGGCAGATTCGGCGGTGATCCTGCGCTGCCGCATCAAGACCGTCGCGCTGGACCAGGGTTTCGTGCGCCGCGCCTTCCTCGGCCGCCTCAAGCAGGCTTTCGACGCGCGCGGCATCGAGATCCCCTATCCGCATCTGACCATCTATGCCGGGCAGGACAAGCAAGGCAAGGCGCCCGCGTTCCGTGTCAGCGGCCCAGGCGCTTGAGCAACACCTTCTCGATCTCGACCACGCAGAACAGCAGCACGCCGAAACCGGCAATCGACGCCCAAGCCATCGCGTCGATGGCGACCACACCGAACAGTTGCTGCATGAACGGCAGGTAGGTGAAGGCCAGCTGCGCCGCGAGCAGCACGGCGATGCTGAGCAGCACATAGCGGTTGCCGGTGAAATCCTGCCAGCTGCGCACCGGCGCCAGCAGGTAGCGGCAGTTGAACAGGTAGGTGATCTCGCCCATCACCAGCGCATTCACCGCCAGCGTGCGTGCCGCCTCCAGGCTGGCGCCGCGCGCCTGTTCCCACAGGAACAACGCGACCACGCCGGCCGTCAGCAGCACCGACACGAAGACGATGCGCCAGACCATGAAGCCGGACAGGATGGACTCGGTAGCGGCGCGCGGCGCACGCCGCATCACGTCCGGCTCGGCCCGCTCGAACGACAGCGCCAGCGCCAGCGTCACCGCGCTGACCATGTTCACCCACAGGATCTGTACCGGCGTGATCGGCAGCACCATGCCGAACAGGATCGCGACCAGCACGACGCCCGCCTCGCCGCCGTTGGTCGGCATGATGAACACAATCGCCTTCTTTATGTTGTCGTACACGGTGCGGCCTTCCTGCACCGCATGCGCGATGGTGGCGAAGTTGTCGTCGGCCAGCACCATCTCGGCTGCCTCCTTGGCCACCTCGGTACCCTTCATACCCATCGCCACGCCGATGTCGGCGCGCTTCAGCGCGGGTGCATCGTTCACGCCGTCGCCGGTCATCGCCACGATCTCGCCGTTGGCCTGCAAAGCCTGTACCAGCCGCAGCTTGTGTTCCGGGCTGGCGCGCGCGAACACATCCACCTCGTTCACCGCCCGGCGCAACGCCGCCTCATCCAGCGCATCCAGCTCGGCGCCGGTCAGCACAAGGCCATTGCCGATGCCCAACTGTGCGGCGATGGCGCGCGCAGTGTCGGCATGGTCGCCAGTGATCATCTTGACGCGGATGCCGGCAGCCTTGCAGTCGGCCACTGCGGCGATGGCTTCCTCGCGCGGCGGGTCGCTGATGCCGACCATTCCCAGCAGCGTATAACCGCCTTCCATATCGGCAAAGCCGAGTTCGCGCCGGTCGTTGTCCACCGTCTTCATCGCCAGCGCCAGCACGCGCTGGCCGAGCGCACCGGTCTCGGCCATCCGGCGGTGCCAGTAGGGCAGTTCCAGCATCACGTCTTCGCCCGCGCTGCGCTGCCGCTGGCACATCGCCAGCACCTGCTCCACCGCGCCCTTCACGAAGATGAAGGCATGGCCGCTGTGGTCGTGGTGCAGCGTCGCCATGAAGCGGTGTTCCGACTCGAACGGGATGTGGTCGGTGCGCGGCAGCGCGCCGTGTTCGAACTGCGTATCCATACCGGCCTTGAGCGCCAGCGGGATCAGCGCGCCTTCGGTCGGGTCGCCCGCGATATGCCACTGTCCGGCGTCTTCGTGCAGCTGCGCATCGTTGCAAAGCAGGCCGGCGCGCAACAGGTCCAGCATGTCCGCATGGCCCGCGAGGTCGGTCTCCCTGCCGTCGAGGCTGAAGCCGCCGTGGGGCGCGTAGCCGCTGCCGCTCACTTCGAACACTCCGGCAGCGGTGATCACGCGCTGCACGGTCATCTCGTTCTTGGTCAGTGTGCCGGTCTTGTCGGTGCAGATGGTGGTCACCGAACCCAGCGCTTCCACCGCCGGCAGCCGGCGCACAATGGCGCTATGCCGCGCCATACGCTGCACGCCGAGCGCCAGCGTGATGGTCAGCACGGCGGGCAAACCCTCGGGGATCGCCGCCACCGCCATGCTCACGGCGGCGAGGAACATGTCGCCGAGGCCGAAGCTGTGCACCAGCCAGCCGAACAGGAAACAGACAACGGCCAGCGCCATGATGGCGACGGTCAACCAGCGGCCGAACGTCTCCATCTGCCGCAGCAGCGGCGTGGTCATGCTCTTCACTTCTTCCAGCATGCTGCTGATGCGCCCGATCTCGGTGGCGTCGGCGGTCGCCACCACAACGCCCGTGCCCTGTCCATACACCACCAGCGTGCTCGAATAGGCCATGCAATAACGGTCGCCCAGCACGACGTGCGCCGCCACGGCGGCGGTGTTTTTCTCCACGGCGGTGGATTCGCCGGTCAGTGCCGCCTCCTCGATGCGCAGGTTCTTGCTGTGCAGCAGGCGCAGGTCGGCCGGCACCTTGTCGCCCGATTGCAGCAGCACGATGTCGCCCGGCACCAGCGTCTCCGCCGCCACTACCACGCGCTTGCCCTCGCGCAGCACCGTGGCCTCGGGCGACAGCATGCGGCGGATCGCCTCCATCGCCTGCTCCGCCTTGCCCTCCTGGATGAAGCCGATGACGGCGTTGATCACCACCACGCCGACGATCACACTGGTATCCACCCAGTGCGCGAGCAAAGCGGTGACTGCCGCTGCCGCCAGCAGCACATAGATCAGCACATTGTGGAATTGCAGCAGGAAGCGCATGAAAGGCCCGCGCCGTTGCGGCGGAGTGAGCCGGTTGGCGCCGTATTGCTGTAAGCGCTTTTCGGCTTCGGCAACAGACAAACCGTCCGTGCCGACCTTAAGCGCGGTCAGCGCATCCTGTGCTGGCAGGCTGTGCCAAGTGGGGGAGGGATTGTGGGCTGGGGCTTGTGTGTTCATGCCGTCTCCGATTGAAATAGCATGGTACAACGAACGGGGTGGCTCGCGGACTAGCCGGAGATATAGACCGTTTGCCATATTGTTCCAAGGTGGCGGGTCGGGTAGGGTGTGCGGCACTGCTCGTATTGCTTTGGTGCAGGGCAACTATTAGGCGGCGAACAACGATTGCTATCAAACCTTATTTGAACGGGAATGCAGCATGATGAACATCACAGGATTATTCAAACGCATGACGTTGGGCTTGGTGCTGGCTAGTTTGCTGTTGCTGGGTGGTTGCTCCAATACCGGAAGTTGGGAAGAGGAAGTCAAGCTTTCGGACGGTCGCGTTATTACTGTCACGCAAAAGCGTCGCTACGACGGCGTTTATACCGGACAAAACTTCGGTGACTTGCCTCGCGAGTTCTGGCTCACGTTCAAGTTGCCGGAATTTGGTGAGCAGGAAATTACCTGGCATGAGAATTTGAGGCCACAAGTTCTGAATATGTATCAAGGCAAACTTTACGTGGTGGGCATTCCTTTTACGGAACGGGAGTTCCGCCAATATGGCAGCCCCTTCCCGGAATATGTGCCTTACCGCTATGAGTCTGGTCAGTGGAAGCGTATTCCGTTTAGCGAAATCCCAGAAGTGATATACGACACCAATTTGCTGATCGCCAACGGGGCACCTAATGGTGCCAAGTTCGTTACTTTCTCTATGAAAGAGGATGAAATGAAAGATGACACGCTGATGGAGCATGACAAAAAAATATCAGCAACATATAAAAGCTCTCATTAATTCCGACATAAAAGGAAAATCAACATGACAAGCCAATTTGATTATGTAGCTCTTTCAGCTCTTGTTTATAACGATGTTAGGGGGCAGCCCGCGTAGGGCGCAATAACCAACGGGCATTGCGCCTCGCTTATTGCCCCCTACGTTTCTCAGCGGACTTGTTCGTGCTTGAAGTAATACCAGAGGTAGTAGATGGCGATCAGGGTGCCGACCGGGAAGGTGAACAGCGACAGCACCGCAGCGGGCAGGCAGACCCACCATGATTTGGGCAGGTTCGCCATCAGCCAGAATCCGGCAACGAGATAGAGCAGGCCGATCACCATGCCGATGGCGGCCACCGCGCTGCCGGCGAGCGTTTCCTCAACCGACAGTTGATGCCAGTCTTGCTGCGTCATGCCTTGCGCCCATAGAACCATTTGAGCAGGAACGGTGGCGACATGGTGGTGAGCGCGATGACGATCAACAGTGCGGCATACAGTTCGCCGTTCAGGATCTGCTGGCTGAAACCGAGCTGCGCGAAGATCAGGCCTACCTCGCCGCGCGGGATCATGGACAGGCCGATGGCCATCTTGTTGTGCGGCGTCTCGCGGATGAAATAGCCCGCCGCAAGTTTGCCGAGGAAGGCGACCAGCAACAGCAGGGCAGCCAGCTCCCAGATGAAGGCCGAGCCCCAGTCCACCGCCTTCAGGTTGAGCGAGACGCCGACCATCACGAAGAACAATGGCGAGAAGGTGTGGATCAGCGGGCGCATCTGCTCTTCCAGGCGGTGCGCCAGTCTGGGGCTGGGTTTGAACTCGAACACCTGCCCCTTGCCCATCCACAGGCGGAAACCGAAATGCTGGCTGAACGCCAGGCCGGCGGCGAAGCCGCCCATGATCTCCGGCGCGCCCACCGCATGCGCCAGCCAGGAGAACAGCAGGATCAGCGACAGCGCCATGGTCAGCAGCAGTCCGGGCGTGGCGGCGCGTTCATCGAAATGCTCGATTACCGTCGAGGCCAGCTTGGCGACCAGCGGAGCCAGCAGCATGAACAGCAGGATGTACAGGCTGACCTCGCCCACTGCGCGGTAGGACACTTCCTGTTCGACGGCGAACTGGTAGAGCAGCGCCAGTGCCAGCACCCCGAGGATGTCGTCCAGCACCGCCGCGCCGATCACGATCTGTGCCTCGTCGGACTGGCGGCGGCCGAGGTCGTCCAGCACACGCACGGTGATGCCGATGCTGGTGGCGGTCAGCGTGCCGCCGATGAACAGCGCGGTGAGGTCGGGCAAGCCGAACAGCCAGACGCTCACGCCGTAGCCCAGTGCGAAGGGCAGGATGAAGCCGACAATGGCCACCACCACCGGCTTGCTGCCGGAACGGGCCAGGCGCGACAGATCGGTATCCATGCCGACCTCGAACAGCAACAGGATGATGCCGATCTCCGCCAGCAGCTTCATGGTGGTGTCGGGCGACACCCAGCCCAGCAGCGAGGGGCCGATCAGCAGGCCGGCGATCAGTTCGCCGATGACCGACGGCACGCCGAAGCGCGCCACCGTCTCCGACAGCAGTCGCGCCGCGATCAGGGTGATGGCGAGGAACAGGAAGAACTGGTGCAATTCCATGTTCTTATCCTTGTGCGTTTTGCGGCAGCGCAGGGGTTTTCAAGGTGCCGTCCGGTTGTTCGCTCATTGTGCCTCCACACGATCAGGTGGAATGGTACAACGAACTTGCCGGTCTGATTGACCGGTGCGGGGCCTAGCGGATCTGTTCGTGCTTGAAGTAGTACCAGAGGTAATAGATGGCGATCAGGGTGCCGACCGGGAAGGTGAACAGCGACAGCACCGCAGCGGGCAGGCAGACCCACCATGATTTGGGCAGGTTCGCCATCAGCCAGAATCCGGCAACGAGATAGAGCAGGCCGATCGCCATGCCGATGGCGGCCACGGCGCTGCCGGCGCTCGTCAATTTCAGCATGAGCAGTGAAAAGATCAGCGCGCCGAGCACGATCCAGCACACGCCGATGATCTGTTTGTGTACGTTGTTCTTCATTCCGCTCCGGCTCCTATCGCAACACCGCCAGCGCCGCGTCGTAGTTCGGCTCGTGGGTGATGTCGTCCACCAGTTCGGCGTGGATGACGCGGTCCTTGTCGTCCAGCACCAGCACTGCGCGGGCGGTGACACCGGCCAGCTTGGTGTCGGCGATCTTCACGCCGTAGTTGCGCATGAAGTCGCGGCCGCGCATCAGCGACAGGGTGACCACGTTCTGCAGCCCTTCCGCCGCGCAGAAGCGGCTCATGGCGAACGGCAGGTCGGCCGAGATCACCAGCACCACGGTGTTGTTCAGCTGGCTTGCCGACTGATTGAATTTGCGCGTGGAGGTGGCGCACACGGCGGTGTCCAGACTGGGCACGATGTTGAGCACCTTGCGCTTGCCGGCGAAGCTTTGCAGCGACACGTCCTTGAGATCCTTGTCCACCAAGGTGAAGTCGGGAGCCTGCTGGCCGACGGCGGGGAAATTGCCGAACAGGGTGACCGGGGCACCGGCGAGAGTGGTTGCGGGTTTCTTGCTGGTGTCCTTGGCCATGTGGATTCCTCTTTAGTTGTATGCCGAGACCGGCGGGCAGCTGCACACCAGGTTCTTGTCGCCGTACACGTTGTCCACGCGTGCCACGGCCGGCCAGAACTTGTTGTCGCGCACCCACGGCAGCGGATAGGCCGCCTGTTCGCGAGTGTAGCTGCGCGTCCAGTCCGATGTCACTACAGCCTTCGCCGTATGCGGTGCATGTTTGAGGATGTTGTCCTTCTTGTCCACCTTGCCGCTGACGACTTCCTCGATCTCCTTGCGGATGGCGATCATCGCGTCGCAGAAGCGGTCGAGTTCGGCTTTCGATTCGCTCTCGGTCGGTTCCACCATCAGCGTGTCCACCACCGGGAAGGAAGTGGTCGGCGCGTGGAAGCCGAAGTCCATCAGGCGCTTGGCGATGTCGGCGACTTCGACACCTTCCTTCTTCCACTCGCGGCAATCGAGGATCATCTCGTGCGCAACGCGGCCGTTGCTGCCGATGTACAGCGTGTCGTAGTGGCCGGCGAGGCATTCCTTCATGTAGTTCGCATTCAGGATGGCCGTCTTGGTCGCTTCGGTGAGTCCCTTGCCGCCCATCATCTTGATGTAGCCGTAAGAGATCAGCAGGATCAGCGCGCTGCCGTAAGGCGCTGCCGACACCGCATGGATGCCTTGCGCGCCGCCCACCTTCACCACCGGATGCGACGGCAGGAACGGCGTGAGGTGTTCCGCCACGCCGATGGGGCCTGCACCCGGTCCGCCACCGCCGTGCGGGATGGCGAAGGTCTTGTGCAGGTTGAGGTGGCACACGTCCGCGCCGATGTTGCCGGGGCTGGTGAGGCCGACCTGCGCATTCATGTTGGCGCCGTCCATGTACACCTGACCACCGTTGGCGTGGATGATCGCGGTGATGTCCTTGATGCTTTCCTCGTACACGCCGTGCGTGCTGGGGTAGGTCACCATCAGGCACGACAGGTCGGCCTTGTGCTCTTCCGCTTTCGCGCGCAGGTCTTCCACGTCGATGTTGCCCTTGGCGTCGCATTTCACCACCACGATGTGCATGCCGCACATCGCCGCGCTGGCCGGGTTGGTGCCGTGCGCGGAGGAGGGGATGAGCACCACGTTGCGCTGCGCTTCGCCGCGCGAGCGATGGTAAGCCTGGATCACCAGCAGGCCGGCATATTCGCCGGAGGCGCCGCTGTTGGGCTGGAAGCTCATCTGCGCGAAGCCGGTGATCTCGGACAAGGCCGCATCCAGACCGCCGATGAGTTCCTGATAGCCCGCCGCTTGTTCCATCGGTACGAACGGGTGCAGGTTGGCGAATGCAGGCCAGGTCAGCGCCAGCATCTCGGACGCTGCGTTCAGTTTCATGGTGCAGGAACCGAGCGAGATCATGGAGTGCGTGAGCGACAGGTCTTTGTTCTCGAGACGTTTGATGTAACGCATCATCTCGGTTTCGGAGTGGTAGCTGTTGAACACCGGATGGCTCAGGATGGCCGACTGGCGCGGCTTGACGAGCAGCGCCTGCGCGGCGACCTGGGCGGTGGTGACAGTCGGTGCAGTCTTGCCTGCGGCCTGTGCAAACACCGCGAGGATGGCGTTGAGATCGTCCACCGAGGTGGTCTGGTCCAGCGCGATGCCGATGCCTTCGCCGCTGTAACGGAAGTTGATCTGCGCGGCTTCGGCCAGCGCGTGGATCTTCACGTTGTCGGTGTGGGTCAGTTTCAGGGTGTCGAAGAACATGTCGAAGGCCACGTTGTAGCCGAGCTTCTTCAGCTCGCTCGCCAGCAGCGCAGCGGAGCGATGCACCTGAGTCGCGATGGCGCGCAGGCCGTCTGCACCGTGATACACCCCGTACATCGAAGCCATGATGGCGAGCAATGCCTGCGCGGTGCAGATGTTGGAGGTGGCCTTCTCGCGGCGGATGTGCTGCTCGCGGGTCTGCAGGGTCAGGCGGTAGGCGGGGTTGCCGAGCGCGTCGATCGACACGCCGATCAGGCGGCCCGGCATCGAGCGCTTGAAGGCGTCCTTGCAGGCCAGGAAGGCCGCGTGCGGGCCGCCGCCGCCCATGGGCACGCCGAAGCGCTGGGTGTTGCCCACCACGATGTCGGCGCCCCATTCGCCCGGGGGCGTGAGCAGGGTC
>DATGWO010000018.1:0-34520 GCA_035299445.1 Sideroxyarcus sp.
CAATCGGCAGGTGCAACACCCGTCTGTGCCATTACTGTCCAGTCGGGTTAGTTGCCTGAACGAGCCCAGCAATCAGCGACGACGCCTGAGCCGTAGTGCGCTCAGCCTTCAGCACCTGCTTGTCGGAGTCCGACAGGCCGATACGGTTCTGCACAATCTCCGAGTCGGCAGGGAGCACGCCAGCACCGATGAGCTTGACGACCTCATCCGCTGCGGCGGCACGCGTCGGGGTCGAAGCGTCACGCCACACGGCACGAATGTCAGCCGCACCGTCAGGCAGAGCACCGTCACGAACGAGCAGAGCCATACGACCCACGTCCGACCAGGTGCGACCGAACTGCTTCTGGCGACGCTCAGCACGCTTCACAAGGCGCGCCTCCATCGTGCGGATAGCGTCAGCGCTCGCAGGGTTGTCCGTCTGGAAGCCGAGGTACGTCGGCGGGATAGCCGTCTCAGCGGCGAGCATCTGAGCGAGCGCGCGAATCTGGTCGAAGTACGGGGTCGGCGAGTTCGCCTGAAACTGACCAACCTGCGGCATCTGGCCGGACTCCTCGTTGAACGGGAGACCCAGCACGCGGCCCTGAATGACCGACCAGCGGTCAATCGGGTTGCCGTCAGCGTCCTCGAACACGGACTCGTCAGCGCCCAGCACGTACCGTTGCGGCGAGCTGTAGAACTCACGCGCCACCTCAGCACCGAGGAGAGTGCGCACAGCGGACTCGGTGTAGTACCGGACGGCACGCGTAATCTCACTGCGTCCGTACGGGTCGCCTGAGCGCGGGTTGTTCACGAGCGGGGAAACCGTCACGCGGCCAAGGTTGTGCACGTCACGCGACACCTCGAAGAAGGCATCGTTCTCGGCGACGAAGTAGATCGTCTCGTCAGGGAGCCACAGCGAACCGCTAGCGACCTTGCCCTTCTCGTTGAAGTCTGCAAGCAGTGCGGCACTGACGCGGCGGGCACGCATGTCCCACATGACCGTTGCACGCTTCGGCGACTCGATAGTGATGAGCACTTCCGGCTCACCGAACTCCGGCCGGCCGCGACCCACGAACACGAAGCCCGTGCCGTAAATGAGTGCGTCCTTGTGGCCGAGCGAGGACTCCAGGTCGAGTTCGTTCTGGCGGTACACGTCAGCAAGGCCGTACTGGTCGTTGATGTAGCCCTCGAAGTCGAGGCGCTCCTCAATGACATCGACAGCCGTGCCAGCCCAGCCGACAACCGTGTTCAACAGTTTCAGGCTCGGAGGCACACTGATGTTCAAGTCTTTGAGGCGCTGCTTACCTTCGTAATACAGTTCCTTGGTCTGGTTGTCGCGTGCGTGCCCAGACAGCTTCTTGACCAGAGACCTGATAAGTCCCAGTTCATCTGAGTTCAAGCTCATAGAATCGTCGCTCTCTGCTTCTTCTTGGGGCGGTCTTTGACTGCTTGGCGCGCCCCGTTAGCGAGCACCGCGCATGCGAGGAGGTCAACCTTCCGAGGCGACATCCGCTTTTCTTTCTTGAAACTTCCGGCCTCGGTAGCGACCGCGTTCAACACGTGACGTTGAAGACGCGGGTCACCATCGTGACCAATCTCCCCGGCAATAATGTCGGCGAGAAACTGTTGCGCCATAGGTGCGACGCGGTTATTAGTCGGAGGGATACGCTCCACGCGGCGACGCCAACGCTTCGCCCACTCAGCCACATCGGGCTCATAGAACGACGGGTCACACCACAACATGCGCACGTCGTAAGTCTCGAAGAGACGTTCGATAGCGGCGTTCACGTCAGCGCGATCTACCGTCCACTCGGGGTCGTTCAGGTCGGGCTCCCACACCGCATGCACGGCAAGGGTTCCGGTCTCCACGTCTTGGATGACGATGCCTGTCGCGTCGCCACTGAACGAACCGTCGAAACCTGCAACCACGGTCGCGCCAGCCGGAATCGTCTCGTCACGCTTGACTGCCGCCCAGAAGTGCGGCGACATGAAGTCCTCACCTGCGAGACGCACCCACTGGTTGAGGCGGAAGCGTTGGAAGCCTGCGAACCCTGCCGACCCTGCGGCGGCAATCGCGGCCTCGAAGTCGCCCAAGTCCAGCAAGCCCTCAGCGAGGTTCGGGTTCGCCCTGCGCCAAATCTCCGGGTCCGTCGGGTCGTCCTCCTGCGAGGCTTCCCATGACCAGAAACCGAACTGCGGGTCGTCAATCTCGCCAGCCGCTACACGCTTGCCGTGCTCATACAGCCGGCCAAGCAGTGTGTCCGTGTTGCCGCCTGCCGTGGTGATAGCCACCACTAGCGACTCGGGACGGTCAGCCGAACCAGTCGTGAGCGCATCCCATAGTTCGTCACCGCGGTGATTGCTCGCTGACGAAGGCCAGGCGTGCAGCTCGTCCGCGACCACGAGGGACGGGCCGAGACCATGCGCGCGAGCGGCATCCGCTGAGAGCGCCCGGTAGACCGAGCCCTTAGCCGGAACCTCCAGCGCGTCACGGTAGACCTTGACGTGCTTCGCCAGCACCGGGTTGTTCAGCACCTGTTGGCGTGCCTCACCGAACACAATCTTCGCCTGTTGACGGTCAGCCGCTGCCGAGTACACCTGAGCGCCCTGAGGGCCATACATCAAGTGCTCCAACGCGAGTGCCGTACCGAGCAACGACTTGCCGTTCTTACGCGGCAGGAGAATCACTGCACGGCGGAACCGCAGGAGGCCCGTAGCGGGGTCAGTTTCGAGCAGACGGTCTATGAGCCACGACTGCCAGGCCGTGAACTCCAGCGGCTCGCCAACCTTGAAACCACGGCTTGCGCGCATCGTGAGAGCGGCGAAGTCCGAGACATCCGGGCCACGAGTCGTATCACTCAAACTGGGTACACTCCACGCCGGTGCCCACACGGGGTCAGCCTTCGGGAGTGATGCGGTCATTTCTCCAACTTGAATGAATCAGTGCTGCGTTCCAGCCACCATGCGGCGGCCTTCCATTCGCCCTGCGCTGCGGCCTTCTGAATCTGAGCCACATTACGAACAACCGCGTCTGCACGCGCCTTTCGCAACGTCTCCCAGAAATCGACCGTGGCCTGCTCGCCGTCGTCCAGCTCCTGGCCAGCCTCGGCACGCTCAGCGTTACGCTGACCCGATTCCATCAACCGGTACACCGTCGCGTAGTTCACACCCGCGAAGTGCGCCGCCGTAGTCAAATCAACACCGCTCCGAAGCGCCTCGATGAGTTTCGAGGTCTTCGTCTCGTCAAGTGAAAACATGCCCCTTGACGTTGGTAGGTTGCTCACCCGTGTGCTCCCAGTAACGCCGAAGGATTACGTCCGCATAGCGAGGGTCCAACTCGACGAGGCGTGCTACACGCTTCTCGTGATGGCAGGCAATGAGCGTCGAACCAGAACCCGCAAACGGGTCGAGGACAACGTCACCAGTCTGTGTACTGTTGCCAATCAGGTAACGAAGCAACTCGACAGGTTTCATCGTGGGGTGCAGGTCGTTACGTGCAGGCCGGTCAAAGTTCAGAACCGTCGCCTGCTTGCGTCCGCCATACCACTTGTGAGCGCCACCCGAAAGCCAGCCGTACATGATCGGCTCATGCTGCCAGTGGTAATCCTGGCGACCCATCACGAGGGCTTGCTTCACCCAGATGAGGGTCTGCCGGATAGTCCAGCCGTTCGCCTCAGCTGCGGTCTCGAAGGTGACTCGCTCGCTATCCGCATGGAACACATAGATAGGTGCCCCGGTTCGGGATGCGCTAGCCATTTGCGAGTATGCCGCATCGAGCAGGTTGTAGAAGTCCGACGCGCCGAGCTTGTCGTTCTCAATTTTGAGCCGGTCTTTAGTGCCGCCCTCGTAGTCCACGTTGTATGGCGGGTCGGTTATCACTGCGTCGGCAAGGTCGCCCAGCATGAGCGGCTGAAGGTCTGCGGTCGAATCACCGACGTAAAGCCGATGCGGGCCGAGTTCCCACACATCCCCTAGACGGCTCTGAGGCTTGCTAGGAGGCTCCGGGATATCGTCCGGGTCTGTCAGTCCGACAGGCTCCTGAACGCTCGCCAGGATGTCATCTACGGCTTGTGAGGTGTATCCCGTGCCGTCAAAGTCAGGCAGAGAGTTCAGCAACGCGGCAAGCGCGTCGTCGTCATAGTCGGCAAGGTCATTGAGGCGGTTATCCGCGAGCACAATACGCGCCGCGTCATCCTCAGTCAGGCCGTGCAGGAACACGCACGCAACGGACTCCCAGCCGAGCGACTGAGCCGCAAGAAACGTGTGATTGCCTGCAAGAATCTGCATCCGGTCGGCATCCACCACAATCGGGCGGAACTGGCCGTTACGAGCCAGCGACTCAGCGATAGCCGACACGTCGCCGCGTCGAGCATTACCCGGATACAGGTGAAGGTCAGGGAGGGGAACCTGAACGACCTCAGTTCGCAACTGCACGGCGTTCGTTCCGCCTCTTCTCTAGTTCGTCCAACACGTCACCCTGGCGCACCTCGCCCACACCGAGGCGAGCACGATCGGCAGGGGAGAAACCAAGCGCGGCAAGCCACGAGGTCATCTGCGTCCGCAAGTCTTTGAGCTGCGTCACGACGGGATGCGTGACATACGAGCCGTTAGGGAGGATGTAGTAGCGGGGCACCTCGCCGATGCTCAGTAGCCGGCGGCACTCCTCGGACTCATCCTTGGCATGGCACAGCATGGTGACTATCTCGTAGTCAGACTCCGGGCTCAGCCACGACCGTCCTGCACTCCACACCTGCACCCACAACTCCAGGCCGTCAACACCGAGAGCCGGTGCGGTCGGTACATCCGAAGCGGCAGGGAGCCCCTGGCCTGGCATAGGCGCATTCGGCAACGCCTTGTGAGACGGGTTGCCGAGGGCACGATGCTGCTCAGTCGGCTTAGCCGGTCTACCCTTAGGGCGACCTGTCGCCTGCTTGCTAGTCATCATGCTCCTTAGCGCCCCGGCCATGCGGTCGAGAGCGGGTCACCATGCGGTGCGGAAAAGGTTTCGATACCCCCCTGGGCATTTCCCGGAGGCGTGCGTCTGCTAGCCGCCCCGGTGAGGCCGGTGGGGGTGGGGAGGGGTGTACCCCTGGGGTTGTGGTCGAGCGAAAATTGCAATCACGGTCAATCGGTTCTGCGCAGTCGCGTTGTTGATTGATTCGTGTTTGCTTTGTCTTTTCTAGAATCGACGTTTGGTGCGGTTGCCGGCCTGTATGGCGTTGGCATCCTGCGAGGTCTTGTACCTGTGGCAGTGTGGGGGTACCCGGTCGTGTACAGGTTTCAAGTTTGTTAGTGAGTGATCGTCACCTGGTACAACGTGGTCTATGGTGTCGGCTCCGGGTTCCCCGCACAGGTGGCATATGCCCTTGTCCCTACGTAGGACTATGAGGCGTCTTGTTTGCCAGTCGGGGGGAAGTCTTTCTTTACGTCGGCTGCCTTGCCAGGGGCGCTGATGGTTTTCGCATCGGCCCATCTTGGTGACGTACCCCGTGCATCCTGGTTCGAGGCAGGGGGTTGGTGCTAGTCGCATTCCTCGTCAGCCTCTAGGCGGAAGCCGATGGGGAAGTCTGTGTTGGTGTCGAGCTCTACGAGGTCGTTGCCGTCGTGTCTGTGTGTTGCTCGCCAGTCCTGTGCACGCTTGTATCCGAATACGTGGATGGCTGCCCCACACGAGCATGATTCACGCATGAGGCAACCTTTCACCGTGTAGCGGAAGCGGCGTAAAGAAACAGGCACGTTGCCACCGTCCGTGCCGTGCCCAGTAGTCGAGACATCTGGGTGGGTAATCCCGGCATTTCGTAACGGTGTTTCGCCGGCCCGTGGAGCATGAGGGAATCGAACCCTCGGTCTTGCAGTGTTCCGCGTGCGGCTTTCACTGCAATCGACGCCAGACTATGCCCCGATGTTTTTATGCGTCGGCACCGTACGTGTAGTCACGGGCACGACGTAAAGCCTTGATAAGACGGTTCAAGCCTGCCCGATCCATGATGTGACCGTTCAGGCGTACCCCGATGGGGTGTGCGTCCTCATGCCAGGTCACTGTGAGGTCGGGTTCACGCCCGTCGCCCTCAACCTGTCCTGACCAGTAGAAGTTCTCTTTTGGCATCTCGCCTGTCCTTTCGTCGTCTCGACTGTGAAGATGTATCCCACCATCCGCCCCTCAACGACGCTCAACGTCGGAGAACACCTTCACCCTATGTACTGTGGCATGAGGGGTCGGTTTATTCACTCGGTAAGGGTTTCTTTCACGTCGGCAACGTCGGTCTCGTAGCCTCGCACCTTGAAGTACAGGTTCACGACTTCGGCTATCTGCCGGTAGGAGAGCTGGTCGAACTCCTCGTGCCCTGTGAGTAAGGCATCACGGCATAGTTCAATCCGTAGCCGAGGGTGAGGGTTCTCGAGGATTTCGTACACTCGCTGCCACGGGAACTCGCTGTAATGCAGGGCGACCCCGGTGAAGTCCGGGGTGCGCAGTGCGACCGTGAGCATCAGGAGTAGCGTTCCCCGGTCATGTTGTCGATGTAGTAGGCGTCGAGGTCGTAGGTGAGGGTGAGCAGCTTCTCTGCTAGCCCTAGGTCGTCTACTTCGTCGATGTACTCGCCTCGGCTGTCGTAGATCGTGTATCGCTTACTCATGCTTCATGCCTTTCAGTACTTCGATTAGGGCATCGTGGGTTTCTTGGGTGCGGCATCCGCATGGGAGGGGCCAACGCGCGTCGCTCATTGTTCACTCCGATACGGGTTCGCGCGGGCGATACTTTTCCGCCAGGTCACGGTCAACCGCATCCGTCAACACGCGCATTTCATCCGGGGTTAGTTCTAGGCCGAGCCAAGCTTTCATTATTGGGTTCATTGTTCACTCCGATACGGGTTCGGGGTGAAGTCGCCGGGTCGGTCGATTTCGCTTTCCCAGATTCGCGCGAAGTCGGCGTCATATGCCCGCTGCCCTTCGTCCCAGGCTTCAGCCTTCACCGAGTTCAGCCAGACGTTGAACTTCTCTTCCGTGAGCTTCCACTGGTCAGACGTCAGGTAGCCGCGCGACTCCGAGAACTCACCCTGACCGAACCGCATCAGCACGTAGTCCGTCGGCATCGGACGGCAGAAATGACAGCGCTCCGGGTCATGAGCACGCTTCCGCAAGCCAGGGCACTTAGTCACGATCATCCCCGGCGATGTACTTCACCCAGAAGTCCGAGGCATCAGTCTCGCCCCGCCAGTAGCCCGCGCGATACCCGACAGCAACACTCAGGACGCACACGACACCCATCAGCATCCAAGCCACGAAGTCAGTCATTGCTCAACCGCCCAATCTCGTCCTCGATGTAGAACACGGCCTTACGCAAGTCCTCAACCTGCTTCTCCAGTTGCGCCTTGTCAGCGTCCTGTTTTAGACCGGCACGCCACAGATACTTGATAGCGTTCCCGATGTTGAAGTTGCGGTGACGGGTGATAGTGATGCACTCGACCCCCGACGGGTCCGACGTGTAATGCGTCGGATGGTTCACCGGGTCATGCTTCGTCATTGCGCCAGCCCAAACAGGACACCGAGCGCGAACATCAGCATCAGCCCTGCCGCAAACCCCGCACCGAGTGCGATACCGAGCAGGCGCTTCAGGCGTCGAACCCGAGCACGCTCATCGCCCCATTGCAGCCACATGTTCGCCAACTGGTCGGAATTACCGACATGTTCACTCGCCGGCATCGGGGCCGGATACACCTGCTCAACGTTCTCAATCATGTGCCTCTCCAGGGTTCAACTGCCAGTCACCTTCAGCGACGGGCTCAGTAGCCACACGGTGAAGTTCTTTTTCTCGCGTCGGCAACTCAGCGCCGAGCTGTAACGCCTCGATCATCTGCAAGGTGCGGACGTGGGCGATGCGGAAACCGCGCAGGAATGGCCCGTGCAGGTCGTCGCTGACCGTTTCCAGGTCGTGCCGTATCGCGGCGGCTAGTGTTTCAAGTTCAGACATTGCTTACCTCCCAAGAATGTCTTCAATAACATCATCAATTGCCAGCATAACCTCACGGGATGACTTTGCTGCTTTCTCGCGCAGGATGTCGAAGATTCGGTCTTGCTCTTCTTTCACGCCGTCAGCGTGGGCGTCGTGCCAGATGCGGCGCGGGTTGCACCCGAACTCGCTCATGTGCAGTGCCTTGTAGGTGTCGTAACTCATGATTCCTCCAGTAGTGCGGTCACGTTCATTCGTTCAAGGGCGAGAATTGCTTGCTGAGGCACGACACCGTTGCCGCACATCTTCAACTCGTCTTTCCGGTTGAGCCCCTGGCCGGTAATCCAGCCCTCAGGGAGGCCCATCATCCACTCGGTGAATAGCGGGGAAAGCCTGGCAGCTCCGTCCTTCCCGTCTGCACGAGTCGGCTCTGGCGCGGGCCGGGTGACGGCCTCCCAGCGTCGAATAGCTGGCTCGAACTGTCCCCAGTTGGTGCCTCGCTCTACCTGGTCTTGCAGGCTCACCGTGTGCCCGCCAGAACGACGCTCCTCCGGGTTCCTGGCACCTCCACGACTGCCTGCATAGGCGTCCGGAGTCGGAAGGGTGCGCAGAGCCTCGATAGCGAGTGACGGGCCGTGGCCGTTCGAGTTGCCGTGCTTGGCCTTCATCGTCGCCGTCCAGTCCTCCCACCACTCCAGCGTCTTTCCGTCCCCCATGTCGTTGACGACAGGAGTCGGAAGCACCGTCAGCGGCGCACCATCGCCAGGAACAGACGCAGGAGCACCAGGAACAGGTCGCGGCGATGGAACACCTGCGCCAGCGTCACCGAATGCAGACTGCCACTGCTCTGTTGCGTTGATGCCAGCCGGTCGGTGTATAGATCCGACACCGTTGGGGTAGGCAACGATGAAAACTCGGAAGCGTTGATGCGGTGCACCTGCCTCGGCAGCACGTACGCCTTCCCAGCGCGCGTCATACCCGAGGTCGGCCAAGTCTCCGAGTACAGCTCCGAGTGCCCGCAAAGCAGGTTCACCTGGCTGGTCTCCCATACACCACGGGCATGGTTCCACGTCGCTATGTGCTGATGCACTGAGCAACCCCCTAACGTTCTCAATCACTACAAGGCGAGGCCGTAACACGTCGATGGCGTTACGGAACTCGCTCCACAAGCCCGACCGTGTGCCCTCTTTGAGGCCACGTCGAGCGCCGGCAAGACTCACGTCCTGGCACGGGAAACCGCCCGTGAGGATGTCCACGGGTTCAACCTGCGTCCAATCAACGGCAGACACGTCCCGGTAGTTCGGTACGTCCCAGTGAGCCGCAAGCACCGTCGAAGGTGCGTCGTCCCACTCGCAATGCCAAGCAGTCTGAGCGCCCGTCACAGCCTCCACGGCCAGGTCGAGCCCGCCGTAACCACTGAACAACGATCCAATCTTCACTCGTCCACCTCGTCCTCGAACAAGGCCACGGAAGCGTTGCCGTCAGCGCGCACAATCAGGTCGCCGGGGTGCGTGTCCGCATACCACTGGGCGATGTGCTCAGACGGGAGCTTGATGACCCACGACTCCGAGCCGTCAGGTTGACGCTCGTACACCGTCCACGGGGTGCTCACAGCGCCTCGTACTTCTGCATGTCGGCGTGAGCCTTCACGGCAGTCGCGTCGGTAGCACCGGCAGCGAACCGGCCAGCGTTGAAGTACACCTTCGACAGGTTCTCCAGGCGTTCTTTCACCATTGCGGCGGCACGCTTGTTCGCCTCCTAGCGGATGCGCTCCTCACGGGTCTTCTCGGCAAGGCGGCGCGCGTCGGCCTGAGCCTGCGCAGTGAACTTCAGATAGTCGGTGTTGAACCGCTCAGCCTCTAGAGTCATGTTGCTATCCGATCTAAGCTGTGCCACCGTTGTCGCCCATGCTCGCCGTTTTCTTAGTGTCCTTGCCGAAGTTCTGACGCTGTGCAGCAACGGTCCATGTGCCCTGCTGTCGCACGGCCTCATATGCCTTCTTGCGATACTTCAACATGCGCCGTTCCTGGCGGTTCATCGGGGTTGGTTCGTTACTCATAGCATTGCCTCCTTGTTGTGTCATGTTGCTTACACCGCCGCCCAAACCTGCGTACGACGGCCAGAAGGCGTCTTGCGGTACTCGCCCGTGTGAACCACCAGGCCACGCTTCACGAGAGCGCTACGAGCCGTCCTGAGCCGCTGAGGCGACCAGGGAACGTCACCGATGGCAGCGAGCAGTTCGATAGAGCCGTCAGTCATCTGGCCGGCCTCACGGAGTGCGTGAAGCACCCAGTACTCGGAGCCGTTCATGTCGGCGCGAGCGCCTGCCTCGTGCGAGGTGATCGGGTCAGTCGTTCGTGCGTTCATCAGAAGCCTCCTTGCATGAGAACGGGAATGTAGAAGTAGAGCCGGACGACCTGTTCGAGGAGCCATGCGGCGGTCAGGACCGTTGCGGTCCAGAAGATGGTGCGGACGATTGCGCGGGTGAAGTAGTACATCGCGGCCTACCAGAACTTCACTTCGATGCACTTGTGCTGGGTGCCGTCCCACTCGACCTCGAAGCCGTGCGAGCGAAGAATCTCAACGGCGGTCTCAGCCGAGCCGTTGCCGTGGTTCAGCCACACCTTCTGCGATTCCGCCTGGCCCATCCAGTCGAAGGAAAGCGCCATGCCCTGGCCGCCGAAGTTCCACACGTAGGGCTTCTCGTCGTCGTAGCCTTCCAGGCCGAGCTTGTCAGCGGTGACACAGCCTCGGCAGCAGGAGCGGACGTTGCGTCGAGCGGCGATACCGGCCTTGCGCATGTCGTTGAATGCTGCGTTCCAAGCTTGCTTAGTGGTGATTGTTGTTTCCATTTTGTTTGCCTCCCTTTCGGTAATCACGACATTACAACGACCATGATCCGAATTGCAACATTTCCGCAAACAATTTCCGGGAAAGAAAAACGCCCCCGCATTACACGAGGGCATTTCTCTACCTGACAGCCATAACCAAGTCCTCGACTCGGGCCACCGAAACCTCACAGCCCGGCGGCTCAATGTCGGCATAGAACTCAGCCGCGTAGACACGAACCACGAGCGAGTCATCAACCCACACCCCGGCGATGGTCAACGCGTCGAACAGTCCACGCAGCAGCTTGTCCAGGTCTGGCGGCACGTGCGGCAGCATCCGCTTCACCGAACGCGGGCGAGGCACGTAGAACGTCACGTCAACCTCCAGCGGGCCGTCAAGCGGCTCGAACAGGGCAAGCCCGTCCACAGCCTCCGAGACAGCCTTACGCCAAGGCCCGACCTTCTTGGATGCCTCGACCATGCGCCCGTTCCCCACATGGCGTTTCGAGCCTTGTGGTGCCGGGTCGCCGTACACGCGCAGTCGGATCATTAGAACGGGGTTTCGTCAATCTCGACGAGGCCGGCACGGGTCGGGTCGAACGAGTTCGCGGCCCCAGCCTCGTGCTCAACAATCTCGGGACTGTTGATGGCCTGCTCGATAGTGACCTTCGGGCCAGACGGCGACTCGTAGTCGCGCTTCTTCGCCGAGTAGAAACCGCGCACCTTCACCCGGTCGCCCTCAGCCACCTGGTCGCCGAGCCCCCACACGGTCACGCGGGTCGGGTACTGCGACTTCTCGTCCTGCACCTCAACCACGAAGGCAGGGCCGTTCTTGGTCGAGAACACCCGTCCAACCGTGCCGCCCACGTACCCGTAGATTCCATCCTTGATTGCCATTAGTTCATCTCCTTTAGACATGGCATACAGAGCGCGAGATTCTTCCCGTGCTTACATCTGGGAGCAGGTGCGGCCTTCGCCTTAGCCTCTTCCATCTCTCGACGCAACTCTTCGCTGCGTGCAAGTTCCTTCTCGCGACGCTTGCGGGCTATAGCCAGCTCGTCGCGTTGCAACTCTTCCTTAGACCTCTGACGTTCAGGGTAAGGCGGGTTGTCCCAGCCTCCCTGGTTCAGCCACTTCTCGCCGTTGGGTATGAAGTGCACCTCTGGAAGGTTTGGATCGTTCGCCAACGCCTCGGCTGCCAGGATGAGAGTTTCGGCGTCAACGATGCCCTTACGGATGACCTTCTCGAACGTCTTCCGCACTGCCTGCTTGTACTGCTTGCGAGGGTAGTAGTTCCAGAAATCATCGAACGCTTCGTCAATCTCGGATTGACGGAACTTCTTAGAATCTTGATGTTCTATAGGAGTGTTGTTCTTATAGTCCGTTGGGTATTCCATAGTGGAATCGCCCGCAGTGGAATTGCCAACGGTGGTTGGTGTCAGCACAATCCACGACTTCGGGCCGAACTGCCCATTGTTCAGTTTGGTGCGTTCCGTACGCAGCCAACCGAGTACGGTCAGGTTCTTGATTGCCTCGTTGATTGCGTAACGCCCGAGGGATGTCTGCCGCTCAATCTGGCTGTATGTCAGCTCGTACCCGTCCGTGTGGGACATCAGGTATGCGAGCAGTCGGAACGCGTTCGAGGTCATGCGTGGATCGCGGATAGCCTCGTTCGGAATCTGTGCGAATGGTTGATTATCGCGGCGGTATAGCCGTGTTACTCCGCTCATGTAGCCTCCCAGCAATTGAAACTATTGTCGAGCATAACCCATTCACCGCTAATTCCGTTCAACACAGGAATCAATTCCGGATTATCGTGCGTGGATATCTTCCAGCCCATTAGCCGGGCGGTTTCTGCGGCGGCAGGGTCAGACTCCATCAGGCCGTTGAACCGGGAACACATGACGATGATGTTTGCGGGCACGTCACGAGCCTTCGAGCCGCCCATGCCGCGATTGCCGCGATGATGTGGCACAACCCCCTCGGTCGCCCCGCAGTGCAGACAGCCGCCGTCACGTTGCAGGTAGCGCTCAAACTGCTTCGGGGTCACCGAATCCAGTCCGATAGCAGTTCATCGCCGTAGCCGGCATCAATCCACGCCTGAGCAATAGCTACCGCGTCAGGCTCGAACGGTGACAATGCCTCAACGTCAACGAAGCGGGCACCGTCCTCAGCGAGCGCGCGCATCCAATCCGCCGTAGCCACCGTCGTGTACATGAACGGACGCTTCCGCAGGTTGCCATTCTTGTCAGGCAACACCCACTGCACGCCACCCGTCACCCGCGCCATTCAAGCTCCAACAGTCGCGCCTCAGTCTGCACCGACATCTGCTGCTGCTCCAGGAGGCGTATCTTCGCCTTCACGCGATTCCACTCGGCCTTAGCGATATCAGCAGCAAGCCGTGCGTCAGCGGTCGCAATCTTCGCCACCGCCTGCCGATCCACCACGGTTCCCTGAGCCGCTATGAGCGCTTTCGCTTCCTCTACGTCGGCCGCCCTGTCCAACTCGGCAAACTTCGCCTCGGCCTCGTACAGCGATTGGATACCCTTCGCGGACTCGCGGCGTATCTCACGCAGTTCGGCAATCACCGTCGCCGGTGTGTTCACGTTTCCCAATCGACCAACCTCTTGATACGTCGAACTAGTTCTTCTTCGAGTTCAGGGCGCTTCGCCCACTCGGATGGATGCTGGCGACGGAACTCCGTCAGCTCAGCGATAGACGCCTTGATGATTTCGGCGTCATCAGGCAAGGGTGTCTGCCTTCGCCTGAATGGCCTCCAGCACCGCCTTCGGAGCCTTCGCCTTGTTCGCGTCGTTCCAAAGGGTGCGTGCGCCGGCCTTCGTCTTCAGCTTCTCCACCTCGGCGAGCCAGTCACGTGCTACGGGCGTAGCACGCTCGACGGGTTCGGCCTGGCGGTTACGGACCTCCTCCTGAGAGGCGATGCCCTTGCGGGTGTCCACTGCTAGCGCGGCAACCATTGCGCGACCCCACGCGGCCGTCTCAGCGTTCTGCACCTCGGAGTCGCGGGTGAACTGCGTCGGGCCAGGAACGGGCTCCCACGCTGTACCGATGCCCGGAAGAGTGTCCTCGGGAGAGCGGTATGCGGCAGCCGTGTACACCACCCAATCCTTGCCAGCGAAGTCGCGCACGAACTCCAGCGACTGCTGCTGTAGCGAGCCTTCCGGGTACTTCTCCCGGAACTCGACGATGCGGCTTGCCACGTCGATGTAGTCGAGCGGCCCCTTGTATGACTGTGCCATGTTGCTTATCCCCTTTTCTCAACCAGGTACGGAGTCCCGCCGTTGCGGGCCTGTCGCGTGAAAGTCCAAACGTCATTGACCAGGCCACGCTTAGCGCGCCCCATCTCCCGAAGGATTGCCGACTTCAGATAGGTCACGTCGGCCTCAGCCTTCTCGGCTGCCGCCTTAGCGGTGAAGTACTGCTCGCCCAGGTAGCCAAGCTCCACCTCACCGTCCTCAATGTCGGGGTGGATCGTGCGCACGGTCTGGTAGGTGGACATTGAGCCGTCGAAGTCGGGTTGCATGTCGTTGACGACGCAAGCCCAGAACACGCTCGCGGCGTCCAGTGCCGCCTCCTGTGCGAGGGGGTTGGCGTGCACCTCGAACTCGCGGTATCGGTTGCCGTGGAACAGGGCGACAACGTAGGCGTGCTCCAGGCCGAGAATCTGCAAGTACCACTGCACCTGCGCCTCGTAATGCCGTGGCACACCGTCGGCCCAGTCGTCCTCGAACTGCGCCGTCTTGACCTCGATGATGCCCTTCCAGTCACCGGTCGGGTCGGTGTAGATAGCGTCCGGGTTGGCAATCATCCACGGATGGTCAGGGTGGCAGTACGTGCCAGGCTGCTCGATGCAGTTGACGAACACGTGTTCCTCGCGCCACTTGTCGAGAATCACCGGCTCCAGCCGGCTACCCCACTCCATCGCCTCCGACACCGGAATGTTGCCCTCGATGCGGCCCGTCTTCTTGCACCACAGCGTGAACGCCGACTCCCACTTGTTCAGGCCAAGAATGGTGCCGACCTCACTGCCGCCAATGCCCTGCGCGCGCAGCTCGTGCCATTCCTCGGAGCCGGATTCGTGTCGGCCAAGAAAGACCGGCTCATATGCTACGGTTGAATTAGTCATGGGGCGTTCCCTCTCCCCGTGGCTCGGCCTCGGGATAGTAGCCTCCGCTATCGCCGAGGCATTTCTTTTGCTATTTGTGAACGCATTCACTAATGTGAGTTTCGCATCAACCACAGACATAGGAGGAAGCCCGTGGTAACCATTCACGAACTCACCGAAGCCGCTGAACAGATTGACAACCTGCCCTGCCGGTACGCGCCCGATCTGTTCTTCGTAGAGGGCGAACTTGAAAGCAAAGCACACATTCTTTACACCCAAGCCAAGACGCTGTGCGCCTCATGCCCACTGCAAGCCATGTGCGCCTCGTACGCAATCGATAACGAGGCTTACGGTGTCTGGGGAGGGATGACGCCTAACGAGCGTCGAGAGGCCCGTAGAAGGTCACGGAGTGCCGCATAGGGTCCGGCGCACACGTTCGACGGCACGCTTCACGCGCCGATGCACCGTCGGCTGTGAGGCACCCGTCAGCTCTGCAATCTGCTGCTCGGTCAACCCGTCACGGAACCGAAGCGCCAGAATCTCTTTCACGTCGGCAGGCTGGTCACGGTAGGCGTTCTTGAAATCCGTCATGATGGCGAGCGCCGATGAGTGGTCGTCCACGTTGTCAGCGTCACGAGCCGTCGTCACCGGGGTGTCCTCGAACACGTACGGCATAGCACGCACAACCTGCTCGCTCGTGTACTCATCGTGATAGTCGAGCGGTTGACCCGTCACCTCACGAGTCTCCTTCGCGCACCACTTCGCCGCCTCACGCCGGAGAGCGACGTACAGCTTCGGCTCAGCGGCCTCGTTGCGGTACCGCTCCACCTGCTCAGCATGCTCGAACAGCCACAACAGGAGAGCGGACGTTAGATCATCACGGTCAACGAGCCGCCACCTGCGAGCCGTAGACGCGGCAACCTTCCGCGCCAACGCAATCTCAGAGTCACGAACGAGAATCAACGGGGAGCACTCCAATGAACTCGCGGGGGTCAACCCCGCCACCGATAACGAACGTGAGAACACCTGGGTTGCTGTCCGAGCCGGCACGGTCACGGAACCAGTCCGAGCCTGGGTCGACGGTTGGTGCCTGCATCCAGAAGCGGCCTGAGCCGATGTCCTTGGTCTGGAAGTTGTGGTAGTGGCCCGACAGCCACACGTCAGCGCCACCGAGTGAGGTCTGCCCGAGGGCTTGCCCCTTCAGGTAGGACGCGACATCGCCACGGAACTGGTGCCCGTGGAACAACCCGAGCAGGGTGCCGTTCACGTCCACCGTCAAGGTCTGATGCCCGGACTCGGGGAAGCGGAACTCGACGTGCTGCAAGGCGGGATTCTCGGCGCACGCATCCTGCACCGCCGACGCAATCTCCACGTTCCAGCCATCTGCCGGGTCCGCCGCGACCTGGCGAGTCACCTCGTCATGGTTTCCGTTCACGACCGGGATGAGGACGCGCTCAACCAGGGGAGCGAACGCCTTCACCTGAGCGAGCATGAGACGACGCGCCACACGCACCTGTTCCGTCTGCCCAAGGTCGGACGCCGCCTGTCCCTGCAAACGGCCTGACTGTGACACGTTGCCTTCAACGTGATCGCCAACCTCAGGGAGCACGATGGTGCCGAGTGGTACGCCGAACTTGCAGAGCATGCGGAAACGGTCCAAGCCGCGCTCGGTGCCGACGAGAACTCGCCCCACCGTCTGCTCGGTGCCGCCACTGCCTGCCTTCTTGCCTATCTGCTTGTCAGCTCCCGCCAACCCGAACGCCGCATCCCCGGTGAACACCCGTCCGGCCCTCGCGGGACGCCACTTGCGGACCTCGTCCACGAGAGCTTCGAGGTCGAAATCTGGGACGGTTGCCGTGCGTGGAGCGATGTTGACCCGCACCGACTCCAACCAGTCGCCGTCGTACTTCTGCCACTTGCCTTTACGAGCCGACGTGACAACCCACTCGGCAGGGTCCAAGCCGTGCTCAGCCAACAGTTCCTCAGCGCCAGGCAGGTTGCCGGCCGCCGCAGGGGAGGAGACGACGTAGCCGCCCTGCTCGTCGTACTCCATGCGAGGACGCCACTGCTCAGGCACCTCGGACTTCTTCCGATCGGAACCGACCGGGCCGGGATTCTTCAGCGCGTCGAGGTTCATGCGAAGCACCCGCAAGCCTGCTCGTTCACGTGCCGCTCGTACGTTGAGCGCGCAAACGGAACACCGACCTCGGTGGCGAGGTACTTCCAGACGGCGTGCTTCGACAGTGAGGCGTGCAGTCGCTCCAAGCCTTCAACATGCTCAGGCGACAGGGACTCCAGCCAGAGCCCGTACTTACAAGGTTTTCTTGACAGTTGCGGCGGGTCAGCCAGCAAAGCATCCAGGTTCATATTGCCCTCCCCCGAGGGCAACATGACACCCGCGGTGATTTCAGCCTATACCACACTCCTGAGAGACATGTTGCTTTGGGAGCCGTGTCATGGCATCCCGGAAACGGCGACGTTCAGCAAACGCGGCCTCCATCGACTGCGTTTCGTACTCCCGGCGAAGGATGATGTAGTCCCGCCCATCGGCCAGGGGCACCATGTCGAGCAGGTGCGCCTTGTCCTGAATGAGCAGCCACAGGAACACGGCATCCTCTGCCGGTGTGAACGGGCGCGTGATGGCAAGCATCACCTCAGCGCCCACATAGCCTTCGCTGTCGCCAATCTTGATGTGGCGGGTGTACGTCTCCACCACAGACTCAAGAATCGGGAAGCTCGTCAGCCTCGATGACTCGCGGTCGGATAGGGATACCATCCGGGTTGTCGCCCCTCTCGTCAGCATCGACATAAATGAACCCGCGCTCAGGCGAGTACGCCACCACAATCTCTCGCTCCTCGACCGCCTCCAGCCACGCATCCAGCCGGCCGTCCTCCTCACCGGTCAACTCCACGTCGGCGCGCCGCCGACCGAGCAGCCTCAGCATCCGTGCCTGGTACTGCGTCAGGTGCTCAGCCTTGACGCGCCACGGAATCTCCGACTTGTATCTCATCCCCGCCTCAGTCAGCCCCGCCCTAGACAGTGCGGCGGACACACTCGACCTGGAAACCCGCAGGCCGTACTTGTCCGCTATGTACCCGACAATCTCGCGGTGAGTCATCCCCGCGTCCACGCATCTCTTCAGTTCGTCCACGGGGGGCAGGACTCGTGGTGCAGGCATCTGTGCTCCTTCCGAGTGGCACGGAACGTAGCACTAACTCACCCGCAGTAGCAAGCAGTGGCATGTTGCGTACGTCGCCCCTCTCACGAGGTCTTGCGACGGGCCAAAAAGTTGGTACGTTCTTGCAGGTCAGCCGCCTTAGCGATGTTGCGCTGAACATGACACTAACTTGTCTGTGTTAGGTTGCGTTCAGCCGCACGAGGAGCCCGCATGCCACTGCTCAGCGAAGCCGCAACCGAGTACCGTCGACACCTGGTCGCGCGAGGACGTTCGGAAGGAACCGCCCAAGGTAGGTACAACACCCTCAAAACGCTCATTCGGATCATCGGCGACCGGCCATGCAGTAGGGTCGAGCCCCGGCACGTGGACGACTTCTTCAGCGAGCATCCGCACTGGTGTGCCGGTACACGCAACAACCAGCTCTACAACCTCACGGCGTTCTTCGAGTGGTGCAGATTCAGGCGGTACATGTCTACGAGCGCGGACCCTTGCCACGGTTGGCGGAAAGAGTTTTACGCCATACCGCCGAAGCTTTACGTCCCCGTTTCGGAGTGGCCGCGCCTATTCCACGCCTGCCAAACACCGCTCGAAACTGTAACTTTGGCGACCGGTCTTTACCTTTTCTTGCGTGCGTCCGAGCAGCAACAACTGCTCGTCAAGCATGTCCACCTAGACCGGCACGAGGTCGATATCTACAGGCGCAAGGTCCGCGACTACGACACCATGCCCATCCCGGCAGAGCTTGCCCCATACCTTCGCGCGCACCTCACGCACATGGCGGAAGAGGGTCACGCGCACCCTGATTCCCACCTCGTGTACGCCCGCACCACTCCACGAGTCGTTGCGGGACGGCAAGGTTTCGTACCTGGCACCACTGGGGTAAATCCCTCGCGGCCACACGGACGCCCCTACCTCATCGTCAAGGGCATCCTCGAACGGGCCGGCTACGACACCCACCAAGAAGGCGAACACACGTTGAGAAGGTCAGGAGCACGCGCCTACTTCGACACCCTCGTTGCCGATGGGTACGACGGGGCACTGCGGCGCGTCATGTCGATGCTGGGACACCGCAACAGCCGCAACACCGAGACGTATCTAGGACTGTCGCTAGATCGTCACAGACGCAACCACGACCTGCGTGGCAAGCCGATGTTCCCCCAGTTGCAAGATGCCCGTATCATCCCGCTTTGGGAGGAAAAGTAGATGGCCGTCGAGACAGCCCGTGTCTGCGACTTTGGGCAAGGGAGTTGCAAACAGCCCGCCTCGGCCTACAGAGTGTGGCGTGACGGTGACAGGCAGGCGCTTGCAATCGACCTGTGTGAGCAGCACGCAGGGCCACTCCTGGCAGCCGTCGAAGGTGCGCAGCAGGTGGACTTGCCAGCCAAGCCCCGCGAACGTATGACGGTGACGCCCCTCCGCACCACGTCCAGGACAGCCCGACTGAAGAAGAGGTAACCCGATGGGTCGCCGACTGAAGGCAACACCTACAGCGAACGCAACAAGACCCAAGGCCGCTCCCGTGGAGGTTCGCAACATCGCTCACCCCCGCATCTGGGCCATCGCCATGAAGGTTGCCGACGGCGACCCGAAGAAGATAGAAGTGGTGACCCCAACCCGGTTGGTCATCATCACCTGAGGCTTCCCTGCCTCACTCCCCCGTCTGGCAGGGATAGGGCGAAGCCCCCCGCTGTCGAAGTCTGGCAGTGGGGGGCATCGTCTTAACAAAGAAAACCCCCCACCTAGAGTCTGCATCTATATGGGGGGAATCTGAACGTTTCAAGAAAAGCGTATCACACGCCTACAGAAACGTCGTTAGGGTTGTCCGTGCCGTCGCCCTTGTAGAACATGAGCGACGTTGCAAGTGAGGCGAGCACGGTGCCGCCAGCGATAGACGCAATCTGCGCCACGTCCAGGTCGAAGAGTGCGCCACCGATAGCGCCTGCACCGAAGAGAGCCTGAACGGCAGTCTTCAGGGCACGCTCGCCAGCGTAATCCCAGAAGGCCAGGGTGAAGAACTTACGCATTGCCAATCTCCTAGGGTCGTTCGAGTCCGAGTGCGAACCCGGCCCAACTGTTCGGGCCAAGCTGTGAATCGATGGGGCCGGTGTAGCCGCCGAAGCGTTTCGCGTACTCCTGCACGAAGCGGCAGGTAGCCGGGCCAGGGATGCCGTCGATGGCTCCCGTGTAGCCGACACCTCGAAGGCTCATCTGCACGCCCTTGTAGGTGTTCGGTCCGGGGATGCCGTCGACCGCTCCGCTGTAGCGTCCGCGTGCCTTCAGCGCCCGTTGGATGCGTCGCCAGTCGGCAGCGCCAGGGTTGAAGTTCCACGTGCTAGCCGCAGGGGCAGGAGCCGGTGCAGGCTTGCCGTCCCGGTAGCGGCGCACATAGGGGAGCGGGTCAACGACGGGGGAGCCGCCGGGGTCGTTTCCGACCAGGCTGACCGTCGTGTGCAGGTGCGGGCCAGTCGTTGCGGTGCCCGTGTTGCCGAGCGTCCCGATGATGCCGCCAGCCGGCACGCTCTGACCTTCGCGCACGCTAGCGCTCATGAGGTGGCAGAACCCGACCCAGCCGAACTCGGTGCGCAACACCACGATGTTGCCGAGCACGAGCGACGTGTAGACGCGATCCACCACACCGGCCACGTACGTCGGAACCGGCGTGCCGATGGCCCACCCGTTCACGTCGAGCCCACGGTGCGGGGTCTTGCGACCGGTCATGGAGCCGAAGCCGTCTGCAATATCCAGGTGCGACTCGGCCCAGAACTCTTTCACAGTCATTTCAGGCGAACCGTCATGCCGGGGCGTACGGCTGCTTCGAGGTTGAGTGCGTGGAGTGCGTGCGCGTCCAGGCCGTAGCGTTCACCGAGCACGGCGTAGTTGTCCTGCTCGACCGCTACGACACTCTCAGGAGCCTTCAACGGTGCCTTAGGAGCCGTGTCGGGCTTCACGGGACCATCGCCCTCGGGAAGTTCTGCAATAGCCTCTACGGGGCTCTCAGCGTTTTTAGCCATGTGGGTTCCTTACTGGTTGACAAAGATACGGTCGAGGATGCTCAGGCCGAACGAAGCCGCTGCCGCAACGACGGCAAGCCACGTCCACCAAGGTGCACGCTTCGGCATCGTCTCCCGCATCACATCGACATCGGTGCGCAGCTGAGAAATCTGCCGCCACATCCGATCGGACTGGTCATCAATCACAGCGAACTTCCGTTCCGTCTGTGCTTCGAGAGTGTCCAACTTGGCATTCATCGCGTTGATGACTTCCTCAATGCGGCCAAGCTTTACGAGGATGGTTGTGATTTCGGAATCGGTCACGACAGGTCCACCCATCCGGTTCCGTTCCAACGCTTCGCAATAGCGATGTCCTTCCAACCCGTCACAGGGTCGGCCCCCGGCTCGCCAGGCGCATACCGCTTAGCAGTCGAGGTGGCTTGCCAGCCCGAACCGTCCCAGCGCTTACCGCCAGCCGGCACGAACGTAGCCGCCGAAGTAGTCGGGTCAGAGTTGCCAATGCTGTTCGTGGAGTAGACGCGGAAGAGGTAGGTCAGCCCCGCCGTGAGCCCAGTGTAGGTGTACGCCTGAGCCGTCATCGCTACAGCGGTAGACCAGGTGGAACCGCTGTCGGAGCTGTACTGCACCGAGTAGCCGGTGATTCCAGTTCCGGTCGAGTTGCCCGCCGTCACCGATACGTCGCGTGCGTTGCGGGTCACGTTGATGGTTGCGGGAGCGGTCGGAACGCCGACGATACTTGCCGAGGTGCCGTAGTTGCCCCACCCCTCGGTTGAAGTTGCGGCAGTGCGGAACCAATACTGTTGCGTAGCCGACACCGTGATAGGGGAAGTGGGGCCGAACGAAGCAACCCGAGAAGTGCCAGTCATGTTGACCGGGCCGAGCCATGTCGAACCGTTAGTGGAGTACTGGTAGCGGTACCCCGTGATGGTGACCGAGGACGACGGGATGGGCGACGTGACCGTGACCGTCTTGCCATCACTCGACCGTGAAAGCGTCGGAGCGCCAGGGGCACTCGGTGGCCGAGAGAAGTCCGTCAGCGCGAGACTGCCACTCGTCGACGCCGAGCCAATCGTGCCCGTACCGCCATCGGCAGAAGCGCTCGCCGAAATCGTCTTCGAGCCGTCCGAGTTGTGCGTCACCGTCAGCGAATCAGACGCAATCGACACGGAGCTAGCCGATCGGAAGTCGTAGTTATACGTGCCCGACCAGGAGACACCGTTCACGGTGACAGCCCAGTTCGAGTCGTTGAAGTTGTTCCACGAGCCAGGGTTAGACTGCCCCGAGCGCACCCGCGCAACCAGGCTCCAGTCAACCGTCGACCGGTTGTTAGCCGAGTCCGTCGAAGACTCGGTAACGGTCAGCGCAAGCTCGTACTGAGTTCGCGCGGAAAAGGTGTCGGTATAGGTTGCCACCGGCTACCTCCTACCAGAACCAGAGGTCACCAACCGCGTTCGCGGTCGGAGTGGTGGACTGGCGGAAGATAGTTAGTGCGTCACCCGTCGAGACGCCACCCGTGCGCACCTTGCCGGCCACGATGTTGTGTTGGTCCGAGATGAGCGAGGCGAGAATGCTCGACGGTGACACCGGAACCCACGCGGTACCGTTCCACAGTTCAGCGACACCGAGGGTCGTGTTGTATCCGATCACACCAAGGTTCGGGGTCGTGGGGCGCAGGGCCGTCGTCCACTTGCCGACCGGCTCACCCATGAACTGCCGCAGGTCGTCCACGTTGCCAGCCGCAATCGTTGACGCGCTCGCACCCACCCGCACGCGGGCAATCGGGAACTCGAAGATACCTTCGTCGGTCTGCGTCAGCGCCGGGTCCGTCGGGGAGGCGGCAGCCGTACCAGTCTTGACAGCCAGCACGATGCTGTTCGCGGTCGTCGGGTCGAGTCGGAGCACAACCAAGTCCCAGCGAGGGTTCGACGTGGCCGCCGTAATCGAGAGCGTCACCTGCGAGTCGGTCTTGTAGAAGTGCCCGCGCACCATCGCATAACCGGTGCGCACCTTGACCTGCATGCCGGTCGAGTCGGCGAACACCTGCACGGACTGGTCGCCAGGGACACCCGAAATGCCAGTGAAGTTCAGGCGGCGGAACAACTGCGAGTACTGCGCCTCGGTCGTGTTAGCACCGGCACCCGAGTCGAAGGGGTAACTAGTCTCTGGCATGTTGCGTTCCTTACTTTAGAATCTGCCTGTGTTGAGTCGCGCCTGAAGACGCCGAGTTGTCTCGGCCCCCCAGGTGCCGTCTGGTGTTGCGCCTACCCGTGCCTGGAGCGCCTTCGTTGTGACCGGCCCAAGCAGGCCGTCCACTGGAACGCCGAGCACGCGCTGTAGAGCACGAATGGTGAGCGGTCCAAGGTCTCCATCAGCCGTCACGCCAAGCTCCCGCTGAAGTGTGGCGATAGTGCGAGAGCCGAGAACGCCGTCTACCTCCAGGACGCCGGGGCCAGCCTCCAGGAACGTGTTCGCCCGGTTCGCAATCAGCCGAAGATCCAGCGAGCCCGGACACTGCGTTGCACGGAAATGCTTGTGCGGGTACAGGTTCTCGCCAACCACTAGCTGGCCGAGCCCCCACCGCTTCGAGATGTCAGCACACAGCCGTGCACTCGTCTCATGCGTCAGCGGGGAAGGCTTGCGACGCTTCCCCCCAACTAGATCGCCACCGGAGTGCTCAATGCTGATGCCGTACTTGTTGGCGTACGTGTCACCGTTGGCGAAGGCGTAATCCTTCTCGGCCACGTACTGATGCACGCGCGTGTCCTCGACACCGTAGTGCGCGGACACCTGCGAGGCTCGCTGCCTGAACCGTGCGTCTGTAGAGTCGAGTGTTCCTGCCATCCAATGCATGACGATGAAACGCTTCTTGATGTCGTGCTGGGTGTGGTAGTTCGGACTACCAAGCCAGACGGCCATTAGGAGTCACATCCTTAGTCGTTGTTATAGTTCTGCATCAATGCCAACCCACGCCTCAGTAGCGCCAGACGCGAACAGGACAATGGCTTGTCCCGTAACGAGGCCCGTAGAGTTGAAAGTGAGTCGGCAAACTTGCGGGGTGACTTCACCCGTTGACAGGTTCGAGATTGCCGTATTTCCAGCGCCAACCCACACGTTGAAAGTGGACGCCGCCGAAAAGCTGATACTCGGGTTCGCGCGCTTGGGGACCGCATACTGAATGATTGCGGCACCGAACGTGGAACTGTACGCCTGACCGCCACCAGCAACCATGCCGTTAGCTACGCCGCCACTCGTGCGCCGTTCGTAATACCGCTGGCATGCGGCAAGCTCAGCCTGCAAGTTCGGGCTATTACGTCGCCACTGAGTAGCAACCGAACCCTCTTCCAGTTGAGCGCCAGCCACCTCGAACCAGTCATTCGTGCCAGCCGTACCCACCGGGGTGTATCGCAGTTGGAAAGCCCACTGCGTAGCCGTCGAAGCGATCGTGCCCGTGACCGTGAATCGCTGCCACGAGGTCGTCAGCGTCACGACCTGGTTGAGTGGGGCCGCCGCGCCAGTGAACGCACTCGATGGGCGCTCATCCGTGCCCGTGCCCGTAGTCAGACGCACCAACAGTTGCGAACTCGCGCTAGAGAAGTTAGCGCCCGCACGAGCCCAGAAGGACATCGTGACCGTCTTGCCCGCCAGGGGTAGGCAGTAGTCGGTGTCGTAGTGGTTGCTGAATACCAGTTCGGCAGTGCTCGTGTTTCCCGAGGTGCGTTGCACGCGTGCCGCGTACTGGAACCCGGTCAGCGTCGTAGGTTGCCGTCCGACAAACGCGCCGGCCGCGTACGCTGCACGCCACAACTGCCACCGGTCGGCGGTGTAGCCGTTCGAGAAGTTGGTTGCCGTGGGCAGGTTCGACGTTCCACGCTGCCAAATATCAAACCCGCCATTGACGAGGTAGTTGTGCGACTGCCACGTGGTGACGCTCCCGCCGAGCGGGGTGGCCGTGCCGTTCACGGTGATAGCCGACGACGCCAGCTTCGACACTGCGATAGCAGCGGACGGGCTGATGTCAGCATCCACAATTGTGGCGTTAGCAATCTTATCCGTCGTCACCGCCTGGTCTGCGATGTTGCCGGTCTGCACAAACACGGCGTCGTTGCGTTCCAGGTTGGAGATGCGAGCCTCTTGACTCGTCTGCCCAGCAACCAGCGTCGAGGTCGTGTCGTTCGCCGCAGCATCCGGGTCGCCAACAGTCGCGCCAACCTTGACGCCCTCTTCGGTCACGACGATGGCGGCCTCGGTCACAACCTTTGCCACCTCGGTATTACCGACAACGACAGTCACCTTGTCGCCGAGACCCCAATGCACACCGAACTGCATCGACGCCAGGTCATCGGACGGAGTGACCTTGATACCCTCCACCGTGAAACCCGACACGGCAAGAATCTCGTCGCCTGCCGTGTTCAGCTCGGTCGTGTCGTTCGTGTTACGGGAATCCTTGAACACCTCGATGCGGCGACCCCACGAGGTCTCAGCCGCAGTCGAAGCGGTACTAGTGCGCTCGATGAGAGTGCGCGCCGAGCCCTGCCCCTGCCCCGCCACAATAACGCGCGTAGCACCCGGAGACGCATACGTGTACTCACTCTTCGTCAGGCGCAAGTTGTCCACGTCCATACGAACCGTGGCACTGCGATCCACCGGCTGGAACACCTCGAACATGAGGCCAGAGCCGACCTGCTTGATGTCGAAACCGAGGTTCGACGGGGTGAGGATGCCGTAGATGAGTTCGCCCAGCTTGTCGAAGCGAGCGTTCACCACGACCGTGCTGCCCCGTCCGAGGTCAGTGTCAACGGTCAGGCCAGTAATCTTGCGGGCCGTAGGTGCAGACGGGCCGATGTTCGCGTTGACGTAAGCCTTCGCAACCGTCTCGGCCACGCCCGTGCGTGAGTCATAGGCGGACGTTTGGCCGGCCAGTGAAGCCGTCGTAGGCACCGGGTACGCCAGGCGCTCACCGAGCACCACAGCATCGTCCACGCCGATGATTTCCCACGTGCCCGTCGGGTCATCGCCAGTCTTGTTCTGCGTCGCCTGCACGGTCGGCCCAGAGATGAGCACACCGTTCGGGCCGGTCACAATCAGGCCAGCGCCAGGAGCACGCAACGCATCCGCCAGGGGGTGGCTGGAGCGGAGCGTAATCTTCCACGAGCCCAGCTTGTTGAACCGCAGAGACAACTCCAGGCCAACCAGGTCGGATGCAAGAATCTGTCCCACGCGCGCAAGCGACGAGTTACGTACCTCAACGGTCAGGTCGCTAACGTTCATTAGTGGAGAACTTCCCTACGTGGATTGAAGTAGCCAGAAATCACGGTCGAAGTGTCAGCTCCCGACACCGTGATGTTGATCGTCGACGTTCCAGGCGGCAGAGCGAACAACTTAGGAGCAGCACCCAAGAATGCGTACTTGTTGTTGTTCGATGCATCGGCCACAGTCGCCAAGCGCGTGTTGATAGTGACGCGGCTCGACGAGGTCATGGTTTCCGTATACGTGAAGCCAACACCGTTGAGGGTGATGCTCACGTTCGTTGCCGTGCCTGTAAGCGTCCACACCGGGTACGCCTCGACATCGCCAGTGTTCTCGACCTGATACGCGCCGAGGATGCCCGACGGGGCAACCTGCAACTGGTCAAGCCGTGGCAGAAGGCCACGGTTACCAGATTGGTAGCCGAGGGAGAACTGCACCGACTGAACCGAAGTCCAGAACGGGTCCGGGCACGAAAGCGTGATAGGCCACCGAACGAACGTCTCATTCGCGTCGGCACCAAACACCGTCTCGGCACCACCCGTGTAGTGCACCTCTATTGTATATGCCGAACCGTCCGCATAGTCGGCGCGAAGATACGGCGTGCCGTAACGGTCGCTCAGCGCCTTAGCGAGACGACGGAGCTTTTCCTCAGTCTCGTCCCGGTCGGCACCGAGGATAACAAGCGGAAGGTCAATCTCACGAAGGCCGCGACGGGTTGAACGCCACGTGCCACCATCGCCAGCCGAGTTGTCGATACGCACATCGGTTGACGGGACGCCCAAGCCACGCAGGCCCGTCGTCACGTTGTAGCCCTCGGAGCCGTCCAGCGGGATAACGTCGCCGTTGCTGCCAAGAATCGTGAAGTCAATTACCATGCTGCAAGTACCTTCGCTCGTTGAACGGCAACCGCCAGCGCCTGCTCCGAGTCAATCGACTGGTTCGGTGCCGCGTAGTAGTTGATGGTCTGCCCCTGGCCGTTACCGATTCCCATCATCCGCTCAAAGTCTTTCAGCGGAGTGACAACCTCAGGGCCAGCCTCGCCGATCATCGCCATAGTCGGGGAGTCAACGAAGCCACCCTGGGCGAGCATCGGAATCTTCGGGATGTGGAAGCCGAGTTGCGTTGCGCCACCAAAGAAGCCACGCGCCCACTCGGGGATATCAATCCTGATGCCGTTGATGCCGTCGATAGCCTTGTTGAGGAAGCCGATGACCGCGTTGACCGGAGGCCGGATGATGCCGATAAGTCCCTCGAAGGCACCCTTGACGACATCGCCAATGCCGCCGAACACCTTGCCGACAGTCTCGCCAACCGTCTTGATAGCGCCCACGATGAAGTCGATAACCGGCTTGATGACGTTGTTCCAGATGAAGTCAAACGCCGACCGAACCGCGTCGAAGGCAGGCTTGATTGCGTTGTTGTAGAGCCAGTTGAAGATTGCGCCCCAAGCCTTGATGCGCTCCACGATGAAGTCGATAACCGGCTTGATGACGTTCTCGTAGATAAACTTGAACGCTGCCATTACTGCATCGAATGCTGGCTTGATTGCGTTCTCGTACAGCCACGCAAAGATTGCACCCAGGATGATGATGGTTGCAACGATGCCCTGCACAACCGGCAGGATGATGGTGTTGTAGAGCCAGTTCCACGCCGCCGACACGAAGTCCACCACCGGCTTGATGGCGTTCTCCCACAACCAGGTGAACATGTCGCCGAGCCACTTGATGACAGGGCCGAAGATGTCGCTGATGAACTTCACGACGGCATCCCAGTTGTTGACCATCCAGATGATGGCCGCAACCAGGAGGCCGATAGCCGCCACGATTCCAATGACGATCCACGTAATCGGGTTCGCCAGGAGTGCCGTGTTCATCGCCCACGTCGCCACCGTCAGTCCAACCACCGCGAGAGTGATGAAACCGATAGCGCCAGCAATGATGCCCATGATGGTGGGGTTCTTCTGAGCCCAGTCAGAGAACGCCGTCACCGCAGGGAGCACGTTCGTCTGCAAGAAACTAACGATGTTCTGGAACACCGGGAGCAGTGCCGTACCGATGCCCTGCTTCGCGTCCTCCCAGCCAGCCTTGAACTTGTCCGCAGCAGTAGCCGACGCCTCAGCCGTGCCACCAACCTGACGGTTGACCTCGCCGAGGATGATGCCCTGCGCCGAAGCCACGTCGCCCACGTCCATGAACGCCTTGACCTGAGCCTTCTGCGCGTCCGTCAGAGACACACCGACACGCTGGAGGGCAGTGACACCCGCAACGGGGTCTTGGAGCGCCTTACCGAGCATGACGGCGGCAGAGTCCACCGAGCCGAACCCAGCCTTGGACAGGTCCATGGCGAGCTTCGTGGCCTGGTCGAACGCGCCACCCATCGTGCCGGCCGACTTGCCAACCTCGCCGAACGTCATCAGCTTGGCCTGAGCGCCCTTGATGACATCGTCATCAATGCCCGTCAGTTTCATCTGCGACGTGGCAAAGTCCTTCAGCCGCGACACAACCGTGTCGGTCGAGCCGCCGAACAAGTCCATCGACTTGGTGATGTTTGCCAGGGTCGCGTCTACACGCTGCCCCTCTTCAGCCGCAGTAATAAGCTGCTCGCCGAAGCCGAAGACGGCACGAGCGGAGAACACTGCACCGATGGTGCCTGCAAGCCCCTTGAGGTTCTTGCCGATACCTTCTGACAGTTTCTTGCCAGCCTCGTCGCCACCCTTGCCGGCGTCGTCCTTCAGCTTATTCTTCAGGTAGTCTTCGAGGTCTTTGGTGCCAGGAACGATGTTTACGAAGGCAGTAGCAAGTGCTGACTGAGCCATCTAGTTACTCCTTCGGATTCATCCAGTCAAGAATCTTCTGCACCTCTTGCGGGGTGCGATCGGTCTTACCCATCCGCTCAGCCGTGGTGTTCGGGAACGGGTTCGGGTAGGGTTTCGGCTTGCTGCCCTTGCGTGCATTCAGCGCGGCATGCAAGTCGTAAGTGTGTGAGGCGACCATCCATTCACGCGAAACCGGGTATGCCCAGCCTGACCATGCGGCCTGCGTCCACGAGGACGGGTCGCGCGTCAGAATCGCAGTGAGGAGGATTGCCTCACGCCAGGTCACCGTCTCGCCAATGTCATCTATTGACAGGTTGAATCGGTGCCGGAAGTCGTATGCCAGTTCGGCGGGGTGCTCCTCGATTAGCTCTCGGAGCTTACAGATTCCCCCACAGACGCACCTTCGGTCCATCCCTTGATGAACGCCTGGAACTCTTCGGTGGTCATCGAGTCGACTGCGGCGAGTTCGGGGGAGTCCTCACCCATGACGGTCTCCAGAATGGTGAACGCCTGGTCGGCCTCGTCCTTCGCGCGGCGCGCCTTACGGATAACACCGACGGGGAGGGCGCTGAACGAGGGAATCTCGAACTTGTCGCCGTTGTGGGTGAACGTGTACTTCTTAGCCATTGTGCGGTTCCTTTACGGTCTAGCGGTTCTTAGGAGGGAACCCTGGGGAGAGGCGACCGCTCTACCCCTCCCCAGGGAGTCGTTAGGACTTAGGACGTCTTCAGCGCCGAAATCCACTTCTTGAAGGCGTAGCCCTTCACCGAGTCGGTGTAAGCGGTGACGGTTACGTCGTAGCCGACAGCCTCGCCGTTCTGGTACACCACGTCGCCAACCGAAAGAATCTCGCCGACCGGGATGTAGGTGCGGATAACGTCCGCGCCATCAACGAGGTCGATGACGAACGACTTCTTGCCGCCGGTAGCGTTCGGGTTGATTTCGATTCCACCCGAAGCCGAGTCAACGGTGCTGCCGTAGAACGCCTCGATGACAGCCTTGTTCGTCTCCAGGAGAACGAACTGGAACGTCGCGGTGGACTCGGTGACAACCTCACGGATGAGGTCCGAGTTCTGCCACGCACGAATCTGCGAGGTCGAACGGTCGCGGGTCTCGGTGACACCGTCGCTGTGGACGTAGCCAAGTTCGGTGAACGAAGTCAGCGAGCTCGTTGCCGAGGTGGGAGCCGATGCAGTAGTTGCACCAGAGTAGATCGCGCCAGTCGTGCCAACGCGAACATTAGTGGCGGAAAGTGCCATAGTGTGTTCCTTTCGAAAGGGGGGTGAGGCGGAAGCCTCGGTTATTCAGCGCGTTGGCTGAAAACTAGAAGTCCGTGCCCTTGACGGTGAAGTCAACGGACAGGGTTCGCTTTTCACGCGGGGGCTCTTCGGTAGTGCGTACCGGGCCGACCGTCACGATTGCCCGCTTGATGGGGTCGTGAGGAATCTGCGTGATGATTGCACCGACCAGGAGCGCCAGTTCTGAGGCGGTCTCGTAGTCGTCTGCATAGACCTCGATGACGGCTGACGCTTCCCGCACCATGTGCTGGAGGGTTGTGCCGTAGGAGGCGGTAACGATGACCTCTTTGCTTGCCTCGCTCCCAGGCGGAAGCTTGATAGTGCCGACTCGCACATCGGTCGCAATCGGGTCGTCAATGTCTGCGAGACGGTCAACCAGGTGGGCGACGATAACCGGTTCGATGTCGGGGAAGATGATTGCCATTAGGTTGCTCCGTCTTTCAAAGCCTTACGCAGGTGGCCGATGCCGTCGCGCTTCTGCGTGTAGAAGTGCACGCGCAAGGAGAGTTCTGGGTCGGCGTTACTGCGGATGTTCACGCGGGGGCGCTTTGAGCGCTCATCCCACTCGACCGTGAACCCGGCCTCGGCATATCCGTCCAGGGTTCCGCCAGGGCCGTTCTGTGCGTCCTGTGCAGTGGACTGGGCGGCGGCCTCGACATCCTTGCCGACCGACATGAGCAAACCCTTGATGTCCGGGTTCGCTTCGAGCAGTTCGGTGATGCCTTCGTTGTGCACCTCGACGGTGACGTTCGCGCCACCAAACAGGCTCTTAGCCACGGCGACGCTTCACATTCACCACAACGCCAACCTCGAAACCGTTGACAGTCGGGTAGTCGAGCGCGTCCCCGTCCTTCTCCCAGCGGCTGCCACGAATCTCGAACACGTCGCCGTCCTGAATCACGGTGCCGTGCGGCAGGTACAGGGTTACGCGCGAGTCGATGTGATCGCGTGCCACATCGGCGGGCTCAGTAGTTGAGCCGACTGCGAAGAGAGCGTCACGCACCAGGATTTCCGACGTGCTATAGGTCGGGTTGCCGTGAGCGTTCGTTCCGGTCTGCGTGCGCCGGATGATGATAACGGGTTCGTCGCCGCGAATAATCATTAGTCGTCAGAGTCCAGAAGGCCGAACAGTGGAGGGAATTGGTTGGCCGGCTCGTAGGCCGAGACCGGGACGCCGGGGTATGCGTTCGGTGCGAGGTCAACCGAGAACGCCTTACCGCGACGCTTCGGGGCCAGTAGTTCGACCTCTTCGCTTGACATCCAAATGTCAGCGTTGCCCGAGCCGTAGTTCTTGCCCTGACCGAACGGGCCGGTGTTCTGTTGCCAGTAGGTGAGAGCTTCCGGGTTGCGCAGAACGCGCATAACCATGCGGCACACGACCATGACCACGACGGCCTGCGCGAGGGAAGCGTCATCAATGCGGGCCTGAATGCCGGGATACTCAGACAGGACGATGGCCTCAGCGTCAGAAATCAACGCCTCCACCACATCGCTATCGGCAGGGATACTCGACCCAACCCAGCGGGCCTCAACATCTGCGGGAGTAGCCCAAGTCATGCGTGCGCCTTTCGGTAAATCTGTGGGGGGTGAGAGGGCCGGGCCGAAACCCGGCCCCCTCGGATTCAGCCTTAGGCCGAGATGTACTTGGTGACGCCAGCAGCGCGGGTCACCTTTGCGCCGTACACGTGGAGACCACGGACGATGTCGCTGAACGAAGCCGGGTCACGGAGCGACTCGGTCTCCTCAACCTGCGACACGAACGAGATGACGTTGCTGTGGTAGCCAACGGCAACCGGCTTGGTCGCCTCAGCGAACAGCGGGCTCTCGACGATGGTCAGGCCGTAGAGACGACCCACGACACCGTTGCGAAGCTCAGCGTCGGTGCCAGCCATCGAAGCGTCCGACAGGCCAGCAACGAGCAGGTCGGCCATAGCCGGGTTCACTGCAACGAAGCGGTCAGCCACGGGCACCTTGTTCTTGGTGAGCTGGAGACGGATAGCGCGGAGAGCAGCCTTCGCCTTGTCGCCCGAGTCAACAGCCACAGCGCTTCCGCCGGTGTTGAGGTTGGTGCCAGCCTCCGAGAGGAGCTTGGCGATGACGTAGGCTTCAGCGTCCTCAGCGAGAGCGCCACCAGCGGCACGGGTCCAAGCGTCGAAGTTGCCGGCAGCCTGTGCACGGTCAACGTCGTCAACCTTGAACGAGAACGCCTTCTCCTGGTCGATGAGGAGGTCAACCTTCGAGTCCGACAGAGCCTCAGCCGAGATGGTGCGGCCAGCGCCCTTGTAGTCGGTGATGGTCGGGGTAACCGCGCCGATGATCCGAACCGTGTTGCCAGCGGTAGCGGTGCCTTCGTATTCGCGGTTGACGGTCGGGATGACGACCTGGTTAGCCTGGAACGAGGTGAAAACGCCTGCGCTCCACAGGGTGGGGATGAAGTTGGAGATAGCCATTAGGGCTTACCTTTCGTTAGTTCTTGCCTAGGAGAGTGTCGAGGCGACCGTCCTTCTTGGCGGCCATAACCTCGGCAGGGGTCATGCTCTTCAGGTCGTCCGGGTTCGTAATCTGAGCCGGAAGGCCAGTAGCAGGCTTGCCCTGCATCTCGTTCGGCTTGGGGGTGTTTGGCTTCGACTGCGCGATGAGTGCGAGCAGTGCATCTGCCGCCTCTTCCAGTTCCTCGCGGGAGGAACCCGAGAGCAGCTTGACGGCCTCAGCGGGAATCTTCTTTTCAGCGGCAACCTCGTAACGCATCAGCGTCGTCCGTGCGGACTCGGCCTCAGCCTTCGCGGCAGCCAACTGCTCAGCAACGCGCTCCTGTTCAGGCTTCTGCGCTGCCTCGTACTCGCGCCACTTGTCAGCCGCCTCCTTATAGGAGTTGGCATCCTTCGCGCGCTTTTCCCACTTGCGGGCCTCTGCCTTCCAGTCGGTCGTGTCCTCGGTGCCCTGCGGCTCCGACTCAACTACCGGCTCGTCAACAGTGGGGTTCTCGGTGGCGGTTTCGTCACTCATTGCGGTTCCTTTCGCCATGCGGCGTTTGGTGTTTCAGCCGTGCGGCTGCTCGCCCCGTAGGTCGGGGAAGTCTTTACTTGGATACGTAGTCAGCGGTGAACACCTTGCGGAGTTCGTCAATCGCTGACGTTGACGCATCGAACTGGGCGTCTTCCAGGTCGGCATAGTTCGAGCCGTACGGGAAGTCCTTGTAGTAGTCCGGCACCAGTGGCTTGTCGCCCTTGTACAGCGTCTCGACACTGCACCGGCAGTTGGAGTGGTAGTCGGCCGCATACGATGACGTGCGGGCCGATCCATAACTGTCGAAGGCGACCATCTGGCAGAAGTCGCAGGCGTTGGGTTCTGCAACCCGTTGCACTGCAACCACGTCCTTATCGAGCGCCGAGTTGTACAAGATGGTGTCTCGGTTGTACGAGGCGACTGCGCGAGTCAGCGCGTTGCTGATTTCGCCGGCCGCGCCAGCACCCTGAGACATGAACAGGCGCATGGCGTAGTTCACGATCGTGTCCGACTTCGCTAGCGCATCGAACTTCGGAAGCTTCGCCTGGTAGCCGTTCGCCAACTGAAGTGCCGAGTCGAGTTGAGCCTGAGCCCGGCTGGTTGCTTGCCGCGCCAGGTTCTTACTCGCACGCCGGTTGAGGAGGATTCCGTCATCGGCTTTCGCCATGAACCGGTCGTGGTAGTAGTTGAACCGTTGCGTCTGGTAGTAGTTCTTCGCCAGTTGCGCGTTCACGTTCCCGAACTCGTCAATCAGGCCAGGCACCGTGTCACGGAACAACGTCGCCGCACCCTGCTGCGAGAGCCGGTCGAGCGGCTTGAAAGCCGTCATCGCAGTGCGTTGCATCACCTGATCCACGCGGCGAAGTGCCGCCTGGTTCTCGTTGATGAGTGCGTACCGTGCCCGCGTACCGAAGTCGCCCATGACGGCCTCGGTCCAAAGTGCGTTGAGTTCGTCCTGCGTGCGAGCGGCGAGAACTCGTTGCGCCCAATCGGCAGGTGCAACACCCGTCTGTGCCATTACTGTCCAGTCGGGTTAGTTGCCTGAACGAGCCCAGCAATCAGCGACGACGCCTGAGCCGTAGT
>DATGWO010000019.1:0-82069 GCA_035299445.1 Sideroxyarcus sp.
CTTGGCGCTGCCGTGCACGATGGGGGTGTCGTCGCCGGGGAAGTCGTACTTGGAGAGCAGTTCGCGCACTTCCATTTCGACCAGTTCCAGCAGTTCTGCGTCGTCAACCATGTCGCACTTGTTCAGGAACACGACGATGTAAGGCACGCCAACCTGGCGGGCCAGCAGGATGTGCTCGCGGGTCTGCGGCATCGGGCCATCAGCTGCGGATACGACCAGAATGGCGCCGTCCATCTGGGCTGCGCCGGTGATCATGTTCTTGACGTAGTCGGCGTGGCCCGGGCAGTCAACGTGGGCGTAGTGACGGGTCGCGGTTTCGTATTCGACGTGGGCGGTGTTGATGGTGATGCCGCGCGCCTTTTCTTCCGGCGCCGCGTCGATCTGGTCGTAGGCCTTGGCTTCGCCGCCGAATTTCTTCGACAACACGGTCGTGATCGCCGCTGTCAGTGTGGTCTTGCCGTGGTCAACGTGGCCAATCGTGCCTACGTTCACGTGCGGCTTCGTACGTTCAAATTTGCTTTTTGCCATGATATTCCCCCATCAACCCGAATTAACGATAAAGAATCAACAATAAAAACTTGGTGCCCATGGCGAGAATCGGACTCGCGACCTCTCCCTTACCAAGGGAGTGCTCTACCACTGAGCCACATGGGCCAAACTTTGTGGAGCGGGTGAAGGGAATCGAACCCTCGTCATAAGCTTGGAAGGCTTCAGCTCTACCATTGAGCTACACCCGCGCAACTACCTACACCAGCCCACTTGATACGACAGCAAACTGCTACAAAATACTGGTGGAGGGGGAAGGATTCGAACCTTCGTACTCTGAGAGGGCAGATTTACAGTCTGCTGCCTTTAACCACTCGGCCACCCCTCCAATTCAAAGAGCGCGCGATTATCCAGATAACCGTCAACCTTGTCAAAGGGAATCTACAGAATTTCAGCAAGAAGCAGGCCAGCCCGGATGCAGCCCGATAGCAAAACTGTCTTTACAACAGCCCTTTCTCGGCAAAAGACAGGCAACCGGCACCGGCCACGATGAAATGATCCAGCACCCGCACGTCCACCAGCAGCAACGCCTGCTTTAATGCATCGGTCAACAACTGATCGGACTGGCTCGGCTCGGCCACACCGGAGGGATGGTTGTGCGCAAAGATGACTGCCGCCGCATTGTGATGCAGCGCCCGCTTCACCACCTCGCGTGGATAGACACTGGTCTGCGTCAGACTGCCCTGGAACAATTCCTCGGTAGCGATCACCCGGTGCTGCGCATCCAGAAAGAGCGCGACGAACACTTCTTGTTGCCGCGCGCGCAGCAACAGCTGCAAGTATTCGCGCACCGCACGCGGCGAATTCAGCGCATCGCCGGCGTGCATCTCCTCTTGCAATGCACGCCGCGACATTTCCAGCACCGCCTGCAACTGCACATACTTCGCCAGCCCCATACCGTGAATGCCGCAAAACTCTTTCTCACCCGCCGCAAACAGGTGAGTGAGATCGCCGAAGCGCGCCAACAGTTCGCGCGCCAGATCCACCGCGCTCTTACCGACAACGCCAGTGCGCAGGAAGATCGCCAGCAATTCGGCATCCGACAATGATGCCGCACCGCGCTGCAATAACTTCTCGCGCGGGCGCTCTCCTTCCGGCCAGTCCGTAATCGCCATCGCAATCACTTTCTTGTTAAGATGCGAGGCATTATGGAACAAGCCATGACAAAACGCATCGTGCTCGGCATCACTGGCGGCATCGCGGCCTACAAGACTGCGGAGCTGGCTCGCCTGCTGGTGAAGCAAGGCATTACGGTGCAAGTGGCGATGACGGAAGCGGCGACGCATTTCATCACCCCCGCCACGATGCAGGCGCTGACCGGGCAGCCGGTGCTGCTCGACCAATGGCAAGATGACCGGGGCATGGCACATATCCATTCCAGCCGAGTCGCCGACGCCATTGTGATCGCTCCCGCTACGGCCGATTTCATCGCCAAGCTGGCTCATGGATTAGCCGACGACCTGCTTTCCACTTTATGTCTGGCACGCGACTGCCCGCTGCTGGTGGCTCCGGCGATGAACAAGCAGATGTGGTCGAATGCCGCGATGCAGCGCAACGTGCAGCGCCTCACCGACGACGGCATCGCACTGCTGGGGCCGGCAAGCGGCATGCAGGCCTGCGGCGAAGAAGGCATGGGGCGCATGCTGGAAGCCGAGCAGTTGGCGCAAGATATCGCTGCTGTTTTCCAGCCAAAGCTGCTAGCCGGTCGCAAAGTGCTCATCACCGCCGGGCCGACTTATGAAGCCATCGATGCGGTGCGCGGCATCACCAACCGCAGCAGCGGCAAGATGGGCTATGCCATCGCACAGGCGGCACTGGAACTGGGCGCCGAGGTAATACTGATCTCGGGCCCCACCGCCTTGGTCAAACCATGCGGTGCGCAACCTGTGGACGTCACCAGCGCCGCCGAGATGTTCGAAGCGGTGAAGCAACATGCGGCGGATGCAGACATGTTCATCGCGGTAGCCGCGGTAGCGGATTACCGGGTGGCACAGCCCAGCGAACAAAAGATAAAGAAGAGCGATGCCAGCATGACGCTGGAACTGCTCCCCAACCCGGATATCCTCGCCTACGTCGCCAACCTGCCCAAACCGCCGTTCTGCATCGGCTTTGCCGCAGAAAGCGAGAAGCTGCGCGAACATGCGGCGGAGAAACGCAAGAAGAAGCGCATTCCGCTGCTTGCAGCCAATCTGGCTCAGAATGCCATTGGCAATGACGAAAATGAATTGGTGTTGTTCGACGACAGCGGCGAGCATGCATTACCGCGTACCGACAAGTTAACCTTGGCCAGGGCGTTATTGCGCCATGCCGCGACGCTTTACCAGAAAGGGAACGCAAAATGAAAAAAGTGGATGTGAAGATACTCGACCCGCGCCTGCATGAACACCCGCCCGCTTACGCAACCCCGGGATCCGCGGGGATCGACATGCGCGCCTGCATCGATGGCGCGATGACCATCCAGCCGGGACAATGCGAACTCATCCCCAGCGGCATCGCCATCCACCTGAACGACCCGCATTATGCAGCCATGATCCTGCCGCGCTCGGGCCTCGGCCACAAGCACGGCATCGTGCTGGGCAATCTGGTCGGCCTGATCGACTCGGACTATCAGGGCCAGATATTCATCTCGGTGTGGAACCGCGGCCACCATCCGTTCGCGCTGATGCCGATGGAACGTATCGCACAGCTGGTCATCGTGCCGGTGGCGCAAGTGCAGTTCAACATCGTCGAAGAATTCCCCATCAGCCATCGCGGCACCGGCGGTTTCGGCAGCACCGGCAAGCACTGATGCCCCGGCCAAAATAAAAAAGCCCGCATCGAGCGGGCTTTTTTATGGGTTGCTGCAACTTCATTTTTCCAGAACCAACTCCAGCTCTGTCTTGTCGCCCTTGCGCACCGACACCTTTTCGGATGCCGTCTTGAACCCGCTCAGCTTGACCTCGACCGCATGCACCCCGGGAGCCGCCTCCACGCGCAACGGCGACATGCCGTAGAACACCCCGTCCAGATACACCTTGGCCCGTGCCGGAGAGGTGATAACCAGCAACAATCCATTTGCGGCGGACGCCAACGGCTTGTCGTTCGCCATAGGCACGACAGCAGCAGGAGCTGCCTGCACAGGCGCGCCCACTCCGGGACTTGCATAAACGGTCACTCCGGGAATGACTTTGGTGCCCGGCGTCAGGTTGAACAGATCGGGCCGCGTCGCCATCAGCACGGAATTGATCGCCTCGGACGTCTTGCCGGTCACGATGCCGAGTTGTTGTTTCAAATAACCTGCAATATCGCTTTTAGTGTTACCAGACACGCCGGCATAGCGATCAGTCTTCTGCTCCACCTCTCCAGCCCAAACCACTTTGCCGGTCGCCACCTCCTTCAAGGTGGTTTCCAGCTTGATCTCGACATAGTCGCGCGTCTTGGCGTCGAACTTCAATTCCTTGATGACGCCGCTCACCTCGAACAAGGCGCTGGCATCGTCCTTGGCCAACATTTGTATGCCGCTGTCATCCAGTTTCTTGTGGATCGAATCCGCCACGATATCCATCACATCGCGATCCAGCATGATGTCGGAACCGCTCATGCCGGACACGCGCACCTGCGCCACACCGAGCTTGCGCGGGTTGCCCGCACTGCGCCCGTCAACGTATCCCGCAATGCGGATGGAAGCCATGTACTTGACCTTCGATGCATTGGGATTAGGCGCCTGACTCTCGCGCACGACGATTTCATTATCGCCGACCGTGCTGCAGCCCGCAGTGGCAAGGAGCATTGCGGCCAAGATGATATTCACTGACAATTTTTTCATTGGAACCCTATCTACTCGGATGAACTGTTCAAACATCAATATACGCTGACTGCAGCCTCGATCTCGCTGAAACGGGAGCCTGGTGCCGTTGACTTGCCATGCTGAAGGCAGCCGGACGTCCGCATGCTCACCTTCCCTGCATCGGCTGCCTGGCTTCCTCAGCCCTTTCGCCAGGCAATTTCCTCGGCGCATCCTTGCGCGCGCCCGTCTTCAACGCAGGCAGGTAGCGCACCAATTCGTTCAAGGCCATGCGATACACCTCGCGCTTGAACTCGATCACGCTGTCCAGTTCGACCCAATAATCATTCCAGCGCCACGCGTCGAATTCGGGATGCCCGGACGCACGCAACGACACATCGGAATCGCGCCCGGTCAGCCGCAGCAAGAACCAGATCTGCTTTTGCCCCTTGTAATTGCCGCGCGATTCGCGCTTGACCCAAGTTTGCGGCACCTCATAACGCATCCAATCGCGGGTACGCCCCAAAATCTGGACATGGCAGGATTGCAGGCCGACCTCCTCGTGCAGTTCGCGGTACATCGCCTGCTCCGGCGTTTCACCGTGCTGGATGCCGCCCTGCGGAAACTGCCATGCGTCCTGCCGGATGCGCTTGCCCCAGAATACCTGATTCTTTGCGTTGATCAGAATGATGCCGACGTTCGGGCGATAACCTTCGCGGTCTATCATGATTCGCCCCACTCTGTTTTTCAATGTGACGGATTGTTCCACATTTCATACGCACTGGAAAGACGCAAGCCACGCCTTGCAGTAGAATCGCGCCCTCCAACCAGCACGATGAGTAATGAACATGCGCGTTTCACAATTTTTCATCTCCACCCTGAAAGAAGCCCCCAACGAAGCGGAACTGCCCAGCCATCGCCTGATGCTGCGCGCCGGTTACATCCGTCGCCTGTCCAGCGGACTGTATACCTGGATGCCTTTGGGCCTGCGCGTGCTGCGCAAGGTCGAAGCCGTGGTGCGCGAGGAGATGAATCGTAGCGGCGGCATCGAACTGCTGATGCCCGCCGTGCAGCCCGCCGAACTGTGGCAGGAGACCGGACGCTGGGAAGTGTTCGGCCCGCAGATGCTGAAGATCAAGGACAGGCACGACAACCAGTTCTGCTTCGGTCCCACCCACGAAGAGGTCATCACCGACATCGCGCGGCGCGAAGTGAAGAGCTATCGCCAGTTGCCGCTGAATTTCTACCAGATCCAGACTAAGTTCCGCGACGAGGTACGCCCCCGTTTCGGCGTGATGCGCGCGCGCGAGTTCGTGATGAAGGACGCCTATTCCTTCCACAGCAGCTTCGAGAGCCTGGAACAGACCTACCGCGTGATGTACGAGACCTACAGCCGCATCTTCACGCGCCTTGGCCTGCAATTCCGCGCCGTGGCCGCCGACACCGGCGCCATCGGCGGCAGCGGCTCACATGAGTTCCACGTGCTGGCCGATTCCGGCGAGGATGCACTGGCGTTCTGCCCGGACTCCGACTACGCCGCCAACGTCGAACTGGCCGAAGCCGTCGCCCCCGCGCAACCTCGCGCCGCCGCCACGCAGGAGATGCAGAAGGTCATCACCCCCGGCCAGAAGACCATCGAAGAAGTCGCTGCGTTCTTCAACGTCTCCGCGCAAAAGGTGCTGAAAGCCATCGCCGTGGTGACGCACGAGAACGAATTCGTGCTGCTGCTGCTGCGCGGCGACCATCAGCTCAATGAAATCAAGGCCGGCAAGGTGCTGGGCGAGTTCCGCTTCGCCAGCGACGACGAGATCAGGCAGCACATGGGCTGCCGTGCCGGTTATATCGGCCCAGTTAAGACTCTCACTCAATACGCTAAAACAACTCTTCCAACGGGAGAACCAACAACAATCTCATACGAGATCCGCATTCTTGCGGACCGCGCCGCTGCCACAATGAGCAACTTCATCTGCGGCGCCAACGACGACGGCTTCCATCTGACAGGCGTCAACTTCGGCCGCGACGTGCAGCTCGACGAAGCCAGCGTGCACGACCTGCGCAACGTCGTTGCCGGCGACGCTTCGCCGGACGGCAAGGGCACGCTGGAGCTGTGCCGCGGCATCGAAGTCGGCCATATCTTCCAGTTGCGCACCAAATATTCCGAAGCGCTGCAGGCCACCTACCTGGATGAGAACGGCAAGGCGCAGGTCATGGAGATGGGCTGCTACGGCATCGGCGTGTCGCGCATCGTGGCCGCCGCCATCGAGCAGAATTTCGACGAGCGCGGCATCACCATTCCCGCCGGCATGGCCCCGTTCCAGGTCGCCATCGCGCCCATCGGCATCAAGAAGAGCGAAGCGGTGCGCAATGCGGCCGAGCAACTCTACAAGGAACTCAGTGCGGCCGGCATCGAAGTGTTGCTGGACGACCGCGACGAGCGTCCCGGCGTGATGTTCGCCGATCTGGAATTGATCGGCATTCCGCACCGCATCGTGATCGGCGACCGCGGCCTGAAGGAAAATAACGTGGAATACCAGGGGCGGCGCGACGAAGCGGCGCAAGTCGTCCCATTGCAAGAAGTCGCCAAGCTCGTACAATCGAAACTATGAAATTGGTCACATCACTCTGCAAACCCCTGTTGGCGCTGTCGTGCGCCGCAGCCTTGTGTTTCGCCAGCGGCGCACATGCCGGCGCGCAGCGGGAGGAAGTACTCTCCGCCAGCGTGCGCAGCATGATGCAGCGCGCCGTGGCGGATCAGGCCGCGCCCAAGCTGGCCTTCGCCTCGCAGCAGGAAGCGCAGATGTGGCTGGACGAGATGTCGCAACGGCTGGCCAAACGCATGCCGGATGCCGAGTACCGCTTCGACTTTCTCAGCACCGTGCATTACGAGGCGACGCGCGCGGGACTCGATCCGCACCTGGTATTGGGGCTGATCGAAGTGGAAAGCGGTTTCCGGAAATATGCGGTGTCCAAGGTCGGCGCACGCGGCTACATGCAGGTGATGCCGTTCTGGGCCAAAGCCATCGGCGCGCAAGACCATAACCTGTTCCACCTGCGCACCAACCTGCGTTACGGCTGCACCATCCTGCGTCACTACCTGGATATCGAGAAAGGCGACCTGTATCGCGCCCTAGGCCGTTACAACGGCAGCCTGGGAAAACCGGAATATCCCAACCTCGTCAAAGCCGCCTGGCACAAGCACTGGAAAAAGCCGCAGCCCGCCACGGAACGCCGCACCGGCTGATTATTTTTTCGCGGCCTTGCTCTTGATGTACGACTCAACGCTGGCCCGCGTCACCATGCCTTCCTGATAACTCACCAGCTTGCCGGCGGGATCGTACAGATAGGATGTCGGCAGCGCTTCCACCTCGCCGACCTGCTGCGCCAGCTCATAATCGCCGAAAACGATCGGGTAGCTGATGCTCTTCCTGGCGATGAACTTGACCACCGACTCCTTGCTGGAATCGAGCGCGACGCCGATGACCACCAGATCGGCCTTCTTGTGCGCCTCGTGCAGCGCCACCAGATCGGGGATCTCTTCCAGGCAGGGCGGACACCAGGTCGCCCAGAAATTGACCAGCACCCACTTGCCGCGATAGTCGGACAGGCGTTGCGCCTGTCCTTGCATATCCTTGAAAACGAAACCTTCAGCGGCGGCGATGCCGGCCGTCAGCAACAACACTGCCAGCACCATCCGCCACTTGGTCATGATCAGTGACTGTCTTTCCCGTGCTCGATGTCGGTCACATGGTCATCGTCGGACTTGTGCCCATCCGCGGCATGGGTCAAGTACAGAGCCAGCGCGATCAGGGCGATGCTTGCGCCCAGGTAAACCAGGTCGAGCGGCGTGGCGATATGCATGTTCAGCGCTTCCTCGAACAGCGTAACGATCAGGATCATCAGGATCACCTTGGCCAGCTTGGCCTTGAGATCGTCCAGATTGTTGATCACCAGGATCTTGCTGGATGCCTTGCTGCCGTGCGCCTGGTCGATATCGCTGATGAACAGCTCATACAGGCCCAGCGAGAAGATGAACATCACCGTCGCCAGCAGGTAGCCGTCGACCACCTCGACGATGTGCGACACGGTAGTGTCGTGCAGCGCCTTGCGCGCCTCGTCGGTCAGGCTGGCATCGGCATAGTGCAGCGCATGCTGGAACAGGAAGACCACATCCACTGTCGCCATGTAGAAGATGGCAAAACCGGCCAGCAAGCTGCCGACCACTGCGGTCAGGATGACAAAGCGGCTGTTCCACAAAGCGCCTTCAAACAAACTCTCAAAAAATTTCATGGGGTCTCTCCAGGTTGAACATGCGATTTCGGAAGGCGCGCATTAAAGCGCAAAAGCACTGGTGCGGCAATACATCGCCGCCTAATTCCATAAGTCGCGCAAGGTCAAGCCGGCCGGCTCGTTCATGCGCTTCTCCAGCCCGTTGAACCAGGCCTTGATGTCGCCGTCGCCGGCATGCTTCGGCAACGTCGTCACATCCAGCAGGAACATGCGGGTCAGTTCGGCCAGCGTCACCGCCTCCGGCGCGCGCACCATGCTCCAGCCATGCCCGGACAGTTTGCCCACGATCTTTGCCGCCGCCAGCTTCTCCAGCAGCCGCTCGACGTCGTCGTAACCGATGTGTAACTGGCGCGACAGGCCCGGCAGCGTCTGCACCTGCCCCTTGCTCCAGCCCTTGTGCATCAGCCTGAGGATCGCCACCGCATAGTAGAGCTTCGCCGCCTGGTCGAGCCGCAGCGAATGGGTGCTGCGCCAGTGCGACAGCGAGGCGGTGATGATCGCGCCGAACAACACCGTGACCCAGGAAAAATAGACCCACAGCAGGAAAATCGGCACGCTGGCGAATGCGCCGTACACCAGCTTGTAGGTCGGGAAGCTGGCGATATAGATGGCGAACGCGCGGTTCATCGTCTCGAACGCCACCGCCGCGATCACCCCGCCGATGATGGCGTGGCGCATCGGCACATAGCGGTTCGGCACCACGCGAAACAGCAGCGTGAAGGCCGCGCTGGTCAGGATGACCGGCACGAATTTCAGCACGTCGAGGCTGATGGACGGCATCTGCTTCACGTACCCCGACGACAAGCCTGCCAGCCACGAGGTCAGCGACAGGCTGCCGCCGACCAGCAGCGGCGCCAGGGTCAGCACCGCCCAATACACCAGCACGCGCTGCAACAGGCTGCGCGGGCGCGACACGCGCCAGATCATATTGAAGGCGTTGTCGATGGTCAGCATCAACAGCATCGCCGTGATGGCGAGGAACACCACGCCCACCGCCGTCAGGCGCGAAGCGCTCTCGGCGAACTGCTCGACATAGCGCGATATCAGCTTGCCGCCTGTCTCCGGCATCATGTTCGACAGGATGAATTCCTTGATATGCGCATAAAAATCGCTGAACACCGGGAAGGCGGAGAACAGCGTCAAGGCGATGGTGATGAGCGGGACGATGGACAGCAGCGTGGTGAAAGTCAGGCTGGCGGCCATCTGCGTGCAACGGTCCTCCTGCAGGCGCACCGTGACATAGCGCAGGAAACGGAAGGAATCGACGATGCCCAGATTGGGAAGCTTGAGTTTCACATCGGGAAATTTCATAAAGTCGCAGCAACTGAATACAATGCGCACATGATAACCGACAAACCGAACCCGCAAGACAATGCACGCGCCGCGCGCCAGTTGCTGCGCGCGCATCGCTACGGCGCGCTCTGCACCCTGTCGAAGAAGTTCGACGGCCATCCGTTCGGCTCGATCACACCGTATCTGGTCGACCACGACGGCAGCGTGCTCATCCTCATCAGCACGCTGGCGGAACACACCAAAAACATCCAGCACGATGCACGCGTCAGCCTCATCACCCACAATCAGGAAGACCCGCACATCCAGACGCAGGGTCGCATCACCATGGTCGGCAACGCCGCGCTGATCGCCGAGCGCGACCAAGCGGGCAAGCGCTATCTGCGCTATTTCCCCGAAGCGCAGACCTATTTCACCATGCACGACTTCCAGTTCTACCGCATCGTGCCGCAAGCGCTGCGCTATATCGGCGGCTTCGGCGACATCCACTGGGTGAAAGCGGAAAACTACCTGGTTGCGCCCTACCCGCTCATCGCGGAAGAGGATGGACTGCTCGACCGGCTCAACGCCGCGCGCCCCGCTTCACAAGGCCGGCTCATCGGCATCGATTGTGACGGTTTCGACCTGCGCCTGAACGAGCGCACCGTGCGCCACGACTTCCCTGCCCCCGCGATGGACGCCGAGCAAGCGACGGCATTCCTGCAACAGCAATAAAAAGGGCATCGCACGCGATGCCCTTGTCACAACTAAAGAAACGCCCGCAACCTAGCCCCTTACCCCGCGGAGTTGCACAGCCTGCTCGGCCGACTCGGACGGGCTCATCTGCGCCCCCTCCTGACTCTCCGGCAGCGGCTTCTTTTTGCCAGCCTTCTTGTTCGGCTTCTTTTTCGCAGTAGCCGCGTTTGGCCGCACATTCGCACTCTTCTGTACCCGTGCCGTAACGTCAATCTGTTCGGCCGCATGGGCGCCGCTGCACAACGCAGCACCCAACAGCATGGTCAATGCGGCAAGCTTCATGACATCACACCTGCGGGTGTGCCCTGTCGGTGCCGGCATCCAGCTTGTTCAGCGCATTCAGGTAGGCCTTGGCCGAGGCCACCACGATGTCGGTATCCGCGCCCTGGCCGTTGACCACACGCCCGGCCTTGGACAGACGCACCGTCACCTCGCCCTGCGCATCAGTGCCGCTGGTGATGTTGTTCACCGAATACAGCAGCAATTCGGTGCCGCTCTGCACGATCTGCTCGATGGCCTTGAACGTGGCATCCACCGGACCGCCGCCCTGCGCATCGGCCTGCAGCTCCTTGCCGCCGATGCTCATCACCACGCGCGCCACCGGCAGCACGCCGGTTTCGGAATGCGCCCCCATCGCCACCAGGCGGAAATGCTCGCTCACTTGCGTGGCCTCTTCCTCGCTCACCAGCGCCTGCAGATCCTCGTCGAAGATCTCGCTCTTGCGGTCGGCCAGCTCCTTGAAGCGTGCAAAGGCAGCGTTCAAGGCATCTTCGCTCTCCAGCACGATGCCCAGCTCCTGCAAGCGGGTGCGGAAGGCATTGCGCCCGGACAGCTTGCCCAAGGTCAGTTTGTTGGTCGTCCAGCCCACGTCTTCCGCCCGCATGATCTCGTAGGTCTCGCGGTGCTTCAGCACACCGTCCTGATGGATGCCGGATTCGTGCGCGAAGGCGTTGGCGCCGACGATGGCCTTGTTCGGCTGCACCGGATAGCCTGTGATGCTGGACACCAGCTTCGAGGTCGGCACGATCTGCGTGGTATCGATGGCCGTATCGCAGGTGAAGATATCGCGGCGCGTCTTAACCGCCATCACCACCTCTTCCAAAGATGCGTTGCCAGCGCGTTCGCCGAGGCCGTTGATGGTGCACTCCACCTGGCGCGCGCCGTTCATCACGGCAGCCAGCGAATTGGCCGAAGCCATGCCGAGGTCGTTATGGCAGTGGGTGGACCAGATCACCTTGTCCGAATTCGGCACGCGCGCGATCAGCTGCTTGAAGCGCTCGCCCCACAGGATGGGCAAGCTGTAACCCACGGTATCCGGCACGTTGATGGTCTTGGCGCCGGCCTTGATGACCTCGTCGAAGATGCGCACCAGGAAATCCATCTCCGAGCGCACCGCATCCTCGGCGGAGAATTCCACGTCATCGGTGTATTCGCGCGCCCACTTCACCGCCTGCACCGCGCGCTCCACCACTTGGTCCTCGCTCATGCGCAGCTTGTGCTGCATGTGGATGGGCGAAGTGGCGATGAAGGTGTGGATGCGCCCACGCCTGGCCGGCTTGATCGCCTCGCCCGCCGCGCGCACGTCGCGCTCGTTGGCCCGCGCCAGCGAGCAGATGGTGGAATTCTCGATCACCTTGGCGATGCTGTGGATCGCATCGGCATCGCCGGGGCTGGCGGCGGCAAAGCCCGCCTCGATCACATCCACGCCCAGCTTCTCCAGCTGGCGCGCGATGCGCAACTTCTCTTCCTTGGTCATGGATGCGCCCGGGCTCTGCTCGCCGTCGCGCAAGGTGGTATCGAATATGATCAGTTTGTCAGTCATGTTTTGCTCCGTCGCAATTGTTCATCCACGGCTCACACCAACCGAGCCGCCAGCTTTGATACTTGAATGGGGTGGGTTTAGTTTGCGCGCGAGCGCAGCTTCAGCGCCGCCAAGAGGCTGAAGGTGGAGTGCAACTGCGAGATGTGTCTAGAGAAGTGCATGGGCAGGAATATAGCGGCTTTTATGGGGGGGCGCAACGGGCGTGCCACGAAGGTACAAATGAAACTTTACCGACCACCGCCTGTCTTTGTACCCGTGCGCTTCGATATCATCAAGTGTCAGGCCACCTTTTCCATCAACCAGAAAGAGAGTCCCCATGAAGAAGTTGCTCCCCCTGTTCTGCGTTCTGGGCGCTGCCGCCCAACCCGCTTTTGCGGCGAACAACCTCAACAACCTGCAAGCCCTTTCCGCAAGCCAATTCCGCGCACTCTCCGAAGACCTCGGCTCCGCCCTCAGCTACAAACCGATCACCCCGGCTGAACCGTTGGGTGTCAGCGGTTTCGACATGGGCATCGAAGTCACCAGCACCAAGATGAGCAAGAGCGAGCAGGCATGGAAAACCGCGACCGGCGGCAGCAACGTAAGCAGCCTGTATGTGCCGAAACTGCACATCGCCAAAGGTCTGCCGCTGGACATCGACGTGGCGGCGTTCTACTCCGCCATTCCCAACAGCAACATCAAGCTGGTCGGCGGCGAGTTGCGCTACGCCGTAGTATCCGGCGGCGTTGCCACCCCGGCGGTGGCGATACGCGGCTCCTACACCAAGCTCAACGGCGTCGAGCAGCTGTCTTTCAACACCAAGGGACTGGATGTCTCCATCTCCAAGGGCTTCGCCATGTTCACCCCGTACGCGGGTATCGGACAGGTGTGGGTCAACAGCAAAGCCGCTGCCAGCACTGGCCTGGGAGCGGAGAGCTTTACCCAGAGCAAGGTATTCGCCGGCATGAACATCAACCTGGGCATGACTAACATCGCGCTGGAAGGCGACAAGACCGGCGGCACTGCGTCTTATGGCGTGAAACTCGGTTTCCGTTTCTAAGCGTCGGCTTCACCAATGAAAAGGGCGGCGCCTTGCGGCACCGCCCTTTTCTTTTCCGGTCGAACGCTCCGGCCTACTTGAACTGCGAGCGGAGGATACCCCACTGCTGCGGCCACTGCGCCATCGGGTCGCGCGTGTAGCCACTCTTGCCGAACTGGTTCCAGCGCCCGACCACGTAGCACAGCAACAGATTGGCATGCGCACCGATGTCGTCGCCGGTGGCCAGCTTGCCTTGCGTGTCGGCGATGCGCAACGATTGCTTGAGCGTGGTCTCGATGCGGTCGAGGAACTGATTGATGCGCTGTTGCAGGCGCTCGTCCTCGTTCACCAGCGCGTCGCCGATCAGCACGCGCGTCATGCCGCGGTTCTTCTGGGCGAAGCCGAGCAGCAGCGCGAGTATGCCTTCCACCTGCTTCAGCCCGTCCTGTTCTTCGGCGGCGATCTTGTTGACCAGGCCGAACACGGTCTGCTCGATGAATTCGATGAGGCCTTCGTACATCTGCGCCTTGCTGGCGAAGTGGCGGTACAGCGCCGCTTCGGACAGGTCGAGCCGCGCCGCCAAAGCTGCCGTGGTGATCTTCTCGCCCCGCGGTTGTTCCAGCATCTCGGCGATGGTTTGCAGGATCTGCAGTTTTCTTTCGCCCGGTTGTTTGGCTGCCATGATTTCTCCTCCTTATAGTCTGGGAACTGCGCGCGGCAATTCCAGCACGTTGCGTATCTTCACATCCACATAGCTCGCGGCCCGCGGCGCGGCGCTCACCCACACGGTGCGCATGCCCAGGCGCTTGGCGGTTTGCAGGTTCTCCGCGCTGTCTTCCACCATCACGCACTGCGCGGCATGCAAACGATGTTTGCGCAGCAGGCGGCGGAAACCGCCGATCTGCGGCTTCGGCTTGTAGCGCGATTGTTCGATGGCGAACACATCGTCGAACAGGTCGTCCACCCGCAACAGCTTCAGCACGGCCTGCGCGTAATGCAGCGGCGCGTTGGAGAACACCACCTTTTTCCCGGGCAACTGTTGCAGCACATAGCGCAAGCGCGGTTCGCGCAACACCATGTTGCGCAGCTCGGGGAACTGGTGCGTATGCCACAAAAAATGGTCGGGATCGGTGCCGTGATGCTTGATCAGGCCGCTCAGCGTGGCGCCGTAACGCTGCCAGTAATCCATGCGCAAGGCATCCGCCGCTTCTTCATCCAGCTGCAGATGCTCTTGCAGATACGCCGTCATGCTGCGGTTGATATGCGGAAAGATGTGCGGCGTCGCGTTGTGCAGCGTGTTATCTAAATCGAATATCCAGACGCGCTCGTTCACTTGCTTTTAATCAGCGTGCCGACGCCTTCGTCGGTGAGGATCTCCAGCAGCAGCGCATGCTCCACGCGGCCGTCGATGATGTGCACCGAGCGCACGCCGCCGCGCGCCGCATCCAGCGCCGAACCGATCTTGGGCAGCATGCCGCCGGACAGTGTGCCGTCCGCCACCAAGTCGTCGATCTGTTTGGGCGTCAATCCGGTGAGCAGATTGCCGTCCTTGTCCAGCACGCCCGGCGTGTTGGTCAGCAGCACCAGCTTCTCGGCACGCAGCACCTCGGCCAGCTTGCCGGCCACCACGTCGGCGTTGATATTCAACGTCTCGCCATCCGGTGATACGCCGATGGGTGCGATGACCGGGATGAAGTCGCCGGAATCGAGGAAGTTGATGATAGCGGGGTCGATCTTGTTGATGTCGCCGACTAGGCCGATGTCCAGCATCTTGCCCGGCTCCTTGTCGCTCTCCAGCAGCAGTTTCTCGGCGCGGATGAAGCCGCCGTCCTGTCCGGTGAGGCCGACCGCCTTGCCGCCGAAGCGGTTGATCAGGTTGACGATGTCCTTGTTGACCTTGCCCAGCACCATCTCGACCACGTCCATGGTCTCTTCGTCGGTGACGCGCATGCCCTGGATGAACTCGCCCTTCTTGCCGACCTTTTGCAACAGGTCGTTGATCTGCGGGCCGCCGCCGTGAACGACCACCGGGTTCATGCCGACCAGCTTGAGCAGCACCACGTCGCGCGCGAAGCCTTCCTGCAACTTGGGATCGGTCATGGCGTTGCCGCCGTATTTGATGACGATGGTCTTGTCGAAGAAGCGCTGGATGTAGGGTAACGCTTCGGAGAGGGTGTGTGCTTTCTGGGCAGCGGTGGCAGCGGTCAATGGCATGTTGATTCCTTCGAAAAACTGCGCGCATTCTACTCCATGCAAAAACAAAACGGGCGGCATGTAGCCGCCCGCCGGCAAGGAAGTTAAAGCTACTGGACGGTCAGTTTCCTTGCGCTTGCCACGATCTTCTTCGGCAGCGTCAATTCCAGCACGCCATCCTTGTATTTGGCTTCGGATGCACCCTCGTCAACATCCTGCCCCAGAGAGAAAGTGCGCGATACGCTGCCGTAATAACGTTCGCTGCGCAGCAGCTTCTCGCCTTCCTTCACTTCCTTTTCGTTCTTCACCTCGGCGCTGATCGACACCTGGTTACCATCGATATGCACCTGGATATCCTCTTTCTTCACTCCGGGGATCTCGGCATGAACGCGATATGCCTTGTCGTCCTCGGTCACATCCATCCTGATCTGGATTTCGGTTTGTCCTTCAAAGCGCACCGGCTGCATGAAGAATCCCCTGAACAAATCGTCCAGAGCATCATTTGCCGGGTTGAACCTGATGATGTTGGCCATTTCATTCTCCTTTCATTAAATATTCCTGAACTAATGGGGCGCCCCCATTGGCCTCAATCTGTGGATGCCGCCTGCATTTTTCAAGGGCAAACAAAAAGGGCGGCCGCAGCCGCCCTTCCTTTTCCATTTCAATCGGTTAACGATGATCCTTCACGGTCGGGTCGTTGTAATGCTTGTAGCTCAGTTCCAGCGGCCGCACTTCGGCCTCGACATTGACGGTTTGCACCTTGCCGGCGATCTCTATCTTCAGCGTGACCGGCACCTTGTCGCCGATATGCAGCGGCTGCTTCAAGCCGATCAGATTGAGGTACAGGCCTTTCGTGCCGAAGATGATGGTGCTGTGGGCATCGAGCGGCTGGCTGTCCTTGGCGACAGTGATAATCTTGCCCCCGCGCCGGGCGGCCTCCTCGATCTCGCCGGAGTCGGCCACCGGGCTACTGACGGAAAGCAGGCGCGCCCGCTTGGTTACATACAGATTCAGCTGCACAGTGGCAGAGATCTGGCCCGGCACGCTTTCGCGCATCCAGACCTTGTCCACCATCACATCGTTCGCCCCTGCGCTTGCATTGCCCGCCAACAACAGCCCCGCCACAAAGAATAGTTTGCGCCACATCGCTGCCTCCGTTGATTAGTGATGATGGTGATGCTCGTGCCCTTCGCCGCCGGCAGTCTCCAGCGGCTTGACCAATGCCTGCGCCTTCACGGTCGTTTTTTTGCCGTCGGCGAATTTGATGGTCAGCGTGAACGGCACTTTGTCACCGGCCTTGAGCGGCTGCTTCAGGCCGATCAGCATCAGGTGGTTGCCGTCCGCACCCAGCGACACTTGAGTCTTGGCCGGCAGCAGCAATTCTTCCAGCGCGCGCATCTTCATCACATCACCTTCCATGACCATGCTGTGGATCTCCACGCTTTGCGCCACGGCACTCGATCCGGCGATCAGCGCCGCCGGCTTCTTGCTGGTGATGTTGAATTGTATCGACGCACTATCCTGCCCCGGTGCCGTAGCGCGCGCCCATGCCTCGCTCACCTGCACTTCGTCCGCGCCGGCCTGGAACGACACCAGCGCAGCCACCAGACCCGCCCAAAGAAACTTGCCCATGACTATCCTCCAAATAAGAACGCGCCACACTGAATGTGGCGCGCCATTCTAGCCTGATTTATCCGATCAGAAATCGAAGTTGGCTTTTAGCCAAAGATTGCGTCCCATCTCATTCACGCGCGTGGTCTGCACATACCCGGCCACCGCCGTACCGGCACGGGAAAGGTGTTCGGCATAGACGCGGTTGAACACGTTGTCGATACCGGCGGAGATATGCACGGCCTTGGCAGCGCGCCAGCCGGCGTTCAGCGCAAAGGTGGCGAAGCCGCCGGTACGGCCGATATCCTGGCCGGCGATGTTGCCCTGGTTCGCGACATAGCGGTTCTGTGCCGCGACCGCACGCACCAACGCGCCGAACGACCAGGTCTTGTCGTCGTAACCCGCACCCACGCGCGCCTCCAGCGGCGACATCTGCGCCAGCGCGGTGCCGTCGGTATCGTTGCTGCCGTGCACCCAGGCCAGATTGCCGTCCAGCTTGACCGTGTCGGACATTCTGGCAACGAGCGAAGCCTCGGCACCGTAAGTGGTCGCATCGACGTTGCGGGTGACGGACACCAATGCCGGCATCATCGTGCCCTTGTTGACGTTGGACTGGATCAGGATGTAGTCGGCGACCTTGCTGTAGAAGGTCGTGACCGAGCCGGACATCGATTCGCCGGTGAAATTCACTCCGATGTCGAATTGCGTGGTTTTCTCCGGTTTGGTGTCGAAGGCGCTTGCCGTGGCCATGCTCTCCTTGTTGAACAACTCCCAATAGTCCGGCGCACGCGCGGTGCGGCCAATGCCGATGAAGCCGGTGAAGCCTTTCTGGTGAACATGCTCCACCCGCACAAAACCGCTGTTCAGGCTCTCGCTGCGCGTCTGGTTGGCGGTCGGGTTCGCCACCGTGGCCATGCCGCGCGCGATCGTCGAACGGCTGTCTTCCGCCCGCCAGCGATCCATGCGCACGCCGCCGATCACGCGATTGCCGGAAGAGGCATCGTAAGTCAGCTCGCCGAACACGCCGGTATTGCGGAACGCCGCATCCCGCACACGCGCCTGCTGCGTGTAATCACCCATGTAACCGGGGGCTGCACCCGAGCGGTTGGTATGCACGTTGTTCTGTACGTCCGCGCCAACCTTCAGCAGGCTGGCCTCGCCCAACACCAGGCCCGCCGCAATACGACCGCCCACCGTTTTGCGATCCGGGTTCATCGCCGCCATCATGCTCGAAGGCGGGTATGCAGCACTGGTACGCAAGGTGTAGGTATCCATCACGTGATCGATATAGTTGTAGTAATACTGCGCCTCGACCGACTCAACCGTTTCCGACAGATGCTGCTTGTCGAACTTGATGCCGTAGTTGTCGCGCGCGAACTTGGAGCCGTCCACGCCGCGGTCGGCATACGCCGCTTTGCCGTCGCTCTTCGCCAGCGTGAGCTCAAGACGGGTGTCGGCATCCGGCGTCCAGCCCAGCGCGGAATTCATGCTCCAGCGTTTATAGGAAGAATGTACCGAGCTGCCGTTACCGTCTTTGTAGTCATTGGCCTCGGAACGGGTGCCGCCGACGCGCACATACGCGCTCGCCGAACCGGCCCGCACGTCGGCCGCCTCATCGTTACGGCCGAAGCTGCCCAACGTCAGCGCCGCATTGCCATGGGTACCGGCTGCGCGCGGTTGCGCGCGCTCGAACAGCACGGTGCCGGCGGATGCGCCCGCACCATGCACGATGCCCTGCGGGCCTTTCAGCACGGTGATGCGGTCGTATGCCGCCGGGAACACATAAGCAGTGGGCGGATCCATCCGCCCGCCGCAACCACCGAAGATCTGCTCGCCGTCGAGCAGGATGTTCAGGCGCGAACCGGCCATGCCGCGAAACACCGGATCGCCGTCGGTGCCACCTTTGCGGATCACCGAGAAACCGGGGATGGTCTTCAGGTAATCGGCCCCGTCGTGCGCCGGCACCGGCTGGCGCGGTTTCTTCGGATCGGTCTTCACGACCAGCGGCTCCGCGCTCTGCGGCGCCGTCACCACCACCTCGTCCAGCGCCGTTTCGAGTGCTTGCGCCGTGCCGCCCAGCGCCAGCACAACAGCGGCGGTAGTGATTTTAATTTTCATATCCATTGCAAAAATCTCCACAAATTGACCCATGAAAAACCGCCGCGGATTGTATGAAGATTATTTGCAGCATCCCTGCGGCATATTGCCGCACCCATCGCGCAGGGTGACTCCGGTAGAATCCGCCACATGAATTCCTCGCTGCTTGCCACCCAGACCGCCCATTCGCACCTGCGCCGTCTGTTCCTGCTGCGCTGCGCCGCCATCCTCGCGCAGCTTGCCACGCTGGCTCTCGTGCATCGTTTCCTCAGCGCGGATTTCGCCTGGACGCCGATGCTGGGAGCGGTAGGATTGCTGATCGTGGTGAACGCACTCACCTGGTGGCGGTTGTCGCTCGACTTTCCTGTGGGCAATCTCGAACTGTTCCTGCAATTGAGCATCGATGCGCTGGTGCTGACCGTGCTGCTTTATTACAGCGGCGGCTCGACCAACCCCTTCGTCTCGCTCTATCTGTTGCCGCTGGTGATTGCCGCCGCCACACTGCCGCGCCGCCATACCTGGGGCATGGCGGCATTGACGCTGACCTGCTACAGCCTGCTGATGGTGTGGTATGTGCCATTGCCGAACGCCAATGCACAACACACCCATGCCACGGTGCAGCCGATGGATCACACGCATCACCACACCGAAGTAGCGCCGCTCGCCGAAGCCGCCGCCTCGCCGCTGGAAGATGCGTTCAATACGCACGTGCTCGGCATGTGGCTGGGCTTCGTCATCAGCGCCGTGGTGGTGGCGTATTTCGTCGTGGAAATGGCACGTGCCGTGCGCAGCCGCGATGCCCAGCTCACCCGTGTACGCGAGGAAACGCTGCGCAACGAGCGCATCGTGGCGCTGGGTACGCAGGCAGCGGGAGCCGCGCACGAACTCGGCACGCCGCTCGCCACCATGTCGGTCGTCATTGGCGAGATGCTCCACGACTGCGCCGCGCCTGAACAACAGGACAACCTGCACATCCTCGACGAGCAGGTGCGCAACTGCAAACGCATCCTCGACGGACTGCTCACCCACTCGCAAGAGAACTCCAGCGAAGTGGCGCTGGATGAATTCATCCACAACTTGCTGGACGAGTGGCAGCTGCTGCGGCCGACCGTGCATTACCGCTTCCATGCCGCCGGCGGCCAGCCTTCCCCGCGACTGCGCGCCGAGCCGTCGTTGCGCGCCGCCTTGCTGAACCTGCTGAACAATGCGGCGGATGCCTCCCCCATCGAGATGGAAATCCTGCTGCGCTGGGACGAGGAGAACATCGTGCTGGAGATTCGCGACCACGGCCCCGGACTTACCCCGGAAGCCGCCGCTCGCGCCGGCTCGGCCTTCTTCACCACCAAACAGGAGGGGCGCGGCCTGGGCCTGTTCCTTGCCAATGCAACGCTGGAAAGACTGGGCGGCAGCGTGCGCCTGTCCAACCGCGAGGGCGGCGGCGCCACCACCGAAGTGATCCTGCCGTTGCGGAAACCAACATGAGTGTGCCGAATACCGAAAATCCGTCGCTGCTGCTGGTAGACGACGACGCGACATTCCGCACGGTGTTGTCGCGCGCCCTGGAGAAACGCGGATTCACCGTCACCACGGCGGCGAGCGTAGAACAGGCCATGCCGCTGGCAATCGCCAACCCGCCGGAATTTGCCGTGCTGGACCTCAAGATGGACGGCGCTTCCGGCCTGGTGCTGGTACAAAAACTGCACGAGCTCGATCCGGCCACCCGTATCGTGATGCTGACCGGCTACGCCAGCATCGCCACGGCAGTGGAGGCGATCAAGCTCGGCGCGACGCAATATCTTGCCAAACCTGCGAACGCCGACGAGATCGTCGCCGCCTTCGGCCACAACGCCAACGCCGACACCCCACTCACCGCACAACCCGCCTCGGTGGAGCGCCTGGAATGGGAACACATCCAGCGTGTGCTGCGCGAGAACGGCGACAACATCTCCGCCACCGCGCGCTTGCTCAACATGCACCGCCGCACCCTGCAACGCAAACTGGCCAAGCGTCCTGCGGGAGTTTAGCCCCGGAACTCGCCCCGATTGAGGCTTCGAGTTAGAATCCGGCTTTGAACGAACGCAGCCTGAATGTCAGACAATGAATAAAAAGATCAACTTGAAAGAAGCGGTTCGCAACCTGAACTCGCTTCCCGCCATGCCGGTCATCGCACAAAAGCTGCTCTCGCTCAATCTCGAAAGCGAGGAAGGTGAACGACAGATGCTGTTGCTGATCGGACAGGATCCAATGATCTCAGCCAAGCTGATCGGCTTGTCCAACTCCCCCCTCCTCGGCGTCACCCGGCATGTGACCACCGTCAAGGATGCGGCTATGCTGCTCGGCTTGACCAGGGTAAAGTCGGTCGCCACCGGCATCGCGGTGATGTCATTGGTGAACAAACCCATCGGACGCTTCGATCCGCAAGACCTCTGGCTGCACAACATGGGTGTGGCTTTCGCCATGCTGCCGGTGGTGCATGCCATGCCGGCCCGCAGCCGCCCGCAAGACGACCTGATCTTTCTCGCCGGCATGCTGCACGATATCGGCTATCTGGCGTTGGCGCATCTGGACACGCAAAGCAGCGACGACCTGCACACGCGCATGATCATCGAGCCGAACCGGCCATCCATCGAGATAGAACGCGAAATAGTGGAAGTGACGCACGACGAGCTGGGGGCAGAACTGGCGACCTACTGGAACCTGCCGAGCGAGATCATTGCGGTCTTACGTTACCACCATACCCCAGATGCGGCTGCCGCGACCGAGGGGCAGCCTTTGGTGCGCATCGTCAACATCACAGAGAAACTTCTCCCTCCTTTCGGACTGCCGGAATTCACCGGCAACAGCGTTGCTCCGGAGGAGTGGGCGGCACTGGGCATAGATCCGGATCAAGCCGGAGAGATCACCGAGCGTGCGATCGAACAGGCAGAGCAAGCCTACCAGTTCGCCAGCACGTTCAGCTAGCAGAGCTGTTGCGGATATCCTCGTTCAGCTCGGTGACCATGATCAGCACGCGCCGAAGCGATTGGGAAAACTCCTGTTTGCGCATATGCTCGGCGGCGATCCAGCTGCCTGCACGCACCTTTTCCAGAACGGATGCTGCACCTTGATGGAACTCGATGTGCGCCTCGCGCAAGCGGGCAAAAGACGGCAAATGGCCGAATGACAACCTGCCTTGATTGGCCATCCATTGCCCCAGCTCGCACGATTCCGCAAAGCTCACCATATCAGGCCAGACTTCTTCCAGCGGCTCACCGTGCAGGTAATCCCGCATGCGATTGAACAGCAGCACATGCGATTCAGCCACCGCAACCAGATCGATCCCCATATTCGACAGACGATCCTCGACATGAGCTTCGGCTCTGCCGCCGAACAATCCTGTCGTGGCATTCGTGACCGACTCAAAAGTAGCAACCGTATCCATCGCACCCTCCCGCAAACCTTTTGATGAGGTCTGACTTATAAGTTCTCACAGCCGTCAAACACAATATGCCGAACGGACTAGACCGTACCTATACCGCATTGCCGAATATCTATACCTCTCCTAGTCCGCAGCCCGCAAAGCCGCATGCTTGCTATAATTCGAGCACTGTCACACTAACGATTAACCATGAAGTTCTCCCTGATACTCCTGATATCCCTGTTCTCATCCTTGGCATTTTCACAAGAGCAATCCTCCGCCGCCCCCATCCTCGCCGCCAAGTCTTATGCTCTGTACGACTACACCAGCGGACAGTTCCTGGTCGAACAGAACAGCAGCGAACATATCCCGCCCGCCTCGCTGACCAAGCTGATGACTGCCTACGTCGTGTTCGGCGCGATCAAACAGGGCAAGCTGTCGCTCACGCAAAACATTATCCCTTCGGCATATGCAACACGCACACAGACCGAGGAATCGCGCATGTTCCTCAATGCGGGCAAAGAAGTGACCGTGGCGGAACTGCTGCGCGGGCTGATCGTCCAGTCCGCCAACGATGCGGCGCGCGTGCTGGCGGAGACGCTGGCGAACCACGAGATGGCGCTGGCCGATGCGATGAACAGCGAAGCAAAACGGCTGGGGCTGAAGGACACCCACTTCGTCAATGCCACCGGCATGCCCGATGCGCAGCACTACAGCAGCGCACATGACCTGGCGCTGCTCGCCGCGGCACTGGTGCGCGACTTCCCCGAGCTCTACTACATCTACTCGCAGCGCGAATACCAGTATGGCGGCATCAACCAGTTCAACCGCAACCGCCTGCTCTGGCTCGACCCCTTCGTGGACGGACTGGCGACAAGCTACAGCGACGAGACCGATTTCAGCCTGGTCGCCTCGGCCAAACGAGACCAGCGCCGCCTGATCTCGGTGGTGATCGGCACCGAAACCGAGAAGCTGCGCAGCAGCGAGAGCCAGCGCCTGCTTAACCACGGCTTCCAGAACTTCGAGACCATCAAGCTCTACAGCAAGGAAGACAGCGTCAGCAACAAGCGCATCTGGAAAGGCACCGCGAAACGCCTGAACATCGGCTTCCGCAGCGACCGTTACATCACCATCCCCAAAGGCCAACGCAACGCACTCAAGGCCACGCTGGAAACAAAGCAACCCATCCTCGCGCCGATCGCGCGCGGCCAGCACATGGGCACATTGCACCTGACCCTGAACGAAGCTCCTTATCTCGACCTGACCGTCGAGGCGCTGGACGATGTGCGTCTGGCGAATGTATTCTCACGCGGCGTAGATAACATCCGATTGCTGTTCCAATAAGGAGCAAGGGTTGGGCGCCTCTAGAAATTCATTTTGCGAGATGAAGCGCAAGGAGCCGCGCAGTGAGGGACGAGACATATCTGATAGATAGGCAAGGAGCGAACGAGCACGCGACGCAGCGATTCGCTCGCAAAATGAATTTATAGAGGTGACCACATGACTGTTTACCTGAACGGCGCTTACATGCCGATCGAAAAAGCCACGGTGCCGGTGCTGGATCGCGGCTTCATCTTCGGCGACGGCGTGTACGAAGTCATCCCGGTCTACTCGCGCCGCCCTTTCCGTCTGGCCGAACACCTCAAGCGCCTGCAACACAGCCTCGACGGCATCAAACTGCCGAACCCGCACAGCGAGCGCGAGTGGACCGACATCCTGAACGAGCTGATCAAACGCAACGCGCCGGAAGACCAATACCTCTACCTGCATATCACGCGCGGCGTCGCCAAGCGCGACCATGCCTTCCCTAATCCGCCGGTGCCGCCCACCGTGTTCGTGCTGAGCAACCCGCTCACCACGCCGCCCGCCGAATTGCTGCAAAGCGGCATCAGCTGCATCACCGTGCAGGACAACCGCTGGCTGCGCTGCGACATCAAGGCCATCGCGCTGCTGCCCAACGTGCTGCTGCGCCAGGCTGCGGTGGAAGCCGGCTGCGCCGAAGCCATCCTCATCCGCGACGATGCTTTCCTCACCGAAGGCGCGGCCAGCAACATCTTCGTGGTGAAGAACGACACCCTGCTCGCACCACCCAAGGACAACCTGATGCTGCCCGGCATCACCTACGATGTGATCCTCGAACTCGCCGCCGCCAACCACATCCCGCATGAAGTGCGGCGTGTAACCAAAGCCGAAGTGCTGAATGCCGACGAACTGCTGCTCACCTCCAGCACCAAGGAAGTGCTCGCCATCACCACGCTCGACGGCAAGCCCGTCGGCAACGGCAAGCCCGGCGCGATGTTCGCCAGGCTGCACCCGCTGTACCAGACCTTCAAACGCGAAGTGATGCGCAAATGACCGAACCCAAAGATTCCCTCATCGAATATCCCTGCGACTTCCCGATCAAGGTGTTCGGTCTGGCGCAGCAGGGTTTTGCCCAAGCTGTCGCCACCGTGGTGCAAGTGCATGCACCGGACTTCGATGCCGCCCGCATCGAGATGCGCAGCAGCACCGGCGCGAAATACATCAGCCTCACCTGCACCATCCGCGCCACCTCGCGCGAGCAGCTCGACAACCTGTATCGCGATTTGAGCAGCCATCCTATGGTCAAGATGGTGCTATGACCTCGCACCCGCCCATCCATGTGCGTGCCCTGGGCATGGTCGATTACGAACCCACCTGGCACGCCATGCAGCGTTTCACCGCCGAGCGCGATGCCGACACCGTGGACGAGATCTGGCTGCTACAACATCCACCCACCTATACCCAAGGCCAGGCCGGCAAACCGGAACACCTGCTCAACCCGACCGCCATTCCGGTGGTAAAAATCGACCGCGGCGGCCAGATCACCTATCACGGCCCCGGCCAGATCGTCGCCTACCTGCTGCTCGACCTGCGCCGCTGGAAGATCAACGTGCGCGAACTGGTGCGCCTGATGGAACAGGCGGTCATCGACTTGCTCGCCGAATACGGCGTGAAGGCGGAAGGTAGAGTGGATGCGCCCGGCGTGTATGTCGGTGATGCCAAGATCGCCGCACTGGGCTTGAAGATCAAGAATGGCTGCTGCTACCACGGCCTGTCGTTCAACGTGGACATGGACATGACGCCGTTCGCCAACATCAATCCCTGCGGCTATCAAGGGTTGCAAGTCACGCAATGCATTGAGCAGGGCATCACGGTGCCCTGGGAAGAACTGCAAGCGCAGCTCACCCAGAATCTGGTGCACGGCTTGCAAAAGCACTTCGACAACAAACGACTGCCGGAGCAATAAGCGCCCCTCCCGATGTTTAAAGCCATCCGCATCGTCATCCTGCTGTTCATCATGCTTGCCGTCGCGGCCGCAGCATGGCGCACCCAGGCTCGCTCGGTGGAGTGGAAGTACACCTTGCCGGTCAACCTGTATCTCATCAATGGCGACGGCAGCGAAGCCGTGAACGCCTATCTGCGCAGCCTCACGGAGGCGGACTTCAAATCTATCGAGACCTTCATGCGCGACGAAGCCGAAGGATATGGCCGCAAATCCGATGCCTCGATAGAGATCAAGCTGGGCAACATCATCGAATCGCTGCCGCCCGAACCGCCGCATGGCGGGAATGCGCTGGAAGTGATCTGGTGGAGTCTCAACATGCGCTGGTGGGCTTACCGCAACACCGATACCGACGGCCCCGAGACCCAAGTAAAGATGTTCCTGCTGTATTTCGATCCGGCGCAAAACAATCGGCTACCCCACTCCACCGGCCTGCAAAAAGGCCTGCTCGGGCGGGTCAACGTGTTTGCCTCGCGCGACATGGCAAGACAGAACAACGTGGTCATCACCCACGAATTCCTGCACACGCTGGGCGCCACCGACAAATACGATTACGCGACCAACCTGCCGCTGTTTCCGGACGGCTACGCCAATCCGGACCTCGTCCCGCTGCTGCCGCAACGCTACGCCGAAATCATGGCGGGACGCATCGCCATCTCGCCGACCGATGCCGCCATCCCGGAGTCGCTGCACGATGCGGTGATCGGCAGCAAAACGGCGAGCGAGATCAACTGGCAGTAATCCTAAAACAGGCTCTGTTGCCCGCCCAGATCCGGCCGCACGAACTTCGAGGTATCCAGCCCCTGCTCCGGCCAGTTCAACCCCAACCGCTCGCACGCCAGCCGGAAACGCTGTGCCAGCAACTGCGCGAACAAACCCTGTCCGCGAAAACGTGAACCATACTCGGAATCGTTCTCACGGCCATCGCGCATCTCGCGCAGGCGATTCATTACATGTTCCGCCTTCAAAGGGTAATGCGTGGCGAGCCAATCCTTGAACAAGTCTTTCAATTCGTAAGGCAGACGCAGCAGCGTATAGGCCGCCGTGCGCGCACCATGTTCCTGCGCCGCCTGCAGCACATTCTCCAGCTCGGCATCGGTGAGAAAGGGGATCACCGGCGCAACGAATACGCCGCACGGCACGCCCGCCTCATTCAGCCGCTGTATCGCATGCAGTCGGCGGCGCGGCGATGCGGCGCGCGGTTCCAGCTTGCGCGCCACCTCCGCGTCCAGCGTCGTCACTGTGATGAACACCTGCACCAGATCGTCGCGCGCCATCTCCGCCAGCAGCTCGATATCACGCTCGATCAGCGCCGACTTGGTCACGATGGAAACGGGATGCTTGCACTCGGCCAGCACCTCCAGCACCTGCCGCACGATCTTCAACTCGCGCTCGATCGGCTGGTAGGAATCGGTGTTCACGCCCAGCGCGATGGGCGAGCATTGATAAGAGGGTTTCGCCAACTCCTTGCGCAACAAAGTCGCCGCCTCCGGCTTGGCGAACAGCTTCGTCTCGAAATCCAGCCCCGGCGAGAGATTGAGATAGCCATGCGAAGGCCGTGCATAGCAATAGATGCAGCCATGCTCGCAACCGCGATACGCATTCAATGAATGTTCGAAGGCAAGGTCGGGCGAATCCTGCTTCTGCAGCACGCTCTTCGCCCGCTCCATTGTCACCGTGGTCCTGAGCGGCGGCAGGTCTTCCTCCGCCATGTTCCAGCCGTCGTCGAAACGCTCGCGCGCCACGTGCTCGAAACGGCCTTCTATCTGTAGCGTCGCGCCGCGCCCCCGGTTCACCTCATGTTTCACTTGCCCCTCACTCAACAGAACGTTCGTTCTGTTGAACTATAAAGAGGCGACAAGACCCTGTCAAACGGCTGGGAGGCGTGTTGCACTGCCACCGGTGAATGTTTAGAGTGCGCAGACCTACAACACGCACAGGCGCTATCCATGAACTGGCTGAACAGGTTGCTCAGTGAGACCGTGCGCGAGACCCTGTACCTGCGCCTGTTCGGCCTCGCCAGGATCCCCCTGCTGTATTACGTCGGGGTTTCCGTCGTCGAACTCACGCCCGAGCGCATGGTGGTCAAGATACCTTTGCGGCGCAGAACTAAGAACCACCTCGGCTCGATGTATTTCGGCGCTCTGTGCATCGGTGCGGATGTGGCTCCCGGCGCCTACGCCATCCATCTCATCCGCAAACAGCGCACGCCCATCTCCATGGTGTTCAAGGATTTCCAGGCCGAGTTCATCAAGCGCGCCGAGGGCGATGTGCACTTCACCTGCGCTCAGGGCAAGGAGATCGCCGAAATGGTGGCGCAGGCGGCAGCCTCGAATGAGAGAGTGGAAAGGCAACTGGATGTGACCGCCACCGTGCCTGCATTGGGCGATACAGTGGTAGCCAGATTCAAGCTGACGATCTCGTTGAAGCGGCGGGCATAGCCCGCCACAGAAGTTTATTCACTTTTTTCCTGCCGCGCCTCAAGCTGCTTGAGAAAATCGGCAATATCCCACTCGCAACCGCCGCACCCGGACAACGCGCCGGTCCATCTGGAGATGGCGGCGATATCCATGCCCTGCTCGAACAGGCTCTGGATGTATGCCCGGCGTGTGCCGCTGCAATGGCACATGACTTCATCCGCCGGAGTTTTCTCCTCATCCATCTCGTCTGATTCCCGTCGGCTCATGCCTGCACTTCGCTGAACACGCCATCCGCAAATAGCAGCGCACACTTCACCGCCTTGTCCGCATATACCGCCTGCATCGCAGTCCGATACTCCTGCATCTGCGCACGGTAGCGCGCCGCCTCTTCCGCATCGCCCAGCTTGTAATCCAGCACCCACACTTCCTCATCGAATTCCACCAGGCGATCGATACGCTTCAATTCGCCTTTGGCGTTGATGTAGGGCATCTCGTTGCAGGCGGTGCGGTATTGCTCTGCATCGAAGAAGCGCGCGAGTTGCGGCAAGGTGGTTAAATGCTGCGCCTGTTGCCAGAGCAGGCCAATCTCATCGGCAGGGATGGCAAGACGCTGGCGCAATTCGGCCTGGTCCGCAACGCCCTCGGTCATGTGTTGCAGCAGCGCGTGCAGCCAGATACCGCGCTGTTGTTGGGCAGTGTTGCGGGCGATGCGTTTTCCGGCGGGGATGATGGGCGGCAGAAGCGCTGTTGCCGCCACCCCCTGCCCCGCATGTAGAGCAGGCGCGGCCTTGTGCAAGGGGTTCAGCTGCTCGCTCATCGCCGCCGCGATGCGGTCGTACCAGGTTTGCGACTTGTTCTCTCTAGCCCCTTGATTACCGCTGACGATAAGCGCCTGCTGTGCGCGAGTCATCGCGACATACAGCAGGTTCATCTCTTCACGCGCTTGCTCGGCGGCTTCCTGCTCAAACAGCGGTGCGCGTTTCTTGCCGCGCGAGGCCTGATCGGCGTAGAGCGAGAAATGCAACGGTTGCGGCTCGTGCGTCGGCCAGTCGAGCAGCACATCGCTGCCATCGCGATTCTTCTTTTCCGCATTCGCATCCAGCAGCCAGACGATGGGGGCTTCCAATCCCTTCGATTCATGCACGGTATAGATGCGCAGCGCATCGCCCGCCGTGCCGAGCTTACCCTCGTCCGGCGCATCGTCGCTGCTGTCGCGCAGCTCGCGCAACTCCTGCAGGAAGCGGGGCAGGCTGGGGTAGCGCCCGGCATCAACGCTCAGCGCGATCTCCATGAAGGCATGCAGGTTGGCGACGACCTTGGCGCGCATCTCGGGCGGCAACACGGCACTGTAGCGCGCAATCACGTCACCTTCGAAATAGATGCGGTCGAGCAAATCGTGCACGGGGAGTTTGTCGGCAAGCGCGAGCCAGCGTTGCAACAACTCGGCGGCGCGTTGCAGCGCGGGCGATGGCTCCGCCAGTTGTTGCAAGCGTTGCCACCAGCTCGTCTTTTCCCCTGCGGCAAGGGACATCAGATCGGCATCGCTGCACGCGAAGATCGGCGTGCGCAGCACCTGCGCCAGCTTGATGTCGGCAAACGGCGTGATTAGGAAGGTCAGCAGCGCCTGCACATCTTCCGCCTCCAGCGTGTCGAGCAGGCCGCCACGGCGCGAGCTGATGAAGGGGATATGTTTCGCACGCAACGCCTCCTCGTACACGGCAAGGTGGGTGCGGCTGCGCACCAGAACCATGATGTCGCCATAGCTGGCGCGGCGCGTTTCGCCTTCCTCGTTCACCGACCACTCGCGCACGATGGTTTGCAGCTGGTCGGCAAACTGAACAGCCTCCAGCTGGCGTGCGCCCTCTTCGGCTTCATTGCGCGGCGTGGTCAGCGGATCGCGCAAGATGAGCGGCGCATCCCCGGCAACGGCCTCCTCACTCTGCTCAACGACTGCCAGCGGCAGCACCAGCACATGGCCGTGTAATTCCGTCTGGTGCGTCTGATGCTCGACGAACTCGAAGCCGTCCGGCTGCTCACGGAACACGGCGTTCACCGCATCCACCACCGGTTGCGAGTTGCGGCGCGTGAGGCTGTTGCCCAGCGTCGCGGCGGCGAAATGCTCTTGCAGATATTCGCGTGCCACGCCGAACAGGCGCGCGTCGGCGCGGCGGAAGCGGTAGATGGATTGCTTGGGGTCGCCCACCACGAACACGGTGGGCTGCGATTGCACCGCCACCGCGGCGTCGAACCACGCGCGCAATATCTGCCATTGCAGCGGGTTGGTGTCCTGGAACTCGTCCAGCAGCACATGGCGGTAGCGGCTGTCGAGCTTGTATTGCATGGTCTCGGCGTGTTCGCTCTGTTGCAGCAGGCGGCACAGCTGCCATTCCAGATCGGAGAAATCCATCTGCTGCTTCTGCACCTTGAGCGCCTGGTAGCGCTCGAGCAAAGCGGCGCCGCAATGCAGCACGGCTTCGTTCAAACGATAGGCCTGCTGCTCGGCCAGCGTATCGCGCACTTGCTGCAAGCTGGCGAACAGTGCATCGCGCGTAACGAGGAAAGCTTCGGCATCCTGCTTCTTGGTCGGCTTGAAACTGCGCGGCTCGCCGGCCTGCGTGAACAGCAAGGGCGACACGGCATCGAACCGCGCCGCTTCGGCACTGTCTGTCCACGCCCGCTCCAGCTCGCTCGCCTTGTTCGCCTGCGTGTCGGTGCCGTTGCTCGCCAGTTGCCGCACGAAGGCGAAGAACACCTCCTCGCTGTTGCCGCACATGCCCCAATCGGCGACCGGATCGAATCCCATATCCACTTGCAGATCGTTGCGCAGGTTGTCCAGCGCGAAAGCCAGTGCATCGGCCTGCCCTTGGGTATAAGCCCACCACTCGGCGCGCTTGGCTAGGAAGTTGAACAGCAACTGGCGCGCACCGGACAAACCGCGCTCTTCGAACAGCCATTGCATGTGCCGCGCCGCGATGCCGTCCGGCTGCTTGCGCATCTGCTCCAGCAGCTCTTCCCACGCCTCCTCCTGCTCGGCACCCGCGCGCTCCAGCAGCGACGAGCCATGCATCACATCGGCATTCAGCGGCGCGCGCTGCATCACTTGCATGAACCAGCCGTGGAAGGTGCTGATGGTGATGCCGGGCTGCGCCAGCAGCACTTCCCGGTACAGGCTGCGCGCGCGTTGCAACTGCTCTTCGTCTGGTTCCGCAATGCCGCGCTCGGCGAGGAAGCGGCGCACGGATGCCTCGTCGCCCAGCGCCAGATCGCGCAACCATTGCTGCAAGCGCGCCTGCATCTCCTGCGCGGCCTTGCGCGTGAAGGTGATGGCGAGGATCTGCGACGGCTGCGCGCCGTCCAGCAGCAGGCGCATCATGCGCGACACCAGCAGCCAAGTCTTGCCGCTGCCGGCGCAGGCTTCGACGACGACACTGCGGCGAGGATCGAGGGCGATGTGGTTGGTCACAGCCACTCTCCTTTGCGGCACACGCCGCGCACTTCGCAATACGCACACACCGCATCGATGCCATTCGCCGGCAACCCCGCCCCGCCGCGCAGCGCCGCCATCACCTGCTCCAGACGTTCGGTGTTGAGCTGCGCCAGCAATGGCACATCGTGTTTGGGTTCCACCCGTTTAACCTTGCCGTTGTCGATGCTAACGAAAGCCGCATCCGCCGCTTCATGCGCATAGGCGTAACACGCGAGCTGCACGTCTTCGCCCGGCTCTTTCAACTTGTTGCGCAGCACTGTGTCGCTCTGCGTCTTGTAATCCAGCACCAGTTTTTCTTCCGCGCGCACATCCAGCCGGTCGATGCGGCCGCGCAGGCGGATGCCTTCCAGCTGCCAATCGAACTTGCTCTCCGCTGCGGCGTAGCGCCAGCCTTGCGCCTCGTTCTCCAGCTGCCATTCGAGGTAAGCCGGCAAGGATCTGTACCAGCGCGCCAGCCAGCCGCGCGCGGCGAAATCCTGCGCCAGCAGATCGGCGAACACCTCCTCGCTGATGCGGCGCAGGACGGCCTCCATTGCAGCCATGTCGTGCCCACTCACTTGCGGATAAGCCTCATGGAAACGTTGCAGGATCATGTGCACGTGATCGCCGTAGTCGCGCTTCTCGATGGCCTCCTGCACTTCGTCGAGTTCGTTGAGGCGCAGGATGTGGCGCGCATAGAACTGGTAGGGACAGGCGACCAGCGAGTTGTAGCCGCTGATGGAGATGCTGGCAGGCACCGCTTCCGCCGCCACACCGGGCGCGGGCTGCACCGACCGCGGCAGCTCGATGCGATGTGCCTCTTCCGCCGCGAGACAGGCATGCAGCTCGCGCTCGGACAGATCATCGCCGTGCACCTGTTCGTATTCGTCGCGCAGCATCTGCAGGAACGGACTCAGCAGCTGTGCCTCCCCGTTCTTGTCGCGCTGCCAGGTGACCAGCACGGTATCGTTCAGCGCCAGCAATGCCATCAGGTCGTTGCGCTGGCGCTGCGCATGAAAGGCCCGCGTCGGCAGGTTCAGCGCCGCACGCACCGCATCGTTGAACCAGCGCCCGCCGTCCGCCGCTCCAGGCAGATGGTCGGCATCGCAGCCCAGCAGCAGCACGGCATCGAAAGCGCGCCAGCGCGTGGCGGCGAGGTGGGTGAAGCGCACCGGGCTGTCGATGCTGCTGTCGCGGAAGGTCTCAGTATCCAGTTGCTGCGCCAGCCAGCGCCGCCATTCGGCAAAACGATAGCGCCCCTCGTCGCCTTGCAGTTCTTGCCGCCGGTTATCCAGCGCTTGCAGCAACTGCCGCCCGGCCTCGTCCTGCTGCAAGCCGGCATCGATACTCAGAACCTCCAGGCTGTCGCGCAAGGCGGCGAGCCATTCCGCCAGCGTCTTCTTCCTGCTCTGTTCCAGCAAGGCTGCCGCCTGGCGCAGACGTGCGAGCGGCTGGTGCAAGGCCACTTCGTGCTCCGCCAGTGCGATGAAGTTCTCCAGGCCTTCCACCACACTGTGCTGACGCAGCAGCTGTTCCAGCTGATACACCGCCGACTTGCGTTCGCCCGCCGCCATCTCGGCGAAGATGAAAGGGGACTTGAGCAGGTCGAGCAGGTCGTGGTGGTAGAAGTCGCTTTGCAGCGCGGTGAGCCAGCGGTCGAGCACGGTGCTCACCGACATGGTGGCGAAGGTCCAGCCGGTCTCGTCCGCCACCAGCACTTCGGCGCGTTCCAGCAGCGCCCGCATGCGACGCGCCACCACGCGGTCTTGTGCCACGATGGCGATGTCCTGTTTGCCAGCTTGCAGCCACAGGCGCACCTGCATGGCAGCGGCGCGGGCTTCCTGTTCGAGCGAGGTGGCGGCGAAGAACAATGGCACAGAAGACTCCGCCGCCATCTCGCGCAGATCGAACACCTTGACCACGGCCCGCTGCTCATACTCGTCGAGGAAGCGCTGCTCCACCGCATCCCACTCCGAAGCGCGCAGCACATACAGCGGCTGGTCCGCCTGCACGGCCAGTTGCGCCAGACGCTGCTGGTAGGCGCGCGCCTGGTCCAGCTCGGCGCCCTGCTGCATCGCATGCCACAGCTCGAACACCAGCCGCGCTTCGAGTTGCAGCGCGACGTTCTGCCTTGCCTGATAGGCATGTTCCACCGCAGCGATGAATCCGTCCGCATCCGCAGGCAGTTCGCGCAACGAGTGCGTGAGTTCGTCGAACAGCTTGAGCAGTTCCTGCGTCATGCCCCACAGGTCGGCGTTGTCGAACCATTGTTGCTTGCGCAGATGCTGGTAGAGCAAGGCGCTGCGCTGGCTGTCGGTGACGGTTGGCGCAGCCAGCGGGATGCTTTGCGCCCAGGCGTTGAGCGTGACCATCTGCGGCAACAGCAGCGTAGGACGTTGCGCGGCACGCAGCAAGGCTTGCGCCAGCGGTTGCGCCGCATGCATGTTGGGTAACAGGACGGTGATCCCGCGCAGGTCCGGCGCGGGATGGGCGGTGAGGATGCGCTGCGCTACCCTGTCGAAGAAGGCCGCTGCGTTACTCACCGTTTCAATAATTTGAGTTTGTCTTTCACGTTGAGCCACTCGTCCGCATCGGCGGGCGCGTCTTTCTTGGCAACGATGGGCTTCCACACTTTGGCCAGCTCGGCATTGAGCGCGATGAACTGTTGCTGATCGGCGGGCACATCATCCTCGGCGAAGATCGCCCCGGCCGGACACTCCGGTACGCACAACGAACAGTCGATGCACTCGCCCGGGTCGATCGCCAGAAAATTCTCGCCCTCGCGGAAGCAGTCCACCGGGCACACATCCACGCAGTCGGTGTATTTGCAGCGTATGCAATTATCGGTAACGACGTAGGTCATCTCACACCTCCATCAACTAGTGCGCCAAACCGCGCAACCAATGGCGGTAAAGCCGCTCGGCCACACGATGCAGCCCAGGCAGTTTGTCCGCCATCTGCGCCTGCATCACATCAGCCGATTGTACCGCCGGACTATGCGCGTTAGCGGCGAGTTCTGCCATACCATTGGCACCCCAGTCGCGGATCATCTGCTCGGTCATCTCGACATGGCACTGCATGCCGAGGTGCTTGCCGATGGCATAGGCCTGATTGGCGCAGTATGGACTGGAGAGCAATAACTCGGCGTCCGGCGGCAGCGAGAAGGTCTCGCCGTGCCAGTGGAAGGAATCGAACTGCTTGATGTCGCCGAACCACTCGCGCGCGATGGCGTTATCCGCCACCGTCACCCCGCCCCAGCCCAGCTCCTTCACCGGATTCTTCGTCACCACCCCGCCCAGTGCCTTGGACATCAACTGCCCGCCGAGGCAATGCCCCAGCAGCGGGATGTCCTTCGCATAGGCATCGCGGATCAGCGTCAGCACTTGGTGTATCCACGGCAAGTCATCGTTCACACTCATTGGCCCGCCCATGAACACCAAGCCATTGAAGGCACTGGCATCGGTCGGCACCGCCTCACCCTGATCGATGTGGATCATCTGCCAGGGGATGGCATGCTGGGTGAGGAACAGTGCGAAGTGGCCGGGGCCTTCAGTAGCAGCGTGGCGGAAAATGGCGATGGGCTTCATGGTGGTTCACTAAATGCGGTAGTGCATTTTATGCGGGTTTGGGAATTGCCGCGATGGGGGCCTAGCGGCCAAAGCAGACATTTATCCACAATTGTTGGAATGACTGCTTCAGACCAGATTGCAGACAGAAGCATCACTAAAGTTGCCATCCTACATAATGCTTAATATCGCCCTAAACCCACACTTATATTACGATGCATATGCGAGCCTAAGGGTTCTCATATTTTAAAGTTGGTCTTACCACCATGAGGGGCGCTAATAATGTTCAAAGTATTTGTCAGCTACTCCACTCAGGACCTAAAGAATGTCGCTGAGCTACAGCAGTCTCTCGCAGGAACCGGGATTGATCTATTTGTTGCCGAATATTCTGTTATTCCGAGTGAAAAACTTTCTGACCGCATATCAACAGCTATTGCTGCCTGTGATTTGTTCATAGTCCTTTGGAGCTCAAACGCCAAAGAATCCGATTGGGTGTCGCAAGAAATTGGGCAGGCGCACTCACTTAATAAGAAGATTCTTCCGCTCGTTCTCACTGAAGGACTTAATCTTCCCGGGTTCATCAAAGATTTAAAATATCTTCCAGTATACAAAGACGCCGCATCTGCCATTCAGCAAGCTCATGCCATCGTTCTTGATGGGTTCCGCGCAAAAGTGGCTGAGATACAGAAGCAGAAACAAAGCGAAACGCTAACTCTTCTTGGGCTGGGCGCCCTATTCTTCTGGGCGGTCAGCCAAAAATGATCCCTAATTCGAATTTGAGACAAGCAGTCCAGAGGATGGCTAAAGAGCCTCTGCAGCATCAATTCTTAGCTGTGAAATTTCAGAGAAGTATTTATTTTGAAGCTTTGAGTAAAAAGTGCTATCAACATGGCGAACATATGCAAGATGGCCGAGTAATGACTCGTATTCCAAGTCTTTCAATAGCCCCTTCTTATAGAGACTAAGAAGCAGTCTAATATGGTCTTTTTGCTTGCGATGAATAGTAATGTGGCCATTGTTGCATATCTTCAAGCCGGTCACCGAGGCGGTTCCTCCAGTACTACTTCCTATTCTTGTTTTTGAACTATTAAGGGAAATTTTAGGGGAGAGGGTTTCCGAAATGAGTGCTGAGATATTTTTTATTATGAGATTACTAACACCGCTCTTATTAGTAGAAATAACCAAGTCATCAGCATATCTTGAATAAATTGCATCCCCATATTTGCTCGTGTCGCTTATGAGGTTGGATACCGCGATATCGAATTCCATCATAACTATATTGCTAATAATTGGGGAACTTGGATACCCAACTGCCAATCTGTCATCTTTGTAAAAGCAGGATAAACGAATAAGATTCTCTGCTTCTGTATCCAGCTCCCATTCTGGAGAAGTTTTTCTGTGCCATTCTAAAATTCTCGGCTTCAAGTCAGAGTATTTGATACTCGGAAAAAAGTCTCGCAAATCCATTTTTACAAAGAATTTATTTTCTCGATGGAGAATCGCATTATCTAAAATGGATTTATTGTTTACATAGGCCATTGCCGCCTTATGAACTTCATGCTTTCCAAAGACGTTTATGATTAGCCAATACTGAATTGTTTTCAGTTTTTTTGAAGGTTGAAGTATTAATCTATCCTTTCCATTTCTCTTTGCAATGTGAAATGTCTTTACATGAGACCGAGCAGCTTTTAATGCCTCATCAATGATTGACAAGGGAATGTTGAGATCACGAGAAATTATTTCTTTAATTGCCATAGAACCGCTCTGGGTAAAACTTCAAAGTGTAATTCCTAAAAGTGGAGATTAATTTGTTTGTGTCAAAGCGGTACTCATAATAAGTCTTACCAAGTTTGCTTCGAAAAAGCCCCGCCGAATCTCTTTCGATTGATTCGAATGCAGCCAGGATTGCCACATGTTCTTTCAATTTGAAACGCTGGTTTCCGAAAATTTGAATCAGAATTTCCACCAACTCTTTATGGTTAACTGGGCCAGAAAAATAGATTAGGTCATGCACAAACATCGCAGAAAATTTGTCATAGTTTGTCGCAGGATTGCACGTGTTTAAGTCTATTGCAGACGCATGACTTCTAAGTGGCTCCTTTAGTAGGTCATGAAGAGGTTTAAATACATCTCCAATAGCATCCTTACGGTGAATGCCATCCTTGCTCATTTTGTAATGAATGATGCTGTTTTTCCCGGAGGATTCCAAAATTGCTTTTAGTGGGCCGAGATTAATAAATGAGTTTGATGATTCATATTGTGAATCATTTATTACAATTAAATTCGACCTGAGCTTCTTGTGTGAAAAGGCCCCAAGTTCGGCAAAACTGCTATTGCTTTCCAGCACGATGAGGATGTGGTCTGCAAATTCAGAAATGTCATTCTCAATATCAAGAATGTTTCCCTTATGCCCTTCTTCCAGAAGGATTGAAAACATTTTTTCTGCGATAAAAAACTGAGTGTGGGGTAAGTGTGTTTTTGCGAACTCTATCAGTGCTTTTCGTCGCTCAGAGATCGAGTTGTTGTTATTAGCACCACACAAAAATACCAGCTTTGCTAAATTTCTTGGGCGGTAGACACGGGAGGAGGCAATTGCATTGCGGAGATGTTCTATTCTTTCTTTGACTAGCTTTTTATTTTTGATAAGGTTGTACATAGTCAAAAGGGTGCCTACTATTGCGTGCGAAACGACCGAACACGGAAGGTGCTGACTAGCGACTTCCGCGTTCGGACGTTTCGCTAGAAAGCTAAAAATTCAAGGCGGAATGTGACTCACATTCCGATGGGCTTCCGCCCATAATTGCTAGGCGATCGAATCGTATCCTATCAATTTATATTATTCAACAAATTAAGAAGAGACTGTCTCATCCCGCCTCATTAGACGCTTTCATCGTAAACAAACATTTCTCGACACCAGCTATCACGCCTGCAATGGCAGACAAGAAGCCTTGTTAGTAACAACAAAACGGGCACCCTAGGTGCCCGTTCCATTTCCAACTACTGACTTCTCTCCTGCTTACTTGCCCATCTCCAGCATCAACTGATTCATGCGCTTGACGAAGCTGGCCGGGTCGTCGAGCTGGCCGCCTTCCGCTAGCAGGGCCTGGTCGAACAGCACCGCCGCCCAGTCGTCGAAGCGTTTCTCTTCGCCCTTCAAGCGCTGCACCACGGGGTGTGATGGGTTGATCTCAAGGATGGGTTGCGAGTTGGGTGCCTTTTGTCCTGCGGCCTTGAGCAGGCGCGCGAGGTTGCCACTCATGTCGTGCTCGTCGGCCACCAGGCAGGCGGGACTGTCGGTGAGGCGATGGGTGACGCGCACTTCCTTGACCTTGTCGGTGAGGCTGGTCTTGATCTTTTCAGTGAGCGGCTTGAATTCATCGGCCTGCTTTTCCTGTTCCTTCTTTTCGGCTTCGTCTTCCAGCGCGCCCAGGTCGAGGCCGCCCTTGGCGACGGAGACCAGCGACTTGCCTTCGAACTCGAACAGGTTGCTCACCACCCACTCGTCCACGCGGTCAGAGAGCAGCAGCACTTCGATGCCCTTCTTGCGGAACACTTCGAGGTGCGGGCTGTTCTTGGCGGCGTTGAAAGTTTCGGCGGTGACGTAGTAGATCTTGTCCTGACCGTCTTTCATGCGCGCAACGTATTCCTTGAGCGAGACGTTCTGCTCGGCGCTGTCTGCCTTGGTGGTGGCGAAGCGCAGCAGTGCGGCGATCTTGTCCTTGTTGGCGAAGTCTTCGCCGATGCCTTCCTTCAGCACCTGCCCGAACTCGCCCCAGAACTTGGCGTATTTCTCGTTATCGTTCTCGGCCATGTCAGCGAGCAGGCCCAGCACCTTGCCGGTGCAGCCCTTGCGGATGGATTCGATGTCTTTGGACTCTTGCAATATCTCGCGCGAGACGTTGAGCGGCAGGTCGGCGCTATCCACCACGCCGCGCACGAAGCGCATGTATTGCGGCATCAATTGCTCGGCGTCGTCCATGATGAACACGCGGCGCACGTAGAGCTTGATGCCGTGGCGCGCTTGACGGTCGTACATATCGAACGGGGCGCGGCCCGGGATGTAGAGCAGCTGGGTGTATTCCTGTTTGCCTTCGACGCGCGCATGGGTCCAGGCCAGCGGGTCGCTGAAGTCGTGGCCGACGTGTTTGTAGAATTCCTTGTATTGCTCTTTGGTGATCTCGTTCTTGGACTTGGCCCACAAGGCGGATGCCTGGTTGACGGTCTCGTCTTCGTCGAGGGTGACATAGCCGCCCTCCTTCCACTCTTCCTTCTGCATCAGGATGGGCTGGACGATGTGGTTGGAATATTTCTTGATGATCTCGCGCAGCTTGTAGCCGGCCAGCAAATCGTCCTGGCCTTCGCGCAGGTGCAGGGTGATCTCGGTGCCGCGGCTGGTTTTTTCCACCATCTCGACGGAGAACTCGCCGCCGCCGTCCGACTCCCAGCGCACGCCCTGATCGGCCTTCTCGCCCGCACGGCGCGTCAGCACGCTGACCTTGGCGGCCACGATGAAGGCGGAATAGAAGCCCACGCCGAACTGGCCGATGAGGTTGGCGTCCTTCTGCTGGTCACCGGAAAGCTTGCTGAAGAAATCGCGTGTGCCGGACTTGGCGATGGTGCCGAGGTTGGCGATCACTTCGTCGCGGCTCATGCCGATGCCGTTGTCGGCGATGGTGAGGGTGCGCTTTTCTTTATCGAAGCTGATGCGGATGGCAAGGTCGGATTCACTCTCGTACAGCGCATCGTTGTGCAGCGCCTCGAAGCGCAGCTTGTCGCAGGCGTCGGACGCGTTGGAAACCAGTTCTCTCAGGAATATCTCGCGGTTGGAATACAGCGAGTGGATCATCAGGTGCAGCAGTTGTTTGACTTCGGTCTGGAAGCCCAGCGTTTCACGGCTGGCGGTGGTGCTAGCGGTCATGGGTTATCTCCTGTTGCGTGGTTGATTCAAGACGCGGGAAGGATGGGGACGGAAAACGGGATTTCAAGAGGGCAAAAACAAAAGGCCGCCCGGAGGCGGCCTGCTGGATATCCGGCTTGGGGTCAGTCCTTGGTCTTGTCGCGCTCGATCAGCGCATAAGCCGAGTGGTTGTGGATTGACTCGAAGTTTTGGCTCCGGCATAACATCGCCCTGCGGCCGATGTGAGCCTTCACCGAAACTTTGAGTCACCCAGCACGCTCAATCTTTCGTCTTATCCCTTTCGATAAGGGCGTACGCCGAGTGGTTATGGATCGACTCAAAGTTCTCGGACTCAACCACATAAGCCTCGATACGGTCGTCCGCATTCAGCGCGGCCGCCACGTCGCGTACCATGTCTTCGACGAACTTGGGGTTGTCGTAGGCATGTTCAGTGACGAACTTCTCGTCCGGGCGCTTGAGCAGGCCGTACAGCTCGCTCGACGCCTGATCTTCGGCGAAGCGCACCAGCTCCTCGATCCACACAGAACGGCGGGTGCGCACGGTGAGGGTGACATGCGAACGCTGGTTGTGCGCGCCGCGGTCGGATATCTCCTTGGAGCACGGGCACAGGCTGGTCACCGGAATCTGCACTTTCATGTTGAAGCGGTAATCGCCCTCGACGATCTCGCCGATGAAGGTGACGTCGTAATCGAGCAGGCTCTGCACGCCGGAGACCGGTGCGGTCTTGTTGACGAAATAGGGGAAGGACATCTCGATGTAGCCGGATTTCGCCTCCAGCTTGTCGATCATCTCGCGCAGGATGCTCTCGAACGATTCGACCGATATCTCGCGACCGTGCTGATTCAGGATCTGCACGAAGCGCGACATGTGCGTGCCCTTGAAGTTGTGCGGCAGGTGCACGTACATGTTGAAGGTGGCGATGGTGTGCTGCACGCCCACGCTCTTGTCGCGGACCACGACGGGATGGCGAATGCTCTTGATGCCGACCTTGTTGATCGCCAGATGGCGGGTATCGGCGCTGCTTTGTACGTCTGCAATGGGTGTGGCGGAATTCATGGCGAACTCTTTGTTGTGATGTCTGGGTGGGATTATACCTAATGCCCGACTGATATCGTCGGGCAATCTCAGCCGGGCGATCTTTCCCGGACGGCGCGCACGATACCGGCCGCATCCAGCCCGCATTCGGCCAGCATCTGCACGGGGTCGCCCTGCTCCAGGAACTCGTCGGGCAGGCCGAGGTGCAGCATGGCGACATGGATGCCGTGCTGCGCCAGGCATTCGGCCACCGCGCTGCCCGCACCGCCCTGCACGGTGTTCTCTTCCACGGTGACCAGCAGGTCATGGCTGCGTGCCAGCTTCAGCACCAGTTGCTCGTCCAGCGGTTTGACGAAGCGCATGTTGGCGACGGTGGCGTCGAGTTGTTCGGCGGCCTGCAGCGACGGCGCGAGCATGGAGCCGAACGACAGGATGGCAGTCTGCTTGCCGTTGCGGCGCAACTCGCCCTTGCCCACCGGCAAGGTATGCAGGTTCTGCTGCACCGTCACACCGGTGCCCGAGCCGCGCGGATAACGCACGGCGCTCGGCGTATCGAGCGCAAACGCAGTGCTCAGCATCTGCCGGCATTCGTTCTCGTCGGCGGGCGCCATCACGGTCAGGTTGGGGATGCTGCGCAGGTAACTGAGATCGAAGCTGCCGGCATGCGTGGCGCCATCGGCGCCGACCAGGCCGCCGCGGTCGATGGCCAGCACCACCGGCAGGTTCTGGATGGCGATGTCGTGGATGAGCTGGTCGTAGGCGCGCTGCAAGAAAGTGGAATAGATCGCCACCACCGGCTTGTAGCCGTCGCAGGCCAGTCCGGCGGCGAAGGTGAGCGCATGCTGCTCGGCGATACCGACGTCGAAATAACGTTGCGGGAATTTCTCGGCGAACTCGACCATGCCGGAGCCTTCGCACATCGCCGGGGTGATGCCGACCAGCCTGGTATCTGCCGCCGCCGCGTCGCACAGCCAGTCGCCGAACACTTCGGTGTAGCTCACCTTGCTGCTGGGCTTGGGCGTTATGCCATGGCTGGGGTCGAACTTGCCGACGCCGTGGTACAGCACGCAATCGTCCTCGGCGTGGGCATAGCCCTTGCCCTTCTGCGTGACGATATGCAGGAACTGCGGGCCTTCCAGCTTGCGGATGTTGCCCAGCGTGTCGACCAGCACATCGAGGTCATGGCCGTCGATGGGGCCGATGTAGTTGAAGCCGAACTCCTCGAACAGCGTGCCCGGCGTGACCATGCCCTTGACGTGCTCCTCGGCGCGCTTGGCGAATTCCAGCACCGGCGGCATACCCTTGAGTACCTTCTCGCTGCCGCGCCGCATCGCTGCATAGAAACGGCCGGACATCAGCTTGGCCAGGTAGTTGTTGAGCGCGCCGACCGGGCGCGAGATCGACATGTCGTTGTCGTTGAGGATGACCAGCAGGTTGGCATCCATCGCGCCCGCGTTGTTGAGCGCCTCGAACGCCATGCCGCCGGTCATCGCGCCGTCGCCGATGATGGCGACGGAACGGTTGTCCTTGCCCGCCAGACGCGAGGCCACGGCCATGCCGAGTGCGGCCGAGATGGAGGTGCTGGAGTGGCCGGTGCCGAAAGCGTCGTAGGCGCTCTCGTTGCGTTTGGGGAAACCGGAGATGCCGTGCGCCTGGCGCAGCCCGCTCATCGCCTTGCGGCGGCCGGTGAGGATCTTGTGCGCATAGGTCTGGTGGCCGACGTCCCACACCAGCCGGTCATCCGGGGTGTTGTAGATGTAATGCAGGGCGATGGTGAGCTCGACGGTGCCGAGGTTGGACGACAAGTGGCCGCCGGTCTTGCTCACCGACTCGACCAGGAAGGCGCGCAACTCTTCCGCCAGCTGCGGCAGCTGCGCACGCTCCAGCTTGCGCAGATCGCCCGGCGTATCGATGGTGTCGAGCAATGGATGCATCAGAACTTTCTCATCACGATGAAATCGGCCAGTTCGCGCAGGCGCTGCGCCTTGCCGCCAAAACCTTCCAGAGCGTGCAGCGCTTCGCCATGCAGCTCGGCCGCCATTTTCTTCGCCTCGGCCAGACCGAGCAGGGTCACATAGGTCGGCTTGTCGTTGTCGGCATCCTTGCCGGCGGTCTTGCCCAGCGTGGCGGTGTCGGCTTCGCAATCGAGCACGTCGTCCACCACCTGGAAAGCGAGGCCGATGCACTTGCCGTAGTGGTCGAGCTTGTCGAGCTGCGACGGTTCGAGGTCGCCGCAGTGCGCGCCGAGCAGGATGGCGGCGCGGATCAGCGCGCCGGTCTTGTGGATGTGCATCTGCTCCAGTTCGGGGATGGTCAGTTGCTTGCCGACGCTGGCGAGGTCGATGGCCTGCCCGCCGGCCATGCCGCGCGAACCGGACGCCGCCGCCAGCAGCTTGACCATCTGCAACTGTTTGGCGGCATCGTCGTTGAGCTTGTGTTCGGAGAGCAGCTGGAACGCGAGGCTCTGCAGCGCATCGCCGACGAGCAGTGCGGTGGCTTCGTCGTATTCGACATGGCAGGTCGGCTTGCCGCGGCGCAGCACGTCGTCGTCCATGCACGGCATGTCGTCGTGCACCAGCGAATAGGCGTGGATGAGTTCGACCGCCGCACCGGCGACCTCGACGCGGGCGATATCGGCACCGCCCAGTTCGCCCGCCGCATAGGCCAGCAGCGGGCGCACGCGCTTGCCGCCTTCCAGCACGCTGTAGCGCATGGCGGCATGCAGGCGCTGCGGGGCAACCTCGGCCTGCGGCAGCAGGCGCTTCAGCACTTCTTCAAAACGGGTCTGGCGGGTGGATACCCAAGAGGAGAAATCAGACATCATCAGTTCGCATCGGTTGCCGCAGTGAAATCCTTGAGCGCGCCTTCTTCCAGCACGCGTACCTGCTGTTGTGCATCGTCGAGACGGGAACGGCAGAACGACAGCAACTCGGCGCCGCGCTTGTAGGCCGCCAGCGAATCTTCCAGCGTCAGTTTGCCGGACTCCATGTCGGGCACCACTTGTTCCAATTCGGCCAGTGCCGCTTCAAAACTCTGTGTCTTGCCGGATTTTGCCGCCATCTCGATTCCCATGTGTAGCAATGTCTGCGTAAGGGTGGCATTTTACCCAAGCCCACTACGCAGAGCCAATTTTTATTGCCCCCCCTGCTGATTTCGGGGACAATCCCTGCCCCTTAAAACCGTATTCACAGGGGAATCGTGGGTATGTCCGAAATCGCCAAGCTACGACAATTCAATCCGGTATCCGCGCAACCGCCGTTGAGCTGGTATTTCGATCCGAAAGTGCTGGAGGTCGAACAGCGTGCGCTGTTCGATGTCGGCCCGAAATATGTCGGCCATGAGTTGATGGTGCCCAATCTCGGCGACTATCACGTGATCGAGTGGATGGACAAAGCCAAGATGCTGGTGCGCAACGAGGGCGGCGTCGAGCTGCTCTCCAACATCTGCCGCCACCGCCAGGCCACCATGCTGGAAGGCCGCGGCAACGCCAAGAACATCGTGTGCCCGCTGCACCGCTGGACCTACAAGACCGACGGCGAGTTGATCGGCGCGCCGCATTTCCCGCAGAACCCCTGCTTGCACCTGAACAAGACACCACTGCAAAGCTGGAACGGCCTGCTGTTTGCCGGCCAACGCGACATCGCCAAGGATCTGGCGACCGTGCCCGCGTTCAAGGAGATCGATTTCTCCGGCTACATGCTGGACCGCGTCGAGGTGGATGAATACAACTTCAACTGGAAGACCTTCATCGAGGTGTATCAGGAGGACTACCACGTGGTGCCATTCCATCCCGGCTTGGGTCAGATGGTGGATTGCGACAATCTCAAGTGGGAATTCGGCGAGCAGTACAGCGTGCAGACGGTGGGCATCCACGACCTGCGCAAGGCCGGCAGCCCGGTCTACCAGAAGTGGTCGGAGCAGGTGCTGCGCTACAACAAGGGTGAGCTGCCGAAATACGGCGCGATCTGGCTGACCTATTACCCCAACATCATGGTCGAGTGGTACCCGAACACACTGGTGGTGAGCACGATAGTCCCGCGCGGCACCGATGCCTGCACCAACATCGTCGAGTTCTACTATCCCGAGGACATTGTGCTGTTCGAGCGCGACTACGTGGAAGCTGAAAAACAAGCCTACCGCGAGACGGCAGTGGAAGACGACATCATCTGCCTGCGCATGCAGCAGGGGCGCCAAGCCTTGTATAAACAGGGCATCGAAGAAACCGGCCCCTACCAGTCGCCGACCGAGGACGGCATGCTGCACTTCCACGAGTTCCTGCGCCGCAACCTTGAGCCGCATTTGAAGTAACGCCGTGGGTTCTTTATGGATGCTGGTGGCAGGCCTGTTGTTCGCCTGCATGGGCGTGCTGGTCAAATACGGTGCCGCGCAATTCTCCAGCAGCGAACTGGTGTTCTACCGCTCCTTCTTCGGCTTGTTCGTCGTGTATGCCATGCTGCATCGCTCGCCAGTCGCGCTGGCGACTCAGCACTGGCGCGGCCATCTGTGGCGCGGCCTGTCCGGCACCATCGCCATGCTGCTGTTCTTCTACTGCATCACGGTGCTGCCGCTGGCAACCGCCATCACGCTCAACTACACCTCCTCGCTGTTCCTCTCCGCGCTGACGGTATTGGTGCTGAAAGAGAAGTTCCACCTGCCGCTGACCGGCTCGCTCGCCATCGGCTTTGCCGGCGTAGTGTTGCTGCTGCATCCGACCCTGGAACAGAACCAGCTATGGCCTGGCTTGCTCGGCCTCGTCTCCGGCATGCTCGCCGGGGTCGCGTTGCTCAACGTGCGCCAGCTGAGCGTGCTGGGCGAGCCGGGCATGCGCGTGGTGTTCTATTTCAACCTGACCGCCACGCTGGTCAGCGGCGCCTGGATGTTGACCGACACGCTGCATCCCGTGTCGTTCGCCGACCTGCCGCTGCTGATCGGACTCGGCGCCTCCGCCACCTTTGCCCAGCTGTTCATGACGCGCGCCTACCGCACCGGCCAGACGCTGGTGGTCGGCAGCCTGGCCTACAGTACCATCGTGTTCTCGGCATTGTTCGGCTTGCTGCTATGGCATGAGTCGCTGAGTCCGGGCGCATGGTTAGGCATCGCGCTCATCATCGCCAGCGGCATGTTAAGCTTGCGCCTAGCACCAACCAACACAGAGGCAAGTAAATGATCACCATCGAAGAAAAGAACAACCTGGTCAACGTCGCCGTCATGGGCGAATTCACCATCGCCGATTTCAAGCAATTCGAAGAGCATGCACTGTACAAACTCAGGGCCCCGGGGAAAGTGAACCTGCTGTTCGACCTGCGCGGCATGCTGGGCTACACCCCCGATGTCGCCTGGGAGGAGATCAAATTCTTCAGCCGCGAACACAATCACGATTTCAGTAAGATCGCAGTCGTCACCGATGACCAGTGGCTCACTTGGCAGGCATGGTTGTCACGCCTGTTCGTGGATGCCGATATCCGCGCATTCGGCGATTACGCGGCAGCGCAGGACTGGGCTACCGCCTGAGCGCCGGCGACTGCAAACAAAAAAGCCCGCATCTCTGCGGGCTTTTTTGTTGAACCGGGCCGAATTACTTCAGCTTGGTTTCCTTGTATGCCACGTGCTTGCGTGCCACCGGGTCGAACTTCATGAATTCGAGCTTTTCCGGAGTGGTGCGCTTGTTCTTGTTGGTGGTGTAGAAATGCCCCGTACCAGCGGAGGATTCCAGTTTGATCTTTTCGCGTGCGCCTTTAGATGCCATGTTGCCTCTCCTTTATACCTTCTCGCCGCGGGCGCGCATCTCGAACAGGACGGCGTCGATGCCGTTCTTGTCGATGGTGCGCAGTGCAGCATTGGTCAGGCGCAAAGACACCCAACGATTTTCAGATTCGACCCACAAGCGGCGACGTTGCAGATTCGGCAAGAAACGGCGCTTGGTTTTGTTGTTCGCGTGGGAAATGTTGTTGCCCACCATCGGGGCTTTTCCCGTTACTTGACAGACGCGTGCCATGACAATCACTCCAACCAGTTTTTCAAAGAGGCGCGGATTCTACCTAAACATCCCCGAATCCACAACCCGAAGTTTCAAGAACCTTTCCGATACAGCGCCGACTGGGCGTGGGCCTGCAAACCCTCGCCAAAAGCCAGTACCGAGGCGATTTCGCCCAATTTCTGGGCGCCTTTGGGCGAAACCTGGATCAAACTGCTGCGTTTCTGGAAGTCATACACCCCCAGCGGCGAGGAGAAACGTGCCGTACCCGAGGTCGGCAGCACGTGGTTCGGCCCGGCACAGTAGTCGCCCAGCGATTCGGAGGTGTAGCGGCCCATGAAGATCGCGCCGGCATGTTTCAGCTTGGGCAGCCAGGTCTGCGGGTCGCCGACCGACAGCTCCAGATGTTCCGGGGCGATGCGGTTGCTGATGCGGCAGGCTTCGTCCATATCGGCGACATGGATCAGCGCGCCGCGGTTCTCCAGTGCGGTCTTGATGATGTCCTTGCGCGGCATTTGCGCCAGCAATTTGTCGGCGCTCGCCGCCACCGCCTCGATGAAGGCGGCATCCGGCGACAGCAGGATGGCCTGCGCCAGCTCGTCGTGCTCGGCCTGGGAGAACAGGTCCATCGCCACCCAGTCTGGATCGGTCTTGCCGTCGCAGATGACCAGGATTTCGGACGGCCCGGCAATCATGTCGATGCCGCATACGCCGAACACGCGGCGCTTGGCCGAGGCGACGTAGGCGTTGCCGGGACCGACGATCTTGTCCACCTTGGGCACGGTCTCGGTGCCGTAGGCAAGCGCCGCCACCGCCTGCGCGCCGCCGATGGTGAACACGCGGTCCACGCCGGACAGATGCGCCGCCGCCAGCACCAACGGGTTCTTCACGCCGTCCGGCGTGGGCACGACCATGATCAGTTCCGTCACGCCCGCCACCTTGGCCGGCAGGGCGTTCATCAGCACGGAAGAAGGATAGGCGGCCTTGCCGCCCGGCACATACAGCCCCACACGATCCAGCGGGGTGACCTGCTGGCCGAGCATGGTGCCGTCATCGTCGAGGTAGTTCCACGACACCTGCAGCTGTTTCTTGTGATACGAGGTGACGCGCTGGGCAGCCTGTTCCAGCGCGCTCTTCTGGTCGGCAGGCAGGCTGTCGAAGGCGGCCTTCAGCTCGGATTTGGGCAATTCCATGGTCGCCGCATCCAGCAGCGGCAAACGGTCGAACTTGCGCGTGTATTCGACCACGGCGGCATCGCCGCGCAGCTTCACATCGGCCAGGATGGCGGCGACGGTCGCTTCCAGCTTCTCATCGGCCGTCTCCTCAAAGGCCAGCAGCTTGTTCAGCCGCGCATCGAAATCGATCTGCTCGGTGGAAAGTCGGGTGATATTCATTTGATGGCTCCGGCAAAGGCATCCAGCATCGGCTGGATGGTGGCGCGCTTGAGTTTCAGCGATGCCTGGTTCACCACCAGGCGCGACGATATCTGCACGATCTCTTCCACCGCCACCAGATTATTGGCCTTCAGGGTCGCGCCGCTGCTGACCAGATCGACGATGGCATCGGACAGGCCGACCAGCGGCGCCAGCTCCATCGAGCCGTACAGCTTGATCAGGTCGACATGCACGCCCTTGGCAGCGAAGTGCTCCCTGGCTGTCTTTACATATTTGGTCGCCACGCGCAGGCGTGCGCCCTGCTTCACCGCCGACTCGTAATCGAAGTCATTGCGCACCGCGACCATCATGCGGCACTTGGCGATGTTCAGGTCCAGCGGCTGGTACAGCCCCTCGCCGCCGTGTTCGTTCAGCACATCCTTTCCCGCCACGCCCATATCAGCCGCGCCGTATTGCACATAAGTCGGCACATCGGAGGCGCGCACGATGATCAGGCGCACATCGTCGCGGTTGGTCGGCAGGATGAGTTTGCGCGAAGACTCCGGATCTTCCAGCGCGGTGATGCCCGCCGCTTGCAGCAGCGGCAGCGTCTCTTCAAAGATGCGGCCTTTGGATAAGGCGATGGTGATCATGGTGTATCCCTATTTGATGCGGCGGATGTTCGCGCCCAGTTGCGACAGCTTGCTTTCGATGTGTTCGTAGCCGCGATCCAGATGATAGATGCGGTCGATGACCGTTTCGCCCTGTGCCACCAGCCCGGCGATGACCAGGCAGGCGGAAGCGCGCAGGTCGGTGGCCATCACGGTCGCACCTTCGAGGTGATCCACGCCTTTGACCACCGAGGTGTTGCCCTCCACGTCGATCGAAGCACCGAGGCGGCGCAGTTCCTGCACGTGCATGAAGCGGTTCTCGAAGATAGTCTCGATGACCATCGCGCTGCCTTCCGCGATGCAGTTGAGCGCCATGAATTGCGCCTGCATGTCGGTGGGGAACGCCGGATGCGGCGCAGTGCGCACGTTGACCGCCTTGGGGCGCCCGTTCATTTCGAGATGGATGGTGTCGCCGTCGACCTTGATCTGCGCGCCGGCCTCGGTGAGCTTCTCCAGCACCGTTTCCAGAATATCGGCACGCGTTTCGCGCAAGGTGATGCTGCCGCCGGTCGCGGCTGCCGCCACCAGGAAGGTGCCGCTCTCGATGCGATCCGGCATGATGCGATGGGTCGCACCGTGGAGTTTTTCGACACCGGTGATGGTGACGGTATCGGTGCCGTCGCCGGAGATCTGCGCGCCCATTGCGCGCAGGCAGTTGGCCAGATCGACCACTTCCGGCTCGCGCGCGGCGTTCTCCAGCACGGTGACGCCGTCGGCCAGTGCGGCCGCCATCATCAGGTTCTCGGTGCCGGTGACGCTGACGATATCGAAGAAGATGCGCGCGCCCTTGAGGCGCTTGGCCTTGGCGTGGATGTAGCCGTGTTCGATGGCAATCTCGGCGCCCATCGCCTGTAGCCCCTTGATGTGCAGGTCGACCGGACGCGAGCCGATGGCGCAGCCGCCGGGCAGGGAGACCATGGCATCGCCGAAGCGCGCCACCAGCGGCCCCAGCACCAGGATGGCGGCGCGCATGGTCTTCACCATGTCGTACGGCGCTTCCCATTTGTCGATCTTGTCACCCTTGAAGGCGATCTCGTTGGTGGCGCTTTCAGCTGCAACGCCCATCTGTTGCAGCAGTTTGCGCATGGTGCCGACGTCGTGCAGGTCGGGCAGGTTGGTCAGGCGCAAGGTATCCGCCGTCAGCAGGCTGGCACACATGATGGGCAATGCGGCGTTCTTGGCGCCGGAGATGCGCACTTCTCCGCGCAATGGATTGCCGCCCTGGATTGCTAGTTTTTGCATTTGATATTTTTCTCGCCGTCGTGGCAGCGCTTATTTCGAGGTTTGGTTCAAGGGCAGCGATTCGGCCACCCCATACAGGTCGGCAAGGCTGCGCAGATTGTCCGGAACGTTGACGAAGGCCAGCTTCGCACCATGGCTTTGCGCATTGCGCAGCCAGCCCAGCAGCATGCTGACTGCGGAAGAGTCGGCTGCTTCGACTTGCGCCAGATCGATAGTCCAGTCTTTGCCTTCCAGCGGCTGCATGGCCGCATTGAAGGAGCTACCGATGGTATCCATGGTCAGCCGGCCGGACACCCGCAGCAAACCACCTTCACGCTGCATCATTTCGCTTCCGCTTTCTGTGCCATGGCCGCATTGGCTGCAGCCGACTTGTTCTTCTCGACCAGCGTGGCGATCAGGCCATCGATGCCGGCCTGCTGGATCTGGTCGGCAAAAGTGCCGCGATAGCTGGTCACCAGACTGACGCCCTCCACCGTAAGGTCATACACCTTCCAGCCGTTTGCCGTCTTTTCCATGTCGTAATCGACCAGGATAGGTTGCTGTTGGCCGCCCGGCTTGATGATCGACGTCCTGACCGTCACATCGGCCACCCCGGCATCCAGCTTGACCGGCTTGACCTCGACGATCTGGTCGCGATAGCTGGTGAATGCCTTGGTGTAGGTACGCACCAGCATGATGCGGAATTCGGTCATCAACGCCTGCTTCTGCTCCGGCGTCGCGGCGCGCCACGACTTGCCCACGGCCAGCTTGGTCATGCGCTCGAAATTGAAATGCGGCAGCACTTTCGCGTCGACCAGCTCCAGCATCTTCTTCTGGTTGCCGGCGCGCAGATCCTTGTCGGCGCGCACGATGTCGAGCACCTCGTGCACGGTGCTCTTGATCAATACATCGGGTTCCGGCATCTCGGCATGCGCGCCCGGCATCAGGCAGGACAGCATCAATCCGGACAGCAGCGCAAATATCTTGTTCATGTTTTATACCTTCCGTGTATCACTTCGCGTCGGCAGTCGAGGTGAAGAACTTGCCGATCAGATCCTCCAGCACCACGGCCGACTGGGTTTTCTTGAACTCGTCGCCGTTCGCCAGCATCACATCATCCCCGCCCGGCATCAGGCCAATATATTGCTCACCCAGCAAGCCCGAGGTCAGGATGTTGGCAAAGGTGTCCTTGGGGAACTGGTAACGCTTGTCGATGCTCATCGTCACTTTGGCTTCATAACGCTCGGTATCCAGCACGATGCTGGTCACCCGCCCCACCAGCACCCCGGCGCTGCGCACCGAAGCGGTCGGTTTCAGCCCGCCGACGTTGGTGAAGTGCGCCTGCAGCTCATATGATTCGGACACGTTGTAGGTACTCAAGTTTCCGACCTTGAGTGCCAACACCACCAGCGCGACAAGCCCCGCCACCACGAATGCGCCTACCCATAAATCCAGTGTCGTACGTTCCATAACCTCAAGCTCCTTGAAACATGAATGCAGTCAAAATGAAATCGAGCATCAATATCGCCAGCGACGATTGCACCACCGTGCGCGTGGTGGCTCCGGACACGCCTTCCGCCGTGGGCGGCGCGTCATACCCCTCGAACAGCGCGATAGCGGTGACCGCCAGGCCGAACACGAAACTCTTGATCACGCCGTTCAGTATGTCATGTTGAAAATCCACCGAGGCCTGCATCTGCGACCAGAACGAACCCTCGTCCACACCGATATTCACCACTCCGACCACATAGCCGCCGAATACGCCCATCGCCGAGAACAGCGCCGCCAGCAAGGGCATGGAGATCACGCCGGCCCAGAAGCGCGGCGCCACCACGCGCGCGATCGGATTCACCGCCATCATCTCCATCGCGGCGATCTGCTCGGTGGCCTTCATCAGGCCGATCTCGGCGGTCATCGCCGAACCGGCGCGGCTGGCGAACAGCAACGCCGCCAGCACCGGCCCCAGTTCGCGCACCAGGCTCAGCGCCACCAGCGAGCCCAGCGCCGATTCCGAACCGTAACGCTTCAGCGTCTCATACCCCTGCAAGCCCAGCACCATGCCGACGAACATGCCCGACACCAGGATGATGATGAGCGACATCACGCCGCTGGAGAACATCTCTTTCACGGTCAGGCGGAAACGGCGGAAACTGACGCCGGAATAGAACAATGTCATCGCGAAGAAACGCGTGGCATAGCCGAGGCGCCACACCGCATTGACGGTACGGCGGCCGATGGTCTTCAGGGTCGTTGCGATTGGCATCAGGCAGGCACTCCCAGATCTTGGCGGTAATCCCGGCCGGGATAATGGAACGGCACGGGACCGTCCATCTCGCCGTGCACGAACTGGTGCACGAACGGTTTGTCGGATGCATGTATCTCCTCGGGCGTACCCTCGGCCACGATCACGCCGTCGGCGACAAAGTAAATATAGTCGACGATCTTCAGCGACTCCTGCACGTCGTGCGTCACGATCACCGAGGTCGCACCCAGCGCGTCGTTCAGCTTGCGAATCAGCTGCCCGACCACGGTGAGCGAGATCGGGTCGAGCCCGGCGAACGGCTCATCGTACAGGATCAGCATCGGATCGAGCGCCACCGTGCGCGCCAGCGCCACGCGCCGCGCCATGCCGCCGGAAAGCTCCGACGGCATCAGATTGTGGGTGCCGCGCAGGCCGACGGCATGCAGCTTCATCATCACCAGATCGTGGATGACTTCTTCCGGCAAATCGGTGTGTTCGCGCATCTGGAACGCCACGTTGTCGTATACCGACATGTCGGTGAACAGCGCGCCGAACTGGAACAGCACGCCCATTTTGCGGCGCATATCGTACAGCCCCTGCTGATCGAGTTCGTGAGTGGCCTGACCATCTATCCTGATTTCACCCTTGGTGGGCTTGATCGAACCGCCGATCAGGCGGAACAGGGTGGTCTTGCCGCAACCGCTCCCGCCCATGATGGCGATGAGCTTGCCTTTGGGGAAGGACATGTTGATGCCCTTGAGAATGGGGCGCTTGTCGTAAGCGAAGTTGACGTCCCGGATCTCTACCAGTGATTGCGAAGACACTTATGACCTTGTCGCTCGTTGAAAGAGGGGCGCATTCTAAACCACCGCCCCCTTTCTTGGAAATCGGCCATTACTTGAGCTTGGCGCGATTGAAGGCTATTCTGCGCCCCGTTCGCATAGCCACTGGATAACAGCGTGACACTCCCCGCACTGCTCATCGTCGACGACGATCCGCTCATACGCGATTCCCTGCGCCTCGTTTTGGCAGACGAATTCGACATCCACCTCGCCGAGGACCGCGCGCATGCCATCCGCCTGCTGCGCGACATGGCGAGCCCGCCGCAATTGGCCTTGGTCGACCTCGGCCTGCCGCCGGTACCGCACCGCCCCGACGAAGGCTTCCGCCTGATCACCGAACTGCTGGCACATTCGCCGAGCATCAAAGTCATCACCCTGTCCGGACAAAGCGAAGAAAGCAACGCGCGTCATGCGCGCACGCTAGGCGCCATCGAATTCGTCGCCAAGCCCTGCACCCCGGAGACATTGCGCACCCTGTTGCACGATGCCCTGCGCATCCAGCAGAGCGAGCAGGCCGAACCTGCCGACAGCCGCTCACTGTTCGGCATCGTCGGCAATAGCCAGCCTATCCAGGCGATGCGCAACCAGATCGAGCTATATGCCCCCACCCCCTACCCGGTGCTGATCGAAGGCGAATCGGGCAGCGGCAAAGAATTGGTCGCCGCCGCCTTGCAGCGGCTGAGCGGCAATCCGAATGCGCCCTATGTGGTGCTCAACTGCGCCGCCATCTCGCCCAACCTGCTGGAATCGACCCTGTTCGGCCATGCCAAGGGCGCTTTCACCGGCGCGACCAATGCCCAGATCGGTTTTTTCGAGAAAGCCGAGAACGGCACGCTGTTCCTCGACGAGATCGGCGAGTTGCCTCACGAACTGCAGGCCAAGTTGTTGCGTGTGCTGGAGAACGGCGAGTATCAGCGCGTCGGCGAAACCGCCACACGCAAGAACAACGCGCGCATCGTCGCCGCTACCAATCGCGACCTGCGTCTGGCCGTGCGCAGCGGCGAATTCCGCACCGACCTTTACCACCGCCTGAGCATCTTCACCATCCAGGTGCCCCCGCTGCGCACGCTGAACGACGACAAGCTGTTGCTGCTGGAGCATTTCCGCAGCTTCTACGCCACCCAGGCACAACGCCCCGCCTTCAGGCTCGATGCCGCCGCCCAGGAAGCCTGGAAGAGATATGCCTTCCCCGGCAATACCCGCGAACTGCGCAACATCGTCATCCGCCTCACCACCAAGTATCCGAACGCCGAGGTCAATGCCAGGCAGCTGGAGGCCGAGTTCGACCCGCAACCGGATACGGCAGGCAGCACGCCGGGCGATCTGTCTGCCGAAGCCCGGCAGGTACTGCAACAGGGCGGTTTCGATCTGGATGCGCTATTGATGGGCTATACTGCCCGTTATATCGATGCGGCCATGGAGCTGGCGCACGGTAATGTCAGCGAAGCAGCCAAACTGCTCGGCGTTGCGCGCACCACGCTATATAGCCGCATGGAAGCGGTACAAAAATACAAAGCGCAAAGAATCAACAAAGGGGATCAATAGATGTATCTGGAGCACTTCGGACTCTCTGAGCCACCATTCAAGATCACACCTGTCACCGAATTCTTTTTCTCCGGCGCCAACCGCGGCGAGATACTCGACGCCCTGATCTACGCCATCACCGACGGCGAAGGCATCGTCAAGATCAGCGGCGAGGTCGGTAGCGGCAAGACCATGCTATGCCGCATGCTGCTGGACCGCCTGCCCTCCAACATCAAGGCCATCTATTTGGCCAATCCGAGCATGTCGCGCGACGAATTGCTGTACGCCATCGCCGACAGGCTCGACCTCGACCTCGAAGGCCAGCGCGTCAACGTCATCCTGCAGACCCTGCAGAACCATCTGGAAGCGATGTACGGACGCGGCGAACGCTGCGTGGTGCTGGTGGACGAAGCCCACGCCATGCCGCTCGACACGCTGGAAGAGCTGCGCCTGCTCTACAACCTGCAAGTCGGCAAACACAAGCTGATCCAGATCGTGCTGTTCGGCCAGCCCGAGCTGGACGAGAAGCTGGAACAGAGCAACATGCGCCAGCTGAAGGACCGCATCGTGCATCACTTCAGCATCCTGCCGATCTCGCGCAAAGTGATCGACGACTACCTGATGTTCCGCATGCGCGCCGCCGGCTACAAAGGGCCGGACGTATTCTCCCCGGCCGCCGTGCAGCTCATCGGCAAAGCCTCGCAAGGCCTGATGCGTCGCGTCAACATCCTCGCCGACAAAGCGCTGCTCGCCGCCTTCGTCGAGAACACCCACAATATCGAAGTGCGCCATGTGCAAGCCGCCATCCGCGACAGCGAGATGGTGCCGATGCACAACTGGCTCAACCGGAAGAGCATCTCGATGGCCGGCGGCGTCACCCTGTTCGCCGCCACCCTGGCCGGGGCGGGGTGGTTCATGGGGCGCGAGAACAGCGGCCACCTCAACGAGATCGAAATACAGCGCGTTGCCCAAGTGCAGCCGGCCGCTGTCAGCACAGCCATTGAGCCGCTGGCGGCTCAATCCGCACCGGCCGACACACTGACACTGCAATCCAGCCAAGAGGTATCTTCGGCGGCATCCGCCGTAGCCACCGATGTCGCCGCCAGCGTCATAGCCGCACCTATCGAAAAGAATTCGGCAACCATTCCTGCTGCGCCGACCAATACCGCCAGTGCAAAACCGGCCGCTCAACCGCAAACTGCACCAGTACCAGCATCCCAGGCAGCGCAAGCCCCCACCCTGCTGCAACAGCGCTTGCTGGCAACGCAAGCCATGCTGTCCGCCCCGAACCGCGGAAACGTCAGCATCCAATTATTCTACACCGACGACATCCGCCCCGAACGCATGGAACGTTTTCTCGGCAGGTCTCAAAGATTGGGAAAATTAGCCGAGATATACATACTGCCGATCAAATTGAGCGGCAAGGACGGTTACCGCGTGCTGTATGGCAACTACGCCAGTGGCGAGATGGCGCGGGCTGAAATGAAGAATCTGCCGCAACGTTACAAAGACGCATTCGCACCGACTTTGCACGTGCTAGAAAACTCTCAAAACACGCCTTAACCGGTTGAAGGCAAAAGTATATAGACCGTCGGACAAGTTGCCGATAGTGCGAAATGATGCTACCTTTCGCCGAAATATCAGGGGGATAAAGGGAATGAGGTTAAATCGCGTATTGCTGTGCTCGGTTTGTGTATCGCTCGCCGCTTGCGGCACCAAATCGTTCACCCCATCCGACAAGCATATCCAGCAGAGTGGTTCAGCCCCCGCCCACACCGCTGGCGACATCCCGCAACCCAGCAAACGCACCGTAGTCCTCCCCCCTCCCAAGCCCGCAGTTAAAGTCGAAACCTACAGCGTAGTCGTAACCAACCTCCCCGCTCGCGACATCCTGTTTGCGCTGGCGCGCGACGCCAAGGTCAACATCGATATCCATCCGGGCGTGCAAGGCGAAGTGACGCTGAACGCCATCAACCAGACCCTGCCGCAGATCCTCGATCGCATCTCCAAACAGGTGGACATGCGTTATGAACTGGATAACGGCAACCTGATCGTGATGCCCGACTCCCCCTATCTGAAGAGTTACAAGATCGACTATGTGAACATGTCGCGCGACTCTGATAGCGGCATCTCGAACTCAGGCCAATCGGGAGGCAGTGCCACTGGCGGAGTCGCCGGAGGAGCCACCGGAAACAGCTCGAAGCTATCCATAACAAACAGTTCCAAGAACCATTTTTGGGAGACCTTGGTCAAGAACGTCACCGACATTCTGCGTGAGACCGACAAGATACTGCCGGAAGGTTCCAGCGAGACCGTAGTGGAACAGAACAACACCGCGAGCACCACCGGCACAGGCGCACAAACGACCGGCAAGAAGTCGCCTGCAAAAGGCGGTATCGAGAACAGCCCGAATGCCGCGACTATCGAGGGAGAAGGCACCACAGTGACCCGTCGCAGCACCTTCCGCGAAGCGGCATCCGTTATTTCCAACCCGGAGGCTGGCGTCCTCACCGTGCGTGCCACCGGCAAGCAGCACGCCAAGATCCAGGACTTCATCTCGCAGATCATGCGCAACGCACGCCGCCAAGTACTGATCGAAGCAACCATTGCCGAAGTCCGCTTGAACAGCAACTATCAGCAAGGGATCAACTGGTCAGCCATAGCACTGGGCGGCAAAGGCTTCACCTTAAATCAGGTGGGAACAGCAGGCCTTCCTTCCACCAATACTGGCAGCATGTTCACGCTAAGCTACGCCAACGCAACTTCCAAATTCGGCAACTTGAGCGGCGCGGTCAAATTGCTCGATTCCTTCGGCGATGTAAAGGTGCTTTCCAGCCCCAAGCTCAGCGTATTGAACAACCAGACAGCCATGCTGCGCGTGGTCGACAATAACGTTTACTTCATTGTGAACTCGACCACCACACCATGCTCTCCCGCCCCTTGCGTGCCGACTGTAACCTACACCACCACTGTCAACTCGGTACAGGTCGGCTTCACCATGAGCGTGACCCCGCAGATCAATGAGAGCGACACAGTTCTGCTCAATGTTCGACCCACCATTACCCGACGCCTGGCGGATGCGCCGGATCCCACCCCTGGAATCGTCGCGAACAAGATTCCGCAAATTTCCACACGTGAAATGGAATCCATTCTGAAAATTGAGAACAACCAGATTGCCGTTTTGGGCGGTCTGATGCAGGATGAAATCAACAACCAGACAGATGGTGTTCCGCTGCTCGCCGACATTCCTTTGCTCGGCCAGGCCTTCAAGAACCGCAACGACACCAAGAGCAAGACCGAGCTGGTGATCTTCCTGCGCCCGGTCGTCATCAAGGACTCCAGCATCGAAGGCGATTACAGCGAGTTCAAGAGCAATCTGCCGGATGAGAACTTCCTCAAGCCGGAAAGCGCCAAGTAAGCTATGAGCCTGCTACTCGACGCCCTGAAAAAATCTGGCGATAGCCAGCAAAAAGGCACAGGGCTTTCCGATCTGACGCTGGAAGATGCGCCGAAGCCGCGCTCTACGGCTCCGGCCTCTGCTTCACCCGCACCGGCCCCCGCCTCGCGCGCTGCCGGTGAGGCTTTGTTCGCAGCCAAGAAAAAGAAAGCGACTCCTACCATGCGATGGAAACTGGGACTGGTTCCGACTACCTTCATCATATGCAGCATCATCGGCTCCGGATACGGATATTACGTCTGGCTGGAACTCCAACCGCCGAGTCAACCGCCTGTTGCACAACGCACAGCGCCGCCGCCCCCGCCGCCACCTGTTGCACAGCCAATTTCCGTCGCAAACGTTCCCTTGGTTCCGCTTGCCCCGCCAGTGGCGGCCGAGCCGGTTGCGCCAGCCGCCGAGCAACAACCGGTGATGACCGCGCGCAACGACGATTTCGACGCACCTCGCAGCAAACCGCAAGCGGATGCGCCGCGCCGCGCCAAGCGGCCCGCCACAGGCGGAGTCACGTTCCAGCGCCAGGTGGAAACCGACACCATCACCCCGGCCCTGCTTGATGCCTATCAGGCCTATCAGCGCGGCGACTATGTCACTGCCGCACAAGGCTACCGCCAGGTGCTGGGCAAGGATGCGCACAACCGCGACGCCCTGCTCGGCCTGGCCGCGACAGCGCAACAACAGGGGCAGGATGAGTCGGCCCAGCGTTACTACCGCCAGTTGCTGGTGCTCGATCCACGCGACCCGGTGGCGCAAGCCGCGCTGTCCGCTTATGCCCCCGGCGATGCCGGTGACACCGAAAGCCGCCTCAAACAGTTGCTGTCCGGGCAGCCGCGTTCTGGCGCGCTGCACTTCGCGCTGGGCAACCTGTATGCGGAGCAATCGAATTGGGGTGAGGCACAGCAATCGTATTTCAATGCGCATACTCTGGAGCCGGCCAATGCCCAGTTCACGTTCAATCTGGCTGTCAGCCTGGACCATCTCGGACAAAGAAAGCTCGCCGCACAGTATTACCAGCAGGCTTTGCAATTGGACACTGCCGGCAATTCCGGTTTCGACCGGGCGCAGGCGCAGCAACGCCTGAATGAACTGACTCCCGCTCACTAAGGAAGAAGATGGCTGCACCGCAACAACAAAGCCAGCAACCCATCGGGCACCTGCTGATAGCGAAGGGAGTGATCAGTGAAGATCAGCTTCGCATCGCCACCCAGGAGCAGAACAAATCGCCGCAGCCGCTAGGCCGCCTGCTGGTGCGTCTCGGCTTCCTGTCCGAGGCCACCATCCGCGACGTGCTGTCCGAGAACCTAGGACAGGAGAGCGTCGACCTGTCCAACGTCATCGTCGATTCCGCAGCCATCTCGCTGATCCCCAAAGAAGTGGCGCGCCGCTATGTGCTGTTGCCGCTCTCCGTCGATAACGCGAACAAACACCTGACCATCGCCATCGCCGATCCCGACAACATCATCGCGCTCGACCAGGTGCGCGCGCTGTTGCGCGACGAATACCGCCTGATCACCCAGCTCGCCAGCGAGTCGGACATCCTGCGCGCCATCGACCAGTATTACGGCTTCGAGCTTTCCATCGACGGCATCCTGCACGAGATCGAGCCGGGCGAGATGGAGCATCAGCCGCTGCAGCAGGGGGTGAACGAATTCAGCCAGCCGGTGGTGCGCCTGATCGACGCGCTGCTCACCGAAGCCGTGCAGCAAGGCGCATCGGACATCCACTTCGAGCCGGAAAGCAGCTTCCTGCGCATCCGCTATCGCGTCGATGGCGTGCTGCGCCAGGTGCGCAGCCTGCACAAGAGCTTCTGGCCGGCGATGGTGGTGCGCATGAAAGTGATGAGCGGCATGAACATCGCCGAGACGCGCGCCCCGCAGGATGGCCGCATCTCGTTGCGCCTGTCCGGCCGCCCGATCGATTTCCGCGTCGCTTCGCACCCCACCTCGCACGGCGAGAACCTGGTGCTGCGTATCCTCGACCGCCAGAAAGGCATCGTGCCGATCAACCAGATCGGCCTGGACGATGTCGCCCTCAACACCCTCCGCGCCATCGTCGCCAAGCCTGAAGGTATCGTGCTGGTCACCGGCCCTACCGGTTCCGGCAAGACCACCACGCTGTACTCCGTGCTGAACCACGTCAACACCGAGTCGGTGAACATCATGACGCTGGAAGACCCGGTGGAATATCCCATCCCGCTGATCCGTCAGAGCTCGGTGAACGAAGCGGCCAAGCTGGACTTCGTCACCGGCATCCGCTCCCTGATGCGCCAGGACCCGGACATCATCCTAGTCGGTGAGATCCGAGACCAACCGACCGCCGAGATGGCGTTCCGCGCCGCGATGACCGGCCACCAAGTGTATTCGACGCTGCACACCAACTCAGCCATCGGCGCCATCCCGCGCTTGCTCGACATCGGCATCCTGCCCGACATCATGGCCGGCAACATCATCGGCATCGTGGCGCAGCGCCTGATCCGCCTGCTCTGCCGCCATTGCAAATACCCGTATCACCCGGACCATGCCGAATGCAAAATGCTCGGCGTGCGCCACGACGAGAACATCACCATCTACCGCGCCGCCGGTTGCGATATCTGCCACCATCAGGGCTACACCGGACGACAGGCGATCATGGAGATCCTCAAGCTGGATGGCGAGATCGACGATCTGATCGCACGCCGCGCCAGCATCCGCGACCTGAAGAACGCCGCGCTGGAACGCGGCTTCCGCCCGCTGGCACAGGACGGTATCCGCCGCATCCTGCAAGGCGTCACGTCCATCGCCGAAGTGTCCCGCGTGGTCGACCTGAGCGACCGCAACTAGGGCGGCACGACATGGCGCTCTACTCCTACAAAGCCATAGACAGCAACGGCAAGACTGCGAAGGGATTGCAGGATGCCGGCAATCTGATCGATCTTGAACAACGCCTGAAACGTTCCGGCCTCGATCTGATCAGCGCCAAGGAACAGGAAGGCGGCGGCGCCTCCTTCGGCGGCAGCAAGATCAAGCGGGCCGACCTGATCACCTTCTTCTTCAACCTGGAGCAGCTTACCCGCGCCGGCGTGCCGTTGCTGGAATGCCTGGCCGACCTGCGCGACACCATGGAAGATGCCGCCTTCCGCGAGATCATCGCCAGCCTGGTCGAATCCATCGAGACCGGCAAGAAACTCTCGCAGGCGATGGCGGAACACCCCAACGCCTTCGACAAGATCATGGCCAATCTAGTCAAGGCCGGTGAAGACAGCGGACGCCTGGTCGAAGTGTTCGCACACCTCACCACCTCGCTGAAATGGCAGGACGAAATGGCCTCGCAGACCAAGAGCATGATGATCTACCCGGCGTTCGTCGGCACCGTCGTGCTCGCCATCACCTTCTTCCTGATGATCTACCTGGTGCCGCAACTGGTCGGCTTCATCAAAGGCATGGGGCAGGAGATCCCGATCCAGACGCGCCTCCTGCTGGCGACCTCTTCGTTTTTCGTGAACTACTGGTACGTCCTGCTGCTGACACCACCGGTGCTGTTCGGCGTTTACAAGGCGGCGCTGACCGTCAAGCCGGACCTGCAATATCACGTGGACAATTTCAAACTGCATGTATGGCCGACCGGCCCCATCCTGCGCAAGATCATCCTGGCGCGTTTTGCCAACACCTTCGCCATGATGTACAGCTCCGGCATCACCATCCTCGATTGCATCGCCAATTCGCGCGACCTGGTCGACAACCAGGTCATCGCCCGCAGTTTGCAGAACATCATGCATGAGATCGAGGCCGGCAAGAACCTCACGCAGAGTTTCGAGAAGAGCGGCATCTTTCCGCCGCTGGTGGTGCGCATGATGAAAGTGGGCGAAGCTACCGGCCAACTCGACAATGCGCTGCTCAACGTCAGCTATTTCTACGACCGCGACGTGAAAGAATCCATCGCCCGGGTGCAGGCAATGATCGAACCGACCATGACCATCGTGCTTGGCGCATTGCTCGGCTGGGTGATGCTATCGGTGCTGTCGCCGATCTACGACATCATCAGCAAGGTGAAAATGTAAATGGCCCGTACCTTATTATTCCTGAGCGCAGACTCTTTCCATGCCTGCACCTGGAGCGGCGGCACGATATCCGCCGTGAACTCCTTTGCCAACGATGCGGACGGACGCGAGGGCGTTGCGCAATTCCTCGAAAAAAACCGGCACCCAGCCTATCTGCTGATCGACGTCATCGAGGAAGACTTCCGGCTGGAGACGGTGCCGCACCTGATCGGCCCTTCCCGCAAGGCATTGCTGGAACGCAAATTCGAACAGTTCTACCGCACCACCCCTTTCCGCCAGGCCACCCTGCTGCATCGCCAGACAGACGGCCGCCGCGACGACGAAATGCTGTTTTCGGCACTGACCAACCCGGCGCGCATCTCCCCCTGGCTGGACACGCTGCATGCGCACCGCATCCCGCTCATCGGCATCTATTCGCTGCCCAACATCAGCACACCGCTGCTCAACGGCATCGCCTCGGACCATGTGCTGCTGCTGTCGTGGGAGAAGAGCGCCGGCCTGCGCCAGACCTATTTCAACAACAAGCGCCTGCATTTCTCGCGCCTGATCCCGATCAACAGCGACAGCTCGTTCAGCGAGGCCGTCGCGACCGAGACGCCGCGCACCCAGCAATACCTGAAGAGCCTGAGCCTGCCACCGCCGGGCGAGGCGCTGGACGTCTACGTCATCTGCCATGCAGACGACAAGCATGCGCTTGAAGCGCGCCTAGAGAGCGACAGCGAGCTGCACTACACCTGTCTGGACATTCAGGATCTCGGCAAACGCTTCAAGGCCAAGAACAGCTATCCCGATTCGGATGCCACTGCGCTCTTCCTGCATCTGCTGGCATCCAAGCCGCCCTCCAGCCATTACGCCAATTCGGAACACACCCACTTCTACATGCTGTGGCAACTGCGCCGCATGCTGTTCGGGCTTGCCGCCGCTACGATGTTGAGCAGCCTGTTATGGGGCGCAGCATCCATCTGGCAGGGCAACATCTACACTGCCGAAACCCAACCGCTCGAAAAGCAGACCGAACAGATACTGCAACAAACCCAGCAGATACAACGCAGCTTCGCCAATACCAGCGTGCCCGCCGCCGACATGAAGTCAGCAGTGTTGCTGGCACGCAAGCTAACCCGATACTCGCCGCCGCCGGAAGACATCCTCCACAACCTTACCGTCGTGCTGGATACTTTTACCCAGATCAAGGTCAACAAGCTCGAGTGGAAAGTCAGCCCAGCCGATGCCGCCCCTTCCGCCTATCCGGCCCAGGTCATCCTGTTCGACGGCGAACTACTGGAATTCGGCAACGACTACCGCCAGGCACTAGCCTACCTCGACCGCTTCCAGCAAGCGCTGGTGCAACAGGGGTATACTGTCGGCGCAGAGAAACTGCCACTGGACGTCAGCTCCAAAGGCAGCATCAGCGGCGATGCGGCACAGGACGAAAGCTCGCCCGCGCAGTTCTCGCTGAAGATCATCTGGAGGCAAAAAGAATGAGCTTCTCCAAATCCGATCTGGCAGACATCAAATGGAGCTTGGGCGCTTTCGTACTCAGCCTCGCGCTGGGCGGCAGCTTCATCGCCTATAGCGAAAGCTATCTGGAAAAATCCCAAAAAGACCGCCAATCCGCCCAGCAACATCTGACCGATGCGCGCGCCCAACTTGCCGTTGTAGAGCTCGACCGCGAGAACATGGCCGCTTATGCGCTGGAATACAACGCGCTGCTGGCGCAGAAGGTCATCGGCGACGAACAGCGCCTCGACTGGAAAGAAGGCTTGGCCAAACTGAGCACACAGAACCGCGTGCTGGATTTCAAATACTCCATCGCCCCACAGCAAGGCTATACACCGAACCCGCCGCTGGATGCCGGCAACTTCCAACTCAACCGCAGCAATATGAGCTTACAGTTCGACCTGCTGCATGAAGGGCAGATGCTGGACTTCTTCGCAGCCATGCTCAGACAACTGAAAGGCTGGTTCATCCTCGACGACTGCACCATCGAACGCTCCGATCAAGCAGCGCTCAAAGCAAACTGCAGCGGCGGTTGGGTCACCATGAAAAACAGGAACGCACCATGAGAAAACTATCTCTATTGCTCCTGCCAGCCACACTGCTCTGCTCTGCTCCCAGTTTGCAGGCAGCTGAGCTGGGGCGACTGTTCTATACACCACAAGAGCGCCAACAGCTTGAATATCAGCAAGCAAGCGATAGTGCTGCAAGTGGTGGCACCAATAACCGCAGCACCATCATCGTCAACGGGGTAGTCCAGAAACAAGGCGGCAATCGCATCGTATGGATCAACGGAATGGCACACGCTGCGGGGCGCGGCAATGACAAGACTCCGGCATCCGTCCCAGTCACCGTACCCGGGAAATCCAACCCCGTCCAGCTTCAGGTAGGACAGCGATTGATGCTAGACACCATGAGTCCAAGAAAACCTGCCGAAGCAAAATCCACAAAAACCACCCCAGCCGCCCCTAACCCAGACGAAGACGACTGATCCATGTCGCAATCTTGTCGCATCATTGGCACACGACATCCTGACATACGCAGTCAGCAAGGTGCGGCATTCATAATAATGCTCGTCATTCTCGTCCTTGGTGTAACAACCATATTTGTTAGCTCCTTGAACAGCAGCGAATTACAGAATGCGCAAGACAGGGTCACCGCCGAGGCTTTGGCTCAAGCCAAGGAGGCATTGATTGGATATGCAATCAAGGTTCAGATCAGCAATTCAAGCGGCTGCTTGCCAAATTGCCCCCGCCCCGGCGATCTTCCGTGCCCTGACACCAATAACGACGGTGTACAGGAATCGTCATGCGGCAATGCATCTGGAAGCACCGGCCAGTCATCTCGAATTGGCCGTCTACCTTGGAAAACTCTAGGGCTTCCTGACCTTCGCGACGGCAGCGGAGAACGTTTATGGTATGCAGTTTCCAACAATTTTAAATCCAGCTTCCGCAATACGACCTTGAACAGTGATACTCCAGGCACTATCAGCATCTTTGCATCGGAAGGAACGCAGTTAAACAATGGCGCTTCCACTTCCGGTGTGGCCGCGGTCATCATCGCCCCAGGAGCTCCGATACGCCGCCAAGACACCGGCAACATGCAAGACCGATCTGCCGCTGGCGAAAATACACCAACCAACTATCTGGATTACGCGACTGTTGCCGGTGTTGCTCACGACAACGCCGGATTCATCGACAGCTCTGCAACCGATGGTCTGATTCAAGGACGAATCAAGGTATACGACCCGGCGACCAAATCGGATTACGTCATCCTCAACGATCAGCTGTTAACGGTGACAGTTGACAACATCATGCCCGGCGTACAAAAACGCGTGGCTGCCGAAGTAAAAAATTGCCTAGTCCACTATGCGCTTAATAACAACAATCGCTATCCATGGGCCACACCGCTCAGCGATACCGGCTCTACCTACAACGACAACAGTGACGAGTTTTTCGGGCGAATCTCGGACGATCTGAGCAACACGGAGAATGACAGCAACTATGTAATGAACAATCAGTGGTCGAACAATTGCAACACTCATAACAATAACACCCCAGCCGGATGGTGGCGAAATTGGAAGGAACTTGTCTTTTATGGTGTCGCAAGAAGTTACCGGCCTCGCGATTCGAGCCCGTCCAGCTTCCCTTCCGTATGCGCTACAGTTGGCCGCTGTTTAAATGTGAACGACACAAGCACACCGGCAAGATTCGTTGTGATTGTCGCTGGAAAAACACTCAGCTCCCCTGATCAAACAAATCGCAGTTTGAACAAGAGCAATGCGTTTTATTATCTGGAGGGTGGCAATGAAAATGCGGATCCCACCCCCGTCAGTACTTTCAGCAACACTTTCGTCCTGAGCCCCACCTCGGATACATTTAACGACATACTGGTTTATCAATGAAACCGACTCTTGCCCTACTTCGTGACAAAGGTGGCTTCTCTTTAGTGGAGATGGCCATCGTGCTGACCATCGTTGGTTTATTGATGGCAACGATGCTACCGAGCTTGACTAATCAAATGGAACAACAGCGCAGGAGCGAGGCTCGCAAACAGCTTGCTGAAATACAACAGGCGCTGATGGGATTCGCCATCATGAATGGCAGGCTACCCTGTCCAACCACGCAGACAGACCCAGCCAATAGTGGCTACGGCTCCGAAGCCGCCGATTGCTGGACCAACAATCCAACAACTGAAGGTTATCTGCCGTGGAAGACATTGGGCGTTGCAGAGACTGACCCATGGGGAAGCAAACGAAGCAGCAATGGCGACGCTTGGAAAGGCTATTGGCGTTATCGGGTAGACCGGAATTTTGCCAAAACCAGCCCGCTCATCTCGATGACCACCGCCTTCTCTCCCAGCGACGCCCTCACTATCAAGGACAGTGCCGGCAACTCACTCACCTCTTCCAGCGAAAGGCCCATCGCGATTGTGTTTTCTACAGGACCCGACATGGTTGGGAATGGTCAGAACGCAAATACAACGGAGCCATCGCCAAGTTTTGAACAAACAAGCGGCATATACCAATACGATGTCCCAAACACAGCCTTTGACGATATATTGATTTGGATTTCGCGCCCCCAGCTCTATAACCGCATGGTCGCCGCCGGCAAGCTGCCCTAAGCCCTGCGCCAGCTCGTTCCCTGCGCCGTATCTTCCAGCACGATCCCCGCTGCCAGCAATTCTTGGCGGATACGGTCTGCTTCGGCGAAGTTCTTCGCTTTCTTGGCCGCGATGCGAGCCTCGATCTGCGCATTGATGGCGGCATCGTCCAACCCGCCCTCGCTTGCTCCACCTTGCAGGAATTCCTGCGCATCGCGTTGCAGCAAGCCCAATACACCAGCCAATGCCTTGAGCTGGGATGCCAGCGCCGCTGACTGGCTGCGGTTCACTTCGTTGGCAAGGTCGAACAGCACGGCCACCGCTTCGGGGGTATTGAGGTCGTCGTCCATCACAGTCTTGAAGCGCTGCGCGTGAGGTTCGTTCCAATCCACAGCAGCCATCCCCGGGGCTGATTTGAGCGCAGTGTAGAGACGCGTCAGCGCCCCCTTGGCATCGTCCAGATGTTGGTCGGAATAGTTCAGCGGGCTGCGGTAGTGGGCGCGCAGGATGAAGAAGCGCACCACTTCGGCATCGTACTTCTTCAACACCTCACGGATAGTGAAGAAGTTGCCCAGGCTCTTGGACATCTTCTCGTTGTCCACGCGGATGAAACCGTTGTGCATCCAGTAGTTCACGTACCGGCACTGGTGCGCCCCCTCTGACTGCGCGATCTCGTTCTCGTGGTGAGGGAACTGCAGGTCCGCACCGCCGCCGTGGATGTCGAAATGCTTGCCCAGCAATTCCGAACCCATCGCCGAGCATTCGATATGCCAGCCGGGACGGCCCTTGCCCCACTTGGAATCCCATTTCACTTCTTCGGCTTCGCTGTCCTTGGCGTGCTTCCACAGCACGAAGTCGAGCGGGTCATTTTTGTCTGAGGCGACTTCCACCCGCTCGCCCGCGCGCAGGTCTTCCAGCGATTTGCCGGAGAGCTTGCCGTAGCCATCGAACTTGCGCACGGCATAGTTCACATCGCCATCGGCCGCTTTGTAGGCCAGGCCGTTCTGCTCCAGTTGCTCGATCATGGAGAGCATCTGTGGCACGTACTGCGTGGCGCGCGGCTCGTATTCGGGGCGCTGCACGCCTAGCGCATCGGCATCCTCGTGCATCGCGTCGATGAAGCGTTGCGTCAGGGCGTGGATGGATTCCTTGTTCTCCGCCGCGCGCTTGATGATCTTGTCGTCGATGTCGGTGATGTTGCGCACATAGGTCACGTCGTAGCCGGAAGCCTTCAGCCAGCGCTGCACCATGTCGAACACCACCATCACGCGGGCATGGCCGAGGTGGCAATAGTCATAGACCGTCATGCCGCACACGTACATGCGAACCTTGTTTGCTTCGATGGGTTTGAAATCCTGCTTGTCGCGGGCGAGAGTGTTATAGATCTTCAACATGCTAGTTCTGCTCTTTCGCCCAGGAATCCTTCAGCGTCACGGTGCGATTGAACACCAGCTTCTTGCCCGGCTGGTGCTCGCGGCGGTCGGTGACGAAGTAGCCGAGGCGCTCGAACTGGTAGCGCGTCTCCGGTGCGGCATCCTGCACGGTGGCCTCCACCCAGCCCTGCACCACTTCCAGCGAATGCGGGTTGAGATGGGTGATGAAATCCACGTCACGGTCGCCGTCCGGCTCCGCTACGTTAAACAGACGGTCGTACAAACGGATCTCGGCGGGCAGCGCGTGTTCGCGCGACAGGAAGTGGATGACGCCCTTCACCTTGCGGCCTTCCGGGTTCTTGCCCAGCGTGTCGTGGTCAATGCTGCACTTGAGCTCGATGACCTTGCCGGACGCATCCTTCACCGCTTCGTCGCAGCGCATCACGTAGCTGTGGCGCAGACGGATCTCGCCGCCCAGGGTCAGCCGTTTCCAGCCCGCGGGCGGCACTTCGGCGAAGTCATCTGCCTCGATGAGCAAGTCTTTGCTGAACGGCACCATGCGTTTGCCGAACTCGGGATGGTTGGGATGGAAATCGGCTTCGCGTGTCTGCGCACCATCGGCATTGGTGATCGTGACCTTGAGCGGATTGATGACAGCCATCACGCGCGGGGCGCGGGCTTCCAGGTCTTCGCGGATCGCGCCTTCCATGATCGCCATGTCGACGATGTTCTCGCTCTTGGAAACGCCGATGCGCTTGGCGAACTCGCGGATGCCTTCCGGCGTGTAGCCGCGACGGCGCATGCCGCTGATGGTGGGCATGCGCGGATCGTCCCAGCCGCTCACCTTTTTCTCGTTCACCAATTGCAGCAGTTTGCGTTTGCTGGTGATGGTGTAGTGCAGTTCCAGCCGCGAGAACTCGTACTGGCGCGGGTGGCAGGGGATGGTGATGTTGTCGAGCACCCAGTCGTACAGCGGGCGGTGATCCTCGAACTCCAGCGTGCAGATGGAATGGGTGATGCCTTCCAGCGCGTCGGAGATGCAGTGGGTGTAGTCGTACATCGGGTAGATGCACCACTTGTCGCCGGTGCGGATGTGGTGCGCGCGGCGGATGCGGTAGATGACGGGATCGCGCATGTTGATGTTGGGCGAGGCCATGTCGATCTTGGCGCGCAGCACCATCGCGCCGTCGGCAAATTCGCCGTTACGCATGCGGGTGAACAGATCGAGGTTCTCGGCCACGGAACGGCTGCGGTTGGGGCTGTTCTTGCCCGGCTCCTTGAGCGTGCCGCGATATTCGCGCATCTGCTCCGGCGTCAGGTCGTCCACATAGGCCAGGCCTTTTTTGATGAGCTCGACCGCGAAGTCGTACAGCGCATCGAAATAGTCCGAGGCCCAGCGCACTTCGCCGTTCCACTGGAAACCCAGCCAGCGCACGTCGTCCTGGATGGATTGCGCGTATTCCTCGCTCTCCTTCTCCGGGTTGGTGTCGTCGAAGCGCAGGTTGCACAGGCCGTTATAGTCCTTGGCCAGACCGAAGTTCAGGCAGATGGATTTGGCATGGCCGACGTGCAGATAACCGTTCGGCTCGGGCGGGAAGCGGGTTTGGATGGTGCTGTGCTTGCCGGAGGCGAGGTCGCCATCGATGATGGTGCGCAGAAAATTGGAGACGGGCGCGGCAGGAGTAGGGGAATTGCTGCTCATTTTTTGTTCAAAGGTGTCTGCGATGAAGGTGCGGAATTCTACCTGAAAACACCTGACGCCAGACTGGGTGCATTCCGTGTGAGTCCGCCGCTTATTTGGTAGAATCGCGGCTTGCCGGACGGGTGCCGTCAGGTTTTTTTCGGAACGAGAGCACGCAATGAACCAGATCAACAAATTTAGCCTCATCGCTGCGCTGTGCGCATTCCTGTCGATTTCCTCCGCCGCTCGGGCAGACGACATCCAGGACGCCAACAAACTATTCAAGCAGGGGCTGCACGCGCAGGCGCTGGAGAAGGTCAATGGCGTGCTCGCCACCAAACCCAAAGATGCGCAGGCGCGCTTCCTCAAAGGCCTGATCGTCACCGAACAGGGCGACACGGCCAACGCCATCAAGATCTTCACCGAATTGACCGATGATTACCCGGAGCTGCCCGAGCCCTACAACAACCTCGCCGTGCTGTATGCCAGCCAGGGCCAATACGAAAAGGCCAAGGTCGCGCTCGAAATGGCGATCCGCACCCATCCCAGCTACGCCACCGCGCACGAGAATCTGGGCGACATCTATGCCAAGATGGCCAGCCAGGCCTATGACCGCGCACTGCAACTGGACAAGAGCAACACCGGCACCCAAACCAAACTGGCGATGATCCGCGACCTGTTCGGCAGCAACGGCAAGAACGCGCGCACCAAACCGACCGTACCGACCTTGGCCGACAACGCGCAGGCAGCCTCCGCTCCGGCCGCTGCAGTCACGGCACCGGTAATAGTCGCCACCTCGACGAAGAAAGCTGAGCCTACCAGCGATCCCGCCGCCGAAGTCCTGCAGGCCACCCAAGCTTGGGCCGCAGCCTGGTCGGCCAAGGACAGCAAAAAATATCTGTCGCTCTATGCCAAGGAATTCAAGACGCCGGACGGCTTGAGCCGTAGCGCATGGGAAGCGCAACGCAAAGAGCGCATCGCCAAGCCTTCTTCCATCCGCGTCGAGGTACGCGACACCAAGATCCGCGTCGCAGACGACAAGCATGTCAACATCGCGTTCAAGCAAAGTTATCGCGCCAGCCACCTGAGCAGCACTTCCAGCAAGGCGCTGGAATGGGTGAAAGTGGACGGGCAATGGCTGATCACGGAAGAGCGCTCCGGCAATTAAACCCATGTCCCGCCTTCTGCTCGCCCTACTGCTGACGATCTCCGCTTTCCCCGCGACGGCGGAACCGCCCTCGCGCGACATGGAATTGTCGCTGGCGAAAAGCCTGCAGGCGGTGCGCGAGAACCGGCTGGATCTGGCACTCAACGAAGTCGATTCGCTACTCAAGGTGAATCCGAATTTCAAGCTGGCACAGCTGGTGAAGGGCGACCTGCTGATGGCGCGCGCAAAACCGATCAGCGATTTCGGCGCCGCCCCCAACGCTCCGCGCGACCGCGTGCAGGACCTGCGCGAAGAAGCCAATGCTCGCCTGCAGCGCGTACAGCAGCAGCAACCCATCGCCGTGCCGAAATACCTGTGGCAACTCTCGCCCAAGCAACGTTACGCGGTGGTGGTGGATACCAGCAAATCCACGCTCTACCTGTACGAGAACGTGAAGGGGGAACCCCGCTATGTGGCCGACTTCTACATCAGCGTCGGCAAGAAGGGAGCTGACAAATCCACCGAAGGCGACCAGAAGACCCCGCTCGGCGTGTATTTCGTCAACGAGTACCTGAACAAAAACAAACTCACCGACTTCTATGGTTCCGGCGCCTACCCGCTGAGCTACCCGAACGAGTGGGACAAGCGCCTGGGCCGCGACGGCCACGGCATCTGGCTGCACGGCACCCCGAGCGACACCTACAGCCGCCCGCCGCTGGCCAGCAACGGCTGCGTGGTGCTTTCCAACGACGATCTCACCCATCTGGGCAGCCACCTGCAAGTCGGCATCACTCCGGTGATCATCACCAAACAGATCGACTGGAGCGACGAGGCGGATCGCGGCGAGCGCGATTCGCTGCTGCAGGCCATCGAACAGTGGCGCAGCGACTGGGCCAGCCGCGACACCGAGGCTTACCTCGCGCATTACGCCGAAGACTTCTCCACCGGCAGCATGAAACTGGCCGCGTTCGCGCAGCAAAAGCGTCTGGTCAATTCCGGCAAGACCTGGATCAAGGTCAAGGTGGCCAACCTCAGCGTGTTCCCCTACCCCAACCAGCCTGACCTGGTGGTGGTGAACTTCGAGCAGGATTACGACAGCAACAACCTTTCCAACCACATGAACAAGCGCCAGTACTGGATGAAGAAAGACGGGCGCTGGAAGATCGTCTACGAGGGAGCCGCCTAAATGAAGTTGATCCGCATCGTTCTCGCATTCCTGCTGGCCGCACTTTGCGTCCTGCCGGCACAAGCAGCATCTACACCCGCAACCAAAGGAAAATTGAAAATGGTCAAGCTCCATACCAACAAAGGCATCATCACCCTGCAACTCGACGCCGAGAAGGCGCCGCTCACCGTGCAGAACTTCCTCGACTATGTGAACAGCGGCTTCTACAGCAACACCGTGTTCCACCGCGTGATCCCCAACTTCATGATCCAGGGCGGCGGCTTCGAGCCCGGCATGAAACAGAAGAAGACCAATGCGCCGGTCAAAAACGAAGCCGCGAACGGCCTCAAGAACGACACCTACACCATCGCCATGGCACGCACCGGCGATCCGCATTCCGCCACCGCGCAGTTCTTCATCAACGTGAAGAACAACAGCTTCCTCGACTATCCCGGCCAGGATGGCTGGGGCTACTGCGTGTTCGGCAAAGTGGTGGAAGGCATGGAAGTGGTCGATGCCATCGCCAAAGTGAAGACCGGCAGCAGCGGCTTCCATCAGGACGTGCCAAAGGAAGATGTCATCATCACCAAGGCGGAAGTGGTTCAATAAACAAACGGCGCTGCGGCGCCGTTTTGATTTATGGCATACAGCCTGTTCATCTCCGACCTGCACCTCAGTGCGAACCATGCGCACAGCACCGAGCTGTTCCTGCGCTTCGCGGCCGACATCGCCCCCAAGGCGGAAAAACTCTACATCCTCGGCGACCTGTTCGAATACTGGGCGGGTGACGACGACCTCAACGATCCGTTCCACCAGCAGATATGCAGCACCCTGCGCGGCTTGAGCGGGGGCGGCACACGGCTCTACATCATGCACGGCAACCGCGACCTGCTGATGGGCAAGGCGCTGGCGCAAGCCTGTGGCGCAACATTGCTGACCGACCCGACGCTGCTCGATCTCTACGGCACGCCCACCCTGCTCACCCATGGCGATGCGCTATGTACCGACGATATCGAGTATCAGCGCTTCCGCGAGATGGTGCGCAACAGTGCTTGGCAGACGCAGTTCCTCGCACAGCCGCTGGCGAACCGCAAGTCACAGATCGAGGGTATCCGCGCACAAAGCGAGGGGGAGAAGCAGAACAAGGCGATGAGCATCATGGACGTGAACGGCGAGGCGGTGAACGCGCTGCTGCGCCACTACCATTACCCGCGCCTGATCCACGGCCACACCCACCGTCCGGCGCGCCATATGATCCACCTCGACGAGCATACCTGCGAACGCTGGGTGTTGGGAGATTGGGACAACAAGGCGAATGCCCTGCGTTGCGACAGCGATGGCATCCGGCGGGAAATTATTGCCGACTGACCCGGGCGCCGGCGGATTCAAGCGTTAGCTGCCGCCCTGCTTCTTGCCGCCACACAAACTCTCGCACGGCTCGCCGTCACGATTGCCATCCAGTGGTTTGACGCCGCAACGGGTAAGGTAGAAATGTGCTTCGTCGCATGAAGCCATCTCAGAACAACGGCGCTTCTTGCCGCATTCCATGTCGTACAGCATCACCGGCGCGGTGCGCTGGGCGACAGGTTGTTTCTGCGCAGCGGGCTTAACCGAAGGATGCAGCTTGCGCCATTGCCACGGTGCTTGCGGGCTGGTCTGCGTCCACAGGCCGCGCCGTGCCTGTTGCGCATCGCTTTGCAGGCCGATGTAGGTCTTGTCGCTGTGGTAGTGCGAATACTCCCACGCCATGCCGCGCTTGACCTGCTCTTGGTTGATGCTGCGCCCCTCAACACTGATCTGCCCGACGATGCGGCCATATTGGTCGACGGCCTGGCTGTCGATCTGCACTTGTTTTTTGCCGACCATCTCCAACAGAGATTCGCGCGACTGCTTGCCGAACGCCTGATCTTTTTCCGGCGCGTCGATATTGGCCATCCGCACCTTGAGCTTTTGCCCGCCGCGCAGCACCAGCACGGTGTCGCCATCCATCACGGCGATGACCTTGGCGCTGAAGCTCTCAGCTTGTACGCTCAACGCAATGCAGCCAAGCAATGCGATGAGCGCCCTCATAGTAGGACACTCTTGATGACGGCGAGACACAGCAGGGTGTATCCCGCCGCGAGGATGTCGTCGAACATCACGCCGAGGCCGCCGTGCCAGGTGTTGTCGAAATGACGGATGGGTTCGGGCTTGAGGATGTCGAAGAACCGGAACAGCGAGAACGCGAGGATCTGCCACACCAGGCCTTCCGGCGTGAAGAACAGCACCAGCAGGAAGGCGACGATCTCGTCCCACACGATGCCGCTATAGTCGTCCTGCCCCAGTGCCTTGCCGGTGATGTCGCATACCCACACGCCAAAGGCGAAGGCCCAGATCAACACGAAGATGAACATCGCATCGGTCAGGCGCGGCGCAAGGAACCAATACATCGGGAAGGCAACCAGCGTGCCGGCAGTGCCGGGGCCTTTCGGCAGCAGCCCGGCACCGAAGCCGAAGGAAAGGAAATGCGCCGGATGACTGAACAGGAAGTTCCAGCCTGGTTGGACTTTCAACTCGTCATTCGAAGTGGTCATAGCCGCCTACCTTTACTGTCATCACGCTGCCGTCCGCCGCGCGCACCTTGCAGCCGCGCCCCGACACGATCTTGCCGATCCGCGTCAGCGGCACGCGCACGCGGCTCGCCAGCATGCCGATCTCGTCACGCCGGGTGCTCGGCGCAGTGAAACACAACTCGTAATCATCGCCACCTGCCAGCAAGCATCTCTGCTCCAGCTCGATCATCTCGCCGCCAGCCGAGGCGAACAATGACGGGACCGGCAGTTTGTCATATCGCAGCTCGGCGGCGACATCGGAGCATTCGAGGATGTGGCCGAGGTCGGCCAGCAAACCGTCGGAGACGTCGATTGCGCTGTTGGCGATGTCGCGCAACGCCAGCCCCAACGCGACCCGCGGCTGCGGCTGATGCAACGCGGCGAGGCAGGAAGCGCGCGCGCCTTCCGGCAAGGTGGTGCCGCCTTGCAAGCAGGCCAACCCCAGCGCGGCATCACCCAGCGTGCCCGACACCCAGATGTCATCCCCGGCCTGCGCACCGTCGCGGCGCAGCGCCTGACCGCGCGGCACCTCGCCCATGATGGTGACGCACAGATTGAGCGGACCGCGCGTGGTGTCGCCGCCGATCAGCTCGACCCCGTATTCATCGGCCAGCGCAAAGAAACCAGCGCTGAATCTTTCCAACCAGCCTTCATCCGCCGCCGGCAACGCCAGCGACAGCGTCGCCCAGCGCGGCTGCGCACCCATCGCCGCCATGTCGGACAGGTTCACTGCCAGCGTCTTGTGACCGAGCAGGAAAGGATCGGCATCGGAGAAGAAGTGGGTACCGCTCACCAGCATGTCGGTGGAGACAGCCAGTTCCATGCCCTCGCCCACACGCAACAACGCGGCATCGTCGCCCACCCCCAAGGAGGCACCCGGGGTGGGGCGGGTGAAATAACGCCGGATGAGATCGAATTCCGACAAGGCGGCTCCGATAGATTATTTCGCGGCGACCTCGGTCGCGCGCAGTTGCGCCGCCAGCTTGTCGAGCACACCGTTGACGAACTTATGGCCGTCGCTGCCGCCGAAGGTCTTGGCCAGTTCGACGCTTTCGTTGATGACCACGCGGTACGGCACTTCCGGATGCTGTGCCAGCTCGAAAGCGCCGAGCAACAGCACGGAATATTCGACCGGGCTCAACTCTTCCAGTTTGCGGTCCAGATGCAGGGCGATCTGCTCGTCCAACGCTTCATGCTGCGCAATCGCGCCGCGCAGCAGCTGGCCGAAGAATTCGACATCGTAACGACCGAGACTCTTCTCGGCAGTAGTGGCCTTTTCGATCTGCGCCGCGCTCTTGCCGGAAAGCCGCCATTCATAGATGCCCTGCAGCGCCAGTTCGCGCGCACGGTGGCGCTGGCTCTTGGCGGGAGTGCTTTGCTTGTTGTCGTTCATGCGATCGCTTTCAACAGATTCGCCATCTCGATGGCAACCATCGCCGCCTCGGCGCCCTTCACATTCATGCGCACTTCCGCCTGCTCATCGGTATCGGTGGTGAGAATGGCATTGGCGACGGGCACGCCGCTATGCAGCTGCACCTCGCCGACACCGCGCGCCGATTCGTTGGAGACGACCTCGAAGTGATAGGTATCGCCGCGTATCACTGCGCCCAATGCAATCAGTGCATCGAACTTCTTGCTCTGCGCCATCGCCTGCAGCACCAGCGGGATCTCCAGCGCGCCCGGCACAGTGGCCAGCGTGATGTCGCTCTCGCTCACGCCGTTCTTCACCAACTGCGCGCGGCACGCCGCCAGCAGCCCCTCGCACACCACTTCGTTGAAGCGGCTTTGCACGATGCCGACGCGCAGGCCTTTGCCGTCCAGGTTCTGTTCGATCTCTTTCATTTTGTTTCCTTGCATTGACAGTAACGCACCACCTCGAGGCCGAAGCCGGTCATGCTCGGTAGTTTGCGCGGGGTGGCGATGAGGCACATCTTGCCGACATTGAGGTCACGCAGGATCTGTGCGCCGATGCCGTAATTCTTGGGGTCCCAGCGCGCGTGCTGCGCCTCCGGTTGGGCGGCGGCGCGCGCAAGCAGGTCCGCCGAGGTCTCGCTGTGATGCATCAGCACCAGCACGCCGGCGGCGGACTGGCTGATCTTCTGCAATGCATCGTGCACGCTGGTGGAGTTGGGCAGGCTGACCTGCTCCAGGAAATCCAGTGCCGACAGCGGCTCGTGCACGCGCACCACGGTCTCGTTCTGTGGCTGGATGTCACCCTTCACCAAGGCCAGATGGGTGCGCTGGGTGGTCTTGTCGGTGTAAGTCACCAGGTCAAGTTCGCCATAAGCGGTCTGCACGGTGCGCCGCGCAACGCGCTCGACCAGTGTCTCGTTGTGGCTGCGGTATTCGATCAGGTCGGCGATAGTGCCGATCTTAAGGCCGTGCTCTTTGGCGAACGGGATCAGGTCGGGCAGGCGCGCCATCTCGCCGTCTTCCTTGAGGATCTCGCAGATCACCGAGGCCGGCGTGAGGCCAGCCAAGTGCGCCAGGTCGCAACCGGCTTCGGTATGGCCGGCGCGCACCAGCACGCCGCCGTTCTGCGCGCGCAGCGGGAAGATATGGCCGGGCTGCACGATATCGGCAGGTTTGGCGTTCTTGTCCGCCGCCACTTGTATGGTGCGCGCGCGGTCGGCGGCAGAAATGCCGGTGGTCACCCCGGTCGCCGCCTCGATCGAAACGGTGAAGTTGGTCGCCAGCGACAACCCGTTCTCGCGCACCATCAAAGGCAGGTTGAGCTGCTGGCAATGCGCTTGCGTCAGCGTCAGGCAGATCAGCCCGCGCCCGTGCCTGGCCATGAAGTTGATCTTTTCCGGCGTGACGAATTCGGCGGCGAAGACGAGATCGCCCTCGTTCTCGCGGTCTTCCTCGTCCACCAGCACAACCATGCGCCCGGCGCGGATCTCGGCGATGATCTCGGTGATTGGTGAAATGTCAGTCATGGAATGGCTCTGTGATTCGATATTCGAGGGCGGATTCTATCATCTTCGCTACAACTCCAGCCCGGGCAGGCGTACTATTCGCCGACGTCGTTCACCGGAAATGACCCCCATGCAGGAATGGATCACGTTCGTCATCGGCACCCTGCTGCTTGCCTATATCTCGCGCGCCTCGCTGCGGGCGGCAAGGTCGCACGGCTTCTGCCGATTCCTGGCATGGGAACTGATGCTGCTTCTGTTCACCCGCAACCTGGACAGCTGGCACGACGCCCCGGCCGCATGGAATCAGACACTCAGCGGGATATTGATGAGCCTGTCGTTGTTTCTGGTGCTGATCGGCTATCTGTCGCTGCAACAGTTCGGCCGGCAGGACGACCGCCGCGACGACGGCGCTGCGCTGCTGGACTTCGAAAAGACCACGGCACTGGTGACGCACGGCATCTACCGCCTTATCCGCCACCCGATGTATGACTCGCTGATGGCCATGGCCGCGGCACTGTTCTTCAAGCAGATATCATGGCTGAACCTTGCCCTCGCGCTGCTCGCCTGCGCCCTGCTGGTGCTGGCCGCACTCATCGAGGAGCGCGAGAACACGCGCTATTTCGGCGAGCCGTACCGGGAATACATGCAGCAGAGCAAACGCTTCGTGCCGTTCCTGCTCTGATCAGCCTTTGCCGGCGGCCAGCATGCGCTCGACGTAACGCGCGATCAGGTCGATTTCCAGATTCACTTTGCTGCCCACCTTGAGCTCATTCAGCGTCGTCACATCCAGCGTGTGCGGGATGAGGTTCACCTCGAACTCGGAGCCGGCGACCTGGTTCACCGTGAGGCTGACACCGTTGATGGTAATGGAGCCTTTCGTCGCGATGTATTTCGCCAGCTCTTGCGGTGCACGCACCACCAGGCGCCAGCTCTCGCCGATGTCGTTGAAAGCGACCACCTCGCCCACGCCATCCACATGGCCGCTGACCAGATGACCGCCCAAGCGGTCGGAAAGGCGCAATGCTTTCTCCAGATTGACGTGCGCCCCCGACTTCTCGAGCCCGGTAGTGCAGTTCAACGTCTCGCGCGAGACATCCACGATGAAGTCGTTGCCGCGTATCTCCACCACGGTGAGGCACACTCCGTTCACCGCAATACTGTCGCCGATGGCCACATCGTCCATACCGAGCGTTTCTGTCGCCACGGTCAGGCGCAAACCGCCGTCACGGTCATGCGCCGACTTGATCAAACCGGCATCTGCCACGATTCCACTAAACATTTTTCACCCCCGCTATGATGCGCAAATCGTTGCCCACCTGGCGCACATCGCGCCACGCCAATGCCACGCGCTGCTCGAGCTTCGTCAGCTCGCCGATATCCGCGATGCCGCGCGCGGCATCGCCCAGCAATTGCGGCGCCAGGTACAACACCAATTCGTCCACCAGCGCGGCTTTCAGCAAGGCACCGTTCAGGATGCGCCCGGCTTCCACCAGCACTTCGTTAATGCCGCGTTGCGCCAGGTCGCGCATGACACCGTGCAGGTCGACTTGCCCGTCTGCACCCGGCATCGGCAGCACTTCCGCGCCGCGCTCTTGCAGCGCCGATTGCTTGCGCTCGTCGGTCGCGGCGGTGTAGATCAAAACCTTGCCGCCCTGCAATATCGCGGCCGATGGCGACATGCGCAAGCCGCTGTCCAGCACCACGCGCAACGGCTGGCGCCCGCTGGCGATCTCGCGCACATTGAGCTGCGGGTCGTCCGCCAACAGCGTGCCGATGCCGGTGAGCACGGCACAGGAGCGCGCGCGCCAGTGTTGCACGTCAGCGCGCGCCGGCTCGCCAGTGATCCATTTGCTCGCGCCGTTCGCCAGCGCGGTGCACCCGTCCAGGCTTGCGGCAACCTTGCTGCGCAGCCACGGCGTGCCGCGCGTCATGCGTGCGACGAAACCGATGTTGAGTTCGTGCGCGGCCGTTTCCATCAGCCCGCATTCGACCTCGATACCGGCCGCGCGCAGCCTGGCGATGCCCTTGCCCGCCACCAGCGGATTGGGGTCCTGCATAGCAGCCACCACGCGACTGACGCCCGCCGCGATCAACGCATCGGCACAGGGCGGCGTGCGCCCGTGATGACTGCACGGCTCCAGCGTGACATAGGCGGTGGCGCCGCGCGCCGACTCTCCCGCCGCGCGCAAGGCATGCGCTTCCGCATGCGGCCCGCCCGCACGCTCGTGCCAGCCTTCGCCAACGATCTTGCCCTCCTTCACCAGCACACAGCCGACCCGGGGATTCGGTGAGGTCGTGTACAGGCCGCGCTCGGCCAAACGCAACGCGTGTGCCATCCACTGGCTGTCGGCAGCGTTCATTGCTTGTCGGTCTTCCGGCGGCGGGCATTCTTCACCGCGTCAATCGCATCGGAGAAATCGCCAACATCCTGGAAGCTCTTGTAAACGGAAGCGAAGCGGATATAGGCGACCTTGTCGAGCTTGAGCAGCTCTTTCATCACCATCTCGCCAATCTGGCGCGAACCAATCTCCCGTTCGCCCAACGCAAAGACTTTCTGGGTGATATGGTCGATGGCTGCATCGACCAGTTCGGTAGGTACCGGGCGCTTGTGCAATGCACGGCTGAAACTGGTGCGCAGCTTTTCTTCGTCGAATTCGCTGCGCATGCCGTTCTGCTTGACCACCTGCGGCATGCGCAACTCCACCGTTTCATAGGTGGTGAACCGTTTGTCGCATGCCAGACAACGGCGGCGGCGACGGATGCTGTCGCCCTCCTCGTTCTCGCGGGTGTCCACCACCTGGGTGTCGGGACCTTTGCAGAACGGACACCGCATGATTCAGCTTACGCGCCGTAAACCGGGAACTTCGTGGTCAGCTTCTTCACCTCGCCGACCACCCGCGCAATCACCGCATCGTCGTTCGGCGCATCCAGCACGTCAGCGATGAGGTGCGCCAACTGCTCGGCCTCAAGTTCCTTGAAGCCGCGTGTCGTCATCGCCGGCGAACCAATGCGGATACCGGAAGTGACGAAAGGCTTTTCCGGATCGTTCGGGATGGCGTTCTTGTTCACGGTGATATGCGCTTTGCCCAATGCTGCCTCGGCATCCTTGCCGGTGAGTTTCTTGGCGCGCAGGTCGACCAAGAACACATGGCTGTCGGTACGGCCGGACACGATGCGCACACCGCGCTCGGTCAGCACCTTGGCCATCACGCGCGCATTGTCGATCACCTGCTTCTGGTAGTCCTTGAACTCCTTGCTTGCGGCTTCCTTGAACGCCACGGCCTTGGCCGCGATGACATGCATCAGCGGGCCGCCTTGCAATTGCGGGAAGATCGCCGAGTTTAGCGCCTTCTCGTGCTCCGCCTTGGCCAGGATCAGGCCGCCGCGCGGGCCGCGCAAGGTCTTGTGGGTAGTGGTGGTGACGAAGTCGGCGATGCCCACCGGGTTGGGGTAGTAGCCCGCGGCGACCAGGCCAGCATAGTGCGCCATGTCCACGAACAGGTAGGCGCCGACGCTGTCGGCGATCTGGCGGAAGCGCTTCCAGTCGATGACCAGCGCGTAGGCGGAAGCACCGGCCACGATCATCTTGGGTTTGTGCTGGGTGGCCAGCGCTTGCACCTGGTCGTAATCGATCTCTTCCTTGTCGTTCAGCCCGTATTGAATGGCGTTGTACAGTTTGCCGCTGATGTTGACGGTGGCGCCATGGGTCAGGTGGCCGCCGTGGGCCAGGCTCATGCCGAGGATGGTGTCGCCGGGCTTGAGCACGGATACATATACGCCCTGATTGGCTTGC
>DATGWO010000020.1:0-10115 GCA_035299445.1 Sideroxyarcus sp.
GGAAGTTCGGCGCCAAGACCGAAGCCATGACGGCCCAGCAGCGCGCACTGTTCCAGGACACCCTGGCCGAGGACGAGGCCAGCCTGCGGGCGAAGCTGGCCGAACTGCAGCGCGGCCTGCCCGAGGTACCCAAGACCCCGAAGGCGCCACGCGCCAAGCCCCGCCGCAAGGCGCTGCCCGCGCACCTGGAGCGCGTCGAGCACCGCCACGAGCCCGCAGACACCACCTGCCAGAACGCCGGCTGCGGCCGGCCGATGCTGCGTATCGGCGAGGACGTGAGCGAGAAGCTGGACATCATCCCGGCGAAGTTCTTCGTGCACCGGCACATCTACGGCAAGTGGGCGTGCAAGTGCTGCCAGCAACTGCACCAGGAGCCGGCCGAGCCGGACGTCATCGATGGCGGCATCCCGGCCGCCGGCCTGGTGGCGCACACGCTGATCAGCCGCTTCGTCGACCACGTGCCGTACTACCGGCAGGAGCCCATCAACGCGCGCTCGGGCGTGTACACGCCGCGCTCGACGCTGGCGTGCTGGGGCGGCGCCGGCGGCGTGTCGCTGGAGCCGCTGTTCGAGTTGCTGCGGCGCTTCGTCCTCAGCTGCCGGGTGCTGCACGCCGACGAGACGCCGCTGCCGCTGCTGGACCCGGGCGCGGGCAAGACGAAAAAGGCCTACGTCTGGGCCTGGGCGCGCAGCCACCACGACCCGCATCCGGGCGTGGTCTACGAGTTCTGCCTGGGCCGCGGGGCGCAGTACCCGCTGGCCTTCCTGGGCGGCAAGGGTCCGCCATCGCCCGTGCCGGCATGGAACGGCACCCTGATCACCGACCAGTACGCCGGCTACAACGGCGTGCTCGATGCCAAGGTCTACCCGCAGCGCAAGGCGGCGGCGTGCGCCGCGCACGCCCGGCGCCGCTTCGAGGAACTCAGCCGCGGCGGCAGCAGCGCCAGCGCGGTGGCCACCGAGGCGATGCTGCGCTGGAGCCGGATCTACCGGACCGAGGCGGCCTTCGCCGAGATGGGCTGCGACGAGCGCCGCAACGCCCGCCAGGTGCTGAGCCGGCCGCTGTGGGAGGAGTTCGAGGTGTGGCTGAAGCTGCAGCGCACGCAGGTGCCCGACGGCAGCAAGATCGCCGAGGCCATCGACTACAGCCGCAACGCCTGGAAGGCCCTCACGCTGCACCTGGACGACGGGGCGGTGGCCATCGACAACAACCTGATCGAGCGGCAGATCAAGCCCTGGAAGCTGGGCGCGAAGAACTGGCTGTTCGCCGGCAGCGCGCTGGCCGGGCAGCGTGCGGCGGTGGTGATGAGCCTGGTGCAGTCGGCCAAGCTCAACGGCCTGGACCCGTGGGCCTACTTGCGCGACGTGCTGGCGCGCATCCACACCCACCCCAGCCACAGGCTGGAAGAACTGTTGCCGCATCGCTGGCGGCCGAGCTGAGGATGGGGCGGCTCACGCAGTGGGTGGTGATCGAGGCCGACGTCGCCGTGCGGCGCATGGGCCACGACCAGAAGGTGGGCCTGGCCGACGAGATCTACGCCCAACAACCCAACATGCTGGCCTCGTTCCTGGTGCTGCCGCGCATGGGGGTGGACATGGCGCAACTGGAGGTGGTGCTGCACATCCTGTTCGTCACCTTCCAGGCGATGAAGCTCAGCGGCCACCAGTGGCCACTGATCACCGAGGACATCCAGGACGGCTGCCTGCAGCGCCTGACGGCCCGCGCGCGCTTCAACGAAGGACTGCCGCAGGAACTGGCGACCAAGGTCGTCGAGCAGTTCCACAACGAACATGCCGAGCGCTACCTCTTGGCCTTCGTCTACGGCTGGCTCGGCGACCACGACCTGATGGCTGTGCGCACCGAGGCGGAGAAGTACCTGATGATGGCTGCGCTGAACCTGGTGGAGTGCGTCGCCTTCGTCGGAGCGGTCAAGCCGCAGCGATAGCCAGGGGCGCACCCATCGTCAAGATGGTCGTCAAGATGGGACGGCCAGACGCTCACCCACATCAGCGAGCGCCCACCTGGTGCAGCTCGGCGAAGCCGGCGTTGGCATTGGGAGGGCGACACCGTCATGGGAGCAGATGGCCGGCACTGCGTGCTCACGCTGGTGGAGCGCAAGACTGGCTACGTGATCATCAAGAAGCTCAGTGCACGCAACAAGGAACAGGTTACCGTGGCCATCAAGCAAGCCATCCGCGAGCACCTGGGCCGGTTCCGCACCATCACCTTCGACAACGGCACCGAGTTCCATGACTACAAGCTCATCGAATGGGCGTACCCGGTGCGCTGCTACTTCGCAACGCCGTACCACTCCTGGGAGCGCGGCAGCAACGAGAACATGAATGGGCTGATCCGGCAGTACTTGCCCAAAGGGCAGTGCCTGCGCAACATCACTCAAGCCGACTGCGACTGGATCGCCAATCGCCTCAACCATCGACCCAGAAAACGCTTCGACTTCGGCACACCCTATGAGCTATTCTGGAAACCTTAGCGGTGTCGCACTTCACGCGTGAACTCAAGAGTCGATGTGCCGAGCATCCTCTCGCCTACTTCTTTTGAGGCGATGAGCATGTCGTTTGAACTTCTTTCAGCGGAGCTTGGATACTTGGACTCTCTCCGATGGCGTTGATTGCTTCTCGGAACCGACGGAAATCTTGATAGGCAGGGAGTTTCTCGAACTCCTTCACCTTCACGTACTCCGCGGGACTGATAGGGTAGTCGCCAGGCTGGGTGAGCGGCTTTCCAGCGTAGCGTCGAATAGGCCTCTGACGCAAAACCTCAACCGTCGAATCGCGGAGCTTCCTACCCGTTTCGGTTTCAAAAAAGCCGACAGCATCTTGAAGACGCTGTGCGTCAGAAAACTCTTGCTGCACAACTTCGACAGCTAGCTGATGGAATGTGGCCGCTGTTAGATGTGAGTTGACGCAGGCGTAGAACTGCTTGTGCGGACCTTCTTGCATTGATGCTTCATAGATTGCGTCTCTCGCAACGAGTGCAATCGTTTCGTCAACGCGATACGCGGCTACGAATCTCCTTGCTTCGCTTGCAGAAGGGGCAGCGGCTAGAGCGTTGGTCATTGAAAGGGTGAAGAAGCAAACGAAAGATGCGCGTCTGATCAGCATGGGCAGTGATTCCTGGGTCTTCGACTTCTAACGTTTGACATGAGAGGCTCGCCCCGGCTTGCCGGGGCGAGTCCTCTCGATGGAAGGGTTAGGCATCATCGCGTGGGGAGAGTTCTTTAGCAGCCTCAGCTACCGCAGCGATGAGGCGGCTATGACCTACCGTGAGGGCGATGCTCGTGTGCTTTGCGAACTGCTCAAGTATGTCGATAGGGCTAAGAGCAGCCACCTGCTCCCCATGCCTCATTCGGAGGGTTTGGGAGAACAGCCTGCACTGAAGCAGGGCCGCAGCGTCGTCTTTGGTGACCCCCGAATGGCTCTCGTGCGCTAGACGATTCCTAATGCTGTTCATCCGCCGAATGCCAGGCAGTGCATCAGCGATGTCTGGGTTGGCCGAATTCAGGAGCGACATTTTCTGAGCGAATGTCAACTTTGCCTTCTCGACAGAACCGAGCGCTGGGTTTGTTCGCTGAAGGTTCTCAGTCACGAAGCGTTCGATGAACAAATGCGCGCGAAGTATTCGACCAATCGTGTCGGTGTCTTGTTGCCAACGACGCGTAGCCTCGCCAGATTCCTCTTCCGCGAGCCGCTGAAACTCGGCTTCACCGCCCAGCAGTTGCGCGGCGCGAGCGCGGATCTGCTTGTTTAGGTCAGGAGGATTGGACATCATGATGCCTAATGTGGAGTTAAGCGGCGGCCACAGGCGGAGCCTGTGGACGTCCGTTTGAACGTAAGGTTGGACATAGCCGGGAGGTAGGTGGCAAGCGTGGTATGGAAACTTCACCGCGATGGTGCTTGACAGGAGCGACGACCTGGCGCAACAAGGGCAGACGACAAGTGGGGCATGTGGGTGCGGGGGTGAGTGCCCGCAAATCATGGCATGCCAGCGGCACGGATGGTAGAGGAGGAGCAGGGGATGCGAGCAGCGCGCGACAGCGCGCATGCTGCTCGTGCCGCGCAGTGGCATAGAGGCCGGCCTGGCGCACGGTGTGCTGACCGCGCGGCGGTGCGTGGCAGAGCACGCGCGAGATGAACTCGTGGACGTGCAGTGCGAGCACCTTGTGCTGCCCGTCGCGGTGGTCGACGTAGGGCAGGCGCACGGTGGAGCCTTCGAGCTCGAACGACTGACGCGGACCGAGCGGCCCACCCTTGACGTAGCGGGCGAGGTACAGCGCGACGCCGCGGCCGTGCTCGTAGGGCTCGCTGATCTGCACGTTCCAGTGGCTGTGCCACTGGGCGTTCAGCACACGCTGCCAGTGTGCGGCATCGTGTGAAGGTGGCAGCTGCAACTGCTGCGCGTGCAAGGCCTGCTGCAGCTGAGACAGCAGCTTGCCGCGGAACAGGCGCTGCAGTGCGAGCACCGGCACGAGGAAGCCGTGACGGCTGGCGCGCCACTGCTGCTGCGCATCGAGCCCGCCGGCACTGACGAGGCAGTGCACGTGCGGATGTCGGCTCAGGGTGCGGCCCCAGGTGTGCAGTGCCATGAGCAGGCCGGGCGTGGCACCCAGATGCCGGGGATCGGTGCACAACTGCAAGAGGCTCTCGCGCGCGGAATCGAACAGCAGCGTGTTGAACCAGGCGCGGTTGAACAGCCACATCGCGATGAGCTCGTGCGGCAAGGTGAAGATGACGTGGAAGTGCGGGCAGGGCAGCAAGCGCGGCAACTGCGTAGCGAGCCACTGCTGGCGGGCCTGCACGGCGCAGCGTGGGCAGCTGCGATGGCGACAGGCGTGGTACTGCACCTGGCTGTGGTGGCCTTCGGGGCAGACCAGTACATGCGAGCCCATCTCGGCGCGATGGCAGTAGCGGATGCACCAGGCTGCGTGCCGCTCACGCGGGTGCAGCGCATGGCCTTGCGCATACGACTCGAAGTGCTGATCGAAGATCTCTTGCAGCGAGCAGTGCATGGCATGCCCTCGCGTTCGATCGGCAAGGGTACTCCGCTCGGCAGGGACTGCGCAGACGCGGGCCGAAGGCCGGCGTCTGCGCTCTTCGCGGTCTGTGCAAGCGGCAAGCGGTGATGGCGAAGCCATGGCCGCGTGCGACTCAAACACTGCGGTCTTCGCATGCGGGTGTTGGGGGCTACCGGGGGCGAGCCCCCGGTTCTCAGCCTCCGACTGCTACTGCCGCAACGCGGCTAGGTTCAACGTTTGACATGAGAGGCGCTGACCGGCTTGCCGGGCAGCGTCCTCTCGATGGAAGGGTTAGGCCTCAGCGTGCACATGGGCCCGGATCTCGGCTTCAATTTCAGTGGCATCGACCTTAGGTGAAAGGTACAGGCGCTCCGGAGCGGCGGAGTATGAAACCTGAAGTTCCAAAATTTTCTCTGAACCGCTGCCAAGAATGCGGTAGGACTGAATGGCACTCCAGGGAATGAGTGCCAGCGCTTCGCCTTTTGATCGCACGATGCCGCGAGGCCCGGAGCTCACTTCAAGAGGGCTGAGCCAATGAGCCACGGTGACTAGGCTTGCTATGCCGTACCCAAGAACTGGCACTAGCCAGGAGCGCATGACCGCTTCGCTCACTGAAGACTTGCCAGTTGCAACCCCAAGTACGAGGAAGCCAGCAAAAACGGCTGTCCAGATCAGTGCGCTTTGCATGTTTTGGCGAGAAAGGAGACTAAGCGGAGTTTGTCTCTTCAATGTTCCGCGCCATGGTTCTCGCCACTTCATACTTCTGAGGCCTAACGTTTGACATGAGAGGCTTGCACCGGCTTGCCGGGGCAAGTCCTCTCGATGGAAGGGTTAGGCCGCACGGTGAGCCTCTAGGCGCGCGATGTCTGCTTCTGGGATTGCTTGGTACTTCGATTGCATGATTCTCAGAAAGGACATGACAGTAGAGCGTTGCTCTTGCGTAAGGCGTGACCACCAAGCTGAATAGCTGGGACGTGACGGGTCACCTTTGGGCGGGCAAAGGCGACTCGCAACCTCGGCGGCGAACCATGATGTGGGGTGCTCTATGGACGCTAGAAGGTAACTTGGCAGAAAGAAGCAGAAGGCAGCCGGGGAAAAAAATGAGAGACAAGAGGTCAACTCCTCCAACTCGGCGTATGTGTGGTCTTGCCAATGGCTTCCGTGAAAGTGCTCGCTTGTTCCTTCGTCGTCGTACGTTTCGACTGAGATTGGCTCACCAGATTGCAGTTCTTCCGAACCGAACGCGGCTCGAATCTGGTTGATAAGCGCTGAATGCATTTCGTGGGGCCTAACGTTTGACATGAGCGGCATGACCCGGCTTGCCGGGGCATGTCCGCTCGATGGAGGGGTTGGGCGTCATTTCGTGCCCACAGACGAAGTTGAAGCAGGCGGGCCTTCGTCATACTGGGGAGCGTTCCCACCAATGTGATCCCAAGGTGCTTTTGATCCAACAAACGTGTGCATTTCAATCTGAACACCGGGATCACCATCGACTGCTCCCAGTGCCACTCCATGTACCTTACCGTCGAAAATTCCGCATAGAGTGGAACCGCAGGTGCGGCAGAACGCAAGCCCCCAACCTAGCCCAGACGTATACGTACAAAGCTGGTTTTCACCCATGATCCACCGAAACTCATTGCTATCTGCTATCTCCGCGTAAGCCGATGATGCTCCGCTGAAAGCTTTGCGACAGCGTGAGCAATGACAGGCCTGCGCATTTTTGAGCGAGCCTTCTATTCGGAAACGGATTTCGCCACAAAAGCACCCGCCCTCAATCACTGCTTATCTCTCCCGATGACGCCCAACGTTTGACATGAGAGGCGTGCCCCGGCTTGCCGGGGCACGTCCTCTCGATGGAAGGGTTGGGCGGCACCTTGCGTCGGATTGAATCGATGAAGCACGGTGCTCCCAGGCGAGCCACTCTAGCTTTTGCGAGCTTGCACGGCAATGCGCCAAAGCGCCAAGCCTTCGCAAACACGAAATTTCTGCGAGCGGCTACGGCCGAGAAATGCATCGAACCGGCACTCACTTCGCAAGCACTCTCGTGACAAGCACTGAGAACGACGGAAGTGCAGGGCCGGCCCCTCCCGTGGGCCTGCCGGTGAACGAAGACTCGGCGTTTCAACATTCGTCCGAGGGAGCTGGGTTGCGGGCAAACACTCGGGCCCTACAACGAGAGACTTGCGGCAGTGAACGCAGGCACCAGTGCATTCGACCTCGACCAGGCGAGAAGAACTCGCCTAACCACCAATGGCTCAACTGCACTTTGCATGGCTCGGCTTTTCGACAGTGCCGCCCAACGTTTGACATGAGAGGCTCGACCCGGCTTGCCGGGGCGAGTCCTCTCGATGGAAGGGTTGGGCGGCACCTTGCGTTGGATTGAATCGATGAAGCACGGTGCTACCAAGCGGGCCTCTAGCTTTTGCGAGCTTGCACGGCAATGCGACAAAGCGCCAGGCCTTCACAAACACGGAACTGCTGCGAACAGCTGCAGCCGAGAAATGCATCGAACCTGCACTCACGTCGCAAGCAGGCTCGTGACAAACACTGAGAACGAGGGAAGTGCACGGCCGGCCCCTCCGTGGGCCCACCGGTAAACGAAGACACGGAGATTCATCATTCGTCCGAGGGGGCAGGGCTGCGGGCAACTGCTCAGGCCCTGCAACGAGAGACTTGCGATAGTGAACGTGGGCACAAGTGCATTCGATCTTGGCCAGGCGAGAAGAACTCGCCCAACCACCGATGGCTCAACTGAACTTCGCATGGCTCGGCTTTCCGTCAGTGCCGCCCAACGTTTGACATGAGAGGCATGCCCCGGCTTGCCGGGGCATGTCCTCTCGATGGAAGGGTTAGGCGCTGCTTGCTGCTGCCATGCGCCTCTATTTTCGCTTTGTGTCATCTTCGAGTTGCCTGCACCCCGTCGGGCTGCATGCTTCATATGCCAGTTGGCCGCAAACGGCCTCATCGCCTTTCGCGCATGCGTTGAGCTTTTCCAAATAGCGCTGGTAAGCAATGTACTCACCTAGCAGGAAACTACGCGACTCGGCTGATTTCCAGATGGTTGCTCCCGGCCAGAGATTCCAATAGACATCGCAATACGAGGTGACATAGCTCTCCCACGCGCGATGCATCTTTTGAAACTTGGTTTTAGACGGAAGGTTTGCTTCTGTAGTCGGTTCTTCGGCAGGGAGAAGAGAAACTAGCTCTTTGTGAAGAAGCTGCACTGATTGCTGCACTCGACTGAGCCTTCTGTTTGTAGCTGCGCCTGTGCAATTGGCGCTGCCTTCTGGCTTGCAGCTACCTTTCTCTTTCTCTTCAAGCTGCGCCAATGAGGTCGTGCAGCTGCTGCTAAGCAGAATTAATAGTAAAAGTCCGGATGGCCTCATCTGCGGCGCCTAACGTTTGAGATGAGAGGCGTGCCCCGGCCTGCCGGGGCACGTCCTCTCGATTGAAGGGTTAGGCGCCGCCCTCATTTGACTTGCTTGCCATAGACAAAGAGAGACGGGCCGGCTTTGCCACAGACAAGTCGTATGCCGTCTCCCAGAGGGAGTTCCACGGAATCTGTGACGCCCATCGGTGAGCCGTTTGCGTGATGGCCCGTTCCCAGGTTCCACGCAACTTTTCCGTTCTCCCAGTACGCAATTCCGAGGTTCCAAGCGACTTGACCATTTGGCCAATAGGCGATGCCGAGATTCCATGCGACCTGGGAGTTCGCGTGATAGCCAATACCCAAGTTCCAAGCGACTTGACTGTTTGGGTGGTACGCGATTCCCAGATTCCACATCGGAGAACCATTTGCGTGAAAGGTCGTCATCTGTGCTCCCGACTTGCGCTCGCGGCGCCTAACGTTTGACATGAGAGGCTCGACCCGGCTTGCCGGGGCGAGTCCTCTCGATGGAAGGGTTAGGCGGCTCCGCGCTGAAACTGCGAAATGAATGCTTCAACGTCATTTCTCGTAAGGCCTTCGAACAAGAAAGGTTCTCCCAGGACTGCCTCATGAACAGTTGATGCATATTCCCGGAGGGCTTCGAAGTATGCGATGTCGGAGCCTTCTTCAAACTCACCCAGCAACTCGCCACTCAAGATGATCTCGAGGTCATGATGGGATAGCAATCGATTCCTGGCCACCCGTATCGCCCCTGCCAGTGAAGACAATTGAACTTTGATTCGTTCCAATTTTTCGCGTACGTCAGAACTCCAACCGCCATTCTCAAAGATGTAGTTGATCGACAAATTCCAGCGACCGCTTTGACGCGCGGGGTCATGAAGTTTTGCCACTTCGTGTAGCCAGTGTTCCTGAAGAATGAGCGCCAGCCGGTTGAAGAAATGCGCGTGTCTTGGAGAGAAGAGCGCCTGTTGCGCTGGGTTGTCGTCGAAGAGATTCTTTCGAAGTAGCCAACACTGCTCAGCCCAATCGCAGTGCTCGCAGAACTTTTTGACGACCTCAGGCGTGAGTGTTGTCATGAGGCGCCTAACGTTTGAGATGAGAGGCTTGACCCGGCTTGCCGGGGCAAGTCCTCTCGATTGAAGGGTTGGGCGGCACCTTGTGGTGGATTGAATCGATGAAGCACGGTGCCGCCGGGCGAGCCACTCTAGCTTTTGCGAGCTTGCACGGCAATGCGCCAAAGCGACAGGCCTTCACAAACACTGAACTGCTGCGAGCGGCTGCGGCCGAGAAATGCATCGACCCTGCACTCACTTCGCAAGCACTCTCGTGACAAACACTGAGAACGAGGGAAGTGCACGGCCGGCCCTTCCGTGGGCCAACTGGTGAACGAAGGCTCGACGATTCAACATTCGTTCGATGGAGCTGGGCTGCGGGCAACCGCTCGGGACCTACAACGAGAAACTTGCGACAGTGAACGCAGGCACAAGTGCATTACTTCGGCCCGGTGATAAGAACTCACCCAACCACCGATGGCTCAACTGAAATTTGCATGGCTCGGAGTTTCGACAGTGACGCCCAACGTTTGACATGAGGGGCGGCCAAGGGCGATAGCCCTTGGACGTCCCCCTCGATGGAAGGGTTGGGCGGCGCCTTGCGTTGGATTGAATCGATGAAGCACGGTGCCGCCAGGCGAGC
>DATGWO010000021.1:0-16359 GCA_035299445.1 Sideroxyarcus sp.
ACTGCTGGAACTGGTCGAAATGGAAGTGCGCGAACTGCTCTCCAAGTACGACTTCCCCGGCGACGACACCCCCATCGTGCACGGCAGCGCCAAGCTGGCAGTGGAAGGCGACCAGAGCGAACTGGGCGAACCCTCCATCTACCGTCTGGCCGAAGCCCTGGACAGCTACATCCCGACACCTGAGCGCGCCATCGACGGCGCCTTCATCATGCCGGTAGAAGACGTATTCTCCATCTCCGGTCGCGGCACCGTCGTGACCGGCCGTATCGAGCGCGGCGTCGTCAAGGTCGGCGAAGAACTCGAAATCGTCGGTATCAAGCCGACCCAGAAGACCACCTGCACCGGCGTCGAAATGTTCCGCAAACTGCTCGACCAAGGTCAGGCAGGCGACAACGTCGGCGTACTGCTGCGCGGCACCAAGCGCGAAGAAGTCGAGCGCGGCCAAGTGCTGGCCAAGCCCGGCTCCATCACCCCGCACACCAAGTTCACTGCCGAGATCTACGTACTGGGCAAGGACGAAGGCGGCCGCCACACCCCGTTCTTCCAGGGCTACCGTCCGCAGTTCTACTTCCGCACCACCGACGTGACCGGAGCGGTTGAACTGCCGGCCGGTACCGAAATGGTGATGCCTGGCGATAACGTCAGCATCACGGTGAACCTGATCAACCCGATCGCGATGGAAGAAGGCCTGCGCTTCGCGATCCGCGAAGGCGGTCGTACCGTCGGCGCCGGCGTGGTTGCCAAGATCATCGAGTAATAAGTGACGATTCTGGCGGAGCGAGAGGTTCGCTCCGCCGTTGTCGTTTATAGAGGTTTATAGGCCAGTAGCTCAATTGGTAGAGTATCGGTCTCCAAAACCGAGGGTTGGGGGTTCGAGACCCTCCTGGCCTGCCAGTTTAAAGAAACGGATGTTCGTAACATGGCGGACAAGATCAAATTAGTCGTGGCATTCCTGCTGGTCGTTGCGGGCGTGGTTGGCTTCTATGCATTGCAGGAAAGCGCAGCGGTGCTGCGTGTGCTGTCGGTGCTGGCCGGGCTGCTGCTGGCGACGGGTGTGTTGTGGATGACCGAGCCCGGCAAGCTGTTCTTTGGTTTCACCAGGGATTCGGTGGCTGAGGCGAAGCGCGTGGTGTGGCCGACTCGCAAAGAGACGATGCAAACCACCGGCGTGGTGATCCTGTTCGCGGTGGTGATGGCGCTGTTCCTGTGGGCGGTGGATGCGAGTCTGCTGCTGATCGTCAACAAATTGATGGGACGGGGTGAGTGATGACCAAGCGTTGGTATGTGGTACATACGTACTCGCAGTTCGAGAAAAGTGTGCATCGCGCCTTGCTGGAGCGCATCGCGCGCGAAGGCATGGAAGACTTGTTCGGTCAGATCCTTGTTCCGGTGGAAGAGGTCGTTGAGCTGAAGGCTGGGCAGAAGAACATCAGTGAGCGCAAGTTCTTCCCGGGCTACGTTCTGGTCGAGATGGAAATGACCGACGAGAGCTGGCACTTGGTGAAGAACACGCCGAAGGTCACCGGTTTCCTCGGCGGCTCGGCGATGAAGCCGACGCCGATCAGTCAAAAAGAAGTCGACAACATCATGCAGCAGATGCAGGCGGGTGTTGAAAAACCGCGTCCCAAGGTGTTGTTCGAAGTGGGCGAGGCGGTGCGCGTCAAGGAAGGTCCGTTCACGGATTTCCATGGCGTGGTGGAAGACGTCAATTACGACAAGAGCAAGCTGCGGGTGGCGGTCACGATCTTCGGTCGTTCGACGCCTGTGGAACTGAATTTCGGGCAAGTCGAAAAAGCCTGATGTTGAGCGCCGGGATTTCCGGCATGACAAACGGGGAGCGTGCCGGAGCGTTTGCGGTATGCGTTTAACCCACATTTAGGAGTAGTAAAAATGGCAAAGAAGATTGTCGGCTATATCAAGCTGCAAGTTCCGGCCGGTAAGGCCAATCCCAGTCCTCCCATCGGCCCGGCTCTCGGTCAGCGCGGCCTGAACATCATGGAATTCTGCAAGGCGTTCAACGCCCAGACCCAGGGTGTCGAACCCGGTCTGCCGATCCCTGTCGTGATCACCGCGTTTGCGGACAAGAGTTTCACCTTCGTGATGAAGACGCCTCCGGCGACCATCCTGATCAAGAAGGCTGCCGGCGTACAGAAGGGCAGCAAGACGCCGCATACCGACAAGGTCGGCAAGCTGACGCGCAAGCAAGCTGAAGACATCGCAAAAGCAAAACAACCCGATCTGACGGCGGCCGATCTGGACGCGGCTGTACGTACCATCGCTGGTAGCGCACGCAGCATGGGCATCACAGTGGAAGGGGTGAAATAACATGGCAATCTCCAAACGTTACAAGGCACTCGCTGCCAAGGTTGATCGTAACAAGCTGTACGCGCTGGATGAAGCGCTCAAGCTGGTCAAGGAAACCGCAAAAGCCAAGTTCGATGAATCCATCGATGTGGCCGTGAATCTGGGCATCGACGCGAAGAAGTCCGACCAGCTGGTGCGTGGCTCCGTTGTGTTGCCCAAGGGTACCGGCAAGACTATGCGTGTGGCGGTATTCGCTCAGGGTGCCAAGGCTGAAGAAGCCAAGGCTGCCGGCGCCGACATCGTTGGCTTCGACGATCTGGCCGAAAGCATCAAGGGCGGCAAGATGGATTTCGACGTGGTGATTGCTTCTCCGGACGCGATGCGTATCGTCGGCCAGCTGGGCCAGATCCTCGGTCCACGCGGTTTGATGCCGAACCCGAAGGTGGGCACAGTGACTGCCGACGTGGCAGGCGCGGTGAAAAACGCCAAGGCCGGCCAAGTGCAGTACCGCACCGACAAGAACGGTATCGTGCAGTGCACCATCGGCCGTGCATCTTTTGCGCCCGAAGCGCTGAAGGAAAACATGCTGGCGCTGATCGATGCGCTGAACAAGGCCAAGCCCGCATCTTCCAAGGGCGTGTACCTGAAGAAGGTGGCGATCTCCAGCACCATGGGTGTCGGTATCCGCGTCGAACAGGCAAGCCTGGTAGCGTAATGTTTTGAATCTGGCGGCGGAGAGTCTCTCCGCTGCCATTTGTTCTTTGGACTGCTGGCGTGGCTGGCAGCATCAAAGACCGTAGGTGTCGAAGGCGCAGTTTGGCCGGAGGCTTAATCGATGGCAGTCGCATCGGCCCACGCAGATGGTGTGCCCGCGAGCAGGAGTGGTTGTTGTTTTCTCCTGACTTGAGGACGCGGTCGTTAACCCGGACGTCGCAAGATGTCCGAAATGAAGATGGAGAAAGACTTTGGCTCTTAATCTGCAAGAAAAGCAGGCAGTGGTCGCGGAAGTCAGCGCACAAGTGGCGCAGGCCCAGACCATCGTCGTGGCTGAGTACCGCGGCATCCCGGTAGCCGATATCACCTCCTTGCGTGCCAACGCGCGCAAGAACGGGGTGTATCTGCATGTGTTGAAGAACACGCTGGCGCGCCGTGCAGTTCAGGGCACTCCTTTCGAAGCGCTGGGCGACAAGATGGTCGGTCCGCTGATGTACAGCATCAGCGCCGATGCAGTCGCTGCTGCGAAAGTGGTGCATGAATTCGCCAAGACGAACGATAAGCTGATCATCAAGGGCGGCGCCTACAACGGCAAGGTTCTGGATGCTGCAGCGGTTGGCGCACTGGCAAGCGTGCCGAGCAAGGAAGTATTGCTGGCGCAGTTGCTGGGTGTCATGAAGTCGCCGATCTCGCGCATCGCCGTAGTGATGAAGGCTGTCGCGGATCAAAAGGCTGGCGCTGCTGCTTAACTAATCAATCATTCAATTTAGGAAGAACAACATGGCATTCGATAAAGACGCATTTTTGACCGCACTGGACAGCATGTCCGTGCTGGAACTGAACGAGCTGGTTAAGGCTGTTGAAGAGAAGTTCGGCGTATCCGCTGCTGCAATGGCTGCTCCTGCTGCTGGTGGCGCTGCTGCTGCTGGTGGCGCTGCTGCTGCCGAGCAGACCGAGTTCACCGTGACCCTGAAGGCCGCTGGCGACAACAAGGTAAACGTGATCAAGGTCGTGCGTGCGATCACCGGTCTGGGCTTGAAGGAAGCCAAGGATCTGGTTGACGGCGCACCGAAGGCGCTGAAGGAAGGTGTAAGCAAGGCTGACGCCGACGCGATCGCCAAGCAACTGATCGAAGCTGGCGCAACTGCTGAAGTCAAGTAAGCATTGCGTTTGCAGAGAGGCTGACGGGAAAACCCGTCAGCCTTTTGCCGCTTCTGGAAACAAAAGTAGTTTGTTCGTTGTTGCAGCTGTAGAAGTTAACGGTTAAGCGGTGCGTGCGCCGATTGTCCCTTACCTTTTCCTTCTGTTAGTGGAGATACCATGAGCTATTCTTTTACCGAAAAAAAACGTATTCGTAAAAGTTTTGCGAAGCGCGTTGGCGCTTTGCCGGTGCCGTTTTTGCTGTCCACCCAGTTGGAATCCTACAGCGAGTTCCTGCAGGCTTGGGTTGCTCCCGAGCAGCGCAAGAATGTCGGCCTGCAAGCTGCGTTCAACTCCATTTTCCCGATCGAGAGCCACACCAAGTTCGCGCGCCTGGATTTCGTCAGCTACACCCTGGGCTTGCCGCCGTTCGACGTGCGCGAGTGCCAGCAGCGCGGTCTTACTTACGCTTCGCCGTTGCGCGCCCGCGTGCGCCTGACGCTGCTGGACAAGGAAGCGTCCAAGCCGACCGTCAAGGAAGTGAAGGAGCAGGAAGTTTACATGGGCGAGATCCCGCTGATGACCCACACCGGCTCGTTCGTGATCAACGGCACCGAGCGCGTCATCGTGTCGCAGCTGCACCGTTCTCCCGGCGTGTTCTTCGAGCATGATCGCGGCAAGACCCACTCTTCCGGCAAGCTGCTGTTCTCTGCTCGCGTGATCCCTTACCGCGGCTCATGGCTGGATTTCGAATTCGACGCCAAGGACTTCGTATATTTCCGTATCGACCGCCGCAGGAAGATGCCGGTCACCATCCTGCTGAAGTCGCTGGGCTATACACCGGAACAGATCCTGTCGATGTTCTTTACGTTCGACACCTTCCATTTCGGCAAGAAAGGCATCCAGTTCGAGGTAGTGCCGGAGCGTCTGCGCGGCGAGATCGCCCGCTTCGACATCGAAGGCAAGGGCGGCAAGGTCATCGTCGCCAAGGACAAGCGCATCACCGTGCGCCATATCCGCGAGATGCAGGAAGCCGGTATCGACAAGCTGACCGTGGCCGAGGACTTCCTGGTTGGCCGCGTGCTGGCGCACAACATCGTCGACAAGGACAGCGGTGAGATCATCGCCAACGCCAACGACGAGATTACCGAGACCTTGATCGGCAAGTTGCAGGCTGCAGGCGTGAGCAAGATCAACACGCTGTACACCAACGACCTGGATCAGGGTGGTTTCATTTCACAGACGCTGCGCACTGACGAGACCACCGACCAGTGGACCGCACGCGTGGCGATCTACCGCATGATGCGCCCCGGCGAGCCGCCCACAGAAGATGCGGTGGAAGCTTTGTTCAACGGCCTGTTCTTCAACGAAGAGCGTTACGACCTGTCCGCCGTGGGGCGTATGAAGTTCAATCGCCGCGTCGGTCGCGACGAATTGACCGGCGCTGTCACATTGTCGAACGAAGACATCGTCGAAGTGATCCGCATCCTGGTCGAGTTGCGCAACGGCCGCGGCGAAATCGACGACATCGACCACTTGGGTAACCGCCGCGTGCGCGCTGTGGGTGAACTGGCCGAAAACCAGTTCCGTACCGGCTTGGCCCGTGTCGAACGCGCCGTGAAGGAGCGCCTCGGCCAAGCCGAAGCGGACAACCTGATGCCGCACGACCTGATCAACGCCAAGCCGATCTCGGCTGCGGTGAAGGAGTTCTTCGGTTCTTCGCAACTGTCGCAGTTCATGGATCAGACCAACCCGCTGGCGGAAGTGACGCACAAGCGCCGCATCTCCGCACTGGGCCCGGGCGGTTTGACTCGCGAACGCGCCGGTTTCGAAGTGCGCGACGTGCACCCGACCCACTACGGCCGCGTGTGCCCGATCGAGACGCCGGAAGGCCCGAACATCGGCCTGATCAACTCGCTGGCGCTGTATGCACGTACCAACGAATACGGCTTCATCGAGACGCCCTATCGCCGTGTGGTGAAGAGCCGCGCCACCGATGATGTGGACTATCTGTCCGCCATCGAGGAAGGCAAGTTCACCATCGCCCAGGCGAATGCCGAACTGGACAAGAAGGGCCACTTCACCAACGACATCGTGTCTGCCCGTCAGCACAACGAATTCGTGCTGGCCGAGCCGGACAAGCTGGAATACATGGATGTGGCACCGGCGCAGGTGGTGTCCGTGGCGGCTTCGCTGATCCCGTTCCTGGAGCATGACGACGCGAACCGCGCGTTGATGGGTGCCAACATGCAACGCCAGGCTGTGCCTGTGTTGCGTGCCGAGAAGGCATTGGTCGGTACCGGTATCGAACGTACCGTGGCGGTCGACTCCGGCACGGCGGTGCAGGCTTGGCGCGGTGGCCGCGTGGACTACGTGGACTCCGGCCGTATCGTGGTGCGCGTCAACGACGACGAGACCACTGCGGGCGAAGTCGGCGTGGACATCTACAACCTGACCAAGTACACCCGTTCCAACCAGAACACCAACATCAACCAGCGTCCGCTGGTGCGCGTGGGCGACGTGATCGCCCGCGGCGACGTGGTGGCCGACGGCGCTTCGACCGATATGGGCGAACTGGCGCTGGGGCAGAACATGATGATCGCGTTCATGCCGTGGAACGGTTACAACTTCGAAGACTCGATCATGATCTCCGAGCGCGTGGTCGCCGAAGACCGCTTCACTTCGATCCACATCGAAGAGCTGACGGTGATGGCGCGCGACACCAAGCTGGGTACCGAAGAGATCACCCGCGACATCCCGAACCTGTCGGAAGCGCAGATGGCGCGTCTGGACGAGTGCGGCATCGTGCACATCGGCGCCGAAGTCGGCGTGGGCGACGTGCTGGTGGGCAAGGTCACGCCGAAGGGCGAGACCCAGCTGACACCGGAAGAAAAGCTGCTGCGCGCGATCTTCGGCGAGAAGGCTTCCGACGTGAAGGATACTTCGCTGCGCGTGAAGGCAGGTATCTCCGGTACCGTCATCGACGTGCAAGTGTTCACCCGCGAAGGCCTGCAGCGCGACAAGCGTGCGCAGCAGATCATCGACGACGAACTGGCGCGCTACAAGAAAGACCTGGCCGACCAGATGCGCATCGTCGAGGCCGACTTGTTCGCCCGTCTGGAAAAGCTGCTGCACAACAAGGTGGCAAACGGTGGTCCGAAGAAGCTGGCCAAGGGTACCAAGCTGAACAAGGAATATCTGCACAGCATCGAGCATCATCAATGGTTCGATATCCGTGTGGCGGACGACGATGTCGCGGCGCAGCTGGAGCAGGTCAAGGAAGCATTGGCGCAGAAGCGCGTCGAATTCGATGCCGCGTTCGAGCTGAAGAAGAAGAAACTGACGCAAGGCGACGAGCTGCAAGCCGGTGTGCAGAAGATGGTCAAGGTGTATGTGGCCGTCAAACGCCGCCTGCAGCCCGGCGACAAGATGGCCGGTCGCCACGGTAACAAGGGTGTGGTGTCGCGCATCGTGCCGGTGGAGGACATGCCGCGCATGGCCGACGGTACCACCGTCGACGTGGTGCTGAACCCGCTGGGCGTGCCGTCGCGTATGAACATCGGTCAGGTGCTGGAAGTTCACTTGGGTTGGGCGGCCAAGGGTCTGGGCAAGAAAATTAGCCAGATGCTGGAAGCGCAAGCCAAGATTGCCGATATGCGCAAGTTCCTTGCCAAGATCTACAAGGGCGACCAGGCTGACGAGATCGCCACCTTCACCGACGAAGAAGTGGTCGAGTTGTGCCGCAATCTGCGTGCGGGCGTGCCGTTCGCAACGCCGGTATTCGACGGCGCCAGCGAAGAGGAGATCAAGGACCTGCTCGAGCTGGCCGACCTGCCGCGTTCCGGCCAGATCCAGTTGTACGACGGCCGCACCGGCGATGCTTTCGACCGCAAGGTCACCGTGGGCTACATGCACGTACTGAAGCTTCACCACCTGGTCGACGACAAGATGCACGCGCGTTCGACCGGCCCGTACAGCCTGGTTACCCAGCAGCCGCTGGGCGGCAAGGCGCAGTTCGGTGGTCAGCGCTTCGGCGAGATGGAAGTCTGGGCGCTGGAAGCTTACGGTGCGGCGTACACGCTGCAGGAAATGCTCACGGTCAAGTCGGACGACGTCAACGGCCGTACCAAGGTGTACGAGAACATCGTCAAGGGCGAGCACAAGATCGACGCGGGCATGCCGGAGTCGTTCAACGTGCTCACCAAGGAGATCCGCTCTTTGGGTATCGACATCGATCTGGAACGCCACTAAGCCGCCGACAAAGGATAAAAGGAGTCATACATGAAAGCATTGCTCGATCTGTTCAAGCAGGTTACCCAGAAGGAAGAGTTCGACACGATCAAGATCGGTCTGGCCTCTCCCGAGAAGATCCGTTCCTGGTCCTACGGCGAAGTGAAGAAGCCGGAGACCATCAACTACCGTACTTTCAAGCCGGAGCGCGACGGTTTGTTCTGCGCCAAGATCTTCGGCCCGGTGAAGGACTACGAGTGCCTGTGCGGCAAGTACAAGCGCCTCAAGCATCGCGGCGTGATCTGCGAGAAGTGCGGCGTCGAAGTCACGCTGTCCAAGGTGCGCCGCGAGCGCATGGGCCACATCGAGCTGGCCTCGCCGGTCGCGCACATCTGGTTCCTGAAGTCGCTGCCGTCGCGTCTGGGCATGGTGCTGGACATGACGCTGCGCGACATCGAGCGCGTGCTGTACTTCGAAGCCTACGTGGTGACCGAGCCCGGCATGACCCCGCTGAACCGCGGTCAGTTGCTGTCCGAGGATGACTACCTGGCCAAGCTGGAAGAGTATGGCGACGAGTTCCAGGCTGTGATGGGCGCGGAAGGCGTGCGCGCCTTGCTGCGCGCGCTGGATGTGCCGGCCGAAGTGGAGAAGCTGCGTGCCGAACTGGAAGCGACCAGCTCCGAGACCAAGATCAAGAAATTCGCCAAGCGCCTGAAGGTGCTGGAAGCGTTCATGCAATCCGGCATCAAGCCGGAGTGGATGGTGATGGAAGTGCTGCCGGTGCTGCCGCCGGAACTGCGTCCGCTGGTGCCGCTGGACGGCGGCCGTTTCGCGACCTCCGACCTGAACGATTTGTATCGTCGCGTCATCAACCGTAACAACCGTCTCAAGCGCCTGCTGGAACTGAAGGCGCCCGAGATCATCGTGCGCAACGAGAAACGTATGTTGCAAGAGTCCGTGGACTCCCTGCTGGACAACGGTCGTCGCGGCAAGGCGATGACCGGCGCCAACAAGCGTCCGCTGAAGTCGCTGGCCGATATGATCAAGGGCAAGGGCGGTCGTTTCCGTCAGAACTTGCTGGGTAAGCGCGTCGACTACTCCGGTCGTTCCGTGATCGTGGTGGGTCCGCAGCTCAAGCTGCACCAGTGCGGTCTGCCCAAGAAGATGGCGCTGGAACTGTTCAAGCCGTTCATCTTCGAGCGTCTGGAGAAGATGGGCTTGGCCACCACGATCAAGGCCGGCAAGCGCATGGTCGAGGCCGAAGAGCCTATCGTGTGGGACATCCTCGAAGAAGTCATCCGCGAACATCCGGTGATGCTGAACCGCGCGCCTACGCTGCACCGCCTCGGCATCCAGGCGTTCGAGCCCATTCTGATCGAAGGTAAGGCCATCCAGTTGCATCCGCTGGTCTGCTCCGCGTTCAACGCCGACTTCGACGGTGACCAGATGGCTGTGCACGTGCCGCTGTCGCTGGAAGCGCAGATGGAAGCGCGCACTTTGATGTTGGCATCGAACAACGTGCTGTCGCCCGCCAACGGCGAGCCGATCATCGTGCCGTCGCAGGATATCGTGCTGGGCCTGTACTACATGACGCGCGAGAAGGTCGGTGCGCTGGGCGAGGGGTCGATGTTCGCCGATGTGTCGGAGCTGCTGCGCGCTTACCGTTCCGGGCAGGTCGATCTGCAAGCCAAGGTGTTGGTGCGTATCAAGGAAGTCGTCATCAATGAGGCGGGCGAGAAGCAGGACAAGCTGACGCGTTACGAGACGACCGTCGGCCGCGCCATCCTGTCCGAGATCCTGCCGGCGAACCTGCCGTTCAGCGCGGTGAACAAGGCGCTGAAGAAGAAGGAAATCTCGCGCCTGATCAACGCCAGCTTCCGCCGTTGCGGCTTGCGCGACACAGTGATCATGGCCGACCAGCTGATGTATACCGGTTTCGCCTATGCGACCCGCGCCGGTATCTCCATCTGTGTGGATGACATGCTGGTGCCGCAACAGAAGAACGAGCTGATCGCCGCCGCCGAGAAGGAAGTGCACGAGATCCAGACCCAGTACACTTCCGGTCTGGTGACTCAGGGCGAGCGTTACAACAAGGTGGTGGACATCTGGGGCCGCACCGGTGACCAAGTGGCCAAGGCCATGATGGACCAGCTCGGCGTCGAACCGGTGCGCGATCGCGCCACTGGCGAGATCGTCACTGACAAGAAGGGCAAGCCGGTGACGCAGGAGTCGTTCAACTCCATCTACATGATGGCCGACTCCGGTGCGCGCGGTTCTGCGGCGCAGATCCGTCAGTTGTCCGGTATGCGCGGCCTGATGGCCAAGCCGGACGGCTCCATCATCGAGACGCCGATCACCGCGAACTTCCGCGAAGGCCTCAACATGCTGCAGTACTTCATCTCCACGCACGGTGCACGTAAGGGTTTGGCCGACACGGCGTTGAAGACAGCGAACTCCGGTTACCTGACCCGCCGTCTGGTCGATGTGACACAGGATCTGGTTATCACCGAAGAGGATTGCGGCACGACCAACGGCCGTTCGATGAAGGCGCTGGTCGAAGGCGGCGAAGTGATCGAGGCGTTGCGCGAGCGCATCCTTGGTCGTGTGGTCGCGGCTGATGTGGTCAATCCGGAGACCAGCGAGACGGTCTATGAAGCCGGTACCTTGCTCAATGAAGACAAGGTCGAAGTCATCGAGTCCCTGGGTATCGATGAAGTGCGCGTGCGCACCCCGCTGACCTGCGACACTCGCTATGGCCTGTGCTCCAAGTGCTACGGTCGCGATCTGGGCCGCGGCGGTCTGGTGAACGTGGGCGAGGCGGTCGGTGTGATCGCCGCCCAGTCCATCGGCGAACCGGGCACCCAGCTGACCATGCGTACCTTCCACATCGGTGGTGCGGCATCCCGTACCGTGGTGGCGAGCCAGGTCGAGAGCAAGTCGAACGGTATCATCAAGTACAGCCCGAACATGCGTACCGTCACCACGGCGCGCGGCGAGCTGGTGGTGGTGGCCCGTTCCGGCGAAGTGCTGGTGACCGACGACCATGGCCGCGAGCGTGAGCGTCACAAGGTGCCATACGGCGCCAATTTGGCTGCACGCGAAGGTGCTGTGGTCAAGGCGGGCGTGGTGCTGGCGACATGGGATCCGCATACCCGTCCGATCATCACCGAATACGCCGGACGTGTGCGTTTCGAGAATGTGGAAGAGGGGGCAACCGTCGCCAAACAGATCGACGAAGTTACCGGTCTGTCTACGCTGGTGGTCATCGATCCGAAGCGTTCCACCACCGGCAAGGGCGTGCGCCCGCTGGTGCGCCTGCTGGACGACAAGGGCAACGAGATCAAGATCGCCGGTACCGATACGCCGATCTCGGTGACCTTCCAGGTCGGCTCCATCATCACGGTGGAAGACGGTCAGCATGTGGGCGTCGGCGATGTGCTGGCACGTATCCCGCAAGAAAGCTCGAAGACCCGCGACATCACCGGTGGTCTGCCGCGCGTGGCCGAGCTGTTCGAGGCGCGTTCGCCGAAAGATGCCGGCATGCTGGCGGAAGTCACCGGCACCGCCTCGTTCGGCAAGGAGACCAAGGGCAAGCAACGTCTGGTCATTACCGATGTTTCCGGCGAGGCGCATGAATTCCTGATCGCCAAGGACAAGCATGTGCTGGTGCATGACGGCCAAGTGGTGAACCAGGGCGAAATGATCGTGGACGGCCCGGCCGATCCACACGATATCCTGCGTCTGCTCGGTATCGAGGCGTTGGCGCAATACATCACCGATGAAGTGCAGGACGTTTATCGTTTGCAAGGCGTGAAGATCAACGACAAGCATATCGAAGTGATCGTGCGCCAGATGCTGCGTCGCGTCGCAATCGTCGACGAGGGCGAGACCACCTTCATTCCGAAGGAGCAGGTGGAGCGTGCCGAGTTGCTGGCGGAGAACGAGCGCGTGATGGCCGACGGCAAACAGCCGGCGACCTTCCAGCATATGTTGCTGGGTATCACCAAGGCGTCGTTGTCGACCGATTCGTTCATCTCTGCGGCATCCTTCCAGGAAACCACGCGCGTGCTGACCGAGGCGGCCATCATGGGCAAGAAGGACGATCTGCGCGGTCTCAAGGAAAACGTCATCGTCGGTCGTCTCATCCCGGCAGGTACGGGATTGGCTTACCACACAACGCGCCGCAAGCAGCGTCTGGGCCTGGATATCGCCGAAGGCGCTGGCTTGGCCGAGTTGTCGGCGGCGACGGAGGCTCCGGAAGGCGTGTAGTTGCTTGACAGGTAAGGGCTTCGTCAATAGAATGCGCGGTCTTTTTAGTCCGCGCATTTCCGCGCAAGTCGTTGGCGGATCCGGTTGCGGAGCGTTTTTTGTTTTAACAACAAGTTTTTAAACAGTTTTTAGGAAGCGGAATAAACAATGCCAACCATCAACCAGTTAGTGCGCACCGGCCGTACGGCCGAAGTGACCAAGAGCAAGGTTCCTGCGCTCGCGGGCAGTCCTCAGAAGCGTGGCGTCTGCACCCGTGTTTACACCACGACACCGAAGAAGCCGAACTCTGCGCTGCGCAAGGTCGCCAAGGTTCGTTTGACCAACGGCTTCGAAGTCATCTCCTACATCGGTGGTGAGGGTCACAACCTGCAAGAGCACAGCGTGGTGTTGATCCGCGGCGGTCGTGTGAAGGACTTGCCGGGTGTGCGTTATCACATGGTGCGCGGTAGCCTGGATACGGCTGGCGTGAAGGATCGTAAGCAGTCTCGCTCCAAGTACGGCGCGAAACGCCCGAAAAAAGCGTAATCCCGAATTACAGATATAACTGAGGTATAGCTATGCCAAGACGTAGAGAAGTTCCCAAGCGCGAAGTCCTGCCGGATCCAAAGTTCGGTAATCAGGATCTTTCCAAGTTCGTTAATGTCCTGATGACCGCCGGCAAGAAGTCGGTTGCTGAACGCATCCTTTACGGCGCGCTGGAGCAAGTCGCAAAGAAGAGTGGCAAGGATCCGATCGAGGTGTTCAATCAGGCTGTCAACAATGCCAAGCCTCAGGTTGAGGTGAAGAGCCGTCGCGTTGGTGGTGCGAACTATCAGGTTCCGGTCGAAGTGCGCCCGTCTCGTCGTATGGCGCTGGCGATGCGTTGGTTGAAAGAATTCGCCCGCAAGCGCGGCGAGAAGTCCATGGGTATGCGTCTGGCTGGTGAGCTGATCGATGCTTCCGAAGGTCGTGGCGGTGCAGTCAAGAAGCGTGAGGAAGTCCACCGTATGGCGGATGCCAACAAGGCGTTCTCGCATTTCCGTTTCTAAGAATTCTAAGTTAGGTAATTTATCGTGGCACGCAAAACACCAATCGAACGCTATCGCAACATCGGCATCAGTGCACACATTGATGCAGGTAAAACTACGACCACTGAGCGCATCCTGTTCTATACAGGTGTGAGCCACAAGATCGGTGAGGTGCACGATGGTGCGGCCACGATGGACTGGATGGAGCAGGAGCAGGAGCGTGGTATCACCATCACCTCTGCTGCGACCACTTGCTTTTGGAAGGGGATGGACAACACCTTCGCGGAGCATCGCTTCAACATTATCGATACTCCGGGGCACGTTGACTTCACCATCGAGGTGGAGCGTTCCATGCGCGTGCTGGATGGCGCCTGCATGGTTTACTGTGCGGTTGGTGGTGTGCAGCCTCAGTCTGAGACTGTGTGGCGTCAGGCCAATAAGTACAAGGTGCCTCGCCTTGCTTTCGTGAACAAGATGGACCGTACCGGCGCGAACTTCTTCAAGGTGGTCACGCAGATGCAGACCCGTTTGCGCGCCAACCCGGTTCCTCTCGTGATTCCTATTGGTGCAGAAGAAGGTTTCACTGGCGTTGTCGATCTGATCAAGATGAAGGCGATCATCTGGGACGAGGCGTCCCAGGGGATGAAGTTCGAATACAAGGAGATTCCGGCTGACTTGGTGGCGACTGCCAAGGAGTGGCGCGAGAAGCTGGTTGAGAGCGCTGCTGAAGTTTCCGAGGATATGATGAATCAGTACCTCGAGAATGGTGATCTGACCGAAGAGCAAATCGTTCAGGGCATTCGTACCCGTACCATCGCCTGCGAAATCCAGCCGATGCTGTGCGGTTCCGCTTTCAAGAATAAGGGTGTGCAGCGCATGCTGGACGCCGTGATCCAATTCCTGCCGTCCCCGGTCGATATTCCGGATGTGACTGGCGAGACGGAGGCGGGTGAGCCCGCTACCCGCAAGGCTGATGACAGCGAAAAGTTCTCTGCGCTGGCGTTCAAGCTGATGACTGACCCGTTCGTAGGTCAGCTTACTTTCGTGCGCGTGTACTCTGGCGTGCTGAAGAAGGGTGATACGGTCTACAACTCCGTGCGCGGCAAGAAAGAGCGCATCGGACGTATCGTGCAGATGCACGCGAACAATCGCGAAGAGGTCGATGAGATTCTGGCGGGCGATATCGCCGCTTGTATCGGTTTGAAGGAAGTGACTACCGGCGAATCCTTGTGCGATCCGGATAAGCCTATCATCCTCGAACGCATGGTGTTCCCGGAGCCGGTGATTCACGTCGCCGTTGAGCCGAAGACCAAGGCTGACCAGGAAAAGATGGGTATCGCGCTGGGGCGTTTGGCAGCAGAAGATCCTTCGTTCCGCGTGCGTACCGATGAAGAATCCGGCCAGACCATCATGTCTGGTATGGGTGAGTTGCACCTCGAAATTCTGGTTGACCGCATGAAGCGCGAATTCGGTGTCGAAGCTAACGTGGGCGCTCCTCAAGTTGCTTACCGCGAAGCGATCCGCAAGCCTGTGGAAGTGGAAGGCAAGTACGCCAAGCAGACTGGTGGACGTGGTCAGTACGGTCATGTGTGGATCAAGATGGAGCCGAACGAGACCGGCAAGGGTTTTGAGTTCGTTGACGCGATCAAGGGCGGTACGGTGCCGCGCGAATTCATCCCGGCGGTGGAGAAGGGCTTGCGTGAATCGTTGCCTAGCGGCGTGCTGGCCGGCTTCCCGGTGGTTGATGTGAAGATCACGCTGTTCGACGGTTCCTACCATGATGTGGACTCGAACGAAAATGCGTTCAAGATGGCTGCGTCGATGGCGTTCAAGGATGGCATGCGCAAGGCCAGCCCGGTGTTGCTGGAGCCGATGATGTCGGTCGAAGTGGAAACGCCGGAAGACTACACCGGCACGGTTATGGGCGACTTGTCGTCTCGTCGTGGCATGGTCCAGGGTATGGATGATCTGCCTGGCGGCGGCAAGACAGTCAAGGCTGAGGTGCCATTGTCAGAGATGTTCGGTTATTCCACTTCTTTGCGTTCTGCCACCCAGGGGCGCGCAACCTACACGATGGAATTCAAGCATTACACCGAAGCGCCCAAGAACGTCGCTGAAGCAGTGATGAGCAGCAAAAAATAACACAGACTAGTCGGAGAGATAAATCATGGCAAAAAGTAAATTTGAACGTACGAAGCCGCACGTGAACGTAGGCACGATTGGCCACGTTGACCACGGCAAGACCACACTGACAGCGGCGATCACGACTGTTCTGTCGAAGAAATTCGGCGGCGAAGCCAAGGCCTACGACCAGATCGACGCAGCGCCGGAAGAAAAGGCGCGCGGCATCACCATCAACACCGCCCACGTCGAATACGAAACCGCGACCCGTCACTACGCTCACGTTGACTGCCCGGGCCACGCCGACTACGTCAAGAACATGATCACCGGCGCAGCCCAGATGGACGGCGCGATCCTGGTTGTATCCGCAGCTGACGGCCCGATGCCGCAGACCCGCGAGCACATCCTGCTGGCCCGCCAAGTTGGCGTGCCCTACATCGTCGTGTTCCTGAACAAGTGCGACATGGTTGACGACGCAGAACTGCTGGAACTGGTCGAAATGGAAGTGCGCGAACTGCTCTCCAAGTACGACTTCCCCGGCGACGACACCCCCATCGTGCACGGCAGCGCCAAG
>DATGWO010000022.1:0-104277 GCA_035299445.1 Sideroxyarcus sp.
GAGTGACCAAACTCGCCCAAGCAAGTTCGATCTACCCAAGTACAGGTACCCACACTAATCGGTTGTTTCTTCTATCTTTTAAAGAACTTTTTTAGAGCTTTTTTCGCTGCCTCGGCGGCGAAGAGGTGCGCATTATATAGAGCAAACAACTTTCGTCAACTCATTTTTGCACCACGCTTGAATCTCATCTTCATCTGCTTGGTTGCGGGGGCAGGATTTGAACCTACGACCTTCGGGTTATGAGCCCGACGAGCTGCCAGACTGCTCCACCCCGCGTCAGAGAAGGGCGCGAACTTTACAGAAGCAGGGACGCCGCGTCAACCCCAATTGAACAATTAAGCCCAAAAGCCATATGATGCGGAACCAATTTCACCCCAAGCCACTCTATATCGGCCTGATGAGATTTAACCGTACCCTTATATTGCTTGTGTTCGCATTGTCTCAATGCGTCGCCCCGCTTGTGCATGCACATATTGATGGCACGCAGGATCAACCTGCATTCCACGCCCTCATCTCACATCAGCTGCACGCCTCTGACATCTCTCAATGCCACATCGAGTCGCAAGATTTCAAGATCATCGCACTTCAGGAAGAGCATCAACGAAGCGATCTGATTGCCATCATCAGCGGATCCACTCTCTTTGTGCATTGGGCATCTCGCCACACAATCAATCACGACAGCAAGTTTTTCACATCCCCTTCGCGATCCCAAATACATCTCTTTCAGCCACCATCACACGCCCCTCCACAAGTAAGTTAGACTCCCTCGGTCATCCGGCCCCGACAATTCTCTAGCAATCAATAAAAATGAATGGCGCACGCCATTCTGGAAAGCATGGCAATGAAAAAAATTCACCTAGTATTCCTATGTGTACTGTTTGCGCAAACATCTTCGGCTGAAGAGTTGCTCGTAAATGCAAGCCAGATACAAACACAGGGCATCGTTAGCGCCCCACTTCCCGCCCGGCAACAAGGGGAGCTTGCCGGCATGCCCGCGCAAGTCGTGATTCCCGGGAATCAAATGTTCACGGTCAGCACGCCGCTTGCAGCCATGGTGGAACAAATTCTCGTCGGCGTCGGCGATTCGGTAAAAAAAGGGCAACCGCTAGCTACTCTGCAAAGCCCGGCTCTGGCTGAAGCGCAGCGTGGACTGCTACAAGCAGCGACACAATCCCAGCTCGCCAAAGAAAACATGTCTCGCGACGAGCAGCTCTGGAAGGATGGAATCATCTCGGAAAGCCGGTTGCGGGCCACGCAAAGCATGTTCCGCGAGGCCAATGCCGCATTCGCGGAACGCAAGCAAATACTTAAACTGGCCGGCCTGTCCGAGACAGATATCGCACATTTGCAATCCGACAACACGCTGAGCAGCCAACTTGTCATTTCATCGCCCATCGACGGCGTAGTGCTTGAGAAAAGTGCCAGCTCCGGCCAACGCCTGGATGCCGCCATACCGCTATTCAAGATTGCCCAACTCGAACCACTGGCCTTGGAGATCCAAGCCCCACTGGCCAGCACACATGGATTAAAGGTCGGTGCAAGCGTGACGGTTCCGGCTTACAACGCAAAAGGCAAGCTCACCGCCATCGGCCGCAGCTTGAGCGGCGGCAACCAAACCATTCTGCTGCGCGCGCTCATTACGGACGGCGCAATCAATCTGCGTCCCGGCCAGTTCGTGGAGGCCTCCATAAGTACATCCGGCGGTTCATTGGACCAATGGAACATCCCGAACGGAGCGCTAGCCCGTATCGGTAGCCAGACCGTGATCTTCATCGAGACAGCCAAAGGCTTCCGCAGCGAAACAGTAACGGTATTGCACGAAGGGGCCGGCAACAGCACCGTGACCGGCAAATTCAAGGGCGATGAAAAAATTGCCGTGCGCGGCGTATCTGCACTTAAAGCCAGCCTGATGGGCATCGGGGGCGAATGATGCTATCCAAACTGGTTGAATTCGCGCTGACCCAGCGCCTGCTGGTTTCTGTGCTGACGCTATTGCTGATCGGCGCCGGTATCGCGTCATTCCGCGAACTGCCCATCGACGCTTTCCCCGATGTCTCTTCCACACAAGTGAAGATCATCATGAAAGCGCCCGGCATGACGCCGGAAGAAGTCGAGGCGCGCATCGTCACCCCGATCGAGCTGGAGATGCTGGGCATTCCCAACCAGCGCATCCTGCGCTCCATCTCCAAGTACGCCATCGCCGACATTACGATCGACTTCAACGACGGCACCGATATCTATTGGGCGCGACAGCAAGTCGCCGAGCGCTTGAACAATGCCTTGCGCGACCTGCCCAGCGGTGCCAGCGGCGGTCTGGCACCGATCACCACCCCGCTCGGCGAGATGTTCATGTTCACCGTGGAGGGCGAAGGCATTTCGCTGGAGCAACGCCGCACGATACTGGACTGGACGATTCGCCCCGCCCTGCGCACGCTGCCCGGCGTGGCCGACGTCAATTCGCTTGGCGGCCTGGCCCGCAGCTTCGAAGTCGTGCCCGACCACACCGCCCTTGCCGCGCGCGGACTCTCCATGCAGCAGCTGCAGCAAGCGCTGGAAGATAACAACCGCAACGACGGTGCCGGCCGCCTCAGCGACGGCGATGAGTCGCTGCTGGTGCGCGCCGAAGGCAGCATCAAGACCTTGCAGGATGTCGGCAACATCGTCGTTGCCAATCCCGGCAACAATCCGATCCGCGTCAGCGATATCGCCCAGGTGCGCATCGGCAGCCTCACGCGCTACGGCGTGGTCACCATGGATGGCAAAAGTGAAGCGGTGGAAGGTTTGGTACTCGGCCTGCGCGGCGCCAATGCCCAAAAAGTGGTGGACGGCGTAAATAAGAAACTGGCCGAACTCGCCCCCACCCTGCCGCAAGGCGTGACCACCAAAGTGTTCTACGACCGCGGCAGCCTGGTGAAGCGCGCCATCGGTACCGTCTCCAAGGCGCTCACCGAAGCCATCGTGCTGGTGGTCATCCTGCTGGTGCTGTTCCTCGGCAACCTGCGCGCCGCACTGGTGGTCGCTCTAACCCTGCCGCTGGCGGTGCTCATCACCTTCATCCTGATGCAGAAATTCGGCATGTCGGCCAACCTGATGTCGCTGGGCGGCCTGGCCATCGCCATCGGCATGCTGGTGGACGGCGCAGTGGTGGTGGTGGAAAACATCATCAGCCATCTTGCCGAGAGACGGCAACACATCCCGCACCTGCATGTCATTTATCGCGCCGTGAAGGAAGTCATCACCCCGGTCGCCGCCGGGGTCGCCATCATCATCATCGTGTTCCTGCCGCTGATGACGCTGCAAGGGCTGGAAGGCAAGCTGTTCATCCCGGTCGCGCTCACCATCGTGTTCGCGCTGGCCGGCTCCCTGCTGCTCTCGCTCACCGTCATCCCCATGCTGGCCTCCTACATGCTGAAGAGCGCCAGCCACGAAGAACCCTGGCTGGTGCGCAAGGCGCTGGCAGCTTACACCCCGCTACTCGGCAAAGCGCTCGCCAACGAACGCAAGGTGCTCGGTGCCGCCGTCGCGATGCTGGCGGTCACAGCCGTGGTCTATGCATTCATCGGCAAGACCTTCATGCCGGAGATGGATGAAGGCGACATCATCATGCAGACCGCCAAGCTGCCCTCCATCAATCTGGCACAGACATCCAACGTCGACCAGCGCGTACAGGCGGCCATCCTCAAGTCCGTTCCCGAGGTAAAGAGCATCGTCTCGCGCGCCGGCGCGGACGAACTCGGCCTCGACCCGATGGGACTGAACGAGACCGACAACTTCCTCGTGCTCAAACCGCAGGAAGAATGGCGCTCGCCGGACAAGAACGCCATCATCGACGACATCCGCAAGGTGATGGCCGATTTCCCCGGATTGGAATACAGCTTTACCCAGCCCATCGCCATGCGCGTCTCGGAGATGCTCACCGGCTCACGCGGCGATGTCGCCATCAAGGTGTTCGGCTCCGACATCGCGAAACTCAGCGAACTGTCGGAACAGATGGTGAAGGTCGTCGAAGGTATCGAAGGCAGCGAGGACGCCTATACCGTGAAGAACAACGGCGTGCAGTACTATCGCGTGATCATTGACCGCCTCGCTGCCGGACGTCTTGGCCTGAGCGTGGACGACATCGGCAATTCGCTGCGCACCCAAGTCGAAGGCCGCCAGCTCGGCACGGTGATCGAAGAAGGCCGCCGCACCCCGCTGCTGTTGCGCGGCGATGCCGAAGTGCAGCAATCACCAGCCCTGTTCGCCGCCTTGACTTTGCCATTGGCCAACGGACAGAGCGTTCCATTGTCGGTCGTCGCCAGACTGGAGCGCGCCGACGGCCCGGTCAAAGTCGATCGGGAGAACGGTATGCGCATGGTGGTGATCCAGACCAACGTACGCGGTCGCGACCTGGTGGGCTTCGTGGATGAAGCCAAGGCCGCCGTCGCCGCACAGGTCAAGCTGCCGGAAGGCTACCTCATCACCTGGGGCGGGCAGTTCGAGAACCAGCAGCGTGCCGCCGCCCGCCTGGCTGTGGTTGTGCCGGTCGCGCTGGGATTGATCTTCATGCTGCTGTTCGCCACCTTCGGTTCGGTGCGCCAAGCCGGCCTGGTGCTCACCAACATCCCGTTCGCACTGATCGGCGGCGTGTTCGCCTTATGGATCAGCGGCGAATACCTGTCGGTGCCCGCCTCGGTCGGCTTCATCGCACTGCTCGGCATCGCGGTACTCAACGGCGTGGTGATGGTGACCTATTTCAACCAGCTGCATAACGAGGGCATGGAAATTACCCGCGTCGTCACCGAAGGCGCCAAGCGCCGCCTGCGCCCGGTGCTGATGACCGCCAGCATCACTCTGTTCGGCCTGCTGCCGCTGCTGTTCGCCAGCGGCCCTGGCTCGGAGATCCAGAAACCGCTGGCCATCGTGGTCATCGGCGGCCTGATCAGCTCCACCGCGCTGACACTGATCATGCTGCCCATTCTTTACCGCCGCTTCGGCATCGAGGCCGTGAGAGGAAACGTATGAAAGAAATGAATTGCTGTTTGACGCTGGTCTGCCACAAATCGCTGGAAGAGCGCATGGTCGACCACCTGCTGCAACACCCGGACTGGGTGCGCGGCTACTCCATCGCCCGCATCGAGGGCGGCAGCCAAAAAGAAATATTGCCGAGCATGCTCGAACAGGTGCGCGGGCGTTCGCAGCGGGTGCAGTTCACCTGCGTGATGAACTCCGTCGATGCCCACGCCTTGATCGCCCATCTCAAGGAGACCGATCCCAACCATGAGATCGCCTACTGGCTGACGCCGGTCATCGAATTCGGGAGGCTGGCATGAGCACACGTTCCTCCGCTGCATGGTTGCTGGCATTGTGCATCGCCGTACCGTCCGTTGCCGCCGCGACCGACTATCCCGATCTGCCGCCGCATAGCCAAGTCGATGCGGCGCTGGCAAACCATATCGACGTGCTGAATGCCGAGACCGGCGTGCAGATCGCGCAGACCGACCAGCGACGCTGGGAAAGCGGCAACTACGAGTTCAACGTGCGCGCCGGCACCGCACAACGCCGCACCACCATACCGGGACAGAAGATGCACGAATGGGATGTCGCCATCGAACGCCCGTTGCGTCTGATCAACAAGGTGATGATCGACAGCGACATCGGTGAGGAAAACGTGGCCCGTGCCACCCACACCCTGGGCGATGCGCGCCACGAAGCCGGACGCACCCTGTTGCGCCAATGGTTCAACTGGCAGCGCGAGCAGATGCAAGCGATGCAGTGGCAACAGCAGGTCGACATCCTCAAACAGCAGGCGCTGACCACCGAAAAGCGCCTCAAAGCCGGCGATACGCCACGCATGGAATTGAGCCAAGCCAACGCTGCCGTGGCACAGGCGAACGTGGCGTTGCAGCAAGCCAGGATGCGGGCAAAACTGGCCGGCAACGAGCTGGCGCGCCAGTTCCCGCTGATCATCCTGCCGTCACAGCTTGTCGCCAGCGAACCGCAGCCGGTCGCAGAGGACTTCGCCTATTGGCAACAGGCCATTCTCGACCACAACCACGAATTGGAGATGGTGCGCTCCGAACGCCGCATCCAGCAGATGCTGGCCGAGCGCAGCAGCGCCGAACGCATGCCCGACCCCACAGTCGGCATACGCTACTCCAGCGAACTGGGCGGCACCGAGAAAGTCACCGGCATGTACCTGTCCGTGCCGCTCTCCTTCGGCGTACGCGGCACCCATGCCGAAAATGCGGCCCAGCATGCCGAGATCGCCGGCAATCGCGAAAGCGCAGTGCGCCGTCGGCTGGAAGCGGATATCTACGCGGCCCATACCCAAGCCGTCAGTAGCTACGCGATCTGGCTACAGGCCAAAGACTCGGCCGACAGCATCCGCCAGAACGCCGAGCTGATTACCCGCGCCTACAGCCTGGGCGAGAGCAGCCTGTCCGAAACGCTGACCGCACGCCGCCTGGCGCTCGAATCCGCCCTGTCCGAGAACCTGTCGCGGCTGGATGCGAACGAAGCGCGCTACCGCCTGCTGCTTGATGCCCACCAGCTGTGGGCGACGGATAACGATACGCACGGTGAGCATTGATGGCCGCCCCCGAATGGATAGGCGGCATCGCCGCCTCGCTCACCACCTGCTCGTTCATCCCGCAAGTCTGGCGCGTGTGGCGGACCAAGCATACCAAAGACATCTCGCTGCTCATGTACGCCCTGTTCACGACCGGCGTGGCGCTATGGCTGGTCTATGGCATCCTGCTCGACGCATGGCCGATCATCGTCGCCAACGGCATCACCCTGCTGCTGGCAGGAGCCGTGCTGACGTTAAAGCTGCGCTTTGGCTGAATAGCTGTTTATAATTCCAGACAGGTAACTTCCCGGTCGAGTCATCCATGCTGAAGAAAATCCATGTAGCCGATCTGCGTTTGGGCATGTATGTGCAGGAAATCTGCGGCAGCTGGATGGATCATCCGTTTTGGAAGAAGTCCTTCGAACTCAACGCCCCCGAAGATCTGAAGACCTTGCAGACCTGCGGTATCCAAGAAGTATGGATAGACAGCGAAAAAGGGCTTGATGTCGCATCCGGTGCTGTGGCGATTTCGGCCGAAGAAGAACAGCAAAAGATCGAGCGCGAGCTGCAGCAGGCGATCAAGACAGCTGACAAGCAGGAACAGCGCATCCCGATCCATCAGGAACTCGAGCGGGCACGCAAACTGCACGCCAAGAGCAAAGCCGCCGTCACCTCCATGTTCCAGGAGGCGCGCATGGGCAACGCCATCAAGCTGGGCGAAGCCGGGCCGCTGGTGGACGAGATCAGCCAGTCCATCTCGCGCAATCCGGAAGCCTTCCTCAATCTGGCGCGCCTCAAGAATGTGGACGACTATACCTATCTGCACTCGGTGGCCGTCTGCGCACTGATGGTCGCGCTCGGCAAACAGCTCGGGCTGAGCGGGCAGGACCTCAAGGATGCCGGCATGGCCGGCCTGCTGCACGATGTCGGCAAGATGATGATCCCCAACGAAGTGCTCAACAAACCCGGCAAGCTGACCGACGAGGAATTCGAAATCATCAAAGACCACCCGCGCAAGGGCTGGGAGATACTCAATATCTCGGAAGGTGCCAACGAAGTGGCGCTGGACGTCTGCCTGCACCACCATGAGCGGGTCGACGGGACCGGCTACCCGGAGCGCATCTCCGGCGAGAAGCTCAGCCTGTTCGCACGCATGGGTGCGGTATGCGACGTATACGACGCGCTCACCTCCAACCGCTGCTACAAGAATGGCTGGGAGCCGGCCGAGACCATCCGCAAAATGGCGGAATGGCGCAACGGGCATTTCGACGAAAGGGTGTTCCAGGCTTTCGTGAAGACCATCGGCATCTACCCGTCCGGCACCTTAGTAAGACTCAAGTCAGGTAGGCTTGCTATAGTGGTCGAGCAAACCGAGAAAAGCCTGCTCACACCCATCGTCAAGTCGTTCTTTTCGACTAAGTCGAATGAACCGATCATGCCCGAATTGGTGGATTTGTCGAAATCGCAGGAGAGTATCGTCAGCGCCGAAGACCCGGCCAAATGGGGCTTCGACCTGAAGCAGCTCACAGGGATGTAAAGCAGCCATAATCAAATAATACGGGAGAACAGCATGTCCGATATCCAGTCCGTTCTGAATGAGAAGCGGGTCTTTTCGCCATCCGATGCCTTTGTGAAACAAGCTAACGTCTCCGGCATGGCCGCCTACCAAGCGATGGTCGATGCCGCCAACAAAGACTATGCCGGCTACTGGGCCAAGCTCGCCCGCGAGAACATCGTCTGGCAAAAACCCTTCAGCAAGACACTGGACGACAGCAATGCACCGTTCTACAAATGGTTCGAAGACGGCGAACTGAACGTCTCCTACAACTGCCTCGACAAACATCTGGCGACCCAGGGCGACAAGACCGCTATCATCTTCGAAGCCGACGACGGCCAGGTCACCAAGATCAGCTACAAAGAGCTGCATGCCCGCGTATGCCAGTTCGCCAACGGCTTGAAGTCGCGCGGCATCAAGAAAGGCGACCGCGTGATCGTCTATATGCCGATGAGCATCGAGGCGGTCGTCGCCATGCAAGCCTGCGCCCGCATCGGCGCCATCCATTCCGTGGTGTTCGGCGGCTTCTCCTCCAAGAGCCTGCATGAACGCATCACCGATGCACAGGCCGTCGCCATCATCACCTCCGACGGCCAGTTCCGCGGCGGCAAGGCGATGGCGCTGAAACCCGCCGTCGACGAGGCGTTGTCCATGGGCGGCTGCGACGGCGTGCATTCCGTCATCGTCTACCAGCGCACCAAGGGCGAAGTGCAATGGCACAAGAACAACGTGTGGTGGCACGACGTCATCGCCGGCCAAGCCAACAGCTGCGAACCGGAATGGGTCGGCGCGGAGCATCCGCTGTTCATCCTCTACACCTCCGGCTCCACCGGCAAACCCAAGGGCGTACAGCACTCCACCGGCGGCTACCTGCTGGGCGCGATGACCTCGCTGAAGTGGGTGTTCGACTACAAGCCCTCCGACATCTTCTGGTGCACCGCCGACGTGGGCTGGATCACCGGCCACAGCTATGTCGCCTACGGCCCGCTGGCCATCGGCGCGACCCAGGTCGTGTTCGAGGGCGTGCCGACCTACCCGGACGCCGGCCGTTTCTGGAAGATGATCCAGGACCACAAAGTCACCACTTTCTACACCGCACCGACCGCCATCCGCTCGCTGATCAAGCTGGGCGGCGACCTGCCCAAGCAATACGACCTGTCCTCCTTGCGCCTGCTGGGCTCCGTCGGCGAACCGATCAACCCCGAAGCCTGGATGTGGTACTACAACACCGTCGGCGGCGGGCGCTGCCCGATCGTGGACACTTGGTGGCAGACCGAGACCGGCTGCCACATGATCGCCCCGCTGCCCGGCGCGATGCCGATCAAGCCTGGCACCTGCACGCTGCCGCTGCCCGGCATCATGGCCACCATCGTCAATGAGGCCGGCGACGAAGTGCACGACCAGCACGGCGGCTTCCTCGTCATCAAGAAACCGTTCCCCTCGCAGATCCGCACCATCTGGGGCGATCCCGACCGCTACAAGAAAGGTTACTTCCCCGAGGAGATGAAGGGCGCCTATCTGGCCGGCGACTCGGCGCACCGCGACGAAGACGGCTACTTCTGGATCATGGGCCGTATCGACGACGTGCTGAACGTCTCCGGCCACCGTCTGGGCACCATGGAGATCGAGTCGGCGCTGGTCGCCAACCCGCTGGTGGCGGAAGCCGCCGTGGTCGGCAAACCGCACGAGATCAAGGGCGAGGCAGTGGTCGCCTTCGTCGTGCTCAAGGGTGCGCGCCCGGCCGATGCGGCAGCCGCAAAGAAACTCGCGGAAGACCTGCGCAACTGGGTCGGCAAGGAGATCGGCCCTATCGCCAAACCGGACGAGATCCGCTTCGGCGAGAACCTGCCCAAGACCCGCTCCGGCAAGATCATGCGCCGGTTGCTGCGCGCCATCGCCAAGGGCGAGGAGATCACGCAAGACGTTTCGACTCTGGAAAACCCTGCCATCCTGGAACAGTTGAAGGAAGCAGTTAAGTGATCATGGCTGGGTTGCGGTGAAGACTAATGCCCGCAGGGCGTTATGTCGAAACCAAAATCCAGCCATTCTGGAACAACTGAAAGAAGCGATCCGCCAAGTGACTGGAAAGATTGCGTTATGCCGTGAAATGACGGCATAACGCAGCTCTTTTCCGGATTGACTCACCCTCCCCCCTCCGCTACCATCGCGGCAATTTTCACCAGCTCGGTCACCGATAGTGCCTCTCCACAAACCGTCACTGCTGATCCTTGGCGCCATCCTCGGCTGCACCGTCGCCATGGCCTCCCGCGCAGAAACCGCTTTGGCGCTGAATAGCCCGGAGCTGTCCGCGCAGCCCGCCATCCTGTCCGACGAAGTCGACACGCAGGCTCCCGCCCCGATCCGCGAAGCTTTGATCGTCGCCCCTTCCGGCGACCTGTGGCAACGCATCCGCGACGGTTACGCCATGCGTGAACTGAAGAGCCCGCTGATCGCCCGCCACGAGAAGTGGTACGCCAACCACCCCGACTATGTGTTGCGCATGTCCGAACGCGCCCAGCGCTATCTGTTCTACATCGTGGAAGAAGTCGAGCGCCGCGGCATGCCGATGGAGATCGCATTGCTGCCGATCATCGAGAGCGCCTTCAATCCCGGCGCCAACTCGGTCGCCAGCGCCTCCGGCATCTGGCAGTTCATACCCTCCACCGGCAAGCATTTCGGCATGGAGCAGAACTGGTGGCACGATGGCCGCCGCGACATCATCGGCGCGACCAACGGCGCGCTGGATTACCTGCAAAAACTGCACGACCAGTTCGGTGACTGGGAACTGGCGCTGGCCGCCTACAACTGGGGCGAGAACGCTGTTGCCCGCGCCCAGGCCAAGAACCGCAAGCGCGGCAAGCCGACCAATTTTGCCAGCTTGAACATGCCGCGCGAGACGCGCAACTATGTACCCAAGCTGCTAGCCGTCAAGAACATCGTCGCCGATCCGGCACGCTTCGGTCTGGTGCTCACCCGCATCCCCGACGAACCTTATTTCGAGGCGGTCGCCACCCCGCAGCACATCGACGTAAAGGTCGCCGCCGAACTGGCCGACATCTCGATGGAAGAGTTCATCGCACTGAATCCCAGCAACAACCGTCCGGTCATCTTGCAAGGCACCTCCGATGTACTGTTGCTGCCGGTCGACAAGGTCGAAACCTTCCGCCGCAATCTCGAGAAGACCGACCAGCGCCTGGTTTCCTGGCAGCCCTATGAAAGCAAGAAAGGTGAACAGTTCGACCAGATCGCCGCACGCTTCGGCATGACATCCACAGAATTACGCTCCGCGAATGGCCTGTCCAAGTACGCCCAGGAAAGCAACGGACAGACCCTGCTAGTCCCCATCACCGATGAAGCATCGGCTGTCGAGTTCACCGCATTCAACATGCATGCCACGGCGGTACAGGAGATGTACGGTGCGGTGCGCTACACGGTGCGCCGCGGCGACACCATCTCCACCATCGCGCGCCGCTTCAACGTGAGCCAGAACCAGTTGCGCGAGGCGAACCACGGCAGCTCCCGCCTGCGCGTCGGCCAGCATTTCAACATCGTTCTGGCCGACCATCGCTCCTATCGCAAGCGCCCCGGCGCAACCAAGGTCAAGAAGACCAACACCCGCAAAGCGACCAGCATGAAGGTCGCTTACAACGCCCGTTAATTCCCCCGACCATACAGATGGCAGCGCACGCTATGCGTCGCGCTGACGTTGCTCACGTCCGGATAACGCAGGCAGGCATCCGTCGCCTGCGGGCAGCGCGGGGCGAAATGGCAGCCCTGCGGCGGATTCGCCGGTGACGGCATGTCGCCCTCCAGCTTGATGAATTGCCGACCTTTGCCGTCGATGCGCGGCACCGCCGAGAGCAAGGCCTGCGTGTAAGGATGTCTGGGCGCATGCAACACCTCTGCAGTCGTGCCGCGCTCGACGATACGCCCCAGATACATCACGCACACCTCGTGCGCCAGATACTCCACCACCGCAAGGTTGTGGGTGATGAACAGGTAGCTCAAACCCAGCTCCTGTTGCAGCGACTTCAACAGATTGAGTATCTGCGCCTGCACCGACACATCCAGCGCACTGGTCGGTTCGTCGCAGATCAGCAATTTGGGCGACACCGCCAAAGCACGCGCGATGGCGATGCGCTGGCGCTGCCCGCCGGAGAACTCGTGCGGATAACGCCACTTGCTGTCGCGCGCCAATCCCACCTTGTCCAGCAGGCCGTCGATATGCAGTTGCCGGGCAACGCTGTCGCGGCCTATGTTCAGCGCGCTCATGCCTTCTTCGAGAATCTCCGCCACGCGCATCTTGGGATTGAGCGAGGCATAAGGGTCTTGGAACACCATCTGCATCGCCGCACGCGCGGCAGACCCGGCCAACTCGCGCCCTTCGAATTGCACGTTGCCGGCCGTGGGGGGAACCAGTTGCAGCAGCGCTTTGCCCAGCGTGGTCTTGCCGCAACCCGACTCGCCCACCAATGCCAGCGTGCGCCCTTGCGAAATCTCCAGCGACACCCCATCCACCGCCTTGACGCTGCCCACCACGCGCTGCAACAAACCCTTGCGGATGGGGAAGTGAACTTGCAGATCGGTGACTTGCAGGAGCATTCCCTCTCCCACAGCCCCTCTCCCGCCGGCGGGAGAGAGGTGCGCATCAGCGCGGGAGAGTGGGCTTTCCGCCTTCACAATGCTTTCATCGTAAAGATGGCAACGCACCCCCTGCCCTTCGGCCAGTGCCGTCCATTCCGGCGTCTGCTCATGGCACGTTGCCCATGCATGATCGCACCGCGGCGCGAAACGGCAGCCCTGCGCAACTCTACCCAGCGGCGGCACGCTGCCGGGAATGGCGCTGAGCGGCTGCCCTTCGCGGGCATTGTTCGGCAGTGCGGCCAGCAATTTCCGGGTGTAGGGATGCAACGGTTGGGCGAACAATTGCTCGCGGCTGGCCTGCTCCACGATCTGCCCGGCATACATCACGCCGACGCGGTGCGCGTTCTCCGCCACCACGCCGAGATCGTGGGTGATGAGCAGCATCGCCATGTCCGACTTGTCCTGCGTGTCGCGCAGCAGTTGCAGCACCTGCGCCTGTATCGTCACATCCAGCGCCGTGGTCGGCTCGTCGGCGATCAGCAGCTTCGGGCTGCCCGCCAGCGCCATCGCGATCATCACGCGCTGCTTCATGCCGCCGGACATCTGGAACGGGTATTCGTCCATGCGCCGCGCCGCATCGGGAATGCCAACCTGGTCGAGCAACTCGATGCCGCGTTCGTCGGCTGCTGCACCGGCCAGGCCATGGTGCAGCTCCAGCACCTCGGCGATCTGCTGCCCCACCGTCATCACCGGGTTCAGGCTCAACCCCGGCTCCTGAAAGATCATCGCCATCTTGCCGCCGCGCACATCGCGCATCTCGCGCTCGGTCAGTTCGAACAGCGCAAGCTCCCCCATCCGCGCCGCGCCGCCCTCGTTCACCACACCGTCCGGCAGCAAGCGCATCAGCGACAGCGCCGTCATCGACTTGCCGCAACCGGATTCGCCCAGCAGAGCAAAGGTTTCGCCCGCCCGGATGTCGAAAGAGATGCCATCGACGATGCGCGCACCGTTGCGCAAAGAGGTGATCAGTGACTCGACGTGCAAGATATTCATGGCCACGCATTCTACCCGCCCGGCACGCCTGCCACACCATCCATCAATGGCATCAGGCCTCGTTGCAATCCCGCACCGCATCCATTAGCGTCTGAACCACTTGCGCATCGCACCCTGCACCCACGCCGCAATGCACGGCATCGGCAGGCGCGAACGATTCGGACCGGAGGCCGACGCAGAGTCCCGCAGCAGCGGGAGGGATTCACCAATAAGCGACAAGGGGACGTATGTGTAAGGCTTCCGAACCAATCTCTATTGCACAGCCAAGCAAGCCGGGGGCTGCCACCGATTATTCCGTCATTTCTCGCCTAATAGGGCGCAGTACTAAATACCATTAATAACATTAACCATATAGCGAAGGGGCTACGGATGGACTTCTGGACATTGATAGGAATTGTGCTTGCTCTCGTGTTTGTTCTCGCAATAGTCGCGGGCATCTTGCAGTCCATTGAAATCTCAAAGAAGAAAAAAACCATGGAGGCGTACCTGAGCGACATCCCAGATTTTTCAGTTACCCAAAAGGTAATCGGCAACGATGGTGCTACTGGACTAGCTATCGACGAGCAACGCAAAAAAGTCTGCCTGATTGACCATCGACAGCAAAATGTCTCTTGCCGAATCGTCGCGTATCAGGACTTACTTTCATCTGAAATATTCGAGGATGGTTCTACCGTAACAAAAACGGTACGCTCTAGCCAACTTGGTGGGGCACTCATTGGCGGGCTTGCGCTCGGGGGTGTAGGCGCAATCATTGGTGGCCTTTCCGGTAACACAAAGACATCAGGAAAGGTGAAGCGAATCGACCTTCGCATCACCGTCAATGACACTCAAGCTCCACTACATGATGTCAATTTTATGAACCTCGAAACAAAGTCAGATGGAATCATCTATCAAAGTGCAATGAAGACTGCGCGCCATTGGCACGGGCTAGTTGAGGTATTAATCAAGCGAGCCGATGCGGAAGATCGAGAGAGCCACTCCGTTACAGCACAGCCCCATCACCCATCCGTCGCAGACGAGTTGAAGAAATTGGCAGACTTGAGAGATTCAGGAGTTCTCAATGCAGAGGAATTCCAAAGTCAAAAAACAAGATTGCTTGGTGCTTAACTTGGTGCCCAACCCAACATTCCGTCGGACATGCCGCGGCAAGCCGCCCCATGCCGGTGAATTCAGACGTTAGGTGTTGCCAATGTCACCCGCTGAAATTCAAGCACTTATCCGTAACGCCGTTGCCGACGGTATTGGCTACCCTTGGTGGATCCCTGCCCTCGCAATCGTTGGAGCTGCCCTCGGAGCCTATTTGGCATCGTATCTCGCGAAAAAGGGAGAGAGTCGCGCAGCGCGGGAGAACTTCGAAATTCTCCGCACTCAGCTCCAAACAACTACAAGAGATACAGAGGAAATAAAAAAGATTCTGTCTGGAGAAATCTGGCGGGACCAGCGCCATTGGACAGCGCGCGAGCAGTACTACAGCAATTTATTGACTCAACTGCATCTCTTTCGAATTGCACTTGATAACTTGTCCGAGTACTACCTTGAACCAGGCTCGGAACACACTCCCGATCACAAGCAGTCAGAGCGGTTTAGGACTTTATTAGCTTCTGGTTATGAAGCTCGATGTGAAGTACAGAGACTCCTTGGTCCCGCGGCCTTGTTTCTTTCACGAACTGCCGTACAGGCGCTCAATGAATTTGAAGTGCAACACTGGGATTTACAGAACTTTGGTTCTAGCTGCACGGCAGACTATGTACATTCGGCACAAGAACTGGCCACCAAAGCTTATGAGCAAGTTTTGCAAGAGGCACGAAAGCATCTTGGAATTGCAGAAGCCCACGGCTAACAATCCGGTCCAGCGGACAGTCGGTTACCCCCCAATTGCCAAACCGCAACGCACGGAGAATACTGTCCGGGCAATCCATACTTTGATCGTTGAACTCGGGAGGTCGTATGACCATACTGCTCAAACGTGCGTACCAGCCTTATGCCGCTGGCGACGGGTTCCGGGTGCTTGTGGACAGGCTATGGCCGCGCGGTGTCGAGAAGAATGCTGCGCACATCGACTTGTGGCTGAAGGAGGCCGCGCCCAGCACCGAGCTGCGCAAGTGGTTCGGACATGAGCCGGAGAGGTGGAAGGAGTTCCGGATACTTTACCTTGAGGAGCTTGAGCACAATCCCGCAGCGACGGACGAACTCGCCCAACGCGCGCATTCCGGCGTCGTGACGCTGGTCTACGGCGCGAAGGACGAGCTGCATACCCACGCTCTGGTGCTCAAGGAATATCTGGAGAAACGAGACAAGCGCCCTGCCCATCGCGGCGGCGCTTGAGCGGGCTGCTATGCGCCAGTCCGGTTCAGGCGCGGATCGAAGGCGTCGCGTACCGCATCGGCGAACAGGTTCGCCGCCAGCACCAGCACCAGCATGAAACCGAACGCGGCTGCCAGCGCCCACCACACCACCGGCTCGCGCCCCATCTCCAGCCGCGCCGCGTTGATCATGGTGCCGAACGAGATCATCGAAGGATCGACGCCGACGCCGACATAGGACAGCACAGCCTCAGCCAGCACCAGCGCAGAGAAATCCATCACCAGCGCGATGAGGATGATGTGCATCACGTTGGGCATGATGTGGCGCGTGAGGATGCGCAGGCTGGACACGCCGAACGACTGCGCCGCCTGAATGTATTCCATCTCGCGCAGTTTCAGCGTCTCGCCGCGCAGCAGGCGGCACAGGCCGGTCCAGCTGGTCATGCCGAGGATCAGGCAGAGGAACACCAAGCGCAGGTCGGCACGCGCGGCGGCGGTATCGAACCAGTCCGGGTGGGTGTCGATGGTGACCTGCATCATCAGCACCGCCGCCGCGATCAGCAGCACGCTGGGGATGGAACTCAACACGGTGTAGATGTACTGGATCACATCATCCACCCAGCCGCGGAAGTAGCCCGCCGCCACGCCGAGGAAAAGCGCCAGCGGCAGCGTGACCAGCGTGGTCACCGTGCCGATGATGAGGCCGGTGCGGATGCTCTTCAACGAGAGATAAAGCACGTCCTGCCCGACCTTATCGGTGCCGAGCACGTGATAGACGGTAGCCAGGTTGGCGATGGCGCCGATGAGGATGGTAAGAACCAGCGTGGCGATGAAGACGGGCCGATCGCAACCCGAGGCGCAGCGCAGCGTGCCGTGGGTGAGGTAGAACGACAGCAGACCGACCAACAGCCCCAGTCCGCCGCCGACCAGCGCCCGCGTCAACACATCCGCATCGCGCTGCGACTCATCCGCCAGATGCGCACCGCCGTATTGCAGGCGCGGATAGTCGCGCACGATGTTGCCCTGCGCATCGGCCATGCTCTCCTTGGCATACAGCGTCAGAGCAAACGGTTCGGAATAAGTCTTCTCGGTATGCGTGCGCAGCGGCCAGACCAGCGTGTCGAACAGGCTCAGCACCTCGGGCGAATAGACCTTCTCGCCGCCATTGGCCTGCGGCAGGGCACTGCGGTAATGCAGCGTATCGAGGAATCCCACCAGCAGAAACAGCGACAGCAGCAGCAGCGACACCATCGCCACGCCGCTCCTGGCTACCCGCCGCCAGGGCAGCAGCAGATGCTCGCGCCGCCGGATGTACCAGGCAGCGATGCCGCCAGCCGCCAGCAACAGAAATACCAGCGCATCGCTCCACAGGATCACAGGCATGAAACTCATTGCAGCCTCACCCGTGGATCGACCATTGTGTATGACACATCCGTGAGTATCAGCCCTGCGATGTACAGCACCGAGCCGAGGAACACCATCGCGCGCACGATGCCGAAATCCTGTGCATTGATGGCATCGATGGTGTAGCTGCCGAGACCGGGGATGCCGAAGAACGATTCGGTGAGCAGGCTGCCCATGAACAGCAGCGGGATGACCACCACCACGCCGGTCAAGATCGGGATCATGGCGTTCTTCAGCACATGGGTGAACAGCACGCGCAGCTCGGACAAACCCTTGGCGCGGGCGGTGCGCACATAGTCCTTGCCGATCTCTTCGAGGAAGATGGTGCGGTACCAGCGGCTGCTGGAACCGATGCCGCCGACCACGCCGATAACCACGGGCAGCACCACGAACTTGAAGCTGTCCGCCCCGCCCGCATAGCCGGAGATGGGCACCAGATGCCACAGCTTGCTGACCAGGAACTGCCCACCGATGATGTAGAACAGCCCGGAGATGGACATCAGCAGCACGCACAAAGCCACTCCCGCCATGTCCAGCGCGGTGGCGCGGAACAAGGTCATCAGCAAGGCGAAGCTGATATACACCACCAGCCCGATGAGGAAGGTCGGCAGTGCGATGGCGAGACTGGGGCCCATGCGTTTGGCGATCTCGCGGCCGATGTTGCGGCCGTCGTCGGCATAGCCGAAATCGAAGGCGAACATGCTGGCCGATTTCTGCCAGAAGATGGTGTCGGTGACAGTCGCCGCACCGCTGGCTGCGCTGTTGAGGAACAGCGGCTTGTCATAGCCGCGCTGCTGCTTCCACTTGTCGATGGCTTCCGGCGTCACGCGCTTGATGCCGAGCTGCATGCGCGCCATGTCGTCGGGCGTGTTCACCACGAAGAACAAGGCGAAAGTGAGCAGGTTCACCCCGACCAGGATGGGAATGGCATAGAGGATGCGGCGGATGAGGTAGGCGATCATGGGCAACGCTATTGTAAATGGAAAAGCGTCTTTATCAGTCTGCCATACATCAGTTAGACTTCCCCCGTCTCATCCGGGAAGCCGATCATGTCAATCAAGGAAGTCGATACCCTGCTACTGCGCCTTGTCGGCAATGTGGATCTTTTCAGGAGCATGGACCTGAACAATGTCACCGCCCTGCTGAGCCAGGCCTCCCGGATCAACTTCAAGGCCGAAGAGGTGGTTTTCGAAGAAGGCTCCGAGGGGCATTCGATGTATATCGTCACCCAAGGCTCGTTCGAAGTCTATCGGCTGGCCGGGGCCAAGCATGTCCACATCGCGATGGTCGAACCCGGCGAGCATTTCGGCGAGATCGCACTGCTGGCCAACCGCCCGCGCAGTGCTTCGGTGCGCGCGGTCGAACCGGGCGTTGCGATCCGCATCTCCAAGCGCGCAGTCCTTGCAGCGCAGGAGGCAGCCGTCCAGCTCTACCGCAACATGGCGCAGTTGATGGCCAAGCGCCTGATCCACGTCGATGAAGAGATCATCCTCCACAAAACGGGAAAATATCCCGCCGTCACTCCACCGCCGGAAGAACCGCCGGCCCCGTTCACGTCGACCAGCAAATTCACTGTGGTGAATCGCTGACAGGGCAACGGCCTTTTTCGACAGAGAGGAACACAAATGAAAATCGAGATCTGGTCGGACGTGATCTGCCCCTGGTGCTATATCGGCAAGCACCGTTTCGAGCAGGCGCTCGCCGGTTTCGCACAGCGCGACCAGGTGCAGGTCATCTGGCGCAGCTTCGAGCTCGACCCGAACGCCCCGCCGCAATACCCGGTCACACTGGAAGAGATGCTGGCGCAAAAATACCGCGTCAGCCCGCAGGAGGCCGCCGCGATGAATGCCCGCGTCACCGCCCTCGCCAAGGAGATCGGGCTGGAATATCGCCTGAGCAGCGCCCGTCCCGGCAACACCTTCGACGCCCACCGCCTGCTGCACTTCGCCACCGCCAGGCAACAAGGTGAACGCGCCACCGAGCGCATCATGCAAGCGTACTTCTGCGAATCGCTGCCGGTTGGCGACCGTGCCGCACTGGCCAAGCTGGCGCCGGAATTCGGCCTCGCGGAAAGCGAAGTGCTGGAAATGCTGCAAAGCGACGCCTATGCGCAAGAGGTGCGCGCGGACGAAGCCCGCGCTGCCGCTCTCGGCATCACCGGTGTGCCGTTCTTCGTGATCGACGGCAACAGCGGCATTTCCGGCGCACAGCCGGTCGAAGTGTTTGCCCAAGTGCTGCAAGGGGCACGGGCAGACTCATAGCCCGCTCGGGCTGCCCCCCACTAAGCAATCCAGCGTATTTCTTCCCGGGCATTTCCGGTACAGAATTTCGGCAACGGCATCGTCTACGGCAATGCCGCAATCTGAAACTTCAGACCGGAGGTGACAGCCATGGACGAACAATTCCAGCAACACGGGGCATTCAGCTGGTGCGAGCTGGTGACGACCGACGCCGAGGCGGCAAAGGCTTTCTATGCCAAGCTGTTCGGATGGAACATCGCAGACATGTCGATGCCGGGCATGAGCTATGCCGTGGTCGAGCCCCGCGGCAAGAGCAGCAAGGGGATCGGCGGCATCATGCCCATGCCGAAAGACGCCCCGCCGGGGATGGCGCCGATGTGGGGAGTGTATGTGACCGTCGACGATGTGGATGCGACCGCGCGAACCGCGGAACAGCTTGGCGCCAAGCTGCTGGTGCCGCCGCAGGACATCCCCAAGGTCGGCCGCTTCTGCGTGATCCGGGATCCGCAAGGCGCGGTGATCAATGCCATCACCTATGCGGAAATGCAGTGATCGCGCTTTCTCGACTGGAGGCCAACATGACCCGACATAAAGTGAAAAGGAATGAGTTCCGGCTTGAGGACGGTACCGGCGTGAACATCGAGTACTGGACCGATGCGACTGCCGTCCATGTGGCGGCGTTCGACACCGGCGGACACCAGATCTCCGCTGCCGCCTATCATGCCTCGGTCGACAGTGCAGACGACCTCGATCAGCAGACACAGGATGCGCTGGTCGACAGCCTGGCCAATGCGCTCGAATACGCCCTCATCAAGAAACCGGCGCTCCATGTCCGGCAACGCTGATGCCCGCAACCGGCGTGTCAACCGCGCCTTTCTTCGCGCCGCCGCAACACCCGCCACATCGCCAGGCCGGACAGCAACAGCACCGTGGCGCCCAGCCACAGCGGCCAGCGCAGCGGCTGGTTCCACTCGCGGCGCAACCGGTCGCGCTGCGCGCTGTCCACGCGCCAGTATTTGAGCTTGTTGTTGGCCATGATGTTGGGCTTCACGTTGTGCAGCCATTGGTGTTGCAGCACATAGTTCTTGGGATGGAAGCCCCACAGCCAGGGCGAATCGCGGCGCAGGATCTCCAGCATCTGGTCGATGATCGCCTGCCGCGCCGGGCTGTTCTCCATGTTCTTCATGCGCTCGAACAGGCGGTCGAATTCGGGGTTGCTGTAGTTGCTGGCGTTCTCGCCGCCGTGCTTCACCTTGCCCTGCGGCCCGTGCAGCAGGAACAGGAAATTCTCCGGGTCGGGGTAGTCGGCGTTCCAGCCGAAGTAGAACAGCTGCGTGTCGCCGCGCCGGATCTTGTCCTGGAAGCGGTTGTAGTCGGTGCTGCGCACCTCGAGCTGCACGCCGATCTTGTCGAACTGCTTGCGCATCCAGTCCAGCCGCGATTTGTTGCCGATGCCGCCCGGCGTGGTATCGAGATGGATCACCAGCGGCTGCCCGCTCTTCGCATCCACGCCGCCGGGGTAGCCCGCTTCCGCCAGCAGGCGCTGGGCTTCTTCGACCGTGCGTCTTTTCGGCGCGCCGTCTTTCCACTCGTACACGTAGCGGTTGATGCCCGGCTCGCCCTCGCGATAGCCGAAGATGCCGGGCGGGATCGGCGAATGCGCGCTGATGCCGCGCCCGTTGGCGAAGATGGAGACGAACTCCTCGAAGTCCACCGCGATGGCGATGGCGCGGCGCAGCTTGCGCGCCCTTTCGGAATTGCCGCCCACCACCGGATCGAGCCAGTTGAAGCCGGTGTACATGGTGGAGGTGGCGACCGAGGTCTCAAGCGAGATGCCCTGCGCTTTCATGGCCTCGCTGACATTGGCCTCGCCGCTGACGCCGACCTGCACCGCCTGATCGAAACTGTCCGAGCTGATACCGGAGGCGTCGTAATAGCCTTGCAGGAACTTGTTCCAGTACGGGATGGTTTCCTTCTCCAGGCTGTAGACGATGCTGTCGATCAGCGGCAGCGGTTTGCCGGCATCGGCCAGCAAGCCCGCCGCCGCATCGCCGTCCTCGCCCTCGGCCGGATAGGTCTCGCTTTGGTAATACGGATTGCGCGCCAGCAGCATGCGCCGGTTCGGCTCATTCTCGGCCAGGTAATACGGGCCGCTGCCCACCGGCCACCAGTCGAGCGACAGGTTGCGCTCCTGCATGCCGGGCTGCGCGTAGAAGCGCTCCGCCTCCCACGGCATCGGCGAAAAGAACGGCATCGCCAGCCAGTAGGCGAACTGCGGATATTTGCCGTGGATGGTGATGCGATAAGTGGTGTCGTCGACCACCTCGACGCCGGATAGCGGATAGTCGTTGAGGTCCAGGAATGCGTCCGGGCGCGCCTTGGCGGCGGCTTGCAGCGTGGCTGCGTAGTCCTTGAGACCGACGATGTATTCGCCCATCACGCCGGCGATGGGGGTGTGCAGTTGCGGATGGACCAGGCGCTTGATCTGGTAGGCGTAGTCGGCCGCCGTCACCGTGCGCGTGTCGGCCTTGGCGAAATCGTTGAGCGACTGGATTCCGTCCAAGGCGCCCGGTTTGAGGCGGTGGTAATCGAGTACGAAAGCCGGATGCGGCTGGTACTGCATGCCCGGCTTGATGCGGATGGTGTAGACGCTGTAGGCGATGCGTTCGGCCGCGGCGTTGGCCGGCAAGGAACGGCGTTGCTTGTCCAGATAGGCGACCTGCGGCATCTCGCTGGCCGCCAGCGGCACCAGCTGGTACGGGCGCTTCAGGTAATGGTATTGCAGCGGCGGCGAATAGATGTGGGCGAGGAACTCGTACTCGTTCTCGCTGTACGCCTGCGCCGGATCGAGATGCTTGGGGCGTTCGATGAAAGCGTTGTAGAGGATCGATCCGCCTTCATCCGCCGCCGGATAGGGGTCGTTCCACAAGCCGCCGTCGCAGGCGCTGAGCAGCATGAATGACAGGGCGGCGATGAAGGCTCTCATGGCGCGAGAGTTTATCCGAAAGGGCCGGCTTCGCGGTAAGATTGCACCACACTCACCGACGGGAAACAGCATGGATCAGGATTGGCAGAATTTTCTGGCGGCGCAAGGCGCACAACTGCAAGACGGCACCGTGCTGCATTTCGGCGACGCCGCGGCGGAACGCATCGCCGCGCGCGACGGCACGGTGTTGTGCGACCTGTCGCAGTTCGGCGTGCTCAAGGTCTCCGGCGAAGAAGCGCAAAACTTTTTGCAGAACCTGCTGAGCAACGACATCAAACAGGTCTCGCCGCAACGCGCGCAGCTCAGCAGCTTCAACACCGCCAAGGGGCGCATGCTGGCGACGCTGCTGGTGTGGCAGCAAGGCGGCGACTACTTCCTGCAACTGCCGCACAGCCTGTGCGCCGCGATGCAAAAGAAACTCTCGATGTACGTGCTGCGCGCCAAGGTGAAGATCAGCGATGCCAGCACCGAGACGGTCTGCCTCGGTCTCTCCGGCAGCGATGCCGCCCGGTTGGTGCAGGAGAGCTTCGGTCTGCTGCCGCAGGATGCCATGCAGGTCGCGCAGCATGAACGAGCGCTCATCCTGCGCCGGGGCGAGTCGCGCTTCCAGATCGTCACCAGCGCCGCACACGCGCCGGCGCTGTGGCAGATACTCTCCGCCGCCAAGCCCGCCGGTTCGCCCTGCTGGGATTGGCTGGATATCCGCGCCGGCATCCCGTTCGTGTTGCCGCAGACGCAAGAGGCGTTCGTGCCGCAGATGGCCAACCTCGAACTCATCGACGGCGTGAGTTTCAAGAAAGGCTGCTACCCCGGACAGGAAGTGGTGGCGCGCATGCAGTATCTGGGCAAGAGCAAACGCCGCATGTATCTGGCGCATGTGGAGAGCGACAGCGCACCGCAAGCCGGCGCGGAGCTGTACAGTGCGGAGGCCGAAGGCCAGGCTTGCGGCACGGTGGTCAACTCGGTGCCCGCGCCGGGCGGCGGTTACGACCTGCTGGCGGTGGTGCAGATCGCCAGCCATGACGCCTTCCCCGTGCATCTCGGCGCGCTCACCGGCGCGCGTTTGCAATTCCAACCGCTGCCCTACCCCATCCCATGAACCTGCCGGCCAGCCTGTTCACCGAGGACTGGCTGTGGCTGGCTAATTTAGTTTTCGCAGTGCTGTTGTACCGCGCGTTGCGCAGCGCACCATGGCGCACGCTGTTCGCCAATGGCGCGATGGTCAATGCGCTGGTCGCGCTGACCATAGGCGCGTTCGCATTCTGGCAACTCAATGCCGGCTTCCGCCCCGGCTTCAGCTTCCACGTGCTCGGCTCGACGCTGTTTTTGCTGATGTTCGGCTGGCAGGTCGCCACGCTGGCGATCACGCTGGTGATGGCCGCCACCTGGATATGGGCGGGCATGCCCTACCTCACGCTCGGCATCAACGGCCTGCTGATGATCGTCATCCCGGTGCTGTTCAGCGAATGGCTGCTGCGCTTCAGCAAGAAGAACCTGCCGAAAAACCTGTTCCTGTTCGTGCTGTGGAACGGCTTCGTCTGCGGCGCACTGGGCATCATGCTGAACGTGCTGGCGACCACCTTGCTGTTGCTGTGGCTGAGCCATTACAGTTGGGAGCAGATCCAGCATCACTACCTGGTCGCCACCCCCATCATCATGCTCACCGAGGCCTTCCTCACCGGCATGATGATCACCGCCTTCACCGTGTTCCAGCCGCAGGCGGTGATGAATTTCAGCGACGAGGAATACATCAACGGCAAGTGAGCTAGCGCGGCCGCAACTTGAGTTTCATCTTCTTGTGCGGCATGCCGGCATCCATGAATTCCTTGCCGTGCTCGACGAAACCGAACTTCCGGTAGAACGGGATGACCTGTGTCTGCGCATCCAGCTCCACCTGCTGGTAGCCGCGAGCGCGCGCCTCATCCAGCAGCGCCTCCATGATCGCCGTGCCCACTTTCCGGCCGCGCCATTGCGGCAGCACCGCGATGCGGCCGATATGCCCGTCCGGCAGCATGCGGCCGCAGCCGATGGCCTCGCCGTCGAGGCTCAGCGCCAGGGCGTGACGGCAATCGTCATCCTTGCCGTCCCACTCCAGCTCTGCCGGCACATTCTGCTCGCGCATGAACACCGCCTCGCGGATCGAGCGCAGCAACGGTTCGCCATCGTGCCAGCCGACCAGACTGACGGTGAAAGGATTACTCATGGGGCCTCCTTGCGCTGCCCGACAGACGGCTCAGGCGATGATCTCGACTTCCGTGCCCGCGCCGACCAGGTCGAACAGCTCGATCAGCTCGGCATTGCGCATGCGCACACAGCCGCGCGAGCCGGGCTTGCCCAGCGGCGTGCTGTCCGGCGTGCCGTGGATGTAGATATAGCGGCGCATGGTGTCGCAGGAACCCCAGCGGTTGTAGCCCGGCTCCTTGCCCGACAGCCACAGGATGCGGGTCAGGATCCAGTCGCGGCCGGGATGGCGCGCGCCCAGTTCGGGCGTATAGATCTCGCCGGTGGGGCGGCGTTTCACGAACACCGTGTTCTCCGGCTGCCCGGCGCCAATCTTGGCGCGGATGACGTGTTTGCCGCGCGGTGTGCAGAAACTGCCGTTCTCCTCGCCCACGCCGCTTGCGCCGGTGGATACACGGTAGCGATGCAGCAGCTTGCCGTCGTCGCCGAGCAAGTCCAGCGTCTGCGTGGGGATGTGGATGGTTATCTTCATTGCATCTTCTGCTGTTGGCGCCGTTGCGCAAAAAAATCGCTGAGCATCTGCCCGCACTCCTCCGCCAGCACACCGCCCTCGATGCGCGCGTGGTGGTTCAGGCGGGATTCGGTGAACAGGTTGAACACGCTGCCGGCCGCGCCGGTCTTGGGCTCCTTCGCCCCGTACACCACACGCGCGACGCGCGCATGGAACATCGCGCCGACGCACATCACGCAGGGCTCCAGCGTGACGAACAGCTCGCAGCCGACCAGGCGGTAATTGCCGATACGCTGCGCCGCGTCGCGCAGCGCCACCATCTCGGCATGCGCAGAGGGATCGTGGGTGGAGATCGGCCGGTTGTAGCCGCGCCCGACGATCTCGCCGTCCTTAACCACCACCGCGCCGACCGGCACCTCGCCTGCCAGCGCACCTTGCGCGGCAAGTTCCAGCGCCGCGCGCATGAAGCGTGCATCGCTTTCGATCCCGCCGTCAGTCTGCATGTTGTCCATCGCCGTTCAGGCGCGCGCAGCGGCCATGTGGCGGGCACGCTCGCCCACCGCGACGAGCATGGCCAGGCCGAATTTCGGATTGGTCTTGACCAGGTCGACGAACACATTGCGATTGACCGGCAGCAGCTCGCAACCGGTCTCCGCGACGGCGCCGGCCAGCCGCTGGGTGCGCCCGACCAGCGCCATCTCGCCGAACATGCCGCCGGGGCCAACCCGTTCCACGACGGTGTCGCCGATGCGGATCTGCACGCTGCCTTCCAGCACCACGTACATCAGCACGCCGGTCTGCCCCTGTTCCATGATGACCTTGCCGGCCGGGAAGCGCATGCGGGCGCTGTCGCCCAGCTCTTCCAGCAATTCGGCCAACAGGCCCTTGTCGAATGCCCGCCCCTCGCGCCCCGGCACCGCGACGCCCTCCATCCGGTCCAGCGTCACACGCAGGCGATCGACGATGATGCCCATCAGCGTCAGCGCGAACTCGGGCTGCGCGCGCAGCGACAGCAGAAACTGTTTATCGTCGAGCGACATGAAGCGGCACGCCGTCTTGGCCGTGGCCGTCGCGCTGCGCGCCGTCTGCGTGATGGAGGCCAGTTCGCCGAATATCTCCCCCGCGGCGACTTTGCCGATCGGCTGCCGCTTCACCGATAGCTCGACCTCGCCTTCGAGCAGCAGATACATCTTGTCGCGCTGCAGGAACAGGCGGCTGCCTTTCTCGTCCTCGGCAAAGATCGTCTCGCCTGCCGCAGCCCGTACTTCCTCCCCTTGCAGTGCGAAAAAGCTGCGCGCGGCGCCGCTGTCGTATGCCGGCTTCGCCGGGGCGGTCGGGGGAAGGGTGAAATCGAGGTCGTCCATTTGCGGTTGTACGGTGCGTTTGAGGATATCCGCCCCAGGCGAGTTGCCATGCTTTGACGGGGCGCCGGAAATCTACCCCGCAGCCAATGCTGCGTCAATACAGGACCGGCGCCGTACTCCCGTCAAACCGCTTGCCTTGCCACCTGATTTTGACAACAATGGCAGCCAGTCACCGGAGCCTTTAATGTCAACACAAGCTGTAGCCGATTTCACCCTGCCCGCCACCGGCGGCGCCGATTTCACGCTCTACCCGATCCGCACCAAATCACTGGTGATCTATTTCTACCCGAAGGACAACACGCCCGGATGCACCACCGAAGCGCAGCAGTTCCGCGACCTGCATGCCGCCTACCTGAAGGCGGGTAGCGACATCGTCGGCATCTCGCGCGACGGCATCAAGTCGCACGAGAACTTCAAGGCGAAATTCACGCTGCCGTTCGCGCTGCTTTCCGATACGGACGAAACGGCATGCAAACTGTTCGGCGTCATCAAGCAGAAGAAGCTCTACGGCAAGGATGTGCGCGGCATCGAGCGCAGCACCTTCGTGCTCGACCAGAACGGCATCATCCGCAAGGAATGGCGCGGCCTCAAGGCGGACGGCCACGCAGCAGAAGTACTCGCCTTTGTTCAATCTCTGTAAGGAACGACATGAACGCACGTAAAGCAACAACGGACAAAGACAGCAAACTCTTCGTGCTGGACACCAACGTGTTGATGCATGACCCGACCAGCCTGTTCCGTTTCGAGGAACACGATGTCTACCTGCCGATGTTCGTGCTGGAGGAGCTGGACAACAACAAGAAAGGCATGTCCGAAGTGGCCCGCAACGCGCGCCAGGCCACCCGTTTCATCGACAACCTGATCAGCGAAAGCGAGGATCACATCGACGAAGGTGTCATGCTGAATGCCCTCGGCAACAAGAACGCGCTGGGCCGCCTGTTCCTGCAAACCGAATTCATCAGCACCCAGTTGCCGGAAAGCATGGCCAGCGGCAAGGCCGACAATGCCATCCTCGGCGTGGTCGCCTACCTGCACAAGATGTTCCCCAAGCGCCAGGTCGCGCTGGTGTCCAAGGACATCAACATGCGCATCAAGGCGCGCGCACTGGGATTGTCGGCACAGGACTACTTCAACGACAAGGTGCTGGAAGACACCGACCTGCTCTACACCGGTGCACGCGAACTGTCCGCCGATTTCTGGGAGAAGAACGGCAAGGACATGAAATCCGGCACGCAGGGCGGCCACACCTTCTACAACATCAAGGGGCCGATCTGCCGCGACCTGCTGGTAAACGAATTCGTGTTTCAGGACGATGCCAACACCCCATTCCAAGCGGTGGTCGCTACGCAGGACGACAGCAGCGCCACACTGCGCACGCTCACCGACTACACGCACAGCAAGAACGCGATCTGGGGCATCACCGCGCGCAACCGCGAACAGAATTTCGTGCTCAACCTGCTGATGAATCCGGAGATCGATTTCGTCACGCTGCTGGGCCAGGCCGGTACCGGCAAGACCCTGCTCACCCTGGCGGCGGGCCTGATGCAGACCCTGGAGCACAAGCTCTATTCCGAGATCATCATGACCCGCGTGACCGTACCGGTGGGCGAGGACATCGGCTTCCTACCCGGCACCGAGGAGGAGAAGATGTCGCCGTGGATGGGCGCACTCGACGACAACCTCGACGTGCTCAACCAGTCCAGCGAAGAAGGCGGCGAATGGGGACGCGCGGCCACGCGCGACCTGATCCGCTCGCGCATCAAGATCAAGTCGCTGAACTTCATGCGCGGCCGCACCTTCCTCAACAAGTACCTGATCATCGACGAGGCGCAGAACCTGACGCCCAAGCAGATGAAGACGCTGATCACCCGCGCCGGCCCCGGCACCAAGGTGGTGTGCATGGGCAACATCGCGCAGATCGACACGCCCTACCTCACCGAGGGCAGCTCCGGCCTGACCTACGTGGTGGACCGCTTCAAGGGTTGGTCGCACAGCGGCCACGTCACGCTGCAGCGCGGTGAACGTTCGCGCCTGGCTGACCACGCTGCGGAAGTGCTGTGAAACTGATCGGCTCGAATACCAGCCCCTATGTGCGCAAAGCACGGCTGGTGCTGCTGGAAAAGAACATCCCGCACACTTACGCGGTCGATCCGCCGAGCGACCCGAACAGCGAGGCTTACCGCGTCAACCCGCTGGGACGCATCCCGGCGCTCATCCTCGATAACGGCGAGTGCGTGTTCGATTCGCCGGTGATCGCCGAATACGCCGACACGCTCAACGACACGCCAGTCCTCATCCCGCGCCAGGATGCATTGGCGCGGATGCGGGTCAAGCGCTGGGAAGCACTGGCCGATGGCATCATGGATTCGGCCATCGTGGTGCGCAACGAACAGTTGCGTCCGCAGGCGATGCAGCTCGCCGCCACGCTGGAGCTGCACCACAGCGCCATCGGCCGCACGCTGGCACATGTTTCTACGCAACTCGGCCAGCGCGAATGGTGCGAGGGCGGCGGCATCACACTGGCCGATCTGGCGCTGGTCAGCGCGCTGGCCTATCTCGATCTGCGCCAGCGGGAACTCGACTGGCGCTCAGCACATCCAAATCTTGCAGCTTTCTTCAAACGCATGAGCGCGCGCCCCGGCGTGCAGCTTTCACTGGCAGACAACAAATGAGCGATATCGAAAAGACCGACGACGAATGGCGCGAGGAACTCACGCCGGAGCAATACGAGGTGTGCCGCAAGTGCGGCACCGAACCGGCCTTCACCGGCGAATACTGGGACTGCCACGACATCGGCATCTACCGCTGCGTGTGCTGCGGGGCACCTCTGTTCGACTCGGAAACCAAGTACGAATCCGGTACCGGCTGGCCAAGCTTCTGTCAACCGATAGCAGAAGACGCGATCGAATATAACGATGATGACCCGCTCGGCATGGACCGCATCGAAGTCATCTGCGCCGCCTGCGGCTCACATCTCGGCCACGTGTTCGAGGACGGCCCCGAACCCACCGGACTGCGCTATTGCATCAATTCCACATCACTTGCCCTGGATAGAAAGTAACCATGAAGCTGTTGTTCGACCTGTTCCCCGTCATCCTGTTCTTCGCCGTCTTCAAGATCGCTGGCGTGTTCGCCGCCACCGCCGCCGCCATCGCCGCCACTTTCGTGCAGGTGGTCTGGGTGAAGTACCGCCACGGCAAGGTCGATACCATGCTGTGGGTGAGCCTGGGCATCATCACCGTGTTCGGCGGCGCCACGCTGCTGCTGCACGACGAGACCTTCATCAAATGGAAGCCGACCGTGCTGTACTGGTTCTTCTCCGCCACCCTGCTGTTCTCTTCCGTGCTGTTCAGGAAGAACCTGATGCGCGCCTTGCTGCAGGAGAAGATGACGCTGCCCGATGCGGTGTGGCACAACCTCAACTTGTCGTGGAGCGCGTTCTTCGCCGTGCTTGGCATCATCAACCTGTATGTGGCGTTCAACTACTCCACCGAGACATGGGTGAACTTCAAACTGTTCGGTGCCACCGGCATCATGCTGGCGTTCATCCTCGCGCAGGCGGCGATGCTGTCCAAGCATGTGCAGGAAGACAAGAAAGAAGGCCAGTGATGCTGTACGCCATCTTCGGCAACGACGTGCCGGACAGCCTGGAAAAACGCAAAGCTGTGCGCCCCGCGCATCTGGCGCGCTTGCAGGCCTTGCAGGACGAGGGGCGCCTGCTGCTGGCCGGCCCCTTCCCCGCCGTGGACGCGAGCGATCCCGGCCCGGCCGGCTTCAGCGGCAGCCTGATCGTCGCCGAATTCGACTCGCTCGAAGCGGCTGAAACATGGGCGGCGGCCGACCCCTACATCGCCGCGGGAGTGTATGCGCAGACCGCCGTCAGGCCGTTCAAGAAGGTCTTTCCAGCCTAGTCGCCAGCCGTGCTATATTGCGCCCTCGGGTAATTTTCGATTCCCCCCAACCAAGACCTTCAAAGGAAAACAATATGCTGAAATTTTCCAGATTCGCCCTGTTGTCCGCATTGCTGGCATTTGCCGCGGGCGTACAGGCTGCCGATGCAGACAACAAACCCGTGAAGCTCGTGAACGGCGTGGCCATCCCGCAATCCCGTGTCGACCTGCGCGTCAAAGTCGCCGCACAACAAGGACAGCCGGACAGCCCGGAGATGCGCAAAGCCATCAGCGAAGACCTCGTCAACCTGGAAGTGATCTCGCAAGCTGCCGTCAAGGCGGGACTGGACAAACAGCCGGAGACCGCGCAGCAGATCGAACTGGCGCGCCAATCGGTACTGGCCGGCGCTTTCGTGCAGGATTACGCCAAGACCCACCCCATCGCTGAAGAAGCACTGAAGCAGGAATATGAATCGCTGAAGGCGCGCGTCGGCAACAAGGAATACAAGCTGTCGCACATCCTGGTCGAGACCGAAGATGAGGCCAAGAAGGTCGCGGCAGAGCTGAAGAAAGCCAAATTCGCCAAGGTCGCCAAGGCCAAGAGCCAGGATCCCGGCTCCAAGGACAATGGCGGCGATCTGGGCTGGGCAGTCCCTTCCAACTTCGTGCAGCCTTTTGCCGAGGCCGCCATCAAGCTGAACAAGGGCCAGATCAGCGCACCGGTGCAGACCCAGTACGGTTGGCACATCATCAAGCTGGAAGACACCCGCGAACTCAAAGTGCCCGGCTTCGAGGAAGTGAAACCCAATCTGGAAAAACGCCTGCAACAACAGGCGATCCAGAAGGCCATCGAAGAGCTGCGCGGCAAGGCCAAGATCGAGTAAGCCGTTATTGCATTTTCAAAAAAGGCGACCCGCTGCGGTCGCCTTTTTTATTGCCCGCAACCGCTTGACAGCGCGGTGAATGCCCCCCTAAAGTTCATCCCGCTTGCAGTTCCGCCATGAAAATATCGTTCCGCACGTACGGAATGTGGCATGCAACGGAACTTTGGAACGGAGACCAGAAGCAAGTCCCGGTCGCATGTCGGCCGGTGTGTATCACCCATAGCAACGATTCTTCAAAGGGGAAACACATGTACGCCAAGTCCAGCCACTCTTCCGCAACGCTCCATTTCGCACCGGCTTTCCACCTCCTTCGACGCTGAACCGATGGCTGCTCCGGTCATTGCAGGCGCACCGGCGCACTGGCGGCTCGGCAAGCCGCTGCTATTGGCACTGGTCTATTTCGCCACGGGTAAACTGGGGCTGTACTTCCCCACCCAGGATAACCACATCACCCTGTTCTGGCTGCCGACCGGCATTGCAGTCGCGGCATTGTTACGCTGGGGCACGCCGCACACGCTCGCCGGCATATTCCTGGGTGCCTTGCTGATCGATCTCGATCTCGGTACGACCTTCCCGCTTGCCCTCGTCGGCGCGGCGGGCAACACCCTGGCTCCGCTGATCGCGGTATGGCTGCTCAGGCGCTTGAAGTTCGATCCGTTCTTCACCAGACAATTCGATTTGTTCGCCTTGCTCGTTGCGGCGACATTGAGCACCCTGCTGCCCGCCGCGATCGGCGTGGGTACGCTGTGGTTGGGCAGCCTGATACAGCCCGATCACATGCCGCTCGCCTGGCTCAATTGGTGGCTGGGAGACGCGGTAAGCATCATACTGGCGGGCCCCCTGCTGCTGAGCTTCAACAAGATGAGCCGCAACGAATTGCTGAAACGTCCGACCGAATCCTTGCTGTGTACTTTGCTGCTGTTCGTTTCCGGCTGGCTGGTGTTCCTCTCCGATGTCCATGAACCTGTCATACCGATCGCTTTCCTTCCCCTGCCGGTAGTGTTGTGGGCGGCGCTGCGCCTCGGCGTCACCGGCTCGTCGCTGGTCGTGCTGTTGTTGTCGTGCATCACCGCCGTCGGCACCGCGCTGGGAAAAGGCGTCTTCGGCAGCTTCCCCGCCGAAGTCGGCATGTACCTGGCATGGCTCTATATGTTCATCGTTGCGCTGGTCGGATTGATGGCGACCACCATGCTCGGCGAACGCAAGAAGATCGAGAGCTCGTTGCTGAACGTGAACGAACTGCTGCGCGAAACGCAATCCGTCGCCAAGATCGGCAGCTGGCGGATCAATACGCAAACCCAGGAGCTGCTGTGGTCGGATGAGACCTACCGCATCTTCGGCATCCCCGTCGGCACCCCGATGACCTATCAGGATTTCCTGGGACGGGTGCACCCAGATGACCGTGCACAGGTAGACATCGAGTGGCACACCGCTCTCAATGGCACCCCGTATCAGATACAGCACCGCATCGTCGTCGACGGCGAGACACGCTGGGTGGAAGAACGTGCGCGACTGGACATCGATACAGACAGCCAAGTGCATTCCGTCACCGGCTCGGTCCAGGATATCACCGACAATAAAATTGCCCAGCGCCGTATCGAGCACAGCGAATCGCGCTACAAGGCGCTGCTGCAACAAGCGGCCGATGCGATGTTCATCCACGATTTCAATGGCCGCATCCTCGAAGTCAACCAGCAGGCCTGCGACACGCTGGGCTACAGCAGCGAAGAGTTGTGCCAGATGCGTCTGGAAGAAATAGCCCCCAACTTCCAATTGAACGCCAGCCAGCCGAAGTGGGAACAGCTTGATCCGGGCAAACCCGTTTGCTTCAATTCCTTTCATCGCCGCAAGGATGGCAGCATATTCCCGGTCGAAGTGCGCCTTGTCGTTCTTGAGCTTGACCATGAGAAAGTGGTCATGGCGCTGGCAAGCGACATCTCCGAGCGCCAGCATGCCGAGGCGGCGCTGCAGGAATCCGAGGCCCGCTATCGCAGCTTCGCCGAACGACTGCCGCTGGGCATCGCCGTACTGCAAGACGGCCTGATCAAGTACGTCAATCATGCCACCACCGAACTGATCGGCTATTCGACGGATGAGTTGATGGGAAAGCCATTCCCCCACCTGATCCACGAAGACGACCGCGCCGGCATGCTCGATCTGCATCGCAGGCGGATGCAAGGTGAGGATGTCGAGGGAAGATTTCCGGTCAGGATCATCCGCAAGGATGGCGCGGTGCGGCAATGGGAGTTGCACACCAGCACCACGGACTGGGCCGGAAAGCGCTCCAGCCTGGCCATCCTGGTCGACATCACGGAACGCAATGCCATGGAAGAAGCGCTGCGCAACTCGCTGCGCCAGCTGGAAGAAAAAGGTCTGGCCAAGACCCGCTTCCTTGCCGCAGCAGGGCACGATCTGCGCCAGCCGGTCGCGGCCGCCAACCTGTTCGTGGATGCGTTAAGACTCGCCGCAACAGATACCCGCCAGAAGGAATTGATCGAACGGCTGGCTCAATCGATGGGCATCTTCTCCAACCTGCTGGAACGGCTGCTGGATATCTCGAAGTTCGATGCCGGATTGATCAAACCCCAATTCGTCACGTTCAACCTGGCTGAGCTGTTCAATTGGCTGGAGCAGAGCTTTGCCAACCTCGCCCAAGAGAAGGGGTTAAGCTTCCGCCTGCACTTCCCCATGAACAAGCTGGTGATCGTGCGCACCGACGTCGGACTGTTGCAGTCGGTGGTGATGAACCTGGTATCCAACGCACTCAAATTCACCACCAGCGGAGGCATCCTCGTCAGCGCCAGACTGCGCAATGACAAGGTGATCTTGCAGGTATGGGACACCGGCAGCGGCATCAACGACGCCGACCTGCCCTACATCTTCGACGAGTTCTATCAAGCGAACAATCCGCAGCGCAGCCGCGAGGGCGGCTTGGGGTTGGGGCTCTCCATCTGCCGGCGCGCCATATCGCTGCTCGGTGCGACCGTCACCTGCCGCTCGCGCAGCGGTCACGGTTCGGTTTTCGAGTTCTGTCTGCCGTTGCACGGCAAACCCCACGAGCAGGGACACCTCACACCGATCAATGCTCCGGACGAGGTCGCGAACGAGCAGTTGGTCAAGGGCAAGCGCGTCGTGGTGGTCGAGGACGATGCCCTGGTCGCCCACGGCATGCTCGATCTGATGCAGGGCATGGGAGCGACAGTCCTGCGCTTCCGCAATGCCGAAGAAGCCTTGCACCATTCCGAGATTGCCGCCGCCGATTTCTTCATCGTCGATTATGCGCTGGGCGGCAAACTCTCCGGCATCCAATTCCTGGAGACGCTGCAACAGAGACAGCCGGCGCCGATCCGCGCCGTCGTCGTCACCGGCGAGACCTCCTCGCAGTTCATCCATAACACCGCCGATTGTCCCTGGCCCGTGCTGCACAAACCGGTCAATTACGCCAAGCTCACTGCCGGCTTGTGCGCATCGAGAAAATGAGCCGCCTTTCCCGCTGCGCGGGCCTCCCCCTCTTTGCACTGCTGCTGGCCTTTTCCGGCAAAGCCGATGCTGCCGGCGACAATGAACGGCTGCAGGCGTGCCTGGAGATGCAAAACGATGTCCCTTCTGCCCAGGCGCTCGCGTGCTACCGGCAGGCCGCTCAGGCACAGCTTGCCGACAGTGAAGCGACAAAGGAAAACAAGCGCGCGCTCGTGCGCGCGCCGAACCGCAACCTGGCCGACGATTGGACGCCCTCAAACGAAGTGCTCCATATCTACAAACAGAATTATTTCCTCGTTTATTCGCACTCGTCGCAGCCCAATAACAACCCCACCAGCCCGAACCCGAACAATCAGGCGCCATCCTCCTACCCGCTGGACAGCAAGGAGATGAAATTCCAGATCAGCGTCAAAGGACATTTTCTGGGGCAGAACCGGCATACCCTGTGGTTCGGCTACACCCAGCTCGCGTTCTGGCAGATCTTCGATTCCGCGCATTCCCAGCCGTTCCGCGAGGTGAACTACGAGCCGGAACTGATCTACTCATACCGCCCGGAGAAACGCAGCCTTGCCGGTATCGGCTTGGGCTTCCTCAACGTCGCCTTCGTGCATCAGTCGAACGGGCAGAGCCTGCCCCGCTCGCGCAGCTGGAACAGACAATACATACAGCTTGGCCTGGAACGGGATTTCGGCGATAACGGGAAGCTGGCAGTATTGCCGCGCTGGTGGAAAAGGCTTGGTGGCGGCACCAGCGACGACGACAATCCGGACATCACCAGCCATCTCGGCCGCGGCGACCTGGAAGCGCGCTATTACAACGGGAAACTGACACTATCTGCCCTTATCCGCGTGCATTCAGTCCAGTTCGACCTGGCGATCCCGCCGCCGGAACTGTTCGGCATCCAGCCCCAGAATTCGAACCTGCATCTGCAATATTTCAACGGCCGCGGCGAAAGTCTCATCGACTACAACCAGCGCCACAGCACTTTCGGATTCGGCATCTCGATGCCGTTCGAGTAGCGCCGGAACTCATTCGGCAGAACACGGCATCGGCTTGAAAATCAACAATCTAAGGCGTATGATTTTCTCAAAAGCACAGGCAAAAGGATCAATGCCATGGCAACCCTGACATCCCTCTCTGCATCCAGCCCAGGCGGCACAATGTGGCAGCAGTTGCAGTCACAGCAGATGCAACGTGCGGCGGACAAAGCATCGCAAGTGGCGCAATCGCTGCAATCACAGGCACAAAGTGCGCGAGCCGAAGCCCAGCGCGCGCAGGAGTCTGCACGCACCCTCGAAGTTCAGGCCGGGCAGGCGCAATCCGATGCAGTCATGGCTCGTATGGACGTGCAAAGATCGCAGTCCGTCGGCGAAGCGCAAACCAAGATGGAAGATGTCTACACCAAACTGCCGCAGACGGTGACGCAAAGCACACCTACGGCAAAAGCGGCTGCGGTATCGGCAGCGGCAACCGTCACCACCGCAAGCACCGCGCCCACCGTCGGCACCGTGATCAACACCACGGCCTGAGCCGCTCAGGCCGCCGGCCACTCCAGTTCCACCACCTCGCAGTTATCCAGCTTGTGCAGCGCCGTTTGCTCGGGCGTATCGCTCAGCAAGGTCAATACCGCCACGATGGGATTCTCGTGCGACACCACGAGCACAGTGCCGTTCGGATGGCGCCGGGCGATCTCGTCCAGGAAACTGCGCAGGCGCTCCATCTGCTCCAGAAAGGACTCGCCCCGCGGCGGCTTGGTGCGCAGGTAATCGGCACGCACGCAGTCGCTGAACACCTTCACCGGCAGGCCGTCCATGCCGGAGATGCGCTCGTTCAGCCGCGCATCGATGCTGGGCTGCAACGCGTGGTGCCGCAGCAATATCGCGGCAGTCTGCTGGGCACGCGGAAATTGCGAGACGTAGGCGTGGGTGAAAGGGATGTTGCGCAGGCGTTCCGCCGCCGCTTCGGCCTGCGCCCTGCCGCGTGCGGTCAGGTTGACGATGCGTTTTGGGTCGTCGTTGATCTCATACTTGACGTTGCCCTCGCTCTCGCCGTGGCGTACCAGAAACAGTTTCATGAGATCAGAGGTTACGGTGCTTCTTGAGCAGGTCGTAGGCAAGCTGGATGTCCTTCGCTTGCTCGGTCGCCATCTTGATCATGTCTTCCGGCAAACCTTGCCCCATCAGCTTGTCCGGATGGTACTGACTCATCAGCTTGCGGTAAGCGCGCTTGATCTCGGCATCGCTGCTTTCCTTGGTCACGCCGAGCGCCTTGTAGGCATCGTCCAGCGACTCTGCTGTCGTCACCTTGCCGCCGGCGAAGTGCGTCTGGTTCAGCACCATGTCCATCAGATGCTTGAACGCCTCGCGGCCGTAACCGAGACGGCCGGCGATGTCATACAACAACTCCTGCTCCGCCTCATGTACATGGCCGTCCGCTAGCGCCATCACCACCAGATAGACCAGCAGCATCTCTTTCAGGTTGCGCGTATGCCCGCACACCGACATGAACTTCTGTAGAGTGGGCTCGATGTCGAACTCCGGCTCGGCGCCTTTCTTGAACAGCACGATGGCCTGCTTGCGGTGTTCCTCGGTCATGCCGAGCTTCTGCATCAGCAGTTCGGCATGCGCCATCTCCTCTTCCGAAACGCGTCCGTCCGCTTTCGCCAGCTTGCCCATGGCGATGAACACCGTCTCCAGGAACACCGCCTGGCGGATGGCGTTGCGCAGCGGGTTCATCGCGCCCTGGCCGAAAGCACGGATGCGGTCGATGATCGCCCCCAGGATCAGGCCAAAGAACGCCCCCATCCAGCCGAAAAAGTAATAACCCGCAACGACACAAATGATCTTGAACAAGATGACTCCAGAGAAAGAATTAAAACGAAGGCAAACATTATACCTGCGCCCATCCGTTGACACCCCGCCGCCGCCTCACCTAGAGTTCAAGCCGATCGCATAACGAACAATCCAAGGAGCGCATGGTGAACCAGAACCTGCCCGGCAGACCGCTCCCCGCCACAACGGCCCTGATTGCAGCACTGCTCAGCGCACAGGCCGCCGCCTTCGACAGCGGCTTCGAAGAACTGCACCCGCCTGCCCCGGCATACAAGGACGCCGGTTTCCATTTTGTGGTACGCGAAGGCATCACCGGCGGCGGCGATGCCATCTCCAGCATCCCGCTCAAGGACGGCAGCAAGCGCGAGATCAGCGCGGGCGGCATCAACCAGATCGGTTTCGGCACACGCTACCGCATGAGCAACATCCCGCTCTCGATCGCGCTCAGCATCAACTACCACTACGATTACGACTACCACGAGAACGACAACGCCGACTTTCGCCGCGTGCCGCTTGAAGCGCTGGCCTACCTCGACCTGCCGTACAACATCCGTCTCGGCGGCGGTCTCCGCCACACCCGCGCCGCAAGGGCGAACTCCACCATCAACGGCATCAGCGAAAGAATCACCTTCCACAACACGCGCGGCAGCGTCGTCGAGATCGGCTATCACGTCCTGCCCTACGGCTGGGTAGATCTGCGCTATGTGAAAGAAACCTATCAGGTCGAGTCCTACACCAGCTCGGGCACCGCCACACAGAGCATCAACGGCAACGCCCCCTATAACGGCTCGCACGTCGGCCTGTTCATCACCCTCGAAAACTGAGCGGGTACATCATTCGTCCGCCAGCACCTCGCCATCCGTGCTGGCCTCTTTCTCGGTTTGCGCATTCATCACGATGATGCTGATGCGCCGGTTGTGCGGGTTCATCGGATCGGATGGATCGAACAGGGCGGAAGAAGCCAGACCGACGACACGCAGGAACTTGCCCTCCCGCAGGCCGCCATCCGCCAAGGCGCGCCGTGCCGCATTGGCGCGGTCCATCGACAACTCCCAGTTGCTGTAATTCCGTGCCATGCCTTGATAGGGCACCGCATCCGTGTGTCCGGTCATGCTCACCCTGTTGGGCACATCGTTCAGCGTACTGCCGATCATTTGCAGGATATCCACGGTGTAGGGCTTCAGGTTCGCGCTGCCCAGATCGAACATCGGGCGATTCTGCTGATCAATGATCTGGATGCGCAATCCCTCCGTGGTGATATCGATCAGCAACTGGTCCTTGAACTCGCGCAAGCGAGTCGAGTCGATCTTCTGCTCCAGGTTGCGTTTCAACTCTTGCAGCTTCTCCATCTCCATGCGCTGCTTCTCACGTCGGCCATCGCGGGAATCAAAGCGGTGCGTCGGTTCCACCTCGCCCACCTTCACCTGCCCGTTCCCCTCCTCAGGACTATTGCTCCCCTCCCCCACGATATTGCTCTGGTCGGACATCACCTTGCCGCCCGAAAGGGCCACCATCAACGGCGTCTGGAAATATTCCGCGATCCCACGCAACTGCACCTCAGTGTTGCTTCCGAGCAACCACATCAGCAAAAAGAACGCCATCAGCGCCGTCACAAAATCGGCATACGCGATCTTCCATGTGCCGCGACTCTGCGCATTGGCGACCCACTTGATCCGTTTGACGACCAGCGGGCGCTTCTTCTTATCTGATTTTGACGGTATAGCCACTGCTTATAACCCTTGTCTTGGTTATACGCGCAGCGTCCGGATAGCCGAAAGCCGATAGATAAAAAGGAATGCCGATTACCTAGCGGCCCCGCTGGCACTCGACGGATGGTCGAATAGGAACTGATCCCTTAGCCCGGAAGCTTTGCGTCCCCGCCTTTCGACGGGTTTGCCCTTGTAGTCGTCGATGTATGAATCAACGACTGCAGTAACTGAACATCTTTGATATCCAGTCGGCACGGATTGTCACACAACTCACACCATTCAACTATCAGAAAATCCCTCCCCCTATCCGCAGCCTCAAAAATACGTCCGGCCATCCGCCGCACATCCTCATTGACATCTCACGCTGGCCTCCCCTACAGTTCAATCCACTTGCAAGTCCGCCACACGCACATCGCACCGCATGCACGGTGCGAGGCTCACAGCGGAATCCCCAGAACGAGGCTGGCGCAAGAAGACAACCCGCACAGACGGGAGGCAGCGCCGGCAACACACTTGTTCAACAAAGGGGAAGCACTGAATTGCAACATTCACCCATTCACCCGAACCACGCCCCTCGAAACTATTCGGGGCCGGCTCCCTTTTGAATTTCTTTTTCCACCATCAATAACTTTTGAAAGACCTGTCATGCACGCAACTGTTAACAAACTCGCCATCGTCGCAACCCTCGCCATCCTCACCGGCTGCGCATCCGTACCGATGGCGCCAAAAGAACAAGACGCCGCCAGCAAATCGTTCAAGACCCCCTCGGCAAAAATGGCGGGCGTATACATCTACCGCAACAGCTCATTCGGCGGCGCCATCAAAAAAGCGGTCAAGATCGACAACGTCGTAATCGGCGAAACCGCCAAGTACACCTACTTCCACAAAGAAGTTTCCCCGGGCGCGCATGTGTTGGCAACCCAATCCGAATTCGGCGACAACGTCCTCAACTTCACCGCCGAAGAAGGCAAAAACTACTACTTCCGCCAGTACATGAAACTGGGCGCCTTCGTCGCCGGCTCCGGCCTTGAAGCCGTCAGCGAAGCGGATAGACGTGCAGGCGTGCTGGAATGCGGCGAAGCAAAATAAGGTCGTGAACAATTGGGACTGCGGCCGGTTACGAAAATGAAAAATCTGCCACTCATCATGTTCATCGCATTTGCCGTTTTCACCAGCATTACGGCGAATGCGAAAAACACGTACCGGCCAAAGTCTCCCCACACCTACATCACCGGCCCCAAAGGCGGCTGTTACTACATCAACAGCCATGGCAAGAAAACCTATGTGGATCGCGCGCTTTGCGTCAATCCAAAATTGTAGAAAACCTGAAAACGATGGAAACGAAAAAGATCAATTCGGGAAAGCTGCGCGCCATCGGCTACGACGCACGGGCACGCATCCTGCAAGTGCAGCTCGATAACGGCGACACGCTGCAATACTGTGGCGTCGGCGAAGACATGTGGCGCAGGCTCAGCAGTTCCAGTGCGGCATGGAGCTTTTATCGGGACAACATCGAAGAGGAATTCACGGTGAAGAAGGTTTCGGAAAGTGCGCCTGCGGGGAAGAATCCGCTGGATGATTTATTCGACCCAGAATAATTGCAACACACCCATTTAATTTCAATAAATTTTCTTAATCTTAACGAGAATTCACATTATGGATTTCCTTTTCCTTGTTGCGCTCATTTCCGCAATTTTTCTTTGGATTAAGAAAACATCCGCAGAAAAAGAGATTGAGAAGCGCAATCAATCCATCCAGCAACAATCACAAACAATCTCCGCTCTAGAACGACAGTTATCAGACCTAGAAAAATATCGTGAGATTGTTGACGCCCACCGCGAAGCACGGGACATTCTTTCGAATGCGAAGTCAAAGGCCGACGCAATCCAGGTGGAAGCAAACGAAGTATTAAACAAAGCAAAATCTACCGCCGAAAATGTTCGCAAAGAGGCAAATCAAACAGCACAAGAAAAAATTGAGCAGGCAGACTCAAAGCTTCGAGCTGCGGGCGAAGAAGCCAGCCGTATTGTCGCGTCAGCAAAACACCGTGCAGAAGAAATTGCAGGCGAAGCATATTCAGCAATGAATCGTGCAAAGGAATTTGCCGATACTGCTCAAGCAATGAAGAATATTATCAACGGATACGGTGATTCTTACATCATTCCTAGTTATAGCTTACTGGATGACCTTGCCGACGAGTTTGGCTATACCGAGGCAGGGAAAAAGCTCAAAGAGGCTCGTGATAACAGCCGAGCCATGGTCAAAGCAGGAATGGCAGCAACTTGTGACTATGTTGAAACTAACAGAAAGGAGACAGCCATCCGTTTCGTTGTAGATGCATTTAACGGCAAGGTGGATTCCATCCTATCCAGAAGCAAAGCTGACAATCATGGCAAGCTTGAGCAGGAGATTCGCGATGCCTTTTCCTTGGTTAATTACAATGGCACCGCTTTTCGAAATGCAAAAATCACAGATCAATACCTAACTACACGCCTGAATGAACTTAAATGGGCAGCCACCGCTCATGCATTGAAGGATGAGGAACGTGAAGAACAGAGACGCTTGCGAGACCAAATTCGAGAAGAAGAGAAAGCTCGTCGTGAGTTTGAGCGAGCCATCAAAGATGCCGCCAAAGAAGAAGATGCAATAAAAAAGGCAATGGAGAAAGTTCAGCAACAAGTTGCTGCTGCAAATGAAGCTCAGCGTGCCGAGTTTGAAACCAAACTGCACGAGTTAGAGGCAAAACTCAAAGCTGCCGAAGAAAAAAATCAACGAGCTCTTTCAATGGCTCAACAAACCCGCACTGGACATGTTTATGTAATTTCCAATATCGGCTCTTTTGGAGAAGATGTTTTCAAGATCGGGATGACGCGACGTTTGGAACCAAATGATCGCATTCGTGAGTTGGGCGATGCTAGCGTGCCGTTTGAATTTGATGTACATGCAATGATTTACAGCGAAGATGCTCCAACACTTGAGAGAAAGTTGCACCGCCACTTTCTGCGTCAGCAAATAAATAAGGTTAACCCCCGAAAAGAATTTTTCCGACTCGGGCTGGCTGATATTCGTCGTGAAGTAGAAAGTTTTGGTGTTCTAACACACTGGACTATGACTGCAGAAGCTCAACACTATCGTGAATCGTTGCGAATCGAGCAACAGATTCAAGAGAACCCCGCTATTGAACGTGAATGGACGCGACATCAATTGGATTTTGAAGCAATCCCAGAGGAGGAAATTGAACCATCTACAAATTAAACCACCATTGGCAAATGCCCTTGCAATTAGGGATACCCCACAGCACCAAACTTAGCCGAGCCTCACATTCAGCCCGTTTAGCGCTTCCTGGCGGGATGTCCAGCTCATAAAATTATCCGGCACCGGGAAGACGATGGTGTTCGCATTGTCGCCGGCGATGCCGACCAGCGTCTGCAAGTAACACAGCGGCATCGCAGCCGGCTGTTTCGCCAATATCCGCGCGGCCAGTCGTAGTGGGCGCCTTCTTCGAGCAGGTCTCCGAAGAAGGCGGTGCCAGTATGTTCAACCCGCCTGGATGTTCGACGCCTGTTTGCCCTTGGGTCCCTGCGTGACTTCGAAGGTGACTTTCTGGCCTTCCTTGAGCGACTTGAAGCCGCTCATGTTGATGGCGGAAAAGTGGGCGAACAGGTCGTCGCTGCCATCAGCCGGCGTGATGAAACCGAACCCCTTTGCGTCGTTGAACCATTTGACTGTACCGGATGCCATGAGAATTACTCCTTGCTAAACACAGGGAAACCCCCTGCAGGTTCTTCTTGTTGAAGATCAATCTCGAATCGTTTGGGCGGCGTCGCGCTTATGCGTTTGCAGCGGCGACAGGGCGCACGATCAATCTCAGGTTTTGCGTGCCTTTGTTCTCGACGAGCAGGAAGGTCAGGTTGCAGGTGACGATGCCGCTTTGCCGGTCGATCGCTTCAAAGATGTGGTCGCAATGACAGATGAAGTTGAGCATCGGGTTCAGCCGTCCGCTCTGTATCAGGGCAACCTCGGCCAGCTTGGGAAACAGGCAGGAGATGTGCTGCCATACCAGCTCGAGTTGGCTATAGCCGAACAAGGTCTCAACGGATCTGTCGCATTCCAGGATGAAGCCGTTTGCATCCAGCGAGAACGCCGCCGGCGAGCTGTACTCCAGGCATTCCTCATTCCGTGTGCGCCGTTTGGCATAGGAATGAATATTGAGGTGTGCTGCGTTGATATGCGTTGCGCCATTCTCAATCTGCAAGTCCATGTCACACTCCTTTGTTTTTCCGGGCGATGCAGGGCAGAACCTGTCATGCCGACACGATTTTTGCCGGTGTCGAACACCGGTGACGGGGAAGCAATTCTGGTGAAACCGGAATGATTTAATAATCGGCGGAATGCCCGAAAAGGACTAAGACTGATTACAAATCCAACATCGGACTTTGTCCTATGTACATCCACGGAGACAACCAGTGCGGAAGCGATGCGGATCACCCGGATCCAGACGTAAAAAAAGGCGGCCAGCGGCCGCCTTTTTCTCCCATTCCAACAACTTACCCCACCCACTTCCTCGCGTTCTGGAACATGCGCAGCCATGCGCCGTTCTCTTGCCACTCGCTTGGATACCAGGAGTTCTGCACGGCACGGAACACGCGCTCGGGGTGCGGCATCATGATGCTGAAGCGACCGTCCGGCGTGGTGAGTCCGGTGATGCCCTGCGGCGAACCGTTGGGGTTGAGCGGATAGGTCTCAGTGGCTTTGCCGTTGTGGTCGACATAGCGCAACGTGACCAGCGCGGCTTTCTGTTTCTTGCTGTTGCCGAAGTCGGCATAGCCTTCGCCGTGCGCCACGACGATGGGCATGCGGCTGCCTTCCATGCCTTTGAACAGGATGGACGGCGATTGCTGCACTTCCACCATCACGAAGCGCGCCTCGAACTGTTCCGACTGGTTGCGCGCGAAGTGTGCCCAGTTCTCGGCACCAGGGATGATCTCGTGCAGGTTGCTCATCATCTGGCAGCCGTTGCACACGCCTAACGCAAACGTATCGCTGCGTTTGAAGAAGGCTTCGAACTCGTCGCGCGCACGCGGATTGAACAGGATGGACTTGGCCCAGCCCTCGCCCGCGCCCAGCACGTCGCCGTAGGAGAAACCACCGCAGGCGGCAACTCCCTTGAAATCGGCCAGTTTCACACGGCCGCTGATGATGTCACTCATGTGCACGTCCACGGCGGCGAAGCCAGCGCGGTCAAACGCCGCCGCCATCTCCACCTGGCCGTTGACACCCTGCTCACGCAGGATGGCCATCCTCGGACGCGACAGCAGCAACGAAGGCGCGAGGCTCTCGTTGATGTCGTAAGTGAGCTTGGCATGCAGGCCGACATCCTTGGCATCCAGCGTGCGGTCGAATTCCTGTTGCGCGCAGGCTGGGTTGTCGCGCAGTTTCTGCATCCGGTAAGTGGTCTCGGACCAGATGCGGCGCAGCGCGATGGCGTTGTCGCTGAACAACGTGGTCTTGCCGCGCGTGATATTGATGTTGCCAGTCGTATTCAGGCGCGCCACTTCATGCACGTTGGCGCAGCCAGCCTCTTCGCACAGCACGAACAGCTCGGCCAGATCGGCGCGGCGCACCTGCACCAAGGCACCGAGTTCTTCGCTGAACAGCACGGAGAGGTCGTCGCCCTTCAGCTCGTCGAGGCGGATATCGAGGCCGATGTGCGAGGCGAAGCTCATCTCGCACAGCGCGGCCAGCATGCCGCCGTCGGAACGGTCGTGATAGGCCAGCAGCTTGCCGTCACGGTTGAGGCGTTGCACGAGGTTGAAGAAAGCCTTGAGCTTGCCCGCATCGTCCACGTCCGGCGCCACGTCGCCGATCTGCTTGTAGACCTGCGCCAGTGCCGAGCCGCCCATGCGGTTCTTGCCGCAGCCCAGATCGAACAGCAGCACGACGGTGTCGGTGTCGGCCGCCAGTTGCGGGGTGAGCGTCTTGCGCGCATCGCTGCACGGCGCGAAGGCGGTGACGATGAGCGACAACGGCGCGGTGACGGCTTTGTTCTGCTCGCCCTCCTTCCACGTGGTCTTCATGCTCATGGAGTCCTTGCCCACCGGGATGCTGATGCCGAGCTGCGGGCACAGTTCCATGCCCACGGCTTTGACGGTGTCGAACATGGCGGCGTCTTCGCCGTGGTGTCCGGCGGCGGCCATCCAGTTGGCGGAGAGTTTGATGTCGCCGATCTTGGCTATCTGCGCGGCGGCGATGTTGGTGATCGCCTCGCCGATGGCCATGCGGCCGGATGCGGGAGCGTTGAGCACGGCGATGGGCGTGCGTTCGCCGAGCGCGAAGGCTTCGCCCAGATAGGTGCTGTAACCCATCAGCGTGACGGCCACATCCGCCACCGGCACCTGCCACGGCCCGACCATCTGGTCGCGCGCGGTCATGCCGCCCACGGTGCGATCACCAATCGCAATGAGGAAGGTCTTGTCCGCTACCGAGGGCAAGCGCAGCACGCGCTCCACGGCTTCCTTCAGCACCACGCCGCTGGTATCGAACTTGGGCAGCGCCACTGTTTCGCGCGTCACTTTGCGCGTCATCTTGGGCGGCTTGCCGAGCAGCACGGAGAGCGGCATGTCCACCGCGTTGTTGTTGAACTCCTCGTCATGCACCACCAGGCGGTCGTCGCTGATGGCACGGCCCAGCACCGAGAACGGGCAGCGCTCGCGTTCGCACAGCGCCTTGAATTCCATCACACGCTCGGCCGCGATGGCCAGCACATAGCGTTCCTGCGCCTCGTTGCTCCAGATCTGCATCGGCGACATGCCGCGCTCTTCGCTCGGCACCGAGCGCAGCTCGAAATGCGCGCCCTTGCCGCCGCCGTGCACCAACTCCGGCAGCGCGTTGGAAATGCCGCCCGCGCCGACGTCGTGGATGGACAGGATGGGATTGTTGTCGCCCATCTGCCAGCAGCGGTCGATGACTTCCTGTGCGCGGCGCTGCATCTCGGGATTGCCGCGCTGCACCGAGTCGAAGTCCAGGTTCTCGGCGTTGGCGCCGGTATCCATCGAGGACGCTGCGCCGCCGCCCAGACCGATCAGCATGCCGGGGCCGCCCAGCTGGATCAGCAGCGCGCCTTCCGGCAGGTCGTGCTTGTGCGTGTGTTCGGCCTTGATGTTGCCGACGCCGCCGGCCAGCATGATGGGCTTGTGGTAGCCGCGCACTTCGCCGTTCACCTGCTCTTCGAAAGTGCGGAAGTAACCGGCCAGGTTGGGACGGCCGAATTCATTGTTGAAGGCTGCGCCGCCGAGCGGGCCGTCGATCATGATCTGCAACGGCGTGGCGATGCGCCCCGGCTTGCCGATGCCGCCAGCTTCCCAAGGTTGTTCGAAGCCGGGGATATTCAGATTGGAGACGGAGAAACCGACCAGACCCGCCTTCGGTTTGGAGCCGGAACCGGTGGCACCCTCGTCGCGGATCTCGCCGCCCGAGCCTGTCGCGGCACCCGCGAACGGCGCGATGGCGGTCGGATGGTTGTGCGTCTCCACCTTCATCAGCGTGTGGGTGAGTTCCTTGCTGAACCCGTATTCGCCATTAGCGCGCGGATAGAAACGCTCGATCTCGGCGCCCTCGATGATGGAGGAGTTGTCTGAGTAAGCCACCACCGTGCCTTCCGGATGCAGCTTGTGGGTGTTGCGGATCATGCCGAACAGCGAGATGGCCTGCGCCTCGCCATCGATGACCCAGTCGGCATTGAATATCTTGTGGCGGCAGTGTTCGGAGTTGGCCTGCGCGAACATCATCAGCTCGACGTCGGTGGGGTTGCGCCCGAGCTTGGTGAAATTCTCCACCAGATAGTCGATCTCGTCGGCGGAGAGCGCCAAGCCCATCTCGCGGTTGGCAGCTTCGAGCGCAGCCTTGCCGCCCTGGAGGATGTCCACGCTGGACAGCGGCTGCGGCGTGCCGTGCTTGAAGATGCGTTCTTCGATGCCGTCGACGTCGAACACCACCGACTCGGTCATGCGGTCATGCAGGAGCGGCAGCACGGCTTGCTTCTCTGCCTCCGTCAGCGCCTTGCCGCTCTTACTCTTGAAGTAATACAGCACGCCGCGCTCGATGCGCATCACTTGCGGCAGGCTGCAATGCCTGGCGATGTCGGTGGCCTTGGACGACCACGGCGAGATGGTACCCAGACGCGGCACCACCAGCAGGCTTTGCACCTTGCCATCCGGTTCGGTCGCGCCGTTCAGGCCGAGCAGGCGGTCGAGCAGGATGACCTCGGCGGCCGACAGCGGCGCCGACAGTTCGGTGAAATAGCAGTGGCGCGTGTCTTCGATGGTGACGCCGCACTTGGTGGCGGCCAGCGCTGCGCGCAGCTTGTCGAGACGGAAGGAAGAGAGGGCGGCGTTGCCTATCGAAGTGCGGAACATGGTATGGATAAAAGGCGTTGGAAACAGGATGCAATTATAATGCAGCCGACCTCACAAACTCAGGGAAAACGACATGCCCGCAATACGCCCCGCCCCCATCAGCCTGAAACAAGTCGCCGCCTACCTCAAACCGCGCCCCAAAGACAGCCATAAAAGCCTGTTCGGCACGGTCACCGTGATCGGCGGGGCCGACGGCATGGTCGGCGCGGCCATCCTGGCCGGCCGCGCGGCGCTCAAGCTGGGCGCGGGTTGCGTGCATATCGGCCTGCTCGCCGACAAGATGCCCATGGTGGACATGCGCATGCCGGAACTGATGCTGCACCCGGCCGGCGCGGCACTGCGATCGACCAAGCCGGATGTACTGGTGATCGGCTGCGGCCTCAGCCAGAGCCTGCCCGCGCAGAAGCTGTTGTACGACGCCCTGCTGCTGGATATACCGACCGTGCTGGATGCCGATGCTCTGAACATCATCGCGCTGCGCCCCGACCTGCGCGCCATGCTGCACAGCCGCAAATCCGCGGCCGTGTTCACCCCCCACCCCGGCGAGGCCGCCCACCTGCTCGGCAGCAAGACCGAAGAAGTGCAGGCCGACCGCGCCGCCGCCGCGCTGGCGCTGGCCAAACGCCTGAACGGCAGCGTGGTGCTGAAAGGCGCCGGCAGCATCTGCGCGACACAAGACAGCAAGCTGCACCTCAACCAGACCGGCAATCCCGGCATGAGCGCAGCGGGCATGGGCGATGTGCTGAGCGGCATGATCGCCGCCTTCATCGCGCAAGGCCTGAGCGCCGACGAAGCGCTGCTGCTGGCGGTGCACCTGCACGGCGCAGCCGGCGACGAATTGGCCAAACAACAGGCCACCATCGGCATGAGTGCGACCGAAGTGACCGAGTGGGCGCGCTGGCTGCTGAACCGCATCGCGCCCAAATAAGCCCATGGGCGCCATCCTCTACCGCTACCTGCTGATCGTCGTCGCCTGCGTGGCACTGCTGCTCGGCTTGCAGGTGCCCAACTTCGTCGACCAGTACCAGAAGCGGGTGGATGCGCATCTGCGCGAGGTGAGCGTGAACCTGCAGCCGTTCCAGGACATCGCCGACAAGTATTTCGGCGGCGACATGGGCAAGCTGCTGGAACTGCACCGCAACAGCGCCGAGAAGCCGTTCCAGGAAGAAGGTAAAGCCATCGAACAGATGATGCAGCGCAAGCTGCGCTTCACAGCCGAACTTGCCGCACTGAACACCAGCCTGCCGCTGAAAGCCTGGCACGTGGCCTTCCACGGCGACCGCGAGATGCTGGACGAGGCGTTCGCGCAATACAGCTATGCCGTGCCGCTAAATCAGGATGCACTGGCATTCGGCGGCGGCGCCGCACTATTCATCCTGCTGCTGGTCGAGTTGCTGTCCGCATTGGCGCGCCTCGCCGGCAACAGATTGTTCCGCACCATCCGTCCCGCAACACCAGACAAAGCATAATGAGTTACCCCATCGACATCAGCGAAGAGGCGGGCGTCCGCTATCTGCATTTCGGCTCGCTCTGGATACAGGGCGCGATGCGCATCGCGCGCCCCTGGCATCTGGAGCTCGACTACACCAGGGAGATGATGGCGAGCACGCTGATGCGCGACGACAAGCATTTCCCGCGCAAGGTGCTGCTGATCGGCTTGGGCGCGGCCTCGATCACCAAATACCTGTACCGCAACTTTCCGCTGGCAAAGCTGACCGTGGTGGAGATCGAACCGCGCGTGGTGGCCGCCGCGCGGCAGTTCTTCAAGCTGCCGGACGACCCGAAGCGCCTGAACATCGTGATCGGGGACGGCGCCAGGTTCATCGCCGACCACGACAAGACCTACGACCTGATCCTGGTGGACGGTTTCGACGAGAACGCGCGCCCCGGCGAACTGGATACGCTGCCGTTCTACCAGATGTGCCGCGCACGGCTGAACCACAACGGCGTCATGGCGGTGAACCTGCTCGGGCACAGCCGTGGTTTCCAGTCCAGCCTGGAGCGCCTGCGCGACGCGTTCGACTCGCGCGCACTGGCCTTCCCTTCCACCGACAGCGGCAACGTGATCGCGCTCGCCGCAACCGGCGACGCGATCCGCATCGACCTGACCGACCTCAAGGAACAGGCCGAGGCGCTGAAGGAAAGAACCGGCCTGAACCTGCGGTCGACGCTGGCGCGACTGGAACAATCGCAGACCTGTGCCGGCGGCATGTTCTCCCTGTAAAACAAATAAATCATGGACACGCGGCCGATTGTGTTTAGAATCAGCGCCGAGGAGCAACATAAAAATCGTACAAAACAGGGATGAGTCAACTCACCAGCAACATTCCGCAGTCGATAAAATTCATTCTGGAAAGGTAACGATCATGGCCACAGCAAAATCCACCACGACGAAGAAGCCCTCCGCAAAACCCGCAGCGAAGAAAACAACAACCACTGCCAAGACAACCGCCAAGGTTGCCACGAGCAAGACCGCGACCGTCAAGACTGCGGCGAAGACCACAACGGCCAGCAAAGCAGTCGCCGCACCTGCCGAGAAGAAACCGGCGGCACGCGCCAAAGCGGCACCGGCCAAGGCTGCCGCCCCCAGCCCGGAGCAGCGCTACCGCATGGTGCAGGATGCCGCCTATTTCCTGGCCGAGAAGAACGGCTTTCAGGGTGGCGCGATGGATTACTGGATCGCCGCCGAGATCGAGATCACAGCGGCGTTGGACGGCAGGGAATAGCCGTTAGGGTTTAGGCGCCGTCGAGCCGGTCTCGACGGCATAGCGCACATACTGCAGGTCGAGTCCTTCGGCAGCGATCACACCCAGCAGCTGGTTGGCGTGTTTGTCGTCGAGCACGAATTCGACCTGTACCGGCAGCTCACCCGCCAGCTCGAAAAAGAATTCCTCACGCAACTGCCCGTGCCGCCCGTAGCCGGCCACGGCGCGGAACACTGAACCGCCCGGCACACCCTGCGACCTGGCTTTCTCCAGCAGCCACTCGTGCAGCAGCTTGCCGTGATGCTGCTGTTTCTCGGTCAGGTAGAACTTCAGGTATACGCTTTGCATGTCTGCCCCCTTACTGTTGCATCCATTTGAAGGTCTGCATCCCCAGCACCGTCATCAGCAGCGAGCCGCCCAGATGCGTCGCGATGATGGCAGCGCCCCAGGCATATTGTCCGCGCAACAGCAGCGTGACGGTCTCGGCCGAGAAGGTGGAAAAAGTGGTGAGTCCGCCGAGAAAGCCGGTGATGATGAACAAGCGCCATTCCGGCGACACACCGGGGTGCTGCATGAAGAAAGCCACGGCCAGACCGACGAGGTAACCGCCGACCAGATTGGCAGAAAGCGTGCCCAGCGGCAGCTCGGGCGTGACCGGATTGAGCCACAATCCCAAGCCCCAGCGCAGCCATGCGCCGATGGCAGCGCCGGATCCGACTGCGATGAAGGCATGGAGCATCATGGTCAGGATTGTATAGCAGGCGGCGTGATGCCGCGCAGCTTGAAGCAGCGCGTGTTGGGCGTGCCGTCGAGTTCATACACGTTGAATTCGCGACAGGGGGAAGGACGATTCTCGTAGATGGCGCAGGAGACCTGCTTGCCGACCTCGCCGCGCAACGCGGCGCAGCGCGGCGGATAGCTGTTGGTGCCCTTCATGCACACCATGTGCTCGTGCACCTTCTCGGTGAACTCGAGGGGAACGAACCCGCCCGGCGCCTCGCTCGATTCGCCCCAGTAGAACGAGATGCGGTAATAGGCGCAGCATGCGCCGCAGCTCATGCAGGGGTTCGCCTCGCTCATTTTCCTGCGACTTCCCCCCACAGGTCGTGCTCGTCCGAATCGGTGATCTTCACCGTGACGAACTCGCCCACTTCCAGCTCCTCGCCGTTGATGTAGACCAGACCGTCGATCTCCGGTGCATCGGCGGCGCTGCGCGCGACCGAGCCTTCTTCGTCCACATCGTCAACCAGTACGGTCATGGTCTTGCCGACTTTCTGCGCCAGCTTGGCGGCGCTGATCTCTTCCTGGAGGTACATCAGGCGTGCAAGACGTTCTTCCTGCTCGGCGGGATCGACATGGTCGGGCAAGGCATTGGCTGCCGCGCCGTCCACCGGCGAATACTTGAACGCGCCGACGCGGTCTAGCTGCGCTTCCTCGATGAAGTCGAGCAACTCCTCGAACTCTTCCTCCGTCTCGCCGGGGAAGCCGACGATGAAGGTGCTGCGCAGCACGATGTCGGGGCATACCTCGCGCCATTGCCGGATGCGCTTGAGCACGTTCTCGCTGCTGGCCGGACGTTTCATCAGCTTCAGGATGCGTTCGTTGGCATGCTGGAACGGGATGTCGAGATAAGGCAGCACCTTGCCCTCTGCCATCAGCGGGATGATCTCGTCCACGCTGGGATAGGGATAGACGTAGTGCATGCGTACCCACACACCGAGGCTGCCGAGTTCGCGCGCCAGGTCGGTCATGCGTGTCTTGACCGGCCTGCCTTGCCAGAAACCGGTGCGATATTTCACGTCCACGCCATAGGCACTGGTGTCCTGCGAGATCACCAGCAGTTCCTTCACGCCGGACTCGACCAGCTTCTCGGCTTCGGTCATCACCTCGTGGATCGGACGGCTCACCAGGTCGCCGCGCAAGCTGGGGATGATGCAGAACGAGCAGCTGTGATTGCAGCCTTCGGAGATTTTCAAATAGGCGAAGTGCTGCGGCGTGAGGCGCACGCCCTGCGGCGGGACGAGGTCGGTGTACGGGTCGTGCAGGCGCGGCAGGTGCTGGTGCACCGCAGCCATCACTTCTTCGGTGGCGTGCGGGCCGGTGACGGCGAGCACTTTGGGGTGGGTCTTCTGCACGATGTCGCCCTTGGCGCCGAGGCAACCAGTCACGATGACCTTGCCGTTCTCCTGCAACGCCTCGCCGATGGCCTCCAGCGATTCGGCTACCGCGCTGTCGATGAAGCCGCAGGTGTTGACCACCACCAGGTCGGCATCCTGATAGCTGGGCGTCAGGGCATAGCCTTCGGCCTGCATGCGGGTGAGGATAAGCTCGGCATCGGACGAAGCCTTGGGGCAGCCGAGCGAGACGAAGCCGATCTTGGGATTTGTTTTACTCACGATTCATTCCTTTGTTGTTTCTAGCACCGCTCCAACCCTTCGTCGCTCAGCGACAGCGGGTCCTCGAGCGGCTCAAGATGCGTGGTCAGGTGACTGAATGGCACAGACGCGCGGATGTCTGCCTCGATCTGCTCCACCAGATCATGCCCGCGCTGCACCGTCCATGCACCCGGCACCAGCACATGAAGCGAGATGAACGCCTGCCTGCCCGCCTGGCGCGTGCGCAGTGCGTGGAAATCCAGTCCTTGCTCGCGGTATTTATTCAACACGCCTTCGATCGCTTCGATCTGCTCTTTCGGGATCGCCTCGTCCATCAGGCCGGAGGCGGAACGGTGCAGCAGCTGCCAGCCGGTCCACACGATGTTGGCCGCCACCAGCAAGGCGATGAGCGGATCCAGCCACAACCAACCGCTGAGCCACACCAGCGCGACGCCGACGATGACACCGACCGAGGTCCATACGTCGGTCATCAGATGTTTGGCATCCGCCTCCAGCGTGATCGAGTTATAGGCACGCCCGGCTTTCAGCAACTCGCGCGCCGCGAACAGATTGATAAGCGAAGCGGCGACCGACACCGCCAGACCGACGCCGACCGCTTCCAGCGGTTGCGGATGCAGCAAACGGTCCACTGCCGTCCAAGCGATGCTGACCGCCGCCAGCAGGATGAGGAAGCCTTCGAAGGCGCTGGAAAAGTACTCCGCCTTGCCGTGACCGTAGGCATGCTTGTCGTCGGCCGGGGCCGCAGCCAAGGTCAGCATCGCCAGCGCCATCAACGCACCGGCAAGATTGACGAAGGATTCGAGCGCATCGGACAGCAAGCCGACCGAACCGGTAAGCCACCAGGCGATGCCCTTGAGCAGGATGGTGGCGACGGCTGCCGCGATCGACAGGTAGGCATAACGTTTCAACTGTGCAGCCATTCAGCCTTCTCCGACGCTCAGCGCACTTGCCCGAGCAGCATGGACATGCCGGCAAATACTGCAACGCGATGTGCCGCACTGCTGATACCGGCGGACAAGCCGGCATCCAGCACCAGTCTGTTGCTCCACTCGTAACTGACCGCCGCCAACACCTGGCTTTGCGCGGTCGTGCCTTTGCGCATGACGCCGGACACTTCGGCCATCACGCCCCACTTGTCATCCAGCGGACGGAACACCGTGCCGGACAAGCCGTACAGATAGGCGCTTTCGCCCGCCAGTGCATCGCCCAGCCTGGTCGCGTTCAGGTTGATATCGAGCGAGTGGCCGCGGATGTCCTTGCTGAAGATGCCGTTGACCACGTAATCGGTCTTACCGCTACCCAGGCCGTTCGCCGCCGTGGGCGATTTGAAACCGTATTCGCAGCCCAGCGACATGTTCGAATCAGCATCGAGCAGGAAACGGTGCTTGAGCTGCAACAGCGTGTCGCCACCGCCGCTGGCGCGCGTCTTGTCCGCAGCCACTTCCGAAACGGCGGCCTCGCCGCCGAGCAGCACGCCGAAATCCGGAGTGAAGGCCAGCTTGGCCAGATAGGGCATGCTGTTGCGATAGGAACCGTCCTTGCCGTTCTGCCGCGCCACGCCGGTTTCCAGCTCCAGCCAGCCCGGTGCGGACAGGCCGGCCGAGTTGGTGACGGTAGGACGGTAAGGCGTCACCCTAACCTCTTCCGCGCTGGCCTGCTGCGTCTGGCAGACCGTCGCCAGCAGCGCGCACGCCATCAGTTTTCTTTGCATCGCCATATCCCCCCCGTTCAACCTATCGCCATGCCGGCCAGCGCGATGGTCGCGATGCCGGAGCAGATCAGCAGCACCTGCTGAACGGTGTCGCGCATCTGCGTGCGTTTGTGCAAGCCGGGAATGAGGTCGGCGACGGCGACGTAAATCATGCTGGCGGCGGCAAGCGCCAGCAGATACGGCACCAGCGCCTGCATATCCTGCAGCACCAGATAACCCAGCACGCCGCCGACCAGCGTGGCGAAGCTGGAGATGAGGTTCATCTGGAATGCGCGCAGCTTGCTGTAGCCGGAATGCAGCAGGATGGCGAAATCGCCGACTTCCTGCGGCACCTCGTGCGCGATGATGGCCAGCGCGGTGACGATGCCGAGGTGGGTGTCGGCCAGGAACGCCGCCGCGATGATGATGCCGTCGACGAAGTTGTGGAAAGTGTCGCCGATGATGACCATGGTGCCGCTGCGGCCGTAGTCGTTCGCAGCATGCCCGTGCGGCTCGTGCGCCTCGCAATGGTCGTGGTGGCAATGGCGCCAGATCAGCACCTTCTCCAGCGTGAAGAACAGCAGGATGCCGAGCAGCACGGTGGCGCTGACCGTCGCGGCACTGGGCGCCAGCTCCAGCGCCTCGGGCAGAATGTCGAGAAACACTGCGCCGAGCAGTGCGCCGATGGCGTAGCTCACCAACCCGCCGAGATATCGCCCGCGGGCATTGAGTGCGAACAGTGCCGCGGCGAGCACGCTGAGGACGCCGCCGAAGAAGCTGGCCAGGATGATCCACGCCAAGATGCTCATGCAAAAAACCGGATTGATGGGTGGGCGCGGATTATACCCGTATCAACGGCCGCTGCCGAACTCCGGCGGCCATGGCGCATAATGCGCGCCCCGGCATACCGATCGATGACACCATGCAGCGCATCCTGTTCATTCTCCTGCTCACCTGCTCCGCCCTCGCCACGGCCGCCGAGATCGTGCGTTGCGGCACGGATCCTTTCGGCAATCTCGTTTGCCTGGACAAGGACGGCGTGATCACCAGCCCGCCCAAGCAGGGCAAAGAAGGCGGCGCCTCGGGCGTGCCCGCGACCGAGACCATGGACTGGCAGCGCTGCGGCATCGACCCCTTCGGCAACAAGGTGTGCCGCCCATGATTCATACAGAAGTAACCCAACAACCTAGTGGTGCAGCGGAACGTCGCGCGTCTCCGGCAGGAACAGCAAGCCGATGATGCTTGCCATGATCAGCATGCCCACCGGATACCACAGCCCCGCCAGCGCGTCGCCCGCATGCACGGAAATTAAGGTGACCATGAACGGCGACAGGCCGCCGATCCAGCCCGCGCTGAGGTTGTGCGGCACGGCGGCGGCGGTGTAGCGCGTGCGCGCGCTGAACAGCTCGGCCAGCACCGCCGTCTGCGGCCCGGTGATCAGTGCAACGGCCACCACCGGCACGATGAGGAGCAGGAACAGCATGAAGCGGTTCACCTGCGTGCTGTCGGCTTTCTCCGCCCAGCCGTTCTTCTTCAACTCTTCGGCCAGCTCAACCGGATGGAAACCATAGACTTCCGTGTTGCCGCCGATGCTCACGGTGACGTTCGGCCTGTCGCCCTGCGGCAGCAGGGTGTACGACACGCCGTTCTTGGTGAGGAATTCCTGGTTGCGCTCGCAATCGTTGGCCGCCTTGCGGAACGGGCTGTAATCGCAGTCTGCGCCATGTATCGCCACTTTCACCTCGCGGTTGAAGCGTTCCAACTGCGGATTACCGTAATGCTGCAAGCCCTGGAACACCGGCAGGATGGTGGTTGCGCCCAGCAGCAACCCGGCCAGCAAGATCGGCCTGCGCCCCACGCGGTCCGACAACCAGCCGCAGAAGATGGTAAGCGGGAACAGCAGCAGGGTGCTGGTCATCACCAGCGTGCTGGCGAGTTGCGCGTCGAGCCGCACCACGCTTTTGAGGAACACGTTGGCGTATACCTGCGAGGAGAAGAACAGCAGCGAGCCGCCCGCCGAGATGCAGAAGAACAGCAGCGCCATGCGCCCCAGCGTGCGGCGGTCGCGCAGGCATTCGCGCAGCGGCGCTTTGGACAACGTGCCCTCCTCCTCCATCTGACGGAACACCGGCGACTCTTCCAGGCTCATGCGGCTCTTGATTGAGATAAACAGCAGCACGGCGGAGAACAGGAACGGGATGCGCCAGCCCCAGGCGCTGAACTCGGCCGGATCGAGGAAGGATTGCAGCAGCACGATCTGCAAGGTGGAAACGAGGATGCCCAGCGGCCCCATCAGCTGCAACACGCTGGTGTAGAAGCCGCGCCTGCCGTGCGGCGCATGTTCGGTGAGGTACACCGCCACGCCGCCGATCTCGCCGCCCACGGCGAAGCCCTGCAACAGGCGCAACAACAGCAACAGCAGTGGCGCAGCGAGACCGATCTGCGCATAGGTCGGCAGCAGGCCGACCAGAAAGGTGGTGATGCCCATCAGCGAGATGGTGGCGATGAAGATGGGACGGCGGCCGAACCGGTCCGCCAGGTGTCCGAACAGTGCCGACCCCAGCGGCCGTACCACCATGCCGACGCCGAAGGTGGCCAGGCTCATCAGCAGCGCCGCGGTCGGGTTCTCCGGCGGAAAGAACAGCACGCTGAAATACGTCGCCAGCGAGGCGAAGGTAAGGAAGTCGTACCATTCGAGGAAGGTGCCGAAACAGGCGGCAAGGACGACCTTGCGTTGAGTGCGGGTGATGTCTGCCATGTGAGATGTCGGGTTACGGAACGGTCAAGCCAGCCAGACGAACGTGCCCATGCGCCCGGTCACACCGTCGCGGCGATAGGAGAAGAAACGATCCTTCTGGTGGTAGGTGCAGTAGTTGCCGCCGTGGATGCGCGTGATGCCGAGCGCGTTCAGACGCTGGCGTGCCAGCATGAAGATGTCGGCGTGGTATTTGCCTGCCGGCCCGTGCGGCACGAATGCGCCAGCGGCTTGGGCATCGTACGCCACGAATGCCGCGCGCACCTCTTCGCCTACCTCGAACGCATGTGCGCCGATAGCCGGGCCGAACCAGGCCATCAGCTTGTGCGGCGCGACCTCCATCGCCTTGACCGTCGCCTCGATCACCCCCGCCGCCAGGCCTTTCCAGCCGGCATGCGCCGCGCCGACCACTGTGCCGTCCTCGTCGCACAGCAGCACCGGCAGGCAATCCGCCGTCATCACCACGCATACCGAGCCGCGATGGCGGGCGATGCAAGCATCGCCTGTCACACGGCAGTCGGCCGCATCGGCATTTGCCACGACAGTGCCGTGCACCTGCTCCAGCCACACCGGCTCGCTCGGCAGCAAAGGTTCGAGCAGTTGGCGATTGCGATTCACGCGCAGCGGATCGTCGCCGACGTGCAGGCCGAGATTGAAGCTGTCGTAAGGTGGCACACTGACACCGCCCTGGCGGGTGGTCTGCAACGCCTTGACGTTGGCCGGCGCGGGCCAGTCGGGGATGATGAGCGTGTCACTCAACGACATCGGCCACCTCGTCTATCTGTGCCAGCAGTTCGTCGAAATCTTCCGGCAGCGGCGAATCGAACTGCATGCGCTCGCCGGTGACCGGATGGTCCAGCGCCAGCCGCGTGGCATGCAACGCCTGGCGCGGAAAACCGTTCAGCAGCTCGCGCAGTTGCGGTGAGCATTTCTGCGTGCCGCGCTGGTAGACGCTGTCGCCCACCAGCGGGTGGCCGATGTGGGTCATGTGCACGCGGATCTGGTGGGTGCGCCCGGTCTCCAGCCGGCAACGCACCAAGGTGCAATAGGGGAAGCGCTCTTCGATGCTGACATGGGTGACCGCTTCCTTGCCGCTCTCGGTGACGGCCATCTTCACGCGTTGCGAGGGATGGCGGCCGATGGGAACGTTGATGGTGTAGTCGCGATCCAGTTCGCCCCACACCAGCGCCAGATATTCGCGCTTCACGCTGCGTGCCTGCATCTGCCGCACCAGCGCGGTCTGTGCCACCAGCGTCTTGGCGACCACCATCAGTCCACTGGTGTCCTTGTCGAGACGATGCACGATGCCGGCGCGCGGCACGTTGGCCAGTTGCGGCGCATGGTGCAGCAGCGCGTTGAGCAGCGTGCCTTCCCAGTTGCCGCTGCCGGGGTGCACCACCAGCCCCACCGGTTTGTCGATGATGATGATGGCATCGTCCTCGTACACGATATCGAGCGGGATGTCCTCGGCTTCGAAAGGTTGTTCGGAGGGATGTATCTGCGGCGACACGCAGAGCTTCTCGCCGCCCCACACCTTTTGCTTGACGCTGGCGGGCTTGCCGTTGAGCGTGACCAGCCCCTGCTCCACCCAGTCTTGCAGGCGGCTGCGCGAGTATTCAGGCAGGAGTTTGACGAGGGCCTGGTCCAGGCGTAGCCCGCCGTGTTCCATCGGCACCTGCATCTCAAGCAGGTCGGCTGTCTCGTCGTCTTTGCTATAATCAGCGAAATCTTCTTCGGGTTCCATCATGCGTCATAGTTTAGCCGTTTTCCTGCTGCTCACGTTAGCTGCTTGCAGCTCCGCCCCTGTCACCGACGAAAAAAACGTCTCTGCCGATGATCTCTATGCCCAGGCAATGGAGTCGATGGAGGATCACAGCTACGAGAAAGCCGTGAAGCAGTTCGAGAAGCTGCAGTCGCGTTACCCCTACGGCCGCTACGCGCAGCAGGCACAGATGGAGATCGCCTACGCCTACTACAAGCACAGTGAACCAGCCCCCGCGCTGGCCGCGCTCGACCGCTTCGTGAAGATGTATCCCAACAGCGCGCATCTGGATTACGTGCTGTATCTCAAGGGGCTGATCAACTTCAACGAGAACATCAACAGCCTGCTCGGCACCTTCTTCAAACAAGACCCGTCCGAGCGCGACCCCTCCGCCCTGCGCGACTCGTTCGATGCCTTCAAGGAACTGGCCACCCGCTTCCCGGACAGCAAATACACGCCGGATGCCAAGCTGCGCATGCAATACCTGCTCAACACACTGGCCAGCTCCGAGATCCACGCCGCCAGCTATTACCTGCGCCGCGGCGCCTATGTCGCCGCCGCCAACCGCGCCAAGGGCGTGCTGATCGACTACCCGCAGACGCCGCAGACACGCGAAGCCTTGCAGATCCTGGTGCAGGCATACGACGCGATGGGCTTGAAAGACCTGCGCGACGACACCCAGCGCGTGCTCGACCTCAATATCGCCAAGGACGGCGAACGCCCCGAGACGCTGCAAACGCCGAAGAACGCCTCGCCCTGGTGGATGTTCTGGAACTGATATCGTGAACTACTGCCCGACATGCGGCGCTCCCGTCGAACTGCGCATCCCGCAGGACGACCACCGCGAGCGCCATGTCTGCACCGTCTGCCACACCATCCACTACCAGAACCCCAAGCTCATCGTCGGCGCCATCCCGGAATGGGAAGACGGCCGCATCCTGCTCTGCCGCCGCGCCATCGAGCCGCGCCACGGCCTGTGGACGCTGCCTGCCGGCTTCATGGAGAACGGCGAAACCACCACCGAAGCCGCCGCGCGCGAGACGCTCGAAGAAGCCAACGCGCGCATCGAAGTGCAGGACCTCTACGCAATGTACAACCTGCCCTATATCGATCAGGTGCAACTGCTGTTCCGCGCCAAACTGCTCGATCTGGATTTCTCGCCGGGAGTGGAAAGTCTGGAGGTGGAGCTCTTTGCCGAGGACGAGATACCGTGGGACACGCTGGCATTCCGTCCGGTGAAATACACGCTGCAACATTTCTTCGCCGACCGCAAACGCGGCGAGTTCACCTTCCGCAACGCCGACCTGGCACCGCCGACGCCGCGCTAGACTGATACTGCTTGTTTGCCGTCACCCCTTGCCGGCAATCCCGCTCACTTCCTCGCCCCCAGTTCGGTGGCAAAACGCGCGGCCAGATCGGGTTGCCCTTCCAGCCTCGCAAACGCGGATGACATCAATTGATCCAGCCGCTCCAGCCTGTCGCCCAGGGCCGGGTGGGTCTTGAACATCAGCGCCAGACTGGAATCGTTCGGGTTGAGCGCCTGCAAGGTCTGCAACATCGCCGGCAGGCCGTAAGGGTCGTAGCCGCCGCGTGCGGCGATCACCACGCCCATGCGGTCGGCCTCGTATTCGTCGTTCTTGTCCAGACCGCGCGCATAAACCTCGGTACCGGCACTCACGAGTTTGCTGAGCCTCGGGTCGGCGCCCTGCTGCTTGATCACGTCGTTCGCTAGGTCGGATAGCAGCCCGGCTTGCGCGCCTTTCTTGATCGCCTGCAGGTGGTGTTTACGCAGCACATGCGAGATCTCGTGCGCCAGCACGCCGGCCAGTTCCGCTTCGCTGTGCATGCGCGCCAGCAATCCCTTGGTGATGAACACGTTACCGCCGGGTGTAGCGAAGGCGTTCACATCGTCATCGTCCAGCACGCCGAACAGCCAGGGCAGATTGGGACGCTCGGTCTGCAAGGTGAGCCAGCGGCCGATGCGGTTCACGTAACGCTGCACTTCCGCATTGTCCAGCAGCGGTGCGGCGCCGAGCAGGTTGCTGGCGACGCCTTCGCCCAGGCCGATCTCCTGTTCCTCGTTGATGTCGGCATTGGCCTTCTGCACCTTCTGCACGGTCTCCGCCGCTTTCTTCCAGTCGATGTTGCCCAGATCGAAGGCCGCGACGGGCAGCGCGGCCGCCAGCAGGCACAGCATGAGTACAGTCTGCTTCGTTCTCATGGTTGAACTCCGTTCAGATAACCGACGCTCTGCGCTTGCAGCTTGCCCTCGGCGGCGAACTGGCGCGCCTCCTGCGGGCTGACTGCGTTGCGCTTGGCCGCTTGCAGCGCCTGTGCATCGGGCTTGGCATTCTTCAGCTGTTCTTCCGACAGGCCGCGCACACCGGTGGTGACTGTGCTGCCGCTCCTGCCGGTGGAGGCGACATTGAACAGGGCACCCAGTCCGCTGTCACCGCGCTTGTTCTGCGCAGCGGTTTCCAGTTGCAGGCTCAGCATCTTCACCCAGCCAGTGGAAGCGGCGGTTTTCACTTGCGTCCAGCCCGATTGCCGTTTCAGCACCTCGACCCGGCTGCGCGGCGCCAGGCTCTCCAGCGTCTGCGCATCGCTATACGGTTTGGCTTTCAGCTCGGTGACGCGGATGGTGCGGGCGAAATCGGCCGCCCATGGCGCCGACGCAAAGCCCAGCAGCACACAAAATAAGAACAGCCTACTCATTCCTGCTTCCCTCCTTTCGCCAGCGGCGCGAACAGTTCGACTTCCTGCTCGCGCCCTTTCACCTTGAACGAGCCGTGCGACCGAAACTCATACGTATCGCCGCAGGCTTCCATCGTCTCGCGCGAGACCAGGATGCGCGAGACGCCCTTGGTCAGCCCTTCGATGCGGCTGCCGAGATTGACCGTGTCGCCGATGGCGGTGTATTCGCGGCGCTGCTCGCTTCCGATGAGACCGACCACCGCCGGGCCGGTATGGATGCCGATGCCGACATCGAAATCGGCGTCTTCCTCGCCCAGCTCCTTCTTGAAGCGCTGCAACACTTCGGCCATCTCCAGCGCCGCCGCCACCGCGTGGCGCGCATGGTCGGGGTCGTCCAGCGGCGCGCCCCAGAACGCCATGATGGCGTCGCCGATGAACTTGTCGAGCGAGCCACCGTGACGGAACACCACTTCGACCTGCAAAGTGAAGTAACGGTTCAGCAGTTCCACCACCTGCTGCGGCGTACGTTTCTCCGACAAGGTGGTGAAACCGCGGATATCGGAGAACAGGATGGTGATTTGGCGGCTCTCGCCCGCGCGGCTCAAACCGCCGTGTGCCACCAGTTCCTTCACCACATGCGGATTGACGAAGCGGCTGAACAGCTGCACCGCCTGCTCGCGCGACCTGCGTTCGCGCAGGTATTCGTGCAGGGCGAAAGCGAAATAACCCGCCCAGGCCAACAGCAGCGGCGACAGCACCGGCAGTAGATACAGCTGCGCCACGGCCAGATAGCTGCCGAGCAATGCGGCGATGCTGACCAGCAGCAACGCCAGCCCGACCTTGAGCGCGTTGACGCCGCGCATGAAGGCGAGTGTCAGCAAGGCCAGTAACAACATCGCTGCAGCGAGCGCGAAGTCGTCCGCGGCTTTGCGCATGGCGCGCCCGTTCTTGAGGCCGTCGATGGCGGTCGCCAGTATCTCCATGCCGGGATACAGGCTGGACAGCGGCGTGGCGCGCAGGTCATGCAGACCGGTCGCCGCCGTGCCGATGATGACGATCTTGTCTTTCAGTTCATCCGCCGGACGCTGCGGATGCTGACGTTCCAGATCGGCGTACAAGTCAGCATAGGGGATATGGCGGAACGCGCCGGGCGCACCGCGCCAGGCGAGGATCATGTCTGACTGTTGCGGCACGGCGTAACCCAGCCCCTGCGCCACGCGCGCCGGCAGCGACGGGATGAGCCAGCCATAGGCATCGTCGTAGAGCTGGTAGCGCCGGCCGATACCGTCGCTATCTTCCAGATAATTGATGGTGCCGACGCGCCAATGCGCCGGGTCGATCGCCAGCGGCGGCAAGATGGCCAAGCGTGCCGAATCATCGGCGCGATCCGTGCGTTGCAAGCCCAGCAGCGATGCGGTCTGTGCGACTGGCGCCCCCTGTGCATCGAGCGCCGCGTCGCGCCGCACCATGGGGAAGTAAACGTTATCGAGTCCGCGCAGGGCGCGGTTGAACTCATTGTCGCTGTCGGGACGGAATGTATCGCGCTCACTGAACAGGATGTCGAACACGATGGCTTTGGGTTTCTGCCTGGCGATGCCGCGCAACAGGTCGCCATGCACCGCGCGCGGCCACGGCCAGCTGCCGGCAGTATCCTGCATGCGCGCCAGGCTGGCATCGTCGATATCGACGATGACGATGTCGGCATCAGGTTGCAGGCCCTGTGCTTGCTGCCGCACGAACAGATCGGACAGCTGGTTCTCCAGCGGCGTCAGCGCATGCAGCCAGGCCAGCTCCAGCACGGCCAGCAGCAGGAACACGGTACCGATGCGCGACAAGGACTTGCGCGTGGGAGTAGCGGATTGGTTTGTCATAAGCGCGCATACTAATCGCAACGTCTCATTTCCAACAGTCCTTTGCTTTTAGCTAGGTGCGATTCCCCCTATAATCGCGGCAATTTCGTAATTCGATGCAACAACACATGCTTCCGATGCGCACCGCACTACTGCTTGGCAGCCTGTTCCTGACCGGCTGCAGCTCCATCCCTGGTATCAGCAAATACTCGCAACAGAAGGATCCGTTCGAGACCTTCAACCGCAGCGTATACAGCTTCAACGACAGCCTTGACCGGGCAGTGGTCAAACCGGTCGCGCAGGGCTATGCCAAGGTGATGCCATCTCCGGCCAAGACCATGGTGAACAACTTCTTCTCCAACCTGGACGATGTGGTGGTCACGGCGAACGACCTGTTGCAATTCAAGTTCAAGCAGGCCGCCAGCGACGGCTGCCGCGTGCTGTTCAATTCCACCTTCGGCGTGTTCGGCCTGATCAACATCGCCCACCGCCTGCCGAAACACGACGAGGACTTCGGCCAGACCCTGGGCTACTGGGGCGTGCCGAGCGGCCCTTACCTGATGCTGCCGGCACTGGGCCCGAGTTCGATACGCGACGGCGGCGGGCTCTATGCCGACAGCTTTACCAGCGTCATCAGCAACACCAAACACATTCCCTCGCGCAACACTGCCTGGGCGGTGAAAGGGCTGAACACGCGCGCCAATCTGCTGGAGCAGGAGAAGGTGCTGGATGACGCGATCATCGACCGCTACAGCTTCCTGCGCGATGCCTATCTGATGCGCCGGCAGAGCCTGGTGTATGACGGCAATCCGCCGCGTGTAAGGTTCGACGACGAGGACGAAGAGGAATAAAAAACGGCGGGATATCCCGCCGTTTTTTATTGCCTGCCTGACTGCTTAGCGTGCGTTGCGCAACGCTTCGATACGCTCGTCCAGCGGCGGGTGCGTCATGAACAGCCGGCCGAGACCGCCCCCGCTCGAGATCGCCATCGCCGACATGTTCTGCGGCAAAGCAGCCGCCTGCTCGTGGTTCACCTTCAGACGCTCCAGTGCGGCGATCATCTTCTGGCGACCGGCCAGGCTCGCGCCGCCGGCATCGGCGCGGAACTCGCGCTGGCGCGAGAACCACATCACGATGATGCTGGCGAGGATGCCCAGCACCAGTTGCGCCACGATCTCGGCGACAAAGGCACCGATACCGGGGCCGTCGCGACCATCGTTCTTCAGCAGCACGCGGTCGACGAAATAGCCGAACAGCTTGGAGAAGAACACCACAAAGGTGTTGACCACGCCCTGGATCAGCGCCAGCGTCACCATGTCGCCGTTGGCGACGTGGCTCACTTCGTGCGCCAGCACGGCTTCTGCCTCATCGCGGCTCATGCTGTGCAGCAAGCCGGTACTCACCGCAACCAGCGCGTTATTGCGGTTCCAGCCGGTGGCGAAAGCGTTCACGTCCGGCGCATCGTAGATCGCCACTTCCGGCATGCCGATACCGGCAGCCTGAGCCTGGCGGCGCACGGTCTCGACCAGCCAGCGCTCGGTGGGGTCTTGCGGGTTCTCGATGACCTGCGCACCGACCGACATCTTGGCCATCCACTTGGACATCAGCAACGAGATGATGGAGCCGGAGAAACCGATCACCGCAGACATCACCAGCAAGGCGCTGAAATTGATGCCGCCATTGGCCTCTACCCAGCGATCCACGCCGAGGATGCGCAACGTGATGCTGATCACGGCCAAAACCGCGATATTGGTCAGGATGAACAAAAAGATACGTTTCATTGCTTCACTCTCCAAGGGTTCGATATTTTGCGGCGCGCAGTGTATCACTGCCGCCACGGAAGGCCAGATGCGGGCGAGGTAGCGTTTTTTCAAGCCCCCGCCGCATCATTTCCGCGCTGCATATGAATCAGCACATCGCAAAAAGTTGCATTCTCACGGTGCCACCACTTGCACAGACAACGATTGACCATAGCCGACTATAACACTAGGATATGCAAAACAAAGCGAGGTGGCCGAGATGAACGACCGTTACACCCGAACCGCCCTTTCCCTGCACTGGCTGATTGCCCTGCTGATCTTCGCCGCTCTCCCGCTTGGCATATATATGCACGACCTGCCGTTGTCGCCCGACAAACTGCGCCTGTTCAGCTATCACAAATGGATCGGCGTCACGGTCTTCATACTCGCCGTGGTGCGCGTCTTCTGGCGCATTACCCACCGCCCGCCGGCCATGCCCGACAGCATGCCCAATTGGGAGAAGTTTGCCGCCCATGCCACCCATTACGCGTTGTACGTGCTCATCTTCATCATCCCGCTCAGCGGCTGGTTGATGAGTTCGGCCAAAGGCTTCCAGACCGTGTGGTTCGGCGTATTGCCGCTGCCCGATCTGGTGGACAAAGACAAGGCACTGGGCGATATGCTGCGCGAGGTGCATGAGATGCTCAATTTCCTGCTGCTCGGCCTGGTGGCCGGCCATACCGGTGCTGCACTCAAGCACCACTTCATCGAACACGACGACATCCTGGCGCGCATGCTGCCGTTCCTGCGCAAGAAAACCTGAGTGCGCCAGCCGCCCATGCACCCAGCGAAAGGAGAAACATCATGAACCTGCGACTGCTCTGCTGTTCCCTGTCCATCCTGCTTGCTACCTCCGCCCATGCGGCAGACAGCTACACCATAGATCCCGCCCACACCTGGCCGATGTTCGAGGTGAACCACCTCGGCTTCTCCACCCAACGCGGACGCTTCGACAAATCCAGCGGCAAGGTCACGCTGGATATCGCCGCCAAGCAGGGTAGCGTCGAACTGGTCATCGAGACCGCTTCGCTCGACATGGGCTTCGATAAATGGAACAAGCATATGCAAGGCGGCGACTTCTTCAATGCCGTCATCTTCCCGACCATGCGCTTCGCTTCCGACAAGCTCATCTTCGACGGCGACAAACCGGTAGCGGCGGAAGGCATGCTCACCCTGCTCGGCATCAGCAAACCGGTGACGCTCACCATCAGCGATTTCCGTTGCGGCACCCATCCGATGCTGCGCAAGGAGATGTGCGGCGCGAACGTCTCCACCACCATCAAACGCTCGGACTTCGGCATGAAGAAGTTCATCCCGGCAGTGGGCGACGAAGTGAAGATCTACTCCCCGGTCGAGGCATACAAGGATTGAACGCCATGACCCTGCCCACCCTCTACATCCCGCACGGCGGCGGCCCTTGTTTCTTCATGGAGCCGATTCCCGGCTTCCCGCCGGATACTTGGGACAAGATGGCCGCCTATCTGCGCGGCATCCCGGCCACCTTGCCGCGGCGGCCTAAGGCGATACTCGTCATCTCCGCCCACTGGGAATGCGAACAGGCCACGGTGCTCTCGGCCAGCCAGCACAGCCTGCTGTACGACTACTACGGTTTTCCCGAGCACACCTACCAGCTCACCTATCCCGCACAAGGCTCGCCGGAACTGGCCGCGCGCGTGCGCGACCTGCTCGCCTCCGCCGGCATCAGTACGGAGGAAGAGCATGAGCGCGGGCTGGACCACGGCGTGTTCATCCCGTTCAAGCTGATCTATCCGGAAGCAGACCTGCCCATCGTGCAGCTTTCTTTGCTGCACAACCTCGATCCCGCCCAGCATCTGGCCATCGGCCATGCGCTCGCCCCGCTGCGCAACGAAGGCGTGCTCATCGTCGGCAGCGGCATGAGTTATCACAACCTGCGCGAACTGTTCATCCCGGATGCCGGGAACGAGGCTTCGCGCAACTTCGACGACTGGCTGGGCAACGCGGTCACCGCCGAGACGGATGAACGCGAACGCCTGCTGACCGATTGGCGCCAGGCGCCGGATGCGCGCATCTGCCACCCGCGCAGCGAACACCTGATCCCGCTGATGGTCGTGGCTGGCGCCGCCGGCAAGGATGCCGGACACATCGATTATCGCGACACCATCATGGGCAAGCAGGTATCGGCCTATCGTTTCGGAGCAGCACGCCTGCCATAATTCACCTCCTGGAAATTTCACACACCATACATGGACATCAAAGCCTATCTGTCATCGTTCAAACCGCACGGCGCACAAACCTCATTCGCAGAAAAACTCCGCAGCGGGTTGGCCGGCGGCATCGCCATCCTGTTATTGACGCTAGCCTTGCAGCATCTGCCGCAAACAGCATTACCGATGTTCATCGTCGCCTCGATGGCCGCCTCGGCGACCCTTCTGTACGCCACGCCGCACAGCCCGCTGGCGCAACCCTGGAACCTGGTCGGCGGACATCTGGTCTCGGCATTGGCCGGGCTGCTGTGCAGCATGCTCATCCACGATCCGGTAATTGCCGCCGGCGCGGCGGTCGGCTCCTCGATCTTTCTGATGCTGCTCATGAACTGCCTGCACCCGCCCAGCGCCGCCACGGCACTCATGATGGTATTGGGTGCTTCGCAATTCCATGACATGAGCTGGCAATCGGCGCTGGCCATCGTCGCGGTCAACGTCGGCATCTCGCTGGTGCTGGCGCTGGTTATCAACAACCTGCTGCCGGGCAGGCATTACCCGATGCATGCATTACCTCCCCCGCCGCCCAAGCCCGCCCCGTTCATCACACTGGAACAAGACGATCTGCGCTGGGCGCTGGAAAAGATCGATAGCGTGATCGACGTGAGCGAGGAAGACCTTGCCGAGATCTATCAGTTGGCACTGCAACAAGCCCAGGCTCGTATCGAGAAAACGCAGGGGACCGCATGATCAAGCCTCACGCCACGCTGTTGCTCGTTCTGGCCCTGCTAGGCGGTTGCACGACACGTGCGCCGCTCGATCCCGCTTACTATGAGATGGATATGGGGAGTTTGCCGCCGGCGGATGTCAGTCTGAGGATTCACGGCCTCGGCCCCTGCACCGACAACCCGGACCGCACCCTGCACCTGAACGCCAGCCAACCGATCAACGTCATGGTGCACGGCTGCTTCGGTTCGTCCGGCGAGTTTCGCGGCCTGGCGCAAGTACTGGCATTCCACGGCCAGCAGTCGGCCTGCTTCACCTATGACGACCGCGACGGTCTGACGCACAGTGCGACCGACCTGCGCAATGCGATCAACCAGCTCGCCGAACAGACCCGTACCCAGCAGATCACGGTGATCGGCCACAGCCAGGGCGCCCTGATCTCGCGCAAATCGCTCACCGCATTGCCGCTTGCACCGCCCAGCCGCCGGCCCGAGCTGCGCCTAGTCACCATCTCCGGCCCCTTCGACGGCATCGAATCGGCCAGGACTTGCGGCCGCACCTGGCTGCAGACACTCAGCCTGGGCTTACTGCCGGCCAGCTGCTATATCGTGACCGGTGCAAAGTGGTCGGACATCACTTATTCATCGCGCTTCATCCGCGAGCCGGGAACGCTGGATGCGCAGGTCGGCAGCTATCTGAAGATCGATACCGATGAGCGTGGCAGTTGCCGGCGCGAAATGAACGGACGGTGTGTCGAGGACGACGACGTGTTCTCGCTGGCTGAACAACACAATGCGCTGGTGGAGAACGATGCACGCACACGCCGCGTCGAAGTGCGCGCCGGCCATGTCGAGATCGTCGGCGACAAACGTGTCGCGCCGACCAAGCTGATCGCGACCTTGCAGCAACAGGGCATCCTCCGCCCCACTGCTCCGGAACGACTCTCCGCCTTCAATCTGCTGCTTGCGCGGGTGTATTTGAGAAATACGGACACGGTGCCAAGTATTCTCACCTCCCCGCCGCGCTGAACATCGCACCGGATAAATTTGGGATAAGCTCTGCATACCAAACTATTGTCACTACTTATGAACGCGAACATCCCTTCCGAGCAACCGTCCCCGTCGGCGATAGAAGCAATCCTCAACGAAGCCGTGGCCCATCATCGGGCAGGCCGCATGCGCGAGGCGGAAACTCTTTACCGCGACATCCTGCGGACAGCTCCGAACCACCCCGAGGCCAACCACAACATCGGCGTGCTGGCCGTGCAGGCACAAGACCCGGCAGCCGGCCTGTCCTATCTGCTGACCGCGCTTGAAGCGAATCCAACCCAGCGCCAATACTGGCTGAGCTACATCGATGCATTGATCCAGGCCGGGCAACTGGAAGATGCCCGGCAGGTGCTGGACATCGCGCAGCAACAGGGACTGCCGGAAGACGATGTCGCGGCAATGACGGTGAACTTGAATCATGCCCGGCAAGAAGGCCAACGCTTGCCAGCTGAATCGCAGCATGACCGCACCGAAACAAAATCCGGGAAAAGCCAAGCGCAGAAGAGCGGGAAGGAGCCCACTGCCAAAGAGATGGATACGCTATTGGCTTTGTTCAAAAGCGGGCAGTCTGAGGAAACCATCGCCCTCGCCGAAAGGATGACCCGACAGTTTCCCGCGCATCTGCTCGGTTGGCAGGTGCTGGGCATCGCACTCAGCCAACTGGGACGATATGAGGAAGCATTGCTGCCCTTGCAAAAGACAACAGCGCTCTCGCCCAATGACGCAAAATCGCATTACAACTTGGGTTTTGTCTACCAGGAACTCGGGCGTTTTGACGAGGCGCAGGCGAGTTATCGGCAGGCGCTGAAAATAAACCCCGACTACGCGCATGCTCACAACAATCTGGCGCATATCCATCGGCAACTGGGCCGGCTGGATGAAGCCGAAGCCAGCAGCCGGCGCGCATTGCAGCTCAGCCCCGACTTCGCGGAAGCACATAACAACCTGGGCGCCCTGCTCACAGAGCTGGGGCGTCTGGACGAAGCCGAGGCCAGCCTGCGCCGTGCACTGCAACTCACCCCCGATTATGCCGTTGCCCATGGCAATCTCGGCCTCGCTTTGCAAAAACAGAACCGGAAAGAAGAAGCACTGGCCTGCTTCCAGCAGCAGCTCCAGCTGATGCCGGAGAATGAGGTAGCCCGCTACCAAATCGCGTTACTGACCGGCAGCGGCGAACCGGAACGCGCACCGGACCAATATGTGAAGGACGTATTCGACAGCTATGCACACCGCTTCGACACGCATCTGCAACAGGAACTGAGATACGACATCCCCGCCAAACTGGCCGGATTGATCGGACGTTCGCTGCCGCTTGGCAAACAACAGGACGTGCTCGACCTGGGCTGCGGCACCGGGCTGATGGGACTGGCCATTGCGCCACATGCCAGAACATTGGTCGGTGTCGACCTTGCCGCCAAGATGCTGGAGAAAGCCGCAGCCCGCGATCTGTACCAGCGCCTCGAATGTGCCGACCTGTTGAGCATGATGCGTCAGGAACCGTCAACGAGCTACGACCTGATCATCGCCGCAGATGTCTTCGTCTATGTGGGCAAACTGGATGAGATCATTCGAGAGACGAAAAGATTACTGCGCCCCGGCGGGTATTTCGCCTTCTCCATCGAGGCGCTGAATGAGCCGGCCGCAAGCGACTACCAGCTGCGCAACACCGGCCGCTATGCGCACTCGGCCGGATACCTGTCACGGCTTGCTGCAACCGAAAACTTCCAGATACAGGCGATGGAGGCGACTCCGATACGCTTGGAACTGGGACAGCCGGTCGCCGGATACATGGGGTTGTGGCGATCGATTGCGTAACGCACTAGCCCGGTAAGCTCAGCCAGAACGCCCCAGGCTACCAGCCCGATTCCCGCTCAGGTGTAGCGGTGATCTTGTGGATACTCAGGTCGGCGCCGTTGAACTCTTCTTCCGCATCGAGGCGGATGCCGACGGCCTTCTTCAGCACGGCATACACGAGATAGCCGCCGCCAAAGGCGATGGCGATGCCCAGCGCGGTGCCGACGAGCTGCGCCATGAAGCTGACGCCGCCGATGCCGCCCAGCGCCTTTGCCCCGAAGATGCCGGCGGCGATGCCGCCCCAGGCACCGCACAGGCCGTGCAGCGGCCATACACCGAGCACGTCGTCGATCTTCCAGCGGTTCTGCGTGAGGGTGAACATGACGACGAACAAGGCCCCAGCCACACCGCCGACGATGAGCGCGCCGATGGGATGCATCAGGTCTGAGCCGGCGCACACGGCGACCAGCCCTGCCAGCGGGCCGTTATGCACGAAGCCGGGATCGTTCTTGCCGAGCCACAGCGCGGTGAGCGTGCCGCCGACCATGGCCATCAGCGAGTTCACCGCGACCAGACCGCTGATGCCGGTGATGGTCTGTGCGCTCATGACGTTGAAACCGAACCAGCCGACGGTGAGTATCCACGCACCGAGCGCCAGGAATGGGATGCTGGAGGGCGGGTGCGCGGAGATGCGCCCTTCCTTGTTGTAACGCCCGGTGCGCGCACCGAGCAGCAGCACGGCGGCAAGGCCGATCCAGCCGCCGACGGCATGCACCACCACCGAGCCGGCGAAGTCGTGGAAGCCGGCGCCGAAGCTGCTCTTGAGCCATTCCTGCATGCCGAAATGGCCGTTCCAGGCGATGCCCTCGAAGAAGGGATAGACGAAGCCTACCAGCACGAAGGTGGCGGCAAGCTGCGGGTTGAAGCGCGCCCGCTCGGCGATGCCGCCGGAGACGATGGCAGGGATGGCGGCGGCGAAAGTCATCAGGAAGAAGAACTTCACCAGATCGTAGCCGTTGCGCTGCGCCAGCGCTTCCGCGCCGGTGAAGAAGTTCACGCCGTAAGCGATGCTGTAACCGATGAAGAAATAGGCGATGGTGGAGATGGCCAGGTCGCTGAGGATCTTGACCAGCGCATTGACCTGGTTCTTCTTGCGCACCGTGCCGAGTTCGAGAAAAGCGAAACCCGCATGCATCGCCAGCACCATGATGGCGCCAAGCAGGATGAAGAGTGCATCGCTGCTGACTTTGAGTTCTTCCATGACATCTCCAGAAAAGTGCAATCTGCGATGTCGTATGCAAGCCCTGTGCCAGCAGGAACAGGCTTTGATTTATCAGCTTAATTCCGAAATTTCGGATCGATCGTACGCGCCAGATTCACCAACATGGTGCCTCGCCGATACCGATGCACCAAATGGATGCCTTATTCCGGTGCGCGCCAGCCGCCGTTCAGCACCTTGTCGAGCCAGAACAGGCCGACGATCGATTTGCTGTCGTTGATCTTTCCCATCCGCACCCACTCCAGCGCTTCGTCCAGCGAAAGTTCGAACACTTCGAGGAATTCGCCGTCGTCCAGCTTGCTGCCCACATGCTTCAGGCCGCGCGCGAGGAAATATTCCATGCGCTCGTCGGCATAGCCGATGCACGGCCATGCCGTGGTGAGATGAGTCCACTCCTCCGCCACGTAGCCGGTCTCTTCCAGCAATTCCCGTTTCGCGCAGTCGAGGATGTGCTCCTGGTCGTCGATCTTGCCGGCGGGCAGCTCGATGAATTCCCGATGCAAGGGGTAGCGGTATTGCCGTTCCATCACCAGCTTGCCGTTGTCGAGCAGCGCCAGCACCGCGACCGCGCCGGGATGGGTGATGTATTCGCGCGTGCTGCGGCTGCCGTCCGGCAACAGCACGTTATCCTTGCACACGGTGATGAAGTTGCCGTCGTACATCACTTTGCCGTCTATTCTCTTTTCTGTCAGGTCCATGTCCGTCTCCACAAATAAAAACTCCCGCCGCGGCGGGAGTGTCCGTTCAACCTCTTTGCGCTCAATGCAACAGCGACTGCTGCACCGAGACCGCGCACACCGACATCAGCGTGCCGGGCAGGATGCCGAGTGCCAGCACGGCCAGGCCGTTGATCGAGATGAGCAGGCTGCTGTCCGGCTGGATATACAGCTTCTCATGGCTCTCCGGCGCGTCGAAGTACATCAGCTTGACGATGCGCAGGTAGTAGAACGCACCGATCAGCGAGAACAGCACCGCCAGCACGACCAGCGTGATATGCCCCGCCTGCACCGCCGCGTTCAGCACCGAGAACTTGGCATAGAAGCCCACGGTGGGCGGCACGCCGGCCATCGAGAACATCAGCAGCAGCATCATGAAGGCGAGCCACGGGCTACGCTGGTTGAGTCCCTTGAAGTCGTTGAGGCTATCCGCCTCGAACCCCTCGCGCGACAGCAGCATGATCATGCCGAAGCCGCCCAGGCTCATCAGCACATAGACCACGGCGTAGAACATGGCGGAGCCGTAACCCTCGATACTGCCGGAGAGCACGCCGATCAGCAGGAAGCCCATGTGGGCGATGGTCGAGTAAGCGAACATGCGTTTGATGTTGGTCTGCGCGATGGCGGTGATGTTGCCGACCGCCATCGACAGCACGGCCAGGATCATCAGCATGCCGGACCAGTGGATCATCATCGGCTGCAACGCTTCCACCAGAATGCGCATGACGAAAGCGAACGCCGCCAGCTTGGGGGCGGAGCCGATGAACATGGTCATCGCCGTCGGTGCGCCGTGGTACACGTCGGGTACCCACATGTGGAACGGCACGGCGCCGAGCTTGAACGCCAGGCCGGCGACGATGAAGGCCAGGCCGAACACCAGCAGCGACTTGTTCGCCGTACCGCTCTGGATGACGTCGGCGACGCGGTTGATGTCGAGCGAGCCGGTCGCGCCGTACAGCATCGACATGCCGTAGAGCAGGAAGCCGGAGGCCATCGCACCGAGGATGAAGTACTTCATCGCGGATTCGGTGGCGACGGCGGAATCGCGCTGCAGTGCGACCATGGCGTACAGGCTCAACGCGAGCAGTTCCAGGCCGAGGTACAAGGTGAGGAAATTGCTGGCGGAGATCATCACCATCATGCCCAGCGTGGAAAGCAATGCCAGCGCGAGGAACTCGCCGGTGAACAGTCCGCGCAACAGCAGGTAGCTGCGCGAGTAGACCAGCATCATGGAGACCGACAGATAGGTCAGCAGCTTGAGCACGTCGGACATCAGGTCATCGACGAACATGTGGTTGAACAGATGGGTGATGCCGTCCTGGTGGGTCGCCACGGTGATCAGCGAACATCCCAGCAGGGTGAGTTGCACCAGCAAGTAGGTGAGCGTCTTGGTCTGGTTGACGATGAACAGATCCGCGATGAGGATCACGCTCACCATCACGAGCAGGAAGATCTCTGCGTAGATCGGGGAAAGGGAAGCGAGCATGTTCATGTTTTCCTCAATTCAGGACTTTGGGGGTGGCCATGTGCACCAGCAGGTCGTTCACCGATGCGTGCATGATGTCGGCGAACGGCAAGGGATAAAGACCCATGCCCAATACGCTGACGGCGAGAATGACGAACACCAGTTTTTCGCGCGCAGTGATGTCGCGCAGGTGGGCAACGTGATCGTTGGCGACCGCACCGAAGATCACCCGCTTGTACATCCACAGCGTGTAGGCCGCGCCGAAGATCAGCGTGCTGGCGGCCGCAAAGGCGTACCAGAAATTGGCCTTCACCGCGCCCAGGATGACCATGAACTCGCCGACGAAGCCGCTGGTGCCGGGCAGGCCGCTGTTGGCCATGGCGAACAGCATGAAGAAGGCTGCGAACACCGGCATCTTGTTGGCGACGCCGCCGTAATCGACGATCTGGCGCGAGTGCACGCGGTCATACAGCACGCCGATGCACAGGAACAGCGCGCCGGAGACGAAGCCGTGCGAAATCATCTGCAGCAACGCACCTTCGATGCCGTAGGCGTTGAAGATGAAGAAGCCGAGGGTGACGAAGCCCATGTGCGAGATGGACGAGTACGCCACCAGCTTCTTCATGTCGGACTGGGTCAGCGCGACCAGGCCGATGTACACCACCGCGATCAGCGACAGCGCGATCATCACCGGCGCGAGGTAGTGGCTGGCATCGGGCAGGATGGGCATGGAGAAGCGGATGAAACCGTAGGCGCCGACCTTCAGCATGATCGCGGCCAGCACCACCGAGCCGCCGGTGGGCGCCTCCACGTGGGCGTCGGGCAACCAGGTGTGCACCGGAAACATCGGCACTTTCACCGAGAACGCCATGAAGAAGGCGAAGAACAGCATCACCTGGATGCTCAACGACGGCAACGCCGTGCGATGGAAGTCGAGGATGCTGAAGCTACCGCCGGACTGCATGTACAGGTAAAGCAAGGCCACCAGCATCAACAGCGAGCCGAGCAAGGTGTAGAGGAAGAACTTGACCGCCGCATACACGCGGTTGGGGCCGCCCCACACGCCGATGATGATGAACATCGGGATCAGCATGGCTTCCCAGAACACATAGAACAGCACCGCATCGAGCGAGGCGAACACGCCGTTGACCAGGCCGGACATGATCAGGAAGGCGGCCATGTACTGCGCCACGCGCTTCTCGATCACCTTCCAGCCGGCGATCACCACCAGCGGCGTGAAGAAGCTGTTGAGCAGCACGAACAGCAGCGAGATGCCGTCCACGCCCAGGTAGTAGTGGATGTTGAAGCGAACGATCCAGTCCTTCATCTCGACGAACTGCATCGCGCTGGTCATCTTGTCGAAGCCGGTATACAGCGGGATGGTCACGAGGAAGCCGAGGACGGCGCCGACCAGCGCGATGATGCGCGCCAGTTGCGCGTTGCGGTCGTTCCCGGTGGCCAGCACCAGCAGGCCGAAGATGATGGGCAGCCAGATGGCGACGCTTAACAGGGGGTATCCGAAAATCATGCTTGTTCCTTCAGCTCTTCTCTAGTACTGCCTTATTCGAACCATGTGCGCACTGTCAGCAGTGCAGACACGCCGATGATCATCCAAAACGCGTAGTGATAGACGTAGCCGGTCTGGAACCCGCGCAACACGCCGGAGAACATGCCGACCAGTTTGGCCGAACCGTTCACAAAGAAGCCGTCGATCAGCTTCACGTCGCCGAATTTCCAGAGGAAACGGCTGGCGCCGCGTGCGCCGCCGGCAAAGAACCAGTCGTTGAAACGGTCGAAATAGTATTTCTGGTCGAGCACCGTGTAGATCAAGGAGAGCTTGGCTTTGATCGCCGCCGGGATATCCGGACGCTTCATGTAGAAGAACCAGGCACTGCCCGCCCCCGCCAATGCCATGAGGAACGGCAGCGAGACGAAGGAATGCAAGGCCATGGCCACGGCACCGTGGAACTCTTCGCGCATCTCCGTCATCGCATGATGCTCGTGGCTGATGTAGATGGCATCGAGGAAATAGTCGCCGAACAGCATCGGTTCGATGGTGACGAAGCCGATCAGCACCGACGGGATCGCCAGCAGGATCAGCGGCAGCGTCACCACCCACGAGGTCTCGTGCGGCTTCTGCCCCGGCGCCAGTCCATGGTGGTGGTCGGAGGAAACCTCTTCATCGGCGTGATCGCCATGGTGGTCGTGATGATCCTTGCCGAAACGTTCTTCACCATGGAACACGAGGAAGTACATGCGGAAGGAATAGAAGGCGGTGACGAACACGCCCGCCACCACCGCCGCATAAGCGAAACCGGAACCGGCCAGATGCGAATATTCCACCGCTTCGATGATGCTGTCCTTGGAATAGAAACCGGAGAAGAACGGCGTACCGATCAGCGCCAGCGAACCGATCAGCGAGGTGATCCAGGTGATCGGCATGTATTTGCGCAGACCGCCCATGTTGCGGATGTCCTGGTCGTGGTGCATCGCGATGATCACGCTACCGGCGGCAAGGAACAGCAGCGCCTTGAAGAACGCGTGCGTCATCAGGTGGAACACCGCCACCGAGTAGGCGGACGCGCCCAGCGCCACGGTCATGTAGCCGAGCTGCGACAGGGTGGAATACGCCACCACGCGCTTGATGTCGTTCTGGATGATGCCGAGGAAGCCCATGAACAGCGCGGTGATCGCGCCGATCACCATGACGAAGGACAACGCGGTCTCGGACAGCTCGAACAGCGGCGACATGCGCGCCACCATGAAGATACCGGCGGTCACCATGGTCGCGGCGTGGATCAGCGCGGAGATCGGCGTCGGGCCTTCCATCGAATCGGGCAGCCACACATGCAGGGGGAACTGTGCCGACTTGCCCATCGCGCCGATGAACAGCAGGATGCAGATCGCGGTCAGCAGGCCCACCGACATGCCCGGGATGGGCGCGATGTCGTTGACGTAGCGGTGCGCGTTGGCGAACACCGACTGGTAATCCAGCGTGCCGAACACCATCAGCACCAGGCCGATGCCGAGCAGGAAACCGAAGTCGCCGACGCGGTTGACCAGGAAAGCCTTGAGGTTGGCGTAAATGGCCGTCGGGCGCGTGTACCAGAAGCCGATCAGCAGATAGGACACCAGACCGACCGCTTCCCAGCCGAAGAACAGCTGCATGAAGTTGTTGGCCATCACCAGCATCAGCATGGAGAAGGTGAACAGCGAGATGTAGCTGAAGAAGCGCTGGTAGCCGGGATCCTCTTCCATGTAGCCGATGGTATAGATGTGCACCATCAGCGAGACGAAGGTCACCACCAGCATCATCATCACGGTCAGGCGGTCGATGAGGAAGCCGACCTCGAAGCTGGTGTCGCCGGAGGACATCCACTTGTACACGGTGCCGTTGAACACGTGGCCGGCCATCACGTCCTGGAAGATCGCCAGCGAGGCGGCGAAGGAGACTGCGACCAGCGCGATGGTGATGCGGTGCGACCAGGTGCGGCCCAGCAGTTTGCCGAACAGTCCGGCCGCAATGGCGCCCAGCAACGGGGCCAGCGGGACGACCAGATAGAGAGTTTGCATATCCATGCGCATCAACCTTTCAAGTTGCCGAGATCATCCACATTGATGGTGCGCAGATTGCGGAACAGCACCACCAGGATCGCCAAGCCGATCGCCGCTTCCGCGGCCGCCACGGTGAGGATGAAGAACACGAAGATCTGGCCGTGTATGTCGTTCAGGTAATGCGAGAACGCGACAAAGTTGGTGTTCACCGCCAGCAGCATCAGCTCGATCGCCATCAGCAGCACGATCAGGTTCTTGCGGTTGAGGAAGATGCCGACCACGCTGATGGCGAACAGCACCGCGCCCAACACCAGATAATGCGATAGACCCAGATTCAACATACTCTCCCCTTTGCCTTAATCTGCGGTGTGACCGTTGGCCGATACATCGGCTTCTTGTGCCGCAGCAGACTGGCGTGCGGACGGTACGGAAACGATGCGCACGCGGTCTTCGCGGCGCACCTTCAACTGCTTGCCGATATCCTGGCGTTTGGAATCGCGGCGGCGGCGCAAGGTCAACGCGATGGCGGCAACCATCGCCAGCAGCAGCAACACGGCGGCCAGTTCGAACGGATAGACGTAATCGGTATAGATCAGGCGACCCAGCTCTTTGGTGTTGCTGTAATCGGCCGCATGCTTGACGGCGGTCTTGCCGGCGGAGATCTCATCTGCTCCCAGCACCCACACCATCTGCACCACGATCAGGCCGGCCAGCAACGCGCCCACCGGTAGCCATTGCCAGAAGCCCTTGCGCAACTGCTCGAGATTGATATCCAGCATCATCACCACGAACAGGAACAGCACCATCACCGCGCCGACATAGACCAGCACCAGCGCGATAGCGAGGAACTCGGCTTCCAGCAGCAGCCAGATGCCGGCGCTGCTGACGAAGGCCAGCACCAGGAACAGCACCGCGTGCAGCGGATTGCGCGCCGTGATCACGCGCAGCGCCGCCAGCACGGTCACTGCGGCGAAGAAATAGAACATTATCGTTTCGAGATTCATTGGGGCTTCCTCTGGTTACCGATACTTGGCATCGGCAGCTCGATCCTTGGCGATCTGCGCTTCATGCTTCTCGCCCATCGCCAGCAACATGGGCTTGGTGTAATACAGGTCGCCGCGATTCTCGCCGTGATATTCGTACACGCGCGTCTCGACGATGGCATCCACCGGGCAGGATTCTTCGCAGAAACCGCAGAAGATGCACTTGACCAGGTCGATGTCGTATTGCGTGGTGCGGCGCGAACCGTCCTCGCGCTCCGCCACTTCGATCTTGATCGCCATCGCCGGGCATACCGCTTCGCACAGCTTGCATGCGATGCAACGCTCTTCGCCATTCGGATAGCGGCGCTGCGCGTGCAGGCCGCGGAAACGGAAACTCTGCGGGGTCTTTTCTTCCGGATACTCGACGGTGATATGCCGCGAGAAGAAATACTTGCCGGTCACCGACATGCCCTTGAGCAGTTCGAGCAGCAGGAAGCTCTTGAAGAAGTTGATGAGATTTTTCATTTTCTATCTCCAGCCGTTTACCACAGCCAATACGGTGTCTGCATCCACGCGGCGACCACCACCACCCACACCAGCGTGAGCGGGATGAACACCTTCCAGCCCAAACGCATCAACTGGTCGTAGCGATAGCGCGGGAAGGTGGCGCGGAACCACAGGAAGATGAACAGCAGGAGCGACATCTTGCCCAGCATCCAGATCAGTCCTGGGATCTGGTTGAACGGCGCGATATCCAGCGGCGGCAGCCAGCCGCCGAGGAACATGACCGCGGTCAAGGCCGAGATCAGCATCATGTTGGCGTATTCGGCCAGGAAGAACAGGGCGAAGCCCATGCCGGAATATTCGGTGTGGAAACCCGCCACGATCGCCGACTCGTCTTCGGCCAGGTCGAACGGTGCGCGGTTGGTCTCGGCCACGCCGGCGAGGAAGTACACGACGAACATCGGGAACAGCGGGATCCAGTACCAGCCCAGCATGCCGTAACCGCTCTGCTGGCCGCGCACGATGTCGCCCAGGTTCATGCTCTGCGCCGCCAGCAGCACGCACACCAGCGCAAAGCCCATGGCCAGTTCATACGACACGATCTGCGCGGCGGAACGCAAGGCGCCGAGGAAGGCATACTTGGAGTTGGACGCCCAGCCGGCGATGATGATGCCGTACACGCCGAGCGAGGTCATCGCCAGGATATAGAGCAGGCCGGCATTCACCTCGGAGAGAATCATGCCGTCGTCGAACGGAATCACCGCCCAGGCTGCCAGCGCGGGGGCCAAGGCCAATACCGGTGCGGCGAGGAACAGGAACTTGTTGGAATTGGTCGGGATGATGACCTCTTTCATCAACAGCTTCAGGCCGTCGGCGACCGGCTGCAGCAAGCCCCAGTAACCCACGCGGTTGGGGCCGGGACGCACCTGCATGAAACCGAGGATCTTGCGCTCGGCCAGCGTCAGGTAAGCCACGCCGCCCATGATCGGCAACACGATGGCCAATATCTTGATCGCAGTCCAGATCACATGCCAGGCCGGCTCGATGAATCCGCGCAGCAATTCCCAGAGTCCCAGGAAACTCAAGAGCGACTGTACCAATTGCAGGGCTTGGGCTTCCATTTATGCGCGCTCCACCGTGATCGTTCCAAACATCGCACCCAAGGCTGCGGTCGCCGCATGGCCTGCCGCCACGCGCACCACACCTTTGGGCAATTTATCGTCCGCTGCCGCGATCAGCTGCGCGCTACCCTGCCCCTGGCTGACCTTGACCATGTTGCCTGCCTGCACGCCCAGCTTCTTCAACTCTTCGCTGTGCAGCCATGCCTGCGGCGTGGCTGCGTCGGCTGTCGCCTGCAACGGCGCGGAACGGCGCACCACGGCATCGGTGGCATAGATCGGCACGTCGGCGACGCGCTGCAAACCGGACGCGGCAGCAGCCTTGGCCTCGACGCCGCCGATGGCGTTGTTCAATCTGGCAGCGACATCCGCACCCTTCAGCGCCTCGTCGCGCACCGCTTCGGAGGTGTCCTGATCGAAACCATCCACCTTCAGCAAGTTACCCAGCACGCGCAGCACCTTCCAGGCTGGACGCGCTTCGCCCAAGGGCTTTACCGCACCCTTGAAGCTTTGCACGCGGCCTTCCGCGCTCACGAAAGTTCCGGAGGTCTCGGTGAACGGCGCGATCGGCAGCAGCACATCGGCATATTCGGTTGCCTGGTGTTTGTAGGCGGACATCGCCACCACCATATCGGCCGCCTGCATCGCGGCGATGGCCTGCTGCGGATTGGCACAGTCCAGCTCCGGCTCGACGTTCAGCAGCACATAGGCCTTGCGCGGCGCGGCCAGCATGGCGGCGGCATTCAGCCCCTTGGCGCCCGGCGTGGCTTGCGCCAGATAGCCGCCGACGCTGTTGGCCGCCTCGGTGAGGAAACCGAATTTGCCGTTGCTCAGTGCGGCGATCTGCTGCGCCAGCGCTTGCAATTGCGCTGCTTGCGGATGCTGTTGCGCAAAGTTGCCCAACAGTACGGCGACGCGCTCACCGCCGGCCAAGCTCTTGGCTATCGCGGCAGCCTCGCCGCTTGCGCTCTGGCCCTGTTTCTCTGCCGTCAGCGCCTTCGATACCTGGGTCAGCAATTCGACCAGCGCATTCGGCGCGACGATGGCTTTGTTCGCCACCTTCATCAGCAGGTCGTCATCGGCGGAATGAATGACGTTGGCTTGCGCGCCCTTCTTCACCGCCTGGCGGATGCGTGCTGCCAGCAGCGGATGGTCCTTGCGCAGGAAACTGCCGACGATGAGGAAACGGTCGGCGCGGCTGATATCGCTCACCGCCATGCCCAGCCAAGGTGCGCCCTGCTGTTTGCCGTCGGCACTGAAATCGGCCTGACGCAGGCGGAAATCGACGTTGTTGCTGCCGATGCCGCGCACGAGTTTTTGCAACAGATAGAGTTCTTCCAGCGTGGAGTTGGCGGTCGCCAGTGCGCCGACCTGCTCTGCCCCGGCGCCGTTAGCGATATGGCGCAAGCCGTTAGCTGCATACTCCAGCGCGACCTGCCATTCCACTTCCTGCCATTTGCCATCCTGCTTGATCATCGGCTTGGTCAGACGGTCGGCGGAATTCAATCCTTCGTAGGCGAAACGGTCGCGATCGGACAGCCAGCATTCGTTGATGTCTTCGTTCTCGATCGGCAGCACGCGCAGCACGCGGTTGTTCTTGGTGTGCACCGCCAGGCCGGAACCGAGGCTGTCGTGCGCGCTGACGGAGCGGCGGCGCGACAACTCCCACGAACGAGCCTTGTAGCGGAACGGCTTGCTGGTCAGCGCGCCGACCGGGCACAGATCGATCATGTTGCCGGAGAGTTCGGAATCCACCGTGCCGGAGACGAATGACATGATCTCGGCATGCTCACCGCGGAAGGCCTGTCCCAATTCCATCTGGCCGGCGATCTCGGCACCGAAACGCACGCAGCGCGTACAGTTGATGCAGCGGCTCATCTCTTCGGCCGACACCAGCGGACCGATATCCTTGCCCAGTACCACGCGCTTCTCTTCGTGATAGCGCGAATGGCCGGCACCGTAGCCGACCGACATGTCCTGCAGCATGCACTCGCCGCCCTGGTCGCAGATCGGGCAATCCAGCGGATGGTTCACCAGCAGGAACTCCATCACCCCCTGTTGTGCCTTCACCGCCTGTTCGGAATGGGTGTACACCTTCATGCCTTCGGCCACCGGCGTGGCGCAGGCGGGCAGCGGCTTCGGCGCCTTCTCGACCTGCACCAGGCACATGCGGCAGTTGGCGGCGATGGACAGTTTCTTGTGGTAGCAGAAATGCGGGATGGCGATGCCAGCCTGATGCGCGGCCTCGATCACGGTGGCGCCGTTTTCCGTCTGTATCTGCTTGCCGTCAATTTCGATATTGATCATTGCTCACCTATTCCGTTCAGGCTTACACCAGGCAACGCTTGTGCTCGATGTGGTATTCGAATTCCTTGCGGTAATGTTTCAGCATGCCCTGCACCGGCCACGCGGCGGCATCTCCCAACGCGCAAATGGTGCGGCCGGCGATGTTGCCGCACAGGTCGAGCAGCAGATCGAGGTCTTCCGGACGACCCTCGCCGTGTTCGATGCGGTGCACGATGCGGTACAGCCAGCCAGTGCCTTCGCGGCAGGGCGTGCATTGGCCGCACGACTCTTCGTAATAGAAATACGACAGGCGCTCCAGCGCTTTCACCATGCAGGTGGTATCGTCCATCACGATGACCGCACCGGAACCGAGATAGGAACCGGCCTTCTGGATAGAATCGAAGTCCATATTGAGATCCATCATGATCTCGCCCGGCAATACCGGCATCGACGAGCCGCCGGGGATCACCGCCTTCAGCTTGTGTCCGTGGCGCACGCCGCCGGCCATCTCCAGCAGCTTCCTGAACGGGGTACCCATCGGCACCTCGAAGTTGCCCGGCTTGTTCACATGCCCGGAAACGGAGAACAGCTTGACGCCACCGCTGTTGGGCACGCCCAGATCGGCGAACTTCTGTCCGCCGTTGGCGATGATGTAGGGGATGCTGGCGAACGTCTCGGTGTTGTTGATCGTGGTGGGCTTGCCGTACAGGCCGAAGCTGGCCGGGAACGGCGGCTTGAAACGCGGCTGCCCCTTCTTGCCCTCGATCGATTCGAGCAGCGCGGTCTCTTCGCCACAAACATAGGCGCCGTAGCCCATGTGATTGTGCAGGTCGAACTCGAAGTCGAAGCCGAGGATGTTCTTGCCGAGATAGCCCGCCTTGCGCGCTTCCTCGCAGGCCGCTTCCATGCGCTCGTAGGCCTCGAAAATCTCGCCGTGCACGTAGTTGTAGCCGGTCTTCACGCCCATGCAGTAGGCGGCGATGGCCATGCCCTCGATCAGCATGTGCGGGTTGTAGCGCAGGATGTCGCGGTCCTTGCAGGTGCCCGGCTCGCCTTCGTCCGAGTTGCACACCAGGTATTTGTCGCCCTGATAGTTGCGCGGCATGAAGCTCCACTTCAAACCGGTGGGGAAACCCGCACCGCCGCGCCCGCGCAGGCCGGAGGTCTTCACTTCGGCGATGATCGCATCGGGCGACATCTTCTCGCTCAGCACCTTGCGCAGTGCCTGGTAGCCGCCGACCTTGAGGTAGTTCTCCAGCGTCCACGGCTGGTCGAATTGCAGGGTATTGAAAAGGATGGGCGCGTTCATTTCTTGTCCAGTTCCGCCAGAATCTGGTCGATCTTTTCGTTGGTCAAACGGCCGCACATCTTCTTGTTGTTGATGGTGAGCAGCGGCGCATCGACACAAGCGCCCATGCACTCACCCTCGCGCAGGCCGTATTTGCCGTCAGCGGTGACTTCGCCGATGCCGATGCCGAGACGTTTGTGCAGGTACTCCAGCGTATCGCCGGAACCGCACAACTGGCACGACAGGTTGGTGCACACGGTCAACGTGTGTTTGCCCATCGGCTTGAGGTTGTACATGTGATAGAAAGTGGCGACTTCGTACACCGCCATCTGCTGCATGCCCAGATATGCCGCAACATCGGCCATGTCTTCCGGAGCAATCCAGCCCTTCTCGTCCTGCACGAAACGCAATGCCGCCATCACGGCGGATTGGCGCTGGTCGGCGGGATATTTCTTCAGCTCTTTGTCGATGAGCGCGGTGATCTGTTGGGATAACATCAGCGGTCTATCTCCCCGAAAACGATGTCCTGCGTACCGATGATCGCCACCACGTCGGCGATCATGTGCCCGCGCGCCATCTCGTCCAAGCTGGACAGATGCGGGAAGCCCGGTGCGCGGATCTTCATGCGGTACGGTTTGTTCGCGCCGTCCGACATCAGGTAGATGCCGAACTCGCCCTTGGGATGCTCGACGGCGGCATACGCCTCGCCGGCGGGCACATGGAAACCTTCACTGAACAGCTTGAAGTGGTGGATCAGCTCTTCCATGTTCTGCTTCATGGCCTCGCGTTTGGGCGGCGCATACTTCAGGTTGTCCGCCATCACCGGGCCGGGGTTCTTGCGCAGCCAGTCGATACATTGCTTGATGATGCGGTTGGACTGGCGCATCTCTTCCACGCGCACCAGGTAACGGTCGTAGCAGTCTCCCTCGACGCCGACCGGGATATCAAAATCCAAACGGTCATACACCTCGTACGGCTGCTTCTTGCGCAAATCCCACACCACGCCGGAACCGCGCAGCATCGGGCCAGTAAACCCGAGCGCCATGGCTCGCTCCGGCGACACCACGCCGATGCCGACCGTGCGCTGTTTCCAGATACGGTTGTCGGTCAGCAGCGTCTCGTATTCGTCGACATACTTGGGGAAGCGGTTGGTGAAGTCCTCGAGGAAGTCCAGCAGCGAACCCTGGCGCGCCTCGTTCATCTTCTTCACGGCGGCCGCGTTGTGGATCTTGCTCGCCTGATATTGCGGCATGCTGTCCGGCAGGTCGCGATAGACGCCGCCCGGCCGGTAGTAAGCCGCGTGCATGCGCGCACCGGACACCGCCTCGTAGCAGTCCAGCAGGTCTTCGCGTTCGCGGAAGGTATAGAAGAACATGGTCATCGCGCCGAGGTCGATGCCGGAAGCACCGAGCCACAGCAGATGGTTGAGGATACGTGTAATCTCGTCGTACATCACGCGGATGTATTGCGCGCGCAGCGGCACTTCGATGCCAGCCAGCTTCTCGATCGCCATCACGTAAGCGTGTTCGTTGGCCATCATGGACACGTAGTCCAAGCGGTCCATATAGGGGACCGATTGCAGGAAAGTCTTGTGCTCGGCCAGTTTCTCGGTCGCGCGGTGCAGCAAACCGATGTGCGGGTCGGCACGCTCGATCACTTCGCCGTCCAGCTCCAGCACCAGGCGCAACACGCCGTGCGCAGCGGGATGCTGCGGACCGAAGTTCATCGTGTAGTTTTTGATTTCAGCCATTGCAGTCTCTCTATGGGCTTTTACTGACGACCGTAATTCTCTTCGCGCATCGTGCGTGGCGTGACCTCGCGCGGCTCGACCGAGACCGGCTCATACACCACGCGCCGCTGCGCTGCGTCGTAACGCATCTCGACATTGCCAGACAGGGGGAAATCCTTGCGGAACGGGTTCCCGACAAAGCCGTAATCGGTCAGGATGCGGCGCAGATCGGGATGGCCAGTGAAAATGATGCCGTACAGGTCGAACGCCTCGCGTTCGTACCAGTTGGCCGAAGGCCATATGCCGGTGACCGACTCCAGCATCGGCATCCCGTCGTCTTCGGCGAAGACGCGCACGCGCAGGCGCCAGTTATGCGTGATCGACAGCAGATGGTAGACCGCGGCGAAGCGTGCGCCGTCGCGCGGGGCGTCCGGCAGATATTTGCCGTCCTCGCACAGTTCGCTGCCGTAGGTCGAATAGTCGATACCGCAGACATCGATCAATTCTTCGAAACGCAGATCGGCATCGTCACGCAAGCGGGTGAACACAGCCACCATGTCGCTCGCCTTCACCACCAGCGTCAGTTCGCCCAGACGCTCCTCCAGGCTGACCACCTTGCCGGAAAAAGCCTCGTTCAGATTTGCAGACAATATGTTCAGGTCAGTCGCCATGTTCAACCTACCGCGCGATGGTGTTGGTGCGTTTGATCTTGTTCTGCAGCTGGATCACGCCGTAGAGCAGCGCTTCAGCCGTCGGCGGACAGCCGGGAACGTAGATATCCACCGGCACGATGCGGTCGCAACCGCGCACGACAGAATAGGAGTAGTGGTAATAACCGCCGCCATTGGCACACGATCCCATGGAGATCACCCAGCGCGGTTCGGCCATCTGGTCGTAGACCTTGCGCAGGGCCGGTGCCATCTTGTTGCACAGCGTACCGGCCACGATCATCACGTCAGACTGGCGCGGGCTGGGACGGAACGCGCCGGCACCAAAACGGTCCAGGTCGTAACGCGGCAACGCAGCATGCATCATCTCCACCGCACAGCAGGCCAAACCGAACGTCATCGGCCACAACGAACCGGTACGGGCATAGTTGATCACGACATCGGCCGATGTCGTGACGAAGCCTTTATTCAGAACGCCTTCTATTCCCATTCCAAGGCCCCTTTCATCCATTCGTAGACAAAGCCAACCACGAGGATGGCCAGGAAGATCATCATGGAAACGAAACCGAAGGTGCCGATCTCTTTGAGCACGATCGCCCAAGGGAAGAGAAAGGCGATCTCGAGATCGAACAGGATGAACAGGATGGCGACCAGATAGAAGCGCACATCGAATTTCATGCGCGCATCTTCAAATGCCTCAAAGCCGCATTCGTAGGGGGAAAGTTTTTTATCGTCAGGGCGATTGGGTGCGACCACCTTGCCCAACACCAAAGGCAATACGCCCATCACGACAGCGATGCCAATGAATAACAAGACCGGAAAATAGTTTTCCAACATCTTCGAGCTCCCCCTCCTCTGTAGGCTCCCAATATAACGGAGCGCAGAATGTTACTCTAGTTTTTTGACCTTCAGCTCACAGGCCTTGGTTCTATTCGATCTGGTGCGGGGCATGGGACTCGAACCCACACGTCCTTTCGGACACAGCCACCTCAAGGCTGCGCGTCTACCAATTCCGCCAACTCCGCATACTACTTATTATTTTTTTATTTTGGTATTTCTTTTGCCTTCGAATCGGAAGTGTCCACAACAGGTGCGGGCATGTCCTTTTGCAGCGCATTCACATCGACCTTATCCATCACGCCCTGCTCCTTGGCCGGCGCAGAGTACAGATAAGTCAGCAGCAGGCTGGTGATAAAGAACACCGTTGCCGCCACCGCAGTGCTGCGACTCAGGAAATTGGCCGATCCGCTCGAGCCGAACAGGCTGCCGGCGGAACCGGAACCGAAGGCAGCCCCCATATCCGCACCCTTGCCGTGCTGGATCAGCACCAAGCCGATCAGCACCACCGCGGTCACCACATGTATTACCCAAACTAAAGTTTCCACAAACCACCCCGAAACGAATCAATCAATATTATTTACTGCTGGCCGGCACGGCAAATCGCCAGAAACTCATCCGCGATCAAGGCCGCGCCACCGATCAAACCGCCGTCGATATCCGCCTTGGCAAACAACTCCGCAGCATTCGCCGCTTTTACGCTGCCGCCATACAGTATGGTCAAAGCCTGCGCGACCTGGGCATCGTGTCCGGCCACGCGCTGGCGGATAAAGGCATGTACCGCTTGCGCCTGCTCCGGCGAAGCCGTCTTGCCGGTACCGATAGCCCACACCGGCTCATAGGCCACCACCGCTTTGCGCAATGCCAGCACCCCGGACAGCGCAATCACAGCATCCAGCTGCTCGGCCACCACCGCCTCGGTGGTGCCCCCCTCGCGCTGTTCTAGTGTCTCGCCCACGCACAAAATGGGGGTCAATCCCGCTGCTTGCGCGGCCGCAAATTTCTCCGCCACCAGACGGCTGCCTTCACCGTAGATGCTGCGCCGTTCGGAATGACCGACAATCACATAAGTGCAACCGAAATCGGCCAGCATCGGCGCCGATACTTCACCGGTGAAAGCACCTTTTTCGAGTTGATGGACATCCTGCGCGCCCCACTTGATCACTGAAGCGGACAATGCGTGCTTAAGCTGCGCCAAATAAGGGAACGGCGGACACACCGCGACATCCACACCAGACAGGAGCGACGCACCACTCTTCAAGGAGGACAGCAATGACTCATTCTGAGCCAGCGAGCCATGCATTTTCCAATTTCCGACCACCAACTTGCGACGCATCAGGATCAACTTCCGACGTTTCAGAAGGCGGCGATACTACCGATGAAAACCCAAATGGTCAATCTTGGCCCCCAGCCCCTTCCACGCACCGCCCATGCACATCCGGCAAGCCGCCCCGAGTTATTATTGCATTGTGTAATAATTGTGTAACAAGCCCACACTAAGATGCGCTTCGCTAGCAAACGGCGAGCAAACGAACAATCCTCTGGGAGAAATGATATGAGCAAACTGAATCGTATTCTTGGCAGCATCGGCCTGTCCGCAGCCCTGCTGTCTGCCTGCGCAGCACACGCCGGCAACATCACGGGCGCAGGCGCGACCTTCCCTTACCCGATCTACGCCAAGTGGGCCGAAGCTTACAAGGCACAAACCGGCGTGGGCATGAACTACCAGTCCATCGGCTCCGGCGGCGGCATCAAGCAAATCCAGAACAAAACCGTCGACTTTGGTGCAACCGACGCTCCGATGAACCCGAACGAACTGGCGCTCGCCGGCTTGACCCAATTCCCCGCAGTGATCGGCGGCGTGGTTCCCGTCATCAACGTGGAAGGCATCACCCCCGGACAATTGAAGCTGAGCAGCGCTGTATTGGCCGACATTTTCCTGGGCAAGATCACCAAGTGGAATGACTCGCGCATTGTGGCAGACAACGCCGGTGCTGCCTTGCCTGACCAGACCATCACCGTGGTGCACCGTGCCGACGGCTCCGGCACCACCTTCATCTTCACTACCTATCTCTCGCAAGTAAGCCTGGACTGGAAGCGCAGCGTGGGCGGCGACAAGGCCGTGTCCTGGCCGGTGGGCACGGGCGGCAAGGGTAACGAAGGCGTGGCCTCTTATGTGCAGCGCATCAAAGGCTCCATCGGTTATGTGGAATACGCTTACGCGTTGCAAAACAAGATGACCTACGTGCAACTGAAGAACCGCGATGGCCAGTTCGTCTCCCCCAGCGACACCAGCTTCAAAGCCGCCGCCGCCAATGCCAAGTGGGATGCCGACAAAGGCTTCCACGAGATCCTGACCAACGAGCCAGGCAAGGATAGCTGGCCTATCACTGGCGCCACTTTCATCCTGATGCACAAATCCCAGGAAAAAGCCGAGACTGCCAAGGATGTGCTGAAATTCTTCGACTGGGCTTTCACCAACGGCGACAAGCTGGCAGCCGATCTGGACTATGTGCCGCTGCCGGCCAACCTGAAGACGATGATCCGCGACGCCTGGAAAACCCAGGTGAAGGACACCGCCGGCAAGGCGCTGTGGAAGTAAACCGGACGTTCTAAGTTATAATTAATTCGCGGGGGCGCAAAAACGCCCCCGCGATTTTTCCAAATACTATTTATCTTAAGCTGAACTATGCCGACGTTCCTACGCGAAGCGCGCCTTAAACGACAGACCGTGCTCGATTTGCTGTTCCGCAACCTGACACGTCTTGCTGCGTTCGCTGTACTGGCATTGCTCGCGGCGATCATCGGTTCGCTGATCGTTGGCAGCATGCCCGCCATCCATACTTTCGGCTTTGGATTCCTGACCAGTTCCGAGTGGGATCCGGTCAACGACAAATTCGGTGCGTTGATCCCCATTGTCGGCACCCTGATCACCTCCGGCATCGCACTGTTGATCGCGATCCCGGTCAGTTTCGGCATCGCCATCTTCCTGACCGAACTTTCGCCCAACTGGCTGCGCCGCCCGCTCGGCATCGCGGTCGAGTTGCTGGCGGGTATCCCCAGCATCATCTACGGCATGTGGGGCTTGTTTGTGTTCGCCCCGCTGTTTGCCGACCATGTCGAGCCCTGGCTCAACGACCACATCGGCACCTGGCCGGTGCTCGGGCCATTCTTCTCCGGCCCACCCATGGGTATCGGCATGCTCACCGCCGGCATCATCCTGGCGATCATGGTTATCCCGTTCATCGCCTCGGTGATGCGCGACGTGTTCGATGTCGTCCCCACCATGCTGAAAGAATCGGCCTACGGCCTTGGCGCCACGACTTGGGAAGTGATGTGGCAAGTGGTACTTCCCTACACCAAGATCGGCGTGGTCGGCGGCATCATGCTCGGCTTGGGACGCGCGCTGGGTGAGACGATGGCGGTGACCTTCGTAATCGGCAACGCCTACGAACTGCACCAATCGCTGCTCATGCCCGGCAACAGCATCGCCTCGGCGCTGGCCAACGAGTTCGCCGAAGCCGACAGCGAGCTGTACTCGGCCTCGCTGATCGAGCTCGGCCTGATTCTGTTCTTCATCACATTCGTCGTCCTTTCGCTCGCACGCTTGATGCTCTACAAGCTGTCGAAGCGCGAAGGCCATGGAGCCTGATATGTCTTACCTGTACGCACGCCGCCGCGTCGTCAACACGCTCAGTCTGGGCATCTCGGTACTCGCCATGCTGTTCGGCCTGTTCTGGCTCGGCTGGATATTGTGGACGCTGCTGCAATACGGCCTGCCCGGCTTGGGCGCGCATGTTTTCACCCAAGTCACCCCGGCACCGGGCAGCAGCGGCGGGTTGCTCAACGCCATCTTCGGCAGCCTGATGATGGTCGGCGTCGCCGTCATTATCGGCACCCCCATCGGCATCATGGCCGGAACTTATCTCGCCGAATTCGGCCAACGCGGCTGGCTGGCACCGATCACCCGCTTCATCAACGACATCCTGCTGTCAGCTCCCTCCATCGTGATCGGCCTGTTCGTGTACGAGATCTACGTCATCAAGGTCGGGCACTTCGCCGGCTGGGGCGGCGCCTTCGCGCTGTCCATCATCGTCATCCCGGTTGTCATCCGCACCACCGAGAACATGCTGCGCCTGGTACCGAACAGCCTGCGCGAAGCCGCCGCCGCACTAGGAGCGCCGCAATGGAAGGTCATCAGCTTCGTCACCCTGCGCGCCGCGCGCGCCGGTATCCTGACCGGCATCCTGCTGGCGGTCGCCCGCATCAGCGGCGAGACCGCGCCGTTGCTGTTCACCGCGATGAACAACCAGTTCTGGAGCAGCAACATGAACCAGCCGATGGCCAACCTGCCGGTGGTCATCTTCCAGTTCGCCATGAGCCCCTACGACGATTGGCACAGCCTTGCCTGGGCGGGCGCCCTGCTCATCACGCTGAGCGTACTCACCCTGAATATCGTGGCGCGCGTCATGTTCCGCCAGAAATCGAACAATCAATAAGGACGACAAGCAATGACCGCTGAACAAACCATCTCCGCCCCGAAATTGATCGTGCGCGACCTGAATTTCTACTACGGCGCGGATCGTGCGTTGAAAGACATCAACCTGGTCATCCCGGAGAAGATGGTCACCGCTTTCATCGGCCCGTCCGGCTGCGGCAAATCCACCCTGCTACGCACGTTCAACCGCATGTACCAGCTCTATCCCAAGCAGCGTGCCACCGGCGAGATCCTGCTGGACGGACAGAACCTGCTCGACAAGAAACAGGATCTCAACACCTTGCGCGCCAAGATCGGCATGGTGTTCCAGAAACCGACGCCGTTCCCGATGTCCATCTACGACAACATCGCCTTCGGCGTGAAGCTGTACGAGAACCTCAGCAAACACGACATGGATGAACGCGTGGAATGGGCGCTGAAGAAGGCCGCGTTGTGGAACGAAGTGAAGGACAAACTCAAGCAGAGCGGCACCGGCCTGTCCGGCGGCCAGCAACAGCGCCTGTGCATCGCGCGCGCCATCGCGGTCAAACCTCAGGTGCTGCTGCTAGACGAGCCAACCTCGGCGCTCGACCCGATCTCCACCGCGCACATCGAGAAGCTGATCGACGAGCTGAAGAAGGACTTCACCATCGTCATCGTCACGCACAACATGCAGCAAGCGGCACGCGTCTCCGACTTCACCGCCTATATGTATCTCGGCGACCTGATCGAGTTTGGCGACACCAGCACGGTGTTCACCAACCCGAAACGCAAAGAAACTGAAGACTATATCACTGGACGATTCGGATAATCGTCCAGTGATATAGCGGCGCAGGCTAACATGTGCGAAGTGCATGTTAAGCCGCGAGGCGGCGGCCGGAGCCACTACATCACCGCTACAAACAACAACGCCGGGTTTTACCCGGCGTTTCTCATCGCAGCCTGGAAATTCAAAATCAGGCTGCCGCAGTCCTCACCGCCTCCGCGATTTTTTCGGCACACAACTTCACCTTGGTCCCATCCTCGCCTTCCACCATCACGCGCAGCAGCGGCTCGGTGCCGGAAGGGCGCAGCAGTACACGTCCTTTTCCGTCCAGCATGATCTCCGCCGTATCCATCGCATGCTTCACACCTGGATGGCTGGCATAGTCGTCCTTCTTGGCGATCTTCACATTGATGAGTATCTGCGGATACATGTGCAAGTCACCGGCCGCCTGAGCCAATGTCTGTTGCTTCATGCGCAGCGCATGCAACACCTGCAAGGCGGAGACGATGCCGTCGCCGGTGCTATGTTTGTCCAGGCTGATGATGTGGCCGGAGTTCTCCCCGCCGAGCTGCCAGGCTTTCTGTTGCAACAACTCCATCACATAGCGGTCGCCGACCTTGGCCCGCGCGAACGGGATGCCCAGGTGCTGCATCGCATGCTCGAACGCCAGATTGGTCATCAGCGTACCGACCACGCCGCCTTTCAGCACACCTTCGGCATGACGATGTTTGGCGATGACATAGAGCAACTGGTCACCATCGTAGAGTTTTCCGGCGGCATCCACCATGACCAGGCGATCACCGTCGCCATCCAGCGCGATGCCGATGTCGGCCTTATGTTCGACCACGGCCTTTTGCAGGTTCTGCGGCTTGGTCGCGCCGTAACCGTCGTTGATGTTCTTGCCGTTCGGCTCGGCGCCGATGGTGACCACATCCGCACCGAGTTCATGGAAGACGTGGCGAGCGATGTGGTAGGTCGCGCCATGTGCACTATCCACCACAATCTTGAGCCCGCGCAGGTTCATGTCAGCCGGGAACGTGCTCTTGCAGAATTCGATATAACGTCCGACTGCATCATCGAGACGCTTGGCTTTGCCCAAGCCATCCGATGAGTTGGTGAGCATCGGGTTATCCAGCTCCGCCTCGATGGCAAGCTCGATCTCGTCCGGCAACTTGCTGCCGCTGCCCGAGAAGAACTTGATGCCGTTGTCCTCGAACGGATTGTGCGAAGCGGAAATGACCACGCCCGCCTGCAGGCGCAAAGCCCGTGTCAGGTAGGCAACCGCCGGCGTAGGCACCGGACCAGCCAGATAGACGTCGATGCCGGCCGCGATCAAGCCGGCTTCCAGCGCCGACTCCAGCATGTAACCGGAGATGCGCGTGTCCTTGCCGATCAGCACGGCTGGACGCTCGCCCTGGGTGTGCTCGGCCTTGGCCAATACCTTGCCTGCGGCATAACCCAGATGCATCACGAATTGCGGCGTGATGGGATGCTCTCCTACGCGCCCGCGCACACCGTCGGTACCGAAATATTTCCTGCTCATCGTCCACTCCCGTTCACTGCATCCAAAATCTTCAACGCATCCACCGTCTCGCGCACATCGTGCACGCGCACGATGGCTGCGCCGCGTTGCACTGCCAACATCGCCGCCGCCACGCTCGCCGCCATGCGGTCACCCACCTCGCGTCCGGTGATCGCCCCCAGCATGGACTTGCGCGACATCCCCGCCAGCACCGGCACGCCCAAGGGCCGGAACGATGCCAGGCCACGCAGCAGTTCGAGATTATGCGCCAGCGTCTTGCCAAAGCCAAAGCCGGGATCGATCACGATGCGTTCGCGCTTGATGCCTGCCGCTTCCGCCGCCGCGATGCGCCCGCTCAAGAATGCGCACACCTCGGCGATGGCATCCTCATATCGCGGCTGTTGCTGCATGGTCTGCGGCTCACCCTGCTTGTGCATCAGGCACACCGCCGCATCGCTGCCGGCCACCGCCTCCAGTGCCCCCGGGGCCTGCAAGGCATTTACATCGTTGACCAGACTCGCCCCGGCGGCCAGTGCGGCGCGCATCACCTGCGGTTTGTAGGTGTCGATGGAGACCGGCACGGCGATGCCGCGCAAGCCTTCAAGTACTGGCAATATGCGCTCAAGCTCCTGCTGCTCGCTCACCGTAGCGGCGCCGGGACGGGTGGATTCGCCACCGATATCCAGGATGTCCGCGCCCTCTTCGATCAGGCGATGGGCATGGTCGATGGCGGCAGTGGTCGACGCATGCCGTCCGCCGTCGGAGAACGAATCCGGCGTGACGTTGACGATGCCCATCACCAACGGGCGGGAGAGATCGAACTGGAATTTGCCGCAATAGAACATATGAAAACGGGGGCTATCGCCCCCGTGTGTGAGTTATACGCCTTCGGCTGGTTGATTGGTCGCCGGGGCGGTAGGCTCGACATCCTTGGGCGGCTCGGGAGCCTTGTTGCTCTGGCTCGGCTTCGGCGGACGCGGCGGGTTGCCCGCCATGATGTCGTCGATCTGCTCGGCATCGATGGTCTCCCACTCCAGCAATGCTTTGGTCATCGCCTCGATCTTGTCGCGGTTCTCCTCGATGAGCTTGCGCGCCAGCCCGTATTGCTCGTCGATGATGCGACGGATCTCGGCATCGACCTTCTGCATGGTCGCTTCGGAGATGTTCTTGTGTGTGGTCACCGAACGGCCGAGGAATATCTCCCCCTCCTCTTCGGCATAGACCATGGTGCCCAGCGTTTCGGACATGCCCCACTGGGTGACCATCTTGCGCGCCATGTCGGTCGCGCGCTGGAAATCGTTCGAAGCGCCGGTGGTCATCTGGTTCATGAACAGCTCTTCCGCGATGCGGCCGCCGAACAGCACCGCGATGGTGGAAAGTATGCGCACCTTGTCCATGCTGTAGCGGTCTTCCGAAGGTAGCTGCATGGTCAAGCCCAGTGCACGGCCGCGCGGGATGATGGTGACCTTGTGCACCGGGTCGGTCTTGGGCATCAACTTCGCCACCAAGGCGTGGCCGGACTCATGATAGGCGGTGTTCTTGCGCTCCTCTTCCGGCATGATCATGGATTTGCGCTCGGTGCCCATCATGATCTTGTCCTTGGCCGATTCGAAATCGGCCATCTCGACAAAACGCTTGCCGCGACGCGCGGCGAATAGCGCAGCCTCGTTCACCAGATTGGCAAGGTCGGCGCCGGACATGCCGGGCGTACCGCGCGCCAGGATATCGGCCTTCACATCGGGAGCCACCGGCACTTTGCGCATATGCACCATCAGAATCTGTTCGCGCCCGCGGATATCCGGCAACGGTACCACCACTTGGCGGTCGAAACGGCCGGGACGCAGCAGTGCGGGATCGAGCACGTCGGGACGGTTGGTGGCGGCGATGACGATCACGCCGGAAGCCCCCTCGAAACCGTCCATCTCCACCAGCAAGGCATTCAGCGTCTGCTCGCGCTCGTCGTTGCCGCCGCCCAGACCGGCGCCGCGCTGGCGACCCACCGCATCGATCTCGTCGATGAACACGATGCAGGGAGAATGTTTCTTGGCCTGCTCGAACATGTCGCGCACGCGCGCCGCGCCCACACCTACGAACATCTCGACGAAATCGGAACCGGAGATGGAGAAGAACGGCACTTTGGCTTCGCCGGCGATGGCCTTGGCCAGCAGCGTCTTGCCGGTACCCGGGCTGCCCACCATCAGCACGCCGCGCGGGATACGGCCGCCGAGGTTCTGGAACTTGGACGGATCGCGCAGGAAATCGACCAGCTCGGACACATCTTCCTTGGCCTCGTCGCAGCCCGCGACATCGGCGAACGTCACGCGATCCTTGGCATCGTCCATCATGCGCGCCTTGCTCTTGCCGAACGAGAACGCGCCGCCGCCCTTACCGCCCTGCATCTGGCGCATGAAGAATATCCACACGCCGATCAACAGCAGCATGGGGAACCACGACACGAAGATGTTCATCAGGAAGGATTGCTCTTCCTCCGGCTTGGCTTCGATCTTGACGCCATTCTTGAGCAAGTCGGACACCATCCAGATGTCGCTGGGCGCATAGCTGGTGATGCGTTTACCGTCGACGGTGGTCGCCTTGAGCGTGCGCCCTTCGATGGTCACTTTCTCGATCTGTCCCGACTTCACCGCTTCGAGGAACTGGGAATAATCCAGCTGCGCCTGAGCGGTAGATTGCTGGCGCGCATTGAATTGATTGAACACGGTCATCAGCACCAACGCCACGACCAGCCAGATTCCGACACTCTTGAATAGATTGTTCACACATGCTCCTTAATGAGCGGTAAAACCAAGTTGCATTAAACACCGTCCGGGGCGATTACTCAAGCTTGCCCAGCCCCACCAGATACTGTTCGCTACTGCGATCGCGCGAGGCCTTCGGCTTGCGCGTGACCACTTTAGCAAAGTGGCTACGCGCCAGTTTCAGATACTCCTCGAAACCGGTCCCCTGGAAGATCTTCACCACAAAAGAACCGCCGGGAGCGAGATGTTTGGCCGCGAAATCCAGCGCCAGTTCCGCCAGATACATGGAGCGCGCCTGATCGGCAGAAGACACGCCACTGATGTTGGGCGCCATGTCGGAAATTACAAGACCGATCTGGCGACCTCCCAGCTTTTCTTCGAGCTGCGCCAGCACGCTGTCTTCACGGAAATCGCCCTGGATGAACTCCACGCGCGGCAACGGCTGCAGCGGCAGCAGATCGAGCGCGATGATGCGCCCCTGCGCGCCCAGCTTCTTGGCAACGACCTGACACCAACCTCCCGGCGTCGCCCCCAGGTCCACCACCACCATGCCCGGCTTGATCAAATGATCGCGCTCATCGAGCTCCAGCAGCTTGTAGGCGGCACGCGAGCGATAACCGTCCTTCTGCGCCATCTGCACATATGGGTCGTTTACATGCTCCTGCATCCATTGTTTGCTGGTCTTGGAAGCCTTCATCGTTTAAAATCCGCGCCTTAATTGAAGGACTATCATGCTGAATCTCTCCGTATCGCAGCGCCTCGAACTCAAAGGACGCGCCCACGCACTCAAACCTGTCGTCATCATCGGCAATGCCGGACTGACCCCCGCCGTACTGGATGAAATCGAACGCAGCCTGAAAAGCCACGACCTGCTGAAGATCCGCGTAATGAACGACGACCGGGAATTGCGCGAAACCATGCTGCAAGAGATATGCGAGGTGCTCAAGGCCGGCCCGGTACAGCACATCGGCAAGATGCTGGTGATCTACCGCCCGCTGGAAGTGCCTATCGCCAAAGCGCCCAAGCGCTCCAAAGGCAAGCCGCTCACCAAGAAGCAGCTGGCCAGCCGCAGCTAGATATACTGCACTTCCACCACTTCGTATTCGCGCACGCCGCCCGGCGCCTGCACTTCCGCGATGTCGCCTTCCACCTTGCCGATCAGCGCACGCGCGATCGGCGAGCTGATGGAAATCTTGCGCTGCTTGATGTCGGCCTCGTCCTCGCCGACGATCTGGTAGGTCACCACATCACCGTTGTTGGTGTCTTCCAGGATGACGGTCGAACCGAACACGCAGCGGCCATCCGCGTTCAGCGTCTTCGGATCGATGATCTGCGCGCTGCCCAGCTTGAACTCCAGTTCGACGATACGCCCTTCCACAAAGGATTGACGCTCCTTGGCCGCCTCATACTCGGCATTCTCCGACAAGTCGCCCTGCGCACGCGCTTCGGAGATGGCGTTGATCACTGAGGGGCGCTCCACCGTCTTCAGCCGGTGCAACTCGTTGCGCAATAGCTCTGCGCCGTTCACTGTCAATGGAACCTTGCTCATACCGCTTCTTCCTTATTGGTTTTTCAGGCGACGATGCAAAGACTGCACGTCATAGACTTGCAACTCGGCCAGATGCTGCATGCCCAGACAGGCAGCACGCGCGCCGGCGAGTGTCGTGTAATAGGTCACGCGTCCTTGCAGGGCGGCATGACGGATGGAATAGGAATCCTTCATCACCGACGGCTTGCTGTCGACCGTGTTGACGATCAAATTCACTTCGCCGTTCTTGATCATGTCGACGATGTGCGGCCGGCCTTCCGCCACCTTGTTCACCATGGTGACCTCGACCCCGGCGGCACTGATGACCGCACCGGTGCCGCGCGTCGCCAGGATGGTGAAGCCCAGACTCTTCAGCGAGCGGGCAACCTCGACGGCTCCGGCCTTGTCGGCTTCGCGCACGCTGATGAACACCTTGCCGCTCTTCGGCAATTTCACGCTGGCCGCGAGCTGGGATTTGACGAAAGCTTCGGCAAAAGTATCGCCCACGCCCATCACTTCGCCGGTGGATTTCATCTCCGGTCCGAGAATGGTGTCGACGCCGGGGAACTTGATGAACGGGAACACCGCTTCCTTCACCGAGTAATACGGCGGAATGATCTCTTTGCTCACACCCTGCGCAGCCAAGGTCTGGCCGGCCATGCAGCGCGCGGCGATCTTGGCCAGCGGCACACCGGTCGCTTTGGACACGTAAGGCACGGTGCGCGAGGCACGCGGGTTCACTTCCAGCACATAGACGGTCTCACCTTGAATAGCGAACTGCACGTTCATCAGGCCGACCACGTTCAATTCTTTCGCCATCGCCACGGTCTGGCGGCGCAGTTCGTCCTGCATCGCGGCAGACAGCGAATACGGCGGCAGCGAACAGGCCGAGTCGCCGGAGTGCACGCCCGCCTGCTCGATGTGTTCCATGATGCCGCCGATAATCACCTGCTTGCCGTCGGACACTGCATCCACATCGACTTCGATCGCGTCGTTCAGGAAGCGGTCCAACAAGATTGGCAGACGCTCGGGCCAGGTCTTGGCCAGCTCTTCCGCATCGCGCATGTAGCGCTCGAGGTCGGCCTGTGCATGGATGATCTCCATGCCGCGACCGCCCAGCACGTTCGAGGGGCGCATCACCAGCGGGTAACCGATCTCGGCCGCGCCCGCCACCGCCTCGGCCACATGGCTGGCGGTGCGGTTGGGCGGCTGCTTCAGGTTCAGCTTCTTCAGCATGGCCTGGAAGCGCGCGCGGTCTTCCGCGCAGTCGATCATGTCCACCGAGGTACCGATGATGGGCACGCCGTTCTTTTCCAGCCCGTGCGCCAGCTTTAGCGGCGTCTGGCCGCCATATTGCACGATCACGCCGACGGGCTTCTCCACCGCCACCACTTCCAGCACGTCTTCCAGCGTCAGCGGCTCGAAGTACAGGCGGTCGGAAGTGTCGTAGTCGGTCGAAACGGTCTCCGGATTGCAGTTGACCATGATGGTCTCATAGCCATCCTCGCGCATCGCCAACGCGGCATGCACGCAGCAATAGTCGAACTCGATGCCCTGGCCGATACGATTCGGACCGCCGCCCAGCACCATGATCTTTTTCTTGTCGGTCGGCTGCGACTCGCACTCTTCCTCGTAGGTCGAATACATGTAGGCGGTATTGGTGGAGAACTCGGCCGCGCAGGTGTCGACGCGCTTGAACACCGGACGCACATTCAGTGCGTGGCGATAGGCACGCACCGCGGCGGCATCGGTATCCAGCAGCACGGCGAGGCGCGCATCGGCGAAACCGCTGCGTTTCAACTGGCGCATATGCTCCGCATCCAGGCTTTCCAGCGTGCGCCCCTTCAGCTCACCTTCCTGACGGATGATGTCGGCGATCTGCACCAGGAACCACGGATCGATCTTGCTGACGTTGAACACTTCCTCGACGCTCATACCCATGCGGAAGGCATCGCCCACCGCCCAGATACGGTCTGGCCCCGGATTGCCGAGCTCGGACACCAATGCTTCGCGGTCGGAATATTTCGAATCCAGGCCGTTCACGCCGACTTCCAGCCCGCGCAGGGCTTTCTGGAACGATTCCTGGAAGGTGCGGCCGATGGCCATCACCTCGCCCACCGACTTCATCTGCGTGGTCAGGCGGTCGTTGGCCTGCGGGAACTTCTCGAAGGCGAAACGCGGGATCTTGGTGACCACGTAATCGATGGTCGGCTCGAACGAGGCCGGGGTCGCGCCGCCGGTGATGTCGTTCTTCAGCTCGTCCAGCGTGTAGCCGACGGCGAGTTTGGCCGCGACCTTGGCGATGGGGAAGCCGGTGGCCTTGGAGGCCAGCGCCGACGAGCGCGACACGCGCGGGTTCATCTCGATCACCACCATGCGCCCGTCTTGCGGGTTGATGGAGAACTGCACGTTGGAGCCGCCGGTCTCCACGCCGATCTCGCGCAGCACCGCCAGCGAGGCATCGCGCATGATCTGGTATTCCTTGTCGGTCAGCGTCTGCGCGGGGGCCACGGTGATGGAGTCGCCCGTGTGCACGCCCATCGGGTCGAGGTTCTCGATGGAGCAGATGATGATGCAGTTGTCGTTGCGGTCGCGCACGACTTCCATCTCATATTCTTTCCAGCCAAGCAGCGATTCCTCGATCAGCAACTCGCGCGTGGGCGAGGCTTCCAGGCCGCGCTCGCATATCTCGACGAACTCTTCGCGGTTGTAGGCGATGCCGCCGCCGCTGCCGCCCATGGTGAAGGACGGACGGATGATGGTGGGGAAGCCCATCACCTGCTGCACCTGCAGAGCTTCTTCCATGCTGTGCGCGATGGCGGAACGCGCCGAGGACAGGCCGATGCGCGTCATCGCCTGCTTGAACTTCTCGCGGTCTTCTGCCATGTCGATGGCGTCGCGCGACGCGCCGATCATCTCGACGTTGTATTTCTCCAGTACGCCATGCTTGGCCAGATCGAGCGCGCAATTCAGCGCGGTCTGTCCGCCCATGGTCGGCAGGATGGCATCGGGATGCTCCTTGGCGATGATCTTCTCCACCATCTTCCAGGTGATCGGCTCGATGTAGGTCGCATCGGCCATGTTCGGGTCGGTCATGATGGTGGCCGGATTCGAGTTCACCAGGATGACGCGATAGCCCTCTTCGCGCAGCGCCTTGCAGGCTTGAGCGCCGGAATAATCGAACTCGCACGCCTGACCGATGACGATGGGGCCGGCGCCGATGATGAGGATGGATTTGATGTCAGTACGCTTCGGCATTTACTTCTTCTCCATAGCCGCGACGAAGCGGTCGAACAACGGGGACACATCGTGCGGGCCGGGGCTGGCCTCGGGATGTCCCTGAAAACAGAACGCTGGCTTGTCGGTCAGCTCGAACCCTTGCAGGGTGCCGTCGAACAACGAGACATGCGTCACGCGCGCATTCTTCGGCAGTGTCGCCGCATCCACCGCGAAACCGTGGTTCTGGCTGGTGATCATCACGCGGCGGGTACTGGTGTCCTGCACCGGATGGTTGGCTCCGCGATGACCGAACTTCATCTTCACCGTCTTGGCGCCGCAGGCGAGACCCATGATCTGATGGCCGAGGCAGATGCCGTACAGCGGGATGCCGACTTCGAGGAACTTCTTCGTCGCGTTGATCGCATAATCGCAAGGCTCGGGATCGCCGGGGCCGTTGGACAGGAACACGCCGTCCGGCTTCATCTTCAGCACCTCGTCGGCGCTGGTTTTGGCCGGCACCACCGTGATGCGGCAACCGCGCTCGGCCAGCATGCGCAGGATGTTGCGCTTCACGCCGAAGTCATAGGCCACCACATGGAATTTCGCTGCCGCCTGATCGGCATAGCCCTCACCCAGCTTCCACTCGCGCTGCTTCCATTCATAGGGCTTGTCGCAGGTGACCACCTGCGCCAAGTCCATGCCCGCCATGCTGGGCGCGCCGCGCGCCGCGGCCAGCGCTGCTTCCACGTTGTCGCCGCTGGCGATGCAGCCGTTCTGCGCACCCTTGCTGCGCAAGATGCGCGTCAGCTTGCGCGTATCGATGCCGGCGATGGCGACCACGTTGTTGGCCTTGAGGTATTCGGGCAGGGATTGTGTCGCGCGGAAATTGCTCACCGTCTGCGACAGGTCGCGGATGATCAGGCCGCTGGCGAACACCTGGCGCGACTCCACATCTTCCGGGTTGCAACCGACATTGCCGATATGCGGATAGGTCAGCGTGACGATCTGCTTGCAGTAGGAAGGGTCGGTCAGGATCTCCTGATACCCGGTGATGGAAGTGTTGAACACCACCTCGCCGACGCTGCTGCCTTCGGCTCCGATGGAAATGCCGCGAAACACCGTTCCATCGGCTAAAACAAGGATGGCTGGCTTCGTCTGCGACACTTGGTACTCCCTCGAACTGGACATAAAGAAGCGGGACGAACCTTGTGTTCATCCCGCTCGATTGATGGCGCGCATTATAGCCGAAGTGGGGATGGGCATCAAACCGGACGAAACGGTATGAACCTTATCGCCTGCAAACCCTCGCGTATAATCCGCGCCCTCCAGATCACCCCCAAGGAAAACCATGCTCGAAGTCATCATCCTCGCCGTCGCCCTCAGCATGGACGCCTTCGCCGTCTCCATCGGCCTCGGCTCCAAGGGCAACAGCAAAGGTCTCGGCCTCAAGGCTGGCCTGTATTTCGGCGTATTCCAGGCATTGATGCCCTTCATCGGCTATCTGGGCGGCAAAGGCGTGCTGGGCTGGGTGGATGCTTATGCCCACTGGATCGCCTTCGGCCTGCTGGCGCTGATCGGCGGCAAGATGATCTATGAAGGCTTGAGCGGTGACGTGGAAGAAGACATCGAAGCCCTCACCCACAAGACCATGCTGCTGCTCGCCATCGCCACCAGCATCGACGCCATGGCCGCCGGGTTCAGCCTGAACCTGCTGGACATCAGCGCATATTTAGCTTGCCTTATCATCGGCGTGACCACCTTTGCCTTCAGTTGGGCGGGGGTGCGTATCGGCGAGAAGAGCGGCACCTGGCTGGAGAGCAAGGCGGAAGTGTTCGGTGGGGTGGTGTTGGTGTTGATCGGGGTGAAGATGCTGGTAGTGTGAGTAACTCAGCCCGTTCGTGCTGAGTAGGCGCAGCCGTATCGAAGGATGGGCGAAGCCCGCTGGTTTGTTTTAATTCAAAATCAAAACCGTCGGGGGTGGCCCGACAGCCAGTCACTTTTTCTTGCTTCGCCAAGAAAAAGTAACCCAAAAGAAGGCGACCCCGGCGCAGCGCCCCTGCGGGGTTCCCTGCGTTGCTCAACCAGACAGGCCTCCTCATAAACTCGCACGATCCGCTGCGCGGCCACGTGCTCAAACATATTCGTCGGAAAGCCCCTGTCTGGTCTGCGCTACTCGGCGCTGTGCAGGGGAGGAAAAGTCAAAAGCCGAACCCCAAAATCAGCGAGGCGGGCAAAGCCC
>DATGWO010000023.1:0-2368 GCA_035299445.1 Sideroxyarcus sp.
GGTCGAGGTTTTTGAGCAGGATAAAGAGCGGCACGAGGTTGGTCTGGAACGCGATGCCGTCGATCACCGAGATGATGTCGACGATCTTGCGCGAAGATTCGTTGATGCTGTCCATGGTGGTGACCACCTGGCCCACTACCACGCCGCCCTTTTCCGCAATCTCCGAAGCCCCCAGCGCCAATTGGTTGGCCTGTTTGGCGTTCTCGGCGTTCTGCTTCACGGTGGAGGTCAGCTCTTCCATGCTGGACGCGGTCTCTTCCAGGCTGGAGGCCTGTTCCTCGGTGCGCTGCGACAGGTCGCTGTTGCCCGCCGCGATCTCCTTGGAGGCGGTGTTGATGCTATCGGTCGCATCCTTGATCTCGCGCACGATCTCGCGCAGATTGTTCTGCATGACCTTCATCGAATGCAGCAAGCTGCTGTCGTCGCCTTGCCTGACCACGAGATCCTCCGACAAATCACCGTCGGATATCTTGTGCACCGCCCCCACCGCATAATCCGGTTCACCGCCGATCTGGCGCAACAGCCCGCGGATGATGTAAGTGGCAATGAACAATGTGATCAGGATGTTCGACACGGTAAGAACGACGTACATGATCGTCAGTGTCAGCGCTTCGTCCTTCAATCGCCCGGTGGCCTGCAATAAATCACCGGATAATTTGTCTTCCACCTCTTTCAGCAGGTTGATTCGCGTGGTCGAAACCTGGAACCATCTGGCGCTGTCGATACCCAAGCTTTTCTCGTTCGCCATCTCGACAGCGGTTTTCTTGATGGCGGCCACTTCGTCCACCGCCGCGCCGCCGACTTTGTTCTTGAAAAATTCCTTCTGCTCGTCGAGCGCATAGGTATTGAAAACCCTCAGATAAACATCCTGCCCAGCGGCATTGGCAAGGAACTTGGAGAAGCTCTCCGGCGTGAACTTGCCGGCCGTCAACACCCCGGTCAGCAGGGCGCGCTCCTGGCCGGCGCGCTCCTTGGCCAGCAACAGTCCGGCATAGGCCGAGGCCAGGCGCGAGATATGACTGTCACTGCTCAGTGTCGATGCCTGGTTGGGAATGTCGAGTGCGATAGCGATGGTTTTGGTGTAATAGGCAACCGCCTCGGGAGCCGGGATGGTCAGCGCAGAGACCGCACTGCGCTTGGCGCTCAACCCGTCCACATTGACCAGCACCTCATCGAGCAGCTTGGCCAGCGCACCCAACTGCCTGGTATCGGATCCGGCCAGCGCTTGTTTGAGTTCGACGAACTTGTTGTCCGTCTCTTTGCGCTGCACCGGCAATTCGTTGGCGAACTTCACGCCCTGGCTTCCCAGGAAGCCGGCTGTCATGCCCCGTTCTTTTTGCAGCTCATGCACCAGATTGCCGATCTTGACCGACAAGCCGATCAGCGATTCGAGCCTGGACATTTCGCGGGAAACGGCGGCCTTTTCTATCGTTGTGCTGATGGAAAAATACAAAAGGCCCAACAAGGGGATTGCCGCAATCAAAATCAGCTTCGTTCTCATCTTCAGTGAACTGAATGACGGCATATCTTCTCCCTGTTATGGCCTTCTGCGGACACGCATTTGGAACGGGGGCGCAAAGCCCCCGCCACTTCTTTAAAACTCCTGCCACTCACCATCGTCGCCCGACTTGGCTTTCGGCTTGGCCGGGGCTTTGCCGGCTGGCTTCGGTGCCGCGATGGCTTTGCGGGCCGGGGCTGCCGCAGGCGCGGCGGCCGGTTTGGCTGCGGCCGGGGCGCGTGCCGCCACGACCGGGGTCGCGGCGTCGTCCACCTTGAACGTCGCCACCGATGCGGCCAGGTTCTGGGCCTGTTCTTCCAGCGATTCGGCCGCAGCCGCAGCTTCTTCCACCAGGGCGGCGTTCTGCTGGGTCACTTCGTCCATCTGGGTGATGGCGGTGTTCACTTGCTCGATGCCCTGGCTTTGTTCCTGCGAGGCAGCGGTGATCTCGCTCATGATGTCGGTGACGCGGCGGATGGAGGTGACGATCTCTTCCATGGTCTGGCCGGCTTGCGCCACCAGTTTGCTGCCGCCTTCGACTTTCTCGACCGAGTCACCAATGAGCGTCTTGATCTCTTTGGCTGCCGCAGCAGAACGTTGTGCCAGATTGCGCACTTCGCCAGCCACGACGGCAAAGCCGCGACCTTGTTCGCCGGCGCGGGCGGCTTCCACCGCTGCGTTCAGCGCCAGGATGTTGGTCTGGAACGCGATGCCGTCGATCACCGAGATGATGTCGACGATCTTGCGCGAAGATTCGTTGATGCTGTCCATGGTGGTGACCACCTGGCCCACCACTGCGCCACCCTTGCCGGCCACGTCGGAGGCGCCAATCGCAAGCTGGTTGGCCTGTTTGGCGTTCTCGGCGTTCTG
>DATGWO010000024.1:0-388909 GCA_035299445.1 Sideroxyarcus sp.
GAGTGACCAAACTCGCCCAAGCAAGTTCGATCTACCCAAGTACAGGTACCCACACTAATCGGTTGTTTCTTCTATCTTTTAAAGAACTTTTTTAGAGCTTTTTTCGCTGCCTCGGCGGCGAAGAGGTGCGCATTATATAGACGGCGAACTTCGCGTCAAGCGTTTTGTGAAATATTTTTCACATTGCTGTGCGCTCGCCCTGCCGTGAGCACGGAAAGTACAATGCGCCACTCGAGAAAACACGGCGAACCTGCATCGTGAAACTGATATTAGGCATCGAATCCTCCTGCGACGAAACCGGCATCGCGCTCTACCATACCGAGCGTGGCCTGCTGGCGCACACGCTGCATTCGCAGATTGCGCTGCATAACGAATATGGCGGCGTCGTGCCGGAGCTCGCATCGCGCGACCATGTCCGTTATGTACTGCCACTGATCCGGAATGCTCTGGCAAAGGCTACTTGCACTCTCGGTGATATCGATGCCATCGCCTATACGCAAGGCCCGGGGCTTTCCGGCGCACTATTGGTTGGTTCCAGTGTCGCCTGCGCGCTCGCTTACACGCTGGATGTCCCGACCATCGGGGTGCATCATTTGGAGGGGCATCTGCTTTCGCCGCTACTCTCCGATCCTGCCCCGTCATTTCCCTTCGTCGCCCTGCTGGTATCCGGCGGCCACACGCAACTCATGCGCGTGGAGGGAGTTGGCCGCTACACCCTGCTCGGTGAATCAGTGGATGATGCAGCGGGCGAAGCCTTCGACAAAAGCGCGAAGCTGCTGGGACTGGACTATCCCGGCGGCGCACTACTCTCCAAGCTGGCACAGCGCGGCACACCGGGACGCTTCAAATTACCGCGCCCGATGCTGCATAGCGGCGATCTCGATTTCAGCTTCAGCGGCTTGAAGACTGCCGTGCTGGTCGCCGCGCAACAGAACCCCTCCGACGAACAGACTCGCGCCGACATCGCCCACGCCGCACAGGAGGCCATCGTCGATGTGCTGGTAAGCAAGGCGCGCGCCGCGCTCAAGCAGACCGGGCTGGATCAATTGGTGGTTGCCGGGGGCGTGGGCGCAAACCGGCTGCTGCGCGAGCGCCTGGATGAGGCCATCGGCAAGTGCGGCGGCAAGGTGTTCTATCCCGACCTGGAGTTCTGCACCGACAATGGCGCGATGATCGCCTTCGCCGGCGCGATGCGTTTGCAGCAGCAAGCTGCGCAGCGCGACTACCGCTTCAACGTGAAGCCGCGCTGGGACTTACGGGAACTGAATTACGCCGACTGAGACTCGGCTTTTTTACCGCCGATCTTGCTTTCCTTGCCGGTCAGCAGATTCTGGATGTTGCTCTTGTGGCGCCAGATCAGCAGCATGGACATGACCGCCGTCGCCATCACCAGCTCGGGACGCAGCTGGATCAGCATGGCATAGACCGGCGCAGCAATTGCCGCAACCAACGCTGCCAGCGAGGAATAGCGGAACGCCACCGCCACCAGCAGCCAAGTGGCCAGCACAGCCAAGCCCATCCAGCCGCTCAAAGCCAGCAACACGCCGAGCGCAGTCGCCACGCCTTTGCCACCTTTGAATTTCAGGAAGACCGGGAACACATGGCCAAGGAATACCGCGATCGCGACCAACGCCACCATCAGCAAGCCCTCGCCATCATGCGGCGCAAAGCGGATCGCCAGGAACACCGCCAGCCAGCCTTTGGCCGCATCGCCCAGCAAGGTCAAAGCCGCAGCAGCCTTCTTGCCGCTGCGCAGCACATTGGTCGCGCCGGGATTGCCGGAACCGTAGCTGCGCGGATCGGCAAGGCCGAACGCCTTGCTCATCAACACGGCGAATGACACGGAACCGATCAGGTAGGCGCACACAACAAAAATCAGGATGCTCATCTGGAATACCTTAAAATACGAAGCGGCGGCATTCTACTCGAACGCGCCATTGCGACCAAACAACCAGCCACCTTATGGACATCATCTTTCTGCGCGAACTCAAAGTCGTCACGCTCATCGGCATCTACGAGTGGGAGAAGCGCGTACCGCAGACCTTGCAGCTCGACCTCGATATTGCCCTTCCGAACAGCCGCGCCTGCCAGAGCGACGACATCAGGGACGCGCTGGATTACGCGCAGGTCGCCCAGCATATTCAGACCGTATTGAGCGACGGGCATTTTTCCTTGCTGGAAAGTCTCGCCGAGCATATCGCCCAGATCATCCTCAAGGACTTCAACGCACCTTGGGTAAGGGTCAGCGTCGCCAAGCTGCAAGCCATCCGCAACTGCAAGCAGGTCGGTATCAGCATCGAGCGCGGGCAGTGAGCCCGCATCAGGACTAGCGGGCCGGCGACGGTGCGTTACGCTGCTGCGCAGGTCCGCCGCAGCCGACCTTCACCAGCCTGGCTTCCAGCATCGCATTGTTGCCGTAAGCCTCCGACAGGAACTTCGCGCGCTGTTGCGGCGGCATCGGCGCGGAAGCGGCGTAAGCTGCCATCGATTTTTGCCGTTGCATCTCGGAGAATATCCAGCCGCACTCTTGCGCACGCGCTGCCTCATCCTGCGGCTGCGGCCGTGCAGCCACCATCTCCGCGTACGATGCATAGGCAGGCGCTTTGGCCGGCGGCGGAGCCGTGGCACACCCCGCCAGAACCAGTACGAATGTCACCAACGCCAACAACTTTCTCATCGTCTACTCCTCGGCAATCCAACAGTATCCAAATCTCCACGCCGCCTTACCCTCCGGACGCTTGCGGCAGCAAGGTCAGCGCAAACACGCCGGGGGAGGTTTCCGGCCCGATATGATGGAGCATTTCGGTCAGCTGTTCCAGTTGTCCGCCCGGCCCGGCCTGCGCCGTGCCGTTGAACGTCAGCCCGCGCCCCTGTTCCAGCTGACCCTGTCCGGCCAGCAACAGGCTGCCCGACTCGGTGGACAATCGCACATTCAATGTCTTGCCGGTTCCTGCCATGTCCAGCAGATAAGTGCCGAGCGGATAGATGTCGGACAAGCCCGAACCGGCACGCTCCCATCTCATCGCCACCTTGCCTTCGATGCCGCGCGCGGACAGCTTCAGTTCATCCCCCTGCAGATCGATCTCGCCGCTGAATTGATAGGGACGCAACTGCGGGGAAGCCATCTCCAGCACTTGCACCGGAAGGGTCAGCTGCAACCCCGTCAGCCGCACCTCGTTGCGCAACGGCGCGAAGCTCGCCAGCATCGGGCGCTCGCTCTCCTCGCGCCGCACGGCGAAGGTCAACTCGGCGGCAAGCAGGTCAGCCAGCCGGGCATGCCATTCATAGGCGCCGAGCGAGATGATGCTGGCGTCATTCTGTAGCACCAGGACGCCGGAACCGTTCCAGACCGTTCCCCGCGGATCGGCCAGGAAGAGCGCGCCGCCGGATGCATGCCCCATGCCCCAGCCCAACAGCGAAGCGGGAGCGAGAGCGGCGCAGCTTGCAGCGAAGATGCCGGCGAACAAGGCTCCGCCGAACAGGTTCCGCCATTTCACTGTTCCGCACCATTGGTCAGGGTGGCGCTCACCCGCACCATGCCGGATTCGGGCAGGGCGGAAACCGTCACCGTATCCACGCGGATGTGATGCACCTGCTCCAGGTCGTTCAGCCAGCGCAGCCACTGCACAAACATCAGGCGTTCCGCCACGACGCGCACATTGTTCTGCTCGGCGAGTTCGACCGAGAAGCCAGGCGCGCGCCAACCTTCTTTCGCCGCCATCGCCTCCACCGCGCTCTTCATCTTGTCGCCTTCCAGCACGGCAGGTTGAGCACGGCGGCGCAGCGACTGTGCCTCGGTCGCCTGGGTCTGCATCTGCATGGCTTGCGCGCGCAGGCGCGACAGCACCGGCTGCAGCTTGGCCACGGCATCGTGCGCCGGCTGCCACAGCAGGCCATAAGCCAGCAGCGGCGCCAATATCCAGCCGCCCCACGACAAGGTCCGCTGCTGCTCAGCCGACAGCGCATCCCAATAGCGCGCCTTCAGCTCGGTCATACGCGCCTTCATCTTGCCTCCCCGGGAATCAACTTGAGATGCACGTCCATACCGCCATTGGTTTCGCGCGAATCCAGCGTTTGCATGTTCATCCCCAGGCCAGCCATCCGTCGCTGCAACCCTGCCAGCGCACCAACCCCGGGCAGGAACGCCTCTACATCCAGCTGCCCCTCGGTATAACGCAGGGTCTTGACCTTGCCGCCCGGAAAGGCCGCCAGCTCGGTGGAGAGCATCTCCAGCAAGGGCACGAAGTCGGCCTCGTCGCGCAGACCGGCGGCATGGCGCAGGCGCGCCAGGTTGCGCCGCATCTGCAACGGCGCATCCACGATGACAGCCTCCGCACCGAAGGTCTCCTTGAACAGGCCGTCCATCGTGCGCTCAAGCTGCCGCTTCTCGCTGGCCAGCAACCACCACTGCACATTGTTCCCGAGCGCTTCCACCACGAACAGAACCAGCAGCAACAAAAATGCCGGACGCAATTTTGGCCACCATTCTTCCAGCTTGGCCGGCGGGGCGAACTTCCCCCACAACAGGTTGGGCGTCTCCGCCGCAACCGGAGCGCTCGCCCAATCCCAGGCGCGCTCCGCACCGATCAGCGCAGCGGGCAATGTGTGCCACTGCGGCAGCCCGGCCCGCGCATACAGGCGCAGGACGGTGGGCGGCAGCGGCGCAGTCTGCAAGCGCAGCAGCAGCGCAGCAGGGAAATGATGCATATCGCCACACCCCAGCGCGCCCCCCGCCCCCTGTCCGGTTGCGACAAACCCCTGCTTGCCGTCCCAGGCGACGCTCCACTCGCCTGGCTGCACCGGCACCAGGGAGAACTCGGGGACGACCTTGCGCAAACGGATCTTCGCCGTCTCGCAGGCATTGGCCAACAGGGTCAGCCAATGCCGGTCGATCGCATAGAGCACGGTGGCACCATCCGGCTGCAGCGCCCCCGGCACCACATGGCAATCGGCCGCATCGCCCAGCAGCAGGTCTTCCAGCGCATACGGCAGCGCCGTCTCCAATTGGCTGCGCTTGATCTTGGGCAAGCGGACCGGCGCACACAGCACCCGGTCGGCCGCGATCACGGCAATGCATTCGTCCGCGCGCGGCATGCCGGCGAGATTGGTCGTGCCGGATTCAAGCACCGCTCCCGCCGCATCGCGCAGCACCCAGGGACACGCCGAAGCGGCGTCGCGCCATTGCGCAGAGACATAAATGCGCAGCTCGCTCATTGCATGCTCTGCCTGACCACGGTGGCCCAGTTGTTCTTCCTGAGCAGCAATGCCTGCACCGAGAATTCGCTGTCCCGCTGCACGGCGCGCCCATCCACCCGGAAATATTGGCTGCTCACACTGATATCCAAACCTGCTCCCTGTCCCACGTTCGATGGCAACTTCTGCGTGAATTCCGCAACCGACTTGAATGCGGCGCCCTTGCGCGCCAGCGCGAGCTGGCGCGCATCCTGCAACGACAACCCGGCAATCACTGCCGCCAGCACTTCCGGCTCGGCGAAATTCACGTTCACTGCCGTATGCTCCGGCAGCACGCTCACAAATGGCTCCAGCCGCCTGATGGTGCGCGCGTCGAAACCGCGTACCGCCATTAATTCGGACAACTCGCTCAGTTGCCGGTTGGCTGCCCGGTATGGCATTGCCAGACCGAGGTAGTAACCGTCTTCCGCACCGCCGGCAATCGGCTCGCTGTCCGCATCCATCCAGTCCGCCAGCGAGTATGCCAGCTCCACCGGCAAACCTAAGAAAGACAGCAGGCGCTGGAAGCTTTGCACATCACTGCCGCTCACCGTGCCACCACGCACCAGGTTGTTCAAGTTGAACAAGCCCTGCTGGTCGGTGATAACACCCTGTACCTCGCCACCCTCCACCGGGATGGCGGGCAGCTTCATCGCCCACATCTCGCGCGCATGGTCGTACTGGTTCACCGCCGCATCATCCGCCAGCACCGCGCGCGCCCAATCGACGCCGGCCTGCGCGATCCTTCTGGCTTGCGCATGATCCCGGCCCAGCTCCAGCTCGCGCTGCCAAAAACCTTGTTGCTGCGCCATGAAAGCGGCGACCGTAGTCGCCATGGCGACGATCAGCAGCACGGTGATCAAGGCCACGCCTTGTTGCGTGTGGCGGCTCATTGCAACGAGAAGAATCTCACGACCTTCTCCCCGCTCACCAGCACCAGTTCCACTTCCACCCCTTTCGGCAACGGCGGCTCGGACACCGCGGCAGGCCACTGCGTCGTCCAGGCCGAGGCGGAAGACAGGTGGCGCAAATTGAATTCCTTCACCCCGTCCAACACATCATCCACCAACGGCTTGTCGTTCGGTGCACGATCCAGCCTGTTCCAGCGCAACAACTGCACCTGTCGATCATGCAGGCGGTAGCCCAGGCGTTGCGGCGCGATCGGCATTCCTTCCGCATCCACCCCGCCGGCACGCGTGAACATCAGCCGCGCATCTTCCAGCCCGCCCCCATTCGGCGGAAAACCCACCCAGGCCGCCTGCTCGGTGCCGTCCGCCAGCCTGATCGGGCGCGCGATCGCCTGAGCGACTTGTCCGTCCAGACGCACGAAGAAGCGCGAGAGCGTCTCGTATTTGCGCGTCTCCAGATCGAGCTGCGTACGCGTTTGCAGCAAGGCGGTCAGGCCGCGGTAGCCCATCACCGCCAGCAGGCTGAATACCAGCAAGGCGACCAACAATTCCACCAGCGTGAAGCCGCCTGTCCGTGTTCTATTCCTTGTCATGCTCATCGCGGATATTGCACCAGATAAGCGCTCATCTTGCGCAGCACATACTGCGGCTCTTCCGGCACCGCCACGCTCACCGTGATGAGGCGCATGGTGGGATTGGGCGTAGCCGTGACTTCCTCGCGCCACAGGAAATTCCGCCCGGCCTGGCTCGCTTCGCCGTTCTGCGTCCCCACCGCGAGCCAATCGCCGCGTGCCGTATGCAATGCCAGCCTATCCTGCGCGACCCAATCCGCCAGCACCCGCACGCGCATCGCCTCGACATGGGTGATGCCGGAACCGGCGGCGCGCGAGATCGCCGCCATGGTGACGGCGAGCACCGCCAGCGCGACCAGCACCTCCAGCAATGTAAATCCACGCGCGTTCCTCATTGTGCCGCGACCGTCACTGCCCCCAAACCGTTGCCCCTCACCGCCAGCTTGCGCTCGCCGCTGGCCAGCCAGATGCGGAACTCCGGCGCCGCCAGGGCCGGGCTCAACGGCAGCTTGTCGCCCGCCTCCAGCAGCCGCCCGTTCAATTCCACGCGGGCGATGCTCACCCCTTCCGCCAGCGCACGCGGATGCAGCAATGTATCCCGTTCGATACGCAGCCAATTGCCGTGCCGGTCTTTCTTCCAGAAGCGGTAATCCTTGCCCGCGCCGGACCAGGCGAGCGCCTGCCCGCCAGCCTGCGCCGCCATGCCGCCGCTCTGCATCAGGTAGGCCAGCCGCTCCGCTTCTTCGCGCAATACCGCCTGCTCGTCCGGCATCAACTGCACTGCCACCAAGCCCAGCATGATGCTTGCCACCACCAGCGCGACCAGCATCTCCAGCAGCGTGAAGCCGCGTTCGGCTGCCGCAACGCAGGGGGATGGCATTCTCACAATCTGTTATCAGTCCCACGAACCGATGTCGGCATCGTTGCTCTCGCCGCCGCGCTGTCCGTCCGCGCCGAAACTGAACACGTCGATCTCGCCGTGCACGCCGGGTTGCAGATACTGGTACGGCTGCCCCCACGGGTCTTTGGGGATCTTGTCCAGATAACCGTTGCCTTTCCAGTTCGGCGGCAGCGGCGACACGGCGGGTTTCTTTACCAGCGCCTGCAAGCCCTGTTCGGTGGTGGGATAACGGAAGTTGTCCAGCTTGTACAGGTTCAATGCCTGCACGATACCGGCCACATCCTGCCGTGCCGCCATCACGCGCGCCTCATCGGGACGGCTCATCACTTTGGGCACGATCAGCGCGGCCAGTACGCCGATGATCACCATCACCACCATCACCTCGATCAGGGTGAAACCGCTAACTTTCCTTCGACTCATGTTATTCCGTCCTGTCAAAAAATATGTGAATTGCCGCCGCCGAAAATAGTACCAACCCCTGCCCGCGCTCCGCAATCGGCGATCATCGCGCTCACTTGATCAGCTGGTTCATCTGGATGATGGGCAGCAGGATCGCCAGCACGATCACCAGCACCACCGCGCCCATGAACAGGATCAGCAGCGGTTCCAGCAACGAGGTCAGCGCGGTGGTGTAGCCGGACACTTCCTGCTCCTGCTGCCGGGCGACGCGGTCGAGCATGATATCCAGCTTGCCGCTCGATTCGCCGCTGGCGATCAGGTGGATCAGCACCGGCGGGAACAGGCTGGATGAAGCCAGTGCGCGGCTCAGGCTGACGCCCTCGCGCACTTTCTTCGCCGCATCCTCCAGCGCATTGCGCATCGGCAGATTGCTGACCACGCCAGTCGCCGCGGTCAGCGCGGTGAGCAGCGAGACTCCGCTGCCGACCAAGATCGACAAGGTGCTGGCCATGCGCGCGGTGTTCATGCCGCGGATCAGCCGTCCCAGCACCGGCATGCGCAGTAACCTGGAGTGGAAACTAAAACGGAAGCGCTCCTGTTGCATCGACTGCCGGAACATATAGCCGGCCGCCAGCATGCCGCCCAGCAGATACAGCCAACCTGCCGCCAGCGCATCGGTCACCCAGATCAGGCTGCGCGTCAGCAGCGGCAGGGTCTGGTGCGCCTGCTGGAACACTGACACGACTTGCGGCACGACAAAGAACAGCAGGCCGCCCACCACCAGCAGCGCCACCACGGTGACGATGGCCGGATAGACGAAGGCCAACCCGACCTGTTGCTGCAGCGCGCGCTGGTTCTCGGTGTAGGTGGCCAGCCGCGACATCACCTCGGCCAGCTCGCCCGATTCTTCGCCGGCGCAGATCAGCGCGCGATGTATCTCCGGAAAGGTGTTGCGGTGCTGCTCCATGGCGCGCGCCAGCGTATGGCCGGCAAGGATCTCCGAACGCAAGCCCGCAACCACCTGGCGCACCTTCGGGTCGTCGCTCTGCTCGATCAGCACCGCCAGTGCCTGTTCCAGCGCCAGGCCGGCTTCCAGCAGGGTCGCCAACTGGCGGATCATCAGGCTCAGGTCGGCCAGCGAAACTTTGTTGCGCTCGAACAGGCGCGCCATGCCACCGGCAGCCGCTGCACCGGCCTGCTCGATCGCCTGCACCTCGAGCACGAACAGCCCGGAATCGCGCAACTGGCTGCGCGCCATGCGGGCGGAATCGGCCTCGATGACGCCGTGCAGCGTCTTGCCGGAAGGGTCTTGTACCTGATAGTGGAATGCGGCCATTTATCTGAGACGACTAATCGCGGGTCACCCGGATTACCTCTTCCAGCGAGGTCTCGCCGGACAGCACCCAACGCATGGCATCCTCGCGCAAGCGATACATGCCCTTCTGGTCGGCATAGGCGCGCAGCTTCTGCTCGTGGTCGCGGTCATGGATCATGCTGCGCATCTCGTTGTCCAGCACCAGCAGTTCGTAGATGCCGCTGCGGCCGCGATAGCCGACATGGTTGCAGGCCGCACAACCGACCGGACGATACAACACATCGGGCTTGCCGTATTGCGCCAGCAAGGCGAGCTCGCCCTGGTCCGGCGCATACGCTTCGCGGCAAGCGGGACACAAGCGGCGCACCAGACGTTGCGCCAGCACACCGATCAAACTGGACGACAGCAGGAACGGCTCCACACCCATATCGGTCAGGCGCGAGATGGCGCTGACCGTGTCGTTGGTGTGCAAGGTGGCCAGCACCAGATGGCCGGTGAGGCTGGACTGCACGGCGATCTGCGCCGTTTCCAGATCGCGGATCTCGCCGATCATGATCACGTCGGGATCCTGGCGCAGGATGGCGCGCAAGGCGCGTGCGAAATTCATGTCGATGCGGGAATTGACCTGGGTCTGGCTGACACCGTCGAGGTCGTACTCGATCGGGTCTTCCACCGTCATCACATTGGTGACGCTGGTATCCAGACAGGACAGCGCCGCATACAGGGTGGTGGTCTTGCCGGAACCGGTGGGGCCGGTGACCAGCACGATGCCGTGCGGCTGCGACACCAACTCTTGTATGGCGGCAAGCGTGGCCGGACTCATGCCCAGCCTGGACAGGTTCAAGCGCCCGGCTTCCTTGTCCAGCAGGCGCATCACCACGCGTTCGCCGTGTCCGGTGGGCAGTGTGGAGATACGTACATCCACCGCCCGCCCGGCGAGTTTGAGCGCGATACGCCCGTCTTGCGGCAGGCGCTTCTCGGCGATGTCGAGCTCGGCCATCACCTTAATGCGCGACACCAGCGCCGCATGCAGCGCGCGGTGCGGCTCGACCACATCCTTGAGCGTGCCGTCGACGCGGAAGCGCACGACGGAACGCGTCTCGAAAGGTTCGATGTGGATATCCGAGGCGTTGTCGCGCACCGCCTGCGACAGCAGCACGTTGATCATGCGGATGACCGGAGCGTCATTCTCGGAATCGAGCAGGTCGGCGGTCTTGGGCAACTCGTGGATGAGCAGGGAGAGATCCATGTCCTGCTCGACATCGCCGACCAGCGACGCCGCCGACTCGTCGGCCTGGGAATAGGCGTCGGCCAACACGCGCTCGAACTCATCGGCGGAGACCGGCCCCGCCTCTATCGGCAAGGCGAGCAGGCGCATCATCTCGCTCAGTGCTTCCGGCCGTGCGTCCGGCCGGAACACCACCTGCGCGCTCTCAGCTGTGCAGTCGGTCAGCACCACCCCGTGCGCCTTGGCGAAAGAATACGGGATCTTTCGTGCATAGCGCCGGTTGATGACGGGATGGCTCACTGTGCGGGCTCGACACTCGGTTTGTCCGAAGCGGAAGCGGGCTTGTTGGCGCTGCCCGGCATGGTGCTGTCCAGCTTCAGCCCGGGCAGCTCCGGTCCGCCGGTGACCGGCAGCAACAGGTTTTTCGACAGCTTCGCATCCTTTTCGGCGCCGCGCATCTGCTCATAGCGCTCGTTGGTGACCGCCGCATACGATTCCTTGTCCAGCATCACATAGGGACGGATGAACACCATCAGATTGGTCTTGGTGCGCTGGCGCGTCTCGTAACGGAACAGGCTGCCCAGCAGCGGGATATCGCCCAGCAACGGCGTCTGACTCTTCACGTCGCTGACCGAATCCTGGATCAGCCCGCCCAGCACCACGATCTGATCCTTGTCCACAAGGATGTTGGATTCGATCGAACGTTTGTTGGTGACGACGCCGGAGGTGTTGGCATCCTTGCTCACGCTGGAAACCTCCTGATAGATCGACAGCCGCACCGAGCCGCCTTCCATGATCTGCGGCTTGATCTTGAGCGTCAGGCCGACATCCTTGCGCTCGATGGTCTGGAACGGCGTCGCCGTGGTCGAGCTGCCGGTCTGCGCATATTGCCCGGTGACGAACGGTACGTTCTGGCCGACGACGATCTTGGCCTCTTCGTTATCCAGCGTCATCAGGTTGGGCGCCGAAAGGATGTTGGCCTGCGTGTCGGTTTCCAGCGCATGCGCCAATGCCCCCAGATTCAGCACGGTGCCGAGCCCGGGCAGTGTCGCTGTTCCTTTCACCACGCCCACATTCAAGCCCTGACCTACCGTACCGATGTTCGTCGAGGCATCGATGATGTTGTTAGCCGTGCCGAAATTCGTGCCACCGATGATGTTCGCACCGGTCTTGTTTGCACCATTCAGCGACTGCCATTGGACGCCGAACTCGGCCGCCTTGTCTGCTGTCACCTCGACGATCAGGGCTTCGACGAATATCTGCGGACGGCGCACATCCAGACGCTCGATCACAGCGCGCAGATTGTTGTAGATCGGCTCGGACGCGGTGATGATCAAAGAGTTCGACGCCGCATCCGCTTGTATCGCCCCACCACCCGAGGCTGTGGCCAGCGCAGTCACATTGCCTGGAGCGACACCGGCCGGAACCGCGGAACTGTCGCCGGACATCACCGCACGCAACAACGGCGCCATCTTCACCGCTTCGGCATTTTTCAATGCGATGACGTGGATATTGCCGGGCACCTCGGAGTCAGTGTCCAGCTTCTTTACCAACGCGCGCACGCGTGCGATCCGCGCCGGATTGTCGGAGCGCAATATCAGATTATTGGTGCGACTGTCGGCCTGCAACACGAAGCGCTGGTTGCCGTCGCCGCCCTGCGCTGCGGTAGTCGCTTCCGGCATCAGCTTGTTGATCTGGTTTGCCAGGTCGGCAGCCGAGGCATTCTTCACCGGGATGATGATGGGCGTGTCATCGCTGGGCTGGTCGATGGAATTAATGACCTGCTCGATGCGCTTGATGTTGCTGGCATAGTCGGTGATGACCAGCGTGTTGTTCGAAGCATAGGCGGCCACCAGGTTGTTCGGTGACACCATCGGGCGGATCACGTTGATCAGCTGCGAGGCGGATTCGTTCTTCAGCACGAACACCTTGGTGATCAGCTGGTCGCCCTTGCCGCGCGACTTGCCGACAGCGCCGACATACAGCTTGGCATCAGCCTCCGGCATGATCTTGGTCACCCCGTCCGACTCCACTGCCGCATAACCCTGCAAGCGCAATGCCGAGAGGAGGATGTCATAGGCCACCTCGGGCGTGACCGGCGTGGCCGATACGATATTGATGGTCCCTTTCACGCGCGGATCGACCAGGAAATTCTTCTGCGATATCTGCGAGATTGCCCGGATCACTTCGGGGATGTCGGCATTCACGAAGTTCAGCGAACCTTTGTTGTCGTCAGCGGCGAATCCCGGCATCGCAGCAAACAACGCGATACCAGCCAACAGTGCAGAACGTAAAAATAATTTCATCAATGTCCGTTCCTTATCATTCCCAGCTGGCGGCGCAAACCCTCGCGCTGGTCGGGCGGCAGTTTCGCCATCGCGGCTTGTGCCGCTTCGATATCAAACGATTTTCCGACCGGCATCGTGGCAGTGGGCGCTGCCGCGGCGTTGTTCGGAACGTTTTGTGTCGGGTTGGCAACGCTCTCCGCCGGAGTTGTCACGGCATTGCCGGCTGTCGCGGTGTTTGCAACGGGCGCTGCCACCAGGTTGACTCGCTGCTGTTTGCCCGCACTCTCCACGATCACATGATCGGCATGCGTCTCCAGCAAGCGCACTCCCGGAACGACTTGCTCGCCCAACGCCACGCCAAGCTGTTTGTTGTCGACCTGCATCACAGCAAAGCCCTTGGTCTTGTGGGCGAACACACCGATCAGACGAATATCACCCAGCGCTGAGACTGCCTGCGCAGCTGGCACGCCGGATGAACCGGCCGCTCCAAACAAGCGCCCGGCATCTTCGGTTTTCTTCCAGCCTGTCGTGGCAGGAACCGACGGGGCAGCGGGCGCGAAAAATACCCACACCCACTTCGCCAAGAGCACGGCCAGCAACACTCCGCCCAGCATCTTCCAGGAAAAGACCGCTTCTGCAATGCCGCCGGATCTCTGCATTGGCGTTGCTTGAGGCGAGGTTCCAAACCTCAGTTTCGGCAACCTGAATTGGGGATACAAACGCATAACTTCCCTTGTGATTCTTGGGCTTGAAGTATACACAACGCCGTTGCTCAAGGGCGAGTTTTGGGCTTCTGCTCGGGCTCATGGAACGAGATGGTGAGCTGACCACCACGAAATACGATGAATATCTTGTCGACCTGTTTGCCGGCGACACGCAAAGCCTCCAGCGTCTCCAGCATCCGCGGTTTTTCGGCGCTCATCAACTTCTCCAGCGCTTTCGGGATGCACTCCATACGCAGCGAATCGCCGCCATTGGGACGGTTCGGTTTGCAGCTCCCAGTGATGTCTTTGCCTTCCTCAGACAAAACCTTCGCCAAAGACTCGTTGAGCTGCATCACCTTCATTTGCGCGCGCATCTCGGCCTGTTGCTGTGGAGACAACCAGCTCCCCGGCCGGCTTTCCGCCTGCCCACCCGTACTCGGCGGCCTGACCTGCAATCCTTGCGCCCACGGCAGGAATATCGCCCGGGGAATGGCGATCCCAGTGGCGGTTCCTTCGGGCACTTGTGCCACCGACTCTTTTGTCTCGGCGGGGATCGGTTGCGGAGCAGCCGTCTCCGGCACGGGGTGCGCAGAACTGCGCACCTTGAATTCATCCCGGCGCGAAAGACTGATTACCTTTTGAGCTTTTTCCAGCCGCTCTTCTTCGGGCGCGTGTGGAACCAGCTGAACAGCAATGGTCTTGCCGCCATTGGGCTTGCCTCTCGGTGCGACCGAAACTCCGGAAAGGACGAACAGCACCAAGCCATGTATCGACAGGGATACTGCGATCCCAAACGCCAACCGCTGATTGATCGAAGCAAACATGCGCCATCCGAAAAAGAAGGAGGGCGTGTGTTGCACGCCCTCCCGCAAAGTTACTGACTATCTAAAAAACTGCCAATCCAGCTAGTACTGCACCACCCCATGGATAACGCGGGGAGCCGTGTTCACCACTCTGGTCTCTGCATTCTCTTTCGTTCCATAGAGCGTGGGGTCTTTGAAACCTGTCGCCTGCGGCAGCTGCGGCGATACCGCCGGCAAGCTCAAATTGTTGCAGACCGTATCGACAGCTACCGAGGTGTCTGCCACCTTAACGAAACGCACTTCTTCGTCCAACGATCTGACCCAGAAATTCTCCATCGCAGCCCCAGGAGTGCGCGTACCGGTCACAAAGTTATCCCCGCCGTTATGCGGTATTGAGAAAGCTGGCTTCCACACCCACTTATTCATGTCGGCACTGGCATAACTCGCCCAATCGCAGGCAAGATTGGTAGACAGGTCGATACAAACGTACGGGAATCCCCACAGACTGCCGAAGCCGTTATAGGTCAAGGTCACGCTCGCCCCGGCAAAATCGCCGAAAGGTTTCTTATTTACGGTATCGGTATTGGCTGGCACCGTGAAGTTCACGTTCAACGGCGGCTCGAAGCGCACCACATTGCCGCCACCATCCTTCAGGAAGGTGAGCTTGCTCCATGGATAGTCCGACGTCTCCCACGTATAAAAGGTAAATTGAGTGGCACCACTGCCGGGAACTTGCAGATCCAAATCTGCGTTAGCGTAGGTAACTGTGTTTGCGCAAGCCGTAGCAACACCACATCCCTTGGCCTCATCCAGCAAAAGCTGATCATCCGCCGAATACATCCGCCCGCTAGAAAAACCAGATGAGGACCAGGGCAGAGAGGTTAACGAAGTATTGATCACCTGAGCCGATGTAGCATCAATCAAGTTTCCCGTACCGTTATCGAGCGTGTAAGAAACCAAGCTAGTACGCGGCACACCGTTAGTTTGATAGGTCCAAACTGAATTAACCGCATCCCACACCCAAGTTGGATAAAAGCCCATTCCTGCATTCGCATACGGAGATGTGGTTGGATTGGCGATATAAGCATCAACAAGTGCCCTAGTCGGACAGTCACCGATGCACTTCAATCCGTTAGGAAGAACGGTAGCAAAATCGGCTGGGTAGACAATGTCATCGGAAATAAATTTGGCATAGACATTAGCACCAGGATTGGCCGCCGTCAGCTTCGCGATCTCGTTGGCATCGATATTGAAGCTGCCTCCCGTCATGGACGACCATGCCCAGATACCCCAAGTGTTGTTAAGCGCCATGTCTGCATTCGAGATAGGCAAGGGAGTTGACAGCGGCACCATTGCGTACCCTTTGGTTGGGTCTTGTTCGGTCGCTGCCATGAATTGCTGTGCGGCTGCATCCCAATATATCTCGTATTGCACATACTGATCCAAGCTGCATGGCACAGCGGGAAGTGTAGCAGCAGGGTTTGTTCCTGTAGTTGGCGTGCAATTCACCGGCATATAAGCAGGTGAGTAGTAATAGAAGCGCACCTTGTCCAACGAATCTAGTTTCTTGCCTGCACGCACATGTTTGATCAGTTTGCCGCCGGTCTGGTTGAAGGTGTACTGAGTCGCACTGGATGCGTTGTTGACATAGCCATTGATCGTGGATCCATTCGTCGGATAGATCGGCATCCAATCGGTACCATAATAGTCGCTCCAGAAGCCCCAATATCCCATATAACCGTTGTGCTTTACGCCGCCTGCATCGGTGAAGTCGATGGGAAAGCCGGTCAAACGGTTGTAGTGGCCACCGGTCGCCTCTTCATACAAGCCATATGTCCACGCGGTTTTGTCCGCATTGGCCAGCGAGCGGTCAAAACACTTGTACGTCACGCCGGTATCGCCACTGCGAATAAAGTGGGCGGCATCGTAGGCGAAGCTGGTCGAGGTCGTGGTCAACGTTGCGGCCCCTGTAGCTGCAATCACTCTTCTGGCCTGACTCGTCACCGCGCCGGTGCCGCTATCCACGCCAGCCGCATTGATCGCAACAGAGTCGATGGTTTTTGTAGTAGCGATAACAACAGCTGGTGTTCCCTGCGTTTTTTCATCCTCCTTCATAAAGGAGTAATACATCAGCCCGCCAGGCCCGGCAGAGATGTATCCCTTCTCACGATCGCAGTTAGACGTGGCGGATGCTGTTGTGCCGCAATAATCGAGACGGAACTCACCATAGGGCAACGTATCAGTCGGCGCTTGCAACGCGCTCAAATGCGCCTGTATCTTGTTACCCTGATCGGCGTCGAGCCAAACATTGGCCAGCAAAGCCTCGCCGGTAGCTTGCGTAGTCTCGACCACCGCCTTGGTGTAGCTTGCTGCGCCATTGTTGTTATTGTTATTACCCCCGCCCCCCCCCGCAGTGCCGCCATTATTCCCGCCGTTGTTATTACCGGCATTCCCGTTGGCGTTGCAAACGTTTGAATCGATGAGCGCAATGTATGTCGCATTGGGCAGCTTGGCCGGAGCCATCGCGTCGACGTGACAAAGCACACCGTTGACCTTGGCCAGCACTTGCGAGGTCTCGTCTTCGACATACTGGTTGGTCTTGTCGGTAATGTAAGCACCCGATGTCGGCGCAGCTGCATAGCCCGCCACTGCATACGCAGCGAGCATGGCCGCAGCCAGGTAACTCAAATGTGATGGATGTTTCTTCATGGCAACCTCCCTGCAAATTTTTGAACGATTATTTCGGGGTTACGACGGAAATTTTGGAAGGAGGAGCGACACCAGCTGCTGCAGTCGCACCACCGCCTGTCAAAGCGCTGGTCAGGCTGGCGATACCACCGCCACACCCGGACAGCGACGTTACGCTCATCGCCACAAAAGTAATCAGAAGAATCCTCGTTAAGTTTGCCATGTTCATCTCCTTCAATTCGCTTCAAGACCCAAATGCCCAAATCTGCACTACACAGATTCCCTCAGGCTATTTCGGGGAAATTCTACCCCAAAATACTGTCTGCAATGCATTGTGCTAAGTCATTTATTCTTTAGGGCATATTCTGCTTGCAGATATTGCTTGATGTAATGCTCTTAACCATTTGATTGGCAAGGTCTGCCGGGAGATTTCATTTATGCCGACCTCGCGCAAGTTAAAGGATTTGCCCAACCCCCTATTTTTATGGATAATGCGCGCCCTTAATCGGTATCCGTGCGCGTACAAATGCCGCGCCCAACTTTAGCTAGGAAGACAAAATGAAAGCCGCCATTCACCCTGAATACAAAGAGATCGCAGTGACATGCAGCTGCGGCAACAAATTCAACACCCGTTCCACCATGAACAAGCCGGAACTGCATGTTGAAGTCTGCTCCGAGTGCCACCCGTTCTACACCGGCACCCAGAAGATCGTCGACACTGCCGGCCGTATCGAGAAGTTCCGCAACAAGTACAGCACCGGCGCCAAGACCGCCGCTTAATGGAACTTCGTTAAGAGCAAAGATCAAAAGGCAGCGTTGGCTGCCTTTTTCTTTTACCGATCGACATCATGCGTAATCTCACCACGCTCATCATTCTCATCGCCGCCTGGATGCTCGGCGGATGCGCGGCCAATCCTGTCAGCGGCAAGCAGGATTTCGTGATGATGTCGGAATCGCAGGAGATCGCGCTGGGCCGCTCGGCCGATGCCGAGGTGCGCAAGCAATACAAGGTGTATGCCAACCCGGCGCTGCAAAGCTACGTTAACCGCGTGGGGCAGAAGATCGCCGAACACAGCCACCGCCCCAACATCAATTACCGCTTCACCGTGCTCGATTCGCCCGAGATCAACGCCTTCGCCCTGCCCGGCGGCTACATCTACATCACGCGCGGCATCCTGGCCTATCTGAACTCCGAGGCAGAAATGGCGGCGGTGCTGGGACACGAGGTCGGCCACGTCACCGCGCGCCACGGCGTGCGCCAGCAAAGTGCTGCGCAAGCCGCCAACATCGGCATCTCCATCGTCTCCGTCCTGGTGCCGGAACTGCAAACGCAGAACGGACAGAACCTCACCAACCTGCTCGGCGGCGCCCTGCTGTCCGGCTACGGGCGCGACCACGAACTGGAATCGGACCGTCTGGGCGCCCAATACCTGGCACGCACCTCATACGATCCGCAAGCGATGATCCGCGTGGTGGGCGTACTGAAGAACCAGGAGCTGTTCGATGCCGAGATCGCCAAACAGGAAGGGCGCGAACCGCGCCGCTACCACGGCACTTTCGCCACACATCCCGACAACGACACGCGCCTGCAACAAGTGGTGGGAGAAGCTCGCGGACTGACCGTTGCCAACCCGGCCGAGGGCAGGGAAGAATTCCTGAAACAGACCGAAGGATTGGTGTTCAATGACAGCGTCGACGAAGGCATAGTACGCGACAACCGTTTCATGCACCGCGACCTCGGCATCGCACTGACCTTTCCGCCCGACTGGAGCGTGAAGAATTCCACCACGCAGCTGGTCGCGCTCAGCCCGCAAACCGATGCCGCCATCCAGCTCAAGATCGACGACAAGCCCTCCGGCACAGTCACCGAATACGCCCGTCGTGTAGCAGGGAATGGCGCCGCCGTTGAAACGTTCGAGATCGAGCAGCTGCACGCTGCCATCGCCAGCACCGACAAAATCGTGCTCGGCATCGTCTATTTCGACCGCAAGGCATTCCATATCGTTGGTAACGCAAAAACCACCACAACGCTGGAAGCGCAGCGCAACGCGATGAAAGACACGGTACGTAGCTTCCACGTACTGAGCGACGAAGAGAAGAAAGCCCTCAAGCCGCTCACCCTGAAACTCGTCACTGCAAAGAAAGGCGACACCTATGCCAAGCTGGCGCAGCGTTCGCCGTTGGGCAAGAATGCGGAAAGTTATCTGCGTCTCATCAACGCGCAATATCCGCAAGGCGAACCCGTTGCGGGACAGACTCTGAAGATCGTCGAATAAAGCCGGATGTATTCCTACTACACCAAGCTGAAAGAACCAGAGATCACCCCGGTCAAAGCAGGCTTCCTGTTCCTGCTGTGCGCGGTGTGGCTGCTCACCGGGCTGGTCGGGCACGACCCGTGGAAACCGGACGAAGCCTACAGCTTCGGACTGATCTACCACATCATCCAGAATGGCGACTGGATCGTGCCGACACTGGCGGGCGAGCCCTACATGGACAAGCCGCCGCTGTACTACTGGACCGCCGCCGTCTTTGCCAAATCGTTCGCACCCGTCCTACCGCTGCACGATGGCGCGCGTCTGGCCAGCGGCTTCTACACCGCTCTGACCCTGCTCTTCGTCGGTCTCACCGGCCGCGAGCTGTTTGGCGAGAATCGCGGCTGGGCCAGCGCCATCATCCTTATCGGCTGCCTCGGCATGCTGGTGCGCGCGCACGAAATCATCACCGATACCGCACTACTCGCCGGCTGTGCCATGATGCTCTACGGCTACGCCCTCAGCCTGCGCATGCACCGGCTGGGCGGCGTACTCCTCGGCGTTGGCCTCGGCATTGCCTTCCTCAGCAAAGGCTTTATCGCACTGGCCTTCTTCTTTTCCATCAGTCTCGCGCTACTATTCTTCCATGAGTGGCGCAACCGCCGCTTCCTGCTAACACTGGTCATCGCCATCTTCTGCTCACTGCCATTGCTCACCGTGTGGCCTTGGCTGTTGTTCCAACGCTCCCCCGATCTGCTGGTGGAATGGATGTGGCGCCTCAACATCGGCCGCTGGCTCGGATTCATCAAAGGGGGCGACTACGACGATGCCCTGTATTACATAAAGAGCCTGCCCTGGCTGGCATGGCCGGCATGGCCCTTGGCGATTTGGGCGGCGTGGGAGGCACGCAAGAAGATCAAGCACACACCGGAGTTCCAGCTGCTGCTAGTCACCTTCGCCGTCATGCTCATCACCCTGAGCATCGTGCCGAATATCAAGGAAGTGTTCGCCCTGCCGATGCTGTTGCCGATCGCGCTGCTCGCTGCCGCCTCGCTCTCCACCCTGCGGCGCGGCGCGGCCAACGCACTCGACTGGTTCGGCATCATGACCTTCGCCTTGCTCGCCATCGCGCTGTGGTGGGGCTGGGCCGGCCTGCTGCTCAACAACCAGGCGTGGATCACCCACCAGTTCAAGAACGCCCAGCCCGGCTTCGAGCCAGATTTCCACGCGATCCCGTTCTGGATCGCCTTCGCCACCACCGTGCTATGGGTCGTGCTGGTATGGCGCGTCGGCCGCTCCGTGCGCCGCTCGCTCATCAACTGGGCCGCCAGCGTCACCCTGCTGTGGATACTGCTAATGACCATCTGGCTGCCCTGGCTGGACACCGGCAAGAGCTACCGCCACATGGTAGACGACCTGAAAGAGAACCTGCCGAAGAAATACAAATGCATCGCCGGCGTACGCCTCGGCGACAGTCAGCGCGCCATGTTGCAATACTTCGGCGACCTCAACCCGAAGCGCAACGCCTCCAACGTGTGTGACCTGCTGCTAGTGCAGGGTGATCGCATCGCCAAACCGATCGAGGACGAGATCGGCTGGGAAAAGATGTGGGAGGGAGGGCGCAAGGGTGATACGCAGGAAAGGTTCCGGTTGTATCGGAGGATTGGCAAGTAATCTTACGCCCCCGCCACGAACAGACTCAGAGTTGCTCCAGCACCTTGCGCACCGGCGTCGGGATCGCCGCCCCTAACGCCTCCTCCACCTCCAACCACACTCTGCCCGCCTGCTCCGCTCGCAACGGCTTGCGCGCGAGTTGTATCGTCAACGGAGTGATGTGCAGCTTGAAATGGGTGAATGTATGGATGAACGATTCTAGCCGTTCCCCGCTCACCGCCTCCATGTTGTTCTGCGCAAACCAGCGTTGCGCCGCCGTCTCGTCCTCGAACTGCGGCGGACACCACAACCCGCCCCAAATGCCGCTGCCGGGGCGTTTCTCCAGCAGGATGTCGTTGCCGTGCATGAGCAACAGGAACACGGCATGCCGCTCCGGCACGGTTTTACGCGGCCGCGGCGATGGCAGCTGTGCGGTACGCTCGGACTGCAGGGCAACGCAATCCTGCTGCACAGGACAGATGACACAGCGCGGTCTGCTGCGCGTGCAAACGGTGGCGCCCATATCCATCAATGCTTGCGTATAGATGGCGACATCACCTGGCGGCAACAATGACTCGGCGCGCTGCCACAATTGCTCTTCGACTTTTTTCTCGCCGGCCCAGCCTTCGATACCGCAGTGCCTCGCCAGCACGCGCTTGACGTTGCCATCGAGTATCGCGCGGCGTTCGTGATACGCCAGCGCACAGACGGCGGCAGCCGTGGAGCGGCCAATGCCGGGCAGTTCGATGATGCTTTCGAATTTGCGCGGGAACTCTCCGCCAAAGCGCTCGACGATGATCTTCGCCGTCTTGTGCAGGTTGCGGCCTCTGGCGTAGTAGCCGAGGCCGCTCCAGTGCGCGAGCACCTGCTCTTCAGTGGCGGCAGCGAGTGCGGCGACATTCGGGAAGGATGCGACGAAGCGCTGGTAATACGGGATGACAGTGGCGACTTGCGTCTGTTGCAGCATGATCTCGGACAGCCATACGCGGTAGGCATCCTGCCCCTGCCAGGGCAGGTCGTGGCGACCGTGCGTGCGCTGCCACTGGACGAGGCGTAAAGCGAAAGAAAGCATACAAGCTGCTCTAGCGCGAACCACTCACTTGAACAAACCCTTCAAGCCTTTCTTCAGCTCTTCCTGCAGCTTGGCCTTGGCATCTTCCTTCACTTGCTCTTTTTTCTCGTCAATCCTCTGCTTGGCGGCGTCGGCCAGCATCGCGCTGTAATCGACCTTGAACTTGAGATCGTCGAAGGCACCGCTCACGTTCACCGGCAATGTCGCAGCCCTGCCCTGTTCGGTCTTGGCGAAGACGGCTTTGGCGTTGTAATTCATGCTGTCGTGGCCGATGTCGATATCGCCGTTGCCCATGATGCGCAACACGATCGATTTCACCGCAAGGTCGTCGTTGTGCGCCACGCCGTTGCGCACCTTGAAGCTGGCCTTGAATTCGCTGAACACGGTCTTCTCGTTCTTGTCGACGCCCAGCGTCTGTGCAGAGCTGTTCTTGTTCAGGCTCTGCACGCCCTGCACCAGCTTGGCCAGGTCGATGCCCTTGATTGCGCCGTTCGCCAGGTTCACCGACATGTTGCCGTTGAGCGCCTGCTTCAGGCCGCTCACGGTATTGCCGTGGGTGATGAGGTTGAGCGTGACGTTGCCCTTGCCTTCGACCAGCTCCAGCTCGGCGGCATCCTTGAGCAGCGGCGCGATGTCGATACCGGTGAGTTTCTCGTCGATTGTGAAGCTGTAGGTGGCGGCATTGACCGACACCTTGCCGTCGATGCTGCCCTGATACAGTTTGGCGGAGAGCGGCGCGATGTTGACCACGCCGTTTTTGGCTTTCACATCCACACGCAACTGCCCGACCTTGATGTTGGCGGCCTTGAGCGCGCCGATGCGCAGACTGCCTTCCAGATTCAGCGTCTTCAAGGCGGAAAGGTCGAACGGTTGTTCCGGTTCGGCTTTTTTGCTCTTGGCTGTTTCTTTGGCATCCGCCGCTTGCTTCGGCAGATACGGATCGGCATCGAACTGATCGACCTCGAGGTCGTAGCGGATCACCGGCGCGCTGAAGTTGTTCACCGCCAGCTTGGCCTTGATCTGGCTTTGCAGCAGGCCACCGGCGAGATTGGCCTGGATGCTTTGGCGGCCGAGATCGGCCTGGATGCTGCCCTTCAGTTCGCTGTTGATGCTCTTGCCCGGCAGTTTGTCGCCACTGGCATTGAGCGCGAGCCTGAGATCGGACAGGTTGAACTGCTGCGCTTCGATGCTGCCGGTGAGCGGCGTGGTGAGCTTCATCTTGAACGCCTGCTCCGGCTGCTTCACCTCCACACCGATCCCCAACGCACCCACCTTGAAGGCGCGCGCATTGCCCTCCAGCGCGGGCAGCGACAACACTGCGGCGATATCGCCGAGTGCGCCGTTGAGCTTGGCGTTCAGCGCAATGCCGTCGCCGCTGAACTTGTCCTTGGCATAACTCAGTGCGGGCGCATTGAGTTTCGCCTCGAACTGGTCCTTGCCCTTCACACCGCTGGCGCTGAAGGCGAATTTGTTCAGCGCGAATTCCTGCTGGGCAAGAAGTGCACTGGCATCGCCGCTGGCTCTCACCGCCAGGTTGGCGATATCGAGCGCGACGCCATTCGCTTGCAGATCGAGGCCTTGGATCTGATAGCGCGCATTCTCCAGGTCGAAGGTGAGCATGGTTTTCAGTTGCGCGGTAATGTCGAGCTTCGGCTGATTGGCGATGACATGCAAAGCGAGGTCGATCGCCGTCGGTACGCCATTGGCAACGCGGCCGGTGCTGAGACTCAAATCCTGTACGCTGTATTGGGCACCGCTCGCCTCATCGCGGTAACTCAAGGCCGTCTTGTCCAGATGCAGGGCAGCGACGTCGAATTTCATCGGCGCGGAAGACACGGCGACCGGCGCCGGCTCGGCGGGTGCAGCCCCTTGGCTCAGCAGGTCATCGAGATTGGTCTTGCCGTTCTTGTATTTGACCAGTTGGGCCTTGACGCCGCTCACCGCGACTTCGTCCACCACGATCTGCTTGGCCAGCAACGGCAACAGCTTGAGCGAGACGCTGGCGCTCTCGAGCGAGGCGAACACTTGTTCGCTCTGGAATTCGGATAGCGAGACCTTGCCGAGACTGACTCCAAGACTGGGGAAGAAATGCAGCCTGATGTCGCCATCGAGCTTGAGCGTACGCTGTTTGCTGTCTTTTACCGCCTGAATGATCTGCGGTTTGTAGTCGTTGGGATCGAACGTAGCGACGATATAGGCTGCCACGCCGAACACCAAGGCGAGCAAACCGCCAACCGACCACAACGCGTACTTGAGATATTTGTTCATATCGCCACCCATCGATAAAGGATGGGCGGATTATAAACGATGTGAAAACTCAATCCGGCAGCGCGATCTTGTTGTCGGTACTGAACTGGTAATCCTTGAAGATGTGTTCGGCGGAAAGGATCTGGTAGCTGCCGTCCGCCGCTTTGCGCGTGGTGTCCTTGAGGCGGTAGGTATAGTGGCCGCAAGTCCAGCACTTGAAGTTGCGCATGTGCGTGCACAAACAGGTCTTGTCGAACACGGCGACCTTCTTGTCGTTAGGGTGCAGTGCCACTTCGCGGTTGTAGGCATCGATGTAGTCGCAGTGGCCGTTGGCATCGAGCAGATAACCGTAGGACTCGCAGCCGGGACGGATGCCGGAGCCGATCGACGGGCTGTTCTTCAGCATGCGCATCGGATAGCCGGTGGGCGAGGTGCCATTCACTTCGATGTCACTCTCGCTGGCCTTGAAGTATTCCTGTTGCACCTCGGCCGGCAGGCCGCATTCCTTGGCCACGGTGAAGCGTGTCGCCACTTGCACGGCGGCCGCACCTTCTTCCAGATAGGCGGCCGCATCGCTGCCGGTGAAGATGCCGCCGGCCGGGATCACCGGAATATCCAGCTTCTCTTCGCGCAGGTAATGGTGGATCTCGTTGGTGATGGTACGCAGGTCGTACTTCATCCAGTCGTCCATGCCGAAACCGAGGTGACCGCCGGCCAGCGGGCCTTCGACCACGATGTAGTCGGGCAGGCGGTTGGTACGGGCGTTCTTGCGCAGGAACAGTTGCAGCGCGCGCAGTGAGGAGACGATGATACCGAGCTTCACGTCGCGGAAGCGGGGATGGTCTTCGATCAGACCGAAGGAGCCGAGATGCAGGCCGGCCGCCAGCGTGATGCCGTCGATGCCGGCCGACATCGCTTCCTGCAGGCGCACCTTGAGCGTCTCTTTCGGTGCGTTCATGGTGAGTTTTTCCATGCAGTTGATGAAGATCGCACCGGAGCCGCGCTTGGCTTCCATGGTCTTGCTCACGTGCAGTCGGGTGGATTCGGCGATATGGCCGAGATCGAACTTCACCTCCGCCTTGTTGGAATTGTCGATGTTGTATTTGTACTGCAGCAGCTTGGTCTTGACGAAATCGGTGTCGTAACGACGGTCCGTTACGGTAGGCAGCATGGCATCGGAGATGTGCCCGACGCCGCCCAGACGGGCCGCTTCCAATGCCAGCTCCGCGGTGGAGATGTCCACGCCCATACCCCCGATCATGATCGGGACCAGCTCTTGTTTGCCGAATTTCAGGCGAAAATCATCTACACGTTTCATTGTTTCTCTCGCTCCTAACGAGGTGCATTTTACCCCAAAGTATCAGATGACTTTGGAGTAGCGTGCGTGTTCTTGTTTTGCCCGCAGGTATTTGTCGAAGACCATGCAAATGTTGCGGATGAGCATGCGCCCCTTGGGAGTGACGCTGATCCACTGCGGCGAGAGCTCTAGCAGCCCTTCTTTTTCGTATTCGGCCAGCTCCTTCAGCTCGGTGGCGAAGTATTGGTCGAAATCGATCAGGTAGGAGATATTGAACGATTCCTTGGATATCTCGAAGTGGCACATCAGCGCCTGGATGATGGCGCGGCGCACCAGGTCGTCGGCGGTCAGCTCCATGCCGCGCATGATGGGCAGCGTGTCGTTGTCCAGCGCATCGTAATACTGCTCCAGTTCGCGGAAGTTCTGGCTGTAGGTGGGACCGATCTTGCCGATGGAGCTGACCCCCACCGCGATCAGGTCGCAATCCGAATGGGTGGAATATCCCTGGAAATTGCGATGCAAGCGCCCTTGGCGCTGCGCCACGGCCAGCTCGTCGTCCGGCTTGGCGAAATGGTCCATACCGATATAGACGTAGCCAGCGTCGGTCAGCGTATTGACCGCCAGCTTGAGGATATCGAGCTTGGTCTGCGGCGCCGGCAGGTCTTCCTCGTGGATACGGCGCTGCGGCATGAACAGCTTGGGCATGTGTGCATAGTTGTAGATGGACAGGCGGTCCGGGTTCACCGCAATGACCTTGTCCAGCGTGACCTTGAAGCCCTCGATGGTCTGCTTCGGCAGGCCGTAGATGAGGTCGATGCTGACCGACTTGAAGCCGTTGGCGCGCGCGGCCTTGATGACCTGCAGCGTTTCTTCTTCGCTCTGGATGCGGTTCACCGCTTTCTGCACTTGCGGATCGAAATCCTGCACGCCGACGCTGATGCGGTTGAAACCCAGCTCGCCGAGCAGCGCGACGGTGGCGTCACTAACCTTGCGCGGGTCGATCTCGATGGAATATTCGCCGTCTTCCACCAGCTGGAAATTCTTGCGGATGGCGCCCATCACCTTGCGCAGCTCGTCGTCGCTCAGGAAGGTGGGGGTGCCGCCGCCGAAGTGCAGCTGCTCGACGCGGCGCTCGTTGCCCAACAGGGCCGCCTGCATCTCGATCTCCTTGATGAGGTAGCGCACGTACTGGTCAGCCTTGCTGAAATCCTTGGTCACCACCTTGTTGCAGGCACAGTAGAAACACAGCGTGTTGCAGAACGGGATGTGGACATACAGCGACAATGGGCGGCTGATGCCACCGACCTCGCGTTTACCCACCCATTGGGCGTACATTTCGGCGTTGAACGCCTCGACGAAGCGGTCTGCTGTTGGATAGGAGGTATAACGCGGGCCGTTCTTATCCAAACGGCGGATCAAGTCCAGATCGACTTCCAGCTGGGAGCTGATTTCTTTATTTGCTGACATGGGAATACTTCAAAATTGTTCGGTTTTCGGAATGTGCCAGCATACCGCAAAATGCGTTTGATATAGGTCAAAAACCATGTCATATTCCCGCCCCGAATAGTGCAATACCCACATGGAAATTAAGTGCAAAACGTCGTCGCCAACCCTGCCTTACGCATCGCCTGTTCGAGCTGCAACCTGCGCGAACTGTGCCTTCCCGTCGACCTCGACGGCAAGGAGATGCAGCGTCTCGACGCACTGACCAGCATCAAGCGCACTTTCCGGCGCGGCGAATACCTGTATCGCAGCGGGGAGAATTTCCGCGCTTTGTATGCCATCCGCACCGGCTTCTTCAAGACCCAGGTGCTGCATGAGGACGGGCGCGAGCAGGTGACCGGCTTCCAGATGCCGGGAGAAATCATCGGACTGGATGCGATCAGCACCGACGCCCACACCTGCGACGCGGTCGCGCTGGAAGACAGCGAGATCTGCGAACTCCCGTTCGACCGGCTGGAAGAACTCAGCCGCGAACTGCCCAGCCTGCAACGCCACCTGCACAAGATCATGAGCCGCGAGATCGTGCGCGACCACGGCATCATGATGCTGCTCGGCTCGATGCGCGCCGAAGAACGCTTGGCCGCCTTCCTGCTCAACCTGTCGCAACGCTTCAGTGCGCGCGGCTATTCGCCAAACTCTTTCCATCTGCGCATGACGCGACAGGAGATCGGCAGCTATCTGGGGCTGAAACTGGAGACAGTCAGCCGCACCTTCTCGCACTTTCAGGAGCACGGCCTGCTCAATGTCAGGGTTCGCGAAGTGGAGATTATGGACATGCTGGGGCTGCGCCGCTTCGTCGGCAACAATTGATGCATCGTTTTGCCGCATGCTTGGCGGCCATGAAAACTGGTATCCTGCGCACCGCAAGACAACTAAGGGGGAGAGAAAACATGACTCAACAATATACCGCCACGATGGAAGAGATCACCCGCGCCAAATGGCCGCACGAGATATTCCTCATCAATCTGGTGTTCAACCACATCCTGGTTTTCGCCTCCACCTTCGGCGTGTTCAGCACCTTTCCGCTGATGGTGCTGATCGTTCCCCTCACCTCATTCGTCATCACTTTCTATATCCTATTCAAGGCCAAGCAGATCGCCGCCGGCGGCGAAACCGTGTTCGTGAAAGCGCACTGGGTGGTCGCCGACAAGCGCAACAAGCATTTCATGTGGCTGCTCAGCGTCGCCTGCGTGGTGCTGGGTGGCGGCTTCTGGCTCTCCAAGTTGATGGGCTGGTCCAAGATCGCCACCATCGCCCTGCTCGGCGGCGTTGGCCTGTTGCCGTTCATGGTGACCTTGCTGGTGTTGATCGTGCTGGGCAATGATTCGATGTACCAGGCACGCCACAGCAAACTGCCGAAAGGCTTCGCTCCCGCCGTTCCTGCTTAATCCATTTACAACCCATTATGACCACTGAAAGCAAGATCTACTGGGGCGTCGGCATCTTCTCGGTGCTGGCCCTCGCCACCTCGTTCTTCATCCCGGGCGAGCCCAACCGCAAGGATGACCTGCCCTGGCACATCGAACATCCGACTCCCGATTCGGTACGCATCTTCGGTCTAACCCTGGGGGAAGCCAATACCAACGAGGCCGAGAAACGCTTTCAGGAAGAGGCCAAACCGAGTCTGTTCAAGTCACCCAAGGGAGAGATGGTCACCGAGGTGTTCTTCGAGCAGGTCAACCTGGCCGGGCTGCGTTCCAGAATCGTGCTGACCCTCGACGTGCCCGAAGCGGAACTGAAGGGCATGTACGAGCGCGGCTTGCGTATGGCGGCGACCGGCAGCGGCAAGAAGATCACGCTGACACCGGACGATATCGCCAAACTGCGCACCTTCCCGATCGCCAGCCTGACCTATATGCCCGGCGTGCGCGTGGAAGATGCGATGTTCCTGAAGCGCTTCGGGGAACCGGCCCAGCGCGTGAAGGAAAAGGAAAGCGGCGCCATACACTGGCTGTATCCGCAGAACGGACTGGATATCACTTTGGGCGGCGGGGAAAAACCGTTGCTGCAATACGTACCGCCGAAGCACTTCGACAAACTGACCCGACCATTGTTGGCGAACGGGGAAGTGCTCAAATAATCATTCGGCTGGCGTCTGCTTCTTGGCGGCGTCCGTCGTTTTTGCCTCTTCCGGATGACGAATCATCATATCGTCGTCATCGTCGAGCAGGATGCGGTTGGCACTCCCCTCCATATCTTCGTATTGTCCTTTCTTCACCGCCCATACCAGCACGACGACGAACAATACCCCGAAGAACATCATGCCCGGTATCAGGCTGTAGATCACTTCCATTCAATCTCCTCGTTGCTTCTTGAATAACGTACGGATGCGCGCCGCATTGCCGATCACGATCAGCGAGCTGACCGGCATGCTGATCGCCGCCACCAGCGGGCTAACCTTGGCCATCATCGCCAGCGGCACCATGATGGCGTTATACACGAAAGACAGGCCGATGTTCTGCTTGATGGTCAGCAAGGTCCGGCGCGACAGCTGCGCCGCTTGGCGCACCTTGTCCAGCTCGTTGTGCATCAGCACGATATCGGCGCTCTCCACCGATACGTCGGTGCCCGATCCCAGCGCGATGCCGACATCGGCGCGAATCAGCGCCGGCGCATCGTTGACGCCGTCGCCCACCATCGCCACCACGGCGCCGCCCTGTTGCAGACGCTGGATCACCTGATCCTTGTCCTGCGGCAACACCTCGGCGATCACCTCCATGCCGCCGAGTTGGCGCGCGATGGCCTCAGCGACCGGCTTGCGGTCCCCGCTCAACAAGGTCATGCCGATGCCCGCCGCACGCAGCTCGTCCACCAGCTGTCTGGCATCGCCGCGCAGCTTGTCGGCCAGGCCGACGATGGCCACATGTTTGCCGTTCTGCGCCACATACACACAGCTCGTCGCCTGAGCTTCCAGCTCGTGCGCCTTGGCTTGCAGCACCGCATCCAGCGCGACGCCCCGACGCGCCAACCATTCCGCGCTGCCCAACAGCACGGCTTGTCCGGCTACATTCGCCTCCACGCCCAGCCCCGCAGTGGCATGAAAGCCGTTCACTACGAGGTCGCGGTACGCCAACTGCCGCACTTCCGCTTCCGCCACAATGGCCTTGGCAACGCTATGCTCGCTGTAGCGCTCGACGGCAGCGGCGTAGTGCAATACTTCGCCGTCTGCACTGCCCGCTACGACATGCAGCTCTGCCACGCTCATTTTGCCTTCGGTCAGTGTACCGGTCTTGTCGAACACGAAATGGGTGACCTTGGACAAGGTCTCCAGCACCAAGCCGTTCTTCACTAGGATGCCATGCTTGGCGCCGAGACCGGAGGCCACCGCGATGGACATCGGAGTCGCCATCCCCAGCGCGCAAGGACAGGTGATGATCAGTACCGAAGTTGCCGCCATCAGCGCGATCTCGAAATCCTGGCTGTTCCAGATGAAGAAGGTGATCGTCGCGCAGATCAGCGTGACCAGCACGAACCATGGCACGATGGTATCGGCCAGCCGCTGGATGGGCGCTTTCGATGATTGCGCTTCTTCCACCAGCCGGATAATCCTGGACAGGGTGGTGTCCTGTAGTTGCGCGCGCACTTCCACCAGCAATGCGCCGCTGGTGTTGACCGTGCCGGCGAATACCTGCGCCCCGACCGACTTGCTTTGCGGTGCGGATTCGCCGCTCAGCATGGCCTCGTCCACCGCGCTGTGCCCCTCGATCACCACGCCGTCCACCGGCACTTTGTAGCCGGGCTTGATCAGCACCCGGTCGCCCGGTTTGACGCCGCGGATCGGCGTCATCTGCTCCTGCCCGTCGCGCATGACGATGGCGACGCGCGGTTGCAGCTCCATCAACCGCTTGGTGGCTGAAACCGCCTGGTGGCGGAACATGCCCTCCAGATAGCGGCCGATCAGGATGACGAAGGTCAGGTTGGTGACGGTATCGAAATACACCTCGCCGATCGCGCTGTGCGTCACCGTCACATACAGCGAGTAGGCATAGGTGACCAAGAGGCCGATGGCGATCGGCATATCCATGGTGAGATGGCCGCCGCGCAAGCCGCCCAGCGCGCCGCGGAAGAACGGATAGCCGGAGTAGAACAGGGTCGGCGTCGCCAAGGCCAGCCCCATCCAGTGGAAGAACTGGCGGAACTCGTCCTCGTTCGCGCCGCTGTATAGCGCGATGGATATCCACAGCATGTTCATCATGGCGAATCCGGCGAAGAACAGGCGGTAGAGCATGGCGCGATTGCCCTTCTTGATCGCGCCTTCGGCGCTCTCGGGATCGTAGGGCACGGCGGCATAGCCGATCCTGGCCAGCGCGCGGATCAGTTCGGAGAGTTTGTTTTGCGAATTGTCCCAGCGCAGATGCAGGCGCTTGGCCGCCAGATTGACGTTGGCGGAAACCACCCCGGGCAAACGCTGCAGGCCGCGCTCGATCAGCCAGACGCAGGCGGCACAGTGGATGCCTTCGACCAGGAGATGGATGTCGCGGATATCGCCCGAGCAGGTGGCGAATTCTTGCTGCACTTCATCGAAATCGTAGATCTCGATGTCTTTGGGCGGTTCAGGCGGCGGGCCGAGCAAGGCACCTTCCGGCGTGCGCTGGTAATACCCCTGCAACCCGGCGTCATAGATGGCAGCGCAGACCGATTGGCAGCCGAAGCAGCAGAAGTGTCGCTCGGCACCATCATGATTCGAATGGAACTCCGCCTCGGCGGGTATCGGCAGGCCGCAGTGAAAGCAGCCGCCTGCTGCAGTGTGGCTATGCTGCGTCATACTGCCTGCCTGTCAATTACGATGCCGCGGCAACCATGAACCTGTCGGTATTGACCCCGAACTTTTCATCGCCGCGCTGCACGCGGATGTGCAGCTCCCAATAGCCCTTGAGCGGGAAGTTGATGTAGCCCTGATAGCGCCCCGGTGCCACCTCCTTGAACGCGGTGGTGAAGTCCTGGCTGGCATCGGCCGCACGGTAAGCTTCGACTTCCAGACTGCCGCTTACCGGCTTGCCGTCTCGGTCTTTGATGCTGATCTCGTATGAAGTCGGCGAGCCCATCACGAGGGATTTCGGCTTCTTGATCTCGGTTTGCCATGCCAGCGCCTGCTGCCCTCTCAACTCGCGCAACAACGTTTCATTCGATTTGCGATCCTTGGTCTTGTAATCATGCTCGACCAGTTCCGAACGGCCTTTCTGCATGGTGAACCAAACGAAAGTAGTGTTCACCACCAGCACCACGGCGATAAAGATCAGGAAGGCCCATACCCATGGGTTGCGCAAGCCAGACTTGTTGTTTTGCGAGATCATTTCTATCACTCCGTTTCAGCGCTTGGGACCGTTGAACTTGGTGTTGTATTCGGCAAAGACGTTCGGATCGTCGACACTCTCGACACGGAACTGCAGCGGTGTGATTTCCTGCTTGATGTTCTTGCCCGGCGCTTTGACGAAAATGGTGAACGATGTGCCGCGACCGTGATGGGTCACGATTGGATTCTCGGAACCCAGGATCACCTGTCCCTCGACACCGCCCTCGGCGGTAACCTTGACCGATACGTCCTTGTCGGTTTTGTTGAGCACCTTGAAGTCGTATTTGTTCTGGATCGAACCGTCGCTCATGCTGACGTACAGCGGCTGGCGTTCCGGGATCACCTTCAGCGTCATCGAGCCCATGTGTGTCAGGCCGTAAACGATGCCGGCCAGCGCAACCACGATGATGCCGATATAGACCAAAGTGCGCGGATGCTGGTACATCTTCTTGGGCGGCTTGCCGGCCAGCTCATCCAGCGAGGCATAGCGGATCAGGCCATGTGGCTTGCCGATCTTGTCCATGATGGAATCGCACGCGTCGATACACAGACCGCAGGTGATGCAGCCGAGTTGCTGGCCCTGACGGATGTCGACACCGGTAGGGCAGACCTGTACGCACTGGAAACAGTCGATACAGTCGCCTTGCTGGGCCACTGCCTCGCCGCCCCTGCGGATCTTCCCGCGCGGCTCACCACGGTTGTAGTCATAAGTCGGCAGGATGGTTTGCGAATCGCCCATGACGCCCTGAATTCGGGCGTAGGGACACAGCCAGAAGCAGGTCTGCTCGCGCAAGAAACCGGCCAGAAGGTAGGTGCCGAAAAAGAACATCACCAGAGTAACCCAGCCCACCAGCGGCAGATTGAAATGGATCAGATTGTTCCAGTATCCATATGCATCGACGAACCAGATCGAGAAGCTGATGCCGGTCAACAAGGCCAACAGCATCCAGAGCGCGTGCTTGAGTGCTTTCTTCTTGAACTTGTCCAGACTCCAGGCTGCCTCGTCCAGTTTGCGCCGGGCCAAAGGATTGCCTTCGATCTTGTCTTCCAGCCAGGTGAACCAGTCGGTCCATGCAGTCTGGAAACAGAAATAGCCGCACCATACGCGCGAAGCCACTGAAGTCACGGCGAACAGCGTCATCGCCGCCACCAGCAAGATGAGCGACAACATCCAGATGTCCTGCGGCAGAACCGTCAGGTTGAAGAAATGGAACTGGTTGTTCTGGATATCGAACAGAATGGCCTGCTTGTCATTCCAGCGCAGGTACGGCAGAAAGAAGAACGGCAACCAGAGACCCAGTTGCGCATAGTTTTTGAAGGTGCGAAAGAAGCCGGGCATGCGCTTGGCATGAATGGTCTTGTCACCTTTGTTGACACTCCAGCTTTCAAACTCGTGATAGATGGTCGTGACGGCGCCCATCTCCTTCTTTTCTACTTCGTCATTCACGCTCTGTCTCCTTAAATTCCAACAACGCCTGATTCTTCGCTCAGTATTAAAGCTCCACACCAATACACTTCCCAATCGGCTTGCCGAATACCCTCAAACTGATACGGAAATGCATTGCGCCAGATGAAAAAGGGAGGAGAGTATAACTCTCCTCCCTTTCCCAATGATCTAAAACTTACTGCTTGTCCTGATCCTTGGTTGCGTTCCGGTATGCCATATAGAACAGCCAACCCACTACTGCGGCAGCTCCAACGACGCAAATGATCACGCCCCAGAGAACCATGTCGTTATTGATGTGATTCATTGCTTACTCCTTGTCCTTGATCAAAGGGCTGCACGGGCGAACCCGTGCAGTCTAAGCCAGCTTTACTTAGCTGCTGGAGCGTCGGCTTGACCGCCGCCGAACTTGTACACATACACAGCCAACTTCTTCATCTCGGCATCGCTCAGCTTGCCTGCGTCTTTGAAGGACGGCATCACGGCAACGCGAGAACCGGGACCGACGTTCACGCCGTTCTCGATAGTGCGCTTGACACCTTCAACCGAGCCTTCGAAACGCCAGATACCGTCGGTCAGGTTGGCAGAGCCCATGGCCTGCATACCTTTGCCGTCGGCACCGTGACAGGCCGTGCATCCCTTGTCCGCAAACAGCGGGGTGGAAGCCGGCTTGCCGGCTACAACCGCGTTGGCCAAGGTGTCGATCTCGGCAGCAGACAGCATTTCCTTGTGCGCGGGCATCACGCCCTGACGGCCGCCGGTGATGGAAGCATGGATGTCGTCGATCTTGCCGCCGTACAACCAGTCATCGTCGTTCAGGATGGGCGCGAACAAACCCTGCTTGTCGTGCGTACCGACGCCGTTCTGGCCGTGGCAAGCTGCGCAGTTGTCACCGAACAGCACTTTACCGGAACGGGTTACGTACTCGGTCAGCTCGTTGTCGGCCAGGATTGCCGCGGGCGTCATGTCCTTGAGCTTGGCTTCATACTTGCCGCGCACTTCGTCCACCACGCTCTTGTCGGCTTCCATTTCACCGATCGCCGTCCAGCCGCCAACACCCTTGGTGAAACTCATGGTGTTGGAAACCGGGATAGCCGGATAGTAGATCCAGTAGATAACTACCCAGATCGCACTGGCTGTCAAACCCAACATCCACCACTTCGGGGGTTGATTGGTAAAGTCCCCCAAGTCGTCATCCCAAACGTGCCCTGTTGTAGGCACGCCACCTGCATCGTGTTTATCACTCATCATTTTTCTCCCACGTTGATATGGTCTTCGTCGTCCAGCGCCATAGAGCGCTGGGACTCGAACATGGCCTTGTTAGCCGGACGGAATACCATGAAATAGACCGCCACCATGCCTGCCGCCGACACAAGGGCAAAGAACACCCCCAGCCAGTCGTTTGTCGTCATGGCCTGGACATCCATGCCAAGGTACCCCATCAGCTTAGTCACGGTAGTTCACACCCTCTTCGAACTTGATGTGGTTACCCAAGCTCTGCAGGTAAGCAATCAAGGCATCCATGTCGGTCTTGCCTTCCAACTGCGCAGCTGCGCCGTCGATATAGGCATCCGTATAGATGGTCTTCGGTACGGGGTTGAACGGCATGATGGTCAAGACCTTCATCGTTTGCACGGTTTCAGCCACATCCACCGGCTTTTGCTCCAGCCAGAAGTAGTTCGGCATGACAGATTCCGGCACCACTTCGCGCGGATAACGCAGGTGACGCACGTGCCATTCGTCGGAGTACTTGCCGCCTACACGTGCCAGGTCAGGACCGGTACGCTTGGAACCCCACTGATAAGTGTGGTCGTACATGGACTCTTCAGCGATCGAGTAGTGGCCATAACGGTCCTTCTCGTCACGGAACGGACGAATCATCTGCGAGTGGCACAGGAAGCAGCCTTCGCGGATGTAGACGTTGCGTCCGGCCAGTTCCAGCGGCTTGTACGGGCGTACGCCGTCGCCAGGCTGCCAGTCGTCCAGCGTCTTGTGGGCAGAGGTCGCCGGATTCCAGACGATCTTGTCCATCGGGATGGCGTTGCCATCCTTATCCTTGTGCGCGGTACCGTTGAAGGTGCCGTCACCACCGCTCATCGCGGTGTTAGGCAGATAGAACAGGGGAACGATTTCCACGATACCGCCGATCGCCACAGCGATCGCCGTCATCACAAACATCAGAACGGTGCTACGTTCGATCTTGTCCTGGAATTTAGTCGAATAGATTTTGTCGTGATCAGACATGTCTCACTCCTTATGCTTTTGCGGGAACGGCACCGGCAGCACGCAGGGTGCTCGCCTGACGCACGGTCATCACGATGTTGTAGAGAGCAATCCAGGTACCGAGGTTGAAGATCATGCCGCCGATTGCGCGCATCGCATAGTACGGATGCATAGCGGAGACGGATTCAACGAAGGTATAGGTCAATGTGCCGTATTCATCATAATCACGCCACATCAGACCCTGCATGATGCCGGAGACCCACATCGCCACGACATATACCACCGTACCGATAGTGGCCAGCCAGAAGTGAACGTTCACCAGGCTTTCGGAGTACATACGCTCAACGCCCCACAGTTTCTTCACCATGTGGTACATCGCACCGTAGGCAACCATCGCCATCCAGCCCAATGCGCCGGAGTGCACGTGACCGACGGTCCAGTCAGTGTAGTGAGACAGAGCATTCACGGTCTTGATGGACATCACCGGACCTTCGAATGTGGACATTGCGTAGAACGCCAGAGCCACAACGAGGAAGCGCAGGATGTAGTCGGTACGCAGCTTGTCCCATGCACCGGAGAGAGTCATCATACCGTTCATCGCCCCACCCCAGGACGGGATGATCATCGCCAGAGAAACGGCAGCACCCAAGGAGCCGGTCCAGTCAGGCAAAGCAGTGTATTGCAGGTGGTGCGCGCCCAGCCAAACGTAGCCGAAAGTCAGCGCCCAGAAGTGCAAAACGGACAGGCGATAGGAGAACACCGGACGACCTGCTTGCTTAGGCACGAAGTAGTACATGATGCCCAGGAAGCCGCCAGTCAGGTAGAAACCCACCGCGTTGTGACCCCACCACCACTGAATCATCGCGTCTTGTACGCCAGTGTAGATGGAGAAGGAGTTGGTCAAGCTGACCGGGATTGCCAAGCTGTTAACCACGTGCAGATAGGTGATCATGATGATCATGCCCATGGTGAACCAGTTGGAGACGTAGATGTGCGAAGTCTTGCGGATCGCCGTGGTCATGATGTGGTTCAGACCGAATGCCAGCCACACCACCGCGATCAGGATATCGATCGGCCATTCCAGCTCGGCGTATTCCTTGCCGGAAGTCATACCCAGCGGCAGAGTGATCACTGCCAGCACGATGATCAGGTTCCAGCCCCAGAAGGTGAACCATGCCAGGCCATTGCTCCACAGCTTGGTGCCACCGGTGCGCTGCACCATGTAGAAACCGGTCGCCATCAAAGCACAGCCACCGAACGCGAAGATCACTGCGTTGGTGTGAAGCGGACGCAGGCGCCCGAAGGTGATTTCAGCGATGTCAAAACTTAAGAACGGCCAAGCCAATTCCGATGCAACATACACACCGATCAGCGTGCCGACGACTGCATAAATGGCAGCGGCAATGGTGAACCATTTAACCACCTCCATATCGTACTTTACTGGTGTCGCTTGTGTAGCTTCCACAGTAGTCTCCTCCTCGAGCAAGTTAACAATACAAATGCGCCAACCACACCTGTAACTGTCGATGTGTCTAGCGCACTCTTCCCTTACAGCTTTCTAAAAGCGGCGCAATAATCGCACGAGCCTCGGCGACAAGTAAAGGCAAAGTTAGTTCCGAGACTGGGCATACCCAAGTGATTATCTCAGGTTAGTGATCTGGAGCGGGCGAACAAGGAAAGTCCGTCATGGGGAGGCTGCACATCAACCTGCGGGCAGCGACTGGAGCGGGTGAACGGGATCGAACCGTCGTATGCAGCTTGGGAAGCTGCCGTTCTACCATTGAACTACACCCGCGTGGTGTAGAATGCGGCGCGAATTCTACCACGGACAACAGCAAGCAAAGTGATCAACATCAGCATCAACGGCGAACCGCGCCAATTCCCTTCCGGCACCACCGTGACAACCCTCATCGAGGCAATGGGACTGACTGGCAAGCGCATCGCGCTGGAACGCAACGGCGAGATTGTGCCGCGCAGCATTTTTACAACACAGCAACTGAGCGATGGCGACAAAATGGAAATCGTGGTCGCGGTAGGCGGCGGCTAGCCAGCCGCACGGCCGGCTTCAAATTAATCAGGAACACAAATGAACGACAAACTCATCATCGCTGGCAAAAGCTACTCATCGCGCCTTCTGGTCGGCACAGGAAAATACAAGGACTTCGCCGAAACGCGCGCAGCACTGGATGCCAGCGGCGCGGAAATCGTCACAGTGGCGATCCGCCGCACCAACCTAGGTCAGAATGCCAACGAGCCCAACCTGCTCGACTCGGTGCCGCCGTCGAAATTCACCTACCTGCCCAACACGGCCGGCTGCTATACCGCCGACGATGCGGTACGCACCCTGCGCCTCGCACGCGAACTGCTGGATGGGCACAGCTTGGTGAAACTGGAAGTGCTGGGCGACCCGCAATCGTTATACCCCAACGTGATCGAAACCATTGCCGCCGCAAAAACGCTGGTGGCTGAAGGCTTTCAGGTCATGGTCTACACCTCTGACGATCCCATCATCGCCAAGCAGCTGGAAGATATCGGCTGTGTGGCGATCATGCCGCTGGCCTCGCTAATCGGCTCGGGCATGGGCATCCTCAATCCGTGGAACCTGCAACTCATCATGGACCGCGTGCAAGTGCCGGTGATCGTCGATGCGGGAGTGGGCACCGCTTCCGATGCCGCGATCGCGATGGAACTGGGCTGCGCGGGCGTGCTGATGAATACGGCCATCGCGGGCGCAAAGAACCCGGTACTGATGGCATCCGCGATGAAGAAGGGCGTTGAAGCCGGACGCGAAGCCTACCTCGCCGGACGCATGCCGAAAAAACTGTATAGCGCCAGCCCCAGTTCGCCAACGGCCGGCATCATCGCATCCGCGCACAATTGAATGACTGACACCGAAGACCTCAGCAAGCGGCATATCCGCAGCTTCGTCCTGCGCCAAGGCCGCGTCTCGGTTGCGCAACAACGCGCCATCGACACATTACTGCCGCGTTACGGCATTCCTTATATTGCACGCCCGCTTGATCTCGATCAGGCTTTCCGGCGCAGCGCACCGAAAATTCTCGAGATCGGCTTCGGCATGGGCGACAGTACCGCGACCATCGCCGAAGCACACCCCGAGACCGATTACCTCGCGCTGGAAGTCCACACGCCCGGCGTCGGCAATCTGCTCAAGCTGATCGACTCGCAACAGCTGGAAAACATCCGCATCATGCAGCACGATGCCGTGGAAGTGCTGCGAGATATGATTGCTGACGGCACGCTCGACGGTGTGCACATCTTCTTCCCCGATCCTTGGCACAAGGCTCGCCACAACAAGCGCCGCCTGATCCAAGCGCCGTTCATCGCGCAACTAGTACGGAAACTCAGACCGGGCGGCTACATTCATGTCGCCACCGACTGGCAAGACTATGCCGAACAAGTGCTGCGCGTGCTGCGCGAGGAACCGCTGCTGGAAAACACGGCTGACGATTACGCCCCCCGCCCCGCCTATCGCCCACTCACCAAGTTCGAGCAACGCGGCCTGCGCCTCGGACATGGCGTGTGGGATCTAGTGTTTCGCCGCAAGAAAGATCTGTAGCAGATCATTGAGGAAGCGCCGCCCCATCTCGGTCGGCGCGATACGCTGCCCTTCGCGCAGCAACAGCCCGCGCTTCTCCGCTTCTTCCAGTTCGTGTCGAATCAAAAATAAAGGCAGACTGGTGCGCTCCTGAAACAGCGCACTGTCGAAGCCGCCGTTCAGGCGCAAGACATTCATCATGAACTCGAACGCGATGTCCTTGCCTGCCACTTCATGCTCTTCCTGCACCGGTGCACCACCCGCCACTGCCTCCAGATACGCCTGCGGCTGCTTGTAACGTGCCTGCCGCAACACCCTGTCGTGGAAGCTCAGCTTGCTGTGCGCGCCCGCACCGATACCCAGGTAATCGCCGAACTGCCAGTAATTGAGGTTGTGGCGCGACTGTTTTTTCGGCAGGGCGAAGGCGGAAGTTTCGTAATGCTCGTAGCCGTGCGCGGCCAGCAATTCCTCGATGCGCTGCTGCATCTCGCTGCTCGCATCATCGTCGGGCACTTCCGGCGGCTGGTGCGCAAACAGCGTGTTCGGCTCCAGCGTCAGGTGATAACAAGACAGGTGCTGCGGTTTGAATTGCAGCACGGTCTGCACATCCTGTAATGCCTCGCTCAAAGTCTGCTGCGGCAATGCATACATCAGGTCGAGATTGATGTTGTCGAACTGCCGTTGCGCAACCTCGATGGCCCGCTTCGCCTCATCGGCAGAATGGATCCGCCCCAAGGCTTGCAGATGGACATCGTTGAAACTCTGGATACCCAGCGACAGCCGGTTCACTCCCGCGTCTTTGAACAGCGCGAATTTATCCGCCTCCACCGTGCCGGGATTCGCCTCCAGCGTGATCTCGGCATTCAAGTCCAGCGGCAGCAGCATGCGCACCTGGCGCAGGATCTCCGCCACCGCCTCGCCGCTCAGCAGGCTGGGCGTACCGCCACCGAAGAACACGGTGTAGACCTTGCGCCCCCATATCTGCGGCAGCGCCAGTTCCAGATCACGCACCAATGCGGCGATATATTCTTTTTCGGGGATGCCACCGCGCGCTTCATGCGAATTGAAATCGCAGTACGGGCATTTGCGCACGCACCATGGGATGTGGATATACAGCGAGAGCGGCGGCGGCGCCTGGAAGTTCACCGGCTGCGATCTGATGCCGCACGGTTGCAGCACCCGTGCGCTCATGCACGCGGGAAGCGTTGCATCAGCACCTGCAGCGCCTTGGCGCGATGGCTGATCTGCGCCTTTTCATCGTGCGACAGCTCTGCCGCAGTCTTGCCGAACTGCGGCAGCCAGAACATCGGGTCGTAGCCGAAACCGCCGTCGCCGCGCTGCTCATGGAATATCTCGCCGTGCCATTCGCCTTCGGCGATCAACGGCTGCGGATCGTCGGCATGGCGCACCAGCACCAGCACGCAGTAATAATGCGCACGGCGATCAGTAACGTCCTGCATCTCCCGCAACAGCTTCTCGTTGTTGCGCGCATCGGACTTCGGGTTGTCGCCCGCGTATCGCGCCGAGATCACGCCGGGTGCACCACCCAACGCTTCGACGCAGATGCCGGAATCGTCGGCGAGCGCGGGCAGGCCGGCAGCACGGCTGACGTGGCGCGCTTTGGCCAGTGCGTTCTCGACGAAGGTGCAGTGCGGTTCTTCCGCCTCGGAAATACCGAGCTGGGACTGGGTCAGCACCTCGATACCCAGCGGCGCCAGCATGCGCTGAAACTCGCGCAGCTTGCCGGGGTTGTTGGAGGCGATGACCAGCTTGTTCATTGCGCCAATGCCTTGCGTTGCAGTTCGCCCAACTGGGTGATGCCATGTTTGGCCAGCTCCAGCAGCGTATCCATCTCCTCGCGCGAGAAGGGGTGGCCTTCCGCCGTGCCCTGCACTTCGACGAAGTGGCCGCAGCCCAGCATCACTACGTTCATGTCGGTGTCGCAGTCGGAATCTTCGAGGTAATCGAGGTCGAGCACCGGCGTGCCCTGGTAGATACCGACCGAGATGGCGGCGACGGAATCGCGCAGCGGGTTCTCTTTGACCAGCCCCTTTTGCATGAGCGCGCTCACCGCATCGTGCAGCGCGACATAGGCGCCGGTGATGCTGGCGGTGCGCGTGCCGCCATCGGCCTGGATCACGTCGCAGTCCAGCGTGATGGTGCGCTCGCCCAGTTTCTTCAGGTCCACCACAGCGCGCAGGCTGCGCCCGATCAGGCGCTGGATCTCCTGCGTACGACCTGATTGCTTGCCCTTGGCCGCTTCGCGCTGCATGCGCTCGCCGGTGGAGCGTGGCAGCATGCCGTATTCCGCCGTCACCCAGCCCTCGCCGCTGCCCTTCTTGTGCGGCGGCACGCGCTCTTCCACGCTGGCGGTACAGATGACCTTGGTGTCGCCACACTCGATGAGCACCGAGCCTTCGGCGTGTTTGGTGTAATGGCGGGTGATACGGATAGCACGCAGCTGGTCTGGCTTACGCTGACTGGGACGCATAACGGGAACCTCGGAAGATGGGAAACAGTGCGGATTATAACGGACTTAGCCGGGATTCTTGGGCTCGGGACGTTCGTCCAGCACGATGCACATCGGCATCTCGGCGAGATGCTCCTCTTCGCGCTCGCCTAATCGCGCCACGATGGCGGTGGTGTTGTCGGCCCGTGCCGCTTCGCGCAGCACGGCAAGGTCAATCAGCTCACCCACCCGGTCGGAAAGGGCGGCGGTGGACGAAAGCTTTGCCATCTCCTCATCGGCCAGCGGGCTCCAGAAACCGTCACTGCACAGCAGCAAGGTATCGCCGGATTGCACCGCGGTCGGTGGCGACACATCGACATAGAACATGTCTTCCACGCCGCCCAGGCAGTTGGTGATCTTGTTGCGGTCGGGATGGGTCTTCATCTCGTCCGCGCTGATGATGCCCCAGTCAGCCCACTGCTGCACCACGGAGTGGTCGTGCGTCACACTGGATACCGCATTCTCGCGCAGCAGATAAAAGCGCGAATCGCCCGCATGCGCCCACCAGATATGGCCATTCTGCACCAGTGCAGCCACGCAGGTAGTACCGGGATTGCCACCCAGCTGCTGCTCGCGCGCATAGCTGAAGATGCCTTCGTGGCCGGCGCGCATGGTCTCGCGCAGAAAAACCTCCGGCTCCTTCACGCAGCCCTCCTTCAACCGCCCGAAAGCGCGCATGAAGGTCAGTACCGCGATCTGCGCCGCCACCTCGCCATGCAAATGCCCGCCCATACCGTCCGCAAGCACCAGCAACAGCGCTTCATTGGTATAGGCATAACCCACGCGATCCTGATTGTATTTTCGGCCACCGATCTTGCTGGCCTGATGGACGGCGAACCTCATCATCTCCCTGTGCTACTTTTGTATCTCCCCCGCTCCAGGACGGAGGCGAAGTCCAATCGTAATATAATGCGCCCCGTTCAGCTGATATTTTTTCTTTCCCTACCCCGGAGCCCCCGATGATCTACAGCATGACCGGCTTTGCCGCCGTTGCCGCCGAACTGGAGAACAGTTCGCTCACGCTGGAACTGCGTTCCGTCAACAGCCGTTATCTGGACTTGCAGTTGCGCATGCCGGACGAGTTGCGCACGCAGGAACCCGCCTTGCGCGAAGCCATCGCAGCACAGCTGGGCAGGGGCAAGGTGGAATGCCGCATCAACCTTGCCTCGCGCCCGTCGATGCAACCCACGGCACAACTCAACCAGGCACTGGTGCAGCAACTGGCCGTGTGGAGCACCCAGGTGCGCGAACAATTCCCCGCAGCACGCGAACTTTCGGTAGCGGATGTGTTGCGCTGGAACGGCGTGCTGGAGAGCGCCGCCGTCTCTGCCGAGACCTTGCATGCCACCTTGCACAATCTGCTGCGGCAGGCGCTGAAAGATTTCGCCGCCGCCCGCCAGCGCGAAGGGGAGAAACTCAAGGCCTTCCTGCTGGAACGCGTGACACAGATCGAAGCCTTGCGGGCGGCGGTAGCACCGCGCGTACCCGGTGCCATCGCCGCCTACGAAAGCAAACTGCGCGCACGCCTGCTCGAAGCCTTGGGCAGCGACGATGACGAACGTGTGCGCCAGGAAATCACCCTCTACGCCAGCAAGATCGACGTGGATGAAGAACTGTCGCGCTTGCAGACCCACCTCACCGAGATGCGGCGCGTGCTGGACAAGGGCGGTGCCGTCGGCAAACGCCTGGATTTCCTGATGCAGGAATTGCACCGCGAAGCCAATACGCTCGGCTCCAAATCCGTGGACGCAGAAGTCTCGCGCAGCGCAATGGAGATGAAGATCCTCATCGAACAGATGCGCGAACAGATACAGAACATCGAATAGGAGAACACATGTCCGGCAACCTTTTCATCGTCAGCGCGCCGTCCGGCGCAGGCAAGACCAGCCTGGTCAGTGCACTGCTGAAGAGCAATAAACAGATCGCGCTCTCCATCTCGTACACCACGCGCGCACCGCGCCCCGGCGAAGTGGACGGCAGGGAGTATCACTTCGTCAGCCGCGAGCAGTTCCTTGAAATGGCACAGCGAGGCGATTTTCTGGAGAGTGCCGAGGTCTACGGCAACTTCTACGGCACCTCGCAATCGTGGATCGAAAAACAACTCGCCGCAGGCCGCGACATCCTGCTGGAGATCGACTGGCAGGGCGCAGCGCAGGTGCGCAAGCTGATGCCGCAGGCGATCTCCATCTTCATCCTGCCGCCTTCGCTGGCCGCGCTGGAAACCCGCCTGAACGGGCGCGGACAGGACAGCGCCGAGGTCATCGCGCGCCGCCTGCAAGCCGCCAAGGAGGACATCTCGCATGTCGCCGAGTTCGACTATGTTATTATCAACGACAAGCTGGACGAGGCATTGCGGCAGCTCGAAGCGGCGATCACCGCCGTCGGATTGCGCCGCGACAGCCAACTTTCCCGTCACGCATCCCTCATCAATCAATTGCAACAATAGGAGCACACCATGGCACGTATCACTGTCGAAGACTGCATGCAGTACATCCCCAACCGTTTCGAGCTGACCTTGGCTGCCGCTTATCGCGCGCGCCAGCTGGCCAACGGCGCCGGCTATCTGGTCGAGAACACCAAGGACAAGCCCACCGTCGTCGCCCTGCGCGAGATCAGCGAAGGCAAAGTGGGCATCGAGATCCTGAACCGCGGCATGGCCTGATTGCGCGCCGCCGGGATGATCCGGCGGCTTTCCTGTCACATGCCCCATGCCGCAGACCGATGCCGAAACATTACTCCAAGAGGTCTCTGCCTACCTGAAGCCTAAGGATGTAGCGCAGATCGAAGCTGCGCTCGCCTTCAGCATCGCCGCACATCAGGGTCAGCTGCGCCAGTCCGGCGAACCCTACGTCACCCACCCGATCGCCGTCGCACGCATCCTCACCCCGCTGCACCTCGATGCACAAGCCATCACCGCCGCCCTGCTGCACGATGTGGCGGAAGATACCGGCATCAGCATCGAACAGATTGCCGAGCAATTCGGCAAGCCGGTGGCCGAGCTGGTCGACGGCCTTTCCAAGCTGGACAAACTGCAATTCGAGACGCTGCAGGACGCGCAGGCGGAAAATTTCCGCAAGATGCTGATGGCGATGGCGCGCGACGTGCGCGTGATCCTGATCAAGCTCGCCGACCGCCTGCACAACATGCGTACGCTGGGCGCAGTATCGAAAGAGAAAAGCGAACGCATCGCACGCGAGACGATGGATATCTACGCACCGATCGCCAACCGCCTAGGCTTGAACACCCTGTATCAGGAACTGGAAGATCTCAGCTTCAAGTATCTGCATCCCAACCGCTATGCGGTGTTGTCCAAAGCATTGAAGGTCGCGCGCGGCAACCGGCGCGAGGTGGTAAGCAAGATCCTGGAATCGATCCGCCAGCGTCTCGACGAGAACCACATCAAGGCGGAAGTGCGCGGCCGCGAAAAACACCTGTACGGCATCTACCAGAAGATGCAGTCCAAATCGCTGGCATTCGCGCAGGTGCTGGATATCTACGGCTTCCGCGTGCTGGTCGACGATGTGCCTTCCTGTTATGTCGCACTCGGCGTGCTGCACGGCCTGTACAAACCGTTTCCCGGGAAGTTCAAGGATTACATCGCCATCCCCAAGGCCAACGGCTACCAGTCGTTGCATACCGCGCTGTTCGGCCCGTTCGGCACGCCGATCGAGGTGCAGATCCGCACGCACGAGATGAACAAGCTGGCGGAGAGCGGTGTGGCTTCGCACTGGCTGTACAAATCGTCCGAAGCGCAGATCAACGACCTGCACCAGAAGACTCACCAGTGGCTGCAAAGCCTGCTCGAAAGCTTGGCGCAGAGCGGGGACTCGGTCGAATTCCTTGAGCACCTGAAGATCGACCTATTCCCGGACGAGGTCTATGTGTTCTCGCCCAAGGGCAAGATCTACGCACTACCGCGCGGCGCGACCGCGGTCGACTTCGCCTACAGCGTACATACCGACATCGGCAACCGCTGCGTTGCGGCCAAGGTGAACGCCGAACTGGTCCCTTTGCGCACCGAGTTGCGCAACGGCGACCGCGTCGAGATCATCTCCGCCCCGCTCGCCCACCCGAATCCGGCTTGGCTCAGTTACGTCGTAACCAGCAAGGCGCGCGGCGAGATCCGTCATGCCCTCAAAACCATGCATCTGGAAGAATCGGCCAAGCTCGGCGAACGCCTGCTAAGCCAGGCGCTCAACTCGCTCGGCATCAAACTGCAGGACATCGAGGATATGTGCTGGGAGCGAGTGCTGAAGGAGACCGGCGCCAAATCGCGACAGGAGATATTCGCGGACATCGGCCTGGGGCGCCGGCTGAACATGGTCATCGCCCGCCAGCTGGCCAAACTGAACGAAGGCGAGGGTGCCAGACTGAACACCGGCTCCAGCGGCGTCATCACTCTGCTCGGCAGCGAAGGCATGGCGGTGCAATACGCCAAATGCTGCCGCCCTATCCCGGGCGACCCGATCATCGGCGTGATCAAGAGCGACCAGGGACTCATCGTGCATACCCACGATTGCCCCAGCTTGCGCAAAGGTCGCGGCGCCAGCGAGGAGTGGCTGGACGTGGTGTGGGACAAGAGCATCAACAAACTGTTCGAGGTCAGCATCAAACTCATCGTCGCCAACCAGCGCGGCGTGCTGGCCAAGGTGGCCGCCTCCATCGCCGATGCCGAATCGAACATCGAGAACGTCCACTTCACCAGCGAGGGCGAATACACCGCGCTCTATTTCACGCTGCAAGTGACCAACCGTTTGCACCTTGCCGGCGTCATGCGCGGCCTGCGCAAGATCCCGGAGGTGATACGCATCACCAGGGTGAAGAGCATCCCGGCATAACGCCCGACAGGAGAACGCCATGAAAGACACGCTGAGACCCGGTCTCAAGTACGAGCATAAATTCCTCGTGCCCTCGTCGAAAACCGTTCCGGCCTTGTATCCGGAGGCCGCCGAGTTCCTCGAGATGCCGGAAGTGTTCGCTACCGGCTTCATGGTCGGGTTCCTGGAATGGGCCTGCATCAAGTGCGTCAACCCGCACGTGGACTGGCCCAGGGAACAAACCGTGGGCACACATATAGATGTGTCGCATCAGGCCGCCACGCCGCCCGGATTGGAGGTGACAGCAACCGTCGAATTGATCGAAGTGGATGGCAGAAGACTGGTCTTTCGAGTCGAAGCACACGACGGCGTGGATGTCATCTCTAAAGGTCGGCACGAGCGCTTCGTCATCAACCGGGAGAAGTTCGACGCTAAACTCGGGGAAAAACGCAAACGCTGATGCCCGTTTTGGCTGTTCGAATGGCCGCTGCGCTATTCGAGCTTGCCGCCGAACTTCCGCAGCACCTCCCGCATCGCCGCAGCCTTGTCCAGCGTCTCTTGGTATTCGGCCTCACAACGCGAATCGGCCACCAGCCCACCACCGGCCCAGCAGCGGATCTCGCCACCCGAATAGACCAATGTACGGATGACGATATTGCTGTCCATGTTGCCGTCGAAACCGATATAGCCGATCGCCCCGCAATATATGCCGCGCCGGTTGGGTTCGAGTTGTTCGATGATCTCCATCGCGCGCTGCTTGGGCGCGCCGGTGATGGAGCCACCGGGAAAACAATCTTGCAACACGTCGAGGGCATCACGCCCTGCCTGCAGCTTGCCCTGCACGGTACTGACCAGATGATGGACGTTGGCGAAACTCTCGACCTCGAACAGCTTTGGCGTACGCACCGAACCGGCTATGCAACTCCGCCCCAGATCGTTGCGTAACAGATCGACGATCATCAGGTTCTCGGCGCGGTCTTTCGGATGATCGCGCAGCTCTTCCGCCAGTCGCTTATCCTCAACGGCATCTGCACTGCGCGCGCGCGTGCCTTTGATCGGCCGAGTCTCCACGTTGCCCGCAGTCACTTGCAGAAAACGTTCCGGCGAGGCGCACAGGATCTGGGCCTGTGGCCAATCCAAGAATGCGGAATACGGCGCCGGACTCAGGCGGCGCAATTCCCGGTACGCCTCGAAGGCGTCGCCGGAGGCCTGTGCGGCATAACGTTGCGCAAGATTGACCTGATAGCAGTCGCCTTCATGCAAATATCCATGCACCCGGCCGAAGGCTTCCCGGTAGGACTGAGCAGTGAAATTGGAAGTGACCGCTCCCTGCACGCGGAAGGGCTCGCTGCTCTGCGCCGGAACGGCGGTCGTCAATCGCTGCAATATCTGCGGCAATATCTCCTCCGTCGCAGCGTAGCATCGACGGGACACCAACCTTGCATTCGACTCTTGATGGTCGACCACAATAGCCCAGTCGTAGATGCCGACCGCCATCTCGGGCAAGTGTTCACCATCTCGCGCAAGATCCGGTATCCGGTGAAACTTACGCGCAAGGTCATACCCCCAATATCCGATTGCCCCTCCGGCAAACGGCATATCCGGCAGCGCATCGATGGGCTTGCCCAGCATTTCGCGCAACAATCTGAACGGATTGGCACTTGATGTGCGCATACCGGCCGAATCGCGAATCGCGGTTTGTCCGTCTTGCGTGACCAAGGTGGCGACAGGTTGCACAACGAGAATGTCATAGCGTCCGCTGCCGCCGCTATCCAGCCAGGCAGGCCACGGCAGGCCGCGGAGCGCCGTGAAGTAGGCGCCGGCATCCGACAGGTAAGGGAGCGGAGAGCTGTACAACATCAATGATAAAATCGCGCCTGAATCAATAAGGAATACAACACATGACTACTATCGTCGCTGTCAGAAAAAACGGCCACGCTGTCATTGCGGCAGACACGCTGACCACCTTCGGCAACACACGCCTGCATGCCACTCAGGATGCCTCGCATGACAAGATCCTGCGTATCGGCGATAGCTTTGTCGGCGTTTGCGGCAGTGCGGCGCACCATCTGGTGCTATCCAGCCTGCTCGCCAAATCACCGGACGTGCAGCTTAACAGCAAGGAGGCGATTTTCGAAACGTTCCGCAAACTGCACCCGATCCTGAAAGAAGAATGCTTCCTGAATCCCAAGGAGGATGAGGAGGATCCCTATGAGTCGAGCCAGATCACCGCGCTGATCGCCAACGCCAGCGGCATCTTCGCCATTTATTCGATGCGTGAGGTGTTCGAATATACCCGGTTCTGGGCTATCGGCTCGGGACATGAATTTGCGCTCGGCGCCATGCATCAAGCCTATGCACGTAGCGATGATGCAGCCGATATTGCACGTGCCGGTGTCGAAACAGGTATCGCATTCGACAAAAACAGCGACGCTCCCATCACCTCGTACAGCGTGAAGTTGGCATAAAGCCTGGCGCAACAAAGCAAAACGGGGAAAGTTTCTTTAGAGGGAATAACTCCCCTCCAACATTTTGGTACTTGATTGCCATCCGATTCGGCAGAGGGCACAACCCCCTCCACGTAACCATGGCAAGAATTAATTCCGAACTTGTCGTCAGATAGCGGTGCGAGCCTTGCACTACGCAGACCAACTACAGATACGCCAAGCAAAACGGCCAAACGTTTCTTAGCGGGGACAAACCCCACGCACTTTTAAAAGTGCGCAAACAAATACCACAGAGCCTGTCCGGCTCGCCATCCGACAACCGTGAATCAGCCCCAACTACTTGATCGGGGCTGCCTTCACAGCCTCCCACCACATTAGTTCGGCTTGCTGATGCCGGGTGTGGGGAAAGGCCAAGTCGCAGCCGGGCGAACAGGTGCCGGTGCAGAAGGTGCCAAAGTCGTGGCGGCCGGAGCTGCAACGGGCTTAGCTACTGCTGCTGGTTTCTTCGCTGCTGCTTTTTTTGCAGCCGGTTTTTTGGCAACTGCTACTTTTTTAGCTGCTGGCTTCTTAGCTACGACCTTCTTGGCTGCTGGCTTCTTAGCTGCAACTTTCTTGGCCGCCGGCTTCTTGGCTGCAACCTTCTTAGCTGCTGGCATCTTAGCTGCAACTTTCTTGGCTGCTGGCTTGGCTACGACCTTCTTAGCTGCTGGCTTCTTCGGTGCTGCTTTCTTTGCTGCTGGTTTAGCTTTCTTTGCTGCTACCATTTCAACCTCCTTAGTGGTGAAAGTTAACAAAAAACAACCCTACAACTACTACACCTCCAATACACCGCAAAGCGGCATGAATGAAGCTCTTGCAACAAAGGCCGAGAAGCAGCCTTTGAAAATCCAAATTCAATACAAAGCAGCTCCCACACCGGAAGCATGAACGCGCAGCTTGACAGTAGTGCCAGCCATCAGAGGCGCGCCCAACCGTCCCAAAATAACGACTTGAATTGAATCCGTATTTGAAACCATCAGGCGGCTATATCTCATGATCAACCGATGGAATTGATATGCAATGCAGAAGGTCGCTCTCGCCAACCAGGCGATGCTACCGGCAACATGGAAATTTGGAGGGAGGGGAACCCCTGAGAAAGTATCTCGCTTTTGATTGGCGCCATCAGCACCATGTTTGAATCTCGAGCTTCAAGTTCGCGCAAGCGAAGTCCCCTTATTTGCCTTTTTATGCCTCTTTTCGACACTACCACTAGTGTTTGGCATACAAATTCCTTACTACATCTTGCGGTTGCAACTTTATCTTAAATATGTTTGCTGTCAATATATAAATTGAGTTTTTTGCACATTTTTGTTATGCCGCCGCAAATTCTCCAGAGCCACCCGTGCTTGCACAGAATTTTTCCGATCACACAGAATAATTTTCTCACCCCGCTTGCCCAAGGCTTCCATGGGTGAGGCACAACCTAGTCGCCACGAATCGGCCGTGCGCCTACATCTTCCCGAGCAAATAAAAACGCTCCCACGAGGGGAGCGTTCTGGCAGGCTATAGCAGCCGGGGAGTTCGCAACCGATCAATCCCAGGACAAGGCACCACCGGTCTGGTATTCGGTGACACGCGTCTCAAAGAAGTTCTTTTCTTTCTTGAGGTCGATCATTTCAGACATCCACGGGAACGGATTGGTCGCCCCGGGGAAGATGACATCGAGGCCGATCTGCTGGCAACGGCGGTTCGCGATGAAGCGCATGTACTCCTTGAACATGCCTGCATTCAAACCCAAGATGCCGCGCGGCATGGTGTCATCAGCGTAAGCGGATTCCAGCTCTGCCGCTTTGCGGAACAGGCCGGAGAGCTCGGCCTTGAATTCGGCCGTCCACAGGTGCGGGTTCTCCATCTTGATCTGGTTGGCCATGTCGACACCGAAGTTGAGATGCAACGACTCGTCGCGCAGGATGTACTGGAACTGCTCGGCGGCACCGGTCATCTTGTTTTGACGCCCCATAGCCAAGATCTGCACGAACCCGACATAGAAGAACATGCCTTCCATGATGCAGGCGAACACGATCAAGCTCTTGAGGAGCTTCTGGTCGTTTTCCGGCGTGCCGGTCTTGAATGCCGGGTTCGTCAAGGTATCGATGAACGGCAGCAGGAACTCGTCCTTGGCACGAATCGACGGAATCTCATGGTACATATTGAAGACTTCACCCTCATCCATGCCCAAGCTTTCTACGATGTACTGGTAAGCATGGGTGTGGATGCCTTCGTCATAGGCCTGGCGCAACAGATACTGGCGACATTCCGGCGCAGTGATGTGGCGGTAAGTACCCAGCACGATATTATTGGCCGCCAGGCTGTCTGCCGTGCTGAAAAAGCCCAAGTTACGCATCACGATGCGACGCTCGTCCGCGGTCAGGCCGTTCGCACTCTTCCACAGCGCGATATCAGCCGACATGTTGATCTCTTGCGGCATCCAGTGGTTGGCGTTACCGGCTAGGTATTTCTCCCATGCCCACTTGTACTTGAACGGCACCAGCTGATTCACATCGCAGCTGCTGTTGATGATGCGTTTGTCTTCCACGCTGATACGGCCGAAGGACTTCGATGCAATCGTATAGTCCTTGTCAGCCTTTTCGCTGACCGTGGCACTTCCGATACCCATCGTTGCCATACGCAGTCCGGCTTGGGCGGAAGGAGTCATTTCTTCGTCAAAATTAAGCATATTGTTCCTTTTCCATTGGTCTCTGCCGCACGCTACGGCGAGCACATGTCACTAACTATTCAGGGTTGTGGCTTCGGCCGCCCCGCAGGGGCTTCACATGCGCTTCGCGCATATGATCCTTCGCCGCAATCCGGAGTGCGAGCTTGCCTATTGGCAAGCCTCGCACTCCGGATTGTCAATCGAGCAGAACTTCGGCTCTTCCGCTGCCGGCGCAGCCGACATGCCGCCGCCCGCATCGCTGGCCACCGAGTTCAGCGAACCGGCGCGCGACGTGGACTTCTCGGCCGAGGTCGCACCCAGCGAACGCAGGTAGTAGGTAGTCTTCAGCCCTCGCAGCCAGGCCAGCTTGTAGGTCTCATCCAGCTTGCGCCCGGACACGCCAGACATGTAGATGTTCAGCGATTGCGACTGGTCGATCCACTTCTGGCGGCGCGAGGCAGCTTCGATCAGCCACTTCGGCTCCACCTCGAAGGCGGTGGAATACAGCTCGCGCAGCTCGGCCGGGATGCGGTCGATCTTGGACAGGCTGCCGTCGAAATACTTGAGGTCAGCGATCATCACCTCGTCCCACAGACCCATCGCCTTCAGATCGGCCACCAGGTGTTCGTTGATGACAGTGAACTCGCCGGACAGGTTGGATTTCACGAACAGGTTCTGGTAGGTCGGCTCGATGCTCTGCGACACCCCGATGATATTGCTGATCGTGGCGGTCGGCGCGATGGCCACGCAGTTTGAGTTGCGCATGCCGTACTGACCGATGCGGGTACGCAGCGCGTCCCAATCCATGCTGGACGACGCATCCACCTCGACGAAACCGCCGCGCTGTTCGCGCAACAGGTTGAGGCTGTCTTGCGGCAGGATGCCGCGGTCCCACAAACTGCCGCGGTAGCTCGCGTAGCGACCGCGTTCTTCCGCCAGCTCGGTCGATGCCCAGTAAGCGTAATAACACACCGCCTCCATCGAGCGATCGGCAAACTCGACCGCAGCTTCAGAAGCATACGGGATGCGCAATTCGTGCAGGCAATCTTGGAAGCCCATGACCCCGAGACCGACCGGGCGGTGCTTGAGGTTGGAATTGCGCGCCTTGGCCACCGCGTAGTAGTTGATGTCCACCACGTTATCCAGCATGCGCATGGCTGTCGTCACGGTGCGCTTCAGCTTGTCATGGTCGATCTGGCCGGCTTGGGCATGCCCCTCGGGGAAGATGTGCGCGGTCAGATTGACCGAGCCGAGATTGCACACGGCGATCTCGGAATCCGAAGTATTCAGCGTGATCTCGGTGCACAGGTTGGAGCTGTGCACTACACCCACATGCTGCTGCGGACTGCGAATGTTGCATGGGTCCTTGAAGGTGATCCAGGGATGGCCGGTCTCGAACAGCATAGTTAGCATCTTGCGCCACAGCGATTGCGCCGGCACTTTCTTGAACAGCTTCAGCTCGCCGCTGGCAACCTTCGCCTCGTAGGCGGTATAAGCCTTCTCGAACTCGATGCCGAACTTGTCGTGCAGATCGGGGCAGGTCGAAGGGGAGAACAGTGTCCATTCTCCCCCCTCCATCACGCGCTTCATGAACAGGTCGGGGATCCAGTTCGAGGTGTTCATGTCGTGCGTACGGCGGCGATCGTCGCCGGTGTTCTTGCGCAATTCCAGGAACTCTTCGATATCCAAGTGCCAAGTCTCCAGATAGGCGCATACCGCGCCCTTGCGCTTGCCACCTTGATTCACCGCCACGGCAGTATCGTTCACCACCTTGAGGAACGGCACCACGCCCTGAGATTTGCCGTTGGTACCCTTGATATGGCTGCCCAGCGCACGCACATTGGTCCAGTCATTGCCCAGACCGCCGGCAAACTTGGACAACAGCGCATTCTCTTTCAGCGCCTCGTAGATGCCGTCAAGATCATCCTCGACGGTGGTGAGATAGCAGGAAGACAGCTGCGAACGGCGAGTGCCCGAGTTGAATAGGGTCGGCGTCGAGCTCATGAAGTCGAAGCTGGACAGCAGGCGGTAGAACTCGATGGCACGCTCTTCGCGGTTGATCTCGTTCAAACACAACCCCATTGCCACGCGCATAAAGAATGCCTGCGGCAGCTCGATGCGCTTTTCGTCGACATGCAGGAAATAGCGATCGTACAGCGTCTGCAAACCGAGGTAGTTGAATTGCAAGTCGCGGCTGGCGTCCAGTGCCTGGGCCAAACGCTCCAGATCAAAATGCCCCAACTCCTCGTTCAGCAGTTCGGCCTCGATGCCCTGCTTGATGTATTTTGGGAAGTATTCGACATAGCGCGCCGCCATATCGGCCTGATGCACCTCTTCGCCCAAAATCTCGCAGAAAATGTTGTTCAACAGCAAGCGTGCAGTGACGAAGCTGTAGGCCGGATCTTGCTCGATCAGCGTGCGCGCCGACAGGATGGAACACTTGCGCACCTCCTCGATGGCGACACCGTCATACAAATCCTTGAGGGTCAGCTTGAGCACCTTGTCGGCATCGACCGCCCCCCCCAAACCAGCACAGGCAGCCTGGATCTGTCCAGCCAGCTCCGCTTCGTCCAGCGGGCGCAGTACGCCATCCACTTTCACGTTCAGCGCATGGGCAACTTCAGCCGCTTTCTTGGTTTTGCTGCGCTCGCGCGTACGCTGCTCGCGATACAGCACATAAGAACGCGCCACATCATGCTCGCCAGAGCGCATCAGCGACAACTCGACCTGATCCTGGATATCTTCGATGTGGAGCGTGCCGCCATGCGGCTGACGGCGCAACAGGGCGCTCACCACGCTCGAGGTCAACTGCTCGACCAATTCGCGCACGCGCGCCGAAGCCGCACCCTGACCGCCGTTGACGGCGATGAACGCCTTGGTCACCGCAATGGATATCTTCGACGGCTCGAACGAGACAACGGAGCCGTTGCGGCGAATGACCTTGTATTGATCCAAAGGAAGGCTTGTGGAGTGAGCAATCGATTCTGATTCTTGTTGGGCATGCATGGGTGGAACGGACGAAGAAACGCTATTAGAAGCAAGCAACATATACAACTCCCCTTTAATTGCTTGAGCCGGACCGGTCAACACACCGAATCCCGCCGAAAATCAAAAACCACTATATCTAGTGGTGCGACACCTGAATTTCGACTAATTCTAGTGCATCAATGAATTTATGCAAGCGGAATTTCGGCCTATATCTTTTTTTGTATACGGGGAGTTTTGCTGCCGTGAGAGCAGGGCCAGAATTTTGCTCAGCCAAGCCGTTCCAGATAGCCATTCCAGTCAAAATACGGGCCCGGGTCGGTCTTGCGTCCGGGTGCGATATCGGAATGGCCGGTGATGTCGACGATTGGATAGAGCCGGCGCAGGCGGCGGGTCAGCATCGCCAAGGACTTATATTGCCGATCGGTGAACGGCTCGAAGTCGCCCCCCTCAAGCTCGATGCCGATGGAAAAATCATTACAACGGGTCCGCCCGCGCCAAGAAGAGACTCCGGCATGCCAGGCACGCTTGGTACAGGGGACGAACTGGACGATCTGTCCGTCACGCCGAATCAAAAAATGGGAGGAGACCCTCACCCCTTCCAGCTGGGCAAAATAAGGGTGTTCCGAATGGTCGAGCTTATTGGTAAAGAAGCGCTCGATCTCGGTCCCGCCATACTGGTTAGGTGGCAGGCTGATGTTGTGGATCACCAGCAATTCGATAGCCATATGCGCCGGACGCGCATCATGGTTCGGCGATACCACCTGGCGCACGCCGCTCAACCAGCCTTGCGCATTCGGCCTCAATTGCCCTTGTCCTTGTCGGTGATGGACAAGCGCTCCATACGATAACGCATCGCCCGGAACGTCACCCCCAGCACTTTGGCGGCAGCGGTACGGTTGAAATTGGTCTGCTGCAACGCCTCCAGGATCGCTTCGCGTTCCACCCGATCCAGATAGTCGGTAAGCGGATACTTGCCGCCAACCTCATGCTTATCCTTGCTTTGCAAGGACTCGATCGGTTCCAGACGCAGGTCGTCCGGCATGATCAGATCGTTCTGACAAAGCGCCAATGCGCGCTCGACCACGTTCTCCAGTTCGCGCACATTGCCCGGGAAATCATAACCGGCCAGTGCCTGCAAGGCTTGGGGAGAGAAGCATATTTGCGCATTTCCGCGCAGCCGTTCCAGTATCCGCACCGCAATCTGCGGCACATCCTCGCGCATCTCGCGCAACGACGGCATATGCAGCGAGATAACATTCAGGCGGTAATACAGGTCCTGGCGGAAGGTGCCGTCCTGTACACACTTTGCCAGATCGCAATGGGTGGCGCTGAGGATGCGCACGTTCACCGCCTCCTCCTGCGTCGCACCGACCCGGCGCACCTTCTTCTCCTGAATGGCGCGCAACAGCTTGACCTGCATCGACATCGGCAGCTCGGCCACCTCGTCCAGCAACAGAGTGCCACCGTCGGCGGCCTGGAAGAATCCCTCCTTGTCACGATCAGCGCCGGTGAATGCCCCCTTGCGATAACCGAAGAACTCGCTCTCCATCAGGTTCTCCGGGATAGCCCCGCAGTTCACCGCGATGAAAGGCTGATCCGCACGCGCGCTCTTTTCCACGATCAACCGCGCCGCAAGCTCCTTGCCGCTACCCGACTCGCCACTGATATGCACCGGCGCCTGGCTGCGCGCGACACGCCCGATCAGTTCCCGCACCTGCACCATGGCGGGCGAACTGCCCAGCAAACCCGCCTCGCCACCGGTCGGCGCAGCGGCAGCTTTGGGCAATCTGAGCGCGGAGGTGACCAGCGTACGCAGCTGATCCAGCGCCACCGGCTTGGACAGATAATCGAAAGCGCCCGCCTTCAATACCGCCACGGCATTCTCCAGATTGCCATGGGCGGTGATGACCGCCACCGGCACATCGAGGTTTTGCGTGGCGATATAACGTACCACCTCCAACCCTTCGCCATCCGGCATGCGCATATCGGTCAGGCACAGGTCGAAGGTTTCTGCATCCAAGCGCTGCTTCGCCTCCTGCACCCCGCCCGCGCGCGACACATCCAGCCCCATGCGCAGCAGCGCCAGCTCCAGCAGCTCCAGGATGTCGGGCTCATCGTCAACCACCAGCACCCGCGGGATGGCTTTTGCATCAAAACTCATTGCTGCCCCCAAACAAGATGCGGAAACACGCCCCACCTTCAGCGGTCCGCCGGTATTCGATCATCGCGCCGTTCGCCTCGCACAGCTCGCGCGCTATATACAACCCCAACCCGGTGCCGCGGGCATCCGTGGTAAAGAAAGGTTCGAACAGCTTCTGCACCGAATCGGCAGGGACCCCGGTGCCGTCGTCGATCACATCGAGCTGCGCCCGCCCGTCTTCGCCGAACACTCCGTTCAGGCGAATACTACCGGTCTTCTTCTGGCTGTAGCGCAGCGCGTTGCGGCACAGGTTCCACAACACCTGCTCGAAATGCCCCCGGTCGAAATGCACCGTGCAGGCCGGATCGACCCTCAAGTCGAACACCGAGCGCGGCTGCTGTTCGACCTGGCACAACCGCTCGACCAGGTCATCCAGGCGTTCGCGCAGATTGATCTCTTCCGCCTGCACGCGGTCGCGGCGGTTGATCTGCATCACATCCTGCACGATGCGGTTCAGGCGCGAAGTGTTGTCCAGGATGATCTGGAACAGCCTCTCCTGCGCCGGATCGCTGCCTTGCTCCTTCAGCAGCTCGGCGGCATAACTGATCGACGACAGCGGGTTGCGCACCTCGTGCGCGATGTTCGCGGTCAACCGCCCCAGTGCGGCGAGCTTGACCTGCTGCGCCTGTTCCTGCGCCCGCTGCATGTCTTCCAGCACCACCACTGCCCCCCAGAAACCGTCGCGCTGTACCGGCAGGAAGCGCACGCGCACCGGATGGTTGGTGCCCGGCAGGCGCAGCACTTCATGCCCGAGCGCCTTGTTCTGGCGCCAGGCCGCGAACATCGCCTCCAGCAACGGCGAGCACTCCGCCAATTTCGTCTTGCCGCCGGCAGGGAACACATAACCCAGCAACCGTTCCGCACCGGGATTCGACTGGCGCACCGTGCCGCGCTCGTCCACCACCAGCACGCCGTCCGGCATGTCCTGGATCATCAGCCGGTTGGCCTCCGCCATGTTGGACAGGTCCACACCGCGCAGGAAGGCCAAACGTTCGCTCGCCGTCGCATACTTCGACAGGGTGTGCGACAGCCAAGCCACTGCAAAATAGACCGCGCTCAGAATGCCGATCTGGAAGAACTGGGCGAATGCGGCATCGCTGACCAATACCGCATAACCATGCTCCAGCAGGATGGCTATGCTGGCCAGCGCGGCGTACAGCAAAGTGATGCGCCCGCGGCTGATCATCCCCGCCAGCGCCAGCGATACCAGCAGCAGCAACCCCAGGTTGCTCTGGATACCGCCGCTGAAATACATCAGCACGGAGATGCAGACGATATCGACGCAAACCTGGAACGCCAGCTGCAACCCGGCCTGCGGGCGGCGCAGCGAAACGGCCAGCACCGACACCAGCACCAGCATCGTATAGATTGCGCTGCCCCAGAAGAAAGATGACTGCCCCTGCGCGGCGGGCAACAACGCTTCGCCCAACACCGTGGCCAACAGCAGCAGCAGCCCACTGAGGATCAGGCGGTAGAGATTGAAGAAACCGACAGAACGCCACAGATCTCTCTGCGACAACGCTCCCGGCGTGCGCAAGACTGACTGGGTAGGGGTGAGGGATGGACTATCCCGCATCTGGTTTATTTGGCCGCGTGTTCGCGGCGGTGCGCTTCAGAGCAGTAGAAATTGCCGTCGGCCGCGATACTTTCGCTCTTCGGCAGATGTACGCCGCATTGCGCGCAGCGCACCATCTCTTCCGCAGAAACCGGTGTGTCTTGTTTGGAGGCTTGCTTGCGGAACGACCTGATCAGCAAATAGACGACAGCGATGACCGCAAGCAGGAAAAGTAAACGACTCATGCGTCATGCTCCAGAAACCCGCCCTTCGGCGGCTAACGAATTGGTCGGGGTGAGAGGATTCGAACCTCCGACTCCTGCGTCCCGAACGCAGTACTCTACCAGGCTGAGCTACACCCCGAATCGGTAGAACTAAAATTGCCGCGTAGCGGCAAAGTGTGCCAATTCTAACAGACACTGCTTGTGTTTAGAATCGGCAAGTGCAGAAATCGACGCGCAGGCCGCTTCGGCCTCGCGCAAAGCCTGCTGGCGCGTGAACTCTAGGGCGCCGGTATCGCGGATGATCGTCAACACCTCGGCGAACTTGCCCACATCGCCTTGCTCTATGGCCGCACGCACCACGGCGGCCTGCGCGGCGGTGCCGTGCTGCATGGCGTAGATCAGCGGCAAGGTCGGTTTGCCCTCGGCCAGATCGTCGCCCAGATGCTTGCCGGTCTGCGCCTCGTCGGCGGAATAATCCAGCACATCGTCGATCAGCTGGAAGGCGGTTCCCAGATGCATGCCGTATTTCGAGGCCGCCTCCTCGTCCGCCGCCGACACCTTGCCGAGGATCGCACCGAGGCGCATCGCGGCCTCGAACAGCTTGGCCGTCTTGCAGTGGATCACCCGCATGTAATTCGGCACATCCACATCCGCATCGCGGCAATTGAGCAGTTGCAGCACCTCGCCCTCGGCGATGACGTTGGTCGCGTCGGCCAGCGTCTGCATCACGCGCATCTCGCCCACATCCACCATCATCTGGAACGCGCGCGAATACAGGAAATCGCCGACCAGCACGCTGGCCGCATTGCCGAACAGCGCATTGGCGGTCTCGCGCCCGCGCCGCAATTCCGACTCGTCCACCACATCGTCATGCAACAGGGTCGCGGTATGGATGAATTCCACCACCGCCGCCAGATCGTATTGGTGCTTGCCGGTATAACCGAAGGCCTGCGCCGACAACAACACCAGCGCCGGACGCAGACGCTTGCCGCCGCTATTGACGATGTATTCGCCGACCTGGTTGACCAACACCACTTCGGAATGCAGGCGGGCACGGATCACCGCATCGACTGCCGCCATGTCCGCCGCGAGCAACTGTTTGAGATTTTCCAAGAAGCTTCCTATCCTGAATCGTGACTGCCGGATGGCGCGTGTCCGCGCTCTCTAGTTATGCCGCACGCATTGTCGCACAAAAGCCTTTAGCGAATAACCGGCCCGCGCCGGTGGAGATACAGGCCGATAACTACGCCGAGCGCGCTCAACGCGACCACGTAATATGCCGGCGCGCGCGCATCCAGCGGCACCAGCAGGCTCACCAGCACCGGCGTCAGGCCGCCGAACACGGCATATGCCACGTTGTAGGAGAACGACAGACCGGAGAACCGCACCGCCGGCGGGAACGCCTGCACCGCCGCGCTGGGGACCACCCCGATCACCCCGACGAAGAACCCGCACAAGGCATACAGGCCGTTGATGCGTTCCGGCGCGACCGCCATCTGCTGGTAGAACAGCCATGAAACCGCCCCCAGCGCCACGCACCCCGTCGCCAGCACGCGCCCGGCACCGAAACGGTCGGCTAGCGCACCGAACACGATGCAGCCGAGGCTCAGGAACAAGGTCGCCACACTGTTCGCCTGCAACGCGACGGCGGCGGGAATGGCGTACAGCTTCTGCACCAGCGTCGGCGTCATCAGGATCATCACCACGATGGCCGCGGAGAGCAACCAGGTCATCAGCATGGTGAGCACGATCGCCGGGCGGTGCGCGCGCACCACCGTCTTCAACGGCAGCTCGTTCGCCAGCTGCTGGCGCGCCTGCATCTCCCTGAACACCGGCGTCTCGTGCAGGTACTGGCGCAGCCACACCGCCACCAGGCCGAACACGCCGCCGAGGATGAACGGCACGCGCCAGCCTTCCGCCAGCAACTCGTCCGGCGCATAGGCACGGTTCACCGCGCCCGCCACCAGCGAGCCGAGCAGGATGCCGCCGGTGAGCCCGGCGGTAAGCGTGCCGCAGGCAAAACCGACGTGGCGCTGCGGCACATGCTCGGCGACGAACACCCAGGCACCCGGCACCTCGCCGCCGATAGCCGCGCCCTGCAGCACGCGCAAGGCCAGCAGCAGCAACGGCGCGGCGATGCCGATGCTGGCGTAGGTGGGCAGCAGGCCGATCAGCAGCGTCGGCACCGCCATCAGCAGGATGCTCAGCATGAACATGCGCTTGCGCCCGAGCAGGTCGCCGAAGTGCGCCATGATGATGCCCCCCAACGGGCGCGCCAGATAGCCGGCGGCGAAGATGCCGAAGGTCTGCACCTGGCGCAGCCAGTCCGGCATGTCCGGCGGGAAGAACAGTTGCGAGATGGCCACCGCGAAAAAGATGAAGATGATGAAGTCGTAGAACTCCAGCGCTCCGCCCAGCGCGGCCAGTGTCAGCGTGCGGTAATCGTTGCGGCTCAGGCTAGGCATGACTCTTCTCCCTCAGTCGCGCCAGCCAGTATCTGCCCTGCACCGCGAACGCATAGATCGCCAGCCACGGGTCGAGCAGATGATCCCAGAGGTTGCCGGATTCGTACCAGCCGACACTCCATGCCACCACCGCCAGCGCGATGCACGACGCAACGAAGACATAGCCACGGAAGAACGCCGCCAGCGCGAGCACCGACAGCCCCGCGATGAACCACAGGTGGGCAAAACCGAGGCGATAGGGATCGAACGGCGACAGTCCCAGCGCACAGGGATACAGCAACACCGCGGCGATACAAACGAAGGCCGCCAGTTCGCGGCGGTGCAGCTCACTTACCAGCACGCGGCCGCTCAAGCTGCGCACCAGCGCTGCCGCCAACATCAGCAAGGTCGGCACACTCAGGTCACCGGCGATGCCGCGCACGAAGCCGGCCAGCGACAAGCCGTACACCGGAATCATCGAGACCACGAACACGCCGCCGGCCAGCTTGGCCAGCTGCAATGGCGTAAAACGGGCGACCCAAGGCAGCCGCACCGCCAGCGTCACGAGGGCAAGGGCGTTGCCGAGCAGGCCGGTGAGATCAGTGAAGAGCATCGCGCTTTCCTATGCGTTTATCCAGCCATGCCCGGTCGAACATGACATGTTTGATGAAGGTGCGGTTCCAGGTGTAAGCCAGATGCAGGTCGCCGTTGCTGACCTGGATCAGGTACGGGTAGGAGAACTCGAAATTGCACATGCCGTCGGCGCGCACCCGCGCCTCGGCGGAAGCCACATAGTGGTCCACGGTGGAGGGGGGAGCCTTGGCCACGTTCGTGTCGGCGTTCTGCGCCAGACTGGCCACCACCTGCCGGCATAGTTTCTCGTCGAACTTGCTGGTGCGTTCCGCACTCAGCGATTCGAGCTGATGGATGACGCGCCAGCTGTTGCCGCCATCCGCCGACAACATCAGGCTCAAGGTATCGCGCCCGCTCTCCTGGTTGTTCAGCACCGCCAGCAGGCGCCCATCCGCCAACACAACGGCGGTAACTGCAGCATTGGGGTTGGCCAATGCCGAAGGCTGCGGCGTACTCCAGCTGCGCCCGCCGTCTTCGGTAAACAGGCTGGGGACGCGGGGCGGTGCCTGTTTGCCGGCGTAACGCGTCAGCACCAGTGCCTCGTTTTTGTTCTTCACCAGCACCACAGGCTGCAAGGTGCCTTGCCCGGCGCGCGCCAGACGCTGCTTGTCGAGCACCCTGCCCGCCTCATCCAGACGCAGCAGCTCGGCGAACTTGCTGATCGATTCGTGATACACCGGCAGCCCCATGGTTCCGTCGGCATACAGGAACGGCGCACCTTTCACCAACGTGCTGATGTTAAGGAAAGGCGAGGTGACCAGCCGGCGCGGCGCACTCCAGGTCGCGCCCTCGTCGTGCGAGGTCATGTGCGTGATGGAGCTGCCCGCCCAGCCGCCCAGCGAGACCGTGACATAGAACAGCTGCAGACTGCCGTCTGCCGCGCGCCCCACCACCGGATTGCCCAGCTTGGCGACATAGCGATGCAAGGCGCGTTGCGTACTTCCCCGGCTGGCGACGACCTGCTCATCGCTCCATGCGCTGCGCGCCGGATCGTACACCGCGCTGTTGATAGTCACATCCGATGCACCTTCGCGGCTGCCGGAGAACCAGAACGCGCGCACGCGCCCATCCTTCAGCTCGACCAGCGAGGCGGCATGGGTCTGCGTATGCAATTTGGAAGAGGCAAAGTGCGTCTCGAAATGCGTGCCGTTGGTTTCGATGACTTCTTCCTGCGAGCGCCAGCGACCGCGCACTTTCTTCCGTGCGATCTTCTTCGGCGCCATCGCCGCCGGTTTTGCCGCGGGAGGAGCGATCACCGGCACGCGGAAACCGTAACCGAGCGCGCGGTGCTCCTGCCAAGCCTGGTACAGCCCGCCGCCCAAGGCAAGCAGGATACCGGCGAACAACGCCTTGCTGGTCCAGGTGCTCAGCGGCATTCGCTCACCGCCGGCAGCTTCACGCTCGGGGCCGCCACCCTGGATTCGATCAGCACTTCCTTGACGAACAGGTGCTCGAACACCTTGCCTTCCAGCAGCATCTGCTTGATCTCCGGCGCATACTGGCGGCCGTTGATCTCCAGCCGCTCGCCGATGACCTTGCAATCGTCGCAGGGTTTTTCGCCGAAGCCCATGCGCACGGCGAAATAGCGGTAGCGTTTCGCCAACGCGGCGGAATCCAGTCCTTCGACGTCGTCGTAATAACCCAGCACATTCGCACCCGGCATCAGGAAGCGGTGCCCCTCGTCCTTGGCGATGAACTTGTTGCACGGCACCCACACATCCTTGCCCGCCGCGAATTGCTGCGCCTCGGCACTGTAGTTGCCGCGCGCGCCGTCGAACGGATGCAGGAAGGACGCCAGCGTGAGATAGGTCAGCAGCATCACCACGTTCACCGTGATGCGCGTGTATCTCGAGGCAAACAGGGAAAACAGCAGCAGCGCTGCCGTCGCCGCCAGCAACGCCCAGTAGCTCCAGCCGTACAGAGCACCGCCCGACTCATCCTGCAAGCGCAGCGACATGCGCAGCAGCAGCGCCAGCACCAGCCCCGCCATCAGCAGCGCGCCGACGAACCACTTGCGGTCGATGCGCTCCCAGTAGAACGCCATCAGCACCGCCAGCGCGGGCATCGCTTCCAGCAGGTAGCGCGCCGAGCGCTGGCTGGCCAGGCTGAACATGAAGAACAGCGCCGCCATCCAGATCCACAGGTATTTCTCGGTGTCGGTGGTCTGCTTGCGCTGGCGGAACGCCGTCCAGAACAGGCCCAGCACCGGCAGTCCCAGCAATCCGGCATTCTGCGGATAGCCCAGCGACAGGCTCCAGATGCTGCTCGGCCCCCACAGCATGGTGCCGAGGTAGTTGCCGCTCTGCACCTTGCCCATGTTCTCCTTCCAGAAGAACTCGTTCCACAGCCCCACCGTATCCGGCTCCAGCAGGAACCACAGGCCGAACACCAGCAGGCCGATCACGCCGGTGACCACCGGCTTCCACAGATCCTTCACCAGGAACTCGCGCCAACGGTATTGGCGATGGTGCAAATACCACCAGCTCAGGCCGAGGCCGACCGGCAGCACGAAGAAGAACGACTTGTACAACAAGCCCACGCCGGTGAGCAGACCCAACAGCACCGGCAGCCAGCGCGACTCGAAGGTGAACGGCCGCCAGTACAACAGCGCGAAGAACGGCAGGAACAGCCAGAACACGATACCCGGATCGGTCAGATAGGGACGGCCGAAGCGGTAGGTACTGAAGAAGGCCACAAAGGTCAGTGCCGCGACAAAACCCGTCTCGGTCTTGCCGGTCAGCCGCTTCGCCAGCAGGAACACCAGCAGCGAAGTGAGCAGCGTATAGATCACGCTGGGGTAGCGCAGATGCCACAGATCCCAGTGCTTGCCCCAGTCGGTGGCGGCGATGGCATGCCAGAACATCATCGGCGGCTTGAAGTTGCGGCCGTAGTCCAGCTCGGATTGCAGCGGCAGCCAGTGGCCGCTCTCTGCCGTCATGCGCGCGACATGCACGTACAAATATTCGTCGCTGTTCTTCGGGATGTGCTGGCTGCCGAGTCCGTAGAAATACACGAACACGGCAAGCAGGCACGCCATGATGAACCACGCCAGACGCGCGCGCGCGCCGGAATTCTGATTGAGCATAGTGACTGTTTCGAAGTTGTCGAATGAAGCGAAAAGAGCAATGCCGGACAGCGCAAAACAGCCAGCAGCAACGTCCGGCATGGTAGCATGGAACCATCGCCCGGCGGCATACGCGGCAGGGCGGCAGAACAACATCTTTAAGAGGAATATCTTGCGGGCACTGGTACTCGGCGGCGGCGGCTTCATCGGTTCGCATCTGGTCACCGCCTTGTTGGCACAGGGGGAACAGGTGCGCGTGCTGGAGCGCCCCTACCGCATGCGCACGCCGGCACTGCCGCGTCATCCGGCGCTGGAATGGCTGGAGGGCGACTTCGGCAACACGCAGGATATCCATCGCGCACTGGCCGATGTCGACACCGTGTTCCATCTGGTCTCCACCACCCAGCCGCAATCGTCCAACGACGACCCCGCCTTCGATGTGGGCAGCAACCTGCTCGCCACGCTCAGCCTGCTCGAACAGTTGCGCGACCGGAAAGACACCAAGCTGATCTTCGTCTCCTCCGGCGGCACGGTCTACGGCCGGCCGCAACATACGCCCATCCCGGAGACGCACCCGACCGAGCCGACCTGCTCCTACGGCATCGTCAAGCTGGCCATCGAGAAATACCTCGCGCTCTATCATCTGCTGCACGGCCTCGACTACCGCGTGCTGCGGCTGGCCAATCCCTACGGTCCCGGCCAGGAAGCCAACCGCGCACAGGGCGTGGTCGGCACCTTCCTGTCGCGCGTGGTGCACGACGAACCGATCGAGGTATGGGGCGACGGTTCGGTGGTGCGCGACTACCTGTATATTTCGGATACCATTCGCGCCATGCTGCAAGCCGTCGCTTACCAGGGGCCGGAGCGTATCTTCAACATCGGCTCGGGCGGCGGCCACAGCGTGCGCGAGATCATCGCCGCCATCGAACAGGTGACCGGCAAGCAGGCCCAAGTCAGCTACACGGCAGCGCGCAAGTTCGATGTGCCGGTGAGCGTGCTCGACATCAGCCGCGCCAAGGCCGAACTAGGCTGGCAACCCGGAACCGATCTGAACGAAGGCCTGCGCCTGACCTATGCCCGCATCAAAGAACTGACATGAACCAAGCACCCACTTGCACCTTATCCATCGTCGTCCCGGTCTACCGCAGCGCGCCCATCCTGCCCAAGCTGGTGGAGGCCGTCGCCGCCGAGATGCGCGACGAGGGTCTGGCCGGCAGCTTCGAGCTGATCATGGTCAACGACTGCAGCCCGGACAACAGCTGGCAGGTCATCCGCAAGCTGGCCGAGACGCACACCTTCATCAAAGGCATCACCCTGCGCCGCAACGTCGGCCAGCACAACGCCATCATGGCCGGCCTGCATCATGTCAGCGGCGAATACGTGGTGCTGATGGACGACGACCTGCAGCATCCGCCCTCGGCCATCGCCGACATCCTGCGCGCGCTCACCGACGGCTACGACGTGTGCTACACCAACTACCTGAACCGCCAGCACGCGGCCTGGAAACAGCTGGGAAGCTGGTTCAACGACCGCATGGCGACGCTGCTGCTGGGCAAGCCGAAGGGGCTGTATCTCTCCTCGTTCAAGGGCATGCGCCGCGAGATCGCCGACGAGGTCATCGGCTACGACGGCCCCTACACCTACATCGACGGCCTCATCCTCGACGTGACGCGCTCGATCACCACGGTGGACATCGAACACCAGGCGCGCTTCGAGGGCGAGAGCAACTACACTTTGGGCAAACTGATCTCGCTGTGGCTGAAGATGGCCACCAGCTTCTCGGTATTCCCGCTGCGCCTCGCCACCTATGCCGGCTTCGCTCTGGCCGCGCTGAGCCTGGTGATGATCTTCGTGGTGATCGTGCAGAAGATCATGTTCCCCGAGCTGCCGCGCGGCTGGGCCTCGACCATCGCCACCATCCTGTTCATCGGCGGTATCCAGACCATGTGCATCGGCATGGTCGGCGAATATCTCGGCCGCACCTACATGAAGCTCAACCGCAAGCGGCAGTTCGTGATCGGCAGCACCACCTGGCAGGGCCGCAAGCAACGCAACCCGGAATGATCGCCATCGCATGAACATACCGCAAACGCTGGGCAAATACACGCTCACCAGAAAACTCGGGCAAGGCGCCACCAGCACCGTATATCTCGGTCACGACACGTTCGCCAAGCGCGATGTGGCGATCAAGATCCTGAAGCAGGAGATCCTGAACGACCCCAAGATGGGCAAGCTGTACCAGCGCCAGCTCGACAACGAGGCTTCGCTGGCCGGCAAGTTGTCGCATCCGCATATCGTGACGATCTACGACGCGCTGATCGGCGACGACGCCAGCTATGTGGTGATGGAATACGTCAGCGGCGGCACGCTGGAGAAACATGCCGAACCCGGCAACCTGCTGCCGGTCGACCGCGTGGTGGACTACATGTTCAAGTGCTGCCGCGCGCTCAACTACGCGCAGTTCAACGGCGTCATCCACCGCGACATCAAACCGGCCAACATGCTGCTCACCGAGGACGGCGACATCAAGATCTCCGACATGGGCGCCGCCCTGCTGCTCGATATCGAGCAGACGCAGGTGAACAACATCGGCTCGCCCGGCTACATGTCGCCGGAGCAGATCCGCGGCGAAGTGCTGACGCACCAGACCGACATCTACTCGCTCGGCGTGGTGATGTACCGCCTGCTCACCGGCCATGCCCCCTATCACGCGCAGAACCTCGCCAGCCTGTGCCAGCACATCCTGCACACCGCACCGCCGTCGCCGCGCTCTCTGCGCAACGACATCCCGGCGCAGCTCGAGGAGGTGGTGCTGCGCGCCATGCACAAGGACAAGAAACAGCGCTACCAAAACTGGAAGGACTTCGGCAGCGACCTCGCCGCGCTGGGACGCTTCGACCACGGCGCCCTCGAGATCAACCAGACCGAGAAGTTCACCACCCTGCGCGGCATGTCGCTGTTCAAGGATTTCACCGACACCGAACTGTGGGAGATCCTGCGTATCGGCGAATGGCAGAAGCAGCCGCCGCAGACCGTGCTGATGCGCGAGGACGAGCTGGGCGACGCTTTCTACATCATCATCGAAGGCAGCGTCAGCGTGACCAAGAACGGCCGCCTGCTCAACGTCATCCGCAGCGACGACTGTTTCGGCGAGATGGCCTATATCAGCGGCAGGGTGGTGCCGCGTTCCGCCAGCGTCACTGCCGGCACCGAGGTCACCGTACTCAAGATCGCGCCGCAACTGCTCGCACAGCTGTCCGACCATTGCCAGCTGCATTTCAACAAGGCCTTTTTGCGCGTCATGGCAGACAGGCTCAGAATGGCGGACGACCGCTTCGCCAAACTCGCCAACTAGAACAAGGAGAACACCATGCAGACCAAGACCGTGATCCAGACCCCCGACGCGCCCGCCGCCATCGGCACCTATTCGCAGGCCGTGCGCGTCGACCATACCGTCTACCTGTCCGGCCAGATCGGCCTCGATCCCAACACCATGCAGATGGTCGACGGCATCGAGGCGCAGATCCACCGCGTGTTCCAGAACCTGCGTGCGGTCACCATCGCTGCCGGCGGCAGCATGGATGACGTGGTGAAACTCAACATCTTCCTCACCGATCTCGCCCACTTCGCCAAGGTCAACGAGATCATGGCCACCTACTTCCACCAGCCCTATCCGGCGCGCGCCGCGGTGGGCGTTGCTTCGCTACCGCGCGGCGCGCTGGTCGAAGCCGACGGCGTGATGTTCATCCAGGAATGACCGCTGCGGAGAGATACGCCTGATGGACGTCGGCTCACAACTCGGCAAATACCACCTGATCCGCAAACTGGGGACGGGCGCGACCAGCATGGTCTACCTCGGCCACGACCCGTTCGCCGACCGCGAGGTCGCAATCAAGGTGATCAAGCAGGAGTTCCTCAACGACCCCAAGCAGGGACGGCGCAACCGCAAGCATCTGGAAACGGAAGCGGCGCTGGCCGGCAAACTGTCGCATCCGCACATCGTCTCCATCTTCGATGCGGTGATCAGCGACGAGCTGAGCTATGTGGTGATGGAATACATCCCCGGCGGCACGCTGGAGAAGCACATCCAGTCGGACAACCTGTTGCCGCCCGGCCGCGTGACCGAATACATGTTCAAGTGCTGCCGCGCGCTCAACTACGCGCAATTCAACGGCATCATCCACCGCGACATCAAGCCCGCCAACCTGCTGCTGTTCGGCCACAACGACATCAAGATCACCGACCTCGGCGCGGCCGTGCTGCTCGACATCGAACAGACGCGCGGCTTCAACTTCGGCTCGCCCAACTACATGTCGCCCGAGCAGGTGCGCGGCGAAGAGGTCAACTTCCAGACCGACATCTACTCGCTCGGCGTGGTGATGTACCGCCTGCTCACCGGCCATTCGCCCTACGGCGCCCCCAAGGACCTGGCCGAGCTGTACCACCACATCACCGACCTGCCGCCGCTGCCGCCCACGCACTGGAAGCCGGACATCCCGCTGCAGGTGGAGCGCATCGTGATGCGCACGTTGCAAAAGAAAGCGGCCGACCGCTACGCCAGCTGGCGCGACTTCGGCAACGAACTGGCCGCGCTCGGCCACTTCGAGAACAACGGGCTCACCACCAACGAGACCGAACGCTTCATCAAGCTGCGCCAGCTGGCGCTGTTCCAGGACTTCACCGACACCGAGATCTGGGAAGTGCTGAGCATCGGCATCTGGCAGAAGCAGCCGCCGAAGACCGTGCTGATCCGCGAGGACGAGATCAGCGAGGACTTCTTCGTGCTGATCGAGGGCGGTGTCAGCGTCATCCGCCGCAACCGCCTGCTCAACACGCTCTCCAGCGGCGACTGCTTCGGCGAAATGTATTACAGCAGCCGCCAGAAGATGCCGCGCTCCGCCACCATCACCGCCAACACCGAAGTCACCGTGATGAAGATGCTGCCCTCGCAGCTCGCCCAACTCTCCGACCGTTGCCAGCTGCACTTCAACCAGGCGTTCTTGTACACGCTCACCGACCGCCTGCGCATCGCCGACGACCGTGTGGCCAACATCCCCAGCTAGCTTTACCCGCCGTGACGCTGAAGATACCGCCCGCCACGCAGAGCAAGTTCGGCAAGCTCGGCATCCACACCCCGTTCGACCTGGTGCTGCATCTGCCGCTGCGCTACGAGGACGAGACGAAGATCACCCGCATCGCCGACCTCGCGCCCGGCGAGAGCGCGCAGGTGGAAGGTGAGATCATCCATTGCGAAGTGATGTACCGCCCGCGCCGCACACTGGTGTGCCAGTTGCAGGACGCCGGCGGCGACATCCTCTACCTGCGCTTCCTGAATTTCTATCCCAGCCAGCAGAAGCAGCTCGCCGTCGGCAAGAGAATACGCGCGCTGGGCGAGCCGCGCATCGGCTTCTTCGGCGCAGAGATGGTGCATCCGAAATGCCGCGTGGCGGGCGAATCCGCACCGCTCAAGCAGGCGCTCACCCCGGTCTACCCGACCACTGCCGGGCTGCCGCAAGCTACCCTGTCGAAATACATCCTCGTCGCACTGAACGAGCTGGCACTAGCCGACACGCTGCCGGACACGATCAGGCAACGCCTGCATCTGCCCGATTTTGATGCCAGCGTGAAGCTGCTGCACCAGCCGCCGCCGGACACCGACGAGGATGCCCTGCTGGAAAGAGCGCATCCCGCCTGGATGCGCATCAAGTTCGATGAGCTGCTGGCGCAGCAGCTGTCGATGCGCGTGCATCACCGCGAACGCAGCCAGCGCGTTGCGCCCAAACTCGCGGCAAAGAACCGGCTCACCGATGCGCTGCTGAAAGACCTGCCGTTCGCGCTCACTGCCGCGCAGAAGAAAGTGTGGCACGAGATCAGTGCTGACCTGGCCCGTGCCCACCCGATGCAGCGCCTGCTGCAGGGCGACGTCGGCAGCGGCAAGACCGTGGTCGCCGCACTCGCGGCGTTGCAAGCGATCGAGAACGGCTACCAGGCCGCCTTCATGGCGCCGACCGAGATCCTGGCCGAACAGCATTATTTGAAACTACGCGACTGGCTGGCGCCGCTCGGCATCGCACCGGTGTGGCTGTCCGGTAGTTTGAAGAAGAAGGACAAGACCGCCGCCGCCGCGCGCATCGCCTCCGGCGACACCATGCTCGCCATCGGCACCCATGCGCTGTTCCAGAAAGAGGTCGAGTTCAAGAAGCTCGGGCTGGTCATCGTCGATGAGCAGCACAAGTTCGGCGTGCAGCAGCGACTGGCCTTGCGCGGCAAAGGCGCTGAACCGCACCAGCTGATGATGAGCGCCACGCCGATACCGCGTACGCTGGCGATGAGTTATTACGCCGACCTCGACGTGTCGGTGATCGACGAGTTGCCACCGGGCCGCACGCCCATCGTCACCAAACTGGTGAGCGATGCGCGGCGCGAGGAGGTGTTCGAGCGCGTGCGCGCTGCCTGCCTGGAAGGAAGGCAGGCGTATTGGGTGTGCCCGCTCATCGACGAGAGCGAAGCGCTGCAATTGCAGACCGCGCTGGAGACCCACGCCACGCTCACCCAGATATTCCCCGAGCTGCGCATCGGCCTCGCCCACGGCAAACTCAGCAGCGCCGAGAAGGCCGCTACCATGGCCGCGTTCAAAGCCGGCGAACTGCAACTGCTGGTCGCCACCACCGTGATCGAGGTCGGCGTGGACGTGCCCAACGCCAGCCTGATGGTGATCGACCATGCCGAGCGCATGGGGCTGGCGCAGCTGCACCAGTTGCGCGGCCGCGTCGGTCGCGGTGCGGCGGAAAGCTTGTGCGTGCTGCTGTTCCAAAAACCTTTGTCCGAGCTCGCACGCGCGCGTTTGAAGATCATCTACGAGAACACTGACGGCTTCGAGATCGCGCAACAAGATTTAAGATTGCGCGGCCCCGGCGAACTGCTGGGCGCACGCCAGAGCGGCGTGCCGATGCTGCGTTTCGCCGACCTCGGCGAGGACGACAAGTTATTGGATAAGGCGCGTGACATCGCCGACGAGATGCTGCGCGATTTCCCCGAAGCGGCGCAGGCGCATCTGCAACGCTGGATGGCGAACGAACCTGACTACCTGCGCACCTGAAACGACAGCGTAAAATATCGACATGAATCCAAGCGAACGCCTGCACCTCTATTACAAGCTCGTCCGTCTCGACCGCCCCATCGGCATCCTGCTGCTGCTGTGGCCCACGCTGTGGGGCGTGTGGATCGCCGGTAATGGCCACCCCACCTGGGGCATCGTGCTCATCTTCACGCTCGGCACCGCGCTGATGCGCTCCGCCGGCTGCGCAGTGAACGACTACGCCGACCGCCACATCGACAAGCATGTGGAGCGCACCAAGGAGCGTCCGCTCACCAGCGGCAAAGTGAGCGAACGCGAAACGCTGTGGCTGGCCGTGGTGCTGGCGCTGCTCGCCTTCATGCTCATCCTGCCGCTCAACCCGCTCACCTGGCTGATGTCCTTCCCCGCCGCCTTCCTCGCCGCGAGCTACCCGTTCACCAAACGCTTCTTCGCCATCCCGCAAGCCTACCTCGGCATCGCCTTCGGCTTCGGCATCCCGATGGCCTTCGCCGCCCAGCTCGGCCACGTGCCGCCGGTGGCGTGGATACTGCTGCTCGCCAACGTGTTCTGGGCCGTCGCCTACGACACCGAATACGCCATGGTGGACCGCGACGACGACATCCACCTCGGCATCCACTCCTCGGCACTGTTCTTCGGTAGATACGACGTGCTGGCGGTGATGGGCTGCTATGCCGTCACGCTGTTCCTGCTGCTGCTCGCAGGGGCGCTGGCCGGGCTGGGCAAGTTCTATTTCCTGGGGTTGCTGGTGGCGGCAGGCATTGCGGTCTATCACTACACACTCATCAAAGACAGAAGCCGCGACAAATGCTTCGCGGCTTTTCTGCATAACAACTGGTTCGGGGCGGCGGTGTTTGCAGGGGTGGTGGGGGATTATTTTGCGGGAAGTTCTAACTTCAATTAGCGTCAGGAATTCGCAACTTTTCCTCTGCCCAATCGTTACATAGCTCGATTACTAACTGAGTGAGATGTGACATAGCTGCAACAGCCTCAATCCGAGATTTCTCAGGTATATGTTTTTGAATTGGCGCAATGGTTATTTGGATCTTGCCCGCATCACCAACTTCAGAAAACAAAGAGAAGATGTGTTTTTCCGATAAGTGTATGAAACCTGATCCTGACTCATACACCCTATTTATCCAAGGATGGTTTTTTGCAACTACTTTTCGGAGATATGCATCCGTCATTCTTTCTCCAGCTCTATCCTTCTTTTTGTCTAGTGGCTCTCCTTTTAGAATGTCGTGAGAAAGTGAATTAGGGTCGTCTGCCAAGCGTAAAGCATGGAGACGTAACACACTGTCAAGTTGCATCCGAATAAATGGCGCCGCTCCGAAGTAGTTTTCTCGCTCAATTAAATGAGTAAACGCATCAACGCTGCTTCGCGATCTATTCAACGCAGCTAAAAACAAAAAATCCAATGAATAGAACTTGCCTTCATTAGCTTTCACGATAGTCATAGCAAGATCGATTTGCGACCGATCTAAACCACGCAAATCCTCTATGTAATTCTGCAGTGTTTTCATTAAGCACACTTAGTACATTTCAAGAAATGTACTAGCTAATTTGGTCATGCATTCTTTTGGTTCCGACATCACGCGGCGATAAAACCGCCGCATGAGTCTTCACCGAAAGAACGCCCGAGCAGCGAAACCAATTTTTCCGCTTACTCTTCGAGCAGACTCCTGAGCATCCAGGCGTTCTTTTCATGCACCTCCATGCGGGCGGAGAGCAGATCGACCGTCGGCTGGTCCCCCGCCTTCTCGGCAATCGGCAGCACTTCGCGCGCGGTGCGCACCACGGCTTCCTGGCCGGCGACGAGTTGCTTGATCATCTCTTTCGCACTCACGCTGCCGCTGCTGTCCTTGATGCTGGTGAGCGAGGCGAATTCCTTGTAGCTGCCGGGGGCGGGATAGCCCAGCGCGCGGATGCGCTCGGCGACGAGATCCACGGCGTTCCAGATTTCGGTGTACTGCGTCATGAACATCAGGTGCAGCGTCTGGAACATGGGGCCGGTGACATTCCAGTGGAAGTTGTGGGTCTTGAGGTAGAGGGTGTAGGTATCCGCGAGCATGTGCGCGAGGCCGTCGGCGATCTTCTTGCGGTCTTTTTCGGGGATGCCGATGTTGATGGCGGGGGTGGACGATTTGCTCATGATGCTCTCCTTGTTATTGGGTACTTGAAGAATCACTGACACAAACTGCTCGGTACACTGTATACCGCAGTGCCCGAAATTTCCACTACACTCGCGGCATGGACAAGACCGCACAACCCTGGCGCCAGAACCCATTGCTGCGCATGAGCTACAGCCTCTATGCGCCGATCTACGACCTGACCATCGAGCGCATGATGCGCCGGGCGCGCCAGGTTTCGCTCGCCGCGCTGCCCACCGCCACTCCCGGACGCGTGCTGATCAGCGGCGCCGGCACCGGGCTGGACCTGCCGCTGCTGCCCAAGATGCACCGCTATGCCGCGCTCGATTTCAACCGGTCGATGCTGACGCATGCCGTGCCGCGCGCGGCGGGGCTCGAAGTGGATTTCGTGCTGGGCGACAGCATGGCATTGCCTTTTGCCGACGCGAGCTTCGACCACGTGGTGCTGCACCTGATCGTCGCCGTGGTGCCGGAGCCGCAGCGTTGCCTGGCCGAAGCGGCGCGCGTGCTCAAGCCGGGCGGCAGCATCCTGCTGTTCGACAAGTTCCTGCACGAAGGCCAGCGCGCACCGTTGCGGCGCCTGCTCAGCCTGGTCTCCAGCCGTTTCGTGACACGCACCGACGTGGTGCTGGAAGAAGTGTTGCGCGCAGCGCCGAGCCTGCAAGTAGTGAGCGATGTACCGATGCTGGGCGGCGGCTGGTTCCGCGGCATCGTGCTGCGGAAAGCCTAGGAACCGATCAGCCGGCAATAACAATAGACGAAGGGTTGCACTGCACCGGATGGCGTCTGGTGCTGCTCCTTGCAGTGGATCAGCAGCTTGAAGGAATCGCCGAACTGCTCGTGCAGCTCGCCCGGGCGGTAGCGCATCACCGGCAGGCCGCTGCATTGCAACGGGCCATCCTCGGCGAATGCAGCGACGATGACATGCCCGCCGGGTTTGACCGCGCGGAACACCGTCTGCACATAGGCGGCGCGCTGCTCCGGTGTGGTGAGGAAATGGAACACGGCACGGTCGTGCCAGATGTCGTAACGCTGCTGCGGCAACTCGACCTTGGTGATGTCGGCCTCGATCCAGCGGATGTCGTTGGCCTGCGCGCCGAGCCGGTTCTGCGCGGCTTTCAGCGCGGCGCGCGACAGGTCGAGCACGGTGAGATCGCGGTAGCCGTCCGCTGCCAGATCGTCGACCAATGTGGAAGCGCCGCCGCCGACATCGATGATGCCGGCATCATGGCCGACGCCGGTGGAGCGGATCAGCTCGAGCGAAAGATCGGCATGCTGCTGGAACCAGCTCACCGAATCGGTGGCCTTGGTGGTATAGACCTTCTCCCAGTGTTCTTTCGGATGCATGTCGCTCTCCCGCTAAAGATTCACACCCAGTCTTTGGGCACGAGGTATTTGTCGTACAGCTCCGCTTCCGGCGTGCCCGCTTCCGGGTGCCAGTCATAGCGCCACTTCACCAGCGGCGGCATGGACAACAGGATGGATTCGGTGCGGCCGTTGGATTGCAGACCGAAGATGGTGCCGCGGTCGATCACCAGGTTGAACTCGACGTAGCGGCCGCGACGATACAACTGGAAGTCACGCTCGCGCTCACCGTAGGGCGTGTCCTTGCGCTTCTCCAGGATCGGCACGTAGGCCGACAGGTAATGGTCGCCCACGCTCTGCTGGATGGCGAAGCAGGAATCGAAATCGGGTTCGGAAAGGTCGTCGAAGAAGATGCCGCCCACGCCGCGCGGCTCGTTGCGATGCTTGAGGAAGAAATACTCGTCGCACCATTTCTTGTATTTGGCATGCAGCGACGGATCGAACGGTGCCAGCGAGTTCTTGCAGATCTGGTGGAAGTGCTTGGCGTCTTCCTCGAAGCCGTAGTAAGGCGTGAGATCCATGCCGCCGCCGAACCAGAACACCTTGTCGCCGTTCGGCTTGTGCGCCATGAACATGCGCACGTTGGCATGCGAAGTCGGGGCATAGGGATTGCGCGGATGCATCACCAGCGACACGCCCATCGCCTCCCACGAACAGCCTGCCAGCTCGGGGCGGTGCGCCGTGGCGGAAGCCGGCATCTTGTCGCCCTGCACATGCGAGAACGCCACGCCGCCGCGCTCCAGCACATTGCCTTCCTCGATGATGCAGCTGATGCCCTCGCCCTTGCCGATGCCGCCGCTGCCGGTGGCGCGCGTCCACTGGTCGCGGATGAATTTCTTGCCGTCCACCTGCTCCAGACGATCGACGATGAGTTCTTGCAGTTCAAGCAGGTATTCTTTTACGGCGGCGCTATCCATTTTCTCTCCGGTGGTTTTCTCCCCTCGACCGCAAGCGGGAGAGGGGCTGGGGGAGAGGGACTCATAGATTCCACCCTCTCCCTAACCCTCTCCCTCAAGAGAGAGGGGATTGGTTATTGGGATTGCCTAATACAGGGACAATCCGCTGATTATTTGCGCACGATTCTACCATCGGCCCACGCGCGTATCGTCGAAGGTTGCTTGCGTTTGCCCACTCTGCCGCGCAATACCCACACTTTTTTTCCGAATAATCGCTGGCACTCGGCCCAGGTCTTCGCCGGGCGTTGGCCGCTGCGGTTGGCACTGGTGGAAACCAGCGCGCTGCCCGCACTGCGACACAGGTTTTGCGCGAACGGATGCGCCGTCATGCGCACCGCCAGCGTGTCGTGCATGCCGCGCAGCCAGCGCGGGCAGGAAGGTTTTGTGGGCATCAGATACGTGATCGCCTGCGTGCCATCGGTTTGCAACTTCATCTGTTCGGCCAACGTGAGCGACTGGATATAGCGCTCCACCTGCCGGTAGCCGGATGCGATGAGGATCAGCCCCTTGTACTGCGGCCGCTGCTTGAGCTTGAGGATGCGTTGCACTGCGCGGCGATTGGACGGATCGCAGCCCAAGCCGTAGCAGGATTCGGTGGGATAGGCGATCACGCCGCCGCGTTTGAGGTAGGCTGCGAAAGCGCGGCCGGAAGTATCCATTCTTTGCATAGCAGTTAGCGCAAGAATCCCAGCTCGAATACCTGCGGCCTTAGCTTGTCGCCTAGCGCCTTGTAGGCTTGCTCGAACGGGGTGAAATCGACCGGTGGGAAGTCGCCGCTCTCGTTGCGCTTTTTGATCGCGTTGCGGATCTGATACCAGCCGACATCGGGGCGGTTCAGTTTCAGTTCGTCCCGCACGGCGCGTACGTCGGTATGGGCGAAATAGGCGCGCCACAACTCGCGCCCGGCATCGAGAACCGCGACGGCTTCCGGCGACAGCGTCTTGTCGGCGAGGTACTGCACCATGAAGTCGGACTCGAAGCGATCCGGCGCATTCACCTCGGCCTCGGTGTAGGGGATGAATTGGTTCACCAGCGACCATTGCTTACCGTTCCATTCGAGGTCGTTCGCGCTGGCGGTGAGGTTGCTGCCGTTGAACAGCATCCAGATCAGGCAATCGGTTTTGAATTCGTCGGAGAGCGGCTCGCTGGGTTGCAAGAATTGGTCGCGGTCGTTCAGCCAGGTGGGTTTAATGAGGCGACGCACGGCGAACACCACCGCCGCTTGATTAAGGTTTTCGGCGGTGACAAAGAATGCCCCGGCACTCCCGAACCCAGATGAAAACAGCGCCGTGAGTGTGCTGGCATTTTGTAGCATGTTGCTATTCGCCAACATGCTACCAATTGCACCGTCAGCCCATTTATCACCACGTAAATCCTTCGTTACCGTCGCCGGTGTGATAGCGTTTTTTAGTGGTAACGCATCTACACTATTTGAACGAGGGCGCTTAAACCAAGTGCTCAAGAACTGTTCGCTCGGCATGTTATAGAAGGCTTTTTCACCCACTGGCTGTGCATTCTTATCCAGCACCTCGGTGCTGATTTCGACCAGCGGCTTGGGATTTTTGGCGAGTTGATCGGTTTTCCAGATCAGGAAGCCAATCGGAAAATCCCCATTCAAGCCATCGAATGCCTTGCTGTGCACGACAAAACCGCCCAGATAGCTGGCATGCCATACTTCGCGGAATTTCTCAAAGTTGGGTGCATTCACATACTTCAGCGTGCTGAACATGGCGATAGTCGCGGTCGGCATTTCCTGCGCGATGCGTACCAGAAATTGCACAAACAGTTCGCGTGATGCGTAGCCTAATCCCTCCATGTTGGCGGCTATATTTGTTGTTGCGACATCTGTCTTGTGCTGCCCGGCACCAGAAATCGTATCCGCATTACCAGCTTCCCCATACGGCGGATTGATCAGCACCAGTATCTTCTTGCCTTCCTTGATTGCCTGCCGCAACGCCTCCGGCACCTTACCGGTCAGCGTGTAGTCGATCTTGCCGTCGTCGGTGATATCGTCGTTGAGGTAGTCGTACTGAAAACGCGTGGCGGCGACGCAGGTCTTGGTGGCCTTCATCACGTCCACGTCGGCCTGGTCGAGCGTGGACATGAAGATGTTGCGCGGGTTACTGTGTTTCACCTCCAGGTTGCCGACGCCGCAGCACATGTCCCACACGATGTATTCGCGCTGCCAGTTCTTGCCCAGCGTCTCGCTCAGTTTGTCGTAAGCCTTGTCCACCACGGCCAGCGGCGTGTAGTACGCGCCCTTGAAGCTGCGCTCGTCTAATGGAATGAGACTGTCGCGCCGCTCCAGCAGGTAGTTGCGGTATTCAGCCTTGGGTGGGCGGTGGTAGATGGCCCAGAACTGCTCATAGCCATTCTTATTGCTTAATTCATAAAGGTGCCCCCCCATACTGAACACAGGTGAATTGTTCTTGTGCAGGAGTTCTGCCGGAAGATTGGCGTGAGTCGAAACTGTGCCGTCACTCATGATGTCGGCAAAAAATAGCAGGGCGTAGTCCTCTTCTTTCACACCGGCGATCTCGCGTCCGATCATCGCCACCCATTTGTCGAACACCTGCTTGAGGTTGTCCGGTGTGATCTGGGTGCGGATGATGTCGCCGGATTTGATGGCCGCCTTGCAGGTGGCGATGAATTCGTCCTCGTGCGTGGAAATCTTGAACGAGACGAAATGTGTGCCGATGTGCGCAGAAATTTCGGCCAACGCTTCCTGTGTGTACTGGCTGGCGGACTTGCCCCACTTCACCGTCTTCTTGGCAAGGAAGGGCAGCACGTCCGAGGTTTTCATCAGCGCAGCTTTTTCGGTGTCGATCACCGCAAGAAAGGGCGGCACGGTCTCTCCTTTGTTCAGCGCGACCTGCACGTAATGCAGCAGCTGTGTGAACATGGCGTAAGTGGAGTGCTTGCCAGTATCTTTCGCTTCGAACCAGATTTCATTGGTCTGGATATCAATCAGGCCCTTGGTATAGCTCTTTAATCCAAGTGCCTTGATATAGGCATCTTTGACGTCTTCTTCGCTTTTTGCTTGCTGAAGTTGGGTGTAGAGGCTCATTCATTCGATCCATTTGGTTGCCACAATTGCTGGGCGATCAGGTACTCTATTTGAACAGTTTCAAGTATGCATCGAAGGCGTACATCTTGCCGCGCTTCGCCCCGGTAATCTCTCTCCAGCGCCCGCAAGTCTTCGACCTCAGCCGGGGTATTCGCTCATGAGTTCTTCAAAACATACCGTCCAGTCTTGTTCCCGCCGACCTTTTCCACGACACCCGCCTCCAGCAAGGGGCGCAACAAGTCCATTGCTCCTTGGCGCGAAATGTCGAGAGCGGCCCAAATCTCGGCAGGCGTCATACCGCCGTGATCTCGCAGCAGATGCAGCAACTGTTCCTGACGTGGCCGCAACACCAGTTTGTCGGTCGATTTCACTTGCAAGGTCTGAATGCGCAGCCAGGCCCGTTCCAGGGTTTGTTTCAAACCCTCGGCGCAGTATTCCAGCCAGGCTGTCAGGTCGTCCCCGCGATCGCGCACCTTTTGCAGTTCTGCGTAATACCTCGGCCGATCTTCCCAGTAGTATTCATCCACGGAAAAGATGTGGTGCGTGTCGAAACCGCGGCGGTAGAGTTCCCATAACGCAAGTGCGCGGCCTGTACGGCCATTGCCGTCCGCAAATGGATGGATGGCTTCAAAGCGATAATGCAGGATGGCGGAGCTGAGGACGGGAGAAAGTTTCTTTGCCTCTTTTCCCCACCATTCGAGCAACTCGAACATCAAACCGGAAACCGCATCCGGCGGGGGCGGCAAATACGGGCCAACACGAACCGCGATCATCCGGTATTTCCCCGCGACTCCCTGATCCATCACTTCGCCAGCCAGGATGCGATGCAGTTCCAGAATCTCCGTGTGGCCGATCTTCTTTTTGGCTGAGTTCTTTTCCACATAGCGCAACCCGGCAAAGTAGTTGATGACTTCGCGTTTTGACCTCGCGCCCGAAGAAGACAACTCTCTCCCTTCTTCAAGCGCACGCACTTGTTCCAGTGTCAGCGGATTGCCTTCAATCGCTGTTGATGCATGGACGTTGCGAGTACGAGTGTCTTTCTGCAGCGCGGGTATCCAGGCCAAGTCCACGACGGCATTTTGGATGCGCTCACGCAGTGCGGCGATCTGCTCAACCTCGTCGAGCAGGCGTGGCGAGATGATGAATTGGGGAACATAAGCCATGCTTCGAGGCTACTTGACGGTCAAGTATAAGTCAAGTTATCGGTCAAGCTGTTTCTGGAAGCAAGACGGGGAAGCGTTGCCGCTTCCCCGTCCGCAGGCGTTCACACTTCAACATGCTCAGTGCGAACGGATGAGTTTCTTACTTCCGCCCTATCGCCCGATACCCAATATCCCGCCGCATCTGCGCCCCGTCGAAGTGGATGCCGTCGGCGATTTCGTAGGCGCGCTTTTGCGCCTGCTTGACCATGTCGCCGAGCGCGACGACGCAGAGCACGCGGCCGCCGCTGGTGACGACTTTGCCGTCCTGCATGGCGGTGCCGGCGTGGAACACGTGGCCGTCTTCCACTTGCTTGGGCAGGCCGGTGATGACGTCACCTTTGCGCGGCGTGTCTGGGTAGTTGGCGGCAGCCATCACCACGCCAAGTGCGGTGCGGCGATCCCATTCGGCTTCCACCTTGTCGAGCGTGCCGTTGACGCCGTGTTCGACGATGGCGGCGAAGTCGCTCTTCAGGCGCATCATGATAGGTTGCGTTTCGGGATCGCCAAAGCGGCAATTGAATTCGAGTACCTTGATGCCGCCGTCCGGCGAAATCATCAGGCCAGCATAGAGGAAACCGGTGTAGGTGATGCCTTCGGATTCCATGCCGCGCACCACGGGGTTGATGACTTCGCGCAGCACTTTGGCGTGGATGGTGGGCGTAACCACGGGCGCGGGCGAATACGCGCCCATGCCGCCGGTGTTGGGGCCCAGGTCTTCGTCGAGCAGGCGCTTGTGGTCCTGGCTGGTGGCCATGGGCAACACGTTCTTGCCGTCCACCATGACGATGAAGCTGGCTTCTTCGCCGGCGAGGAATTCTTCGATCACCACGCGCGCGCCGGCATCGCCGAGCTTGTTGTCGGACAGCATCATGTCGATGGCTTCGAACGCTTCCTGCTTGCTCATCGCCACCACCACGCCCTTGCCTGCGGCGAGACCGTCGGCCTTGATGACGATGGGTGCGCCGTGCTTCTCGACATAGGCTTTCGCCGCAGCGATGTCGCTGAAGGTCTCGAAGAAAGCGGTGGGGATGTTGTGGCGCGTCATGAAGCGCTTGGCGAAATCCTTGGAGGATTCGAGTTGCGCGGCAGCTTTAGTGGGGCCGAAGATCTTGAGACCGGCGGCACGGAAGGCATCGACCACACCCGCGGCCAGCGGCGCTTCGGGGCCGACTACGGTGAGCTCGATGTTCTCGCGCTGCACGAATGCGATCAGTTCCGGGATGGCCGTGATGTTCACGTTCTCCAGCCCTTCTTCCAGCGCGGTGCCGGCATTGCCCGGCGCGACGTAAACCTTTTGCACTTTCGCGCCTTGGGCCAGACGCCATGCCAGGGCGTGCTCGCGGCCGCCGGAACCGATGACTAAAATCTTCATATGAACCTCAGTTGTAGGGTGGATAAGGCCTAAGGCCGCATCCACCGTCAATGCTGGTGGATGCGCGCTATGCGCTTATCCACCCTACGGTTTGCTTAATGACGGAAGTGACGGTAGCCGGTGAACACCATCGCCAGCCCATGCTCGTCCGCCGCCGCGATGACTTCTTCGTCGCGCATCGAGCCGCCCGGCTGGATGACCGCTTTCGCGCCGGCTTGCGCCAGCACATCGATACCGTCGCGGAACGGGAAGAAGGCATCGGACGACACCACGGAATCCTTCAGGCTCAGGCCGGCGTTTTGCGCCTTGATGCTGGCGATGCGGGTGCTGTCCACGCGGCTCATCTGGCCGGCGCCGACACCGAGGGTCTGGCCGTCCTTGCAGAACACGATGGCATTCGACTTCACATATTTGGCGACGCGCCAGGCGAACAGCAGGTCGGTGAGCTGTTCCTTGCTCGGCTGCACTTTGCTCACGACCTTGAGCTGTGCCAGTTGCACATTGAGCGAATCCGGCGATTGCACCAGCAGGCCGCCGCTGACGCGCTTCACGTCATACTGGTTGTGCGCGTTGGAGAGCGGCACGGTGAGCACGCGCACGTTCTGCTTGGCGGCGGTGACTTTCAAGGCGGCTTCCGAGGCGGACGGCGCGATGATGAGTTCGACGAACTGGTTGGTGGTGATCTGCGTGGCGCTCTCGGCATCCAGTTCGCGGTTGAAGGCGATGATGCCGCCGAACGCGGAAGTGGTGTCGGTGGCGTAGGCCAGCTTGTAGGCGTTCAGCGCGGTGTCGGCGATGGCCACGCCGCAGGGGTTGGCGTGCTTGACGATGACGCAGGCGGGTTGCTCGAAGGTCTTCACCAGTTCCCACGCGGCATCGGCGTCGCCGATGTTGTTGTAGCTGAGTTCCTTGCCCTGCAGCTGGGTGTAGTCGGCGATGCCGCCCTTGACCGGGTTGAGGTCGCGATAGAACGCGGCGGACTGGTGCGGGTTCTCGCCGTAGCGCATGTCCTGCACCTTGGCGAAGTTGAAGTTGATCTGCGCGGGGAAGGCGCTCTTGGTGCCGTCGCTGTTGATCGCGGTGAGGTAGTTGCTGATCATGCTGTCGTAGGCGGCGGTATGCGAGAAGGCTTTCTTCGCCAGCTCGAAACGCGTCGCATCGGAGACAGCGCACTTGTTGGTCTGCATCTCGGCCAGCACGTCGGTGTAGTCGGCCGGGTCGGTGACGATGGCGACATGCGCGTGGTTCTTGGCGGCGGAGCGCACCATGGTCGGACCACCGATGTCGATGTTCTCGATGGCGTCTTCCAGTGTGCAGCCGGTCTTGGCGATGGTCGCCGCGAACGGATACAGGTTGACCACCACCAGGTCGATGGTCGGAATGTCGTGCTTCTTCAGCGTGGCGACATGCTCGGGCAGGTCGCGGCGTGCCAGGATGCCGGCGTGGACTTTCGGTTGCAGCGTCTTCACACGGCCGTCGAGCATCTCGGGGAAGCCGGTGTAGTCGGCAACTTCGGTGCAGGGCACGCCGTTGTCGGCGAGTAGCTTGGCGGTGCCGCCGGTGGAGAGGATCTTCACGCCGAGGCTGTGCAGGCCCTTGGCGAATTCGAGGACGCCGGATTTATCCGAAACGCTGATGAGTGCTTGAGTGATGGCCATGGTGTCTTCTTTCGTTGATTACTTGATTCGGTGATCCTGCATCTTCTTGCGCAGGGTGTTGCGGTTGATGCCGAGCAGTTCGGCAGCGCGCGTCTGGTTGCCGCCGGCGTGGTGCAGCACGGTCTCGATCAGCGGCTTCTCGGCGCAACAGATGACCATGTCGTAGATGCCGCACGAAGGCTCTTCGCCGTCGAGGTCCTTGAAATAATCGTTCACCGCCTTGCGTACGTGTTTGGCGATGTCGTTCTCGTTGATACCGCAATCCTCGCTCATGCTGCCAACTCCCTTTCGTACAGCAGCCTGTCGCTGCTGGCTTTTTGTTCTGCAAAAAATTCCGTCACTGCCTGCGCCTGTTCGTCGACGCTTTCCAGCTGGTTCATGCGGTGCCTGAACACGGCCGAGCCGGGCAGGCCCTTGGTGTACCAGGAGATATGTTTGCGCGCCACGCGCAGGCCGGTGTATTCGCCATAGAAGTCGTAGAGGTCGGCCAGATGCTCGACCAGCACTTGCTCGATCTCGTCCACCTTGGGCGAGAGCAGGTGTGTGCCGGTATCGAGGAAATGCTCGATCTCGCGGAACAGCCAAGGCCGCCCCTGCGCGGCACGGCCGATCATCACGGCATCGGCGCCGGTGTGATCCAGCACGAACTTGGCTTTCTCCGGTGTGGTGATGTCACCGTTGGCGATGATGGGGATGCGCACTTCCGCCTTCACGGCGGCGATGGTGTCGTACTCGGCGTCGCCGGTGTAAGCGCAGGCGCGGGTGCGGCCGTGGATGGCCAGCGCCTGGATACCGCTGCTCTCGGCGATGCGCGCGATATTGATGGCGTTGCGGTTGGCCTTGTCCCAGCCGGTGCGAGTCTTCAGCGTGACCGGCACATCGACCGCCTTGACCACCGCTTCGAGGATCTCAGCCACCAGCTTCTCGTTCTGCATCAGCGCGGAGCCGGCCATCACGTTGCAGATCTTCTTGGCCGGGCAGCCCATGTTGATGTCGATGATCTGGGCGCCGTTGTCGACGTTATATCTGGCGGCCTGTGCCAGCATCTTCGGGTCGGCGCCGACGATCTGCACCGAGATCGGATCGACCTCGCCGGCGTGGTTGGCGCGGCGCTTGGTCTTCTCGGAACCGTACAGCAGGGAGTTGGAAGCCACCATCTCGCTCACCGCCATGCCCGCGCCCATGCGCTTGCACAGCATGCGGAACGGCCGATCGGTCACACCCGCCATGGGTGCGACGATGAGGTTGTTCTTGAGCTTGTATTTGCCGATCTGCATGGGGGGCGTTTCCAAAGGGGCGCTGATTATAAATTAATCAACTGCCCCATGCTATGATGCCGCGACATTATTTCTGTTGAAGAGCTCGACATGGAATTCGACATCGTCATCGTTGGCGGCGGCATCGTCGGTGCCGCTCTGGCAGCGGCACTCAAGCAGAGCGGCCTGCGCCTGGCCCTGGTTGAAAGTGGTTCCTTACCCAGCCTCGATTCCGAGTGGGATAGTCGTATATATGCCTTCACCCCCGGCAATGTGGATTTCCTGAAAGAGTGCGGCGCCTGGCAGCGGCTGAACATGGCGCGCGTGCAGCAAGTGGAAGAGATGCGCGTGTTCGGCGACACCGGCGCCAAGCTGGATTTCAGCGCCTACCAGCTCGGCGCACCGGAACTGGCTTTCATCATGGAGAGCCGCCTGCTGCAACATACGCTGTGGCAAGGCTTGCGCGAGCAGGACAACCTCACCCTGCTGCATCCGGCGCAATGCGCCGAACTCAGCTGGCAGGAAGAAGCGGCACATTTGAAATTAAAGGATGGGCGCGAGATCAAGGCCAAGCTCATCGTCGGCGCCGACGGCCGCGACTCCTGGGTGCGCCAGCAGGCGGACATGCCGGAAGTCCCGACGCCGTACCACCAGCACGGAGTGGTCGCCAACTTCAACGTGGGCAAGGCGCATCGCGGCATCGCTTACCAGTGGTTCACGCCGGACGGCATCCTCGCCCTGCTGCCGCTGCCCGGCAGGCGCATCTCCATCGTGTGGTCGGTCAGCCCGGAGAAGTCTGCCGAGCTGCTGGCACTCAGCCACGAGGAGTTCGCCGCCCGCGTGTCGGAAGCTTCGCAACACACTCTCGGCGAACTGCAGGTCATCACGCCGCCAGCTGCCTTCCCGCTGCGCGTGCTGAATCTGGCGCACATCACCAAGCCGCGGCTGGCACTGGTGGGCGATGCCGCACACAACGTGCACCCGCTCGCCGGACAAGGCGTGAACCTCGGCCTGCGCGATGCGCGCGAACTGGCGCAGACCCTCCTGCAACGCGGCGCACTGGATTGCGGCGAGTTGCGCCTGCTGCGCCGTTACGAGAAAGCACGGCAGCAGGACATCCTCTCCATGCAGCTCACCACCGATGCGCTGAAACACCTGTTCATCAACGCCAATCCGCTGCTGCGCACGTTGCGCAACGTCGGCCTCGCCGCCACCAACAAGATCGTGCCGCTGAAAAAGATGCTGGCCCGCCACGCCCTCAACTGATCCTCACTTTAAGGAAACTGTAAATGTTCAGAACCCTGCTGTTGCTGTTGCTCTCCGTCTCGCTCGCGCATGCGGCCGGAACCGACCACTCTGCCGCCGTGAAAGACACGCTGAAAAAGAACTACGAGCAACTGATCGGCCCGGTCGACCAGGTGAACCCCTCGCCCGTCCCCGGCCTGTATGAAGTGGTCACCGGCGACCACATCTTCTACACCGACGAGACCGCGCAGTACCTCATCGACGGCAGCCTGTTCGACCTGAAGGCGCGCCGCAACATCACCGCCGCGCGCTCGCAACAGCTGTTCGCCATCGACTTCGACAAGCTGCCGCTGGAGCTGGCGGTGAAGAAGGTGAAAGGCGACGGCAGCCGCAAGATGGCGTATTTCACCGACCCGAACTGCGGCTACTGCAAGAAGCTGGAGCATGAGCTGCAAAGCGTGAACAACGTCACGCTGTACCTGTTCCTCTACCCGATCTTCGACGGCTCCGCCGAGAAGGTGCGCGGCGTGTGGTGCAGCAAGGATAAGGTCAAAGCCTGGGACAACCTGATGCTGAACGGCGTGCAGCCAGCCGCCGGCAAGTGCGACGTGCCCACCGCCAAGGTGCTTGAGCTGGGACACAAACACAAAGTGAACGGCACACCGGCGCTGGTGTTCGAGAACGGCATCATCAATCCGGGCTACATGCCCGCCGCCGAGCTGAACAAGGCGCTGGACGCCAACAGCAAGTAACGCAAACCGTGCGCAACCTGCCCCGCCATCTCGCCACCCTCAGCATCACCTTGTGGGTGGGCGGCATGTGGCTGCTCGGCTACGTGGTGGTACCGGCGCTGTTCGAACTGCTGCCGGACCGCCAGCAGGCGGGCATGGTGGCCGGCCGGCTGTTCACCTCGCTGGCATACATCGGCATCGCCAGCGCGCTCTACCTGCTGCTCTACCAGCTACGGCGGTTCGGCCACAGCGCGATGCAGCACAGCGTGTTCCGTGTCACCCTGGCGATGTTGCTGCTGGTGCTCATCGGCGAGTTCGCACTACAACCGATACTCGCGGGCCTCAAGGCGCAGGCCCTGCCGCTGGACGTGATGCAAAGCGGTTTCGCCGCACAGTTCAAGATGTGGCATGCCGTCTCCGGCATCCTGTTCCTGTTGCAAAGCCTGCTCGGCATCGCGCTGGTGCTCGACCGGGAGATACAGCAGCCGCGGCTGTTCGCCGGCATCCGCTGACGCTGCTGCGGGTTCTGTCGTTTGGCGTATTTGACGTAAACACTGCGCACCGTTAGCGTGGGCGGCATTGATCTGGGGAGGTCAGCCATGTTGAACAATCTGCATCGCGAGATATTCGTCGCCGGAGAGACCGTCTTCAAGGAAGGCGATCCCGGCGACAGCGCCTACATCATCGAGGAAGGCTGCGTCGAAGTTAGCCTCAGCAACACGCACAAGTCGCACCTCGGCAAGGGCGAGCTGTTCGGCGAGATCGCGCTGATCGACCAGCAGTCGCGCACGGCCACCGTGCGCGCCATCGAGAACACGGTGCTCATCCCCATCCCGCGCCAACTGGTGAAGGAACTGCTGGAGAAGACCGATCCAGTGGTGCGCCATCTGCTGCTGACCATCCTCGAACGCTACCGCTCCACGCGCGCTCCGCGCACATTCGATCCCTCGCGCTCCATGATCGTGAAACGCGACACGGCACGCGGCGCCGCCACGCAACAGCTGCGACTGGCACATGACATCGCGCAAGCCCTGAGCGAAGAGCAGTTCGAGATGTTCTACCAGCCGATCTGCGACCTCTCCAGCGGCCGCGTCGCCGGTTTTGAGGCGCTGATCCGCTGGCACCACCCCACCGAGGGCATGATCCCGCCGATGGATTTCCTGTGGGTGGCGGAACAGACCGGACTGATCCGCGAGGTCGGTTTGTGGACGCTGGAACAAGCCTGCCGCGACTGGCCCGAACTACGCCAGCGCACCAACCACAGCACCCCGTTCGTCAGCGTCAACCTGTCGCCATCGCAACTCACCGGCGACGGCTTCGTCGACGATGTGCACGGCGTGATCGCGCAATATGGCATGCCGCCGCGCGAACTGAAACTCGAACTCACTAAGACGGTGATCATCAGCAACCCGGCACTGGCGTTGCAGCTGCTGGACAAGCTCACCGCACTGGGCAGCACGCTCGCGCTGGACGATTTCGGTACCGGCCATTCCGGCCTGGAAAGCCTGAACCGCTACCCGATCGGCACCATGAAGATAGACCGCGCCTTCGTCAGCCAGATGCACACCGCGCCGCACAGCGCCAAGATCGTACAGGCCTCGATCGAACTGGCGCACTCGCTCGGCATGGATGTGGTGGCGGAAGGCATCGAGACCGAGGACGAGCGTCTCGCGCTGCTGGAGAAGAACTGCAACTTCGGCCAAGGCTGGCTGTTCGGCAGGCCGATGTCGATACGGAACGTTTGAAGATATAGGCCGCTATCTAGGCCGAATTTCTTATTGACGCCTCCCCCTGTAGCAGGGTTATTGTCGCGCCCATCGTTCGCGTCATGAGGGGTGTGTATGCTTGCTCAGGGATATCGGCATCGGATACCGCGTTGGTGGCAACTGTTGTTTGTGATACCGCTCCTTGCAGCATCTTTGAAAGCTCAGGCTGCAGTAGAATCTGTCGCGCCTCTTGCCACGCCCGTGTATGTGCATAGTTCTTGTGTTGGCCTATATTCATACGGATATAACGTCATGCCGCCAGCCTCTTGCCAGCGCAGATCGCCGATAGATGCATGTGCTGATGGCTGGTCGAGTTCTTGGGGTGCTCCGCTCATGACGCCGCCGCCATCACCACCGTGGCCTCAACTCTCCGATTTCATACCTCCTGTATTAATCCAACTGGTTAAAATGACCGGGACAGTCCGGACGGCTTATCAGTGCCACTATAACTTCTATACAAACGGTGGGTACCCCTATGGCCCCGTTTTGCACGCCAACTCACCTTTGGCCCTGATCTATCCTATCGCCACTTGTCCGACTGCAACACCTGCCTACAATTTCAACCCAAATTCAGGAATGTGCGAACGGCCCAGCACCTGCCCAGACCATGCCACCAGCTCTAGCGCTGCCTCACCTTGTATCTGCGATACAGGGTACGAGTGGGATGCCAGCCACGCGAGTTGTGTGCCGACGTGCCCCATAAAAGATGATTTGCCACCCATCACTGACCCAGATGTGCAAACGTTTGAGGATAATCCTAATCTGTCGGATACAGCACGGTTAGATCAAACGATGAAAACTGCATTGCAGAAACTGCTTGATGCAGCTTCCGCAGCGGGTGGCACGCCTACTGTTGGATCAGCTTATAGGCCTCCTGCGTATAACCAACACCTCATCAAGGTATGGGAGAAGTGGATGGAATTCGTAAATTCGAGAGACCCTCAAGTGAGAACCAATCCATCTTGCGTCAATTTGAAAACTAAAACACAAGAACACTATCGAAGACACAAGTTGTTGGACACTCAGCAGCCCGCCCCGAATTCTCGACATACACGAGGACTCGCTGTAGATGTAACAATTGATTTGCCGCCAGCAACCATTGATGCTTTGGCGAGAGATTGTTGCGGATTGCGCAGGCCTAAGCCGATAGATGATCCTGTGCATTTCCAATTTCCATGATGGAGAAAATGATGAATACATTAAATATGACAAGATGGTTTGCAGTTGGCCTGTTGTATTTGCTATTGAGCCTTGGAAATGTCGCAGCTGCTGCACCACCTATTGTTGAAGTTTATGGCACCCATTTCGGCGGCAAGGTGCAATATCACTATCGCGTAAAAAATAATGGTCTTTATCCAATTTCCTCGGTATGGATTGGGCATGACACCTTAAATGATGCCGATTACTACAACGATGTTTGGGAACTTAAGACTGATATCTCAGGCATGTTCGTAAATAAAAAATATCCATCCCCTGACTATTTCGACATACCTGCTGCCAGTGTTACTTCCCCTCCAGGCTGGGAGGTACGTCGTATTAGCCTCGAAGAAACCGAGGAGATTTCTATCAATTGGCTTATGGCAGACGATTACAGTCAGCCTGTAGCCCCTAGTCAAACCATGGGCGGAATGAGTGTTACGCTGGATAAAATGGATATGACTTACATCACAAGTCACGCCACAATCAACTTTGGTGGACGCTCAAAGAAAGACGAAATAACCGTCCCCTTACAACGCCTTGACATAACCCCGCCCGCCCTCACAGTCACGCTAAACCCAAGCATCGTTCGAGAAAACGACAAACTCGCACCCATCACCGCCACCATCACGGTGCTGGATGACTATGACCCTGCACCCGAGATCAAGCTCGAGTCCATCATTGCCAGTGAGCCGATGGAAAACGGGGATGTTAAAGAGGTTCAACTCGGCACCGATGACCGGCAATTCCAACTGAAAGCCGAGAGTAAAACCAACGCTGGGCGTGCTTATCTGGTGACCTATTCGGCAACAGATGGTTCGGGCAATAGAACCACCGCATCAGCCACGGTGTCGGTGCAGCGCAAAGATGAGAAACATGAAGAACGCCGTGACGAGAAAAACAAGAAGCGCAACAAGGATTGATTGTGTTCCGGCAGTGCCAGTATTAGTTGGCGCACTCCCCATGCCAAAGAAGAACTGCAACTTCGGCCGGGGCTGGCGGTTCGGCAGGCTGGCGTCGATACGGAACGTCTGACGATTCCTGCATGCGGGATCGGGAGGGCACCCGCTCCAGCTCTCCGTCAATCCAGCGCCGGTTCGCCGCCCTTGGGGAACAGCACCCACATGCGGCCGGACTGTTTCATGCTGCCGGCGCGCACCGCTGCATAGTCACCGAAACCCCAGAAGAAGTCGGCGCGCACCGCGCCCTTGATGGCGCCGCCGGTATCCTGCGCGAACATCAGGCGATTGAGCGGTTCGTTGCTGTTGGGTTGCGTGGTGGCGAGGAACACCGGCACGCCGAGCGGGATGGTGCGTTGGTCTACGGCGATGCTGTATTCGTTGGTGAGCGGCACGCCCAGTGCACCGAGCGGCGCCGACAGCGAGTCCGGCAGCTCGCGGAAGAACACATAGCTGGGGTTGTAACCCAGCAGCGTCGCCAATCTTTCCGGGTTCTTGTCCGCCCAATTCTTGATGCCCTGCATGGAGGCCTCTTCCGGCTTCAGCTCGCCCATGTCGATGAGCTTCTTGCCGATGGAGGCGTAGGGATGGCCGTTCTGGTCGGCATAGCCGATCTTCACGCGCTTGCCGTCTTCCAGCTCGATGCGGCCGGAACCCTGTATCTGCAGGAAGAAAAGTTCGACCGGGTCTTCCACCCAGAATATCTCGCTGCCTTGCAGCGCCTGGGCCATGCCGGCGTCGATCTCGGCACGGTTGAAATAGGGCACCACGCGCTTGCCTTGCAGGCGCCCGCGCACGCGCTGGCCGCGGAATTGCGGATAGAGTTCGCCCATGTCCACTTCGAGCATGTCGTCGGGCGGCCCGTAGATGGGATAGGCGAAACGCTTGCTGCGGGTGCGGCTGCCCTTCAGCAGCGGCTCGTAATAGCCGGTGATGAGGCCGCTGTCCGTACCGTCCGGATTGAACACCTGATACGGGGTGAACCAGGTCTCGTAGAAAGCACGCTGCGCCATGGCGTCGTCCTTGCTCACCTGCGCGGCGGCGGCGCAGATCGGCAGCCATACCGGCTTGAGCTTGAGCGCGCGGCAGCTCTGCTGCAAAGCCGGCCACGAGGCGGACAGATCCTGCGTGAGCCAGTCCGGCAGCATCTCCCATTTGCTGACCATGAAATCGGGCGAGGGTTTGCCGACCGGCGGTTTCACTTCCACCACGGGAGGCGGCGGCGCCTGACAGGCGGCAAGTCCCATGCTCAAGGCCAATATCAGCCAGATCGATCTGCTCTTTATCATCTTCACCACTTAATGGAGTACGCGCGGCACGCTCAACACGAATTGCGGGATCGCCACTGAGAATTCGCCGCCATCGACGACCTGCATCTGATAGCTGCCGGACATGGTGCCCACCTGCGTCGCCAGCACGGTGCCGCTGGTATATTCAAAACTCTGCCCGGGCTTGATGAGCGGCTGTTCGCCCACCACGCCTTTGCCCTTCACTTCCTGCACATGATTGTTGGCATCGGTGATGATCCAGTGGCGGCTGAGCAGCCGTACCGCGTGCTCCCCGTCGTTGGCCACCGTGATGGTGTAGGCGAACACATAACGGTCATCCGCTTCGTCGGACTGGTCGGCGAGGTAACGGACCTGTACGGAAACCTGGATGCGATAGAGGGTGTTGTCTTCCATCGCGGCATTTCACCGTATTTTGTGCGGCATGACAAGCCGCGCGCGAGTTTCGGGTAAAATGGCCGTCTCGAATTCAATCTCACCTTTTAAGGAACAAACATGACTTACCAGATCGCCCCATCGATTCTCTCCGCCAACTTCGCCAAGCTGGGCGAGGAAGTGGACAACGTGCTCGCCTCCGGCGCCGACATCGTCCACTTCGACGTGATGGACAACCATTACGTGCCCAACCTGACCATCGGCCCCTTGGTGTGCGAAGCGCTGCGCAAGCACGGCGTGACCGCCCCCATCGATGTGCATCTGATGGTCAAGCCGGTGGACCGCATCATCCCCGATTTCGCCAAGGCCGGCGCGACCTACATCACCTTCCACCCGGAAGCTTCCGAGCACATCGACCGCACCATCGGCCTGATCAAGGACAGCGGCTGCAAGGCCGGCCTGGTGTTCAACCCGGCCACTCCGCTGGATATCCTGCAATACACCCTGCCCAAGCTGGACATGGTGCTGCTGATGTCGGTGAACCCCGGCTTCGGCGGCCAGAAGTTCATCCCGCATGTGCTGGACAAGGCGCGCTCCGTGCGCAAGATGATCGACGACGGCAAATATAACTGCCGTCTGGAAATCGACGGCGGCGTCGGCCCGGCCAACATCAAGGAAGTGGCCGAAGCGGGCGTTGATACCTTCGTCGCCGGCTCTGCGGTGTTCGGCAAATACAACGCCAACGACAAGAACAAATACGACACCATCATCGGCGAACTGCGCGCCGAGCTGGCCAAAGTCAGGAAGTAATGGCCTTCAGGAACTTCCCGCTGCCGATCGCCGCCATCGTCATCGACCTCGACGGCACGCTGCTGCATACCGCGCCGGAGCTGGCCGAGTCGGCCAACCGCATGCTGCGCGACATGGGCCGACCGCCCGTGTCGCAGGAACTGCTGATGAGCTACATCGGCAACGGCATCCACTGGCTGGTGAAACGCGCGCTGACCGGCGACATGCATGCCGAGCCGGATGCCGCGCTGTTCGACCGGGCGCTGCCTGTCTTCGAGAAGCATTACACCGAGCTGGCCTGCGACAGCAAACCGTTCCGCAACGTGGTACAAGGACTCGATGCGATGAAAGCGGCCGGTTATCGTCTGGGCTGCATCACCAACAAGGTGATGCGCTACACCGACCCGATCCTGAAAGCCTCCGGTCTTGCGCCCTACTTCGACATCGTGCTGGCGGGAGATACGCTGCCGGAAAAGAAGCCGCATCCCATGCCGTTGCTGCATGCAGCCAAGTTCTTCGGCGTGACGATCGAACAGCTGTTGCTGGTCGGTGACTCGCTCAGCGATGCACAGGCCGCACGCGCCGCAGGCTGCCCCATCATCTGCGTGCCCTACGGCTACAACCACGGCGAGCCGGTGGAAACGCTCAATGTGGATGCAGTCATTCCCGACCTGACCGGCGTATTGCCGCTCATCCAACGCGCATGAACATGACCCATAACGACCTCTCTGCGCAGACGACCTGCTGGCGATGGTGATCCCGCATTGCCGGACTTCGCGTCCGCCCGCCGTCATCGCAAATATTTAGAGAGGTTTTTATGTTGTCACCCATCACCGAACAGGATTTCAATCAGTTAGCCAAGCAAGGCTATAACCGCATCCCGTTGGTCGCCGAGACCTTCGCCGATCTCGACACGCCGCTGTCGCTGTATCTCAAGCTCGCCAACAAGCCGTTTTCCTACCTGCTCGAATCGGTGCAGGGCGGCGAACGTTTCGGGCGCTACTCCTTCATCGGCCTGCCTGCCACCACGCGCATCAGCGTGCGCGGCAAGCAGGTCACGCTGACCAACGGCGCGGGTGAGACCACTCAGGAGGTCGATCACCCGCTCGACTTCATCGAGGAATACCGCGCCCGTTTCAAAGTCGCACCACTGTCCGGCCTGCCGCGTTTCACCGGTGGACTGGCGGGTTACTTCGGCTACGACACGGTGCGTTACATCGAGCCGCGTCTGGCCAAGACCGCAAAGAAAGACACGCTGGGTACACCCGACATCCTGCTGATGCTCACCGAACAACTGGCGGTGATCGACAACCTGTCCGGCAAGCTGACCTTCATCGTGTACGCCGACCCGACGCAGGACGACGCCTACGCGCTGGCGCGCGAACGCCTGCGCGAGCTCGTCGGCATGCTGCGCCGTCCGATAGACATCCCGTTCGCACCGGCCGTCCCGCACCAGGAAGCGCGATCCGAGTTCGGCGAAGCCGCGTTCAAGGCGGCGGTGGAAAAGTCCAAGCAGTACATCTTCGACGGCGACATCATGCAGGTGGTGCTGTCGCAGCGCATGGCGCAGCCCTTCCCCGCCTCGCCGCTGTCGCTGTATCGCGCGCTGCGCAGCATCAATCCCTCGCCCTACATGTTCTATTACGACATGGGCGACCATCACGTGGTCGGCTCGTCGCCCGAGATTCTGGCGCGCTTGGAGGGCGACACCGTCACCGTGCGCCCCATCGCCGGCACGCGCCCGCGCGGCAAGACGCCGCAGCAGGATGCGGCGCTTGCCGAAGAATTGCTGGCCGACCCGAAAGAGCTGGCCGAACACCTGATGCTGATCGACCTCGGTCGTAACGACATCGGCCGCGTGGCGCAGAACGGCACGGTGAAACTGACCGACAAGATGGTGATCGAACGCTACTCGCATGTGATGCACATCGTCTCCAACGTCGAGGCGAAACTGAAGTCGGGCCTGAACGCGATGGATGTGCTCAAGGCCACCTTCCCCGCCGGTACCGTGTCGGGTGCGGCCAAGGTGCGCGCGATGGAGATCATCGACGAACTGGAACCCAGCAAGCGCGGCATCTACGCCGGCGCGGTCGGCTACCTCGGCTTCAACGGCGACATGGACGTGGCCATCGCGCTGCGCACTGCCGTGGTGAAAGACAAGATGCTGTACGTGCAGGCGGGCGCCGGCATCGTCGCCGACTCGGTGCCGGACAGCGAATGGATGGAGACGCAGAACAAGGCACGCGCGGTGTTGCGCGCGGCGGAGATGGTGCTGGACGGGCTCGATGCCCAGGCGCACCGTTAAGGAGGAACGCACATGTTATTGATGATCGACAACTACGATTCCTTCACCTACAACCTGGTGCAGTATTTCGCCGAACTCGGTGCGGATGTGGTGGTGTACCGCAACGACGAGATCGCCGTGGAAGACATCGCGAAGATGAACCCGCAACATCTGGTGGTCTCGCCCGGCCCGTGCACACCGAACGAGGCGGGCGTCTCCGTGGCGGCGATCAAGCACTTCGCCGGCAAGATCCCGCTGCTCGGCGTGTGCCTTGGCCACCAGAGCATAGGCCAGGCCTTCGGCGGACGCATCATCCACGCCAAGACGCTGATGCACGGCAAGACCTCGCAGATACACCACCATGGCACCAGCGTGTTCACCGGCCTGCCCGACCCGTTCACCGCGACGCGCTACCACTCGCTGGTGATCGAGCGCGAGACTATCCCTGATTGTCTGGAAGTCACCGCCTGGACCGATGACGGCGAGATCATGGGCGTGCGCCACAAGACGCTGGCGGTGCACGGCGTGCAGTTCCACCCCGAGTCCATCTTGACCGAACACGGCCACGACATGCTGAAGAATTTTCTGGAGGGCAAGCCATGATCACCCCGCAACAGGCACTGGTACGACTGATCGAGCAGCGCGAGATCTTCTATGACGAGATGTTGTCGCTGATGCGCCAGATTATGAGCGGCGAAGTCTCGCCGACCATGATCGCCGCCATCCTGGTCGGCTTGCGCGTGAAGAAAGAGACCATCGGCGAGATCTCCGCCGCCGCCTTCGTGATGCGCGAGTTCGCCAGCAAGGTGCCGGTGACGAAACGCGAGCATCTGGTCGACACCTGCGGCACTGGCGGCGATGCGGCGCACACCTTCAACATCTCCACCGCCAGCGCCTTCGTCGCCGCGGCGGCGGGCGCGCGCGTGGCCAAGCACGGCGGCCGCTCGGTGTCTTCGACATGCGGCTCGGCCGATGTGCTGGAAGCGCTCGGCGTGAACCTCAACCTGACGCCGGAACAGGTCGGCCACAGCATCGACCAGATCGGCATCGGCTTCATGTTCGCACCGAACTTCCACGGCGCGATGAAATACGCGGCACCGGTACGCAAGGAGCTTGGCGTGCGCACCATGTTCAACGTGCTGGGTCCGCTGACCAACCCGGCCGGCGCCGACAACCAGGTGATGGGCGTGTTCCATCCCGACCTGGTCGGCATCCAGGCGCGCGTGCTGCAGCGCCTCGGCAGCCGCCATGTGCTGGTGGTGAACGGCAATGACGGACTGGACGAGATCACCATCAGCGGCGCCACCAACGTGGCCGAACTGAAGGACGGCCAGGTGAACGAATACACCATCGCACCGGAAGACTTCGGCCTGCGTTCCGAACCGCTCGACACGATCCGCGTCGCCAATACCGCCGAGGCCAAGGCCATGCTGCTCGGCGTACTGGACAACAAGCCGGGACCGGCGCTCGACATCGTCCTGCTCAACGCCGGTGCGGCGATCTATGCGGCCGGGCTGGCCGACACGCTGGCGGCAGGCGTGAAGAAGGCGGCTGCCACCGTCGCCTCCGGCGCGGCAAAGAACAAATTGGCCCAACTGGTCGAAGTGAGCAACGCCAAATCCACGCCATGACAAACCTCGCCGCAAAACACCCCCTGCGTATGGCAACATGGTTGCTGGGGGTGCTTGCGTTGTTGTTCCTCGTCATCTGGCTGGCGCCGCCGCAACACGCCTTCGAAGGCATCTCCAAATACCAGAGCATCCACCTGCCATTCGAGACGCTGTCCATCGTCGTCTCCATGCTGGTGTTCGGCGTGGCATGGAACGCCTACGGCAGCGAACGCGCGGCCAACATCGTCGTCATCGCCTGCGCTTCGCTGGCGGTCGGCCTCATCGATTTCGCGCACATGCTGTCGTTTGCCGGCATGCCGGATTGGGTCACTCCCGCCGGCCCGGAGAAGGCCATCAATTTCTGGCTGGCGGCGCGCTTCATCTTCGCCGCCGCATTGCTGGGCGTCGCCTTGCGCCCGTGGACGCCGTTGCGCGAGCCGAGAACGCGTTACGGCTTGCTGTTCGCCGCCGTGCTGGTCAGCGCGCTGGTGTATTGGATCGGCCTGTTCCACCAGGATGCACTGCCGCACACCTTCATCGACGGTAAAGGGCTGGCGCCGCTCAAGGTCGCGCTGGAATACCTGATCGTCGCCATCCTCGCCATCGCTGCCGTGCTGTTCTGGCGGCAAGCGCAGCGCGGCACGGTGGCCGAAGCCACCGGATTGTTCACCGCGGCCGCCATCACCGCCCTCAGCGAGCTCAGCTTCACGCTGTATTCCGATGTGACCGACATCTTTAACCTGCTCGGCCATGTGTACAAGGTGATCGCCTACCTCTTCATCTACCGCACCGTGTTCGTCGGCAGCGTACAGGAGCCGTTCCGCCGCGTGGCCGAGGCCGAAACTTCGCTGCGCCATGCCAACCGAGCCCTCAAAACCCTGAGCGCCGGCAACCGGACCCTGATCCGCGCCCGCGAGGAGCGGGCGCTGCTGCACGACATGTGTCGCGCAGCGGTGGAAAAAGGCGGTTATCTGCTGGCATGGGTGGGCTATATGGAGCAGGATGGGGAAAAGTCGATCAAGCCGGTGGCGTCCCACGCCGTGCAGCCGGGTTATGTCGAGTCTTTGCAGTTGAGCTGGAAAGAGGTCGCGCTCGGCAAGGGCCCCTCGGGCGAAGCCATCCGCAGCGGGCAGACCAGGATCTGCCAGGACATCGCGACCGACCCGCTGTTCGCGCCGTGGCGCGATCTGGCGCTGCATTACGGTTACCGTTCGAGCATCTCCATCCCGTTGCGCGACAACGGTTCGGTATTCGGCACCCTGGCGATCTATGCCGCCACGCCGCACGCGTTCACCGAAGACGAGGTGGCCTTGCTCTCGGAAATGGGTGACGACCTGTCCTTCGGCATCCTCAACCTGCGCATGCGCGGTGAGCGCGACAGCGCGCTGGCCGAGCGGCAACATTACCTCGACCAGCTGCAGGACGGTCTACAGGATACGGTGCAGGCCATCGCCGCCACCGTCGAACAGCGCGACCCCTACACGGCCGGCCACCAGCGCCGCGTCGCCGATCTGGCGGCGGGTATCGCCGGCGAGATGGGGCTGCAGCACGAACGGGTCTATGCCATCCATCTCGCCGGCATCGTGCATGACCTGGGCAAGATATCCATTCCCGCCGAGATCCTGAGCAAACCGGCGCAGCTGAGCGAGATCGAATACAGCTTCATCAAGACGCATCCGCAGAGCGGCTTCGACATCCTCAAGGACATCGACTTCCCCTGGCCCATCGCACAGATGGTGCTGCAACACCACGAGCGCATGGACGGCTCCGGCTATCCGCAGGGGCTGAAGGGCGAAGCCATCCTGCTGGAGGCGCGCATCCTGGCGGTGGCGGACGTGCTAGAGGCGATGGCCTCGCACCGCCCCTATCGCGCCAGCCTGGGCCTGGATGCGGCGCTGGCAGAGATCAGCGACCAGCGCGGCACGCTCTACGATGCCGACGTGGTGGATGCCGCGCTGCGCCTGTTGCGCGAGCGCGGTTACAAGCTGTAGCAGAAACGCATGGTCTCCGTTCAACATCACCTCCCACCGCTTGCCGGGCAGGACAGCGCCGACATCCGGCAGTGGCTGGATGCACTGTCCGGCACCTTCGCCGCGGCCGAGATCGAGCTGATCCGCAAGGCCTGCGAATTCGCGGCGCCGCTCTATCACGACCGGACCGAGGTCACCGGCACGCCGCTGTTGCAGCACGCGCTCGGCTCCGCCTCCATCCTCGTCGGCCTGCATCTGGATCACGAGACCGTCGCCGCCACCGTGCTGCACGCGGTGCCGGATCATCTGGAGAACTGGGCCGAGGTGCTGGGCGAGAACTTCGGCCGCAGCGTGACCGCGATGGTCGACGGCATCTCGCGCATGGAACGCATCCGCCTGTTCAGCGAAATGCGCAGCCCCGCCGCCAAGGACAAGGAGGAAGCCGCGCAGCAGGTGGAGAGCCTGCGCCAGATGCTGCTGGCGATGGTGGAAGACATCCGCGTGGTGCTGATCAAACTCGCCGAGCGCACGCAGACCCTGCGCACCCTGTCCGGTGCGCCGCCGGAACAGCAACGGCAGATTGCACAGGAGACCTACAGCATCTTCGCGCCGCTGGCCAACCGCCTCGGCGTGTGGCAGATCAAGTGGGAGCTGGAAGACCTGTCGGTACGCTATCTGGAACCGGTGCTGTACAAGAAGATCGCCAGGCTGCTGGACGAACGCCGCGTCGACCGCGAGCGCTACATCGCCGACGTCATCGCGCAACTGCAACAGGCGCTGGCACAGGCCGGCATCGATGCCGACCTGAGCGGCCGGCCGAAACACATCTACAGCATCATCAACAAGATGAAGCGCAAGCAGCTCGATTTCGAGCAGCTCTATGACGTGCGCGCCGTGCGTATCCTCGTCGAGGACATCGAGCAATGCTACGCCGCGCTGTCTATCGTGCACGAACTGTGGGCGCCGATCCAGAAGGAGTTCGACGACTACATCGCGCGCCCAAAGCCCAACGGCTACCGCTCGCTGCACACCGCCGTGACCGGCCCGCGCGAACTGTCGGTGGAAGTGCAGATCCGCACGCGGCAGATGCACCACGATTCCGAACTCGGCGTGGCCGCACACTGGCGCTACAAGGAGAACAGGAAATCGGAAAACGGCCTGGACGAGAAGATCTCCTGGTTGCGCCAGGTGCTGGCATGGAAAGCCGAACTGGCCGACAGCGGCGAACTGGAAGAGAAATTCCGCAACGAGCTGTTGCAAGACCGCGTGTATGTGCTGACCCCGCAGGGCAAGGTGATCGACCTGCCGAAAGGCGCGACGCCGGTGGATTTCGCCTATGTGCTGCACACCGACCTCGGCCACCGCACGCGCGGCGCCAAGGTCGACGGCAGCATCGTGCCGCTCAACTACAAATTGCAGACCGGACAGCGCGTGGAGATACTCACCACCAAGGTGGGCGCGCCCAGCCGCGACTGGCTGTCGCCGCAGCTCGGCTTCCTGAAGAGTTCGCGTGCGCGCGCCAAGGTGCGCCACTGGTTCTCCACGCAGAACCTCGACGCGAGCATCGCCGAAGGCCGCATCATCCTCGACCGCGAACTGCACCGTCTCGGCGTCACCGATCTCAACCAGGAGAAGCTCGCGCAACGCCTGCGCTTCAACAAGCTCGACGAACTGCTGGCCGCCATCGGCCGCGACGAGATCAAACAGCACCGCATCGCCACCGCCGTGCGGCTGGAAGCGCCGACCAAAGTCATACTCCCCGCCAAGGTCGTAACGCAGAAGCACGCTGCAGCGCGCACCTCATCCACCGGCGTGCTCATCGAAGGCGTGGGCGGACTCACCGTGCGCATGGCCAAATGCTGCAAACCCGAATCGCCCGACCGCATCGTCGGCTACACCACCCGATTCGGCATCACATTGCACCGCGAGGACTGTTCGTTTGTGCAGCGCATGCCGCAGGACAAGAGGGATCGGTTGCTGGAAGCGGCGTGGACTTCAAAAAGAGCCGACTCGTAAACGAGTTCCAACCTTCACGGCCTTTGCTATCATGGCCATTCATCGTTCAGGAAAGAACAGTCATGGCCCTGGTTTGGCGTGAGCAATTAAGTGTAGGCAACAATGTGATCGACTCCGATCACAAGCATCTGATCGAGATCATCAACATGGTCGAAGAGAGTCTGGTGGCGAAAGATCGGAATGGGCTGGCGAAAGCACTGGACGACCTGTCGCAATATTCGCTGGTACATTTTGAGCGCGAAGAAAAAATCGCTGCCGCAGTCGGCTATACCCAAGTTCCACAACTGAACCAGTCTCATCAGGCATTGCTCGAAAAACTTTCTCAGATCAGGGGGCAGATCGACAGTTTGGGCAATGAATGGTCGGCGGATACCGTCCGGCATTTCACCGGCTTCCTGCGTGACTGGCTTATCGACCATGTCATCAAGGAAGACCTGTTGATGAAACCAGTGCTGGCGAAATATTCGCCCAGTTACGATCCGAGATGATCACTTCAAACCGAAGCCAGGAAATCTCTCACTGTCGGATAGTCCAGTCTTGCCTTCAATTCCTGTTTTAATCTTTTGTTCCCCAGCCGCCGCGATTCATTGAGGAAGGACAGCAACGGCTCGGGCAGCACGCGCTGTGCCTCGGCCCGCGTGATGCGCGGCGGGCGCGGCAGGTGGGATGCGTCGGCGGCGACATCGAAGTAATCGCCCATCTTCATCTCGCCATCATCGCTGGTGTTGTAAATACGGTTCGGCCTGCCGTGACCTAGCGCTGCAACAAGGATGTGGGCAAGGTCGTCGGCATGGATGTGATTGGTGTAGCCGTCTTCCGCCGCAACGATGGCGGGCGTGCCGGCGCGAATGCGTTCCAGCGGCAGGCGGTCGGCAGCGTAGATGCCGGGCACGCGCAGGATGCTGGCTCTCACGCCATTACGCACGGCCCAGCGGCGGATTTGCAGCTCGGCATCGACGCGGCGCTGCGCTCTGGGCGTTTGCGGATGCGGCGGGCGGGTCTCGTCCACGTACTCGCCGCCGCAATCGCCGTAGACACCGCTGGTGCTGATGTAGATGAGTTGTCCGGGCAATGCCCCTTGCGACAAGGCGGTGAGCAAGTGGCGGGTGCGCGTATCTTGCGCCCCGTTGTTCGGCGGCGGGGCGAGGTGCAGCACGATATCCGCCAGGCCAGCGATCCGCGACAGCTTATGCCGGTTATCCAGATCGCCGGTAACGGGAGTGACGCCAAGCACGCGCAACGCGGCAAACTGATTCACGTTACGAACCAGTGCATAGAGACGATAACGGCCGCGCAACAAGGGGATGGTACGGCGCGCGATGTCGCCGCAGCCGATGATGAGAACGCTTTTCATGCCGCGATTATGCGTTAAAATCGCCGCCTTTTACGCCCCTCAGCAATACGCCATGACTTTCAAGACCACTATCCACCCGAGCAACCACACCTTTCCCGTCGACAAGGATGAGACCATTCTTGATGCCGCTTTGGATCACGGATTGACGCTGCCCTACAGCTGCCGCAACGGTGCGTGCGGGGTGTGCAAGGGCAAGGTGCTGAGCGGATCGGTGGACCACGGCAAGGCGCAGGCGTTCGCGCTGAGCGAGGAGGAAAAGGCGGCCGGCATGGCCTTGTTCTGCTGTGCCAAGCCGCTTTCCGATCTGACCATCGAGAGCCACGAGGTGACCAGCGCGCAGGAGATCGCGGTGAAGACCTTACCCTGCCGCGTGGAGAAGATGGTGAAGCTGGCCGATGATGTGATGGCGCTGTATCTGAAACTGCCCAGCAACGAGCGCCTGCAGTTCCTCGCCGGACAGTACATCGACATCCTGCAGAAGGACGACAAGCCGCGCAGTTTCTCGCTGGCGAACGCACCGCACGCCGACGAGCTGCTGGAGCTGCATGTGCGCAATATCGCAGGCGGCAAGTTCACCAACCATGTGTTCAACGGCATGAAGGAGCGCGACATCCTGCGCATCAAGGGGCCGCTCGGCGATTTCTGCCTGCACGAGGATTCGTCCAAGCCCATCCTGTTCGTCGCCAGCGGCACCGGCTTTGCGCCGGTGAAGGCGATCATCGAACACGCGCTGCACATCGGCTTCAAGCGCGAGATGCATTTCTACTGGGGCGTGCGCAAGCAATCCGACCTGTACATGCTGGACAAGGTGAAGGAGTGGGAAGCGCAGGGCATCAAATTCACGCCGGTGGTATCGGACGAGCAGTGGAACGGCCGCTGCGGCTTTGTGCACCAAGCAGTGCTGGATGATTTCAAGGATCTGTCTAGCTATGCAGTGTATGCCTGCGGCGCGCCGGTGATGGTGGAAGCGGCCCATCGCGAGTTCACCTCGCAACGCGGCCTGCCGAACGATGCGTTCTACTCGGACGTGTTCACCTTCGTGCCGAAGGTTTAATACTTCCGCGACAGCCGCATCTGGCCGTTGTCCTGCTCGACGCGGAACTGCTTGAGCACGTTCATGCCCAGTAGGGGCTGGCTGAGGTTGGGCACAACGACCGCCTGCACATAACGCAGGGTGAAGTGGCCGACCTTGAGTTTCTGGATGGTCGCCGTGCACGCTTGGGTAACGCCGTTGGCCGTGTGCATCGCCGTCCTGCCCTCGCACTTGATCCCCGAGTTTGCCGCGATGCTGCTTGGCAGGGAAACCACCGTGGCACCGGTATCGATGACGAAATTCAGGTAGCTGTCGTTGACGGCGCCGTCGATGAAGTAATGCCCGCCATCCCCCTGTCCGATGACCAGCGCTTCATTGGCACCGCCCGAGTCGCCATCGACCTCCACCGACGACGAGGAGCGCCCGCCCCAGGATGAGACCGACTGAGCTTCCTTGGCACAGGGTTTCTCCTGGTAGAGCATGGCGCCATCCGCGCCCTTGCACTTGAAGATCGTTCCCGCCTCGGCACTGCTGGCGCTCAGAACAAGGAATATCGCAGCCAGCCTCACCCGTCGGTTCCCCATGATTTCTCCGTCGTAACTTACTTTGCGCTCCTGCCGGAGCGGTTGCTCCAATAGATCAGGTTGGGCTGGATGGCCTTGACTCGGTCATCGTCAAGGATCAGCGCCTCCATCTGCTCGGGCCCAGGATCGTTGGACAGGATGAGCAGATACGCCTCGTCACCCAATGCATTGATATCCTTGATGCCGAAGCGGGCGTAATGCTCGGTGATGACGCTTTCGTCCGCGCCGGATGTGAGCATGAGCAGGTACTCATTCGGTACCCGCGCCTGCCGTTCGGCGCCGGCGGGTTCCGCTGCTGCCACCGCGGCAGGCGGCGTCGCTGAAGAACATGCCGCGAGCAGCACAACCGCGGCGATAACCGAACCAAGCGAACCAATGCACCTCCGACATCCCATCTGAATCTCCCATTAAGCCGTTACCGGCGGCATAGACTGAATTCAAAACGACCGATGCTGGAACTGTAACAGCACTCCGCGACACAGCATATAGACCGAAAGGCATAGAACTCCGGCTATATCTTTTCAAAACGGTCAGGCTGATTCGGCTATCCGGCCTGTCCGGCTTGCATGGCTTTCTGGAAATAGGTGAGTGCCTGCTCTTGCTTGCCGGTCTTTTCGGCAAGCTGGCCAAGCGCGGCATAGGCGGCAGCGGAAGGTTGCAGGCTCAGGCTGGCATCGAGATAGCTCTGGGCCTTGCCCCATAGCTGCTGGTACATGCAGAGTTTGCCCAGGGCCAACAGCAGGCCGGCATCGTCAGTATGCTTCTCCAGCCAGCGCTCGGCCTGTTCGATCTGCGCAATGTTGTTATCGCCGGCGCACTCGCCGTAGAGCGCGACAAGATCGCTGTCCCATTGCGAATTGAGGCTTTCGGCAAGCAGCTGGTATGCGCTTCGGCAATCGCCCAATTTGCCGAATGCCTCGGCGGCAACCGCGGCGATCTTGCCGCGGCGCTTGAATTCGCCCGGGATGGATTTCCACAAAGCGCGCAGCGCGTCGATATCCGTCGCCTGGGTGCGCAGTTTCTCCAGCCAGGCCTGCTGGCGCATCTGCTCGGCAACGACCTTGTCGATGGCGTTGCGCTTCTCCATCTGCGCCATCACCTCCAGCACCGCATCCCAGTTGCGCGCCTGCTGCTGCGCCTTCAGCTCGAGGCTGAGCGCGCCGATGTGACGGTGCATGCCGGAATCGCTGAGCTCCTTCAGCGAAATCAGGGCCGATTGCGGCTGCTTCTGGTCGAGCTGGAACTCGGTCTTGGCCATCAGGCGCATGGTACTCTCGCCGACGGTCTTGCCCTCGGCATCAGCCAGATAGGCGTCGCGTTTGTCGAACTCGCGCAGTTCATGCGCGGCGCGCGCGGCGACGATGGGATTCAGCCCCGAGTGTTCGCCCAACTCCATCGCACGCACCGCCGCTTTCTCGGCGGCGGCATAACGCCCCTCGAAATAGGCGGTCAGCGCTTCTATCATCGCCGCGCGCCCCTTGCTCTCGGCGCGTTCCTTGCGGAAGGAGCGCACGTATTCCGGCAGTTCCAGCGTGGCAAAAGCCAGGCGCACCAGCAGGTAGCCCAGCACGAACAACGCGGTCAGCGCGAACACGAACAGTGTCAGCGACATTTCGATTTTGTAGGGCGGATAAACGAACTGCACATAGCCGGGATTGCGCGCGGCCAGCATCACCGCGACCGCCGCGACGAACAGGCCGAGCAGCCAAAGCAGCCATTTCATCGCACACCCCGCTCATGCGAGACGCGGTAGTTGCGCACCGCCTCCAGACTGCCGCTGATGTCCGGCATGTCGATCACGATGTTGGAAGCGGCCAGCTTCTGCAATGCAGCCAAAGCCTGTGCACCTTCGCCGGCCTTGACGTCGAAATAACGCTTGAGCCATTCGTGCGAGGTCTTCAGGTCGCGGCGGAAACTCACCTCGTCACGCGTCAGCAAGGCCATGCGTGCCGAGAGCAAGCGCAGCTTCAGGTTCTCGCGCAGAAAGAACGCCTGCGTCGGCGACAGCAGCGGCATCTCCTGTTGCCCAGTCCTCTCGATGCGCACCAGTTGCTTCAACTCTTGCCAGGCCTCATGCCAGAAGCGCTTCCAGGCGCTCTCGGCCGGATCGGCCGCTACCGCCGCTTGCTGCGGCAAGATGCGCGCATCCTGTGCCAGCGGCAGCGCATCCACCGCGCCGATCAGCGCATCCAGGCGCAGATTGATCGCGGGCACGTCGATGTTGGGCAAGGCGCGCAGCCTGTCGATGTCTTGCGCGATACGTTTCTTCAGATTGGCGAAAGCCGGCCGCTGCAAACGGCTTTCCGCCTGCTGCATGGCAATCAGCGCCGCCCTGACGTTGGCGGAGAGCTGCAACTGCTGGCCTGCGATGAGCAGCATCTGCTCGACCTCGGCCAAGGCGGTCTGGTCGCGGCTGCTCGACATCTCCTGGTACAGCGCCTCCAGCGCGGCGCGCTGGTTCTGCGTTTCGGCATAGCGGCTCTCCAGCACGCTGAGCTTGCCGCCCAGCTCGCGTACCAGCTCCTGGTTCTGCGCCACCAGCAACTGGTTGGTCTTGTTCGCCGCTTCCACCTCGGACAGACGGCGCGCCACTTCCTGTTCGGTGCGGTCGAGCTGGGAATGCGCATCCAGCCATTGCCAGACGAAGATCACCACCAATACCGCCAGAGTGAGCTGCGTCAGCGTCACCTGCGAGATCAACTCGCCCAAGCGGTTGCGCTGCGGCGCGGAAGCCACGACAGGCAACGGCGCGTTGCCGGCCTGCTCGGCAGGGGATGGTTGCTGCACTTGCTCACTCATGATCTTGCTCCCGTTTGCTGTGTGCCCATGCTATCAAACCGCCCAGCAGTCCGTCATCTCCCGGTCCGGTGACGATGACCTGTCGCCAGCCCTGTTGTCGCGCCGCTTCGGCGATGCGAGGATGCTGCGCGAACAGGGGCGTCGCCGCCAGCACACCGGCGGCAGCCGGCCCCAGCATCTCGCGCAGGTGCTCCAGCGCCTCGCTGCTGGTGACGGTAATGGCATCGGGCGCGGCCTGCAGCAGGCTCGCGCCATCGAATGCAGGCTTGTTGCGCTGGTAACAACTGACGTATTCCACCATCGCACCGCGCGCCTTGAGCGTGTCGCCCAGCAACTCGCGCCCGCCGTTGCCGCGAAAGATCATCACGCGCTTGCCGGCGACATGCTGCAATGCCGCCAACGCCAGCAGCCCTTCGCTGTCGAAGCGCTCGCGCGGCGCGATGACGCGCTCGACTCCCGCTTCATGCAAGGTTTTCGCACTGCCCTGTCCGACCGTGGCGATGCTGAGCGAAGAGGGAAGACGGACGCCGGCGGCGCGCATCGCCGCCATGCCGTAGCGCACGGCATTCGGACTGATGAAGATGGCCAGGTCGGCTTGATTGAGGCGGAATAGCTGTTCGCACAGCGCGGCCTGATCGGCCACGGGCACGATTTCCAGCAGGGGGAACGACAAGGCGTTGCCGCCCAGCCGTTCGATGCTCCGCGCCAGTTCCACCGCTTGTTCACGCGGCCGCGTGACGACGATGTTGAATCCGGCGAGCGGCCGTTCAGCCATTCAAAGCGGCGAGGATCTCTCCGGCGCCCTGCTTGAGCAAATCCTGCGCAACCTTGTCGCCCAGCGCTTCCGGCTGCGCGATGTCGCCGATATGCTCGGCACGCAGCAAACGGGTGCCGTCCGGCGTGGCGACGAAACCGCGCATGCGCAACTTGCCGTTCTGCACCTCGGCGAAGCCGCCCAGCGGCACCTGGCAACTGCCGTTCAAGGTGCGGCTCATGGCGCGCTCGGCCAGCACGCAGGCGGCGGTATCGGCATGGTGCAGCGGCGCCAGCACGGCTTTCAGGTCGGCGCGGTCGGCGCGCGTTTCGATACCCAAGGCGCCCTGCCCCACGGCGGGCAGGCTGTCGTCGCTGGAGATGACCGCGCGGATGCGCTCGCCCAAGCCCAGGCGCTTCAGTCCGGCGGCGGCGAGGATGATGGCGGCGTACTGGCCTTCATCCAGCTTGCGCAGTCGGGTCTGCACGTTGCCGCGCAGCGGTTCGATCTTGAGGTGGGGGAAACGCGCGCGCAACTGGCTCTCGCGGCGCAGGCTGGAAGTGCCCACCACGCTGCCCGCAGGCAAGCTGGCGAGGTTGTCGAACTTGTTAGAGACGAAGGCATCGCGCGGGTCCTCGCGCTCGCCGATGCAGGCCAGCGCAAAACCGTCCGGCAGGTTCATCGGCACGTCTTTCAGCGAATGCACAGCGATATCGGCGCTGCCGTTCTCCAGCGCGGTCTCCAGCTCCTTGACGAACAGTCCCTTGCCACCGATCTTGGACAGGGTCTTGTCCAGTATCTGGTCGCCCTGCGTGGTCATGCCCAAGATGCTGACCTGAGTTTGCGGGTATAATGCGCGCAGCCTGTCCCGGATGTGTTCTGCTTGCCACATGGCCAATGCGCTTTCGCGCGAAGCGATCACCAGACGGGCTGGAGGAGTAAGTGAAGCCTGACTCATCGGGGTTTCCTAACGATAAATAATTTTGCGGTTGCTGCGCGGCGCATTCTAACAGGTGCGCCGCGCTTTTGCGCCGACGACACACACAGAAAAAATGAACCTGATCTCAGCACCTGCCGACATCTCCAGCAAAGACCAGCCGCTGCGCGAGGACGTGCGCCTGTTGGGCCGCATCTTGGGCGACACCCTGCGCGAACAGGAAGGCGAAGAGACCTTCCAGTTGATCGAAAACGTGCGCCGTGCAGCAGTGCGTTTCCGCAAGACGCAGGACGACCGCGACGGCGAAACGCTGGAACAGGTGCTGGATGCGCTCTCCCCCACCGAGACGCTGGCCGTGGTGCGTGCATTCAGCTACTTCTCGCAGCTCACCAACATCGCCGAGGACCTGCACCACAACCGCCGCCACCGCGCCCACCTCAAGGCCGGCAGCGCCGCCAAGGACGGTACGCTGCAACTGGCACTGGACCGGCTGGAAGAACGCAAGATCGACAACAAGACGCTACAGACCTTCTTGAACAGCGCGCTGGTATCGCCGGTACTGACCGCGCACCCCACCGAAGTGCAGCGCAAGAGCATCCTCGATTGCCAGTTGATCATCTCCAGCTTGCTGTCGCAACGCGACCGCATGGACATGACGCCGGACGACCTTGCCGAGAACGAAGAGGCGTTGCACCGCTTCGTGCTGATCCTGTGGCAGACGCGCATGCTGCGCACGTCGAAACTGACCGTGCGCGACGAGATCAACAACGGCTTGGAATATTACCGCTACACCTTCCTGAACGAGATCCCGAAGATTTATGCCGGACTGGAGAAGCAGCTCGAAGCGCGCTTCGACAAGGACATCAAGGTGCCGCCGCTGCTGCGCGTCGGCAGCTGGATCGGCGGCGACCGCGACGGCAACCCCTTCGTCACACACGACGTGATGTCGGATGCGGTGCGGCTGCATTCCGCGCTGGCGTTCGAGCACTATCTGAACGAAACCTATCTGCTCGGCCGCCGACTGAGCCTGACCGACCGCGTCGTAGAGATCACGCCCGAGTTGCGCAAGCTGGCCGACTCGTCGCCGGACAAGTCTGCCGCACGCGAGGACGAACCTTACCGCCGCGCGCTGAACCTGATTTATTCGCGCTTGTCGTCCACCGCGCGCAAGCTCGGCCACAACATCACGCACCTGCCGCCGCTGGACCCGCACGCACAGCCGTATGCCACGGTAACAGAGTTCATCGCCGACCTGGACATCCTGATCGATTCGCTGTTCAAGCACGGCGCGGTGTATCTGGCGCGCGGCCGTCTGGCCAACTTGCGCCGCGCGGCCGAAGTGTTCGGCTTCTATCTCGCACCGCTGGACATGCGCCAGCACAGCGCGATCATCGAACAGACCGTCGCCGAACTGTTCTCGCACAGCTCCGGCAAAGCCGGCTATGCCGATCTGGATGAGGCAACCAAACGCAGCGTGCTGCTGGAGACGCTGCAGGCGGCCAAGCCGCTGCTGGCGGACATCGAGCGCTATTCCGCCGTGCCGCAGAGCGAACTGCGCATCATGCAGGCCGCGGCCAAGATCCATAGGCGCTTCGGCCATGGCGCGCTGCCCAACCACATCATCTCCAAGACCGATGCGGTGAGCGACATGCTCGAATTGGCGCTGATGTTGCAGCAGGTCGGCCTGCTGGAAGGCAGCGACCAGTTGCATGTCAACATCATCCCGCTGTTCGAGACCATCGAAGACCTGCGCGGCGGCGCGACGATCATGGACGAACTGTTCTCGCTCCCTTGGTACCGCAAGCTGCTGAAGAGCCGCAACGACACGCAGGAAGTCATGCTGGGCTATTCCGACAGCAACAAGGACGGCGGCTACCTCACCGCGAACTGGGAGCTGTACAAGGCCGAGCTGGAACTGGTGCAGGTGTTCGAGAAGCACGGCATCGAGCTGCGCCTGTTCCATGGCCGCGGCGGCACCGTCGGCCGCGGCGGCGGCCCCAGCTACGACGCCATCCTGGCGCAACCGCCGGGCAGCGTGAACGGCCAGATCCGCATCACCGAACAGGGCGAGGTGATCGCCAGCAAGTATTCCAATCCGGAGATCGGCCGCCGCAATCTGGAGACGCTGATCGCGGCGACCATGGAAGCCACGCTGCTGCACCATCACGGCGCCGACAGCACCATGCCGGAATACCACCGCATCATGGAAGCGCTGAGCCTGGACGCCTTCGCCGCCTACCGCAAGCTGGTGTATGAGACGCCCGGCTTCACCGAGTATTTCTTCACCGCCACGCCGATCCGCGAGATCGCCGAACTCAACATCGGCAGCCGCCCGTCGTCGCGCAAAGCTTCCGACAGGATCGAAGACCTGCGCGCCATCCCCTGGGTGTTCAGCTGGGGATTGAACCGCGTGATGCTGCCGGGCTGGTTCGGCTACGGCTCGGCGGTAAAGAAATTCATCGAGCGCGAGGGCGATGCCGGCCTGAAACAGCTGCAGGCGATGTACAAGAACTGGGCGTTCTTCCGCGGCCTGATGTCCAATATGGATATGGTGCTGTCGAAGAGCGACATGGGCATCGCCTCGCGTTATGCCGAGCTGGTCGAGGACGTCGAGCTGCGCAAGCGCATCTTCGGCGCGATCAACGATGAATGGGAAACCACCGTGGAGATGCTGTTCACTGTGACCGGCAATACGTCCCTGCTGCAGGACAACCCGACCTTTGCGCGCAGCCTGTTGACCCGCTCGCCGTACATCGACCCGCTCAACCACTTGCAGGTCGCCCTGTTGCAGCGTCACCGCGCCGGCGACAACGACGAGAAGGTGAAGCGCGCCATCCACCTCACCATCAACGGCATCGCCACCGGGCTGCGCAACAGCGGCTGAAACGACGAGGCCCGCACTAGCGGGCCTCGCTCATCGCGACGCGGCCGCCATCAATGCCGCGGCCGCCACACCACGACCAAGGCGATCAGCGCCAGCGCCATCAGGCCCTGTTCGATGCGGTTGCGCGCCTTGGCGATCTGGCGGCCATCTATCGATTCCTTCTCCTGCTGCATCGCTTCGTCCGCCTCTTCCAGCAACGTCAGCAGCGGGCGGTCTATGCCTTTCACCACCTGATCCGCCTGCTGCGGGTCATAACCATGCTTCACCAGCAATTCGGTGCTCGCACGGTATTGCGCCAGATTGCTCGCATGCGCATCCAGGAAAGACTGGAGTTTCACGTTGATAGCGCGCACGTCGCTTGCCTTGGTCGCCGCTGCCGCGGCCTCCGCCACCTTGCGATGCTGTTTCTCGAATATCGCCCAGTGCTTATCCAGACTCGCACGGTCGGCGCTGCGCAACAGCAGATCCTTCCACTCCTGGATTTCCAGCTTATATTCGACCTGCAAGTTATGTGCTACCGCGAACTGGTCGGTATTGGACTTCAACTGCTGTTCCAACCCCGATATGGCCTGCCATATCAGATAGAAAAACGCGAAAAATGCTGCCGTCAATCCTATCTTTGCAAGCAAAGCACCAGTAATGAGCGGACGCTTGGGAATGCCGGAATCCAACCGCATGAGACTCTCCTTATCGATATTCAATCGTGTCCATTGCTGGCAACGGACTCCCGGTAGAGCTAGCATCACCCCGAAAGTTCCATGGCCCCGAAGATGTCTTACGACTCTCCCGAACGCAGGGCCGGGAATCTGCCGGTGGCGGCACCTTGGCGCAACACCGCCCATTTTCTCGAACTTTCCAGACTGACGACCTTGTCGTCGGCACGCACGCCGAAGCGGTTGGGGAAGTGCCCTTCGAGCCACTTCAGGATAGGCATGAGTTCCTGCCGCTCCGAGGCCGTCATCTGTTCTTCCATCTCGAACACACCCATACCTTTCTCGATGGCCTGGAGGTAGATATCCGAGTCGCCGATGCTGGTGAGGAACGGCATCTTGAGCGAGTTGAGGAAGCGCTCCAGGGTAGCATAGACCGGCGCCGTGCGGCTGCGCACCCGGTTGGCGACCACGGCAATCTTCGCTTTGGAGGTGCGCGCCCCGCCGACCAGGAACAGGTCCTTGATGAAATCGGCCGATGCATGGATGTCGATGGGCGAGGGGGCGACGGGAATCAGGATGTAGTTTGCCTTGCGCACCAGCTCTTTCAGCAGCAAACCGCCGGTTCCGGCGGGCGCATCGATGACCAGCACCTCGGTGTCGAGCGGCACCCAGTTCTGCCGGCTGCCGAGATGGGCGTTGCCTTTGGCCGGCGCGGCATTGGCGCCGTGGATGTTGGGCAGCTCCCGCGGCCGGGTTGCCAACCAGTGCAGGCTCGAGCCTTGCGGATCGTAATCCATGATGGCGGTTTTAAGTTTCTTGCTGGCATAGTAGCCGGCCAGATTGGTGGTCAGCGTGGTCTTGCCTGAGCCGCCCTTGGAGTTGATCACCAGTATCGTCAGCATATCGCCCTCTGTGCATGCACAAGTTTCGCGCGCAGCTTAGCCGAGATTCCTGACCGCCGCCAACTGACGGCGGCTGACCGGCAGTTTCTCATCCAGCCCTTTGATTTTCAGCAACCAGCCGCTCTCGCCCTCGTCGCCGCCCTTTTCAAAGCCGGCAATCGCTGCCCTGGCCACCAGGCAACTGCGGTGAGTGCGCACGAAACGGGCGGCATATTCCTTTTCCAGCGCGGTGAGCGACTCCTCGATCAGGTATTCGCGCTCAGTGGTGCGCACGGTGACGTATTTCATCTCGGCACGCAGGTAAAGCACCGTTTCGATCGGGATCAGCAACACCTTGCCGCGCTCGTGCGCGGACAGGAATCTGCGCGGTTCCGGCGTGAGTTCCTGCAGCACTTCGGTGCGCAGCGGCACGGCATCGCGCGCGCGCGTCAGCGCATCGAACAAGCGCCCGAGACGGATCGGCTTGAGCAGGTAGTCGATGGCGCGTTGCTCAAATGCATTGATGGCATAGCTGTCGAAAGCGGTAGTGAAAATGATGACCGGAGGATGGTCGAGCTTGTTCAGATGTCGCGCCAGTTCGATGCCGTCCATCTGCGGCATGCGGATGTCGAGCAGCACGACTTCGGCAGGGTTCTCCGCGAGCTTGTCCAGCGCCTCCTGCCCGTTGCCAGCCTCGCCCACCAGTTGCAACGGCAACTGCGCGGCACAGTCGGCCAACAGATCCTTGAGGCGATTGCGCGCGGGCAACTCGTCATCGACGATGAAGACGGTGAGCGGCAGGGTGATGGTATCGGTCATGCGGCCTGCCCTCTCACATAAGGGATGCGGATGTGGACATGGTAGTGGTTCGCGTCGCTTTCAACCTGATATTGCGCCTCGACATCGAACAGCAGGTCCAGCCGCTCGCGGATATTGGACAGCGCCATTTTGTTGCCGTTGGCATGCGGCGCGACCCCATGCTGGGCCGGGTTGCTCACTTCCAGATGCAATTCGCCATCGTTCCGATACAGTTTGACGGTTATGGTGCCGCCTGCCGGCAGGGGTTCGATACCGTGATAGACCGCATTCTCCAGCAGCGGCTGCAGGATCAGCGGCGGTATGAGCGCATCCGGCGGCATGTTCTGCGTATCCCAATGCACTTTCAGGCGCTCGCCTAGGCGCAATTCTTCGATGCCCAGATATTGCCGCGCCAATGCAAGCTCCTGGCTCAACGCGACCAGTTCATGCTGTTCCGCCATCGCCACGCGGAACAGGTCGGCCATATCTTCCAGCGCTGTTTCGGCGCGTCTCGGGTCGTTGCGCACGATGCTCAACACGGCATTGATGGTGTTGAACAGAAAATGCGGCCGGATGCGCGCCTGCAAAGCCTGTAGCCTGGCTTCGTGCTTCGCCGGCGACAGCGCCAGCGCGCGCAGGCGGAAATACGTCAGCAACGCCAGCGTGACAGCGGCAGCGACGATTGCATGGCGCAGATAACGGAAGTCGCCGATATCGTCATGCGCCCAGAACAACTCGCCGCCCAGCATATCGATCAGCATGGTGGTCGCCACCACGGCCGCCGTGACTGACAGCATGCCTTGCCAATACGGCAGACGTGCGAACACGGGATTAAGTGCGTACAACAACAGCAGGCTGCTCAGCAGAACGGGCTGCAACAAGGCCGAGCTTTGCAGCAAACCGTTCTGCAACCCGAGCAGCGAGGTGGCCTGTGCCGCCGCCCCGAGCAGCGCGATACCGTTGACCAGCAGGATGATGCGCAGCACCGTGCCCAGATTGCGGAAGTTGGGCACCAGCTTCGGCAGATTGTTTTGATTTATACTGCGCGTCTCCGGCATATCGACCTTTCAAGTGCCGCTCATTCTGGACAAGACATGGCAACGATGCAAGACAATCAGACCTGGTCGGGACGTTTCAACGAGCCCGTGGCCGAGCTGGTGAAGCGTTACACCGCCTCGGTGGATTTCGACAAGCGCTTGGCGCTGTTCGACATCCAGGGCTCCCTGGCGCACGCACAGATGCTCGCCAACTGCAACATCATCAGCACACAGGACCTCAAGGACATCCAGCGCGGTCTGGCGCAGATCGAGAACGAAGTCATCAGCGGCGATTTCATCTGGCAGCTCGACCTCGAAGACGTGCACCTGAACATCGAGAAACGCCTCACCACGCTGGTCGGCGATGCGGGCAAACGCCTACATACCGGCCGCTCGCGCAACGACCAGGTCGCTACCGACGTGCGCCTGTACCTGCGCAGCTCGATCGATGACATCCTCGCGCTGCTGAAAGAACTGCAGACAGCACTGCTCGATCTGGCACAGCACCACACGCACACCATCATGCCCGGTTTCACCCATCTGCAGGTAGCGCAACCGGTGAGCTTCGCCCATCACCTGCTGGCCTATTTCGAAATGACCCAGCGCGATGCGGAACGCTTCCGCGACGCGCGCTGCCGCGTGAACCGCCTGCCGCTCGGCGCCGCCGCGCTAGCCGGCACCAGCTACCCGATCAAGCGCGAGATGGTTGCAGAGTTGCTCGGTTTCGAAGCGGTGTGCCAGAACTCGCTGGATGCCGTGTCCGACCGCGACTTCGCCATCGAATTCACCGCCGCTGCCGCACTGACCATGACCCACCTGTCGCGGCTGTCGGAAGAACTGATCCTGTGGATGAGCCCGCGCTTCGGCTTCATCGATATCGCCGATCGCTTCTGTACCGGCTCTTCCATCATGCCGCAGAAGAAGAATCCCGATGTGCCGGAACTGGTGCGCGGCAAGACCGGGCGCGTGAACGGCCATCTGGTCGCCCTGCTGACCCTGATGAAGGGCCAGCCGTTGGCCTACAACAAGGACAACCAAGAAGACAAGGAGCCGCTGTTCGACACCGTGGATACGCTGACGCAAACGCTGCGTATCTACGCCGACATGATGCGCGGCATCACCGTCAAGCCGGAAGCCATGCGCAGCGCGGCCTTGCAGGGCTATGCCACTGCCACCGACTTGGCCGACTATCTGGTGAAGAAGGGGCTGCCGTTCCGCGATGCGCACGAGGCTGTGGCCTTGGCGGTGCGTTTTGCCGAACAGAAGAAATGCGACCTCGCCGACCTCAAACTCGATGAGCTGCAGCAGTTCTCCAATCTCATCGCCGAAGATATCTACGCGGTGCTGACGCTGGAAGGCTCACTGGCTGCACGCAATCACACCGGCGGCACCGCCCCTCAACAGGTGGAAGCCGCCATCGCCCGCGCACGCAAAATCCTCTGAGACTCACCAAGCGACCACGAAGCCGGTTGCTTGGTGGCTGCTGCCGCATCAATTCTCCGGACAAAAAAATGGGCCACCTTGCGATGGCCCAGAATAGGAGGAGAGTATGAAAGATTGAGTTGGTTACAACTCAAGGCTCTAACAACTCAGGGTGGATTGTAGGTGCCTGATTCCGGGTTGCCTATATGCCAAACGGCCTATATAACGGCCTATACCTTATGCTGCACAAGCCACAGATTGATCGCAGGCACGGTCGGCATTGGCTCAAGCAACGATCTGCCCGCCGCTGACCCGTTCTATCCCCGCGATGTCTTTTGCGGAAAATACTGCAGCAAATCCGTTCCGTCTTAACAAGGCTTGCACTGCCTGCGCTTGATCGTAGCCATGCTCCAGCAGCAACCAGCCTTTGGGCGAGAGATGGGCGGACGCCCCCAGAACGATGCGGCGGATATCATCCAGCCCGTCCGGCCCGGCAGCCAGGGCGGTCATCGGCTCAAAGCGCAGGTCGCCCTGGCTGAGATGCACATCGCCAGCCGCGATATAAGGCGGGTTGGAGACGATAAGATCGTAAGTCTGCCCGCCGAGCGCCGAGAACCAGTCGCTCTGCAGGAACTCCACATTGGCAATATCCAAACGCTGCGCATTCTCTCGCGCCACTGCCAAGGCCGCGGCAGAAGCATCAACTGCCATCACTCCCGCTTCCGGTCTGGCATGCGCGATAGACAGAGCGATCGCGCCGCTGCCCGTACCCAGATCCAGTACACGGCAGCTTTGGCTTCGGGATATCAGCTGCAACGCCGATTCGACCAGCAATTCAGTATCGGGACGCGGGATCAGCGTGGCAGGCGTTACCTTGAAGGCCAGCCCGAAGAACTCGCGTTCCTCCAGGATGTGGGCAATGGGCTCGCCCTGTCGGCGGCGTTGCAGCAACGCGTCATAGGCGGTCGTTTGGCCGGGATCCAGAACCTGCTCGGGGTGCGCCAGCAGATAGGCGCGCTGAACCTGCAGGGCATGCCGCAACAGCATCTGCACTTCGATACGCGCCTCGTCCGGGGCCAGCGCCAAGTCTGTGCTCAGTAACGCGGTATCCTGCGACAGGACCTCACGGATGCTGCGCATCGGGATCAGCGCTCTTCCGCCAAAGCCGCCAGTTGCTCGGCCTGGTGTTCGGCCATCAGCGCATTGGTGAGTTCGGAGATATCGCCGTCCATGATCTGGTCCATCTTGTACAGCGTGAGGTTGATGCGGTGGTCGGTGACGCGCCCTTGCGGGAAGTTGTAGGTGCGGATGCGTTCGGAGCGGTCGCCGCTGCCGACCAACGATTTGCGCTCGGCGGCGATCTTGCTGTGCGCTTCCTGCTCCTGCTTGTCCTTGATACGGGCGGCGAGCACGCGCATGGCCTGCGCCTTGTTCTGGTGTTGCGAGCGACCATCCTGGCATTCGACCACTGTTCCCGTGGGCAAATGGGTGATGCGCACGGCGGAGTCGGTCTTGTTGATGTGCTGGCCGCCTGCACCGCTGGCGCGGAAAGTGTCGATGCGCAGCTCTGCGGGGTTGAGTTCGACTTCGCCGACCTCATCCGCTTCGGGCAGAATAGCGACGGTGCAGGCGGAGGTGTGGATGCGCCCCTGCGTTTCAGTGGCGGGCACACGCTGCACGCGGTGCGCGCCGGATTCGAACTTCAATACCGAGTACGCGCCCTGGCCGATGATTCGCGCGATGATTTCCTTGTAGCCGCCCATCTCACCGGGACTTTCGGAGATGATCTCGACCTGCCAGCGGCGGCGCTCGGCGAAGCGCACATACATGCGGAAGATGTCGCCCGCGAACAGGGCTGCCTCGTCGCCGCCGGTGCCGGCGCGCACTTCGAGGATGATGTTGCGTTCGTCGTTGGGATCTTTGGGCAGCAGCTGTTTCTGCAATTCGATTTCAAGCTGTTCGAGCTTCTCCTGCCCGGCCTTGATCTCGGCTTCGGCGAATTCCCTCATCTCGGGATCGTCCGCCATCTCCTGCGCGGTGATGATGTCGGCCTCGCAGCTCTGCCAGGCATGATACAGCTCGACCACCGGTTCCAGTTCGGTGCGTTCGCGGTTGAGTTTGCGGAACGCGTCCATGTCGCGCGTGGCGCCTTCGCTGCTCAGCAAGGAGTTGACCTCGACCAACCGTTCGCTCAGTTGGGCGAGACGGGATGCGATGCTGGGTTTCATTCCGGCGTATGCAGGTGGTAGATGCGGTGCACGGCATCCAGCAGTTGCTGGCGCTCGCTTTCCTGCGCCTGGTTGAGCGTCTGCGTCGGCGCATGCAGGAACTTGTTGGTCAGCGCGTTGCTGAGCGATTCCAGCACCTTTTCGGGCGATTCGCCCTTGGCGAGCTGGCGCATGGCCTTTTCCACCTCGTGGCGGCGCTGGCGCTCGGCATGGTCGCGCAGGGTACGGATGGTGGGCACGACTTCGCGCGACTGCATCCAGTGGAGGAAATCGCTGACGCCGGAATCGATGATGACTTCGGCCTCCTTGACTGCGCCTTGGCGCGCATCGAGACCGTCGCGCACGACTTCGGACAGGTCGTCCACCGTGTAGAGGAACACGTCGCTCAGTTCGGCTACTTCCTTTTCCACGTCGCGCGGCACGGCCAAGTCGACGATGAACAGCGGACGGTGCTTGCGCGCCTTGAGTGCGCGTTCGACCATGCCCTTGCCGAGGATGGGCAGCGGGCTGGCGGTACAGGAGACGATGATGTCGTGCTGGGCGATCTGCTCGGGCAGTTCGTTCAGCGTGATCGGATGGCCGTTGATGCGGCGCGCCAGCACTTGCGCACGTTCCAGCGTGCGGTTGGCGACGGTGATGTGTTTGGGGTTGCGTGCGGCGAAGTGCACGGCGTTGAGTTCGATCATCTCGCCCGCGCCGATGAACAGGATGCGCTGTTCGGCGATGCTGGGGAAGATGCGCTCGGCCAGCTTCACTGCCGCGGCGGCCATGGAGATGAGGTTGGCGCCGATCTCGGTCTGGGTGCGCACGTCCTTGGCCACCGAGAAGGTGCGCTGGAACAGCTTGTGCAGCAGGAAACCCAGCGTGCCCGCTTCTTCGGCGGTACGCACCGCCTGCTTCATTTGGCCGAGGATCTGCGGTTCGCCCAGCACCATGGAATCCAGACCGCTGGCGACACGGAACGCGTGCTTGACGGCTTTTTCTTGCGGCAGGCGGTAGATGTAGGGCTCGATGTCGTTCGCCGCGAGGTGATGGTAGTGCGCCAGCCAGCCGATCGCTTGCTCGGGTTGCGCAGTACTGCAATAGACCTCGGTGCGGTTGCAAGTGGAAAGGATGGTGGCTTCCTTGGCAGCGCCGTTGTCCACTAGGTCGCGCAAGGCATTATCCAGCTTGTCGGCATTGAATGCGATCTGCTCGCGCACGGCGAGCGGCGCGGTCTGATGGTTGATGCCAAAGGTGAATAACTGCATGGAAAAGGTACGGCACTATCCGGTTGCGCAAGGAGACGGATTATAGAGGCTGGGAGGGCCGAACACCAGCCACCCCAGCCGCTTGCCGGTTACTTCTTGGGCTGTAGCGAAGCCAGCGCTTCTTCGGCATCCACACGCAGGCGGCTGTCCGGGTGTTTCTTCAGGAAGTCGCTGAATGCGGCGTTGGCACCTGCGAGATCGCCCGCTTCGGCCAAAGCGATGGCCTTCTTAAAGGCGTTCAGCTCATCAGCGTCGACGGGCTGGGCCTTGGCCTCGTCCTTCCAATAGACATCATCGGCATCGGCCAACGAACCGCGCACCCCACCCACAGCGGTGGTAGTGCTGATCTTCTTCTTCGGGGTCAGCAGCTCTATCTTCTTGCGCAAACGCTCCCACATCGAGCCATCCTGCTTCTCGTCGGCACTGTATGCGGGCGCAGCCAGCACCACACCCAGCAATACGAACAACGCGATCAGTTTCTTCATGTGAATCTCCTTGGTTGAGGTTGCTACATGGCGCAACAATATATCCGACTCAGAGCGCGTTCAATAGTTCCAATGCCAGCGCACGGTACTCGTCCTTCACTCCCGGATCTAGCGACTGCGCCTTGACGAATGCCGCCTTGGCCTTCTTGATGTCGTTGGCGGCCTTGTAGGCCCGCGCCAGGTTCACCCAGACATGGGCATCCTTTGGCGTGATCTGGGTGGCTGCCAGATAGGCTTTCTGCGCCTCCTGATGCTTGTCTTCGATCATGAAGATGTTGCCGCGGTTGTTCAGCGCCGCCGCGTTCTTGGGCTGCAGGCTAAGCACCTTGTCGAAATACTTCATCGCCTCCTTGCGGTCACCGGCCTTGGCCAGGATGATGCCCATCTGCAAGTGCGCATCGACGTCCGAAGGATTTTTCGCGATAACGTTGAGATAGCGGCGCGTCTTGGTCTGCGAGCTGATCTTCAGTACCGACATGTAGTCGTTCGGGAACTTCTTCTCGATCTCGGCACGCGAGATCTCGCTCTGTTTCAAAGTGGATGCTGGCAAGCTCGCCGGCTTGTATGTCTCCCACGAACTGTGCACATCGAGTATGGTCAGGCCCTTATCCTTCCACTTGTAGTAGGCCGCCGCGCCTTTCTCCCAAGCCTTGATGAATGCGCTGCCGACCAGCGTGGTTTCCACCGGAACCCACAGCGTATCCTCGTAGATGACGTACATATTGTTCATGGTGTAGCCGTCCTCGTCCGCCGCGATACCGGTGGAGAACATCATGAGCATATGGCCTGGCACTTCCAGCACACGCGTGTTGATGCCCATGCTTTCCAGCGCGGAGGAATAGAACGCCACCAGGTCATCGCAATCGCCGGATTTGCGCTCCAGCGTTTCACGCGGGAACTGGATGTAGTCGACAGTGTTCACCTTTTCCGAGCTGACCTGATAGGGGTTGCTCGGATCCTGGATATAGGTCATGCCGTATACGCCCAACATGTCGAACAGTGCCGCGGCCAGTTGCGTTTCGTCCTTGGTATCTTTGAATTGCGTCGCCACGGAACGGCCCAGATTGATCATCGGCGTGTCCTTGGGCGTGATGAAAGTGGCGAAACGGCCGCGCTCGTCCCAAGTCAAACGATGCTTGTCGTACACGTTGACCGTCGGGTTCTTGCTATAGGTCACCCGCTTGCCGTTCTCGAAGTAACTGGCTTCGATCATCGCCTGCACCGAGCTGTCCTCGGTGAGCGTCAGGATGCTGTTGTTGAACACGGCCTTGAGGACCACCTCCTCGCTCTGCCCCGGCAACAGTTTGTCCACCTTCGCCTCGGTCGGGAAGTCCATGAAATCCTTCAGCTGGAAGGTGACCTTCAGGCGCTCCATCGACTTGTTGGTATTGTTGGTCAGCTTGATGCGGCCGATCCCGTCGCGCTCATAAAGCTTGTAGGAATTGGAGAACACATCCTGCAACTGCACGACATCGATCTCCAATGGCGGGCGATTGAACACTTGGGTGACCGCCTCCACGGCAGTTTTTTCCGACTCGGTGTTGTCTGTGCTGAAGACCGAGACATAGTAGGTGTACTTGGTTTCCGGCAGCAAGGCGTCCTTGATGAACTCCGGCAGGGTGACCTCGCCGATCTTGGTGAACGCCTCACCGTCTTTCTGATAGATGCGGTACGCGGAAAAATATTTGGCATCGGCAGCGGCCCAGCTCATCTTCACCTGCCACGGCGTGGTCTCTGTCTGAACTTGCGCCAGCGCTGGCGGAACATACTTGGTCGGCACCGCGCTCACCACCGCGCTGGTCGCCCCCTCGAAGCCGAAATAGGTCTCACCGCCGAGGCGGTAAAAATAACGCACATCGGCTTCCAGCTCCTGATCCACGAACTGATTGTCCGGCGTTGTGCCGACCTGCACGAAACCGCCGCTCTCGCTCTTTGAACGATAGACGCGGTATTGCTTGATATAAGGCGAACTCGCTGTCGCCCAGTTCAACTCGATGGCATGCACCTTGCCCTGTGCCACCAGTTGTTTCGGCGCTTCCGGTTTGTGCAGGATCGCCAGCACTTGCACGCGCTTGTTGCCCTTGTCGGAGATCAGGAAGTTGGAACCGCCACCGTAGGCGATGGCGACCGGATCGTTGAAACTGCCTGGGCCATTGCCTTTGGCGCCGAACGAACGCAACAATTGCCCTTTGGGCGAAAACGCCTTGACCTGGTTCGCATCCAGCACCAGCACCTCATCGTTGGCCGCAATCAGCGCAACCGGCTTGGACAGCAGACTGCCATCCTTGGGCTTGCCGAACTCACCCAACGATTGTCCAGACGAGGAATAAGCCAACACGCTGGCGCGGGAAGCGTCGAGAACATACAGATTGTCGCGCTGGTCGAATGCCAAAGCGACGGGAGCGCTCAACTTGCTGGCATTCTCGCCATTCAATGCGTTCAGGAACACCCCGTCACCGCGGAATATCTGCACATTGCGATTCGACCTGTCCGCCACGAACACCATGCCGGAAGCGGATACCGCGATAGCCGACGGATCGCTGAACTGACCTGCACCGCTGCCGCTGTTGCCGAAACTCATCACGACCTTGCCGGTCTCGTCCAGCTTGGCGCCGCGCCGCCCTTTCTTGTCCAGCACCCAGACCGTTCCGGCCTTGTCCACGGTGACTGCAGACAACTGCATATCGTCCAGCTTGAATTCGCCGGCAATGACCCCCTTGCGGATCAACAGCAGGCTTTTCTTGTCTTTGCCTACTGCATAGAAAGTCTCCTTGCCGTCCCAGGCAAGCTGCTCCACCTCGGCCGGGATGTTCTCCAGCCACTTCGCCGATGCCCTCCCTGCCGCCTTGGGCAACGGTTCCAACGATTTGCCCGCCTCAACGACAAACGCATCCACCAGCGACTTCTTGGCATCTCCGACAAACACTTGCTGCGCCTTGTCCACCGCCAAACCGGACAAACTCTTGAACTGCGCCTTGCCCTCGCCCTTGGAGCCGAAACTGTAGGCAAGATTGGCGCTGAAATCGTATTTGAGGATGGCAAAGCCGGCCTCATCGGCCACATAGATGCCGTCTTCCGCCACGCTCAATGCCACCGGTTTGTTTATCTTGGGCAGGGAGCGCAGATAAGCGCCGTTTGGTGCATAGATCTTGACGGATTTGTCGTCTTCGTCGAGCACATAGATGCGCCCTTCCATATCCACCGCGATGTCAGTCGGTTCCCCCAACTTATAGGGCAGCTCCTTGTCCGTACCGCTGGGCGGTGCGCTCAACGGCAATGTGGCCAGGAACACGCCGTTGACACCGAACATCTGCACCCGTTCGTTGCCGGTATCCGCCATATACACCACGCCCTCATGCACCGCGATGCCGCGCGGCTCATCCAGCGCGAAATCGCCGCCGAGATTGCCGTTCGCTTTGCTGCCGAAACTACCCAGATATTTGCCGTCGCCCAAGTCATACATGACCACCTGGTCTGTCTTGCTGTCGACCACATAGATGGTTTCGCCGGCGACCGCCACAGCCTCAGGCTGTTTGAGCAATTCGGCACTGCCACTCTTGGCTGCCAGCGTCATCACGACCTTGCCTTCTTTGTCCACAGCCTCGATCGAACCATCTTGCTTGGCCAAGTACAGGTTGCCACCGCCCACCCCGAGCAGTTTCTGTAGCTTGGGCGCAGCTATCTCGCTACGAAAATCCGCCTTGCTGAAGCCATTGGTCGAGATTGCGACCCCGTCTGCCGCGAAAGCGCGGGCGGAAAGAAATAGCCATGTGGCGGCAATGAATATGTATCGCATGTTCCTACCTATTCGAAGGTGATATTCCCGACCCGGGGTACACCCCGTCGGTTTGTTCTGGATGCCTTATTTTTCTGCGCGGTTGAACACGCCATCCCATTCGGCATCCGGGGGATTGAGTGCGAAATATTCGCAACGTTCAATATATATTTTACTCGGCTTGTCTTCCGGTGCGGCAGCCAGCACCGCCCTGAAACCAGCCTCCGCTTCCTTCCAGTTGCGCGCGCGGTACGACGCCAGCGCAGCCTTGAACTGCGCCACCTGCGCTGCATCCAGTATGCACAACCCATCCAGCGGTTCGTATATTGTAACGGGTAAGTGTTTGCCCACCACGCGTATCTTGTCCAGCTCGCGGTATTGGCAGACATCGCGCGTGCGCAGATAGGCATCCTCGCCCACCAGATAGGTCACGCCGTAATATTTCGCCGTTCCTTCCAGCCGCGCCGCCTGGTTCACCGTGTCACCGATGACGGTGTATTCCATCTTCTTGCCGGCCAGACCGACGTTGCCCGCCACCACTTCGCCGGACTGGATGCCGCCGCGAATGGTAAACGGCTCTATGCCCTCTGCCTGCCAATGCGCGCGCAACTCCTTCATCTGCTGATGCATCGCCTTGATGCAATCGATCGCCAGTTTGGCATGGTCGGGCTGCGCCAGTGGCGCCCCCCAATAAGCCATGATGCCGTCACCGATGAACTTGTCGATGGTGCCGTCGTGCTGTTCGATCACCTGCACCATCGCGCCCAGATATTCGTTGAGTCGTGACACCACCTCCTGCGGCGGGTGCGATTCGCTGAACGTGGTGAAACTCTTGATGTCGGTAAACAGAACGGTGACTTCCTTATTGTCGCCACCGATCTTGGCCGCATCGGGATCCTTTTCCAAACGCGCCACCAGTTTGGGCGACAGGTAACTGGAGAACATCGAGCGCATCTCGCGTGCGCTGCGCTCCAGCACCAGATAGCGGAAACTGCCGCCAACCAGCACCGCGACGATGGCGGACAGGATCGGATAGATCATGCTGATCCACTGTCCGGCATTGAACATGTAATAGGTAAACCAGATGTAACCCGCCACCAGTGCGAACATCGCCGGAATCGCCGCGTACAAACGCAAATTGGTGGTCAGCCAATACGCCAGCGCACCAAGCACGACGATGAAGAGCATGTCGATCAGGGCCTCCATACCGCCCTGACGGATGTAACGCTCGGTGATGATGTTGTCGGTAGCGGTAGCGTGCAGCTCCACCCCCGGTGTGTTGCCGTGGAAAGGCGTCACCCGCATATCGTAGATACCCAGAGCGGTCGCGCCGAGGAACAGGATCTTGCCTTTCAGTTCCGCGGCAGGGATACGTCCATGCACCACATCGGTAAAGGAGTAGCGTGGATAGATGCCGGGGCCGCCCGTGTAATTGAGCCACATCCGGTAGCCCTCATCCACTGGGATATGACGCTCACCCAAAGCGACATCGAAATCGCCTGCCGCAAATCCTTTTTCCCCCAGCGCCAGCATTGCCCCCATCAAACCCAGCGAGGGGATCTGCACGCCATCCTTTTCCAGCAACAACGGGATGCGCCGGATCACCCCGTCGTCGTCCGGCAGCTGATTGATATGGCCGATACCTTGCGCGCCGCGCTCGATCTCCGGCAAGCTGCGGGTGATGCCCGTCACCCGCCCATCCCTGTCAAAATCGAAAGCGACTGCCAATACCACATTACCGGCCCGTTTGGTCGCGGAGGCAAACAAGCGGTCATTCGCCACATTTTCCCGCTCCGGAAAGAACACATCAAACATCACTGCCTTCGCTTGCGCCGCGGCCAGCTTATCGATCAGGTGTGCGTAATGGTCGCGACTCCACGGATAGCGCCCCAATTCGGCGATACTCTTGTCGTCGATAGCGATGATCGCGATATCCGGATTGGGCTGGATCGGTCCACGCATGTCCTTGAACCGCAGGTCATAGGTCTTGGCCTCAAAAGCCTCAAGGAAAGAATTCTGTGTGTAGTAAAGAAACAGGACGCTGGATATCGACAGCACAGCCAGCATGAAAGAAAACGCCGTTGTATTGCCGCGCGTCAGCATTTTTTTCCCAAACGGCTTATTGGCCATACTCAACCCATCCCTTTGACTTGAAGCGAGAGCGCCCCTTGCCCCCAGCCCTGTAATGATGCCATAGCCGATAGGCACGATGGGGATATAAACAAAAGAGGCCTGCATTTCTGCAGGCCTCCAGATTTGGTGGCTCGGGGCGGAATCGAACCACCGACACGCGGATTTTCAATTTAATTTTTATTAATTATTTCAATTGATTGGCTCGCCCTCGCTCGCCAGCGCACGTGAAGATAATTTTTTATTAATCACGTCTGTTTATTTGTTTTTTTATGTCTAGTTATCGATTCAATATAGGGCTTCTTGGCTACTCCGTATGCGATTGATATCTCGTTTCCACCATCAGCCAATCGACGGCGCGACATTCTGACTATTACATCCTCTGCTATAACGGGCATTCTTACCCTAAAGGATTCAAGTCTATCAAGCTGCGTATACAAGATAAGTTTTCCACTTTGCTCGTTGAGGCTGAACTCAGCACCAAACTTTTCCGTAAAAGCTTTTAGCAATCCTATTGGGTCATTGACCCCTTCAATATCAATGTCGGAGTGGTAAATCTTTAGCGCAAAATGAACATATACGGAATCATTCACCCTGCGTGTATCTACCAGCAACGAGTAGGGGTCAGAAGACTTGCTATACGTTTTTGCGTAAAGCGATATGGCCTCAGCATCCTTGTTTGTCACTTCAGGAAAAAAGTGTTTTGCCATATCAGGAAAGTGAACGCTTTCAGTCACCTCCTTTTTTGTTACGTCAAATTGGGCACAGTTTTCCAAGAATTCTTCTGTAAATGCGACTTTGTAGGACTGCGGGGGTAGCACTCCCTTTTGCCCTAATCTTTTTCTTATTTTGGCAATGTCTCCACTTTCAATCGCCAAAGACCGAATTTCTCTCCCAAGATAGTCTAGTAACTTGGACTGAACTTCAGGCGAGTATTCTGCGTTCTCCAACTTTAGCTTCTGAAGTATTTCGATTGCGATGTCGCTTTGATTGTCGTTATTGCCCAGCACCCCAAGAAACAAATCTGTGGCTAGTATTGTTTTTTCTTTGTTAGCCCCTGCCTCCAATGAGCGGTACTCCAAGGAGTGGAACGATTCGGTTGATGGGCGTGCGATCTGAATTGCGAGATCGGCAAGAACTGCCTCGCGAGATTTTTTATCGAGATTACGAACGGACCTAAGCATTTTAGTCTACCGTGATTATGTCGAATTCAGTTCTTTTCATATTTTTAAGGACAAACTCCTTACCCCATGAGGCTCTACTGACTAACGGGACGTTCTCGAGCCTGTCTTGTACTCGCTCTTTGTGAATAACATATATCAATGGTTGCCAATACATCGGATCTGGATCATCCGCCAACAGGATAATTTCCTGCTTGTCATCTTCTGTTATTTCCCCGGCAGCTTCCCACGCAACTGCTAGCGCCTTCAGGCTGGCTCTAACCTCTTTTATTTTTGAACAGTGTTTCTCGCCCTTTTGACACCCCATTCTTAATTCTTTGTATATGGATGCCGGATTTGATGAAGCAGCGACTAACGATGCCGCAGTAAATCCAGGCTGCTTATTGGCATCAAATGATTCGGCGCACCATACGTAATGCTCGTCATTCCTGTAACGTTCTTGGATGAGCAATTTTATGAATGGGTTAGTCGAGTATAGAAATGGGCCAGACATTGCAGTGCCTAATGCATAAGAATCGTTTCATGTTAGCCTAGAACTCCGCCCTGCATCAATATATCCACTTTTGCACGATGCCTTACAGAGTCGAAAAATCTCTCGCTCGCCGCCTTGCGGTATTAGTTGCCCCCGAGTGCGGTGAAATACTGTCCCTGTTTCGCACCAATCGCGATGGCTGGGTCAAAATGCCAGCCGATATTGAACTTCTCCGTAAGAACTTGGGCATTGGCGATATATACGTCCACACCTATGAGGACGATAACCGCATCTGGAGCTGTCTCTATAGAGGTGTTTTTCCTGACAACACAGTTGAAGAATTGCAAAAGCTAGATAGTGAGTTTCTAGCATTGAGCGAGGAAGAGAAACTCGCCCTTTTTAATGATGACGCTGTCTCCTCATTTAGCGAGGGAATTGATCTGACTTGGGATGAAATTTTCCCCAAGACTGAAGAAGCAAAAGCAGCCGCCAAACAACAATTTGAGGCTCTCTCCGATGAAGAGAAGAAAAAAACTCTTTATCAATCGGCAATGCTCATCATCTTTTTCTATGCTCATTTTTATAACCTACTATCCGTGATGGTTCACGGTCAGAAGTTAACCACGCTTGTGCCACTCGCCTTGCAAGGTAACAAGGAAGCCTTCTGCAAAGCAGTTCAAATCGATCGCAATCTGCTCACGGGGCATCCATATTTCAAGGAAACCTATTTAGAGTTGCAAACGGGAGAGGACAAGGACTTTCTAGACGCTCTCTTATATCGCATCGGCAATCCCACCACTCGGAGCAAGTTCAGATTTCCCGCGCTCTATATGCTGTTCTCCACGCTAGACATGCTGCATTGGCTAGATGAATTCACCGCTTCTGAAATTCTAGATATATGCGATGAAGCCAAGCTGGATCGTTTCCAGAATCGTATTGAAGATGAAAACTATTTAACCAAACGCCGTATCGAATATCGCCGCTTTCAGAGAGTTGGTTAATAGTCAATGCACTGAAATTCTTTTTTAGTGCATCGAGTCATCGATCACTGGCGCATAAATTCCCTATCCGTTGCAGAAAGCCAATCCGGCATGTCTGCCAAAGTAACGGAGGGACGCATGTCCAAAACCACCCCTAATCCTTCGATCACGCCAGAAGGTAGAACTGCTGATAGCATCAATGAAGCCGCCGGAGTTGTGCAGCCGCCCGCCCGTACACACGCGCAGCGTGTGGCGGACGGGCGGATGCACGGCGAGGACGGAGAGGGTTCGGCGCCTACTAACAGAGAACCCCATAACAGCAATACTGAATACTTTAAGCTCCTACGCTTCGGTGTAGATAGCCTCTACCTCTCCTATCAAGGCGAATTGTTTCCAGAGGTTCAGGAACGTCTAACCAAGCTCAAGCAGCTCGCCCAGCATCCCGAAGCAGACCAGCAAGCCCTCGCGCAATACGCCATTGCGGGCCATATCTTCGAGGTTAAGGATAAAGGCTCGTCGGTATTCCCCTACGTGCTGGAAGATGGCGCATTCCGTATTCAGCTCTCCAGAGCCTCTAAGAAGCTTCCTATGGCCTATGTGAAGCTCTCCTCTCGGTATCTCTCCAGCGTCACTCCCAAAGAGGCAGAAAAGCACCTGCGTGAGATTCTGGAGAGGCTGGGAACACTCACCGATGTGGCGCACGTCAGCCGCCTCGATCTGTGCGCGGATTTCGTCTCGAATGAAAACATGGAATCGTGGGGGCGCGAGGCATGGGTAACACGCGGTAAAAATATTGCCGCCTACTCCGTTGCCGACCAGTTCACAGGTTGGACGGTTGGACTCGGTGGCGTCATCGCCTGTCGCCTGTATAACAAGCTGCTGGAGATCGTTGAAAGCGGACGCGCTGATCTAATTCCTTTGTGGGAGGCTGGCGAGTGGCAATCTGGCGAACCCATCTGGCGCGTTGAATTCCAATTCAGGCGCGAAGTATTGGCACAGCACGGCCTCGTTCGCCTCGATGAGGTGTTATCGAACCTGAATGGCCTATGGAGCTACGCCTCAACAGAATGGCTGCGCCTGACCATCCCCAATCCAGACGACCAGACACGCACACGCTGGCCCGTTCATCCCCTGTGGGGCTATCTGTCTTCGGTGGATTGGGAAACGGACGGCGGGCCGCTTGCCAGGTCGTTCAGCGCCACCCGATTGCCGGAGGACAAACGCATCTTTGCACTGGGTGCGAGTTCGATTGCGTCCTACATGGCAAAGCATGGCATTACCGATTATGCCGATGGCCTTGATCGCTTTATGTACGACCTGTACGGGCATCTGCAATCTTGCGGCTTCAACATGGGACAGTCTGCGGAAGCTTTCTTGCTGGAAAAAGTCCGGCTGCGTGCCAAAGAGTTCAACACGCTCATGAACATCGACCAAGCGGAAGAAAAACAGCAAGCGTTGGAAAGAGCGACTGCGGCCTATCGCAAGGCATCGGGCAAGTAATCACATGGAAGAAACTGGCCTGCCCCTTCCTGCTGTGCGCTGTCTGTCCAAGGAACAGGCGGCGGAATATCTTGGTATCGGTGTCACTCTGCTCACTGAGCTGGAAGTCCCCTTCACCAAGCTGGGCCGCCGCTGTGTCTATGACAAAGTTGACTTGGACGAATGGCTCAACGAGTATAAGCAGCGAGGGCGGGCCGGAAAGGAGACTTTATGGCCCGTGAAACCGGAATCTACCGGAGGTCGGACTCTCGATACTGGTGGATTAGTTGTACGCTCCCAAACGGCAAGAGATTACGCCAGAGTGCTGGGACTGAAGACCGGAACGAAGCTGAAGCCCTGTTAGCCAAGCTCACGCTGGACGCATACAGGGAACAGCATTTCGGAGTGAAGCCCCAACGCTCATGGCAAGAGGCCGTGGTGCGGTTCCTCGAAGTGAAGTCGCATCTGAGGGATATCAAGCAATATCGCGGCAAGTGTCGCCACCTGCATTCGTATCTAGGCGACATGATGCTCAACCAGATCAACGGTGATGTTGTTTGGTCGATCATTCAAGGCGAGATGAAACGTGGCATCAAGATAGCTACCGTCAATCGTCATCTGGCGGTGATTAGGGCGATTCTGCGCATGGCTCGTGATGAGTGGCAGTGGATAGATTCCATCCCGAAGATAAAACTTCTGTCCGGCGAAGTTGAACGTGATCGCTGGCTAACGCGTGTGGAGGCGGATCATTTGTTGTCGTTCTGCCCCCCGCACATTGCAGCGTTGGCCCGCTTTGCGATGGCAACAGGCTGTCGGGCAAAAGAGATTACCGGACTAGAGTGGAGTCGTGTGGATTTGGACAGGCGCACTGCTTGGCTGGATCACACCAAGAATGGCACGCCGCGAGGTGTCCCGTTAAACCATGATGCAATCGTCGTGCTGGAAGAACAGTTAGGCAAGCACGAGCGATTCTGTTTCACCTATTGCGGGAAACCCATAAGCGGCAATGTTTCGAGCCGTGCATGGCGACACGCAGTAAAAAAGGCAGGGTTAGGCGACCTACGCTTCCATGACCTCCGGCACACTTGGGCGTCATGGCATCGTCAAAACGGAACATCGTGCGACGAACTGAAAGAGCTGGGAGGCTGGAAAACCCGCAGCATGGTGGATCGCTATGCCAAGTTTGCAACGGATCATTTGGCATTAGCGGCTAGTCGAATTGAGTCTGGGCGTGGTGGAAACGTGGTGCAGTTGACACGTTTTGGTCACGTAGAAAGCAGAAAGGCCACCACTAGGGCGGCCTAACTGACTGATTGTTCTGGTGGCTCGGGGCGGAATCGAACCACCGACACGCGGATTTTCAATCCGCTGCTCTACCAACTGAGCTACCGAGCCGTTTTTGCCAACATCCCGGACGGGCTGGACAAAACGAAGGCGCGCATTGTAGCGGCAAGCGGCACTGCGGGCAATATAAAAAACGAACCCCGCTCCAGGCGGGGTTCGTCGGTTACAGCTAGTGCCTTGGGGGCAATTACATCATGCCGCCCATACCACCCATGCCGCCCATGTCGCCGCCCATGCCGCCTGCTGCCGGCTTGTCTTCCGGCAACTCGGCCACCATGCATGCTGTTGTCAGCATCAGGCCGGCGATGGAGGAAGCGTTCTGCAGCGCAGTGCGGGTAACCTTGGTCGGGTCGACCACGCCCATCGCCAGCATGTCGCCGTACTCGCTGGTGGCAGCGTTGTAGCCGAAGCTGCCTTTGCCTTCCAGCACCTTGTTGACCACCACAGACGGCTCGTCGCCGGCGTTGGATACGATCGCGCGCAGCGGAGCTTCCATCGCACGCAGCACAATGGTGATGCCGGCGTCCTGGTCGTGGTTGTCGCCTTTCAGCTTCTGCACCGCAGCCTTGGCGCGCAGCAATGCCACGCCGCCGCCGGGGACGATGCCCTCTTCCACCGCAGCGCGGGTGGCGTGCAAAGCGTCTTCCACACGCGCCTTCTTCTCTTTCATCTCGACTTCGGTTGCAGCGCCGACCTTGATCACTGCAACACCGCCGGCCAGCTTGGCCTTGCGCTCTTGCAGCTTCTCCTTGTCGTAATCGCTGGAGGACTCGTCGATTTGCTTGTTGATGTTGGCGATGCGAGCCTTGATCGCATCTTCCTTGCCGGCGCCGTCGATGATGGTGGTGTTTTCCTTGCCCACTTCGATGCGCTTGGCTTGACCCAGTTCGGCCAGGGTGGTCTTTTCCAGTGTCAGGCCGACTTCCTCGGCGATCACGGTGCCGCCGGTCAGGATGGCGATGTCTTCCAGCATGGCCTTGCGGCGGTCGCCGAAGCCCGGAGCCTTGACGGCAACAGTCTTCAAAATACCGCGGATGTTGTTCACAACCAGTGTCGCCAATGCTTCGCCGTCGACGTCTTCAGCGATGATCAGCAACGGACGACCGGCCTTGGCGACTTGTTCCAGCACCGGCAGCAGGTCGCGGATGTTGGAGATCTTCTTGTCGTGCAGCAGGATGAAGGGGTTCTCCATCGCGGCGATCTGGCGATCCTGATTGTTGATGAAGTATGGCGACAGGTAGCCGCGGTCGAACTGCATACCCTCGACCACGTCCAGTTCGTCTTGCAGACCTTGGCCGTCTTCGATGGTGATGACGCCTTCCTTGCCGACTTTATCCATCGCTTCGGCGATCTTCTCGCCGATCACGGTGTCGGAGTTGGCGGAGATACTGCCGACCTGGGCGATCTCCTTGCTGGTCGCGCAAGGCTTGGAGATCTTCTTCAACTCTTCAACCGCAGCAACGACGGCTTTGTCGATGCCGCGCTTCAGGTCCATCGGGTTCATGCCGGCGGCCACGAACTTCATGCCTTCCTGCACGATGGACTGCGCCAGCACGGTCGCGGTGGTGGTACCGTCACCGGCCACGTCGGAGGTCTTGGAAGCCACTTCCTTGACCATCTGCGCGCCCATGTTCTCGAACTTGTCCTTCAGCTCGATCTCCTTGGCAACGGATACGCCGTCCTTGGTGATGGTCGGGGAGCCGTAGGAGCGGTCCAGCACCACGTTGCGGCCCTTGGGACCCAGAGTCACTTTGACCGCATCGGCCAGAATGTTCACGCCCACGACCATCTTGGCACGTGCTGCGTCATGGAATTTCACGTCTTTTGCTGCCATGTTTATTCTCCTGAAATTCGTTAGATATGATTAGGCTTCGATGACGCCGATGAGGTCGTCTTCACGCATTTGCAGCAGCTCAACGCCGTCGATCTTGAAGGCTTGGCCGGAATATTTGCCGAACAACACTTTGTCGCCGACCTTCACGCTCATAGCGCGGACCTTGCCGTCGTCACCGATCTTGCCGCTGCCCACAGCAACGATTTCGCCTTGATCTGGTTTCTCGGTCGCTGCGTCGGGAATCACAATACCGGATGCGGTCTTGCGCTCTTCTTCCATGCGCTTGACGATAACGCGGTCATGCAGAGGACGAATTTTCATGCTTGGTTCTCCTAAAAACAGTGGGTTAACGGAATGCGAAGGCGGATCGCAGGTTTTAGCACTCTCCGCCAGCGACTGCTAATGATAGGGGTTACCCTGCGCCATTTCAAGGGCGGGTTGATTTTTCTTCACAGCGGCTTATTTGCCGAAAAGGTCTTTCAGCGCGTCTTCCAGCTGCGCAAAGCGCATGGTTTGTCCGGCTGCCTGCATGCGTTCCGGCAACACGCGCTGCCCTTCCAGCAACAAGCTGGCGGATTCGCCCAGAGCCAGCTTCAGCAAGGCTGGTGGCGCGACGAACGGCGCCGGCCGGTGCAGCACGGCAGCGAGGGTTGCCGTGAATTCCTTGTTGGTGACCGGCGCCGGGGAGGTCATATTGTAGGCGCCGCGCATCTGCCCATCGTGCAGCAGCCGCAACACCATTGCCACATAATCGTCGATGTGCACCCAGCTCATCCACTGGCGGCCGTCACCGAGCCGCGCGCCCAGTCCCAGCCTGAACGGCGGCGCCATGCGCCCCAGCAAGCCGCCGTCTTTGCTCAGGATCAAGCCGGTACGCAACAGGCATACGCGCACGCCGAGCTTCTCCGCGGACAGTGCAGCCGCTTCCCAGTCGATACACAGGCGTGCGGGGAAATCCGCCCCCGGCCCGGATGCTTCGCCCAGTTTTTCCTCGCCACGGCCGCCGTAATAGCCGACCGCCGAACCGCTCAGCAGCACCGCCGGCTTGTGTGCAGCGGAAGCGAGACGGCGCACCAGCTCTTCCGTCAGCGCGATGCGGCTGTCGCGCAACACCTGCTTGCGCTGCTCCGTCCAGCGCGCATCGACGATGGGTTCCCCCGCCAGATTGATCACGGCATCGAAAGCCTTGTCCGGAGTCCATTCAGCCAACGCCGCCAGCGCATGCACGCCGGCACCGCACTTCTGCGCAACCGAAGCGGGGTTGCGGCTGAACACGGTCAACTCGTGGCCTTCGGCCAGCAGCGCCCGGCACAGATGCCGCCCTATCAATCCGGTACCGCCGGTGATGAGTATGCGCATACGGGCTCCTGAAATGGGTTCGAAATCAGGCTAGCGAAACATTCGGCTGCTGGCAATAAGCAAAACCCGTTATGATTTCGCGCATGCCGCATTCCCTCCCGAACAATCCCGATCTCCTGTCGCGCAGCCTTTCCGCCGTATGGCACCCCTGCACCCAGATGAAACGCCACGAAACGCTGCCGCTGGTACCCATCGCACGCGGCGAGGGCATCTGGCTGTACGACTTCGACGGCAAACGCTATCTCGACACGGTGAGCTCCTGGTGGGTGAACCTGTTCGGCCATTGCAACCCGCGCATCAACGCCGCCATCACCGACCAGTTGGGCAAGCTGGAACACGTGATGCTCGCCGGTTTCACGCACGAGCCGGTGGTGCAACTATCGGAACGGTTGCACGCACTCGCCCCGGCCGGACTGGGGCATTGCTTCTATGGCTCCGACGGTGCATCGGCCACCGAGATCGCGCTGAAAATGAGCGCCCACTACTGGCGCAACAGCGGCAAACCCGAGAAAACGCAATTCATCAGCTTGCAGAACAGCTATCACGGCGAGACGCTGGGAGCGCTGTCGGTGACCGATGTCGCGTTATTCCGCGACGCTTACGGCCCGCTGATCAAACAGAACGCCACCGTGCCCAGCCCGGACTGGCGCGATGCCGAGCCCGGCGAAAGCGCGGAGAGCTTTGCCCTGCGCTGTGCCGCAGTGCTGGAGAAACACCTGCAACAGCATCACGAACATATCGCCGCCCTCATCGTCGAACCGCTGGTGCAGGGCGCGGCAGGCATGGCCATGTACCACCCGGCCTATCTGGCCCGCGCACGCGAACTTTGCTCACAATACGGCATTCACTTGATTGCCGACGAGATCGCCGTCGGCATGGGACGCACCGGCACGCTGTTCGCCTGCGAACAGGCCGGCATCCGGCCAGACTTCCTGCTGCTCTCCAAAGGCATCACCGGCGGCTACCTGCCGCTGTCCATCGTGATGACCACTGACGACGTTTACCAAGCCTTCTATGCCGACGAGACCGCGCGCGGCTTCCTGCACTCGCATTCCTACACCGGCAACCCGCTGGCCTGCCGCGCCGCGCTAGCCACGTTGGATATCTTTACACAGGACGATGTGCTGAACACCAACCGTGCCAAGGCGGCGTTCTTCAACCGCATTGCCCAGCCGCTGCGCGAACATCCCAAGGTCAGGAATTTCCGCAACACCGGCATGATCTGGGCCTTCGAGGTGGAGACGCCGCATACCGATTTCGCGCAGCGCTGCTTCAGCCTCGGCTTGCAGCACGAGCTGCTGTTGCGCCCGATGGGCAAGACGGTATATTTCATGCCGCCTTACCTCATCACCGAACAGGAAATGCAGATGCTGGCCTCGCGCACTCTGGCCGTCATCGAAATGCTGACATGAAACGGCTCGCCATCCTATCCGCCCTGTTGCTCTTCGCCGGCGCCCACGCTGCGCCGCTGCCCGAGACCGTCAAGCAGGAGCTGAAGAAAGCCGGCATCCCGCTCAATGCCATCGCGGTGGATGTGCGCGAGGTGAGCAAGCATGCCCCGCTGATCAGCCTCAATGCGAAGCGCGCGATGAACCCGGCTTCGACCATGAAACTGCTCACCACCTATGCGGGTCTCGACCTGCTCGGCCCAGCCTACACCTGGAAGACCGAGGCTTATATCGACGGCGAGCTGAAAGACGGCGTGCTCAACGGCAACCTGATCCTCAAAGGTTATGGCGATCCGAAATTCACCATCGAACAGTTCTGGCTGTGGCTGCGCGAACTGCGCGCACGCGGTTTGCGCGAGATACGCGGCGACCTGGTGATCGACCGCAGTTACTTCGACCTGCCCGCGTACGATCCCGCCGCATTCGACAACGACCCGGTGCGCGCCTACAACGTCGGCCCGGATGCGCTGCTGCTCAACTTCAACACCCTGCGCCTGCGCTACACGCCGAACGGCAACGGCATGAAGATCGACACCGAACCGCAGCTGGACGGTTTGAAACTGGACAACCAGCTCGCGCCATCCCTCCCCTCCGGCAATTGCGATGGCTGGGACGACACCATCCTCATCCAGACCGACGGCGACAACGTCCGTCTGCAGGGCGGCTATCCCAGCGATTGCGGCGAACGCGAACACAACCTCAGCATCCTGCCGCACACGCGTTATATCGAGTCCCTCTTCCGCGCCGTCTGGCAGGAAGTGGGAGGCACACTCAAAGGTGGGCTGCGCGAAGCGGCAACGCCAACGAGTGCACAACTGTTTTCAACGCACCGCTCCGAACCCCTGAGCGGGATCATTCGCGACATCAACAAATTCAGCAACAACGTCATGGCACGGCAGCTGTTCATCACCCTGGCTTCTACCTCGTACAGGCCATCACTTGCCGCCGAATGGGGAATGACCGCCGTTTCGCTCAACACCGAACGCAGCATCGAGACGGTGCACGACTGGCTGCAACGGCAGCATTTGAACTTCCCGGAACTGGTACTGGAGAACGGCGCCGGCCTTTCGCGCAAGGAACGCATCAGCGCGCAGCACATGGCACAACTGCTGCAAAGTGCGAGCGACCACCCGCTGAGCTCGGAACTGCAATCCTCGCTGCCCATCCTCGGTGTGGACGGCTCGGTGAAGAAGCGCCTGAAGGAAAGTCCGGCCGCCAGCCACGCACACCTCAAGACCGGCACGCTGGAAGGCGTGAAGACCATCGCCGGCTATGTGCGCTCAAAGCACGGCAAGGAATGGATCGTCGTGTTCTTCATCAACCACGCCAACGCCAAGCGCGGCACGGATGCGCAGGATGCGCTGATCGAGTGGGTACACCAGCGACATTAAGCCTGAAAACATTCCTGCCAATTTTCCCATGGACCACCAACTCCCGATGAATACCCGCACGCAACCCGCACTGTATGACGTGGACACCCTGCAAACCATATCCAGCTGGATATTCAGACTGCAAGAACTCAGTACCACGACCGAACTGGCGGATTTTCCAAGGGTGGTGATGGAAAGCCTCAAGCCGCTCATCCCGCACCAGTCCGCATTCTGGGGCGGCGGAAGACTATCTACCAACGCGGCGATCCTCCATTATGTCTATCTGGTGGATCTGGATGTTGCAGCACTGACCGCCTGGGAAAAATGCAAGGAGCAAGTGGATGATGTCGTCCGTATGCTGGTGGAGCACCAAGGGACCGCCATCACGTTCAGCGACAAGGTGCCTCTTGACCATCCTTTCTACAGCCACCTGTACCATCCCTTCGGCATCAATGATGTGCTGTCCATTTACCAGTTCGATGCACAGCTCGGCATTTATCACGTTACTTCACTGTATCGAAACGATGGCAGTATCTTCACCGAAGCGGAGCGGGGAATATTTCAGGCCGTCGCCCGCCATCTGACCAGCGCGCTACGCACTTGCCAGATCGCCCACATCAAGCGTCTCAACGAATCGCCGCTGATCAACCTGGTGGCGAAGGCCATCGTGGATACGGAAGGTGTCATCCACTTTGCAGAAGACCGCCTGATTGACTCATTGCGAACCGAATGGCCCGCTTGGGAAGGTCCATGGCTGCCGCATCAGGCCTGGAGCGACCTGAGCAAGAAGAAGGCACACCGGTTTACCGGCAAGCACATCGTATTGTCGCTGGAAGGACACGAGACATTACGCCTGCTTTGTGCGCGCCCCAAATTGGCGATCGACGAACTGAGTTGTCGCGAACGTGAAGTGGCCAAACTCTTTGCTTCCGGCCTGAGCCATAAGGAGATCGCGCAACATTTGACCGTCTCCCCCTCCACCATCCGCAACCAAATCAATGCCATCTACGAAAAACTGGGGCTCAGCGACAAAGGTGCGTTGTCCGCTTATCTAAGCCAGTTCTAATCCCATTTCCAGCGTACTGCCCCCCTGTGCCAGCGAGCAGTCTTGGCTTTGCCGCGTAGATCATTTGCACTATTCCGGGCGAGGGCATGGCGTGTGAGCATGCCATCCGGATCGTCGATCAACTGGTTTCATATCGAGTTTCCGGGTTTCCAACTTCAAATTCAGATGAGGAAGACATGCATTACTTCAAACACCAGAGTATTTTTGCACGCGGGATTTTCGCCATTCTGTTGGGCATTTTCCTGATCGGCCTCAATGGCTGCGCGACCACCACCTATGGCAATCAGTTCACTCAGACCAGCAACCCCAATGAATTTACTGTGAAGATATACACCTCTGCATTCACCACTGCAGGAATGGCGGAAGAGAACGCCAAGGAAGAGGCCAAAAAGAAAATGGCCCAGGATGGCTACTCCTCCTACCAAATAATGAACCGCCGTTTCAATATGGTTCCCTCCTATTACGAGTTCACCCTGCGCTTCTCTCGCGACATGCAGCGAAAGGCGAACTGATCCATTCGGGCGGTCGCAAAAAGACGTACAGCGACGGCGCATTCCAGTTTTTAACCAGAAAGGAAAGAAAATGAAGCAAGTATCTACCCTCTTCGCCGCCCTGCTTGGATGTTGCGCCTTAAGCGCCCAAGCCGAGGGATTTTTTGCCGGAGGTGAATTTGGAACAACGGCCTACCCCGACTTCGCAGGTCCGGCTGCTCAAAGCGCAATAAACACAGGTTTTGCTTCCGCAAGCGCGACCCAAGACAAAGCGAGCACGGCTTTCGGCGTTTATGGCGGTCAATGGCTGACCGGCAATCTGGGATGGGAAGCCGGCTACACCGATCTGGGCAGCATTGCAGGAACCGTGACCACCACCGGCCCTGCGGCAACTGCCACCTACAAATACTCGGCAACCGCCCTGTATGCTGCCGCACTGGGCGGAATGAAGCTGGGCAAGGGCACCTTGTATGGCAAGGCAGGCCTGTATAGTGCATCAGTCAAGTATGACGAAACCATTCCTCCCGGAGTTGGCGTTGCGACACCTTCCACCGATTCCAGCATCGGCCTGGTGATCGGCGGCGGCTACTCCGTGCCGTTCATGGAGCACTTGGTCGGCAAGGCCGAACTGGCTATTTACAACGGCGTGAAGTTCCACGAAGTTATGGCCACGGGCACAAAGAGTGACACCATCACCAAGGTGTCCATTGGCGTAGCTTACGCATTTTAAGGCTGCCATAAGCCGAGGGGCGCGCCTCCTCGGCTTTCTTATTCCCAGCCCGCTTACAACCCCAGCTCGCCCCACATCGCATCCACCTTCGCCTTCACCGCCGCATCCATCACGATGGGCGTGCCCCATTCGCGCTGCGTCTCGCCCGGCCATTTGTTGGTGGCATCCAGCCCCATCTTGCCGCCGAGCCCGCTTACCGGTGATGCGAAGTCGAGATAGTCGATCGGCGTGTTCTCCACCAGCAAGGTGTCGCGCACCGGATCCATGCGCGTGGTGATCGCCCACATGACTTCCTTCCAATCGCGCGTATCAATGTCGTCGTCCACCACGATGATGAACTTGGTGTACATGAACTGGCGCAGGAAGCTCCACACGCCGAACATCACGCGCTTGGCATGGCCGGCGTATTGTTTCTTGATGCTGACCACTGCCATGCGGTAACTGCATCCTTCCGGCGGCAAGTAAAAATCTGCGATCTCGGGGAATTGCTTTTGCAGCAGCGGCACGAACACTTCGTTCAGCGCCACGCCCAGCATCGCCGGCTCATCGGGCGGCTTGCCTGTGTAGGTGGAGTGGTAGATCGGGTCGCGGCGCATGGTGATGCGCTGGATGGTGAACACCGGAAACTTATCCTGCTCGTTGTAGTAGCCGGTGTGGTCGCCATATGGGCCTTCCAGCGCAGTCTCGCCCGGATGGATCACACCCTCCAGCACGATCTCGGCGGAAGCGGGTACTTGCAGGTCGCTCCCGATGCATTTCACCAGTTCGGTCTTGCTGCCGCGCAGCAATCCGGCAAACTGGTATTCGCTCAATGAATCGGGCACCGGCGTCACCGCGCCGAGGATGGTCGCCGGATCGGCGCCGATCACGACGGCGACCGGATAGGGTTGTCCCGGGTTCTTTTCGCAGTGATCGCGAAAATCCAGCGCGCCGCCGCGATGCGCCAGCCAGCGCATGATGACCTTGTTCGGGCCGAGCACCTGCTGGCGGTAGATGCCCAGGTTCTGGCGCGGCTTGTTCGGCCCGCGCGTGACCACCAAGCCCCAGGTAATGAGCGGCGCAACATCGCCCGGCCAGCAATGCTGGATCGGCAGTTTCGCCAGATCGACTTCTGCACCTTCCCACACCACTTCCTGACATGGCGCGGAAGACAGCACCTTGGGCGACATGGTGAGTACCTGCTTCAGGATGGGCCATTTCTCCCACGCATCCTTCAAGCCTTTGGGCGGCTCCGGTTCTTTCAGGTAGGCGAGCAGCTTGCCGACTTCGCGCAACGCGCTGGTCGATTCCTCGCCCATGCCCAGCGCCACGCGGCGCGGCGTACCGAACAGGTTGGCGAGCACGGGCGTCTTGTGTCCGGACACGTTCTCGAACAGCAATGCCGGCCCCTGCGCGCGCAACACACGGTCGCAGATCTCGGTCATCTCCAGATGAGTTGAGACCGGCGCGGTCACACGCTTGAGTTCGCCGAGCTTCTCCAGCTGGGAGATGAAGTCGCGCAGGTCTTTGTATTTCATCAGTAGAACCTTTCCTCACCCTCGGGGCGCGTCTTGAAGCGCTTGTGCAACCAGAAATACTGCTCCGGCATCTCCAGCACGCGCTGTTCGATGAATTCGTTCATGCGCCGCGCATCGGCCACATCGTCACCGCTGGGGAAGTTCTCCCAGGCAGGGTAGAAAGTCAGCACATAGCCCTGCGCGCCGGGCAACATGCGCGTGATGCTGGGGACGATCTTCGCGCCAGTCATCTTGGCGATGCGCGGCACCGAGGTCATGGTGGCGGCGGGCACGCCGAAGAACGGGATGAACGCGCCGTCGCGCACGCCCTGATCCTGATCGGGCGGATAGATGAACGGCATGTTCTCCTTCATGCCCTTGATGATGGGACGCAGACCTTCTTGGCGCGCATACAGACGCTGATTGCGGAAGCGGCAGCGCTTTTGCAACAGCAGGTCGGACAGGTACAGGTTCTTCTGCTTGGAATACATGCACACGGTATCCACCTGCTGCGCGATCCATTGCCCGCCCGCGTCCATGCCAACAAAATGCGGTGTGAGCAGGATCATCGGTTTGCCCTTCACCGCCTCGAAATGTTCGACGCCCTCGACACGGATCAGCGAGTTGATGCGTTCGGCGCTGGCCCACCACAAAAGGCTGCGCTCAATGAGGCCGCGCATGAACATGCGGAAGTGCGCGCGCAACAATTGCTTGCGTGCGACCACTTCCATGTCGGGAAAGCACAACCTGAGGTTGGTATCGCCCACCCGCCGCCGCTCGGCGGCGAAGGGATAGGCCACGGTACCGAGCACGTTGCCAAGAATAACGATGAGGCGGAACGGCAGAAAATGGATCAGCCAGAAAACGAATACGCCGAGACGGGTCAGCATCAATGCTCCTTGCTTGCCTGCGGCGGCATCGCACCGCGAGGAACTTTGTAACGGTTGTAACTCCACAGGTATTGCTCGGGATGATTGCGTATCACCTCCTCCAATGCGACATTCATCTGGCATGGAATGGAGCCGGCATTATCGAAAGACAGCGGGGTGAAATGCAGTGCATAACCCTCGCCCTGCGGCAGCCGCTCGCCGACACACATCACCACCGCCGCGCCGCTCGACTGTATCAGTTTGCCGATCAGGGTCATGGTGTAAGCGGGGCGCCCGAAAAACGGCGCCCACTCGCCTTCGCCGTTGCCCGGCACCTGGTCCGGCAACACGCCGATGATCTCGCCGCGTTTGAGCGCCTTGAGCAGCTGGCGCACGCCACCCAAATCGGCCGGCGCCAGCTTCATCTGACCGCGCTCGCGCCCTTCGTGCATCAAGGTGTCCAAAAATTTCCAGCGCGGCACGCGATACATGCAGGTCATCGGCAGATGCGCGGCGATGTACAACCCGATGACCTCGAAGCAGCCGATATGCGGCGTCAGCACGATCACACCCTTGCCCTGTGCATGGGCCGCCTCGAAGTGTTGCCAGCCATGACAGTGTTTGACGCTGGCGACCACCCGCTCGAACGGCCGTCGCCACACCCAAGGCAGCTCCATCACCCCCTTGCCCATCTCGCGGATATTGATGTGGCGCAGTTCGCGTTCCGGACCAGCCAGCCCGGCCTGCCCCAGATTCTCGCGCAACCTCGCGGCATAACGCCCTGAGGAAAAATAGGTCACCCAGCCGAGCAGCGAACCGATCCGGTGCAGCACCGACAGCGGCAGGCGCGCCAACGCATCAAACAGAATAACCATTCAAGAAAAACCCATTAAATCAGCAAAGCGGAGATTTGGTATACTGCGCGCCCATTTAACTACTGAAGCAGCAATCGGAGAGCCATGAGCGAATACTTCTTTACATCCGAATCCGTGTCCGAGGGCCATCCGGACAAGGTCGCCGACCAGATTTCCGACGCCATCGTTGACGCGATTCTAGCGCAGGACAAACATTCCCGCATCGCAGCCGAGACATTGTGCAACACCGGATTGGTAGTCCTGGCCGGCGAGATCACCACCTCCGCCAACGTCGACTACATCCAAGTCGCGCGCGACACCATCAAGCGCATCGGCTACGACAACACCGAATACGGCATCGATTACAAGGGCTGCGCCGTGCTGGTGGCCTACGACAAGCAGAGCCCGGACATCGCCCAGGGCGTGAACAAAGCCTACGACGACGGCCTCGACCAGGGCGCCGGCGACCAGGGCCTGATGTTCGGTTACGCCTGCCGCGAGACCGACACGCTGATGCCGTTGCCCATCTACCTGTCGCACCGCATCGTCGAGCGTCAGGCACAGCTGCGCCACGACGGCCGCCTGAAGTGGCTGCGCCCGGACGCAAAGTCGCAAGTCACCATCAAATATGTCGACGGCAAGCCGTACTGCATCGACACCGTCGTGTTGTCCACCCAACACGCTCCCGAGATGACGCTGGAGCAGATCCGCGAAGCCGCCATCGAAGAGATCATCAAGCCGGTGCTGCCCAAGGAACTGATCAAGGGCGAGATCAAATATCTGGTGAACCCGACCGGCCGTTTCGTCGTCGGCGGCCCGCAGGGTGACTGCGGCCTGACTGGCCGCAAGATCATCGTCGACACCTACGGTGGCGCAGCCCCGCACGGCGGCGGTGCATTCTCCGGCAAGGATCCGTCCAAGGTCGACCGCTCCGCTGCCTATGCCGGCCGTTACGTAGCGAAGAACGTCGTCGCCGCCGGCCTGGCCGACCGCTGCCAGATCCAGGTCTCCTACGCCATCGGCGTGGCCAAACCGACCAGCGTGATGGTCACCACCTTCGGCACCGGCAAGATCTCCGACGAGAAAATCGCCGAACTGGTGCAGAAGCATTTCGACCTGCGCCCGAAAGGCATCGTACAGATGCTCGACCTGTTGCGCCCGATCTACCAGAAGACTGCGGCTTACGGCCACTTCGGCCGCGAAGAGCCAGAGTTCAAGTGGGAAAGCACTGACAAAGCAGCCGCGCTCCGCGCGGATGCAGGGCTGTAAGCCCTCCCCGTAGGGGGTTGTCAGGGCTTCGGCGAAGACTAACATCGCTTGCGATGTTAAGCCGCAAAGCGGCGGTCGTAGCCAAAGCAAGGACCAAGTAACACTGCAAGTTTGTATCTCGCAACACCCACCCCGCCGAGGGGCGCTGCAGCAGTCACCGCAAGGTGAATCTGTCAGGCTCGGCGGGGATGGTTCAACATGTAGCAACGGCGCCCATTCATTAACTTGAATGGAGTGCTTTATGTCTACCAAAGACTACGTCATCGCCGACATCAACCTGGCCGATTGGGGCCGCAAAGAGATCGCCATCGCCGAGCATGAGATGCCAGGCCTGATGGCCATCCGTGCCGAGTTCGCCAAAACGCAACCGCTGAAAGGCGCGCGCATCACCGGCTCGCTGCACATGACCATCCAGACCGCCGTGCTGATCGAGACGCTGAAGGCGCTCGGTGCGGAAGTGCGCTGGGCTTCGTGCAACATCTTCTCCACGCAGGACCACGCCGCCGCTGCCATCGCCGCGGGCGGCACACCGGTGTTCGCCGTCAAGGGCGAGACGCTGACCGAATACTGGGATTACACCCACCGCATCTTCGAATGGGCGGACGGCGGCTATTCCAACATGATCCTGGACGACGGCGGCGACGCCACCCTGCTGCTGCACCTCGGCGCACGTGCTGAAAAAGACGCGTCGCTGATCAGCAAGCCGACTTCGGAAGAAGAGACCTGCCTGTTCGCGTCGATCAAGACCAAGCTGGCCAAGGATCCGACCTGGTACTCGACCCGCCTGGCACAGATCAAGGGCGTGACCGAAGAGACCACCACCGGCGTGCACCGCCTGTACCAGATGCATCAGCGCGGCGAACTGAAGTTCCCCGGCATCAACGTGAACGACTCCGTCACCAAGTCCAAGTTCGACAACCTGTACGGCTGCCGCGAGTCGCTGGTGGACGGCGTCAAGCGCGCCACCGACGTGATGATCGCCGGCAAAATCGCGGTGATCTGCGGCTACGGCGACGTGGGCAAGGGCTCGGCCCAAGCCATGCGCGCGCTGTCGGCACAAGTGTGGGTCACCGAGATTGACCCGATCTGCGCGCTGCAAGCCGCGATGGAAGGCTACCGCGTGGTCACCATGGAATACGCCGCAAGCCTCGGTGACATCTTCGTGACGACGACCGGCAACTTCCACGTCATCACCCATGACCACATGAAGGCGATGAAGAACAACGCCATCGTGTGCAACATCGGCCACTTCGACAACGAGATCGACGTCGCTTCGCTGGAGAAATACCAGTGGGAAGAGATCAAGCCGCAAGTCGACCACGTGATCTTCCCGGACGGCAAGCGCATCATCCTGCTGGCCAAGGGGCGCCTGGTGAACCTCGGTTGCGGTACCGGCCATCCGTCCTACGTGATGTCGTCGTCGTTCGCCAACCAGACCATCGCCCAGATCGAGCTGTGGACGGAACGCAACTCGGGCAAGTACCCGGTCGGTGTGTACACCCTGCCCAAGCATCTGGACGAGAAGGTCGCGCGCCTGCAACTGAAGACGCTGAATGCGCAACTGACCGAACTGACCGACCAGCAGGCCGCATACATCAACGTGCCGAAGCAAGGTCCGTACAAGGCAGATCACTACCGTTATTGATTTGCTTGTTGCGAGTATGATGGCGAGGGGCGGACGTGAGGTTCGCCCCTCTTAACTTGTCAAATGGAAATATGCTGCTACGACTGCTATTGATCTGGACACTCAATTCGCTGGCGTTGATCGCCGTGGCGAACTTCGTGCCCGGCATCCATGTCGACGGGTTCACGGCGGCGTTCATCGCCGCCTTCGTGCTGGGTCTGGTCAATACGCTCATCCGCCCGATCTTTCTGGTGCTGACGCTGCCGGTCACCCTGCTCACGCTGGGACTGTTCATCTTCGTCGTCAACGGCCTGATGTTCTGGTTCGCCGGTTCCATCCTGCGCGGCTTCGTGGTCGACGGGTTCTGGCACGGCGTATTGGGTGCAGTCCTGTACAGCATCTTTACCTGGGCGCTGAATTCAGCCGCCGCACAACTACTGGTGAGAAAACATGAGCACCCCAAAGATACCGATCAGTTTTGAATTCTTCCCACCGCAAACGCCGGAAGGCGTCGAGAAGCTGACCGCCGCGCGTCGGCGTCTGGCCGCACTCAAGCCGGAATTCTTCTCCGTCACCTTCGGCGCGGGCGGCTCCACACAAGACCGCACCATGGATGCCATCAAGCAGATCCATGCCGAAGGCCACAGCGCCGCCCCCCACCTGTCCTGCGTGGGTTCCACCCGCGACAACATCCGTGCGTTGCTGTTCGCCTATAAAGAAATGGGCATCAAGCGCATCGTCGCCTTGCGCGGCGACCTGCCCTCCGGCATGGGCAGCATCGGCGAGTTCCAGTACGCCAACGAGCTGGTGTCGTTCATCCGCGCGCAGACCGGCGAGCACTTCCACATTGAAGTGGCCGCCTATCCCGAGTTCCATCCGCAGGCCAATTCGGCACGCGAAGACATGCTCAACTTCAAGCGCAAAGTGAACGCCGGAGCCAACTCCGCCATCACCCAGTATTTCTACAACGCCGACGCCTACTTCCGTTTCGTCGACGAGACACGCAAGCTGGGTGTCACCGCGCCCATCGTGCCCGGCATCATGCCGATCGTGCGCTTCTCGCAGCTCGCGCGCTTCTCCGACGCCTGTGGCGCCGAGATTCCGCGCTGGATGCGCAAGACCATGGAAGGCTACGGCGACGACACGGAATCGGTGCAGAACTTCGGACTGGATATCGTCACCCAGCTATGCGAAAAGCTCATCGCAGGCGGTGTGCCGGGTCTGCATTTCTACACGCTGAACCAGGCCAATGCCTCGCTGGAAATCCTGAAACGACTCGGTTATCGCGCATAACCGTCCCGGCCGAAACAGGCCGGGATGAAAGAACACCCCATGAAAGCACCCGAACTCCTCCTCCCCGCCGCCTCGCTCGACAAGATGCGCACCGCCTACGCCTACGGCGCGGACGCGGTGTATGCCGGCCAGCCGCGCTACAGCCTGCGCGTGCGCAACAACGAGTTCATGATGGAGCAACTCGCGCAAGGCATCGAAGAGGCGCACGCGCTGGGCAAGCAGTTCTACGTCGCCAGCAACCTGATGCCGCACAACGCCAAGGTGAAGACCTACATGGCGGACATGGAGCCGGTCATCGCGATGAAACCCGACGCGCTGATCATGGCCGACCCCGGACTCATCGCCATGGTGCGTGAGCGCTGGCCGGAGCAGGTCGTCCACCTGTCGGTGCAGGCCAACACGGTGAACTACGCCTCGGTCAAGTTCTGGCAAGCCATCGGCCTCAAGCGCGTCATCCTGTCGCGCGAACTGTCGCTGGACGAGATCGAGGAGATCCGCCAGCAATGCCCGGACATGGAACTGGAAGTGTTCATCCACGGCGCGCTGTGCATCGCCTATTCCGGCCGTTGCCTGCTCTCCGGCTACTTCAACCATCGCGATGCCAACCAGGGCACCTGCACCAACTCCTGCCGCTGGGATTACAAGGTGGACAACGCGGCCGAGGACGGCACGGGCGACATCCATAAGATCGACTTCGATTTCGACAAGGCCTTGAGCGAAAGCGCGCTGTCCGACTGCGGCTCGCAGCCGCGCCACCCGCTCGCCGACCGCGTGTATGTCATCTCGCGCCAGGATCATCCGGGCGAACTGATGCCGGTCCTGGAAGACGAGCACGGCACCTACATCATGAACTCCAAGGACCTGCGCGCCGTCGAGCACGTCGAACGCCTGGTCAAGATCGGCATCGATTCACTCAAGGTGGAAGGCCGCACCAAATCCATCTACTACGTGGCACGCACCGCGCAGGTGTATCGCCAGGCCATCGACGATGCGGTGAAGGGCCGCCCCTTTGACCTGGAGTTATTGGGCGCGCTGGATGCGCTCGCCAGCCGCGGCTACACCGACGGCTTCTACGAGCGCCACCACACGCACGAACAACAGAACTACCTGCGCGGCCACTCCGAGAGCTTCCGCCAGCAGTATGTCGGCGACATCGTGAGCTGCGCGAACGGCATGGCCGAGATCGAAGTGAAAAACCGCTTCAGCGTCGGCGACAGGCTGGAGATCATCCACCCTTCCGGCAACAGCATCGTCGAGTTGAAGGAGATGAAGAGTCTGGAAGGCGAAGCGCTCAGCGTTGCCCCGGGTAGCGGTCACCATGTGCAGATACCACTGCAAGGCGACCTGACCAACGGCATGCTAGCCAGATTTATTTGACCACCCTGTGAACCAGGAGGATCGCTGCTTATCCAACCAGCGCCCCTTCAACAATCAGGAGATCACGATGAATTGGAAGAACACCACTACCCGCTACGGCTCCCTCACCATCGGCATCCACTGGCTGATGCTGCTGTTGTTCGTTGCCGTGTACGGCACGATCGAATTGCGCGAGTTGTTCGAGAAAGGCAGCGACCCGCGCGAGGCGCTGAAGACCTGGCACTTCATGCTGGGCATGCTGGTGTTCGCGCTGGTCTGGCTGCGTATCGCCGCACGCCTGTCCGGCCCCACACCGGCGATCAATCCCGAACCGGTCGCATGGCAGCAGCTGTCGGCCAAGCTGCTGCACCTGGCGCTCTACCTGCTGATGATAGGCATGCCTATCACCGGCTGGCTGCTGCTCAGCGCTTCCGGCAAGGTGATCCCGTTCTTCGGGCTGGAGCTTCCCCCGCTGATCGACACCGACAAAGAACTCGCGAAACAGATCAAAGAAGTGCACGAGTTCGTCGGCACGACGGGCTACTACCTCATCGGTCTGCATGCGGCCGCAGCTTTTTATCATCACTATATCAAGCGTGATGACACGCTGACCCGCATGCTTCCAGAACGGAAATAACAACACATGATCCTTTCCACCCTCTCCCAATCCTCCCGCTACGCTGCCCTGCATCCGCTGTTCCAGCGCGCGTTCGACTGCATCCGCGACACCGATTTCTTTGCGATGGCACCGGGGCGCTACAACATCGCCGGCGAGGACCTCATCGCCATCGTCGAGCAGGTGCCAGCGAAGACCAAGGAGATGGCCAAGCTGGAGGCGCATCGGCGTTACATCGATATCCAGTTGGTGCTGGAAGGCGACGAGACGATGGGCTGGAAGCCGCTGGCGGATTGCCTGAATCCGATTGCCGAGCACAGCGACGAGCGCGACATCCGCTTCTTCCACGATGCACCCGCCTCTTACGTGCCGGTGCCGCCGGATCATTTCTGCATCTTCTTCCCGGAGGATGCGCACGCGCCGCTGATTGGAACTGGAACGGTGCGCAAGGTGATCTTCAAGGTCGCGGTAGCACCGTCCCTGCCTTAGCCAGACTAAGGTATACACCTCACTGCCCCTTTTCACCCCCAGGCATAGAATGTCCTTGCCGCGGCCGGTTCCGGCCGCAACCACCTATCTGAGGAGGTCATCATGGACAAGGACGCTGTGTTAAGGACGCTCAACCGCATCCTGGAGCTTGAACTGGCGGGAGTGGTGCGTTACACCCACTACGCATTGATGGTCTACGGCTATAACCGCATCCCCATCGTCGGCTGGCTGCAGGAACAAGCCGAAGAAGGTTTGCTGCACGCGCGCAAGGCAGGCGAGCTGATCACTTGGCTGGGCGGCCACCCTTCGCTGGCGATCGGTCCGCTGCTGGAATCGTACACCCACGACATCGGCGACATCCTGCGCGAGTCGCTGGGGCATGAAGGCGAGGCGCTACAGGCCTATCACGAACTGCTACAACTGGTGAAGGACAAGGATGTGCGTCTGGAAGAATACGCGCGCGAACTGGTCGCCGCCGAGACCTCCCATCAGGATGCCGTGAACAAGATGCTGCGCAAGCCCGGACACACCGAGGCATTCATCGGCTGAGCGAGGCTCAGGGCGTAGCGCTGATAAGGGTGTTGCGCGACGGTCAGTCGAACGCCACGTCCCCTTCATCCACCGCCGCGCCCAGCTGCATGTTCCTGAAATCGAACAGGCCGCCGTCGAGCAGGTGCGAAGGTTTGACGTTCTGCATCGCGGTGAAGATGGTCTGGCTGCGACCCGGATACTGGCGCTCCCAGTTGACGAGCATCTCCTTGATGTTCTGGCGTTGCAGGTTCTCCTGCGAGCCGCACAGGTTGCACGGGATGATCGGGAACTCCATGCCGCGCGCGTAGCGGGCGATGTCTTTCTCGGCACAATAAGCCAGCGGGCGGATCACGATGTGGTCGCCCTTGTCGGTGACCAGCTTGGGCGGCATCGCCTTGAGCTTGCCGCCGAAGAACATGTTGAGGAACAGCGTCTCCACCATGTCGTCGCGGTGGTGGCCGAGCGCGATCTTGTTCGCGCCCAGTTCGCCCGCCACCTTGTAGATGATGCCGCGGCGCAGGCGCGAGCACAGCGAGCAGGTGGTCTTGCCCTCGGGGATCTTCTCTTTGACGATGGAGTAGGTGTCCTGCGCCTCGATATGGAAATCCACGCCGATGCTTTTCAGATAGTTCGGCAACACCTCCTCGGGGAAGCCCGGCTGCTTCTGGTCGAGGTTCATCGCCACGATCTTGAAATTTATCGGCGCGCGCTTCTGCAAGGTGCGCAGGATGTCGAGCAGCGTGTAGGAATCCTTGCCGCCGGAGAGGCACACCATCACGGTGTCGCCATCCTCGATCATGTTGAAGTCGCCGATGGCCTTACCCACCTGACTTTCCAGCCGCCCCTTGAGGCGGTTGAAGTTGGTGGAATGGTGTTCGAAATGGATGGGCTGGATGATGTCGTTCATGGTTTCAGAGGTTGATTGAGCGGCCGCCGTCGACGGCGATGACCTGGCCGGTGATGTAAGGTGCATCCGCGATGAGGAAGTGCACCGCCTTGGCGATATCGTCCGGCTCGCCTTCGCGTTTGAGCAGGGTGTGCGCAATGAGCTTGCGGCGATAATCCTCGTCCTGCCATGCCGCGCTCTCCGGCCAGACGTTCACTCCGGGCGAGATGCCGTTCACGCGCACCTGCGGCGCCAGCTCCTGCGCCAGCGCGCGCGTCAGCCCGGCCAGGCCGGATTTGGCGACGTTGTAAAGCAGATGCCCGTGCATCGGGAAGTCGGCATGGATATCAACGATGTTGACGATGCAGCCGTGACGGCGGCGCAACTCCGGCGCTGCCGCCTGCGCCAGGAACAGCGGCGCTTTCAGGTTGGTGCCGAGCAGGTCGTTCCATTGCTGCTCGTTCATCTTGTCCAGCGGTGTGGGATAAAAACTGGAGGCATTGTTGACCAGCGCATCCAGCCGGCCGAACTGCTCGATCACCTCTTCCACCACGCGCGGCAAGGCGGCGATGCCCAGCAGGTCGGCCTGTACCGTGCAGGCCGAATCCGGGCGTTTATCGTTCAACTCGGCACGCAGAGCCAGCGCGTCATACAGCGAGCTGCGGCAATGGATGGCCACGTTCGCCCCAGCCGCATGCAAACGGCGCACGATGGCCGCGCCGACGCGCTTCGCCCCGCCAGTCACCAAAACCGTTTTGCCTTGCATGGCCCACTCCTCTACACTTCACGCATTCCAAGATTATACCCGACCATGCCTGCTAACCTGCCCCTCCCCTCACCGGAAGCGCTCGCCCACAGCGCGAAATTGTGCGAACTCATCCGCCGCGACATCGCCCAGCAGGGCGGCTGGATACCCTTCTCGCGCTTCATGGAATTGGCGCTGTATGCGCCGGGATTGGGTTATTACACGGCGGGAGCGCGCAAGTTCGGCGAAGCGGGCGACTTCATCACCGCTCCGGAACTCTCGGCGTTGTTCGGCCGCACCCTGGCGAGACAACTCATCGAGGTGATGCAGGCCAGCGCACCGCACATCCTCGAACTCGGTGCCGGCAGCGGCAAGCTGGCGCTGGATATCCTCGGCGAACTGGAAAAGCGCAACGCCCTGCCGGAAAGTTATTCCATCCTCGAAGTCAGCGCCGACCTGCGCGAACGCCAGCAGGCGTTGCTGCGCGAGAAGCTGCCGCAACTGTTCGGGCGTGTGCGCTGGCTGGATGCACTGCCGGAGAAATTCTCCGGCGCAATCATCGGCAACGAAGTGCTGGATGCGCTGCCGGTGCACCTGCTGCACTGGTCGGACGGCAAGATCCTCGAGCGCGGCGTGGGCAGCAGCGATACCGCCTTCGCCTGGCAAGACCGCCTGCCGGAGAATACAGCACTGCTGGATTTCGCCACGCACCTCGGCGTGCCGGACGAATACCTGAGCGAAGTCTCGCTCGCCGCGCGCGGCCTCATCGCCAGCCTGAGCGAACGCATGGACAAAGGGGCGATGATCTTCATCGACTACGGTTTCGGCGCGCGCGAGTATTACCACCCGCAGCGCAATCGCGGCACGTTGATGTGCCACTACCGCCATCACTCGCACGACGACCCGTTCTACCTGCTCGGCCTGCAAGACATCACCGCGCATGTCGACTTCACCGCCATCGCCGAAGCCGCCATCGACCACGGCGCACACTTTCTCGGCTACACCTCGCAGGCGCATTTCCTCATCAACAACGGCATCACAGAACTGTTGCAGGAAGTGTCGCCCGAAGACGTGAAAGCCTACGCACCGCTCTCCGCGCAACTGCAAAAACTCACCAGCCCGGCCGAGATGGGCGAACTGTTCAAGGTCATCGCGCTGGGCAAAGGCATCGAAGAACCGCCCGCCGGCTTCCTGCGCGGCGACCTCTCGCGCCTGCTGTGAAGCGGCAGCGTGCATGAGCCGCATCCGCAGCTTCCCGCCCGTCGCCGATGAACGGGCGACCCTGCTCATCCTCGGCAGCATGCCAGGCAAGGAATCACTGCGACAGCAGCAGTATTACGCCCACCCGCACAACACCTTCTGGAAGATCATGGGCGAACTCGCCGGCGCGCACCCCGCGCTGCCCTACCCCGCAAGATTGCAATGCCTGAAAGACCGTGGCATCGCGCTGTGGGACGTGCTGCACTCCTGCGAACGCGAAGGCAGCCTCGATAGCAACATCGAGCAGGAAGCGCCAAACGACTTCGCCGCCTTCTTCGCCCAGCATCCACACATCACGCGCATCTGCTTCAACGGCGCCAAAGCCGAGCAGAGTTTCAGAAAGTTCGTACCGGGGAAACAGCAGCTGCCGCCGCTGAACTTAGTGCGACTGCCCTCCACCAGCCCGGCACATGCGGGGATGCGTTATGAAGAAAAACTCGCAGCGTGGAAAAAATCACTGACAGGCGGATAGCGAGGTTGAGTAGATAGCAACTCAAGCTGTTGACCGAGGCGGTCAATCTGCGCATCGCGCAGCACACGTTACAAGCATCCTGACTTATTCGTCAGGCAACTGCTCGCCTGAATATATAGCGACAGAAAGTGCTACACATTCACCGCGCGTAGGGAGACTCCACAATAAGTACCGGCAGCAGGAATCCGCATTTCCGAATAAAGCCATGGGCAGCATCCAAGTCTGCCCACTGACGGTGACAACCCTCAGCGTTGAGCTCAATCGCATTGACGACATCGGCGGGCAATGCTGTCCCATATGCGGACACGGACCATGCAGCAGTAGGCAAAGGCCTGCTGATGACCATCTTGTCGATATCACCTTTCTCTATCAATGCCACAAGATCTTTGGGGAGCATACTTCAATCAATTTTGTATGGGTCGCTTCCCGTGCGGGAAGCAATATCTGCCGTATGGATACGCGCACTGACTAGGTCGTGCTGGCCTTTTTGAGCAATTCGTACATTTCATCTTTCAGGCGCAATTTTTTCTTTTTCAGGCTCTCGATTTCTTCATGATTGCCCGGCTCGATATACGCCTCCATGTTCTTGACGCGCTGATCCAGTTCGTTGTGCTTGCTGAACAGGCGCTGGAAGTGGGGGTCATTCACCTTGAGTCGGGAAATCAGCTCGCGATATTCGGGAAACATGGCACTCCTCCTCGAGGTTCATTAAAACAGCGGGTATCGATTACAGAAAATTTCGCCGCGGTTTCATCCTTCAAACGTCGCCAAAGCAAACAAAGTGCGACGGCCTCTGTCGCTGCCAATGCGGCGGATCTTTCCATTCCGCTCCAAGTCTCCAACCGCCATCCTGAGCATGGCATTGGCGGCATCGACACCCAACTCCACGGCCAGCTTGCGCAGGTCGAGGCAGGCGAAGCGGCGGAACACCTTCAATACTGACTCGCTGGAAACCGTATTTGCGTTGTTCCTCATATGGCCTCTTGACTGCAATGACATCAACCGCTGCGTAAATGGAACCGAAGCAGCTATCAGTGATTGAGTCTGCCCTCGGCCAACAAACGGTCTATCTCAAGTTCTGCCCGTACCCAGTCATCGTCGCGACATCCTGCTTCGAAGCCCCGTCGCTCGGCTATGTAGTAGGCGGCAACCTCGACATAGTGATGGCGCTGTTCCGGGGTTACCGGATGGGACAGGTCGGCGCACTCTTCTGCCAGACCAGATATCGCTTTGGCCGATGATGCGGTTTTCTTGGGCTTTGTCATTAAGCTCTCCTTCTGCGGTTGCGTACTATGGGGTTCCGGCGGTTTCAAGCATCGCGCCGATTGATTGGGGTTGAAAGAGAACGCGCTCGACCCTTAGCCGATGCACCTCACCAGTCGGGAATGTCCAGTCGATCGATTGGCCGACACTCAGCCCCAAGAGGGCACATCCGACCGGAGCTAGTACTGACACCTTGCCTGCCATAGGAACCGCCTCGTCTGGGTAAACCAATTCAACCTCGCGGATCGCACAGATACTTTCATCCGAATAGATCAGACGAGAGTGCATGGTGACAATATTGGCCGAAATACGATCCGGTGGAACGACAATAGCCCGTTCCAGCTCTTCGACCAAAGGGTGATCTGTAACCAGTTTGCGCAGGCGGACAAAATCATCCAAGGATATGAAAATATCCTCTTGCCCCGGCAAGAACGAGCGACGGCCGCAATCGGTATATGCATCTTGGTATTTCATGCTGGAATGGTAGCCACCTGCCCGGCGGTTGATTAGCCCCCATGTCGGAACCAGAATGTATCCACAGAGGATACAATTGACTCTGAAAACTTCTCATCCATGGAGCAGCATGCTCGACCTGAATCTATTGACTATATTTGCCCGCGTTGCCGAATCCGGCAGCTTTGCCGAAGCGGCGCGGCGTCTGGGCAGCACCCGTTCCGCCGTCAGCAAGGCAGTCGCAAAGCTGGAGGTCGCTCTGGGCGCCCGCCTGCTCAATCGCACTACGCGGCATCTGAGCCTGACCGAGATCGGCGCCGCCGTCGCCGAGCATGGCAGCCGGGTTCTTGAGGAGGCGGCGGATGCCGAGAACCTCGTCGCCAGTCTGACATCTGAACCACGCGGCACGCTGCGGATAAGTGCCTCCGTCGCTTTTGGCACACTGCATGTCGCCCCGGCGCTCGCCGAGTTTCTTCCCCTGCATCCCAAAATCAAGGTGGATCTGACGATCACCGACCGCTGGGTCGATCTTGCCGAAGAAGGCTACGACCTGATCATCCAGGTGACGGGGCAGCCGCAGGAACACTTGGTCACCCGCAAGCTGGCTCCCGTCCGGCGCCAGCTGTGCGCAACGCCGGAGTATTTCCGGCAGCGTGGCATCCCCAGAACACCGATGGACTTGGTATCCCATAACTGTCTGGATTACACCCGCTCCGGGGAACAGGGACGCTGGCGATTTACCGGACCGGAAGGGGACATCTCGGTGCCGGTGAACGGACCGCTGCATGTGGATGATGACGAGGCGCTGTCGCAGGCCGTCCTGGGTGGTTTGGGGGTGGCGCTCCTGCCGACGTTCATCATCGGCAAGGATCTGCAGGCGGGGAACTTGCAAGCGGTGCTGTCGGAATATATCCCGGTCGAACGCCATGTTTATGCCATGTATCTGCCGACCCGGCACTTGCCCGCCAAGGCGCGCGTCTTCATCGACTTCCTGATCGAGCGCATCGGCGCCGATCCCTACTGGGATCGCGACAATAGCGACGATAAACACAAGGCATCGAACGATTGAATGGATTCAGCCGCACATCTCGCAAGATGTATTTCAACGGCGCAGCGGGGATGCGTTACGAGGGCAAATTGAAGGTATGGCAGGTGGTCAAACACCACGCAGCTGCGTGATCATCGCTTCCACCGCCACGATCCGCGCCTCCCTCACCTTGTCGGCGATGAGGTTCTTGTCGGCACAGGCGCGTGCGATGTCGCCAGCGTTCACCGCGCGTGCGGCTTCCGCACAGCGTTGCAGATAGGTGCTTTGCGGATAGGCGTCGTGTTCGTGGCCGGTGCGGCCGTGCGCATCGGATTCGCAGGCTAGCAGTATCTGGGCGAAGCGTTCCGGCTTGCGCCACAGGTCGCAGGCGTCGAACACCTTGACGATGGTGTCGGGCCGCAACTCGCGCGCCTTGTGCACATGGCTGTGATATTGCGCCACCAGCAGGGCGAGATCGCGGCAGTCACTTGGCACGCGCAGGCGTTCGCATAGTTTCTTGAGGAGGTCGACACTGCGCTGCTCGTGGCCGATGTGGCGCGGCAGGGTATCTTCCGGCGTGGTGGCCTTGCCGAGGTCGTGGCCGAGCGCGGCGAAGCGAATCTCCAGCGGGTGGGCGCATTTCGCGGTGTCGTCGATCACCAGCATCACGTGGATGCCGCAGTCGATCTCGGGATGGTAATGCGCGGGTTGCGGCACGCCGTAGAGCGCATCCACTTCGGGCAGTATCTTTTTCAGCGCGCCGCATTCGCGCAGGGTGGTGAAGAAACGCGAGGGCTGTTTCTCCATCAAGCCGCGCGCGAGCTCCTGCCACACACGTTCGGCGACGAGGGCATTCACTTCGCCGTTGTCCACCATCGCGCGCATCAGCGCCAGCGTCTCCGGCGCGAAGCTGAAGCCGAAGCGTGCGGCGAAACGCGCGCCGCGCAGGATGCGCACCGGGTCTTCGGCGAAAGCGGCGCTGACGTGGCGCAGGATGCCGGCCTTGAGATCGGCCTGGCCGTTGTAGGGGTCGATGAGGTTGCCGTCGGCATCCTCGGCGATGGCGTTGACGGTGAAGTCGCGGCGCAGCAGGTCTTGCTCCAGCGTGACGTCGGGCGAGGTGTAGACGGTGAAGCCCTTGTAGCCCTGCGCCACTTTGCGTTCGGTGCGCGCGAGGGCGTATTCCTCATGCGTGTCGGGATGCAGGAACACCGGGAAGTCGCTGCCCACGGGTTTGAAGCCGCGCGCCACCATCTGTTCCGGGGTGCTGCCCACCACCACCCAATCGTGGTCCTGCACCGGCAGGCCGAGCAGCTTGTCGCGCACGGCGCCGCCGACGCAATATACGGTGAGGTCTTTAACGTTCGTCACGGTCGGCTTTCTGGTTCTTGTCGTTCCTGGCCTCGATGATGCCGATGCGCTGCTTGAGCGAGCGCGCCGGTTGGCCGAACAGCTTGGAGTAATAGACGGTGTTGCTCATCACCTTCTTCACGTAATCGCGCGTCTCGTCGAACGGGATGGTCTCGATGTAGATGGCGCCTTCCAGCGGCTGTGTGCCGCGCCACTGGCGCGCGCGCGCCGGCCCGGCGTTGTAGGCGGCGGAGGCCAGCACCGGGTTGTCGTCGAACATGTTCGATACGTTCTTCATGTAATAGGTGCCGAGCTTGATGTTCACGTCGAGCTGGTGGATGAGGCCCTTGCGGTAGCTCTTCATGCCCATCTGCTTGGCGACCCATTTCGCGGTGGCGGGCATGATCTGCATCACGCCGGCCGCGCCGACATTGGACTTGGCGCTGGTGGTGAAGCGGCTCTCCTGCCGCATCAGGCCGTACACCCAGGCCTCTTCCAGCCCGTGCTTGTGCAGGTTCTCCTGCAAGGCTTCGCGGTAAGGCGCGGGGTAGCGCAGGTTGAAATCGTGCAGTTGCACGGTGCGGTCGGCGGCGTTGATGGAGCGGTCGTACATCTCGTTGCGCCGAGCCACTTCGGCCGCGGCGAGCAATTGCCGGTCGCTGAAGTTGCGCGTCGCCCAAGCCCATTCCTTCATCGCCTCGGTGCGCAGGTCCATGCCGTACAGCAGCAGCGTGCGCTGTATCGCCGGCCGCGCCTCGATCGCCGCGACCTCGCTGTCGTCCGGCTGGTAGCTGACCGAGACCATGCCGGCGCCCGGTGCGGCGCCCAACTCCTCGGCGGCCAGTTGCCCGTAGAAGTTGTATTCGCGGCTCAGCTCGACGAACAGCGCCTCGGCATCGTCGGGGCGCCCCAGCACCTTGAGCGCACGCCCCTTCCAGTAGCGCCACACACCCTCGTTCTGCTGCTGCGGTGACATCGCACCGATGCTCTCCCACACCTCGTGCCAATCCTGCGCGCGCAACGCGGCGCGGGTGCGCCAGGCCAATTGTTTGGGGTTCAGCACGGTGTCGCCCGCCGCCGCGAACCAGTTCAGCGCGCGCTCGTCCTGCGCCAGAGCGCCGGCAAAACCGAGCCAGCCGAAGAAGTAACGCTGCTCCTCTTCGGGGAACTGGCTGGCGATCTTCTCCCAGCGCGCATAAGCCAGCTGCGGCGACTGCCGGGCCAGGCGTTGCAAGGCGAACAAGGCAGTCGTGCGCCGCCCCATGCCGGCGTTGTCAAACTTGGTCTTGTCCAGATAACGGCGCGGATTGCTCGCCGCCACGCTCAATTCGGCGACGGGGAACTGCTGCTCCTTGGGCAATTTCTTGATGAGCTGCTTGGCCAGCGTGGTGTCGCCGTTCTCGAGCGCCAGACGCATGCGCCGCCAGACATCCTGCTCACCGATGAGACCCTGCTTCTGCGCCGCATCAAACAGCGGCGTGCAGCTGTCCGGCATCTCGTCGCCGCGCAGCCACAGCTTGCGCGCATCGGCCAGCGCGCCCGGCGCATCGACCAGCTGGCGCAACTGCAAGGCATAACAGCCCAACTCGTCGTCGGCGGTGACCAGCCGCCGGTATTCTTCCTCGAACTCGGCCCAGCGCTCGCGCTTGGCCAGATATTTCAGCCATTCGCCGCGGAACTGGTCGACCACCGGCGATTCGTCAGTGCGCGCCAGGAAGGCCTTGATTTCGGAAGCATCCCTGCCCCCCCAGCGCATGCGCAACTGGTAATAAGTGACATAAGGCTCCAGCGGCGTATCCCTGAGATGCTCCGCCGCCTTGTCCAGACGCGCGCTGTTGCCGACGCGGAACGCTTCGCGCGCGGCACGGAAATCACTTTCTAGGTCTGCCCGCGCAGACACCGGCAGCGCAAGCAACAGGAGCAATACGAATTTCATGGAAGGACTCGGGATCGGCTGCGTGAAGAATAGCACAGAGCATGCTGCGGCAGGCTTGGCTGACACCCCGAACAGGGCGCGGGATAAGGCTTGCAACAGAGCGGCCTCGCGACGGAGGCCGCCCGGAATAACGGTTATTCAGCGTTGAAACTCGTACATCTTTTGCAGGAAGGCGTCGACATCCACATTTTCCAGCCCGGCGGGGAGGGCGGGACGCCTTTCTATCCGCGCTGTCGGGTATGCGCTGGCCAGGGACAACTGCGGATTCCAGCCCGCCTGCATCACCTCGTCGCCATATCGTTCGACCGCAACCTCTTCGCGCTCGATCTCATATCCGCTCATATTCATCACGATGGTCATGTCACACCTCCTTGCTTTGGAGCCGCTTGATCCGCGCCCCTGTAAGCAATGTATCGGCCTGGGCGGCGGAAAGTTTAATCCTGCGGGGAGCCAACATCGCCCCAAGGCCCTGCTGGCAAGGGATGTTTGGCAGCCCATCCCCCCTTATCGCTATTGACCTTCCGCAGTGGCAGGCAGATGATTCCTCCTGTACGCAGGGGGATGTGGTTTGCACAAAAAAATAAACTTGCAGCACTTTCTCACTCACCGGCTGGCATTACTGGGCGGGTTTGCGGTGTTTGCGGTCATCGCTTTGCTAGGCGAAATGTTCCTGCATCACCGCGCTGACAACGACAAGGAAGAGCGTTTCAGGGATGGTCTGGCTTTCTCCGCCAAGCTGCGCGCGCAGGCGGAAAGCGAGCTGAACTCCCTGCTCTATCTGAGCAGCGGTCTGGGCAGTTATCTGGTGGTTCGCAACAACGATCTCAAATCCCAAGAAGTCAACGACATCCTCGGTGTGCTGCACAAGAGCAGCGGCCACATCCGCAATTTCGGCATCGCCGTCGGCTACACGATCCGCTATGTCTACCCGCATGCCGGCAACGAAGGTGCAATCGGGCTAAATTATCCGGACCATCCGCAACAATGGCCGATGGTGAAGAAGATCATCGAGAGCGGAACACCGGCCCTGGCCGGCCCGGTCGATTTGGTGCAGGGTGGACGAGGTCTGGTTTACCGGGTTCCGCTGTATATCGACAAAAGATACTGGGGCTTGCTTTCGACCGTCATCGACCTGGATTCCTTTGCCAACGTGATCTCGGCGGGGGTCGACCGTTCGGAGTTCGAGTTCGCCATTCGCGGACAAGACGGTGCTGGAGCGAACGGCGGCATGGTCTTGGGCAGCCAGTCGCTGTTCGACGAAGCCGAGGTGGTCACCCAGGAGATCGCAGTCCCCGGCGGGAAATGGGTCATTGCAGTCAAATCGCGGCATAACGCGCCGCGCGACCAAGCCGTTCTGCTGATCCGCTTGCTGTTCTATGTGCTGGCCTCGATCGGTGCATGGATGATGTACATGCTGATCCGCAGCCGCTCGGACCTGGCTAATCTGGCCATGTATGACCAATTGACCGGCCTGCCCAACCGTCACCTGCTGGAAGACCGCGCCGAGATGGCATTGGCCCGGCAGAAGCGTAAACCGGAGCAGACATCCGCGGTCCTGTTCCTCGACCTTGACGGGTTCAAGGACATCAATGACCGTTACGGCCACAAAGCCGGCGACGCCATACTGCTCGCCGTCGCCAATCGCGCCAGCTCCATCGTGCGCGAGAACGACACGGTCGCCCGCTGGGGTGGGGATGAGTTCATCGTGCTGATGGAAGACATCAACCAGGAAGATCTGCAACTGCTGATCGAACGGTTGCGCAGCGAGATCGAGGCGCCAGTCGTTTTCGAGGAAAAGACGCTGCGCGTGGGCGTGTCGGTAGGCGTGGCAATCTGCCCGAGCTCGGGCGCGACCCTCGACCAGATCCTCAAGGCCGCAGACCATCAAATGTACCGCGACAAACAGCAACGCAAGACGGCCTGACTGGCTGCCGTAATGAAAAAGGCTTATCCCGGAAAAAGATAAGCCTTGTGGAAATGGCGCGCTCGGCGGGAGTCGAACCCACGACCCTTGGCTTCGGAAACCAATACTCTATCCAGCTGAGCTACGAGCGCTTTGAACGGCGCGCAGTATAGCGTCTTTTAACCGCCCCCGCCCGCGCCGCCCGCCTTAAAAAATGCTATCGTGCGCGCCATGAGTTTCGCCAATCCAAAACCGGAAGATATCTGCAAACTGCTGCGCGAAGTCCATACCGTGGCAGTGGTCGGGCTGTCGCCCCAGCCGGCGCGCCCCAGCTTCCGCGTGGCGCAGGCATTGCAGGGTTTCGGCTACCGCGTCCTGCCGGTGCGCCCGCTGGTCACCGAGGTGCTGGGCGAAAAAGCCTGGCCCGACCTGGAGAGCCTGCCCGAAGTACCGGATATCGTGGATGTGTTCCGCGCACCGGAGCATGTGCCCGCCATCGTCGACAGCTGCATCAAGCTCGGCATCAAGAAGCTGTGGCTGCAGGACGGTGTGGTGCATGAAGAGGCCGCGCTGCGCGCGCAGCAGGCCGGCATCACCGTGGTGATGGACAGGTGCATGTACCGCGACTATGTCCAGCTGTGCAAGGCTTGAGCGCAAGCACGTATAATCGCGGCAGTTAACCGATAACGACCCCAATCATGTCCCTCAAATTCACCAAGATGCACGGCGCAGGCAACGATTTCGTGGTGCTGGACGGCGTGCGCCAGTCGGTGGCGCTGTCGCCGGAACAGATCCGCTTCATCGCCGATCGCCATTTCGGCATCGGCTGCGACCAGATCCTGCTGGTGGAAAAGACACAGCGCGACGATGCCGACTTCCGCTACCGCATCTTCAACGCCGACGGCGGCGAAGTGGAGCAGTGCGGCAACGGCGCGCGCTGTTTCGTGCGCTTCGTGCACGACAAGAAACTGACTTCCAAACGCGAGATCGTGGTGGAAACCAAGAGCGGCCTGGTGTCGCCGCGCCTGGAAGATGACGGCCGCGTCACCGTGAACATGGGCTCGCCGGTGTTCGAGCCGGCACGCATCCCGTTCACCAGCGACAGCGATGCGGTGATCCAGCCGCTGGAACTAGAAGCCGGCGCAGTCGACATCACCGCAGTGTCGATGGGCAACCCGCATGCGGTGCAGGTGGTGGACGATGTGGAGACCGCGCCCGTCGCCACGCAAGGCCCGCTGATCGAGCATCACCCGCGCTTCCCCAAGCGCGTGAACGCCGGCTTCATGCAGGTGGTGGACCGTTCGCACATCAAGCTGCGCGTGTACGAACGCGGCGCCGGCGAAACCCTGTCCTGCGGCACCGGCGCCTGCGCCGCCGTGGTGGCCGGCATCCGCCGCGGCCTGCTCGACGCGACGGTGCATGTCGCCACGCGCGGCGGCACGCTCACCATCACTTGGGCGGGCGAACGTTCGCCGGTGCTGATGACCGGCCCGGCCATCACTGTGTTCGAAGGCGAGATCAATCTGTAAGGGATCAAACGATGAAAGCAGAAAGCGTCGCACAATATTTGCTCGATAACCCGCAGTTCTTTGAGGATCACGCCGAGCTGCTGGCGCAGATCACCCTGCCCCACCCGCACGGCGGGCGCACCGTCTCGCTGAGCGAACGCCAGCTGCTGACGCTGCGCGAGCGCGTGAAGGAGCTGGAGAAGAAGCTGCACGAGCTGCTGGAATACGCCAAGGAGAACGATGCGCTGCAACTCAAGGTGCACCGCTTCAACTGCGCGCTGTTCGGTCCGCACGACCGCACCACTTTGCAAAACCTGGTCGTGCACAACCTGCGCGACATCTTCGCCATCCCGCATGTGGCGCTGCACCTGTGGAAAGACGATGCCCCCAGTTCGGAAGTGCTGGCCTTTGCCGACCAGCACCAGCTGCCGGTATGCGCACATCACGCGCTGCACGACACGCTGCCCTGGTTCGGCGAAGCGGCCGAGCACCTGCACTCGTTCGCTTATCTGCCCTTGCGCGCCAACGGCCAGACCATCGGCCTGCTCATCCTCGCCAGCGAAGACAAGGAACGCTTCTATCCCGAGATGGGCACGCTGTTCCTGCAACGCATCGCCGAGACGCTGGGCAGCGCGTTCCAACTTCACGTGTGATGTCCGCGGTCGCCGAACAGACCCCTGCCACCCTGCAAGGCTATCTCGCCTACCTGCATAACGAGCGCCACTACTCTCCGCACACCTCGGACAATTACGCGCGCGACATCCGCCGCCTGTTCGAACTGGCCGGCAACACGCCGCTGCCCGAGGTGAAGAGCCACCACATCCGCCGCTACATCGCGCAACTGCACGGCAGCGGCCTCTCCGGCCGTTCGCTGGCGCGCGTGCTGTCGGCTTGGCGCGGTTTCTATGCCTACCTCATGCGCGACCACGGCTGCCCCGGCAACCCCTGCGTCGGCCTGCGCGCACCGAAATCCCCCAAGGCGCTGCCGCATGCGCTGTCGCCGGACGAGGCAGTGAAGCTGGTGGAGATGGAAATTGCTTCGCCGCTGGATGCGCGCGACAAGGCGATGTTCGAGCTGCTCTACTCTTCCGGCCTGCGTCTGGCCGAACTGGTCGGCCTCGATCCCGTCGACATGGATTTCGCCGATGCCTCGGTGCGCGTCACCGGCAAGGGCAACAAGACGCGCATCGTGCCGCTGGGCAGCCACGCCATCGCCGCGCTGCAAGCCTGGCTGGCAGTGCGCGAACAAGTCGCCAAGCCGGACGAGACCGCGCTGTTCGTCGGCAGCCGGGGCGCGCGCATCGCGCCGCGCACCGTGGAATTGCAGCTGGATAAATGGGCGCTCAAGCAAGGGCTCAACACCGGCGTGCATCCGCACATGCTGCGCCACTCCTTCGCCACGCATGTGCTGCAATCCTCCGGCGACCTGCGTGCGGTGCAAGAGATGCTCGGCCACGCCAGCATCTCGACCACGCAGGTGTACACCCATCTCGATTTCCAATACCTCGCCAAGATCTACGACGGCGCGCATCCGCGTGCCAAGAAAAAATCATGACAAAACCAAGATCCCATTCGACCCCGCACCGCCAATCGCAAGGCGGCAAAGACTTCCGCAAACGCGTGCAGCGCGACAAACAGCGTGAAGACAAACCGGCAGCGCAAGCACCCAACAAGCCGCGCGCGGGCAATGCCGCCGCCAAGCCCGCCATCATCCTGCGGGAAGGCCGCGAGAAGTCGCTGCAACGCCGCCACCCGTGGATATTCTCCGGCGCGGTCGAGTGCATCGACGGCAAACCGGCCAGCGGCGACACCTTGCCGGTGCGCGATGCTGCCGGCAATTTCCTCGCCTGGGCAGCGTACAACCCCGACTCGCAGATCACCGCGCGCGTCTGGTCGTGGCAGGAGCAAGACGTCATCGACCATGTCTTCTTCCGCCGCCGCATCGCCGATGCTTTGGCCGCGCGCCGTGCGCTGACCATCGAGCAGGCGGGCAACGGCATGCGCATCATCCACGGCGAATCGGACGGCCTGCCCGGCCTCATCGTGGACCAGTATGGCGACGTGCTGGTGATGCAGTTGGGCAGCGCCGGGCCGGAACGCTGGCGCGACACGCTGGCCGACATCCTGCAGGAGCTGTGCAATCCGGTCTGCATCTACGAGCGTTCGGACTCCGACGGGCGCGAACTGGAAGGCCTGCCGAAACGTTGTGGCGTGCTGCGCGGCAAGTTGCCGGAGAAAGTGGAAGTGAGCGAGAACGGCCTGCGCTTCGCGGTGGATGTGGCGGAAGGCCAAAAGACCGGCTACTACCTCGACCAGCGCGACAACCGCGCCTTCACCGGCACGCTGGCGGCCGAGCGCGATGTGCTCAACTGCTTCTGCTACAGCGGCGGTTTCTCGCTGTACGCGCTGCGCGGCGGAGCGAAGTCGGTGCTGTCCATCGACGCCTCGGAAGGCGCGCTGGAACTCGCGCGACGCAACGTGGAACTGAACGGCCTTGATGCATCGAAAGCGGAATGGCAATGCGCCGACGTGTTCGAGGCGCTGCGCAAACTGCGCGACCAGAACCGCAAGTTCGATCTCATCGTGCTCGACCCGCCCAAGTTCGCCCCCACCGCCGCCTTCGCCGAGAAGGCCTCGCGCGCGTACAAGGACATCAACCTGCTCGGTTTCAAACTGCTGCGCCCGGGCGGCCTGCTGTTCACCTACTCCTGCTCCGGCGGCATCAGCGACGAGCTGTTCCAGAAGATCATCGCGGGTGCGGCATTGGATGCCGGCGTGGATGCGCAGATCGTGAAGAAACTGCACGCGGCAGCAGACCATCCAGTGCTGCTAAGCTTCCCCGAAGGGGCGTATTTGAAAGGGCTGGTGTTGCGGGTGGCGGGCTAGGCCAACCTACGGTGTGAAGAAAATTGCCAAGGGGCAAAATGCGAACAAACATCGGATGCGCCATTGCACTGACGTGCGCACTATCGAAGCTACGGACGGGAACCATAGGCGATCCCCGATGATTGTTTTCAAAAATTAAAAAAAGAACAGGGTCGATAGTGAAAGCCCATAGCTATTTCCGGAGGTGGTGATTTTGCTCCCGTAAATATTGGTATAGGTAGTCTCTTTCTGAATTGAATAGATGGTGTTGGCTTGTATGGAGAAGGCCTTGGATACATCGTGGGTCAAGCCAATACCCAGGCTGTAGCTGCTATTCGATGGCACGTTTTGCGCCCCATAAGTACCGGCACCGAACATGCTGTAACCAATACAAGGTGTAAGCGTAGTGCGTTCGTTGATCATGCTTTCAAGATAGAGGTTGAACGCTTTTGTGTCACCATACTTACGCGTGATGCCCGAGGAAGTTCTTTCCCCGCCGCCATCATAACTTGCGGCAAATACCGCATCGCCAATGCTGGTCGGTATGGCTAGGGCTGTGGCAAAGCCGGTTCTAGTGTATCCACGTCCCGGTTTTGCGGTCTTGCCTTGAAGAGTCACAGTCCCGTTCACCGTCACTTCGGCCACTCCCTCATCCGCTGGCGCGGTTGAGGGGGAAATGACGCCACGCACGAGCCAGCTTATTTTGTCTTGCTGTTTTTCTAAAACAAGATATTGAGCGCTGAGAGTGACGTCTCCCTGCCCTTCTGTTTTAACAGAAGTTGTAGTATTGGAGGGCAGTTCTGTAGTTGATTTCTGCTTCACGAAAAGAGGGGCAGAAACGGAAACATCCAGGCGATCTGTAATTCCTAGCGAATAACCGGCAGAAAGCGTATAGCCGGATACTTTTGAGTCTATGTTAAGAGTTGTCGAGCTTCCGGAAAAAAGAATACTCGACTTTCCAGTGCCGCCATTGATTCCGAAACCAATATCCATCTTGCTGTTGCCAGCGCCGAGTGTGTCTGTGATGTGCGTTTTGTTTGCGGCATAAACATTGCTGCTTAAAACGAGGCAGGCAACTGCCCCAATAATTATCGGGCCTATTTTCACTCTCATGCTATTCCCTCTTGAGTCGATACTTTTTATCTAGTCGTGCCGCACCTAAAGCCGCAACAATGTTAATGATTGAAGGGGCTGGTATGCGGGTAGCGGGCTAAGCCAGCCCCACCAGAATCAGTGCCAGCAGCGCAGGCAGCGCCTGTACCCAGAGTATCTTGGCATTCGCCGTGATCGCGCCGTACAGGCCGGCGACCAGCACACAGCCGAGGAAGAATTGCTGCACGGCCACGTTGCCGCTGTGCAGCCCCCAAACCAGTCCTGCCGCCAGGAAGCCGTTGTACAAGCCCTGGTTCGCCGCCAGCACGCGGGTGGCAGCGGCGAATTCACGGCTCAGGCCGAATGCGCGCAGCCCTGCGGGCTTCTCCCACAGGAACATCTCCAGCACCAGGATGTAGATGTGGATGAGGGCGACGATGCCGACAACGATGTTGGCGGCGGTATGCATCAATGCAGGCTCACGAACGGGCGGAAGCCGAGCCGGACCGAGAGTCTGGCGGCGTCATCGCGCGCTTCGGTCGCATTCGGGTAGGGGCCGTAATGCACGCGGGTCAACCCGCCTTTTTCGTGCATGGCAAAACGCTTGCTGCTGTCGCCCAGTTCGGCGCGCATCTTCGCCAGGAAACTCTCGGCCCCTTGCGGCGATTTGAATGCGCCGAGTTGCAGGAAGATCTTGCCTTTGGCTGCGCTGCCCGTTTCCAGCGGCAACGGCGGCGGCACGGTGACCGGGGCGGCGGCGATGGGCTCGACCTTCAATGCCGGCGTTTCGACCACGCTGGTGGCCGGTGCGCTGCCGTCGACCGCGATGCTCTCGACTTCGACTTCGGCGCTGCCGTTGTTGATGTAGCCGAGCTTGTGCGCGGCGACGTAGGACAGGTCCATGATGCGGTCATGCAGGAAGGGGCCACGGTCGTTGACGCGCACGATGACCGATTTGCCGTTCGCCGGATTGGTGACGCGCGCATAGCTCGGGATCGGCAGCGTGGGGTGGGCGGCGGTCATGGCATACATGTCGTAGACCTCGCCGATGGAAGTGCGCTGGCCGTGGAATTTCTTGCCGTACCAGGAGGCGATGCCGCGCTCCTTGTAGTTGCCGGTCACAGTAAGCGGGGTATAGGTCTTGCCCAGCGCGGAATACGGGCGGTTGGCATAGCGGTGCAATGGTTCGGCCTTGGGCACGGCATCCGGAATGGCATCGAGGTTCTCCGGGGTATCGGCGCCGGGGCCGTCGCCGGCCAGATAGCCGCCGCCGGATGTTGATGCCGCCGCGGCGGTCGACATCGCCGGTGCTGCGCGTGATGATTTGCCGCCGGGGCCGGAAGCTGCATCCACCACCGGGGCGGCACTCTGCGTGTCGCCGGTCTTATGTGTGGTCGAACAGGCACCCAGCGCGAGCGCGACTAACAATACCGACAGCGATCCGTTCTTCATCATCTACTTCTCCTACTAGGTTTTAACGAGTTTCTTGTGCGTGTGGATACTCATCAGCATACCAAAGCCGAGCATCAGTGTGAGGATGGAGGTGCCGCCGTAGCTGACCAGCGGCAACGGCACGCCCACCACCGGCAGGATGCCGCTGACCATGCCCATGTTGACGAAGGCATAGGTGAAGAAGGTGAGCGTGATGCTGCCGGCCATCAGGCGGGTGAAATAGGTGGAGGCATTCGCGGTGATGATGAAACCGCGGCCGATGACGAAGATATACAGCCCCAGCATGACCAGGTTGCCGAGCAAGCCGAACTCTTCCGACCATACAGCGAAGATGAAGTCGGTGGTGCGCTCGGGCAGGAAATCGAGGTGGGTCTGCGTGCCGTTCATATAGCCCTTGCCGAGGATGCCGCCGGAACCGACCGCGATCATGCCCTGGATGGTGTGGTAGCCCTTGCCCAGCGCGTCCTGCGACGGGTCGAACAGCATCTCGATGCGGTGGCGCTGGTAATCGTGCAGCATCGACCACAGGAACGGCGCGGCGGCCAGGCCGGCCAGCGCGGCGCCGAGCATGATGCGCCAGGACAGACCGGCGAGGAACAGCACGTAGAAGCCGCTGGCGGCGATCAGGATGGAGGTGCCGAGGTCGGGCTGGCGCACGATCAGGCCGACCGGGATCAGCAGCAGGATGACGGCGGCGAAATAGTTGCGCAGCGTCAGCGTGGCTTCGTTCTTCTCGAAGTACCAGGCCATCATCAGCGGCACGGCGATCTTCATCAGCTCGGACGGCTGGATGGTCGCCACGCCGATATTGAGCCAACGCCGCGCACCGTGGCTGATGTCGCCGAACAGGGCGACCCCGACCAGCAGCAGCAAACCGAACACGTACATCGGCACGGCGACGCGCATCAGCCAGTGCAGCGGCATGTTGGCGACGACCCACAACGCGATGAAGCCCACCATGAAGTTCGCCAGCTGGCCGAACACGCGCCCCCAGTTGCCGTCGCTGGCGCTGTAGATCAGTACCAGGCTGATGAACATGAAACCGCCGAGCGCGGCCAACAGCACCGGGTCGAGATGCAGCATGAAACGTTGCTTGAGTTGTCTCGCGTTCATCCTAGTCGTTCTCCGAGCCGGTCTTTTCCGCCACCGTCTGCAGCGGCTTGGGCAGTTTACCGAGCAGGTAATAATCCAGCACCTTGCGCGCGATCGGGGCGGCGGTGGAGCCGCCGTGGCCGCCGTTCTCGGCCAGCACCGCCATCGCGATACGCGGCTTGTCGGCCGGCGCGAAGGCGATGAACCAGGCATGGTCGCGGTTGTATTCCGACACTTTGCTCTCGATGTATTTCTCGCCCTGCTTGATGGCGATCACCTGTGCGGTACCGGTCTTGCCGGCCATGCGGTAAGGCGCGCCGTAACCCGCGCCCGCCGCCGTGCCGCCGGGTTTGGTGACCGCTTCCATCGCGTCCTTCACCAGCTTGATGTGCTCGGGCGGTATCTCCAGATCGAACAGCTGCTTGTACTCGGTGAGCAGCGGCTCACCGCGCGAGCGCCGGATCTCTTTCACCAGATGCGGCTGGTACGCCACGCCGTCGTTGGCCAGCGTCGCGGTGGCGAAGGCCAGTTGCAGCGGCGTGACCAGATTGTAGCCCTGGCCGATACCGGCCGAGACGGTGTCGCCCGGATACCAGATCTGGTTGTGACGCCTGGCTTTCCACTCGGTCGACGGCAGCAGGCCGGAGGTCTCGCCGTCCATATCCAGCCCGGTCTTCTTGCCGAAGCCGAAGCGCGACAGGTAGCTGTACATGTTGTCGATGCCAAGCTCGGTCGCCAGCCCGTAGTAGTAGGTGTCGCACGAGATGACGATGGATTTGAACATGTCGACGCTGCCGTGGCCGCCGGTCTTCCAGTCGCGGTATTGGTGGCGGCTGCCGGGCAGCATGTAATAACCGGGATCGCTGATGGTGCGCGACGGCAAGCGGGTGCCGTAGTGCAGCCCGGTCAGTGCCATGAACGGCTTGATGGTGGAACCGGGCGGATACTGGCCGCGCAGCGCGCGGTTGTTGAGCGGCGTGTCGGGCGAATTGTTCAGCGCATCCCAGGTCTCGGTATCGATGCCGTCGATGAACAACGCCGGGTCGTAACCGGGTTTGCTGACGAAGGCCAGCACTTCGCCGTTGGTCGGGTCTATCGCCACCAGCGCGCCGCGGTAGTCGCCGAACGCCTGCTCCGCCACTTCCTGCAATTTGGCATCCAGCGTCAGCATCAGGTTGCTGCCGGACTGCGGCGAGGTGCGCGACAGAACGCGCACCGCACGGCCGCCTACATCCACCTCGACCTGCTCGAAACCGGTGGTGCCATGCAGCTCTTTCTCGTAGCGCTGTTCGACACCGGTCTTGCCGATGTAATCGGAGCCCAGATAGTTGGCGGCATTGTCTTCCTGCTCCAGCTGGTCGATGTCTTTCTGGTTGATGCGGCCGACATAGCCGATCAGATGGGAGGTCACGTCGGAAAGCGGATATTCGCGGAACAGGCGCGCCTTGATCTCCACGCCGGGGAAGCGGAAACGCTGCGCGGCGACGCGCGCCACTTCCTCGTCGCTCAGCTGGCTGCGGATCGGCATGGTGCCCAGCGTCTGCCGCTCGGTCAGCAGCTTCTTGAAACGCTTGATGTCTTTCGGTGTGATCTCGACCAGCTTGCCGAGCTCGGCGATCAGCGCATCCATGTCCGCCACCTTGTCCGGCGCCACTTCCAGCGTGTAACCGGAATAGTTGCGCGCCAGCACCACGCCGTTGCGGTCCAGCAACAGGCCGCGGTTGGGCACGATGGGCACAACGTAGATACGGTTGCTCTCGGCCAGCGTATGGAAATAATCGTGACGGACGACTTGCAGGTAGAAGAAGCGCGCCAGCAGGATGAACAGCATCAATGCCACGAAACCCAGACTCAACACCAGCCGCAAACGGAAGTAGAAGATCTCGCGCTGATGGTTCTTCAGCTCGACGTGACGATTCATAGTTCGTTCGGATCCCGGCGCGGGCGGCGCAGCGCTTGCAGCAACAGGGTCAGCGGCGCCCACAGCAGCGCCGATACCGCGGCGCCGAGGAAGTATTCCCACACCACATAGCCGCGCACCTGCCAGTGCACTGCGGCATAGGCGGCATAGCTCAGCAGCAGCATGGGGAACACATGCATGGACTGCTGGCGCAGGTCGAACATCTGCACGCGGCGGTGCAGCACGATGCCGCCGAAGGCCAGCACCGTATACGCCAGCGCGTGCTGGCCGAACAGGCTGGCATCGGCCACATCGGTGAAGATGCCGACCACCCAGGCGATGCCGATACCGATGCGGTGCGGTTTATGCGTGCACCAGTACAGCAGCACCAGCGCCACGAAATCGGGGCGCAACACCAGCGCCCAGCCGTGCCAAGGCAGCCAGTTGAGCATCACCGCGACGAACAGCGTCATCGCGATGAAACCCATGTTGGCGGGCAGCAGGAATTCCTGATCCTTGGAAAAATCTGCCCTCATGGTTTCCTCCGTTTGCCGATCTTCTTGACCAGTGCGGGCTCATCGCTGCTTTCGGTCGCAGCCGGACGTTCCGGCAGGTTGGGCAGGCCCGACACGATCAGCAGCGCGCGGTGCCGATCGACGCCGGCCAGCGGCTGGCAAGTGATACGGGCGAAAGGATAGGCCGGGTCGCGCTCGATCCTGGTGACCTTGGCGACGGGCAGGTTGGGCGGGTAGGTGCCGTCGATGCCGGAAGTCACCAACACGTCGCCCTCGACGATGTCCACGCTGACCGGCATATAGCGCAAGGCCATCTCGTTGATGTCGCCGGAACCGAACACCACCGCGCGCAAACCGCTGCGCACGACCTGGATCGGCACCGCGTGATCCTTGTCGGTGACCAGCGTAACCTCGGACAGCCACGGGTAGACGCGGCTGACCTGGCCAACCACGCCACTATCGTCGATCACCACCTGGCCGGCCAGCACGTTGGCTTGTGCTCCCTTATCCACCAGCAGTTTGCGCTTGAAGATGTCGCGCTCGACATAGGCGATCTCCGCCACCTGCATCGGATAATCGACGCGCTGCTTGAGCTCGAGCAGTGTGCGCAATTGCGCGTTCTCCGCCTGGATCACCTGCAATTGCAGCAGCTGTGCCGCATCGGCATTGTGCTGCTGATGCAGCTGCGCATTGTCGGTCAGCAGCTGGCTTTGGGTTTCGAAGTAGACGGCGATACGGCCCAGCGTTTCGCCGGGCAGCGCGGTCAGCCGCTGGAACGGGTAGATCATCACGGCCAGCACTTTGCGCGTGGATTCCAGGTACTGGTAGCGTGCGTCCACGAACAGCAGCAGCAGTGAAAGCACGCTGAAGAAAACGAGACGGGCGGCCGGACTGGGGCCGCGATTGAAGAATCGAAGGTTACGGGTGTCGTCCACTACGCCGCCGTGCGATCAGTCGCTGGCGAAGATGTTGTTGTATTTGTCCATGCGCTCCAGCGCCTTGCCGGAACCGCGCACCACGCAGGTCAGCGGATCGTCGGCGATCACCACCGGCAGGCCGGTCTCTTCCATCAGCAGCCGGTCGAGATCGCGCAGCAGCGCGCCGCCGCCGGTCAGCACCATACCCTTGCTGGCGATGTCGGCGCCCAGTTCCGGCGGAGTCTGTTCCAGCGCAGTCTTCACTGCACTGACGATGTTGTTGAGCGGGTCGGTGAGCGCTTCGAGGATCTCGTTGCTGGAGATGGTGAAGCTGCGCGGCACGCCCTCGGCCAGGTTGCGGCCGTTGACTTCCATCTCGCGCACTTCGCTGCCGGGGAAGGCGGAACCAATCTGTTTCTTGATCTGCTCGGCAGTGGTCTCGCCGATCAGCATGCCGTAGTTGCGGCGGATATAGTTGATGATAGCTTCGTCAAACTTGTCGCCACCGACGCGCACGGAACCGGAGTACACCGCACCGCCCAGCGAGATCACGCCGACTTCGGTAGTGCCGCCGCCGATGTCCACCACCATCGAACCGGTTGCGTCTTCCACCGGCAGGTCGGCGCCGATCGCGGCGGCCATCGGCTCTTCGATCAACTCGACGCGGCGCGCACCGGCGCCGTAAGCCGATTCGCGGATGGCGCGGCGTTCGACTTGGGTGGAACCGCAAGGCACGCAGATCACGATGCGCGGGCTGGGGGTGAAGATGCTGGATTTGTGCACGCGGCGGATGAACTGCTTGAGCATCTGCTCGGTGACGGTGAAGTCGGCGATCACGCCGTCTTTCATCGGGCGGATCGCGGTGATGTTGCCGGGCGTGCGGCCCAGCATCTGCTTGGCGGCGAGGCCGACCTGCTGGATCACTTTCTTGCCGTTGGGGCCGCCTTCCTGGCGGATCGCCACCACGGACGGCTCGTCCAGCACGATACCCTGACCGCGCAACCAGATCAGTGTATTTGCCGTGCCGAGGTCGATGGCAAGGTCATTGGAAAAATAGCCGTTGAAATAATTGAACATGTCTCGTCCTGAAAGGTAGAAGGTGTGCGCCTGCAAAGCGCTTTATGATACCCTATCGCGCCCGATTTGATAAAGCTTTAAGCCTGTTTATGTCCCTAACTCCAGCCGATGTCGAAAAAGTCGCCCGCCTTGCCCGGCTGGCGATGAACGACCAAGAACTCCAAGCCGCACAAACCCAGCTCAACAACATCTTCGGCCTCATCGCCGAGATGCAGGCGGTCGACACCACGGGCGTCGAACCCATGTCGCACAGCCAAGACCTGGCCCAGCGCCTGCGCGAGGACAAAGTCACCGAAACCAACCAGCGCGAGGCCTTCCAGGCCGTCGCCCCGCAAGTGGAACAAGGCCTGTATCTGGTTCCGCAGGTCATCGAGTAACCGCCCATGATCCATTCCAGCCTCACACAACTGGGCGCGGCATTGCGCGCCAAGCAATTCTCCAGCGTCGAACTGACCCAGAGCTACCTCGACCGCATTGCCAAACTCAACCCGCAGCTGAACGCCTACATCACCGTGAACCCCGAGATGTCGCTGGCGCAGGCACGTGAAGCCGATGCGCGCATCGCCGCGGGCAAGGCCGAAGCGCTGACCGGCATCCCTTTCGCCCAGAAGGACATCTTCTGCGCCAAGGGCTGGCTCACCACCTGCGGCTCCAGGATGCTGCACAACTTCGTCTCGCCCTATGACGCGCATGTCATCGAACAGTTCAACAAGGCAGGGGCGATCAATCTCGGCAAGACCAACATGGACGAGTTCGCCATGGGTTCGTCGAACGAGACCTCGCACTACGGCATCGTGAAGAACCCGTGGGACACCGCCCGCGTGCCCGGCGGCTCTTCCGGCGGCACCGCGGCAGCGGTGGCCGCACGCCTGTGCGCCGCAGCGACCGGCACCGACACCGGCGGCTCCATCCGCCAGCCCGCCGCGCTGTGCGGCATCTCCGGTCTGAAGCCGACCTACGGCGTGGTGTCGCGTTACGGCATGATCGCCTTCGCCTCCAGCCTCGACCAGGCCGGGCCGATGGCGCGCAGCGCCGAAGACCTGGCGCTGATGATGAACGTGATGGCGGGTTTCGACGAGCGCGATTCGACTTCGCTGCAACGCGAGAAAGAAGACTACGCGCGCGATTTGAACAAACCGCTGACCGGCCTGCGCATCGGCCTGCCCAAGGAATTTTTCGCCGAGGGCATGGGTAGTGACGTGGCCAAGGCGGTCGAGGCCGCCATCGCCGACTACAAGAAACTCGGCGCGACCATCGTCGACATCAGTCTGCCCAACTCCAAACTTTCGGTACCGGTGTATTACGTGCTGGCCCCGGCCGAAGCGTCGAGCAACCTGTCGCGCTTCGACGGCGTGCGCTACGGTTACCGTGCCCCCGAATACAGCGACCTCGCCGACATGTACGAGAAGAGCCGCGCGCAGGGTTTCGGCGCGGAAGTGAAGCGCCGCATCATGATCGGCACCTATGTGCTGAGCCACGGCTACTACGACGCATATTATTTACAGGCACAGAAGATCCGCCGCCTGATCGCGCAGGATTTCGTCGAAGCCTACAAACAGTGCGATGTGATCATGGGGCCGACCTCGCCCTCCACCGCATTCAAGCTGGGCGAGAAGGGCGACGACCCGGTGCAAATGTACCTGTCGGACATCTACACCATCGCCGTCAATCTGGCCGGCCTGCCCGGCATGTCCATCCCCTGCGGCTTCGGCGACAACAACATGCCGGTGGGTTTGCAGATCATCGGCAATTATTTCGACGAAGCGCGCATGTTGAACGTGGCGCACCAATATCAACTGGCGACCGACTGGCACAGCCGCGCGCCGCAAGGGCTGTAAGGAATCACTATGACTTGGGAAATCGTCATCGGACTGGAAGTACATACCCAGCTCTCGACCAACACAAAGATCTTCTCCGGCGCCTCCACTGCGTTCGGTGCGGAACCGAACACACAAGCCGACGCGGTGAGCATCGCGTTGCCCGGCGTGCTGCCGGTGCTGAACAAAGGTGCAGTGGAACGCGCGATCAAGTTCGGTCTTGCCACCGGTTCGCATATCGCGCCGCGCTCGGTGTTCGCGCGCAAGAATTACTTCTACCCCGACCTGCCCAAGGGCTACCAGATCAGCCAATTCGATCTGCCCGTGGTGGGACAGGGTGCGCTGACCATTCAGGTTGAGCCGCTGTCGGGCAATGCCAAGCCTTATGAGAAGACTGTGCGCATCACACGCGCGCATCTGGAAGAAGACGCCGGCAAATCCATGCACGGCGATTTCCACGGCATGACCGGCATCGACCTGAATCGCGCCGGTACGCCGTTGCTGGAGATCGTGTCCGAACCCGATATGTGTTCCGCCGCCGAGGCCGTCGCCTATGCCAAGGCGCTGCACACCTTGGTACGCTGGATCGGCATCTGCGACGGCAACATGCAGGAAGGCTCGTTCCGCTGCGACGTGAACGTATCGGTGCGCAAGCCAGGCCAGCCGCTGGGCACGCGCCGCGAGATCAAGAACCTGAACTCGTTCAAGTTCATGCAACAGGCCATCGACTACGAAGTGCAATGGCAGATCGACACGATTGAGAATGGCGGCAAGGTGCAGCAGGCCACCGTGCTGTTCAATCCGGACACCGGCGAGACGCGCGCCATGCGCAGCAAGGAAGACGCACACGACTACCGCTACTTCCCCGATCCCGACCTGTTGCCGCTGGAGATCTCGCCGCAGTGGATAGATCAGATGCGCGCCACCTTGCCCGAACTGCCGCAGGCTAAACAGGCACGCTATGTGAACGAGCTCGGTTTATCCGCCTACGATGCCAGCGTGCTGACCAGTTCGCGCGAGATGGCCAGCTTCTTCGAGGCCGCGCTCGGCGATGCCAAGGGGCAGGCCAAGATCTGCGCCAACTGGATGATCGGCGAAGTCAGCGCGCAGCTGAATCGCGACGGCCTGGACATGACACAGTGCCCGATCAGCGCACAGCAACTCGGCGGCATGTTGCAACGCATCGCCGATGGCACCATCTCCAACTCCGGCGCGAAAGAGGTGTTCCGCACCATGTGGGCGGAAGGCGGCGACGCGGATGCGATCATCGAGGCCAAGGGCTTGAAGCAGGTCTCCGACAGCGGCGCCATCGAAGCGCTGGTGGACGAGATCATCGCCGGTAATGCGGACAAGGTCGCCGAGTACCGTTCCGGCAAGGACAAGCTGTTCGGCTTCTTCGTCGGCCTCGCCATGAAGGCCAGCAAGGGCAAGGCCAACCCCGCGCAGCTCAACGATATCCTGAAGAAAAAACTGGAAGGTTAGTCCAGCTTCACGTTTCTGGATTTATGCGGCGCCTTGCTGAAGGCAAGGTCGTACAACCAGTTCGGCAGGCGCCGCATCACCCATCCCACCACGCCCATCTGCCAGGGCACCACGGCGAACGACTTGCCGCACTCGATGACGCGCGCCATGCGGCGTGCGGCTTCATCGGCTTCCAGAATGAACGGCATCGGATAGGTGTTCACATCTGTCATCGGCGTCTTGATGTAGCCGGGGCACAGCGTCACCACTTTCACCCCGCTTCCATGCAACTCCACCCGCAGCGACTCCAGATACGAGATCGCCGCCGCCTTGGAGGCCGAGTAAGCGCCCGAGCCGGGCAGGCCGCGGAAGCCCGCCACGCTGGCAACTCCGACCAGCGTGCCGCGCTTTGCCTCGCGCATCGCCGCCAGGAACGGCTGGAAGGTCTTCACCATGCCAAGCACGTTGATGTCCATCACGTTCTGGAACACTTCCTCGTCTTCGACGTATTCGGTGAGCGTGCCGCGGCTGACGCCGGCGTTGGCAATGACGATGTCCGGCACGCCGACACGGGCGATGAAATCGGCGGCCGCACGCTGGATGGCCGCAGCATCGCGCACATCGAGCGCATAGCAGGATACTTTTTCAGGAAATTCGGCAGCGAGGGCTTGCAGCAATTCGCCCCGGCGGGCGAAGGCGGCGACGGATGCGCCGCGCTCAAGATAATGGCGCGCGAGGGCCAGGCCGATGCCGCTCGACGCGCCTGAAACGACGACTCTCATCAACGGCCGGCGCGTTCCTTGCGGGCGATCTTGATCACTTCATCCAGCACGCGGATGGTGTCTTCCGGCTGCAGACCGGTGATGATGTATTTGCCGTCGACCGCGATGGTGGGAGTACCGCGGATGCCGTAGCTCTGCACCATCTGGTTGCTGCGCGCGATCTTGCTTTGCAGCGAGAAGGAGTTGTAAGCCGCACCAAACTTCGCGCGATCCACGCCACGCTTGCTGACGAACTCGGTGATCTTGGCCTCGTCGCTCAGGTCGGTGTTGGTGACGTTCCATGCCTCGAACAGGGCGTCGTGCAGTTTGCCGCGCTGCCCCAGCGCCTCGAGCGCATAAAAGGCGCGCGCCATCGGCTCCCAATTGTCGCGAAAGATGACCGGCACATATTGCAGCGACACATCTTTCGGCATCTTCTTTTCCCAAGCGCTCAGCGCCGGATGCAGGTGATAGCAGTGCGAGCAGCCGTAGAAGAAGAACTCCAGCACTTCCACCTTCTTGCCGCCGGCAGTCGGCTGTGGCGGATTCAGCAGCTTGTAATCCCGGCCCGCCACCACCTCGGCTTGCGCATAGGTCGCACACAACAATGCCAGCACCGCAAAAACCTGTTTGAACAATCTCATGTCGTCTCCTTAAGAATCGCTGCGCCCGTCACTGGGCATGTACCTGGGTGGCGATGATGCCGTTCTGTTTCAATGCGGCGACGGTCTTGCCCGCTTCGTTGCCGTTATAAGGTCCGAGACGCACGCGATGCCATACGCCTTTGTCCGGGATGGTTGCGGTCTGGATGCTCGCTTCGAAACCCGAGAATGCCAACTTGGCTTTCAGTTTCTCGGCATCGCCCATGTTCTGGAAAGAACCGGCCTGCACGTAGAACATCTCTTTCGAGGCAGCGGCAGGCGCCGGCTGCGGCTTTGCCGCGGCAGGTTCTTTCGGCTTCGCGGCGGGCTTCTCGCTGCTCTTGCGGGCAGTGCCATCCTGCTTGTCGGTGAGCACCTTGTAAAACTCGAAATGCTGCTTGGTGTCGGCCACGCCGGAAGCAGCGGGCGCCGTGGGTACAACAGGCGCAGCCACGGGCGCGCTGGCTGGCAACGCGGCGACTTGCGGCGCCGGCTTGGCCGCATCCTTGTTGACGAAGGTGGCCGGGCTCTTTTGCAGCACATACCAGGCGACCCCGCCTGCGGCCGCGATGCCGAGCACGATGCCGATGAAAACGCCCGCGACTACTTTGCCTTTATCCCCGCTCATATTCTTTCCTTTGTCTTGTACCGCTTACATCTTCTCGGGTGCCGAGACACCCAGCAGCGCCAGACCGTTCTTGATTGTCTGCGCCACGGCGGCGATCAATGCCAGCCGCGCCAGCTTGAGTTTCTCGTCCTCGACCAGGAAGCGCGAAGCATTATAGTAGCTGTGAAAATCGGCCGCCAATTCTTTGAGGTAGAACGCGACCAGGTGCGGCGCGAGGTCTTCCGCCGCGGTCTCGATCACCTGCGGATAGTCGATCATGCGCTGCAACAACGCGGTCTCGTACTCGCTGTCCAGCACGCTCACGTCGGCATTCAACAATGCCAAGCGCTCGCCGCCCCACTGCGCCAGCACCGTGCTGATGCGCGCATGGGCATACTGGATGTAATACACCGGATTGTCGTTGCTCTGCGATTTCGCCAGGTCGATGTCGAACACCAGTTGCGAATCGGGATGGCGCGCGGCAAGGAAGTAACGCGTGGCATCGCAACCCACTTCGTCGATCAGGTCGCGCAGCGTGACATAGCTGCCCGCGCGCTTGGAGATCTTCACCTCTTCGCCGTTCTTCAGCACCGTCACCATCTGGTGCAGCACGTAATCCGGCCAGCCTTTGGGGATGCCTGCATCCAGCGCCTGCAAGCCTGCTCGCACCCTCGTGATCGTGGAATGGTGGTCGGAGCCCTGCTCGTTGATCACGCGCACGAAGCCGCGCTTCCACTTTTCCAGATGGTAGGCCACGTCCGGCACGAAGTAGGTGTAGCCGCCGTCGCTCTTGCGCATCACGCGGTCCTTGTCGTCGCCGAAATCGGTGGTGCGCAGCCACAGTGCGCCTTCCTGCTCGTAGGTGTGGCCGCTGGCGATCAATCTTTGCACCGTCGCCTCGACCTTGCCTTCGGTGTACAGCGCCGATTCCAGCGAGAACACGTCGAACTCGACTTGGAACGCGCGCAGATCCAGATCCTGCTCGCGGCGCAGATAGGCCACGGCGAAATGGCGGATGGCCTCGCTGTCATCCGCATCGCCCTTGCCGGTGATGTGCTGGTCGTCTGCCTCGACCGTCTCTTTCGCCATGTAGGCCTTGGCCACGTCGATGATGTAATCGCCGCGATAGCCGGACTCGGGCCAGGACGGATCGTCCGGCGTGACACCCTTGCAGCGCAATTGCACCGACAAGGTCAGGTTGTCGATCTGCACGCCGGCGTCGTTGTAGTAGAACTCGCGCGTCACGTTCCAGCCCGCCGCGTGCAGCACGTTGCACAGGCAGTCGCCCACCGCCGCACCGCGGCCGTGCCCCACATGCAAAGGTCCGGTCGGGTTGGCGGAAACGAACTCCACACCGACTTTGCGCCCTTGTCCGGCATGCACATGGCCGTAACCCGCGCCGGCCTGCAGCACGCCGTGCACCACTTCCTGCTTGGCGGCAGTGGTGATGAACACGTTGATGAAACCGGCACCGGCGATCTCGACCTTGTCGATGACTTCGGATTTCGGCAGCGCCGCGATCAAGGCATTGGCGATGTCGCGCGGTGATTTTCGCAACGGCTTGGCCAGCTGCATCGCCAGGTTGCAGGCGTAATCGCCATGCGTTGCTTGTTTGGGACGCTCGATGAGGACGGTTGCGCCAACGTGATCGGGAGCAACCTCGCGCAAAGCCTGCGCGAACAGATCGGCCAGATGGGATTTGAAATTCAGGACTGCGGACATTGCTTTACGCCTTCAAAAGAGGCGCGGATTATAGCATCGGGGGCTGCCGGAAACGCCGGGACGATACTCGCGCCCGTGCCGGCCCCCCGGCGCTGGTTCAACCCCGTTTCAGCAATTCCCCGAACTCTTCGAGCGGTACCGGTTTGCCGAACAGATAACCCTGGTAACGCCGGCATCCGGCCGTTTCCAGCAACCGGCGCTGCTCTTCCGTCTCCACCCCTTCGGCGATCACCTCCAGATTCAGGCTTTGCGCCATGGCGATGATGGTGCCGACGATCGTCCGGTCGTTGCTGTCCTCGACGATATCGCGCACGAAGGATTGGTCGATCTTGAGCTCGTCGAGCGGCAAACGCTTGAGGTACTGGAGGGAGGAATAGCCGGTACCGAAATCGTCCAGCGAAATGCAGACGCCGATCTCGTTCAGTGCATTCATGTGGGAAATGGTGTCCTCGATGTCTTCCAGCAGCATGCTCTCGGTCAGCTCCAACTTGAGCCGGGTCGGGTCGATGGCATGGCGCTGCACTACCGCGCGCACCTGTGCGACAAAGTCGGCCTGGTGGAATTGCTTGGCACTGACGTTCATCGACAGCACCAGATGACGGGTCGATTCGTCGCGCTGCCACATTTTGAGCTGGGCGCAGGCAGTCTCCAGCACCCATTGCCCGATGGCCAGGATCAGCCCGGTCTCCTCGGCCAGCTGGATGAAGCTGCCAGGCATGACCAGCCCCTTGCCGGGGTTGTGCCAACGGATCAGCGCTTCCGCCCCATAGGGCCGGCCGGCTGCGTCCATCTGCCGCTGGAAATACAGCACGAACTGACGCTCCTCGATGGCGGCACGCAATTCCGTTTCAAGCACGGCGCGCGCATTGATCGAATCCTGCATCTGCGGATCGAAGAAGCGCAAAGTGTTGCGGCCGGCTTTCTTGGCCTGGTACATCGCGATATCGGCCTGCTTGAGCAGATCGTCGATCGACAGGCTGCGGTTGAACAGCGTGGCGCCGATGCTGGGGGTGCTGTTGTAAGCATGCGTCCCCAGCTGATACGGCTGATTGAGCGCATGGAGTATCTTGTTGGCGACGGTCTCCGACTGTTCGGCCGCCTCGAGATCGTCCGCGCTCAGGTCTTCCAGCATCACGACGAACTCGTCCCCGCCCAAGCGCGCCACGGTGTCGCCTTCCCGCACACAGGTGACCAGCCGCAGGGCGACCTGCCCCAGCAACATGTCGCCGGTGTCGTGCCCCAGCGTGTCGTTGAGCGTCTTGAAGTTGTCCAGATCGATGAACAGGATGGCGCCGCCCTTGCCGCTGCGGCCGCTCGCCACCAGCGCCTGTTGCAAGCGATCCTGCAACAGGCGCCGGTTGGGCAAACGGGTCAGCGCATCGAAGAAGGCCAGATTCCTGATCGCCTCTTCGGCCGCCTTGCTGGCGGTAATGTCCCTCAGCGTCGCGACGTAGTTGGCGATGCGGCCGTGCTTATCCCTGACCGCGGTGATCGTCAGATGCTCAGGATATACCTCGCCGCCCCTGCGCCTGTTCCATATCTCGCCCTCCCATCCGCCGGTGCCGCGGATGGATTGCCACATGGCCTCGTAAAACCTGCTGTCGTGGCGGCCCGATTTGAGCAGGCGCGGGTTCTTGCCGATCACTTCAGCCGGCTCGTACCCGGTGATCCGGCTGAAGGCCTGGTTCACCCGGAGGATGCTGCCGTCCGCGCCGGTGACGATGATCCCGTCCTGCGACTCGAAGGCGGTCGCCGCGATGCGCAGCTGTTGCTCGGCCTGCATGCTTTCGGTGATATCCCGGGTGATGCCCAGCAGCGAGGTAACCTCGCCGTCGGCGTCGCGCATCGGCGTGGCATGCATCTCCAGATAACGCGACGTCCCCTTGAGTCCGGTGATCCCGAATGCCAGCAAGCCGCTCTCCCCGCTCATCACCCGCTGATGGAACGCCATGACGGCATCGCGGTGTTCCGCATCGACATAGGCGAACAGGTCTTTCTGCCGCACCTCTTCCAGCGAGCCGGCTTCCATCATCGCCAGACCGGCCGGGTTCATTTCCAGCAGTTCGCCTGTACGGCCGACGACCTCGATGCATTCGGGCTCCGTCTCGAAAATGCTGCGCAGGCGTTTCTCGCTTTCCCCCAGTTTCTTTCCGGCCGCGTCCAGCTGTTCGGCGCGCTCGACCACCAACCGTTGTTGCGCACCCAGCCTGTACAACAGCCACACGGCGCCGAACGCCAATATCCAGAGGATCGTCGTGGCGATGACCGCCTGCTCGCGGTCGCGCGCCAGAAGCGTCTCGACGGGACGCAGCAAAGTGGCCTCGCTCAGCCCGAGCACGACAATGACCGGCGCTTCGCTGATGCGCTGCCAATGGAACAGCCTGACCACCTTGTCGAAATTGGCCGACGTCTTGAACGAGCCGGTCGGCGACGCGTCCGGCTCGACGAACGGGCGGTTCGGTCCGACGTTTTTGCCCAGCGCCTTCTCGTTGTCCACGTTGCGCGCCAGATACTCACCGCTCTGCCGGAAAATGGCGATCACGTCATCGGCAGCCAGCGACAGGTTGCGCAGGGACTGGTGCAGATAGGCCGGCGACAGCGAGACGACCATGACGCCTGCAAAATTCCCGTGGCGCAGGATGGGGCGGGAGAACTGGATCGACCACTGCTTCGATACGCGGCCAAGCACGGGGGCGCTGACAAAGAGCTGCGGCAGGGCTGCACCCAGATGGGCCTTGAAGTGCTCGCGGTCGCCCAGATACACCGGCCCCTTCATGCCGAGGTTGGAATAGACCAGATAGCCTTTGGCATCGATCACGCCGATCTGTAGCAGCGAGCCTTGCGGGAAGCGCTGCTCGATCTTACGCACCTGCACATCGAACTCGCGCATATTCTTCGGCGCATAACCCTCGGCCAGCTCCTGCACGGCAAAGTCAACATAGCGGATCAGGATCGCGACCTGGCCGGCCACCGCACTATTCAGTTGCCGGGCGCGTAATTCCGCCTGGGCAACGGTCTCCGAACGCAGCTGCTCCGCCGATCTGGTCAATTGCCACCAATACAGGACCGTTGACACCAGCGCCAGCAGGATGATCAGCCAGGTGATCTTCTTCGTGCGCAAGGTCGTCTTCATGGCAGCGGCCGGTCGACGAGCCGGTCATTCGATGGCGCGGAAACGCAGTGACCGGACGGCTGCCGGACGGGATATCGCATCCGCCATGCATGGCGGGTGCATCGTTGCGGGCTCATACTTTCCTCCTGCTTCGGCATCTTTGCCTGCAGCATTGCCTGCTGCGGGGGACGCTCTCAGTGATGCGAGGATTGTACGCCGATTACAAGGGGAATTTCACGGCCTTGCCCGGATGCGGATGACCGGACTTGCGCCGTCAGAAGCTGGTGCAGTTGTAAAAGCCGCGATGGCCGACGCAGGTCGTGGTGGTAGGGCGGGTGCGGTAGCGCTCGTCGTCATGGGCGCGCAGGCGCAGGATGCAGTCGCGCCAAGGATCGGTGTCTTTGGCATAGCCCAGCTTGTCGCAGGCCGGACCGTAGACCTTGATCATCTCGTCCACTTCGGCTTTTTCGGCCGCCACCCTTTCGGCTTGCGTCATGCAAGCTGAAAGCGAGGCGAGTAAAAGAATCATCCAGCCACGACGCAACATGCTGCCACCTGTTCCTTTCGCATTCGTGATCTTGCCGCAACAGGCTAGATGATCTTGCCCGGATTCATCAAGCCGTGCGGATCGAGCGTGTGTTTGATGTTGCGCATCAGCTCCAGTTCCAATGCGCTCTTGTAATGAGCGATCTCTTCTCGTTTGAGTTGCCCCAAACCGTGCTCGGCGCTGATGCTGCCTTCGAGCTTCGAGACCGCCTGATACACGATGCGGTTAACCTCGTGCTCGTGCTGCCCGATGAAGGCATCGTTCCGCGCCGCGTCGAGCATCGAGATGTTGTAGTGGATGTTGCCGTCGCCGAGATGGCCGAAAGCGACGATGCGGATGCCGGGGTAGCTGGCACGCAACGCAGTGCTGGCCTGTGCGATGAATTCGGCCGCGCGGCTTACCGGCACGGCGACATCGTGCTTGATGCTGATGCCCTCGGCCTTCTGCGCCTCGGCGATATTCTTGCGCAGCTTCCACCAGCGCTCGGCCCTCGCCTCGTCGGCGGCGATGTCGAATTCGATGATGCCATCGCCGAAAGACCGGAGCACATCGCGCAGAGCCGTATCCAGCGGTGCTTGCAGCACATCGGCCAGTTTGGCGATGACGATCCATTCGTGCCTGGTGATGAAAGGCTCGTGCGTATCGGCGATGTGTCTGAACACCAGATCGAGACAGGAGCGCGAGATGATCTCGAAGCCGCTGATCTTGTCGCCGCAGGTCGCGCGCAGATGCGAGAGCAAGGCTACCGCCGCAGCGGGATCGCGCACGGCGATGCAGGCGGTCGCCACCGACTGCGGGCGCGGGAAGAGCTTGAGCACGGCGGCGGTGATGATGCCGAGCGTGCCTTCCGCGCCGATGAACAGATGCTTGAGATCGTAGCCGGTATTGTCCTTGCGCAGGCTGCGCAGGCCGTTCCAGATGCGGCCGTCCGGCAGCACCACTTCCAGCCCCAGCACCAGGTCGCGCGCATTGCCGTAACGCAGCACGCCGATGCCGCCGGCGTTGGTGGAGAGGTTGCCGCCGATCTCGCAATGCGGCGCGATGGCGGTGAGACCCAGCGGAAACAACCGGCCGGCCTGATCTGCCGCTTCGTATACCGCAGCCAGCTTGCAGCCGGCCTCGACGGTCATGGTGTAGTTGGCCGCATCCACGTTGCGGATGCGGTTCATGCGCGACAGGTTGATGACGATCTGTTTGCCGTCGTTCGCCAGCGGCACGGAGGCACCGCACAGGCTGGTGTTGCCGCCCTGCGGCACGATGGCTATCCGGTTGTCGGCGCACAGCTTCACCACTGCACTGACCTGCTGCGTATCGACGGGGAACGCCACTGCCAGTGCCGTCCCGGCATAACGTCCGCGCCAGTCCTTGCAATACGGTGCGGCAGCTTCCCCGCTCAGCACGCCGTCGCCGCCAGTAATGGCGGCGAGTGCTTCGATCATCCGGTTATCCGCTGGCACGGTCGGCTAGTCGGCGGTGTGGGCGTCCGACTTGAGCAAGCGCCGCGGCAGGATCCACATCTGGTAGAGCGAAGTGAAGATCATGATGGTCGCCGCGATGCTGTAACCAAAACCGCCGATGATCACCAGCCAGGCAAAATTCGGGTTCCACTTGGTCAGCCACCAGGACAACACATCCACGATCAGGAACAGGAACGGCACCGAGATGATGATCGCCTTGTTGAGCGGGGAGATGCCCAAGGCATAAGTGAAGATCCAGCCGACAAAAAAGAAGATGAACGAGATGCCGAACAGGTGGATGTGCGAGACGCGCGTCAGCGTGGACATCGGCTGCCCTTCGTCGACCTTGAGCATCTCGTCCATCACCGCCTTGTCGGTGATGTTGGCCAGGCCGGGCATGCTGGCGTGGCAGGGCGCGCAATACTGGTCCACATCCATCGAGATCCGCTCGTCCCACTCTTCCTGCAGCGCGCCGTTCTCGGCCCACTTGATCATCGCCATGCGCACTTCCGGGGGCGCATTGTCTTTCATCGAGCCGTTCAACTTGGCCACCAGTTTGGGGCCGCCCGCACGGTTGCCGTGATAGCTGTAGACGATATCGTCCACCGACAGGCCGAATTTGCCGTCCGCCATGCCGTGGGTCAGCATGATCTGCGCGCCGGCGAACAGCAGGCCCAGACCGATCACCAGCAGATAGCCGGTGAACAAGGTCTTGACCGGCAGGGTCAGGTCAGCCAAGGTGAATCGTTGTATTTCTCTGTTCATTGCCATCTCCGTGCATATTTAGGACTGCGCGCATTATAGCGCTCGCGACAACCGGGACTTATATAGCCCTGTGGGGTCATGCTCAAAACTCCACCGGATCGATATCCAGCGACCAGCGTATGCGCGGCGCCGGCTGCGCGTCCAGCCACGGCTTCCAGGCGCGCAGAAATTCCTGCAAGGCTTTGCGCTTGTCGCTCTGCACCAGCAGTTGCGCGCGGAAGTGATTGGCGCGCTTCGGCATCGCTGCCGGCAGCACGCTGTACACCTCGACCTGCATCGCCAGCTCCTGCGCGGCAGTGCGCGCCTGCTGCAGGAAGCCCAGCGCTTCTTTCTCCTGCTTGCTCTCGGCACTCAGCAACGCCTGGAAGGCGAACGGCGGGAAACCTGCCGACTGCCGCTCATCCAGCAATATCTGCGCCCACGCCTCGTAGTCGTGCGCGCGCAAGGCCTCGAACAACGGGTGGGTCGGGAAGGCGGTCTGCACGATCACCTCGCCGGTCTTGTCGGCACGGCCGGCGCGGCCGCCGACCTGGGTAAGCTGCGCGAACAGTTTTTCCGAAGCGCGGAAATCGGCGCTGTACAACGCGCCATCAGGATTGAGCACGCCGACCAGGGTGAGATTGGGAAAGTCGTGCCCCTTCGCCAACATCTGCGTGCCGATCAGGATGTCGGCCCCGCCGTCGTGGATCAGCTTGCGCATGGCGCTCCACGCGCCCTTGTTGCGCGTGCTGTCGCGGTCCACGCGCAGGATGCGCGCCTGCGGAAAGCGGCTTTGCAGCGCCTCTTCCAGACGCTGCGTGCCGACCCCGACCGGCTTGAGGTCGGCATCGCCGCAAGTGGGGCAGGCGGGCGGCACGCGCTGCTGGAAGCCGCAGTGATGGCAGCGCATGCTGCGGTCCTTCAAGTGCAGCACCAGCTTGCCCGCACAATGGCGACAAGAAGACAGCCAGCCGCAGGCGGTGCACATCAACACCGGCGCATAGCCGCGCCGGTTGATGAACATCAGGCTCTGCTCGCCGCGCTGCAGGCGCCTGTCGATGGCGGTGAGCAACGGCTCACTCAAGCCGTCCTGCAACGGCAGCTTGCTGATGTCGATGCAGCGCACAGTGGGCAGGGTAGCGGGCTGCACCGCGCGCCTGCTCAGTTTCAACAAACGATAACGCCCGCTCTGCGCGTTGTGCCAGCTCTCCAGCGAGGGCGTGGCGGAACCGAGGACGATAGGTACGCCGCGCTGGTTGGCGCGGAAGATCGCCACGTCGCGCGCCGAGTAGCGCAGGCCATCCTGTTGCTTGAACGAAGCGTCATGCTCTTCGTCCACCAGGATCAGACTCAGTTTGGGCAAGGGCGTGAATACCGCAAGCCGCGTACCCAGCACGATGCGTGCCTCACCCGCTTGCGCCTTGAGCCAATTCTGCGCGCGCTCACCGTCGGCGAGGCCACTGTGCAGGCTGACCAGCTCCACATCGGGAAAGCGGCTGCGGAAATAGTTCTCCAGTTGCGGCGTGAGGTTGATCTCCGGCACCAGCAGCAATACCTGACCGCCGCGTTGCAGCATCTCGTGCATCAGATGCACATAGACTTCAGTCTTGCCGCTGCCGGTGATGCCATGCAGCAGGAAACAGCCGTAGCCGCTCTGCTGCGTGACGGCATCCACTGCCTGCTGCTGCTCGTCGGTGAGCGCATGCGCATCGTTGAAGACATGCGTAGTACGGGGCAAGGGTGCACAGGCTTCGACCCAGCCCGCTTCCAGCAGCGCCTTGAGTGCGGCCGGCGCCGTGGCCGACAGGCTGCGCAATTCTGCTCCGCTCAGCGGCGCCTGCTGCAAGGCTTGCAGGATGCGTTGCTGCACCACGCGGCGCTTGGGCAGCGTCGCCAGGTCGAGCGCCCTGCCTGCCGCACTCAGCGTGTAATCCTGCGCTTGTTTCAGCGCGATCGGCTCGATGGCGCGCAAACGCGTGGGCAGCGCTGACAGTGCGGTCATCCCCAACGGATAGTGGTAGTAGTCGCTGCAGAAGCGCAGCAGGGTCAGCAGTTCCTGCGGCAGTGGCGGCACATCATCCAACACCTGCGCCAGCGACTTGATGCGGTCCGCCGCCAGCTCCGACTGCGCCGCCCATTCCATCGCCAGCCCCAGCACCTGTTTGCGCCCGAACGGCACGACCACGCGCTGCCCGATCTCGAGCGGTGTATCTGCACTCACGACATAGTCGAACAGTGTTGACAAAGGCACGTCCAGAGCGACGCGAATGATGGGCATGTTAAGAAAAATCGCTACAGTGTTTTGTGTAGAGTTTAGCTAATCCGCTTGAGCCGACTACAGTTTTTTTCTTATACACATATCCTGTGGATAACTGTGTGGGCAACTGCCAAACAAATATGCTAACTCCTAATCGTATATACGGTTTTTTGCTGCTGCTCAAATTCTGCCCAAGCATGTAGTGCATTAAAAAACAATATGTTACGCGCAAATAGAAAAGGCCACGGATAAAATGCCCCGTGGCCTTGTGAAACAAATCGCGCTGTTTATAAGCCCAGCGAATAACTCTGATTATTAGTGGTATTTTCTGCTCAGCTCATGTACCGCCTGCACCAGCGCGGCGGCATTGTCCGGGTTGGTGAATTGCGAGATGCCGTGGCCGAGGTTGAACACATGGCCGCTGCCGTAACCGTAGCTGGAAAGAATTCTTTCCACTTCGTTGCGGATGACTTCCGGAGTGGCGAACAACACGTTCGGATCGAGGTTGCCCTGCAGCGCAACCTTGTGGCCGACCTTCTGCCTTGCCACGCCGATGTCCATGGTCCAGTCCAGGCCGACCGCATCGCAGCCGATGTCGGCGATGCTCTCGATCCACAGGCCGCCGCCCTTGGTGAACACGATGGACGGGATGCGTACGCCGTCTTTTTCCTTGATCAGTCCGGCCACGATGCGCTGCATGTAAGCCAGCGAGAATTCGTGATACGCCGCGTGCGACAAAGCGCCGCCCCACGAGTCGAAGATCATCACGGCTTGCGCGCCTGCCTCGATCTGCGCATTCAGGTATTGCGTCACGGCATCCGCTGTCGTGCTGAGGATGTGGTGCATGAGCTTGGGCTCTTTGTACATCAAGGTCTTCACCTTGGCGTAATCGCTGCTGCTGCCGCCTTCCACCATGTAGCATGAGAGTGTCCACGGGCTGCCGGAGAAGCCAATCAGCGGCACGCTGCCGTCCAGCGCCTTGCGGATCTGCGACACGGCATCGGTCACATATTTCAGGTCCTTGCCGATATCGGGCACGCGCAGCGCCTTGATCGCGGCTTCAGTGCTCAGCGGGCGCTCGAACTTGGGGCCTTCGCCTTCGGAAAAATACAGACCCAGTCCCATCGCATCCGGCACGGTGAGGATGTCGGAGAACAGGATGGCAGCATCCAGTGGGAAGCGCTCCAGCGGTTGCAGCGTGACTTCGGTCGCCATGTCCGGGCTCTTGCACAGATTGAGGAAGCTGCCGGCGCGTTTGCGCGTCTCGCAGTATTCCGGCAGGTAACGGCCGGCCTGGCGCATCATCCACAGTGGCGTGTAGTCGGTCGGCTGGCGCAGCAAAGCGCGCAGGAAGGTGTCGTTCTTTACTTTAAAATTCATTTTTCTCTTTTCTTATCGGGGCAGCACGCTGCTGCCCATGAGGAACTCGTCAACGGCACGCGCCGCCTGACGGCCTTCGCGGATGGCCCACACCACCAGCGATTGGCCGCGGCGCATGTCGCCTGCCGCGAACACTTTCTTCACACTGGTCTGGTAGCACTTGTCGCCCTCGGTGCTCGCCTTGGCGTTACCGCGCGCATCCTTCTCCACGCCGAATGCGTCCAGCACCTGCGCCAGCGGATTGGTGAAGCCCATGGCGAGGAACACGAAATCGGCCTTGAGCTCGAACTCACTGCCGGCGATCTCGACCATCTTGCCGTCCTTGAATTCGACGCGCACGCACTTCAGCGCTTTCAGCTGGCCGTTCTCGCCGACGAATTCCTTGGTGGAGATGGCCCAGTCGCGCTCGCAGCCTTCCTCGTGCGAACTGGAGGTGCGCAGCTTGAGCGGCCAGTACGGCCAGGTCAGCGGCTTGTTCTCCTGCTCCGGTGCGCGCGGCATCACTTCGATCTGGGTGATCGAAGCGGCACCGTGGCGGTTGGAAGTGCCGACGCAGTCGGAACCGGTATCGCCACCGCCGATAACGACCACATGCTTGCCCGCCACGTTGATCGGGTTCTTGCCCTCGCCCGCGACTTCCTTGTTCTGCGGGATCAGGAATTCCAGCGCGTAATGCACGCCCGCCAGTTCGCGTCCCGGCACCGGCAGGTCACGCGGCTGCTCGGAACCGCCCGCGAGGATCACCGCATCGAAATCCTTTTGCAGTTCTTTTGGTGTGACCGTTTTCTTCGCATCGTTGGCGATACCCTTGCCCGGCGCATCCTTGCCGACGAAGGTGTTGGTCTGGAACTTCACGCCTTCGGCCGCGAGCTGTGCCATGCGCCAGTCGATCAAACGCTTGTCCAGCTTGAAGTCGGGGATGCCGTAGCGCAGCAGACCGCCGATGCGGCTGTTCTTTTCGAACACGGTGACGCTGTGACCCACACGCGCCAGCTGCTGCGCGGCGGCCAATCCGGCGGGGCCGGAACCGACCACGGCCACCTTCTTGCCGGTCTTTTTCTTCGCCGGTTGCGGCAGCACCCAGCCGTTCTCGCCGCCCTTGTCGATGATGGCGTGCTCGATGGACTTGATGCCGACCGCATCGTTGTTGATATTCAGCGTACAGGCCGCTTCGCACGGCGCCGGGCAAATGCGGCCGGTCACTTCGGGGAAGTTGTTGGTGGAATGCAGCACTTCCAGCGCCTGTTTCCAGTTGCCGCGGTACACCAAGTCGTTCCAGTCGGGAATGATGTTGTTGACCGGGCAGCCGTTGTTGCAGAACGGGATGCCGCAATCCATGCAGCGCGCACCCTGCTGCTTGGCTTCGGCATCGGTGAGGTGCGCGACGAACTCGTTGTAGTCCTTCAGGCGCTGTTCGACCGGCGCGTAGCCTTCGCTGACGCGCTTGAATTCCATGAATCCGATTGGCTTGCCCATTATGCGGCCTCCTTCTGCTGCGCCGCGATCTCGAGCAACGCACGACGATATTCGGTCGGCATGACCTTCACGAACTTGGGTAAATAACTATTCCAGTTATCCAGGATCTGCTTGGCGCGCGCACTGCCGGTGTAGCGCAGATGCTTCTCGATCTTGCCGCGCAGGGCCGCTTCATCGGCCTTGTTCAGGTGGTTGAAATGTACGCGGCCGTGGCCCTCGATTTCGCCCATCTCGCTGGCCGCGGCTTCTTCCGGCACCGGTTCCAGTTGCACCATGGACAGGTTGCAGCGCTGTTCGAAAGTGCCGTCTTCATCCAGCACATACGCCACGCCGCCGGACATGCCCGCGGCGAAGTTGCGGCCGGTCTGCCCCAGCACCACGACCATACCGCCGGTCATGTATTCGCAGCCGTGGTCGCCCACCCCTTCCACCACCGCGATGGCGCCGGAGTTGCGCACCGCAAAGCGTTCGCCTGCCACACCGCGGAAGAACACCTCACCCGAGGTCGCACCGTACAGCACGGTGTTGCCGACCACGATGTTGTCTTCCGCCACCAGCTTGCTATCCTCCGACGGCTTGACGATGATGCGGCCGCCGCACAGACCCTTGCCCACATAGTCGTTGCCTTCGCCTTCCAGCTGGAAGGTGACGCCGTGCGCGAGAAACGCGCCGAAACTCTGGCCGGCGGTACCGAGCAGCTTCACGCGGATGGTGTCGTCGGGCAGGCCCGCATTGCCATGACGCTTGGCCACTTCATGCGACAGCATGGTGCCGACGCTGCGGTTGACGTTGCTGATCTTGCTCTCGATGGTGACCACGCGTTTCGCATCCAGCGCTTCCTTGGCTTGTGCGATGAGGTCGTTGTCGAGAGCATGTTCCAAACCGTGATCCTGCTCTTCGGCATGGCGGCGCGCCACGCTGGCCGGCATGTCGGGCTGGTGGAACACCTTGGAGAAATCCAAGCCCTTCGCCTTCCAATGCTTGATGCCCTTGCGCACATCGAGCAGGTCGCTGCGGCCGACCAGGTCCTCGAATTTGCGGATGCCCATCTGGGCCATGTATTCACGCACTTCTTCAGCGACGAAGAAGAAATAGTTCACCACGTGTTCCGGCTGGCCGGTGAATTTCTTGCGCAGCGCCGGGTCTTGCGTCGCCACGCCGACCGGGCAGGTGTTGAGGTGGCACTTGCGCATCATGATGCAGCCCTCGACCACCAGCGGTGCGGTGGCGAAGCCGAACTCGTCGGCCCCCAGTAGCGCGCCGATCAGCACGTCGCGGCCGGTCTTCAGCTGGCCGTCCACCTGCAGGCCGATACGGCCGCGCAGCTGGTTGAGCACCAGCGTCTGCTGCGCTTCGGCCAGACCCAGCTCCCACGGCGTACCCGCGTGCTTCACCGATGACAGCGGCGATGCGCCGGTGCCACCGTCGAAGCCGGAAATCACGATGTGGTCGGCCTTGGCCTTGGACACACCGGCCGCCACCGTGCCGACGCCGACTTCCGACACCAGCTTCACGGAGATGGACGCGGATGGGTTGGAGTTCTTCAGGTCGTGGATGAGTTGGGCCAGATCCTCGATCGAATAGATGTCGTGGTGCGGCGGTGGCGAGATCAGGCCGACGCCGGGCACCGAGTGACGCAGCTTGCCGATGTATTCGGACACCTTGCCGCCGGGCAACTGGCCGCCTTCGCCGGGCTTCGCGCCCTGCGCCATCTTGATCTGGATCTGGTCGGCGCTGGAGAGGTATTCGGCGGTGACACCGAAACGGCCAGAGGCGACCTGCTTGATGCGCGAACGCAGCGAGTCGCCCGGCTTCATGGTCTGGTCGGCCTCGATGCGGCCCTTGCCGATGATGTCGGACAGCTTCTCGCCGCCGTGCAGGGTCTTGAAGCGGTTGGCATCCTCGCCACCTTCGCCGGTGTTGGACTTGCCGCCGATGCGGTTCATCGCGATGGCCAGCGTAGTGTGCGCCTCGGTGGAGATGGAGCCGAGCGACATCGCACCGGTGACGAAACGCTTGACAATCTCCTTGGCTGGCTCGACTTCGTCCAGCGGAATAGCTTTGCCCGCCGGCTTGACTTCAAACAGGCCGCGCAGCGTCATCTGACGCTCGGTCTGGTCGTTGATCAGCTTGGCGTATTCCTTGTAGGTCGCATAGTTGTTGGAGCGCGTGGAATGCTGCAGCTTGGCGATGGAGTCCGGCGTCCAGGTGTGCTCTTCGCCGCGGACACGGAAGGCATACTCGCCGCCCGCATCCAGCATGTTGGCCAGCACCGGATCGTTGCCGAACGCTGCGCCATGCATGCGCACCGCTTCTTCCGCCACTTCCTTGAGGCCGATGCCCTCGATCTGCGTGGCCGTGCCGGTGAAGTATTTCTTCACGAAGTCGGCATTCAAACCGATGGCTTCGAAGATCTGCGAACCGCAATAGGACTGGTAGGTGGAGATGCCCATCTTGGACATCACCTTCATCAGGCCCTTGTTGACGGCCTTGATGAAACGCTTCTTGCCATCCTTCACCTCGACGCCCGCAGGCAGTTCCAGTGTAGCGATGGTATCGAAGGCCAGCCACGGGCAGACCGCTTCGGCGCCGTAACCGGCGAGCAATGCGAAGTGGTGCACCTCGCGCGCAGATCCGGTGTCCACCACCAGGCCGGTGCTGGTACGCAGCCCTTCACGCACCAGATGATGGTGCACGGCGGCCGTCGCCAGCAGCGCAGGGATCGCCACGCGCGTGGCGCTCATCGTGCGGTCGGACAGGATCAGCACGTTATAACCCTTGGCCACGGCTTTCTCGGCGGCCTTGCACAGGGCGGCGATGGCTTTCTCGCAGCCGGCGGCACCGTCCTTCACCGGATAGGTGATGTCCAGCACCTGCGACTTGTAGACGCCCTTGGTGAGCTTGTCGATGTCGTACAGTTTGGCGATGTCTTCTTCCGACAACACCGGCTGATGCACTTCCAAACGTGGTGCCGGCTTGCTCTCGTCGACGCCGAGCAGGTTGGCTTTGGGGCCGATGAAGGAAGTCAGCGACATCACGATCTCTTCGCGGATCGGGTCGATCGGCGGGTTGGTCACCTGCGCGAACAGCTGCTTGAAATAGTTGTACAGCACCTTGCTGCGGCCAGACAGCACCGGCAGGGCTGCATCCGTACCCATGGAACCGATGGCTTCCTCGCCGGCCGAGGCCATCGGCAGCATGAGGAACTTGGTGTCTTCCTGGGTGTAACCGAAGGCCTGCTGAGTATCGAGCAGGCCGGCCTCGTTCTTCAACGCGACCTTGGACTTGGGCAGGTCGTCGAGGTAGTGGCGCGATTGCTCGATCCACTTGCGATAGGGTTTGGCAGTAGCGAGCTGTTTCTTCAGCTCGGCATCGTCCACGATGCGTCCGGCTTGCATGTCGATGAGGAACATCTTGCCCGGCTGCAGGCGCCATTTCTTCACGATCTTGCTTTGCGCGATCGGCAGCACGCCCATTTCGGACGCCATCAGCACCACGTCGTCGTCGGTGATCAGGTAACGCGCGGGACGCAGGCCGTTACGGTCCAGCGTCGCGCCGATCATGCGGCCATCAGTGAAGGCCACGGCGGCGGGACCATCCCACGGCTCCATCAAGGCGGCGTGATATTCGTAGAACGCACGGCGCTCTTCGTCCATCAGCGGATTGCCGGCCCAGGCTTCCGGGATCAGCAACATCATCGCGTGCGGCAATGAATAACCCCCAGCCACCAGCAGTTCCAGCGCGTTGTCGAAGCAAGCGGAGTCGGACTGGCCCTCGACGATCAGCGGCCACAGCTTGTCGAGGTCCTTGCCGAGGAATTTGGACGACATCGCGGCATGGCGCGCCGCCATCCAGTTGACGTTGCCGCGCAGGGTGTTGATCTCTCCGTTATGCGCGATCATGCGGAACGGGTGCGCCAGATTCCAGGTGGGGAAGGTGTTGGTGGAGAAGCGCTGGTGCACCAGCGAGAATGCGCTGACCAGGTCTTTATCCTGCAGGTCGAGGAAGTACTTGCCGACTTGGTCGGCCAGTAGCATGCCCTTGTAAACCAAAGTGCGCGACGACAGCGACGGGACATAGAACCCCTTGCCCTGGCCTTTTGGCAACGCGCTGATGGCGTGCTCGGCGGTCTTGCGGATAACGAACAGTTTGCGCTCGAACGCATCCTGATCTTCCGTCTTCTTGCCGCGCGCGATGAACACCTGACGCACCAAAGGCTCGACGGCTTTCACGCTTTCGCCAAGGCCGCTGTTGTCCACCGGCACATCGCGCCAGCCCAGCAGGGTCTGGCCTTCGGCCTTGATCTTGTCGGCGATGACTTTTTCACAAGCCGCGCGGGCTTTGGCATCGCGCGGCAAGAACAGCATGCCGACACCATATTCGCCCACTGCAGGCAACGCGATCTTCTCTTTGGCAACGACTTTGCGCAGGAAAGCGTCGGGAATCTGAATCAGGATGCCGGCACCGTCGCCAGCCAATGGATCGGCACCGACCGCACCGCGGTGTGTCAGGTTCTCCAGTATTTGCAGTCCTTGGCTTACGCGGTCATGGCTTGCCTGACCTTTGATATGTGCGACGAAACCGACACCACATGCATCATGTTCATTGCGCGGATCGTATAGACCCTGCTGCGCTGGCAACGAAGAATTGTTCACCTTGCTCCTCACCTCGATCATCCCGACAATTCGGCGGCAATTGCCGCCTTCCATTTATTTTTGCGAAAGGGCGGCGATGTTACCCGTTCCAGCAAGGCAGGGCAACATCGCAAAATGATAGAGCCCTCTTGTCCGCTAAACAGCGATTATCTAGGCCGAAATATAAGTTGCGTAATTAAAACTAAGGGTTATAGAATGACGTTCATACCTTTTCGCAATAGGGCGAATTTGGCCACCTGAACTCTGGAGGGTTTCTGTGCGAACCATCTACTCGAAACACGTAAGACCTTTGACTTATTTGATGTCGGCTGCATTGGCAGCACTGCTGGTGAGTTGCGGAGGAAGCACCACACCAACCACAGCAAACACAAACACGACAGCCACCACGCTTACGCTTTCTGCATCACCTACTTCCGTACCTTCCGACAACTCAGCCTCAACAACCGTGACCGTAACAGCCCTGAGTTCGACCAATGCCGCCGTCCCCGGTGTTGTTGTGACTCTAGGAGCTGACACCGGCATTGTAGGCTCGCAAACAGTGACTACCGGCTCTACTGGCACGGCGAGCTTTACTTTCTCCGCTGGCGTAACCAGCTTGGCCAACCGCACTGCAACCCTCACCGCATCAGCCGGAGCCGCAGCGGCACAATTGCCTATCCAAATCTCCGGTTCCACGCTTTCGGTATTTTCAACCACCGGCTCCAACGTTCCCGATGATGGCACTTCGCCCGTAACGGTCACCTTTGTTGCCAAGAATGCGCAAGGTACCGCATTGGTCGGCATTCCCTATACGGTCGCTTGGACTACTAACGATACTGGTGTGGTGGCACTAACTCCAACATCCGGCGTGACTGATAGCAACGGCAGGTTTGCAGTTACAGTCTCCGGTGTTGCGGGCGGCGTTGGCTCGGCAACGGTGACTGCGACCGCAGCCGGTTCGACCGCATCATCTGCTATCACCGTTTCAGTCACCGCCGGCACCTTTGCCATCAGCTCCGCCAAGAACAACACAACTGCTGTCGTTACGACGAATCCCACTACCGTAGCCATGTTTACCAGTGACACCTTGCTGTTGACAGTGGCCGCGCCCGCCCCGGCGACTGACGTGACTTTCATCACATCGGCAGGCAACTGGAATGGCGTGGCTGGTCAAACGTCCGTGTCTGTGCCGGTTGCTACCGGGTGCCCGGTGAACGCCGCAGGTCAGGTATGTGCAACCCTGCAATCGCCGCCCGCAGGAACCACCACTGTTCAGGTGCTGTCAACTCCGAACGCCCTCACCGACTCGCTCTCAGTCTCGGTGACTGCAAAAGTTCCCGCCTCAATCACATTGCAGGCCTCACCTTCCCTCATAGGGAAAAGCGTGGGCAGTACTACCGGCGTTTCAACTCTGATCGCCACCGTTACCGACGCGACCGGCGCACCGGTTGGCGATGCGCCGGTTTCCTTCTCTCTCTCCAATACCACGGGTGGTGGTGAAAGTGTCTCTCCGGTATTAGCTTACACCACGTCAATTGCAGGCGGCGGCTTGGCACTTGGCCAAGCGCGCACTTCATTCACTTCCGGCTCGTTGTCTTCAACAACTGACGGCGTTCAGGTCCGCGCCACTGTTCTTGGCACCACCGTGGCCACCGAAGCGAATTTGCCCGTCCCCCTTGATGCGACCTCCTCGGGCAACGATGCGGCGATTGTTATCGGCGGTACTGCCGGATCAGTCGCTTTTGGTATCGCCACAAAGATAGTGGAGTTGAATACCACCACTTACCAGCTGCCTATGTCTGTGCTGGTTGCAGACGTCAATGGCAACCCGGCACCAAATACCACGGTGACGCTCAGTGCATGGCCGGCAGCTTGGAGTACCGGAACAGCTGCTCCATGCACCGTTGATGCCGATACCGCAACCACAGGCACCTTCGTGAATGAAGATAAGAATGGGAATTTGATTCTGAATGCCGGTGAAGATGGCTACAGGGAATACCTTGCCACTGGCACCACTGTGGCAGGCGGAACTGTAGACGGCCTGCTTACCCCCGCCAACTCTGCGGCCGGGTCGTTGCCGTCATCCGTTATAACGGATGCAAACGGCTTGGCGAACTTCAATCTCACTTATGTCAAAACAAGCGCCATCTGGACGGTGGCCAGAATACGCGCTTCTGCAATCGTGCAAGGTTCCGAAGCTGTTAGTCAGATTTCGTTCCGCCTACCCGCAGCCAAAGCAGACGCGGATCCTCCCACCGTTTGTTATTTGGCTTCGCCTTATAGCTTCTAACAGGTTTCAACTGTTATTCGCCTGAAAGGCCCCCCCGACTGTTCGGCAATCGGGGGCCTTTCAGTTTTCTTCAATCGCGAAAAGTCTTCTGTGCTCGCGAATGGCGTAGCGGTCTGTCATGCCGGCGATGTAGTCCGCCACAGAGCGAGCGCGGGCCGCTTCCGCTGTTGGATTAAATTGCGTGGGCAGCAATCTCGGGTCATCCATGAACACTTGGAACAAGTCGCCGATGATGCGACGTGCTTTGGCAGTCATACGCATCACTCGGTAGTGCCGGTACAGGTGGGTGCGCAAAAATGCCTTGAGCTCACGGTTAAGTTCATGCATCTCGATGCTGAATGCCACCAGCGGCGGCACGGCACGCACTTCATCTACGGTTTGCGGCGCATGGGTCCGGATGTTGTGTTCGGTCTGCGCAATCAGGTCAGTGACCAGGGTATTGATCATGCGGCGTACCGTTTCATGGACCACGCGACGCTCGGCCAGGTCCGGATAGGCAGCGCGCACTTCGTCCAGGTGCCTTGAAAACAGGCGCACTGAAGCCAGTTGCTCCAAGGTCAGCAAGCCCGAACGCAGTCCGTCATCCACATCGTGATTGTTATAGGCGATCTCGTCGGCAAGGTTGGCGACTTGTGCTTCCAGTGAAGGGCGTTTGTTCATCAGGAAGCGTTCGCCGACTTGGCCCAATTGGGCAGCGTGTTCCGGCGAACAATGTTTGAGAATCCCCTCGCGCGTCTCAAAACAGAGATTCAGCCCATCAAACGCCGCATAGCGCTCTTCCAGCACGTCCACCACGCGCAAGGATTGCAGGTTGTGTTCAAAGCCACCGTGATCCTTCATGCAGCTGTTCAGCGCTTCCTGTCCGGCATGTCCGAACGGCGTATGGCCCAAGTCATGGGCCAGCGATATGGCTTCAACCAGGTCTTCATTCAACGCCAAGCGGCGCGCGATGGAACGGCCAATCTGGGCAACCTCGATACTGTGGGTGAGGCGAGTGCGGAACAGATCGCCTTCGTGATTCACGAATACCTGTGTCTTGTATTCGAGGCGGCGGAAAGCACTGGAATGGATGATCCGGTCACGGTCACGCTGGAATTCACTGCGCCCCGGCGGGGCCGGCTCGCCGATTCTTCTGCCGTGCACACTGGCGCCGACCGCATAGGGGGCGAACCGCAATTCAGGCACTGCATGCCTCCAGCGTTTGCTCGAGCAGTTCCTGCGGAACATCCCCGGTCATCACGGCATGCCCGAGCGACTTCAAGAGGACGAATCGAATCTTGCCGTCTGCCACTTTCTTATCCAGTCCCATCAATTGCAGATATTTTTCAGTACCCAACTTAGGCGACGTTGTAGGCAAGCCGGCACGCTCGAGTAGTTTGCACACACGTGCCAGATCCTGTTCGTTTAGCCATCCCAATCGCCGGGACAGGTCAGCCGCCATGACAGTGCCGGCAGCCACTGCCTCGCCATGCAGCCACATCCCATAACCCATGGCGTTCTCGATAGCATGACCAAAAGTGTGTCCCAGATTCAGCAATGCTCGCTCACCACTCTCTCGCTCGTCATTTCCGACCACCTCGGCTTTGTTCTGACAGCTACGCGCGATCGCATATTGCAAAGCTGCGGTATCGCGCGCCAAGAGTTTCTCTATGTTCACTTCCAGCCACTCAAGGAACGGCAAATCGCGAATCAGCCCGTATTTGATGACTTCGGCGACACCCGCACGCAACTCCTTGTCCGGCAGAGTATCGAGGGTTGTCGTATCCGCCAATACCACGCGCGGCTGATAGAACGCGCCAATCATGTTCTTGCCGAGCGGATGATTGATACCGGTCTTGCCGCCAACCGAGGAGTCCACCTGTGACAGCAACGTGGTGGGAATCTGAATGAACGGAACGCCGCGCAGATAGGTCGCTGCCGCATAACCGGTAATGTCGCCGATAACACCGCCGCCTAACGCAATAAGTGGGGTGCTTCGCTCGCTACGCGCCGACAACAAGGCATCGTAAATCGCATTCAGTGATTCACCGTTTTTGTATTGTTCGCCATCCGGCAGAATAACCGACCCGACTTGCACACCGTGCTGACTCAGCCCCTTCTGCAGACGCTCCAAATACAATGGCGCTACCGTGGTATTGCTGACGATAACTGCTCGCTTGCGCGGGATATGCGGCAACAACAAATCAACTCGCTCCAGCAGTCCGTTTCCAATATGGATGGAATAACTACGCTCGGCCAAACCGACGTTCAGCGTCTGTGCTGTTTTTGCATTTCCTGTTGCCATTTGTTTCAGCTCTTCCAGTTTGAGTTGCAGACGCTCCAACAATAGCTGGACACTCTGTTTGCCGGTGTGAATGACTATATCAGCCGCCTCGGTATAGAGCGGATCCCGCAATTCATGCAGCTCTTGCAGTTTTGCGCGTGGATTCTCAGTCTGTAGCAGAGGACGATTGTGATCGTGACGAGTGCGTTGCCACAAATCGTGTACGTTGCTTTTCAGGTACACCACGACACCGCTCTGTCTCATGATGTCGCGGTTGTGGGGATTGAGTATCGCCCCGCCGCCAGTCGCCAGTACGATACCGTCTTTATCCAGGATATCTTGAATGACGCAACTTTCGCGCTGGCGAAATCCGGCCTCACCCTCGACATCGAAGATATGCGGTATTGTGACCCCAGTCCGCTTCTGTATTTCTTCATCACTGTCAATGAATGTCTTACCAAGCTGCTTGGCGAGCAATTTTCCAACCGTGGTTTTACCCGCGCCCATCATGCCAACCAAGATTATGTTGCCGTATTTATTGTCCCTAGTCATAGCTGGATTGTAGCGGAAAAACATTTCTCCAAAAAACAAAGCCCGGCTTATGCCGGGCCCTGTTTAAGCTCTACAGGCTCTAATTCATGCTTCCTAAGCTCTCTTTCAGAATCTTTGGCGTTATGAAAACCAACAATTCCTTTTTGCTCTTGGCAAGAGTGTTTGACTTAAACAACCAGCCAACCACCGGCACATCGCCAAACAGCGGAACTTGTGATGTTGAATCTGAATCGTCTTGGGTGTAGACACCGCCAATTACCACAGTACCGCCATTGTCGACCAGGACGGTTGTCTCAACTTTTTTCGTATTAATACTGGGCACACCGGCATAAATATTCCCCACGGTATCCTGGCTAACATTTACTTTCATGCCGACGTGATCATCTGGCGTGATTTGTGGTGTTACCGTAAGTCCCAACACAGCTTTCTTGAAGGCGATCTTTGGCCCATCTATTCCGCCAGATGTCTGATACGGGATTTCAACGCCCGACTCGATGTTGGCCTCAATCTTGTCACCAGTCACCACGCGCGGGCTGGCGATATTTTTGGTTTTTCCATCTAGTTCAGAGGCATTCAGTTCCAAAGTCAGCGTTTTGGTAGCCAATGCATTGAACAAGGTCAACGTCAACCCACCTATGCCGCTGTTCGCACCAGGTAAATTCACATTTGGATTAATCAAGCCACTCAATCCACCACCGATTGAGGTTCCTACAGCTGTACCAGCCTGGACGCCAGCAACAGTGGGGCCAGAATAACCCAATCGCCCACCCAGCGTGCGATTGAAAGATTCCGCAGCCTCTACGAAGCGCGCTTCAATCATTACCTGACGTACAGGTACATCGAGTTGCTTGATGAAGTTGCGCACCTCCTCCAATCGTGTCGGAGTATCTTGCACAAATAGCGTGTTGGTACGCAAATCCGAGACGGTGCTTCCCCGTTTTGAAAGTAATGCGGCATCCTTATTCTTTAACAGCTTGACCATATCAGCCGCTTTGGCATAGCTGAGCTGGAAACTTTCAGTGCGCACAACTTCCAACTCGCTAATTTCTTGACGTGCGGCAAGATCAGTCTTTTCTTTGCTCGCCATCTCTTCACGCGGCGCGACTTGAATCACATTGCCGTTCTTGCGCATATCCAAGCCCTTGCTCTGCAAAATGATGTCCAGAGCCTGGTCCCAAGGCACATCCTTCAATCTCAATGTCAAATTACCCGAGACGGTATCGCTGATCACCATGTTCAGACTGGTAAAGTCGGCAATCACGCTCAAGGCTTCGCGAGTTGAAATACTCTGGAAATTCAGCGTAAGTTTTTCTCCTGCATAACCAAGTTGATTACCTTTGACCAACTTGTTGGGATCTTCCGCAATTGACTTGATCTCAATGATAAATTTGTTGTCCGTCTGGTATGCCGAGTATTCCCACTGGCCTTTAGGCTCGATCGCAAGGCGCGTGTTCTCGCCTTGAGTGAAGGCATCCACCAACTGCACTGGGGTCCCAAAATCCGTTACGTCGAGCTTGCGCTGCAAATTGCGCGGTAGGCTAGTGCGCTGAAAATCAACCAGCAGCAATCTTCCTTGCTGCTTAATATCAATTCCGATATTCGTGTCCGAAAGGTCGATTTGCACGCGTCCTTCACCATTTTTTCCTCGGCGGAAATCGATATCCCTTAAGCTGAATTTCTGTTGCGTTCCAGATTGCGCCTCTGCAAATCTAGTGGGTGAAGACTCGCCCACACCGACGTCTTTTCGCTGCAAAGTAATTACCAGATTATTACCGTCCACCCGTGACTCATAACTCAGCATCTGAGTAAGATTGACCACTAGACGTGTGCGTTTACCTGCCTGGACAATGTTGGCACTGCGCAAATCGCCCTCACCGAACTCTTGTGTCGATTTGCCCAGTCCGTTCTCTGTATTGGGAAAATCAAACGCGATGCGCGGGGGGGTGTTGATAGTGAACGCAGCAGGCAACCCACTCAGCACATTCTTCAATGCCACCGTAATTACCAATTTGCCGCCGATCTCATTGCTGGCACTGAGCGACTGAATGCTGTTCAGGGAATCTGCGTTTGCTGATTCATCTGCATGAGCAACGAGTGCGCCCAAAGAAAGTATCATCACTACCAATCTGATGACACCACGAATTGGGTTGCTGAACTGTTTCATAGTATTTACTCCTAAATCACTCAACTAACAGTAGGCTGCTCTCACGCTCAGACCAATCACCCACACTGTCCTGCACCATTTCCTTGATTTTTACTTCAGATTCCGTCACTGAAATAACTTGGCCGAAATTCAATCCGATGTAATTCCCCGCCTTGATACGATATATTTTGCCTTCCGCAGAACGTATCACGGCATGTCCAACGCCTTTTTGGAACAAGTAACCTACCATCTTCAGACTCTCCAAGGGGAAGTCTTCAAGCTCCTCCTTGGGGCGATCAAGATTTGGCATATTCTGACCAGAACGATTTGCACTTCTTGCGTCCTGCTTCCGCGGTTTAAACGGATCTGGCAATCCGGCATCGTTCTCATAGGTAAACGGCTCGTAAGGCTTAATTTCGGGAGGTGGCTCAACTTTACCGCGCATATCAGCGCCGGCGTTTTTCACAAAATCACGCAAGTCCTGAAACTCCTCGCCGCCACACCCCGTCAGCAACAAAGAGATCAACAATACGAAATATGCTGATTTCATTTTTTCTTCGAAGCCTTTTTGTCGGTTGCTTTTGCTGCGCGCTTCTGTGTGGCCAACTCATCTTCGTCCAGATAACGATACGTTTTTGCCACTGCATCCATGGACAACACCCCGTTATTGTTGGGAACAATGCTGATGTCATTAAGGGTCACAATGCGTGGAAGCTGGGATATGTCGCTAGCGAACTTGCCTAGATCATCGTAGTTCCCCGTTACCTTGATTGTGATTGGCTGCTCGGTGAATACTCCTGTTGCCGCTTCCGAGCCTGGTTTAAACAATTCAAATTGCAGGCCGCGGCCCAATCCCGCTTGATTGATATCTGTCAGCAGTGCATCCATTTCCGATTTGCTAGGCAACTGCTTAAGCAAAGCACCGAAAGACTGCTGCGTATCGATCAGCTGTTTCTTAATGATATCCAGATTGATTGCTTCCCGCTTTTTCGCCAAGTACGTCTCGCGCAACTTATCTTCTGCCTGGCGCGCCGCTGTCAACGTTTCCCACTGGCCTTGCCAATCAAGAACCGCTCCGGCCGCGATAACGATCAAAAATAAAGAAACAAAAGCTGCAATCTTGATAAGCCACGGCCAACTGCCAGGAGTTTTTGGATCTACGTTTTTTAATTCTTCCAAGAAGTTCATTTATCGCCCCTTAAACCTTTCCGGCCGGCTTTGTCGGCGCGACAGGAGCTGCCAATTCAGGTGCAGCCTGCTTGGTTAGATTAAAGTTAAGCGAGAACTCACTCAGCCGAGTCCCTCCAACTGATGCTGCATGTACCTCTATCAACAACGGCGAGTCCAGCCAAGGTGAGTCTTCGATCGACCGCATCAATGTGGAAACACGTGCGCTCGATTGCGCATAGCCAACCATGCTGATCTTGTAACCCGTCTGCTTAACGCTCTTCAGATACACGCCGTCCGGCAAAATACGCAACATCTGATCCAGCAAATGCACAACATCCGAGCGCGTACTTTGCAGATTCTCAACCACGGTTTTACGCGCCAACAAAGACTGGGTTTGCTCACGCAGCTTTTTAATCTCCTCAATCTGCTTGTCGAGTACCGCGATCTCTTGTTTCAAATAGGCATTGCGGCGCTCTTGATAGGATATTTGCGTACTAATGGCAACATGGACAAAGCCGACAAGAACTGCCCCAAGCACAAGGGAAATTGCACTCAGTACGATGAACTGTAATTGCCGTGCTTTTCGTTTTTCCGCGCGATGCGGTAGCAGGTTAACGCGTATCATGATGGGTCAAACCTCCGCATGGCCAAACCGCAGGCAATCATCAGCGCGGGGGCGTCCATCTGCAATTGACGCGGCTTGATTCGGCTGGATAAAGTCATCAGCTCAAACGGGTTTGCCACCAACGTGCTGACCTGCGTACGCGTGGCCACCGCCTCATCCAACCCGGGCAACGCCGCACATCCTCCAGCCAGCACGATGTAGTTCACTTCGTTGTATTGCGTCGAAGTAAAGAAGAACTGGAGTGCCCGAGTCACCTCCATCGCCAGGTTTTCTCGGAATGGCGACAACACATCGCTCTCATAGTTTTCCGGCAAGCCGCCGTTGCGCTTGGCGGATTCTGCCTCTTCGACAGAAAGCCCGAATGCACTTTGAATCTGTTGCGTGAGTTGCGCTCCGCCGACCTGCTGGTCGCGCATGTAGACCGACTGGCCGTTTCGTAACACGTTCACATTCATTACAAATGCGCCGATATCGACCAGCGCAACACATTGGTCTACCGCGCCGCCAGGCAATTGCGAACTTATCTGTTCGAAAGCGGCTTCTGCGGCATAGGGCTCCACATCTACCACAATCGCTTTTAATCCTGCGGATTGCGCAGCCGCAACGCGGTCTTCGACGTTGGCCTTGCGCGATGCCGCCAGCAATACCTCGACTTCTTCTGGATTGTTTGGTGCCGGGCCGATCACTTGGAAATCCAAGTTAACCTCTTCCAGTGCGAACGGAATATATTGGTTCGCTTCGGTTTCAACCTGGTATTCCAAGTCATCTTCACGCAATCCTGCTGGCAACAAAATCTTCTTGCTAATCACCGCCGCCGCGGGTAACGCCAAGCTGACGTTCTTGATGCGCGAGCCAAGCCGCTTCCAAGCGCGCTTGACCGCATCAGACACCGCATCCAGATTATTGATGTTTCCGTCGCTCACCGCATCGGCCGGAAGCGCCTCAATGGCATAGCGCTCGACAATGTATCCGTTCTTCTTAGGCGCTTCGCTCAGCTCCACCATCTTGACAGAGGACGAACTGATATCCACCCCGATTAAGGGTGGCGTTGACGTCTTCAAAAAGTCTAACGGGATATCAAAATTTCCTTTGATCATAGGCTGGTTAGCGCATTTCCGTACAAAGTGGTTTAAATCCTAGCAATAACTCCCATATGTGTAAAGTTTTTTCTATGCACATGTTTTTCCTATTTGAGACGATATAATCAGAAAATAATTATCTTCATATGCTCGTCATGACTTCTCGCTGGTGGTTCTATCCTGCTCTGGCAGTCCTCGCCCTCCCGCTATTGCCGATCCTGTTGCTTGTTTTCGCGGCGATACTGACTTATCCAACGCTCCCCACGCTGGAAACTCTGACCGACTATCGCCCCAAAATGCCGCTGCGCGTATTCAGCGCTGAAGGCACATTGATTGGAGAGTTCGGCGAAGAACGGCGCGAATTGGTCAGGGTCGAGGACGTGCCGGAACTGATGAAGCTCGCCATCTTGGCCGCAGAAGACGACCGCTTTTATACCCACGGCGGTGTAGATTACATCGGCGTGCTGCGCGCTGCTTACTCCAACTTCACCTCCGGCGGCGTGAAACAGGGAGCGAGTACTATTACCATGCAGGTTGCGCGGAACTTCTTCCTTTCCAAGGAAAAGACTCTGACCCGCAAGTTCAACGAGATGCTGCTCTCTTTCAAGATCGAGCATAACCTGAGCAAGGATGAGATTCTTCAGCTCTATATCAATCACATCTACCTCGGCCAACGCTCTTACGGTTTTGCCTCTGCCGCTCAGGTCTACTACGCCAAAACGCTCAATCAACTCACGCTGGCGGAAATGGCGATGTTGGCCGGATTGCCCAAAGCACCTGCCGCATTCAACCCGGTAGTAAACCCGGAACGTGCAAAGCTGCGCCAAGCCTACATCCTGCGTCGGATGCACGACCTGCATTACATCACCAAAGAGCAACTCGAACTGGCACAGAACGAGCCTATTGAAACCAAACAGACCGCGCATCATCAGACTTTCGCCGTCAATGCCAGCTATGTTGCGGAAATGGTGCGGCAAGAAATGTATGACCGCTTCCAGGAAGAGGCCTACACCCAAGGCTACAGCGTCTACACCACCATTCGCGTGGCAGATCAGGCTGCGGCTTATGCCTCTATGCGCAAAGGCGTGATGGAATATGACCATCGCCACGGTTATCGCGGTCCGGAGGGCTATGTCGACCTGAAGAAAAACAATACCGAGGAATTGCTGGAAGATGCGTTGGAAGACGTCGCCGACAGCGACGATCTCATTCCTGCCGTGGTTCAATCCATCAACCCGAAAGGTATTCGCGCATACTGCAAGAATGGACAGGTCATCGAGATTCGCGGCGAAGGGCTGCGTTTCGCCCAACAGACACTGGGCGACAAGCTTGCACTGAACCGCCGCATCCGTGTCGGTTCGCTGATACGTGTCTACAAGAACGAAAAGGATTTCTGGGAGATCACCCAGCTGCCGCAGATCGAGGCCGCCTTCGTCTCGGCCAATCCGCGCGACGGCGCCATCTTCGCGCTGGTCGGCGGATTCGATTTCTACCGCAACCAATTCAACCACGTGACCCAGGCATGGCGCCAACCAGGTTCCAGCTTCAAACCGTTCATCTACTCCGCCGCATTGGAAAAAGGTTTCACGCCCGCCTCGGTCATCAACGATGCACCGTTGGTCATCGACCTTTCCCAGACCGGCGAGGAGTTGTGGCAACCCAAGAATTTTGACGGGGAATTCAACGGCCCGATGCGCATGCGCCAAGGCCTGACCAAATCCAAGAACCTCGTTTCCATCCGCATCCTGCAGGCCATCGGGCTGGAGTACGCGCAGGACTACGTCACCAAATTCGGCTTCGATAAAGACAAGATCAAGCCATTCCTGACCATGGCGCTGGGAGCCGGCTCGGTCACTCCCATGCAATTGCTCGGCGGTTATGCTGTCTTTGCCAACGGCGGTTATCGCGTCATGCCGTACTTCATCCAGCGTATCGAAGACGGCCAAGGCAACCTTGTGGCGCAAGCTGCGGCTGTCGTAGCCGGCGAAGGCGCCGAACAAGTCATCGATGTACGCAATGCCTTTACCATGGTCAACATGATGCAAGACGTGGTGAAACACGGCACCGCCATCCGCGCCATGGAACTCGGCCGCCAGGATCTGGCCGGCAAGACCGGCACCACCAGCGATTCGATGGATGCCTGGTTCGCCGGTTTCCATCCCACCCTCGTCGCCGTCACCTGGATCGGTTATGACAACCCGCAAAGTCTGGGCGAGAAGGAAACCGGCGGCGGAGCGGCTCTCCCCATCTGGATGGGCTATATGGAAAAGATCCTCAAAGGCGTGCCAGAGATCGAATACTCCATACCCGAACATGTCGTCACGGCACGCATCAACGACAACGGCTTGCGCGATCCCAACGGCAACCGAGTGGAATACTTCTATGAAGAGAACCTCCCGCCCGAGCAAGGCGAGGACGTTCCAGAAGAGAACAAGCCGGGCGAAGCGGTAAACGATCAGCTTTTCTGATGAGCAAAACCAACGTACAGCGCCGCGACCTGATGCGCGAACAACTTGCGCACCACGCCGCCAAATTGATGGCCGAGGACGGTATCACCGACCACGCCTTTGCCAAACGCAAAGCGGCCAAACAATTGGGCGCAGCGGATACCCAGCATCTGCCCAGCAATCAGGAAGTAGATGAGGCGCTGCACAGTTATCGCGCGCTCTATCAGGAAAACAGCCACCCGGCGATCCTGTACCAGCTGCGCACAGAGGCGCTCGCCGCCATGCACCAGTTAGCCGAGTTCCACCCGTACCTTACCGGTTCGGTGTTGAGCGGCACTGCCGGCGAACATTCCGATATCAACCTGATGCTGTTCAGCGACGATACCAAAGCCGTGCTGCTGTTCCTGCTCAAGCACGACCTGGAATTCGAGGACGGGGAATGGATAGTACGGATAGGCGGACATGAGGAGAGCGTGCCAAGTTATACACTGCTCAGCGAATCTGGCACCCAGATCCACATCGTCGTGCTGCCGGAGAATGCCCGCCACAGCGGCAGCAGGCATCCCGAAACCCATGCGGATATCGCCGCAGTGGGAGCGTTGTTAGCTGCCTGATTTCAACCAGCGCGCGGCATCCAAAGCAAAGTAAGTCAATATGCCGTCAGCTCCCGCCCGCTTGAACGCCAGCAGCGACTCCAGCACGCAAGCCTCTTCATTCAACCAGCCGTTTTGCGCGGCGGCCTTCAGCATCGCGTATTCGCCGCTCACCTGATACACGAAGGTCGGCGCCTTGAACTCGTCCTTCACGCGCCGCACGATGTCGAGGTAAGGCATGCCAGGCTTCACCATCACCATGTCCGCGCCTTCTTGTAGGTCCAGGCCGACTTCCCACAGCGCCTCGTCCGAATTGGCCGGATCCATCTGGTAGGTGTATTTGTTGCCCTTGCCCAAATTACCGCTTGAACCCACCGCATCGCGGAACGGACCGTAGAAGCTGGAAGCATACTTGGCCGAGTAGGCCATGATACGGGTGTGGATGTGTTTATGATCATCCAGTGCGGCACGCACCTCGCCGATACGACCGTCCATCATGTCCGAAGGGGCGACGATATCGGCACCGGCAGCTGCATGGCATTGTGCCTGCTTGCGCAGCACCGCGATGGTTTCATCGTTGAGCACATAGCCGCTGTCGTCGATCAGCCCGTCCTGGCCATGGCTAGTGTAGGGATCGAGCGCGATGTCGGTCATCACACCAAGTTCGGGGAAGTTCTTCTTCAGCGCGGCAACCACGCGCGGCACCAGACCGTTAGGGTTGTAAGCCTCTTCCGCGCCCAAACTTTTTAATGGTGCATCGATCACCGGGAAGATGGCCATTACCGGGATGCCAAGCTTCACACATTGTTCGGCATCCTTGAGCAACAAGTCCAAAGTCTTGCGCTGCACCCCCGGCATGGACTTTACATCCTCGACCTTATTGGAGCCTTCGAGCACGAAAACCGGATAGATGAAGTCTGCCGGAGTGAGTATGTGCTCTCGCATCAAGTCCCGTGAAAACTGGTCTCTGCGCATGCGGCGCATTCTGGATTGGGGGTACTGACCGAGTATCTGCATGGCTATTCCTAAATTTTTTAAACAAGTTGGAACTATTTTCTCACAGACCTATCTGAGCTTGTGAGTGGTGAGAGCTACTCCCCGTTTCTCCTCCCTGAGCGGGTGTCTTTACCCTGTAAAGACCTTATGCCCCTGACCTCCCCCTTTGGTTCAGGGGCATTTTTTTACCCGTCATCCCTTGAACCAGCCGGCAATCACCGCCTCGGCCTCATCCATCCCGGTCTTTTTCAGGCTAGAGAACAGCTGCACCGAGCATTGTGGAAAGTGCTCCTGCAAGAACTCCTTCACTTCGCGCAGCGTCTGTGTGGACTGCTGCCGGCTCAACTTGTCAGCTTTGGTCAACAGGATATGGATTGGTTTCCCGGTCGGAGCAAACCAGTCCAGCATGCCCTGATCGCGCTCGGTCAACGGATGGCGCGCATCCATGATGACCACCAGGCCGCACAGCTCTTCACGCGTTTGCAGGTACTCACCCAGCAGATGTTCCCAGTGCGCCTGCACATCGGGCGGCACCTTGGCATAGCCGTAACCGGGCAAATCCACCAGATAATTGTTGTCGCCCAGCGAGAAGTAATTGAGATGCTGGGTGCGCCCCGGCGTCTTGCTGGTGAAGGCCAGCCGCGTATGGTTGGCCAGTGTGTTGATGGCACTCGACTTGCCCGCATTGGAGCGGCCGACGAACGCAACTTCCTTGCCGCCATGCAGCGGCAAGTCTTTCAGATGATTGACGGTGGTATAGAACGCCGCTTGCGAGAACAGTCCCATCACTTCCAGGCCGCGAAGATCTTGTCGGCCGCCGCGATGGTCGCTGCGATGTCGGCCTCCGTGTGCGCTGCCGAGACGAAACCAGCCTCGAACGCGGACGGTGCGAGGTACACGCCTTCTTGCAGCATGGCATGGAAAAAGCGGTTGAACGCGGCTTTGTCGCTGGCCATCACCTCGGCATAGGAGGTCGGCACCTTGGCGCTGAAATACAGGCCGAACATGCTGCCGATGGATTGCGCACTGAACGTGACACCATGCTTCTTCGCACTCGCAGTGATGCCTTCGGTCATCTGCTTGGCGAGTTGCGTAAGGCGCTCATAGAAGCCCGGAGCCTGCACCAGTTTCAGCGTGGTCAGACCCGCCGCCACTGCCACCGGATTGCCGGACAGCGTACCGGCCTGATACACCGCGCCCAGTGGCGCGAGGCATTGCATGATGTCGCGGCGACCGCCGAACGCAGCAGCAGGCAAGCCGCCGCCCATCACCTTGCCCAGCGTGATCAGGTCCGGCTTGATGCCGTAGTAACCGTGCGCGCCTTGCAGGCCGACGCGGAAACCGGACATCACCTCGTCCAGGATCAGCACGGCGCCGTGCTTGGTGCACAGGCTGCGCATCGCATCCAAGAACTCGCGCTTCGGCAAAATCAGGTTCATGTTGCCCGCCACCGGTTCGACGATCACGCAGGCAATCTCCTTGCCGATTTCGGCGAAGGTCTTCTCCAGGCCCGCCACATCGTTGTAATCCAGCACAGTGGTCAGCCCGGCGATCTCGGCGGGTACACCGGAGGAACTAGGCTGGCCAAAGGTCAGCGCACCGGAACCGGCCTTGACCAGCAGGCCGTCGGAATGGCCGTGATAGCAGCCTTCGAACTTGATGATGCGCGAACGCCCGGTGAAACCGCGCGCCAGGCGAATGGCGGTCATCGTTGCCTCGGTGCCGGAGCTGACCAGCCGCACCATCTCCAACGACGGCAGGATCTTGCACAACGTCTCGGCGATCTCGAGTTCGCTCGCGGTCGGCGCGCCGAAGCCCAGCCCTTCGGCAGCGGCGGTCTGCACCGCCTTCACCACTTCGGGATGGCAGTGACCCACAATCATCGGGCCCCAGGAGTTCACGTAATCGATGTACTGCTTGTCGTCCGCATCCCACACATAAGCGCCCTTGCCGCGCTTGAAGAACAGCGGCGTGCCACCCACCGACTTGAACGCGCGCACCGGCGAATTCACGCCGCCGGGGATGAGCTTCTGGGATTGATCGAACAGTTCCTGATTGTGAGAGGTCATTGCCTAGTCCTGCTGAAAAGTGTTGAAAATTCTTGTGCTGCAACTTCGATGTCGGGCGCGTTCCACAGCGCCGAGATCACCGCCAGCGCATCCGCACCCGCGTCAACCAATACCCCGCCGTTCTGCCGCGTAATGCCACCGATGGCGACGATGGGCACCTCCAGTTGCCGCCGCACCGTCGGCAGCAGCGCAATCTCCGCCTGTACCGCCTCCGGTTTGACGCTGGAAGAGAAGAACGCACCGAATGCCACGTAATCCGCTCCTTGCCGCACTGCTTCAAATGCCAAGGGCGCGCGATTATAGCAAGACACACCGATGATCTTTTGCGTGCCTAGCAGCGCGCGTGCCACCGCCACACTGCCGTCCTCGCCGCCCAGATGCACACCATCCGCATCCACCTGCACCGCGAGCTGTGCGTCGTCATTCACGATAAAGGCAACATCGAACTCGCGGGTCAATCGGCGCAAAGCACGCGCCTGCTGCAAACGCAGCTCCGCACCGGCGATCTTGTTGCGATACTGCAATACCCGCGCGCCGCCTTGTAGCGCCTGTCCAGCCTTGCCCAACAGCTCCGCCGTATCCAGCTCGTCCGCCGTGATGGCATACAGCCCGTTAATGGCGGGTTTCTTCGGCATCCCCATCTTCATCGCGCGCCCAGAACAAGCGGTCCGGGATATGCTGCCCCATGCCCGGACGGAAACCGTATTTCAAGGCTTCCCAAGTGTATTCCTGCGCTTCATGCACGGCCTCTTCCATCGACAACCCGTTCGCCAACAATGCAGCGATAGCCGCCGCCAGAGTGCAGCCGGAACCGTGGTAGATGCCGGGCAGGCGCGGCCAGCTGTCGCTGCGCACCAGGCCGCGTTCGCCATACAGGCTGTTCACCACCTTGGGCGTGTGCTCGTGCGTGCCGGTGATCAGCACATATTCGCAGCCCAGGCGCAAGATGCGCTTGGCGCATTCCGCCAGCTCCGGATCGTCCGCCTCGTTGTCTTCGTCCAAGATCAGGCGGCGCGCCTCCATGCTGTTCGGCGTGAGGATGGTGGTCTGCGGCAACAACAGTTCGCGCAATGCATCCACCATGTCCTCGTTCGCCAGCTCGTCGCCGCGGCCGGAAGCCAGCACCGGGTCGAACACCAGTGGAATGTCGGGATAATCGGAAATGATCTCGGCGATGACCGCGATGTTCTCCACGCTACCGAGCAGGCCGATCTTGAACGCGGCCACCGGCATGTCTTCCAGCACCGCGCGCGCCTGATCCGATACCCAGTCCGCATCCACCGGCTGCACATCGTCCACACCGCTGGTGTCTTGCACCGTGATGCCGGTCACCACCGACAAGGGATGACAACCCATGCTGGCAATGGTCAGGATGTCGGCTTGCATGCCGGCGCCGCAACTCGGATCGGTGGCTGCAAAGGTAAGAACAATCGGCGGGATGTCGGACATGGTGAATGGGTGCTGCTTGATTGGTGTGTGGCGATTTTACCCGAATATGGATTCAGGTGCGGCGAGTCTAAAGGTTGGTCGCTTGTCAGATCAATGCGTCAAAACAAATCTACTCCGGTACGTTTCGTTTTTGCTCGTCCTTTATTTTCATAAACAGCCAAGAAACCACACAGGTTATTGTTAAAGAAATTCCACTAGCAATAGATAAAATTATGATTGCTTGGTCTGGAAAAATTATCCCTCCTTCACCACGAGAAATGCTATTGAGTATTGCAGCGATAGAAGGCATATCCATAACCAGAGACGCTGCCAATGCAACTAAAGGGACCAGCATTCCATACATCACGGGAACAACAGAGTAAGCTCCTAACGGGAAATGAAATGCCTTGGCTAGGCGATACACAAAATAAAAACTAAGGATGGCGTCCACCAATAATAGAGCTGGAATAATTACACCCTCATCTTGCCACCAGCGTATATCAAGTTCTGCAAAGACAACTAAGGAGGCACTCATACCGAGTATCACCTTGATAAAGAAAAGAATTGCAGCATAACGATTCATGGTGCAGTCCTACGAATCACACCTGCAGTGTTAATAAGTCCCGGAGTTAAAGAGGTCAGCTTCACATTTGGAAATGTCGCATGGAACATGGACTTTCTCCTCGCCAAGGTTGGAGTCCGCACGCTATCCCGCCGCTGCAAGCGGGTCAATATGCCAAACGGCCTATATCCTTTTAGCCGGATTGCGGTCGCTCAGATGGTTGGCGATGCGCGTGAATTCTTCCACGCCAAGGTTCTCGGCACGCAGCTGCGCGTCGATGCCAAGTTGCGCAAATTCTGCTTCCGTTAAATAACTCTTGAGCGTGTTGCGCAGAGTCTTGCGCCGTTGTCCGAAAGCAGCGGCCACTACTTGCGCATACAGCACTTCATCCTTCACCGCGATCTTGTCGGCCGGAATGGGAATCATGCGCACGATGGCGGAATCAACCTTGGGCGCGGGGCGGAAGGATTGCGGCGGCACGTCCAGCAGCTTTTCCATATAGAAGCGATATTGCAGCATCACCGACAAGCGCCCGAAGGCTGCTGTGGACGGTTCCGCCACCATGCGTTCGACCACCTCGTTCTGTAGCATGAAGTGCATATCGGTGATGCGCTCGGCATAGTCGGCGAAGTGGAACAGCAGCGGCGAGGAGATGTTGTAGGGCAGGTTGCCGACGATGCGCAGCGGTGTGCCCAGCGTGGCGAAATCGAACTTCAAGGCGTCGCCTTCGTGGATGACGATTTTGTCCTGCGGGTAGTCGGTCTTCAGGCGCACGATGATGTCGCGGTCGATCTCCACCACATGCAGCTTGTTCAACTGCTTCAACAGCGGGCGGGTGAGCGCACCCAGGCCGGGGCCGATCTCCACCATGTTGTCGTCGGCCTCGGGGCGGATGGCGCGCACGATGTCAGCGATGATGTTCTGGTCGACAAGGAAGTTTTGTCCAAACGATTTTTTGGCTTTATGCCCGTTCATGTCGCACCATTTCTTCCGCGACCTTGATCGCCTCTAACAAACTGCCCACATTGGCCTTGCCCGTGCCCGCCAGCTCCAACGCGGTACCGTGATCGACCGAGGTGCGGATGATGGGTAAACCGAGCGTGACGTTCACCCCTTCGCCGAAGCTGGCATGTTTCAACACCGGCAGCCCTTGGTCGTGATACATCGTGAGCACGGCATCGCATTCGCGCAAGCGGTGCGCCGCAAACAAAGTGTCGGCGGGAATCGGCGCGCTTACGTCAAAGCCTTCGGCACGCAGCTTGTCCAGCACCGGAACCATCACCTTGATCTCTTCACGCCCGAGATGGCCGCCTTCGCCGGCATGCGGATTCAGTCCGGCTACCAGGATGCGCGGCTTGGCGATACCGAATCGGCGTTGCAAATCACGTTGCAGGATGCGCAGCACACTCTCCAGCAGCGGCTGGGTGATGGCATCGGGCACTTCGCGCAACGGCAGGTGGGTGGTCGCCAGCGCCACGCGCATGCCACCGCCCGCCAGCATCATCACCACCAACGGCGTATGCGTCTGCTCGGCGAGGAACTCGGTGTGTCCGGTAAAGGGGATGCCCGCATCGTTGATGACGCCCTTGTGCACGGGCGCGGTGACCATGCCGGCGAATTCGCCGGAGGCGCAACCCTGCACAGCACGGCGCAAGGTCGCCAGTACATAAGAGGCGTTCTTAGGATCGAGCCGTCCGGCCTGCACCGGCTGCGCCAACGGCACATGCAGCACGCTCAATTTGCCGGGTACGGTAGGTGTAGCGGGACTGTAGTCGTGCAGTACAACATCGAGGCCAAGTTGCGCGGCGCGCTGTTGCAGCAGCGTCTTGTCGGCGATCACCACCAGCGGCTGCTTCAGCTGCAAACAAAGGTCGGGGCCGATGCCGGCTGGTTCTCCCGAGGTGATGACCAGCGGTTGCGTCATCAGTTGCTTGCGTTGCGGTATTCGATGAACGCGCGATCGCGCAGCTGGCGCAGCCAGTCCTGGAATGCTTCGTCCGACTTGAAAGTGCGGATGGCGATGCGCGCACGCTGGCGTTTCTGCTCCACGCTGACATCGGTGTTGCGCCGTTCCAGCACCTGGATCAGGTGCCAGCCGAAGCCGGACTGCACCAGCCCGCTCACTTGCCCGGTTTTCAGCGCGTCCATCGCACCCTCGAATTCCGGCACCGTCTCGCCCGGCGACAGCCAGCCGAGATCGCCGCCTTGCGGCGCGCTGCCGTCCTCGGAATACAAGCGCGCCTGCTCGGCGAAATCCGCCCCCTTGTCGATGCGCTGTTTGATCTCCTGCAAGCGGCTCTTCGCCTCGTTCTCGGAAACCAGTTCGCTGGTCTTGATCAGGATATGGCGCGCATGGGTCTGGGTGATCACCACCGGCGTGTCCTTGCTGCGGCGGTCGAGCAGCTTGATGATGTGGAAACCGTTGGGGCTGCGCAGCACTTCGCTCACTTCGCCCGGCTTCATCTTCTGCAATGGCTCAGCGAACATCGACGGCAGACGGTCTGCCGGACGCCAGCCGAGTTCACCGCCCTTGAGCGCATCCTGCGCGTCGGAGAATCCCGCCGCCACTTGCGCAAACGACGCGCCGCCGCGCAACTTGGCCAACGCCTGTTCGGCGCGGTTGCGGTAGGACTGGATCTTGTCCGCGCTGGCCTGCTCCGGCACCACCACCAGGATGTGCGCCAGCTGCAATTCCTCGCCCTTGCCTTGTTGCAACGCCTGATTGCTCAGGTAGTTGTCGACATCGTTCTCGCTGATCACCAGCTTGCTGTCGACCTCGCGCTCGCGCAGGCGCACCGAAACCATCTCGGTGCGGATCTCTTCGCGGAATTCCTTGAAGTCGGTGCCGTCCTGCTCCAGCTTGGCGCGGAATGCCGCCACCGTGGCGAACTTGTTCTGCTGCGCGATGCGCATAATGGTCTTGTCCAGTTGCGCATCGTCGATACGCAGGCCGCTCTCCCTGGCGAACTGCGCCTGCAGCATCTCGACGATCATGCGCTCCAGTAACTGCCGTTCCAGCACGCTCCTGTCCGGCAACTGCGTCTTCTGCTTTTGCAGCATCTTCGTCACACTGGCAACGCGCCGGTCCAGCTCGCGGCGGGTGATGATATCGTCGTTCACCACCACTTCGATCCGGTCGAGAGTGACCGATTCTTTCTGCGGCTCTGCGGCAAATGCCGGTGCGGCAACAGCGATCAGAAGGAAGCCCAGAATCTTTTTGCTCAGCATGTTCTCTTTCGGTTATCGGTTTATCAACGCAAGGTTTGCACGGGCCGCTCGACCGGCAGGCTGTTCAGTTTGGTGTAGCCGGACACGCTGTTGCGCAGCGCATCGAGCGGATCGGAGCCGATGCGCACGAGGTCGTTCAGCTCCAGTTGCAGGAACATGCCGGTAGACCGTTCGCGCGTCGCAGTCATGAAGCTTTGCGCCACGAAGCGCACCGCCCAGCAGGCCTGATTATACTCAAGCCCCGCCAGGGCTTCCAAAGATCGCTGATCCTGCAAGGAGTAATTCAGCCGCGCCACGCCATGCCAACGGGCGAACAACGGCCACTGCCCGGAGAGGTCGGCCTGCCGCAAGGTGTTGCGGGTGAAGCGATAACCGATGTTGAGCAGCTTGCCTGCCTCCGGCCGGTAGCGCGCCATCACGTTGTATGACTCGGTATGCGATTGCACGGGGTTGTACTGGAGCAGACTGTCCAGCGACCATGCCCGCGTCAGCCTGCCGCCGACGCCCAACAGGACGTCCGAACGGCTGGTGCTGCCGGAAGGGGTGACCAGGTTCACCTGCGGCGCGGTGAAGCTGAAGCGCTCGCCCACTGTCACGCGCAGGCGCTCGCTGCCGCCGGCGTTATCGATGAAGCGCGAGGTCACCGCCACCGTCGCCATGTTGGCATCGCCGATACGGTCGCTGCCGAAGAAGCGGTTCTCCGTGAAGATCTGGCCGAAATTGAACGGCGCCTGCGCCGAGTCGAAGTTGGGCAACTGGCTTTGGTCGCGATACGGGACATACACATAGTACAGGCGCGGCTCCAGCGTCTGCACATACTCGTTGCCGAGGAAGGAATCGTCGCGCTCGAAGATCAGGCCGCTGTCCATGCTGAAGATCGGCAGGGTGCGCGAAGTGTCGGCCAAGGCCGCATTATTGTTCGCACCCATCTTGTATTGGGTGTGGTGCACGCCCAGCTTGGGCGTCAGGTAATAGCCGGGGTCGCTCAGCAACGGATAGCTCGCCGACGGGTACAGCACCAGACGCTGGGCATTGATGGCGGTGTCATGGCGGAAATCGACATACTCGCCGCTGGTGCTGAGACTCGCCTCCGCCCATGTCTTCTGGGCGTTCACATTCAACTGCGGCTGGCGGCGGTAGGGCAGTGCCACCGGTGCCAGCGGGTCCTGCAAGGTCTGGAAACGCTGTACGCGCGCCGAAGCATTCCACCAGCCCGCACCGTAGGACAGTGCTCCTTCGCGCAGCAGGTTGGTCTGCGAAGTGCCCATCACCGAAGTGGAAAGATCGCGGAAGTAGTCGTCGTCGGACACGCGATTGAGGTTGAGCGATGCGCCGAAACCGCCGCCCAGCGAGTGCAGATGTTTGAAGGCCACCTGATGGCGCTGCCGCTTGCTCAGCCGGTCATCCGGCAATACGTTGTAATTCAATTCGCCGGTATAACCGGGATTCAGGTAGCGGAACTCGTTGTTGAGCTGTACCCCGCGCTTGGCGATGGCACGCGGCGCGATGGTGGCGTCGTAGTTGGGCGCGATGTTCCAGTAATACGGCACGGTGAGTTCGGTACCGCCCTTGTTGGTACTGCCGAAGGTCGGCCCCAGCAAACCGGAACGACGGTTGTCGTTCAGGGCGAAGTCCATCCATGGCGTATAGAGGATGGGCACTCCCATGAATTCGACGCGCGCATGGCGCGCGGTGCCGACCTGGGCGGTGCGGTCGATGTCCAGGCGGCTCATGCGCAGCAGCCAATCATCGTTGCCGGCCGGGCAGGTGGTATAGGTCGCCTGCTCGAAGGTGTAATCAGTCTTGCTCTCGATATGCAGTATCTCTGCCGCACCGCGCGAATGGTTCTCGCTGAACTGGAACTGCGGCTGCGCCATCTCGCCGACATTGCTGTCCAGGTTCAGCTGCAGTTTCGGCCCGTTTACCACGCCGCCGCTCTGCTCTATCCGCACCGCACCGTCGGCAAACACATCCTGACTGTCCTGCTCATACAACAAGTGGTCGGCCGCGATCACCTGCCCGCCTTGGCGCAGTTCGACCGCCCCGGTTGCCTCAAGCTGCTTGTCCTTCTTGGCCTGCACGTTCTGTGCGCGGATGAAGGCCGCAGTTTCCTCGGTCGTCGCGGGCAGCATCTTAAACGTGCGATCCAGCTTCAAGGACAAACTGGCCGCTGCGGCAGGGCCGCACAACGGAAACAGTCCAATCAGGAGGAGCGCAACGGGAGAAAAGCGGAAACGCATGGTGCGGGGCAGATAAATTAAGGTGCTAAAATCGCACAAAACCATCATTAAGGCAATCAAATGCAACGCCAGAAACAGCTTACCGAGTGGCTTTCCAGCCTGTATCCGAACGACACCTTCAGCATCGCACCCGCCTCTGCCGACGCCAGCTTCCGCCGCTACTTCCGCGCCACCTTCGCCGACGGCAGCACCAGGGTGGTGATGGACGCACCGCCGCAACACGAGGACTGCAAGCCTTTCCTGCATGTGGGCAAACTGTTCGAGGATGCCGGCACCCATGTGCCGCATGTGTATGCACAGGACCTGGCCCAGGGCTTCCTGCTGCTGTCCGACCTCGGCAACACCACCTACCTGCAGGCGCTCGACTCAAACAGCGCTTCCAGCTTGTACGGTGCAGCGACCGATGCGCTGATCAAGATCCAGCTCGCCTCCAAGCCCGATGAACTGCCGCCTTACGACGAAGCCCTGCTGCGCCGCGAACTCAACCTGTTCCCCGAGTGGTACATCGCCAAGCACCTCGGCATCACGCTCAGCGAGAAACAGCAGGCCAAGCTGGAAGAGGTGTTCAAGCGCATCCTCGCCAACAACCTCGCCCAGCCTCGCGTGTATGTGCACCGCGACTACCACTCGCGCAACCTGATGGTGATCGACGAAAACAATCCCGGCATCCTCGATTTCCAGGACGCCGTGTACGGCCCCATCACCTACGACCTCGCCTCGCTGTTCAAGGATGCCTACATCCGCTGGGAAGAGGAAGAGATCATGGACTGGCTCATCCATTACTGGGAGAAGGCGCGCAAGGCTGGCTTGCCGGTGCGCGCAGACTTCGGCGAGTTCTACCGCGACTACGAGCTGATGGGCGCGCAGCGCCACATCAAGGTGCTCGGCATCTTCGCGCGCCTGTACCACCGTGACGGCAAGGACGGTTATCTGAAGGACATGCCGCTGGTGATGGAATACCTGCACAAGGCCTGCGAGCGCTACATCGACCTCAAGCCGCTGCTGAACATCCTGCTCGAACTGAACGCGCAGCAGGCAGAGAAAGCCTAGCCGATGCGTGCGATGATCCTTGCCGCCGGCCGTGGCGAGCGCATGCGTCCGCTCACCGACCACACGCCCAAGCCGCTGTTGCAGGCGGGCGGCAAGCCGCTCATCGTGTGGCACATCGAGCGGCTGGTGCGCGCCGGCATCACCGATCTCGTCATCAACCACGCCCACCTCGGCACACAGATCGAACAGGCCTTGGGCGACGGCAAGCAATTCGGTGCGAACATCCGCTATTCCGACGAAGGCAGCGCGCTGGAGACCGCGGGCGGCATCGCCTTCGCCTTGCCGCTGCTGGGCGACGAACCGTTCGCCGTGGTCAACGGCGACGTGTATTGCGATTACGACTTCGCCCACCTGTCGGCGATTGCCGCGCAGATGCAAGACAGCCGCGACAACCTCCACTTGGTGCTGGTGGACAACCCCCCACACCACCCCAACGGCGATTTCGGATTGGACGGCAGCCGTGTGTGCGCTAGCGCACATAAGCTCACCTTCAGCGGCATCGGCGTCTACCGCCCCGCCCTGTTCGCCGGCATCCCGCGCGGAACCAAAGCCGCTCTCGCCCCGCTGCTGCGCGAGCAGATCGCCGCCGGCCACGCCAGCGGCGAACACCATCGCGGCCTGTGGGTGGACGTCGGCACCCCGCAACGGCTGGATGAACTCGACAAGCAACTGCGCGCGACGCAGAATGCCAAACATGCCTGATACCGCCCTCCATGCCGAACGCCGCAAACGCCTGCAAAGCAAAATGCAGCGCGGCATCGCGGTCGTTCCGACCGCACCGGAAGTGGCACGCAACGCCGACACCCACTACGACTACCGCCACGACAGCCATTTCTATTACCTCTCCGGCTTCGCCGAGCCGGAAGCCGTGCTGGTGTTGGTCGCCGGCGACCAGATGCAATCCATCCTGTTCTGCCGCGAAAAAGATGCGGAACGCGAAGTGTGGGACGGCTTCCGCTACGGCCCCGATGCCGCCGCCGAAAAATTCGGCTTCGATGCCGCCTACCCCATCGCACAGCTGGATGAGAAACTCGCCGAGCTGATGGGCAACCAGCCCGTGTTGTTCTATCCGCTGGGCGCAGATACCGGATGGGATGCGCGCCTGCTCAAACTGCGCGAGACGGTGAAAGCCAAGTCACGGCAAGGCATTCGCGCACCGGCTGAGCTGCGCGACGTGCGCGACCTGCTCAACGAGATGCGCCTGTTCAAAGATGAACACGAGCAAGACATCATGCGTCGTGCTGCCGCGATCTCCTGCGATGCGCACCGGCGCGCCATGCGCTTCACCCGCCCCGGCCAGTTCGAATACCAGGTGGAAGCCGAACTGCTGCACGAGTTCTGCCGCCACGGCGCACGCCATCCTGCTTATACCAGTATCGTCGCCGGCGGCGCCAACGCCTGCACGCTGCACTACGTTGGCAACGATGCGCGCCTGAACGACGGCGAGCTGCTGCTGATCGATGCCGGCTGCGAGCTGGAGGGTTATGCCTCCGACATCACGCGCACCTTCCCGGTCAACGGCAGGTTCAGTCCCGTGCAACGCGATGTTTATGAAATGGTGCTCGCCGCGCAGGCCGCCGCGATCTCTGCCGCCAAACCCGGCAACCTGTGGAACGCACCGCACGAAGCCGCGCTGCGTGTGCTGGCGCAGGGCTTCATCGACCTCAAGCTGTGCCAGGGCTCGGTGGAAGCGGTACTGGAAAGCGAAAGCTACAAACAGTTCTATATGCACCGCACCGGCCACTGGCTGGGTATGGACGTGCACGACGTGGGCGAATACAAGATCGACGGACAATGGCGCCCTCTGCAAGCCGGCATGACGCTCACGGTCGAGCCCGGCTGCTACATCCGCCCCTCCGACAGCGTGCCCAAGGCACTGTGGAACATCGGCATCCGCATCGAAGACGACGTGCTCATCACCGCGAAAGGCAACGAAGTGCTGACGCAGGCCGCGCCGAAGACGGTGCAGCAGATCGAGGAGGTGATGCGCCATGGCTGAGATGCATTGCGATGTCGCCATCATCGGCGGCGGCCCAGTCGGCATCGCCCTCGCGCTCGCACTGCAGGGCAACGACCTCGACGTGGTGCTGCTGGAAGCGCGCGAAGCCGAAATCAACACCACCGATCCGCGCGCACTGGCGCTGTCCTACGGCACGCGTCTGCTGCTGCAACGCCTCGGCGCTTGGGACAGCCTGCAGAACGTCAGCGGCATCAAGGTGATCGAGGTCAGCCAGAAAGGCTCCGACGGCCACACCACGCTGCGCGCCGACGAACTGGACGTTCCCGAAATGGGCTATGTGCTGCCCTACACCGGCTTGCATGCCGCGTTGCAGCAAGCGCTGCAGCACAGCGATGTGCGCTGCCTGTATGGCGCGGCGGTGAACGATCTGGCCAGCACGAACGAGAACGCAGTACTCAGCTACCAACACCAAGGCCAGCAGCACACGCTCAACGCGCGCCTCGCCGTGGTCGCCGACGGCGGCAAGTTGCTCGAGGCCAAGCGCCCGCCGCAGGTGCAGGACTACGGCCAGAGCGGCGTCATCGCCCACATCACCTGCTCGCGTCCGGCCACCGGCAAGGCGTTCGAGCACTTCACGCCGCAGGGGCCGATGGCCTTGCTGCCTTACCTCGACGGCTACGAACTGGTGCTGACCGCCTCGCACGAGGCCGCGCAGGAGATGCTGGCGTGGGACGACGCGACCTTCCTGCAGCGCCTGCAAGCCCATTTCGGCGACCGCGTCGGCACGTTCACCGGCGTCGGCAAGCGCAACTGCTACCCGCTGCGCCTGAAGCGCGCGCCCGACCTCACTTTCCCCCACACCGTGCTGATCGGCAATGCCGCGCAAACCCTGCATCCGGTGGCGGGGCAGGGGTTCAACATGGGCATCCGCGACGCGTGGGAATTGGCGCAAACCATCCTCGACAGCGCGCCGGACAACATCGGCTCCGCCGCGATGTGCAAGGCTTACCGCGACTCGCGCCGCATTGACCGCAACGCCGGCATCCGTTTCACCGACGGCCTGGTGCGCCTGTTCTCCAACGACCTGCCGCTGCTGGGGCCTGTGCGCTCGGCCGCGCTCACCCTGCTCGACTGCATCCCGCCGGCGAAGAAGTTCGTGGCAAAACGCATGATGTTCGGAGCGAACGGATAATGACTGAAGTACTGCAAAAAACGAAACTCGCCATCCTGTTTGCCGATATCAGCGGCAGCACCGCGCTGTACGACAAGCTCGGCAACGAACAGGCTTTGCAGATCGTCACACGCACGCTGGCCGTGCTGACCAGACAGCTGGCCGCGCACCAGGGCACTCTGGTCAAGACCATCGGCGACGAAATCATGTGTACTTTCCCCAGCGTCGCGGCCGCCATCAGCGCCGCCTGCGCCATGCAATCGGCACTGGAGGCGGAGCATCCCGGCGGCGACCATCCCGTCTTCGTGCGTATCGGCCTGCATTACGGCGAAGTCATCCAGGAAGCCAACGATGTGTTCGGCGATGCTGTGAACGTCGCTGCACGCGTCACCGCCATCACCCGCGCGCGACAGATCATGACCACGCAAGCGGTGGTGGACATGCTACCGGCCGCCTTGCGCGGCCAGGCGCGCGCCATGCGTCGCGCCGAACTGCGCGGCAAGGAAGAGGCGCTCGACGTGTACCTGATCATGTGGGAAAAAGAGGACACGATGAGCACGCGCATCGGCATGTCGGCGTTCCGCAAACCGGCCGAAGCGCGGCACGAACTGATGCTGCGCTATCGCCAGCAGATCATGACGCTGAACGAGCAACGGAAGAGCATCGTGCTGGGCCGCGGCGATACCTGCGATCTGATGATCTACAACAACCTGGCTTCGCGCCAGCATGCCAAGATCGAGCTGAGCTTCGGCAAGTTCCTGTTCACCGACCACAGTGCCAACGGCACCTACATCAAGTTCAGCGACAACCAAGTCATCCAGCTCAGCCAGCAGCAGATCGTGCTGCACGGTGCAGGTTCGATCAGTCTGGGCCAGCCGTTCTCCGACGAGCCCACCGAGGTGATCGAATACATCCTGCAGTAAGCCGCCAGCGGTCACAGACGCGGCGCGAAGAAGCAGCTCCGATTCCGTCCGGAGGCCTTGGCCCGATACATCGCGGCATCGGCATGCTTGAGCAGCTCCCCACCATCGGCGGCATCCTCGGGATAGAGTGCGATCCCTATGCTGGCCGAGATACCTACGCGCTCTCCCGCACACTCGAAGGGGCGCCCCAGCGCATCCAGGATCTTCCCCGATACCGCTTCCGCATCCTGCTCCTTCTCGATCGACGGCAGCAGCACGACGAACTCGTCTCCCCCCATGCGCGCCAGCGTATCGGAGTCGCGCACGCATTCACGCATGCGCCGGGCGGCTTCCGCAAGCAACAGGTCACCGGCTTCATGGCCGAGGTGATCGTTGACCGGCTTGAACTCGTCCAGGTCGACGAACAGCAGTGCCATGCGCGTCTTGTTGCGCCGCGCCAGTGCCGTCGCCTGGTGCAGCCTGTCATACAGTAAAGCACGGTTGGGCAGGTCGGTCAGACTGTCGAAGTGTGCCAGATGGTAGATCTGGTCTTCCGCCGCCTTGCGCGCCGTAACGTCGCGCACGATGGCCTGTAACCGGCCATCGGGCAGCATGCGCGCATTCAGCTCCACCTCGATGAAACTCCCGTCCTTGCGGCGGTGACGTCGCTGCATATTGATCACCTTGCCCGCCCACATATCGGCGAACCGGATCGGCTCGCGCGCGATCTCCTCCGGGTCCATCACGTCACGGATCCCCAGCCCCAACAGCTCCTCGCGTGTATAGCCGAGCATCCGGCAGGCGGCCTCGTTCACGTCCAGATAACGCTGGCCCTTGTTGTCGGCGACGAAGATGGCATCGCACGCCTGCTCCATCAGCGCGCGATAATTGCGTTCGCTCAACTGCAAGGCCAGCTCGTTCTGTTTGCGTCTGGTGATGTCCTTGCAATAGGCAACGTTGTATTCGAGATCGCCGAACTGGACATAGTTGGCTTCGACCTCGACCGGGAAGATCTCGCCGTTCTTGCGCCTGTGCTGGGTCTCGAAGGTCTGCGACTTGTCTCGCTTCAAGCTGTCCCAATGGCTGATCCAGTGATCGATCGGGAAAGTGGGGTCGATGTCAGGGATGGAGAGTTGCAACAATTCCTGCTTGCTATAGCCAAGGGATTCGCAACTCTTTTTGTTGGCATAGCAGATGCGCGCATCGGCGCTGATCCAATAGATCTCCACCGAGGCAAAGTCCATGGCGAACTGCTTGAAGTACAGTTGCTGCGTCTGCTGAATGACCTGGCTGGTATTGCTGTCCGGCATCTGGGCCCCCTTCAGGAACACAGACTAGGGCAAGTCCCCCGCGCTGACCATATGCCAAAAGAACTAGGCAGCCTATATAGTATCTATATACAAGACCTTATTGCAGAAAAGGCTGCTCTGTTCACGCCAACCGTTTCAGCAGCTTCTCGTGTATCCCGCCGAAGCCGCCGTTACTCATCACCAGGATCTGGTCGCCTGATTTGGCTTCGCCAGCGATGGCCTCGATAAGTGCGTTGAGATCCTCTTTCACGGTGGCCTTGTTGCCCAGCGGCGCCAAGGCACCGGCTGCATCCCAACCCAGATTACCGGCATAGCAGAAGGTCAGGTCGGCATCCTTCAGGCTGCCGGGCAGGGCATCCTTCATCACGCCCAGCTTCATGGTGTTGGAGCGCGGTTCCAGCACGGCGAGGATGCGCGCCTTGCCCACTTTGCGGCGCAAGCCTGCAACAGTCGTGTCGATGGCCGTGGGATGGTGGGCGAAGTCGTCGTACACCGTGATGCCGTTGACTGTGCCGCGCACTTCCATGCGGCGCTTCACATTTTTGAATTCTGACAAAGCCGCCAAGCCCTGTGCGACCGGCACGCCGGCATGGCGTGCAGCAGCCAATGCGGCCAGTGCGTTCATGCGGTTGTGCTCGCCCATCAAGTCCCATTGCAGCTTGCCCTGTGCCTTGCCGTTGAGCGACACCTGCTCATTCGCATCGATGTTCCAGCCGTCGTCAGCACCGAACTTCTCCACCGGCGTCCAGCAACCGCGCTTGATCACGCGTTGCAATGAATCCTCGCGCCCGTTGCACACCACCAGCCCGTTACCCGGCACCGTGCGCACCAAGTGATGGAACTGCGTCTCGATGGCATTCAGGTCGGGGAAGATATCGGCGTGATCGAACTCCAGATTGTTCAGGATGGCCGTGCGCGGATGGTAGTGCACGAACTTGGAACGCTTGTCGAAGAAGGCGGTGTCGTACTCGTCCGCCTCGATGACGAAGAACGGCGCATCGGTGATGCGCGCCGAGATGCCGAAGTTCTGTGGCACGCCGCCGATCAGGAAGCCGGGGTTGAGCCCCGCGTGTTCCAGTATCCACGCCAGCATCGACGTGGTGGTGGTCTTGCCGTGCGTGCCCGCCACACCCAGCACCCACTTGTCGCGCAGCAGGGTATCGGCCAGCCATTGCGGGCCGGAGGCGTAGGGCAGGTTGCGATTCAAGATCTCTTCCATCAGCGGATTGCCGCGCGACACCACGTTGCCGATGACGAACACATCCGGTTTCAGCTCGAGCTGTTCTACGCCCCAGCCCTCGATGAGTTCGATACCCATCGCTTCCAGCTGCGTGCTCATCGGTGGATAGACGTTGGCATCGCAGCCGGTGACGCGGTAGCCCGATTGCTTGGCGATGGCGGCGATGCCGCCCATGAAGGTACCGCAGATGCCGAGGATATGGATGTGTTTTGGTTTGCTCATGGCTTACGTTCTAAAAATGAAATACACCGCGCCCATCAGGCACAGCCCCGCCCACAGATAATCCAGCTTCAGCGGCTGGTTCATGTACAACACCGCGAATGGCACAAAGATGGTCAGCGTGATGACCTCCTGCATGATCTTCAACTGCCCCAGGTTCAACTGCGTGTAACCGATGCGGTTGGCCGGTACCTGGATCAGGTACTCGAACAATGCGATACCCCAGCTCACCAGCGCCGCCACGTACCAAGGCGACGAAGAGAAATTCTTCAGGTGCCCGTACCACGCAAAGGTCATGAACAGGTTGGACACCGCGAGCATCAACGCGGTGACCATGATGGGATTGGAGATCAGGTTCACGCAGTGTTACTGGTTGATTTCCAGCAGTTCCACTTCGAACAGCAGCGTCGCATTCGGCGGGATCACCCCGCCCGCGCCACGGCGACCATAGCCCATCTCCGGCGGGACCACCAAGGTGCGCTGGCCGCCCACCTTCATGCCCTGCACCCCGAGATCCCAGCCGCTGATCACATGACCCATGCCAAGCGGAAAATCGAACGGTTCGTCGCGGTCGCGCGAGCTGTCGAACTTCACGCCCTTGTTGCCTTCCGCATTCTTGTCATACAGCCAGCCGGTGTAATGCACCGTCACGTACTGACCTTCCTTGGCTTCCTCGCCCTCGCCCACCTTGGTATCGGTTATGTCGGTCTTGATGACCTTCAGCAGCTTCACGTCGAACACCAGCGTCGCATTCGGCGGGATCACACCGCCCGCACCGCGCGGACCGTAGCCCATCTCCGGCGGGATAACCAGCGTGCGTTGTCCGCCTTCTTTCATGCCCGCCACGCCTTCGTCCCAGCCCTTGATGACGCGCCCGCCACCGAGCGGAAAATCGAACGGTTCGTTGCGGTCGAGCGAGCTGTCGAACTTCTTTCCCTTGTGCTCGGGTGCGCTCTCGTCATACAGCCAGCCGGTGTAATGCACGATGACGGTCTGTCCGGCTTGGGCTTCGGCGCCTTCGCCTAGTTTGGTGTCGGTTTTGATGAGGGTGGTCACTTCGAAGATTCCTTATTTAGTTAAGTTACTTTTACCCAGATTACAGTTTGAGCATAGTGTTTGAAGATTATCTATTGTAGTTTCCCCACCCTTGCTCCAAGGCAGAATGTGATCTACATGCAGCTCAACTTCTGGATTCTTAGCAGGGCTAGCGCCGCATTGCTTGCAGACGAAATTGTCACGACTCAACACCTTAAATCGGAGGCGTAGCGATGGATCTCGTCCAGTTTTTCGTTGATTCAAGTTCTCTTCTTTTGTGCTGGGGGCAGTCAATTCGCTTGAATTGGCATAGTCAACAAACTGCTCCAATGCTGCACTCCATGAACCAAACCGTCTGTTGTATGGCCCCTGCGAAATTACTGATGGTGGTTCAGCCAGCTCCGCACGCCTAGGTTGACGGCCATGATGCTGCCAAAGGGTCAGAATATTTTCAAAAAGCTGCTCGTCTGAATACTGTTGGTTTGATATTGAAAGGCCAGCAATTTCGAGCGCTTTATTCCAAGCGCCAAAGCGACGTCCGATGTTTGTTTCGTCAAAACTTCCATGCTCTCGATAAAGCTTTTGGGTAATTTTCGTAGTCCCAAGAGCTGCAGCAACCTTTCGCAAGTCAGCAATCATCTCATCATCAGAGACCGGCGAATTTTTTGCTTTTGAAAATTCAAACATCAGTAACTCAACACCGGCGCCAACCACCGCTCAGCCTCTTCCACCGTCCAGCCCTTGCGCTTGGCGTAATCCGCCACCTGCTCCTTGTCCACCTTGCCGGTAGCGAAGTATTTCGCCTCGGGGTGCGAGAAGTAGAAGCCGCTGACGGCGGCGGTGGGCAGCATGGCGTAGCTTTCAGTGAGGGTGATGCCGGCGTTCTTCGGCGCTTGCAGCAACTCGAACAACGGGCCTTTCTCGCTGTGCTCGGGGCAGGCGGGGTAGCCGGGCGCGGGGCGGATGCCGCGATATTTCTCTGAGATGAGCGATTCGTTATCCAGCCTCTCGTCCGCCGCATAGCCCCAGAACTCGCGGCGCACGCGCAAGTGCAGGTGTTCGGCAAAGGCTTCGGCGAGGCGGTCGGCCAGCGCTTGCAACATGATGGCGCTGTAGTCGTCGTTGGCCTTTTCGAACTCTTTCATCTTCTTCTCGATGCCGATGCCCGCGGTCACGGCGAAGCCGCCGATGTAGTCCTTGACGCCGCTCGCCTTGGGCGCGATGTAATCGGCCAGGCAGTAGTTGGGGATGTCGGCGGGTTTCTTGGTCTGCTGGCGCAGGTTGTGCCAGGTCATCGCGACCTTGCTGCGCTTCTCGTCGGTGTAGATCTCGATGTCGTCGTCCGCGCTGTTGGCCGGGAACAAGCCGAACACGGCGTTGGCGGTGAGCCATTTTTCCTTGACGATCTTCTTCAGCATGGCCTGGGCATCGGCGAAGAGCTTCTTCGCCTCCACGCCCACCACTTCGTCCTGCAAGATCTTCGGGTAACGTCCGGCGAGTTCCCAGGCTTGGAAGAACGGCGACCAGTCGATGAAGTCCACCAGGATGTCGAGCGGGTAGTTCTCCAGCTTCTGCACACCGAGCAGCTTGGGCTTGGGCGGCGAGTATTTCTTCCAGTCGGTCTTCACGCCATGTGCGCGCGCTTCTTGCAGCGCGACATAGTGGGCTTTGCCCTTCTTGCCTTCGTGCTGGTCGCGCGCCGCCTGATAGTCGGCCTTGAGTTCGGCGACGTAGTTGTCGCGCAGGGTCGAGGAGAGCAGATTGCTGCACACGCCCACCGCACGCGAGGCATCGGTGACATACACCACGGTGCCGCTCGGGTAGTTCGGTGCGATCTTCACGGCGGTGTGCACGCGCGAAGTCGTTGCGCCGCCGATCAGCAGCGGCACCTTGAAGCCTTGCCGCTCCATCTCCTTCGCCACGTGCGCCATCTCTTCCAGCGAAGGGGTGATCAGGCCGGACAGGCCGATGATGTCGGCGTTGTGTTCGCGCGCGGTCTTCAAGATCTCCTCGCACGGCACCATCACGCCCATGTTCACCACTTCGAAGTTGTTGCACTGCAGCACCACGGTGACGATGTTCTTGCCGATGTCGTGCACGTCCCCCTTCACGGTCGCCATCACGATCTTGCCCTTGGGTTTGGTGTTACCCGACTTTGCTTTCTCCGCCTCGATGTACGGTACCAGATGCGCCACCGCCTGCTTCATCACGCGCGCCGATTTCACCACCTGCGGCAGGAACATCTTGCCGGCGCCGAACAGGTCGCCGACCACGTTCATGCCGGTCATCAACGGACCTTCGATCACGTCCACCGGCTGCGCAGCTTGCAGGCGCGCTTCCTCGGTGTCTTCCACGATATAGGTGGTGATGCCGCGCACCAACGCATGGGTCAGGCGTTCCTGCACCGTGCCTTTGCGCCATTCCAGGTCCTCGACCTGTGCCTTGCCGCCGCCCTTGAAGTTCTCGGCCAGTGCGACCAGTTTCTCCCCCGCGTCGGGATGGCGATTGAGCACCACATCCTCGACCGCCTCGCGCAGGTCTTTCGGCAATTCTTCGTACACGCCGAGCTGACCGGCGTTGACGATGCCCATGTTCATGCCTGCTTTGATGGCGTGATAGAGGAACACGGTGTGGATGGCTTCGCGCACCGGCTCGTTGCCACGGAAGGAGAACGAGACGTTGGACACGCCGCCGCTGATCTTGGCGTAGGGCAGATTCTTCCTGATCCACGCGGTGGCGTTGATGAAGTCCACCGCGTAGTTGTCGTGCTCTTCGATGCCGGTGGCGATGGCGAAGATGTTCGGGTCGAAGATGATGTCCTCGGGCGGGAAGCCCACCTTGTTCACCAGGATGTCGTAGCTGCGCTTGCAGATCTCGGTCTTGCGCGCATAGGTGTCGGCTTGGCCCTTCTCATCGAAGGCCATCACCACCGCTGCCGCGCCGTATTTCTTCACCAGCGTGGCGTACTTGATGAAGTTCTCTTCGCCTTCCTTAAGCGAGATGGAGTTGACGATGGATTTGCCCTGCACGCACTTCAGGCCCGCCTCGATGATCTCCCACTTGGAGGAGTCAATCATCACCGGCACTTTGGAGATGTCGGGCTCGGAAGCGATGAGGTTGAGGAATTTCACCATGGCGGCTTTGCCGTCGAGCATGGCGTCGTCCATGTTGATGTCAATGACCTGTGCGCCGGTCTCGACTTGTTGTTTACAAATCTCCAGCGCTTCCTCGTACTGGCCTTCCATGATCAGGCGCTTGAACTTGGCCGAACCGGCCACGTTGCAGCGCTCGCCCACGTTGACGAACAGCGAGCTGTCGCCGATGTTGAACGGCTCCAGACCGGAGAGGCGGCACTCGACCGGATTGCGCGGGATCTTGCGCGGCGCGATGTCCTTGACGGTTTCCGCGATCGCCTTGATGAAATCGGGCGAGGTGCCGCAGCAACCGCCGATGATGTTGAGGAAACCGCTCTCGGCCCACTCCTTGATGTGGCCGGCCATGTTCTCCGGCGTGTCGTCATAGCCGCTCGGCGCGAGCGGGTTGGGCAGGCCAGCATTGGGGTGTGCCGACACGTAGCAGTTGGCGACGCGCGACAGCTCGGCCACGTACTGGCGCAGCTCTTCCGCACCCAGCGCGCAGTTGAGGCCGATGGAGATGGGCTTGGCATGCGCCAGCGAGTTGTAGAAGGCTTCGGTCACCTGGCCGGTCAGCGTGCGGCCGGAGGCATCGGTGATGGTGCCGGAGATCATGATGGGCCTGCTTTCGCCGCGCTGCTCGAACACCTGCTGCACCGCGAAGATGGCGGCCTTGGCATTCAGCGTGTCGAAGATGGTCTCGATCAGGATCAAATCTGCGCCGCCGTCCATCAGGCCGTTGGTGGCTTCGGCATAGTCAGCCACCAGCTGGTCGAAGCTGATGTTACGCGCCGACGGGTCGTTCACGTCGGGCGAGATGGTCGCGGTCTTGTCAGTCGGGCCGAGCACGCCAGCGACGAAACGCGGCTTGTCGGACGTGGCGAACTCGTCGCAGGCTTCGCGCGCCAGTGCAGCACCGGCTTTGTTCAGCTCATAGTTCAGCGCCTCCATGCCGTAGGCATGCAGCGTGGTCGCATTGGCGCCGAAGGTGTCGGTCTCGATGATGTCCGCACCTGCCGCCAGGTATTCGCGGTGGATGCCCTTGATGACTTCCGGCTTGGTGATGACCAGCAGGTCGTTGTTGCCCTTAAGGTCTTTGTGCCAATCCTTGAAGCGTTCGCCGCGGTAATCGGCTTCGGTCAGCTGGTGGCGCTGCACCATGGTGCCCATGGCGCCGTCGAGGATGAGGATGCGTTGCTGGAGGAGGGATTCGATGCGCTGCGGACTGTGGCTCATAGTGCGTAACTCTATAAAGGAACGCGGATTTTAGCATGCGACGATTTGTCGCTTGAAATCGCCGGGATTTGCCAATACCATCGGCATGGTTTTGGGTCGTCGCTGTGCCGGACGAAAATACGCGAATCGCGGAAATTCATGGAAAATCAATGGCTAAATTTATTTGGACGGACCAGCTCAACGTAGGTATTGAAGTGATCGACCAGCAGCACCGCAGGATCGTGGAATACATCAATCAGTTAGATGATGCCCGTTCAAATGGCTACACCAAAGAGGAAATCGGATATTTGCTCAATGACTTAGTGGATTACACCATCTCCCACTTCGGTTTTGAGGAAAGCATGCAGGAAGAGGCAAACTACCCGTTTGCCAAATCGCACAAGAAAGTCCATGAATTATTCACCCTGCGCATCGCCGAATACCAGGCCAAATTCGAAAATGGCGAGGACGTTTCCAAGGCCTTGAACAGCCTGCTGGTCACCTGGTTGTTCAATCACATCAAGCGCGACGATGCGGATTACGTCGCGGCAGTCAAAGCCAATCTGCAACGGCAAAACGAATTCATCGAGAAGAAGAAGGGATTGTTTGCCCGCCTGTTCGGCTAACGATGGCAAAGGCGGCGACTGCATCGGTCGCCGCCGACCTTAGCGCCGCTCTTCCTGCATCACCTCTGCATCATCCGCCTGTGGGTCGCTCACCAGCCGGTAAACGATACCAACGACCAGCAGCGCTACCAGCAGCAAACCGTAGTGGATAGGATTGAAATCACTTTCTGCCTGCCCGGTACTGATGACCTGCACCGGCTGCACAATCATCTCGCGTATCACCGAAATCATCGCAACCTCGACGAACACCCGAACGTAGATGCGGCCGGTCTGCAGATAACTCATCTCCGCCGAGATCAACGTGGACAAGGTCCACAGGATGAACAGCGAACCGAGCGCCTGGAAGAAACCGTTCGCGGCATTGCCCGCCTGCCAGGCTTCCACCGCTTTCTGGCCGAAATCCCAGATCACCATCACGCAGGCCACTCCCAAGGCCAGCGCCAACAATACATGAATGAACTGGTTGAAGTTCTTCATGCCGTTGATCAGTTTCTGTTCGAACATCTGCTTCCTTTCGCTGGTTGGTTTCAATTCTTGTCCATGCGCCGATATTGCACCGCTTCGGCGATATGCGGCGTCTCTATCCGCGCGCTGCCGGCCAGGTCGGCGATGGTGCGCGCCACTTTGAGCACGCGATGGTAAGCACGCGCGGAAAGGTTCAAGCGCGTGATGGCCTGCCGCAATAATGCTTCGCCTTGTGCATCGGGTGCGCACAAGGTGTCGATCTCGGTGACGGAAAGTTGCGCATTGGGTTTGTTCTGCCGCGCCTGCTGGCGCTGGCGCGCGGCTTCCACCCGGGCCTGGATGGCGGCACTACTTTCCCCGTCGGCCTGTTTGAGCAAGTCCTCCTGCGGCACCGCAGGTACTTCGATCTGGATGTCGATGCGGTCCAGCAGCGGGCCGGAGATCTTGCTGCGATAGCGCGCCACCTGATCCGGCGTGCAGCGGCACTTGCCGTTGTAGTGGCCGAGATAGCCGCAGGGGCAGGGATTCATCGCCGCAACCAGCTGGAACTGTGCCCTGAAATCGGCACGGCGTGCGGCACGCGAGATGGTGATGCGTCCGCTCTCCAGTGGTTCGCGCAGCACCTCCAGCACGCTGCGGTCGAACTCCGGCAGCTCATCAAGGAACAGCACACCGTGCATGGCAACCGAAATCTCGCCCGGACGCGGATTGCTGCCGCCGCCGACCAGCGCCACTGCCGATGCGGTGTGGTGCGGCGACCGGTAGGGACGGCGTTTCCAATTTGCAACTTCGAACATGCCGCCCAGCGATTGCATGGCGGCGGATTCCAGTGCTTCCGCTTGCGTCATCTGCGGCAGGATGCCGGGGAAGCGCGCGGCCAGCATGCTCTTGCCGGTGCCGGGCGGGCCGGACATCAGCACGCTGTGCCCGCCGGCGGCGGCGATCTCCAGCGCACGCTTGGAAGCCGACTGGCCTTTCACTTCGCGCATGTCGGGATAGTGCGGTGCTACCGTTTTCGTTTCGGGAATGTGTTGCGTGAGCGCATCGCGTCCGGCCAGATGCGCCGCGACTTGCAGCAGCGACTGTGCCGGATACACCACTGCATCTTCCACCAGCGCCGCTTCGGGCGCATTCACGGCAGGCAAAATAAACGAGCGGCCCGAATCGGCGGCGCGGTAGGTCATCGCCAGCGCACCGCGTATCGCGCGCAACTCGCCGGTCAGCGCCAGCTCGCCGGCATATTCGTATTCGGCAAGCTTATCGGCAGGTATCTGTCCCGAGGCGGCGAGGATGCCGAGCGCGATGGGCAGGTCGAAACGGCCGCTCTCTTTCGGCAGATCGGCCGGAGCGAGATTGACGGTGATGCGTTTGGCAGGGAATTCGAACTGGCAATTCTGCAAGGCCGCGCGCACGCGGTCTTTGCTTTCTTTCACTTCCGCTTCGGGAAGCCCGACGATGGTGAACTGGGGCAGGCCGTTGGCAAGGTGCACCTCGACGGTGACCAGCGCCGCATCCATGCCGGAGAGGCTGCGGCTATAAAGGACGGCCAGTCCCATCGGGAATTATTTTTTGGCTTCCAATGCAGCGAGGCGTGCTTCCAGCTTGTCCTGACGTTGCGCCAGCACTTCGTATTCTTCGCGCGTCACCAGATCGAGCTTGGCAAAACCTTGTGCCAACAACGCGCGGGCATTCTTCTCGAAATCCTTGGCGGGGCTGTTGGCCACGACTTCGTTCAGCTTGGATGACATCTCTTCAAAGAATTTCGGGTTCAGCATGGTATTGCTCCTGTGTTGGATTTGCGGCTAGTGTAACAAATAGTTGCGTTGCACCGCTTGTGTGCGCCGCACTGTTTTCGCGCATGGACTTGGTGCGCCACAACTTCACTGTTTCTACCCGTCGCCGCGCAAGCCCAGTATTGGCAATGGTTTTAGCTGCTGGCACAGTTTCTGCTGATAGGTGGGCGTGGATACTTTCATCCCACTTCATTACTTAACGAAAGGAAACACCATGCTTAAGAACAAACTGCTTGTTGCTGCCCTGGCCTCCGCTTTTGCAATGCCCGCAATGGCTGAATTCACACCCAGCTCCAATGTGAGCTTGGTGAGCGACTACCTGTATCGCGGCATTTCGCAATCGGGTGGTGGTGCCGCAATTCAAGGCGGCTTTGACCTGGCACACTCCAGCGGTGCATACATCGGCATGTGGGGTTCCAGCATCAGCTGGTTGGGTGATGCTGGCGGCACATCCGGCTCGACTGGCACCGCACCGGCCAGCGCCAACGCCGGCCTGGAACTGGACATCTACGGCGGTTACAAGGGAGCCGCCGGTCCGGTCGCCTATGATGTCGGTTTCCTGCGTTACAACTACCCCGGCACCTACGCTGCCGGCGTCACCAAGCCCGATACCAACGAAGTCTATGGCGCGGCCACTTACTCCATCGTCACTGCCAAGCTGTCTTATGCGCTGGGTGATCTGTTCGGTGTTTCCAAAGCCAAAGGCTCCACCTATCTGGAACTGAACGCCAGCTACCCGATCGCCGACACCGGCATCACTGTCGGTGCACATTACGGCAAGCAGACCTACAAAGGCACGACTGCCGAAGGCCTGAAAACTGCCGGCACAGATCCGACATATTCCGACTACAAGCTGAGCGTGTCCAAAGACTTCAGCGGCTATGTCGTAGGCGCGGCATACAGCAAGACCAACGCGAAGTCCGGCGGCTTCTACACCAACCCGCAAGGCAAGGACTTGGGCAAGGGCAAACTGGTCCTGTCTCTGAGCCGCTCGTTCTAAATCAAACCGGGGCGGTTCACCGCCCTAAAGGAGACGTGAAATGAAAATGGTCACAGCAATCATCAAGCCGTTCAAGCTCGACGAAGTGCGTGAAGCATTGTCCGCCATCGGCGTGCAAGGCATCACCGTCACCGAAGTCAAAGGCTTCGGGCGGCAAAAGGGCCACACCGAGTTGTATCGCGGTGCGGAATACGTCGTGGACTTCCTGCCCAAGATCAAGCTCGAGGCGGCGATCAAGGCCGACCAGTTGGACAGCGTGATCGAAGCGATCGAGAAGTCTGCCCAGACCGGCAAGATCGGCGACGGCAAGATCTTCGTCGCCGAACTCGAGCAAGTCATCCGCATCCGCACCGGCGAAGTCGGTCCGGAAGCCCTCTAAGGAGAAATGAAATGCGCAAACTGATAGCACTCTTTACGCTGCTCGCCGTGCTGTGCGGTCTGTCCGCGCCGGCGTTCGCAGACGAGGCAGCACCCGCTGCCGCAGTGACAACCACCGAAGTGGTTCCGGCCGCCGAGGCCGCAGTACCTGCCGCTGCGCCTGTTCCCAACAAGGGCGACACCACCTGGATGCTGACCGCGACCTTGCTGGTCATCATGATGTCCATCCCCGGCCTCGCGCTGTTCTACGGCGGCCTAGTGCGCAGCAAGAACATGCTGTCCATCCTCATGCAGGTGTTCAGCCTGTTCGCGCTGATCGCCGTGCTGTGGGCGGTGTACGGCTACTCGCTGGCGTTCACCACGGGCAACGCGTTCATCGGCGGCTTCGACCGCATCCTGCTCTCCGGCATCTACGATCCGGTGACGGGCTCGGTCGCCAACGGTGCGACATTCAGCAAGGGCGTGGTCATCCCCGAGTTCGCTTTCGTCGCCTTCCAGGCCACCTTCGCCGCCATCACCGTGGCGCTGATCGTGGGCGGTTTCGCCGAGCGCATGAAGTTCTCCGCCGTGCTGTTGTTCGCTGTGCTGTGGTTCACCGTCAGCTACCTGCCGATCGCGCACATGGTCTGGTTCTGGCCCGGCCCGGACGCCTTCACCGATGCTGATGCCGCTGCTGCTGCGGTCGCCGCTTCCGGCTGGCTGTTCCAAAAGGGCGCGCTCGACTTCGCCGGCGGCACAGTGGTGCACATCAACGCCGGTGTCGCCGGTCTGGTGGGTGCGTATCTGGTGGGCAAGCGTATCGGTTACGGCAAAGAGCCGATGGCACCGCACAATCTGGTGATGACCATGATCGGCGCATCGCTGCTGTGGGTGGGCTGGTTCGGTTTCAACGCGGGTTCCGCGCTGGAAGCGGGCGGTACCGCCACCTTGGCCTTCGCCAACACCCTGTTCGCTACGGCTGCTGCCGTGATGACTTGGCTGGCTTGCGAATGGCTGCTGAAGGGCAAACCGAGCCTGCTGGGTGCGGCTTCCGGTGCGGTTGCCGGTCTGGTTGCCATCACACCGGCCTGCGGCTGGGTGGGTATCGGCGGCGGTCTGGTGATCGGCGCACTGGCTGGTATCGTCTGCTTCTGGGGTGTCACAGGTCTGAAGAAACTGTTGGGTGCGGATGATGCGCTCGATGTGTTCGGCATCCACGCGGTCGGCGGTATCCTCGGTGCGTTGCTGACCGGTGTGTTCAACACCTGGAGCCTCGGCGGCACCGGCATCGTCGACTACGTCAACAACACCATCGTCGACACGACGATCAGCTCACAAGTGTGGATCCAGGCGCAGGCTGTGCTGACCTCGGTGATCTGGTCCGGCGTGGCTGCATTCATCTGCTTCAAGATCGTCGACCTGACCATCGGTCTGCGCGTCAAAGAAGAAGACGAGCGCGAAGGTCTCGATACAACAACCCACGGCGAGCGCGCTTACAACCAGTAAGCCTTCACCGGCAAGCAACAGGAAAGGGCATCTTCGGATGCCCTTTTCATTAGCGAACCACCTATCGAATGAGGATGAAAACAATGCCCGGAGAAATGGAGATCCTGTTTTCCTTGGCGGGACGGATGCATGTGCTGTTGCGCCGCGAAACCAACCGCATCATCGACGTGGAGTGGATGTGCGCCGATCCCGCGTACACGAAGGAAGTCATCAAATTGGCGCGCGCGGCCGGATCCGAAGAGCTGCACAAACTGGCCGACCGGGTGGAAGAAGTGCACCCGCTGCTGCCGCGCATCGAACGCCCTGTCGCGCCGACACCGGTGCCGGTGGAGCCGAAATACGTGGCGACGTTGCGCTGATCAGACGCAGATGCGCAAACACTCAAAGGGCGCTCCGGCGCCCATTTTTATGGGCTGGCGCAGGAAAGGTATAGACCATTTGGCATATTGTCTTTCGGGGGAGAGTGGGGCAGCATGCGGACTCAAGGGTTTTCGCAATGATTCCGCTACTCTTCTCACAAAAGATTGAGATGCCTAACATTGCGTACGCCATATGCGATACGCTATGCCAAAAATAGCTTTCGGAAGCTGGACGATCCACAGTTATTGTTTAAGTTGCATTCGATGCAGATGCATAAAAAATATAGTGAAAAATAATGAGTGTTAATTTAATTTCCTTTGCCGTTCGAACAAAAGAATTTATTGAACGCCCAATTTATCAGTTTGTAATTCTTCCTTTTGTGTTTCTTGCTGGTCCCTCTTTAGCGGTTACATACTACTCAATTGATTTGTTCAGAAATGCCGCCAAGACAACTTTCCCTAACGTTGCCGCCTTTTTGGATGGAAATGCCTTTTGGGTAACTTTGATTGCACTTATAGTTTCGTACCTGATTTCAAACTTACATCTAGCTCTTGAGAGAATTACGGCGAATGGTGATTCGCTTACTTATGAAGGTCTTCTGCATTTGAAGGAGGCGCTTGAGAAAATTGTTCAATTCAAAACAGAGCGTTTTGAAACTGAAAGCGGCCATCTACTGACAAATAAGACTAATCCTGCGGATGTGTTCAAAGCAATTACAAAACCAGATCAGCAAATTGCTCACATTGCCCATGCACTGTACGGTTTTCTTGATGCCATAACTAAAGACATTGAATTTAAAGTTCGAATAATTCAGACCGATAACAAGGGGAGTCCAACGGCTTGGTATACATATGCGCCAAGCAACCGCCCTCCTAATACGGATATCGCTGTTCTGCAACAGCACGACAGCTCGATATCCACATGCTTGCGGAACAAAAAAATATTCATCGTCGAAGATATTAAGGAAGCTGCAAATAAACCAGGTGGACGAGAGTACGTTATGGCACATTCTGATCCAGCAGATGAGGTTGGCTCACTAATTTGTTACCCTATTTATCAGAAACAAATTAAGTGCTACCCTCTTGTCCTGTTGGTATCAGCCAACAAGCCTTATTTCAAGAAAAATAAGAAAGAGCTTTACAGGTGGATTTTGGATCAATTCGCTTTGCGAATTCAGTTGGAATACAGCCTTGTCTTACTAAAGGAGAGCAGCCAACATGCCTAAAGTAAAAGAAATGGTGTCCGACAAAATTGCCACTTCACCGACCATAGTTAAAATCTCTGGCAAAACTTCACATGTCCATGTAGTTGTAACAATGGATAGCATGACATCTTCGTCCATTGCTACGATAAAAAAGGACATGTCAGAGGCTGTTAAGCGCGATCTGAAAGTTCTGCGAAAATTTGGACTGGTTACTTCTTAGAAAAGATTAAAAATACCGGGTGATTTTCACCCCCAACCAGCTATTTCCCCTCACACCCCCTCCGAACCGATCATCGCGCTGCGTGAGAATCCGCTGCGCGAGAACTCGCGATCCCGTTCCATGTAAGCCGACAGCACCGACTGTGTCGACATGCTGAAGCCGCGATACAAGTCGACATCCTTTTCCGACGCGCTGACCTGCTTTATCAGCTCGCGCAGGTCATGCAGGAATTCGTCCCAATTGGCATAGCGTTCGGCCGGGTCCTTTTGCATGGCGCGCTCGATGATCGCGATCAATCCCTGCGGCAGTTCCTTGCGATAGGTCTCGATGGGGATGATGGGGAAGTTCAGGATGGCGACGCGCGCATCGAACTGGTTGTCCGCCTCGAACGTGTATTTGCCGGTCAAAAGGCGGTACATCACCGCGCCCAGCGCATAGATGTCCGCACGCTGGTCGAGCGCCTCGCCTTCCAGTTGCTCGGGTGCCATGTAGGCCAGACTGCCCGCGACCACTTGGCCCATCTTGCTGGCCGGGATGGCGCAGCCGAAATCCGCCAGCTTGGCGATGCCGTTGAGCATCAGGATGATGTTGCCGGGTTTGACGTCGCGATGCACCACGCCCAGACCGGCAGCATATTGCAGCGCCCCCGCCACCTGCTCGACCACCGACAACACGGTGTTGATCGGCAGCAAGGCATCGGCATGCTCGTGCCGGTCCAGCGGGGTCCCAGCGATGTGTTCCATCACCAGGTAGGCGCCGCTCTTCTCGTTCAGGTCGGCATCCAGCACGCGCACGATGTTCTTGTGCTTCATCTTGTGTCCCAGCTCGACCTCGGCGGTGAACATGGCCTTGTGGAATTCGGATTGCACGCCTTTGCGCAGCTGCTTGAGCGCGACGGAGGCGAACGAGCCGTCGCGCATGGCGAGATAGACAGTGGAAGTGGCGCCCTCGCCGAGCTCGCGGACGATGGAGTAATTACCGATGCGGAGAGGGGCTAATGCCATGCTGCGGGTCGAATGGATTTCCTGTGTTAAGGCGAATCAGTTGATCTGTTGCAACAGCATAGAGCAGGACGGAGCGGAATAGTTTCCTAGCGGAACACGATGGTCTTGTTGCCGCACACCAGCACGCGGTCTTCCACATGGTAACGCAAGCCGCGCGACAGCACGGTCTTCTCGATGTCGCGGCCGTAACGCACCAGATCGTCCACCGTGTCGCCGTGGTCGATGCGCACCGTATCCTGCTCGATGATCGGCCCGGCATCCAGCTCCTCGGTCACGTAATGGCAGGTGGCGCCGATCAGCTTCACCCCGCGCAGATAGGCCTGATGGTAGGGCTTCGCGCCGACGAAGGAGGGCAGGAAGCTGTGATGGATGTTGATGATGCGGCCGGGAAAACGCTGGCACAGCATCGGCGGCAATATCTGCATGAAGCGCGCCAGCACCATGCTGTCGCCGCGATATTCCTCGAACAGCGCGGCGATGCGCTCGAACGCCGCGGCTTTATTCGTCATGTCGACATGGATGAACGGGATGCCGTGCCACTCCACGAAGCTGCGCAGGTCTTCGTGGTTGGAGATCACGCAGGGGATGTCCACCTGCAATTCGCCGCTGCGCCAGCGGTGCAGCAGGTCGTCGAGGCAATGGTCCTGCTTGCTCACCAGCACCACCAAGCGCTTCTTGATGGCGGAGTCGGCCAATTGCCAGCTCATCTTGAACTCGTCCGCGACGGACGCGAACAGACGGCGGAACTCGTCGGCATCGAACGGCAACGAATCGGCGCGTATCTCCTGACGCATGAAGAAGCGTTTCTCTTCCTGCTCGGTGTGGTAACTCGCCTCGACGATGAAACCGCCGTGCTGTGCGATGAAGCCGGTGACGGCGGCGATGATGCCGGAGCGGTCGGGGCAGGAGATGGTGAGGGTGTAGCGGCGGGTGTTGCTCATGTTCTCTTCCTGTATGTGCTTTGCCATTCTAACGAAAAAGCCGTGAACACAGTTCTTTCCATTAAAATGCCGCGCCTTTTTGCCGCCTGTTGCACCCATGAATCGAAGACCATCGCCCACCCTCTCTGCCGCCTTTCTTTCGCTGGCCCTGGCGCTGCCGTTTGCCGCTTGCGCCATCGTCAACGTGGAGCAAGCCATCATCGGCAAGACCGGCGACGGGCTGCACAGCAGCGTGAGCCTGCTGGCCAGCGGCGCGAGCGGCAATACCGAAAAGAGTACGACCAAAGCCGATGTGCTGGCGCTGTGGCAACACGGTAGCGACACCGAGTTCGTGCAACTGCAATACGCCTATGGCCGCAGCCGCGGGCAGACCGACACCGACCGCGCTTTCATCCACCTGCGCCATCGCCGCGACCTAGGCGACGGTTGGGGCGTGGAAGGGTTCGCGCAGACCGGGCAGGACCGCTTTGCGCGCCTGTCGCAGCGCACGCTGCTGGGCGGCGGCCTGCGCCGGATATTGTTCGAGGAGGAGGGCAGGGCGGCGGGCTACCTCGGCCTGGGCGCTTTCCATGAACAGGAGTCGCTGAATGCCAAGATCGGCACGACCGACACACTCAATACAAACTTGTGGCGCGCCAACAGCTACCTGGTGCTGAAGCGGCAGCTCAACGGGCAGGTGCGCTTCAGCAACACGCTGTATTACCAGCCGGCACTTTCCGATACTGCGGATTACCGCGTGCTGGAACAGGCCTCGCTGTTGGTGAAACTGGGAGAAAGCCTCGATCTCAAGCTGAGCCTGGATATCGCGTTCGATTCCAAGCCGGCGCAGACGGTGCAGAAGCGCGACCTGCTGTATAGCACCGGCCTCGAATACGCGTTTTAGCGGATGGCGGGCCGCTTGTAACTGGCCCACCATGTGGCTCCCGTTGTACCAAGCGTCGAGGAGCATCCATGGAAGAGATGGACCGCATCTGCATCTGCGACCTGCTGACGCGCTGCATCCTCGGCATCAACGACAGCGAGCGCCGCGAGAAACAGGACGTGCTCATCAACCTCGCGGTCTACACCGACCTGCGCAAGGCCGGCAAAAGCGACCGCATCGAGGACACCGTCGATTACCGCGCACTCAAGAAACGCATCCTCGCCATGGCGGAAAGCTCCGGCTATTTTCTGGAAGAGGCGCTGGCCGAGGCCGTCGCGGAGATGTGCTTGGACACACCGGGGGTGCGCCGGGCGGACGTGCGCGTGGAGAAGCCGAACGCGCTGCGCTTTGCCCGAAGCGTGGCGGTAGAGATCACCCGCCAGCGTCCGGCATGACGCGCGCCTACATCGGCATCGGCTCGAACATCATCCCCGCGGCGAACGTGCGCGCGGCATTGCGCAGCCTCGCCCGGCAAACGCAGCTGGTCGGCATCTCCACGGTGTATCTCACTGCCGCGCTCGGCCGCCCGGAACAGCAACCTTATTACAACTGCGTGGCCGCAATCGAGACGGAAATGCCGCCGCCAGTGCTCAAGCACATATTGCGCAACATCGAGAACAGCCAAGGCCGCCAGCGCACGGAGGACAAATTCGCGCCGCGCACGATAGACCTGGATTTGCTCGTGTACGGCGATTTGGCAATAGATGCGGAAGGCATGCGGCTGCCCGACCCGGAGATACTGGAACGGCCGTTCCTCGCCATCCCGCTGTGCGAGCTGGCGCCGGACATGGTGCTGGCAGGACAGAATCGCCGCATCAGCGAGATCGCGGCCGGCATGGCACCGATGGAAATGCAGCCGTTGCTCGATTACAGCCTGGGCTTGCGCAAGGAATTGCTGGATTGAACGGCGGCGGTCAGCGGAACTCGTGCGGCAGCGCTTCCGCCATGACGCTCTCGCCCCATAACACCGACATGATGCGCGATGCCTGTGCTGCATCGCCGCTGCTGCAGAACCTATCAGCCGCGCCGCCGGATTTTCGCGCCGGCAACTCGGTGTCGATACGGCGCTTCAATTCGCGCGCCACCGCCGCGCCGGTATCGACCAACGCGATGTCCTCGCCCACCACCTCGCGGATCAGCGGGGCAAGGAAAGGATAGTGGGTGCAGCCGAGGATCAGCGTGTCCGCGCCCGCCGCCAGCAGCGGCGCGGTGTAGCGCTCGACCAGATGGCGTGCTTCGAGGCTGCGCAGGTCGCCGCGCTCGACCACCTCGACCAGCCCGGGACACCCCTGGGTGACGATCTTCACATTGCCGGCGTACTTCTCCAGCAACGCGGCGAAGCGCGCGCTTTCCAGCGTGCCGACCGTCGCCAGCACGCCGACCACGCCGCTCTTCGTCGCAGCGACAGCAGGTTTGACGGCCGGCTCCATGCCGACGATGGGAAGGTCGAACTGGCTGCGCAGACTGGCCACCGCGGCGGCGGTGGCGGTGTTGCAGGCGATGACGATGGCATCCGCGCCCTGGCTGAGCAGGAAGCGGGTGAGCGCCAGCGAGCGCGCCTCGATGTAGGCTGGTGATTTGTCGCCGTAGGGCACATGGCCGGAGTCGGCCACGTAGATCAGGCGTTCGTGCGGGAGCTGCTGGCGGATATGGTGCAGCACGGAAAGCCCGCCCACGCCGGAATCGAACACGCCGATCGCTCCCGCAGCGCTCATTGCGATCTATTCCGCCATCTGGTCACGCAGGAACTCTTCATACGTGCCGTGGTAATCGTTCACGCCCTTGGCCGAGATCTCGATGATGCGCGTGGCCAGCGACGACACGAACTCGCGGTCGTGCGACACGAACACCAGCGTACCCTTGTATTCCAGCAGCGCGGTGTTGAGCGACTCGATGGATTCCATATCCATGTGGTTGGTCGGCTCGTCCATCAGCAGCACGTTGGGACGTTGCAGCATCAGCTTGCCGAACAGCATGCGACCCTTCTCGCCGCCGGAGAGCACCTTCACGTTCTTCTTCACTTCGTCGCCGGAGAACAGCAAACGGCCCAGCGTGCCGCGCACCACCTGGTCGTCGTCGCTGGGGCCACGGCAATCGGTCATCCATTCGGTCAGCGTCTTGTTGTCCGGGAACTCGTATTCATGGTCCTGCGCGTAGTAGCCGAGCTTGGCCTTCTCCGCCCATTTCACCGTGCCGGTATCCGCCGCCAGATCGCCGGCGAGGATGCGCAGCAGCGTGGTCTTACCGATGCCGTTGGGGCCGATGATGGCGACCTTCTCGCCCGCGTCGATGCGGAAGTTGACGTTGGAGAACAGCATCTTGTCGAAGCCCTTGGACACCTTCTCGATCTCCACCGCGACGCGGTGCAGCTTCTCGCGCTCGTCGTAGTCGAAACGGATGAACGGGTACTGGCGGCTGGACGGCTTGAAGTCCTCGATTTTGATCTTGTCGATCTGGCGCGCACGCGAGGTGGCCTGCTTGGCCTTGGAAGCATTGGCCGAGAAGCGCGCCACGAAGGCGCGCAGTTCGGCGACCTTCTCCTTGGCCTTGGCATTGTCCGCCGCCTGCTGCTCGCGCGCCTGCGTCGAGGCCAGCATGTAGTCGTCGTAATTGCCCGGATAGATGGTGATCTTGCCGTAGTCCAGGTCGGCCATGTGGGTGCACACGCTGTTCAAGAAGTGACGGTCATGCGAGATGATGACCATCGTCGAGTTGCGCGCGTTGAGGATGTCTTCCAGCCAGCGGATGGTGTTGATGTCCAGGTTGTTGGTCGGCTCGTCCAGCAGCAGAATGTCCGGGTTGGAGAACAGCGCCTGCGCCAGCAGCACGCGCAGTTTGAAGCCGGGCGCGACCTCGCGCATCGGCCCCTGGTGCAATTCGATGGCGATACCGACACCGAGCAGCAATTCTCCGGCACGCGCCTCGGCGGTGTAGCCGTCGTATTCGGCAAAGGTCGCTTCCAGATCGGCGGCGCGCATGTAGTCTTCCTCAGACGCATCGGGGTTGGCATAGATCGCATCGCGCTCGCTCATCGCCTCCCACATCTCGGCATGGCCCATCAGCACCACGTCCAACACGCGCGTGTCTTCGTAAGCGAACTGGTCTTGGCGCAATTTACCCAGACGTTCGTTCTTGTCGAGCATCACCTCGCCGGAAGATTGCTCCAGATCGCGGCCGAGGATCTTCATGAAGGTGGATTTGCCGCAGCCGTTAGCGCCGATGAGGCCGTAACGGTTGCCGTCGCCGAATTTGACCGAGACGTTCTCGAACAGGGGCTTGGCCCCGAACTGCATGGTGATATTTGCGGTGGATAACATGGGACTGCCTTGTTTTTGAAGGCGCGCATTCTACCACTGACCGGCCCTAGACCAGCCCCATCTGCTTCGCCTGCAACGCAGCCTCGGCGCGCGAGGAGATGTTGAGCTTGCGGTAGATGTTCTTCACATGGTCGCCCACTGTGTGGCGGGAGATGTTCATCACAGCGCCGATGTCGGCAATGCTGATGCCTCTTGTCAGTTGCACCAACACCTCGCGTTCGCGCGGCGTCAACAGGATGTCCTCTGGCACCGCCTTGAGCTGTTCCGACCCCTCGCGGAAATGGTCGAGCAGGCGGCGCGCCACCGAGGGCGACAGCGGCGGGTGGCCGTTATTGATGCCCTGCAACTGCGTCACCAGTTGTTCCGGCGGCTGGTCCTTGAGCAGGTAGCCCTGCGCCCCGGCGCGCAACGCCGGGAACAGGTGATCATCATCATCGAAGATGGTGGCGACCACGATCATGCATTGCGGAAAGCGCGTGCTCAGCGCCTCCACCACCGTGGTGCCGCTGCCGTCCGGCAGCGACAGATCGATCAACGCAAGATCGAACTGGAACTGGCCCAGCATCTTCATCGCACCCGCCACATCGGCCACGCAACAGCTGCGGATGCTTGGGAAGGCGGCCTGAGCCACCTCTTTCAGCATCTCCTGCGATTCAGGCATGTCTTCAAGTATCAGGGCGACTTTCATCTCAGTGGTACCTCGGCAGTCAGTTGTACGTTCGCAGTCCCGGTGGCGATGTTGAGATGGCCGCCCAGCTCTTCCAGACGCCCGCGCATGTTGCGCAGACCGTAGCCGCTCTTCCAGCCCAGCGGGTCGGCGATGGCGCCGTCGTTCGCCACGCTGAGGCGCAGGCGCGTCTCGTCCATCGCCGCCGTGACTTCGATGCGTTGCGGCTCGGCATGCTTGAGCGCATTGGTGACCAGTTCGCGCATCACCGATTCCAGCATGGCCTTGGTGCGCGGCGTGAGGCTCAGTTCGGGCAATTGTTCCGGTTGCTGCCAGTGCAGCTGGCAGCCAGCCGCAGCGCAACGCGAGCCGGCTTCGGCGCGCCAGTCGGCCAGCGCATCGGCCAGCGGCACGGGATTGGCATCCATCGCAGCGATGGCGGTACGCAGATCCTTCATCGCATCGCGCGCCACCTCTGCATCCGGCGTACCGCGCAAGTGGTGGATGAGCTTGAGCAGGCGCGCACCGATGTTGTCGTGTAGGTCCCGCCCGAGGCGCAGACGCTCCTGCGCCACGCCCTGCTCGTAGCTGGTGCGGCCGCTCATGATCTGTTCCAGCAAATGCGCGAGCGAGGCGGCGAAAGCGGCATCGCGCGAGGAGAACAGGTGTGCACCGCGTCCTGCGTAACGCAACTGCAGGGCCGGCAGGGCGCCGCAGCCCGGCACCTGCAAAGCGAGTCCTTCCTCGCGGACGCCGCCGCCCTGCGTCTCGGCCTGCCTCATCTCCAGCGGATCATAGATCTGACGCAACAGTGCTTCCCAGCGTTCGCGCTGCGCGGCGGGCGTAGGGGTGAAGGCGATGGTGGACAATTCCGGCAGCAGGCTCTCGAAACCGGGCTTGCGCTTGTCGACGACACGCTGCCACAGCCACTGGCGGAACGGGAAATACAACCAACCGCATAACAGCAGGCTGATACCAAGCGAGGCACCCTGCGTCAGGCCAGCCATGATGAGCAGTGCATCGAGCGCGATGACCGAGGTCGCACCGGCCACCCATAGCAACGCGCGGTAGGCCCATTCGTCCATGTCGAACAGACGATAGCGGCGCAACCCGAGTGCGATGCCAACATACATGATGAGGAAGAATCCAAACGCCCAGGCTGTGCTCATCATCGGTGGAACGCCCAACAGTGGCGGCAGGATCAGCGTCGCCGTTGTCAGCGCCAGGCCGACCAGCATTGCGAGAAGGAACCAGCGCAACGCGGCACGTTCGACCGGGTGTCGGCGGTTCAACCACCACTGCGTTGCTCCTGCCGCCAAGGACAGCAACATCCCGATGGCGATGGCCAGCAGATGGTCATCGGCCTCGACCAAGAAATGTGTCGCATCCAGCAGGAACAACAGGAAATACGGTGCCGCAAGCCACCAAAGGTGTACCGGTCTGACCAGCACCCGCGGATAACTCAGGAACAGCCCGATGATCACGGCCACATACAGATAGGCTCCGAAATGATTGATTCCCATCAGCGCACGCAACAGCTTGCCGCTATAGGCCAGTTCACGTGAATAATAGACTGCCGTCGGGAAGGCCGCGACCATGAGCAGCAATCCGCTCAGGGCGAACAGGCGTGCCGCCTGGTCTCGGGGCTTGAGCACGTACACCCAGGCACCGATCAGCAAACACAGGCTGCCCACCATCCAGACTAACCAGAGCTCCCCGGGCAGGTCGCTCCAATGGCGCACTTGTGGCCGGATCATGGTCTCGCCGTCCTTGCCTTGACCATCCGACCAAGCGACATGCACATCCCCGCTGCGCATGATCGAGTCCAGCCTGTCCAGCCTGGCGAAATAGACATCCATCTCCGTAAAACTGAGCATCACGTCCGGATCGTTGTTGAGATCCCCGGGCTGAATCTCCATGCCGTTCAGGCTGAGTATCCGCGCACCGGGTGGGATGCCCGCCCCCTGCGCCGCGATCACCCGGGCGACGCGCACCTCGTCGCCGAAGACCTCCAGCTCCAGTCCGAGCGAAGGCTGCCGCGCAGCGAACCAGGCTGCGCCGATGCCAAGCAGCAGGCATAGCAGCCAAAGTACCAGCAGCGTGTAAGTGGGTCTGGCGGACAGCAATCTGTTTCGTTCCGTGCAGGGTTCGTGAAGGCTGCAACTTTATCAAAAGCCCCATGCAAAACCACCCCCCGAGAATGCGGGATGGCCGGGATATCCATGTGTTCATAGAATCGGTTCCGCTGAACGTTTCCACCCATTTATCAGGGAGTCCCCATGAAACCGAGATCGTTGTTGCCTGCGGCATTGCTCCTGCTGTCCCTCTGCCTGTCCCAAGCCCATGCGGCTACCTTCAACGTTGTCGGCGCGCTCAACGCCGACGGGCTGGCCATTCCCTTCCGTGAGGAGATGACACCTCCGCAAGCTGGATTGCATCTGACGGTCGGCGATGGCCGGGTGGGCGTCACCGACGAACAAGGCAACTGGGTGCTGCAACCCCAATATGGCTTTGTGATGGTGCTGGACGAGAACCGCTTCATGGTCTGGCAGGGCATGCAATATTCGCTTCCAATGGCTGGGGCAGCGGGCCACCCGATCAACACCTTCTATCTCAAGAATCCGCTGTACATCGTCGATCACAGTGGCAACAAGGTCGCCGATGCGCCACCTTTCGCCCTGGAGTTGAAAAACATCTCTACCACCAAGATACCCTATCTCTACGAGTTCACGGCGGAACGTGACGGGAAGAAGTATTACGGTGTGATGACACATGACCTTCGTGTGGTCGCGCAGGACGAGATGTTCGGAAGTTTCGACATCACCGACCGCCACATCATCCTTGGCAAACTGGTCGACGAATACGGAAAAACCTATCGTTCCGTGTCCCGTGTCTACGACCACCAGGGCAACCTGATCTCCGATGTGCCGCACATCGGCAACCATGCCAAAGGGGACAGCGGTTTCCATAACGGTCTTGCCGTCAGCTACGACCCGGAGAAGAAACGCATGGGCTTCATCGACACGGCGGGAAACTGGGTGATCGAACCCAAATATTTCGCTGCACATCCTTTCTATGACGAGGTGGCGGTAGTCATCACCTCACAGGACGACCCGTACGAGCAGGAAGCCATATTGATCGACCGCAACGGCAAGAAAGTCACCTCTCTGCCGGATGGGCGCTGCTTCACCCAGGCAGAGAACGGCCGCGTTTTCGTCCAGGTGGAAGCAGACAAGAAAGACTACGGTTATCTGCTGGATTACACGGGCAAGAAAATCGCCAAGTTGCCGAAAGTGTATTGCAGCGACACTAACCGTCGGCTGAAGTGGATAGACGACAAACACTTCGCGCTAAGCTCGGTGTTCAATGAAAATGCGGTGTTCAACGCCAACGGCGAGAAGGTGCTTTTCGGCAACTACCCATTCGCCTATAGCACGGTGATGTATACCGACCGGAAAAAGGGCTTGCTCTATGTCCGCGGCTATGAAGATTCCCCACGCAGCCTGGCGCAGTTGAAACAGATGGAACAGGAGTTCTATGACAATGTCGCATTGCGGCCGGTCGGCAATGCCGACTGGAGCACGCTACAAGAGCCGGATTTCCACGTCTATCAGGTGACGCGGCTGTATGCGGACGAGTCCTGGCAGCCGGGCAACAGCCTTGATTACCACCTGGTCACGCTGAGCGTAGAGGTCAAGATGCGCGACGGGCGCAGCATGCGCGATCCGCAGTTCGTGCTGGCGACCGCCGGCTGCATGCCGCGGCCCGGCATGAAGTTCATCGCCGCAGGCGTCCTCACGCCCGACGACCCGAAGAAGAACGACTTCGTCGAATACGAGACTTTCGCGGAATTCCTCGAAGACAAGACCGGAAAGGAATATGTCTCCGCCTCGCCACGCGAGATCCCATGCAACACCAAGCGCCTGATCGACGGCCCGGTCCCGCGCCCGGCCGTTGCCAAACCGTGAGGTGATGATGCGCAACCCCACATTCAAATCCCTGCTGTTCCTGTTGCTGGCGGCCTGTGCCGCTTCCGCTCATGCCGACTGGCGCAGCCAGTTCGACGCCGACCGCTTCAGCGCGCGCATGAACGAGATGCTGCGCGCCGAACAGCGCAGCACCGACGGCATCATCGCCGGTGCGCAAGCCGACATGGCGCGCCAGAACGCCGGCTATTACGAACGCCGCGCACGCGAACGCGATGCGCGCTTCGCCGCCTTCCAGCGCGCGATGGCCGAGGCCGAGGCGGCGGAGCGTGCCGAGCGCAAGGCGGCGATGGCCGCCGCCGCATCCCGACCGCGCGAACCCAGCGGCTTCGAGATCCTGCAGCGCATGGAGGCGGCCGCACGCAATGGCGATGCCACGGTCGCGCGCACGCTGGGCGACGCTTACCGCGCCGGGGTCGGTGCGGCGCAGCAGAACGCCGCCACCGCCGCGCAGTGGTACGAACTGGCCGCACGCGGCGGCGATGCGCTGGCCGCCAGCGCGCTCGGCGCGATGTATGCCAACGGCATCGGCGTTAGCAAAGACGATGCGGCCGCGTTCCGCTATACCTTGCAGGCAGCGCAAGGCGGCGAAGAGACCGCGCTCGGCAACGCCGGCACGATGTACGAGTTTGGCATCGGCACGCAGAAGAACGACGCCGAGGCGGTGCGCTGGTACAAGCAGGCGGCCGACAAGGGCAGCGCACGCGGGCAGAGCGGCTATGGCCGCGCGCTGTTGCTGGGCAAGGGTGGCCTCGCCGCCGATGCGGCGGCCGCGATGACCTATCTGCGGCCGGCCGCGAACGCGGGCGATACGGCGGCGCAGATGTTCGCTGCACAGGCCCTGATGACCGGCAACGGCGTACAGCGCGACACGGCGCAAGCCCTGCAATGGTATGAGTCCGCCGCGCACGATTTCCCGCAGCTCTATGGCGACCTCGCCTCGCTATTCGTGAACGGTGCGCAATACGGCATCGCGCAGGACCGCGCAAAGGCCCTGCACTATGCGCAGCGAGGTGCCGTCGCGGGCGATGGCATGGCGATGTATCTGCTGGCTGACGCCTATTTCAACGGCAGGGCCATCGGCAAGGACGATACCGCCGGACGGCAATGGGTCGCGAAGTCGGCCCAGGCCGGCTATGCGCCGGGCATGTATTCCTACTCGCTCTGCCTGACGCAGGGAGTGGGCGGCGCGGTGGATCACGCCGAGGGCGAGCGCTGGCTGCTGCGGGCGGCGGATGCGGGCGTGGTCAAGGCGCAGTTCGACGCGGCCATGCTGCTGTTCCCCGGCAGCCCCAACACGGCAGCGGACATCCCGCGCGCGGTGCGCATGATGCGTGCGGCGGCGGAAGGCGGACATGCCGAAGCGCAGGCCAACTACGCCAACTTCCTCGAAGTCAGAGAGCTGGTACCCGCCGACCCCGTCGCCGCGCGCGAGTGGGCGCGACGCAGCGCCGAGCAGGGACATCCGATGGGTCTGATCAATTACGGCGACATGCTACTGCGCGGAGTCGGCGGGCCGCGTGACAGCCGGGGCACAGCGCTGCTGGCACAAGCGGCGGAGAGGCCCGCACCCTACGGCCCGCATGCCGCGCTGACCCTGGGTCGCTATCTCCGTGACGGGCAATATGTCGCGCGCGACCTGGCACAGGCTCGGCAATGGCTGGACAAGGCCCGCGCCCTGGGCCACCCGGAAGCAGAGAAAGAATTGCAGGCACTGCGATAGACCTCCACCTGACAACAAGGAGATTCACCATGACATCGACGACCTCTCTCTTGCCGCGCACCTTCCTGGCCTGCACACTGCTCGCCGCCTGCCTCGGCATGTCTGCTGCCTCGGCCGCCGAACAGGGCGCGGCGCAACAAGCCTACGAAGCGGCGGGCGCACGTTTCGAAGCCGAGGACTATGCTGGCGCGATCGCGCTCTACGACCAGGCACTGAAGACCGATCCCGGCTTCATCGCCGCCTACAGTGACCGCGGGCTCGCCAAGCTGAAGATCAAAGATTTCAAGGGCGCCATCGCGGATTACGAAGCCATCCTGAAACGAAAGAAGGATGCCGATGAGGCTTACGCCTATCGCGCGCAGGCCAAAGCCGGCCTCGGCGATATCAAGGGCGCACTGGCCGATTTCGACAAAGCGATCGGCCTCTGTCCGACCTGCGGCTATTTCTATCTCAACCGGGGCAAGGTGCACTTGCAGGCAGGTGACAAGGCCAAAGCCAAGCAAGATTTCCTGGAAGCGGCCGATCTCAATGTGGAGGATGCGCAGGAGTTGCTGAACGGCCTGTGACCCCCCGCGAATGCGGGATGGTGGAGCTGGATATGTGTTCATAGAATCGGTTCCGCTGAAAAAGCATCCAACCACCGTTGCATCTTTCATCAGGGAGCTAACATGAATCTGAAGCTGTTCTTACCCGTCGCACTGCTTGCCACCACCCTGGCCGGCTGTTCTTCCGCCCCACCCAAGTTGACCGGCGACGAGCCGCTCACCGTAAAAGATTTCATCAAGTCCGAGGAAGATTACAAGCTGAAGGGCGTCAAGAAGGTCGCCATCCCCAATTTCTTCGTTCAGTTCGCACGCGACGAGGGCATCGAGGTCACCTCGCGCAATGGCATGTACACGACCGGAATGCAGAGCTATTTCACCCAGACCCGAGTCAGCAACGAGACGCTGCAAAAAGTCGCCGACCAGCTCTATGACGGCTTCGTGGCGGAACTGAAGAACGCCGGGATCGAGGTGATGCCGATCGAAGAGATGGACAAGCACAAAGCCTTCAAGGCATTGCGCGAATCGGCACGCAAATCTCCGTACATCGAGGAAGCCAATGGCGGCGACGGCAAAAAAAATTTCCTCGGAGTGAGCATCCTGACTTCCGCCAAAGGCCTGCCGATCAATATCATGAACACCAAGGATGAGCGCTGGCTGCGTCCCGGCATCTCTGACGGCTTCAGGCGCGCGCTGGAAAACAGTCCGCCCGATCTCGCTGACGACTGGGAGATCCCCTTACTCAACGTACGCATGACCATCTCGATGATCACGCAAAAGGGCAGCGGTTATGCCGGCTACTACTCGAACAACTACAACTTCAAGACCGACCTCTATCCGCGTTTCGTCGAGGATGCGACCCTGGTCAGCGTGCTGACCGATGATGACGATGACAGGATCTCGCTGACCCAGCCGGTCGTAATCAAAGGGCTGACCATCACCGGCACCGAGGGCAGCGGTGCAGGGGCGCGCGGCTCCGGCATCTTCGGCGCCGTCGGCCGCATGGTGGGCGGCTCGGCCGACAAGCCCGCCGACACCTACATCGACATCGATGCGGACAATTTCGCCAGCAGCGTGACCGCACGCGGCCGCGAAGTGGCCCGCCTGTTCATCGAGACAATGACCAAATAAGCGTTTCCTCCACGCCGCCCGCGTCCTGCGGGCGGTTTCGTTTCGTCAGCCGCAAATCAGCTAGAATGCCTGCATCGTTTTCACAGGCACATCCATGGTCCCCCGTCTCACCACCGCACTCAAAGGCCCGCTACTGGAACTGGAGCGTCGCATCCTCGCCGCGCAGCCGAACATCGAGCACTGGTTCCGCACGCAATGGCAGGAGCACACGCCGCCAATCTACAGCTCGGTCGACCTGCGCAACAGCGGTTTCAAACTGGCCCCTGTGGATACCAATCTGTTCCCCGGCGGTTTCAACAACCTCAACCCCGAGTTCCTGCCGCTGTGCGTGCAAGCGGTGCAGAGCACCCTCGACAAGGTGTGCCCGGAGGCACGCGGCGTGCTGCTGATCCCGGAGAACCACACGCGCAACCAGTTCTATCTGCAAAACGTGGCGCAGCTGGCGCTCATCCTGCGCCAGGCCGGACTGAAAGTGCGCATCGGTTCGTTGCTGCCGGAGATCACCGCACCCACTACATTGGCATTAAACAACGGCGACTCGCTCACGCTGGAACCGCTGGAGCGCCGCGGCAACCGCCTCGGCGTGGACGGATTCGATCCTTGCGTAGTGCTGCTCAACAACGACCTCTCGGCCGGCGCACCGGACATATTGAAGAATCTGGAACAGACCGTACTGCCGCCGCTGGAGGCGGGCTGGTATGTGCGGCGCAAGTCGCAGCACTTCACCGCCTACCGCCAGGTCGCGCAACAATTCTCGCAGATGCTCTCCATCGACCCGTGGCTGATCGACCCGTATTTCGCGGTGTGCAACCAGGTCAACTTCCAGGAGAAGGTGGGCGGCGAATGCCTCGCGGCGCAGGTGGATTTCGTGCTGCAACAGGTGCGGGCCAAGTATGCCGAATATGGCGTGAAGCAGGATCCGTTCGTGATCGTGAAAGCGGATGCGGGCACCTACGGCATGGGCATCATGTCGGTGAAAGATGCCAGCGAGGTGCGCGACCTCAACCGCAAGCAACGCAACAAGATGGCGGTGGTGAAGGAAGGGCTGCAAGTCTCCGACGTGCTGGTGCAGGAGGGGGTGTATACCTTTGAGGATTTGAGCGGCGCCGTGGCCGAGCCGGTGGTGTACATGATAGACCGCTATGTGGTCGGCGGCTTCTACCGCGTGCACACCGAGCGCGGCATCGACGAGAACCTCAACGCGCCGGGCATGCGCTTCGAACCGCTGGCATTCGATTCCTGCTGTGCCTTCCCCAATCCGGCCTGTGCACCCGACGACACCCCCAACCGCTTCTACGCTTACGGCGTGGTGGCGCGGCTGGCGATGCTGGCGGCTGCGATCGAGATCGAAGCGCTGCAACAGTGAGATCGTTCGCACGCCTTCTGCTGCTATCGTTCGTCTTGCTGCTCGGCGCTTGCGGCAAGGAGCCGTTCTATCAGGAACAGGCCTATGTGTTCGGCACGCAGGTGGATGTAAGCATCTACGGCGCGGACGAGGCGCAAGCGCGTGCGGCTACCGTGGCCGTGATGCACGAGTTCCAGCGGCTGCACGACATGCTGCATGCTTGGCAGCCCTCCGAACTGAGCGAACTGAACACCGCCATCGCACAGGGCCGCAGCAAGCGCGTTTCGCCGGAACTGGCCGCGATGCTGCAAGATGCCGCACAGCTTTCCCGCCAATCGGAAGGATTGTTCAACCCGGCCATCGGTGGCCTGATCCAGACTTGGGGCTTCCAGGCCGACGACTTCAAGACCGTGCTGCCAGATGAGAAGAAGATCGCGGCGCTGGTGAAGTTGAATCCGCAGATGAGCGACCTGGTCATCGGCAACGGCACCGTCCGCAGCAAGAACCGCGCAGTCAAACTCGACCTCGGCGGCTATGCCAAGGGCTATGCGCTGGATCGCGCTGCCGCTATCCTGAAACAGCAGGGCATCCGCAACGCGCTCATCAACATCGGCGGCAATGTGATGGCGCTGGGTACGCACGGCACGCGTCCATGGATGGTCGGCATCCAGCACCCGCGCAAGCCGGGGCCGCTCGCCATCATGGAGCTGCATGACGGCGAGGCCGTCGGCACTTCGGGCGACTATCAGCGTTATTTCGAGCTGGACGGCAAACGCTATTGCCACCTGATCGACCCGCGCACTGGTTATCCGGTGCAGGACGTGCAGGCGGTCACCATCCTCACCCATGGCGAACATGCCGGCTTGTTGTCCGATGCCTCGTCCAAGCCCTTGTTCATCTCCGGCACGCAAAGCTGGCTGGCCGCCGCCGAGCAGATGCAATTGCCCGAAGCATTGCTGGTCGATGCACAAGGCGTGGTGCATCTCACCGCTGCCATGCAGAAACGGCTAAAATTCACCGATGAATCCACGCGCCGCGAGGTTTTACAGTGAGTCCCGATGACCAGCTGCAGCACAACATCCGCCGCACCGCCGGACAGCAGGCGCTCAACCAGATCCGGCGTATCGTGGATGAAGAGAATAACAAGGATGCCGAAACCGCCCGCGCCCTGCAGTGGCTGCTGCGCTACGGCTGGATAGCCCTGCTGCTCATCGCGGCGGTGCTGGGACGTTTAATGGGAGTGTATTGATTGGTCGGTATCCTGCTCATCACGCATAACGGTTTGGGCCACAGCCTGATCGATTGCGTCCGTCATGTGATGGGCAGCGTGCCGCCACACCTCAAGGCATTGTCGGTGCTGGCCAACGACGATCCGGACCAGAAAGAGCAGGAAGCACTGCAGCTGATCGCCCAGCTCGACAACGGACGCGGTGTGCTGCTGCTATCCGACGTGTTCGGCGCCACGCCGTGCAACATCGCGCGGCGCGTATGCCGGCCGGGGCACGTCGAGGGCGTGGCGGGGGTGAACCTGCCGATGCTGCTGCGCGTGGCGTGTTATTGCAACAAACCGCTGGACGAACTGGTGCAACGCGCACTGGCCGGCGGCAAGGAATGTATCGTTACCATCAATTCGGAAGGCTGTGATGTTGCAACAGGATGTGCAGATTATTAACAAGCTCGGGCTGCATGCCCGCGCTTCGGCAAAACTCACCCAGCTCGCCTCGCAGTATCCCTGCGAAGTATGGCTGGCCCGCAACGGCCGCCGCGTGAATGCGAAAAGCATCATGGGCGTGATGATGCTGGCGGCAGCCAAGGGCACCACCATCACCATCGAGACCATCGGCGAGAAAGAGCAGGAGGCGATGGATGCCCTCACCGCGCTGATCGCGGATTATTTCGGGGAAGGTGAATGAGTTTCACCATACACGGACTCCCGGTCTCCAGCGGCATCGCCATCGGCCATGCCCATCTGGTGTCGCATTCCTCACTGGAAGTGGCGCATTACGTGCTGCCCAAGCATCTGGTGCACGAAGAAGTGGCACGGCTGGATGCCGCGCTGGAGGCCACGCGCAAGGAGCTGAGCGACCTGCGCAGCTATCGTCCGCAGCAGGCGGCCGCCGAATTCGACGCTTTCCTCGACCTGCACCTGATGATCCTCGGCGACGAGCACATCAGCCATGCCGCGCGCGCCATGGTGGAGCGCGAACACTGCAATGCCGAATGGGCGCTGAAGACGCAGATGGACGAGCTGGTCGCCCAGTTCGAGGCGTTCGAGGATGCCTACCTGCGCGAGCGCAAGACCGACGTGGTGCAGGTGGTGGAACGCGTGCTGAAGACGCTGAACGGCGAGTCGGGCCATGTGCCGCCCACCGCCAAGCATGATGTCGAAATGGTGCTGGTGGCGCACGACGTCAGTCCGGCCGACCTGATCCAGCTCAAGCCGCACCAGTTCTCCGCCATCCTCACCGACGTGGGCGGTGCCACCTCGCACACCGCCATCGTTGCGCGCAGCCTCAACACGCCGTGCGTGGTCGGCCTGCACCATGCGCGCGAACTGATCAAGGATAACGACCTGCTCATCATCGACGGCGAGCAGGGCGTGGTCATCGTCGACCCGGACAAGCACCTGCTGGCCGATTACAAACTGCGCAAGAGCCAGTACGAACTGGAACGGCAAAAACTCAAGCGCCTGAAGTCGGCGCATGCCGACACGCTCGACGGCACGCACATCGAACTGCACGCCAACATCGAGATGACGCACGACGTGGCGGCGGTGAAAGAGAACGGCGCCACCGGCATCGGCCTGTTCCGCAGCGAGTTCCTTTTCCTCAACCGCGACGGCCTGCCGGACGAAGAAGAGCAGTTCCAGGCCTACCGCGAGGTGGTGGAGGGCATGGACGGCCTGCCGGTCACCATCCGCACCTACGACCTCGGCGCGGACAAGCAGCTCAAGGGCGTGACGCGCGTCGCCAGCAACCCGGCGCTCGGCCTGCGCGCCATCCGCCTGTGCCTGGCCGAACCGCAGCTGTTCCGCATCCAGCTGCGCGCGCTGCTGCGCGCCTCGGCCTACGGCAACCTCAAAATATTGGTGCCGATGCTCTCCGGCGTGTCTGAGATCAACCAGACCCTGCAATTCATCGAGGGCGCGAAGCAGAGCCTGGCCAACGAAGGCATCCCCTTCAATCCGCACGTGCCCATCGGCGGCATGATCGAGATCCCGGCCGCCGCGCTGGCGCTCAACATGTTCGTGAAGAAGCTGGATTTCCTCTCCATCGGCACCAACGACCTGATCCAGTACACGCTGGCGATCGACCGTACCGACGAGGACGTCGCCCACCTGTATGACCCGCTGCACCCGGCCGTGCTGCAACTACTGGCACTGGTCATCGGCGGTGCCAACAAGGCCGGTGTGCCGGTCTCGGTATGCGGCGAGATGGCCGGCGAACTGGCCTACACCCGTTTGCTGCTTGGCCTCGGCCTGCGCCAGTTCTCCATGCACCCGGCGCAACTGCTCGGCACCAAGCAGCGCGTGCTCACCACCAGCCTGCCGGAGATCGCACCGCTCACCCTGAAGATCCTGCGTGCGGACGATCCGATGAAGATCCGCGACCTGCTGGACAAGCTGAATGCCGCATGACGCCTAGGGTTGACAGGTTTTAGCAAAACACGGACACTGCGTCCTGTGCCGATTTGAGTTCAGCTTGCGGGGCACGTAAAACATACCAGCTAAAGCGAGTGAACCCGCTCTAGCCCCAAGCTGTGCGGGTTTTTCTTTTGGAGCTTCTTTGAGCAATTCGGTTGGCATCGTCAGCGCCCAGCGCGCCGTTTTCGACACACCCCTCACTTTCAAGAGCGGCGCAGTGTTGCCGCGTTTCGAGCTAGTTTACGAGACCTACGGCACGCTGAATGCCGACAAGTCCAACGCCATCCTGATCTGCCACGCGCTGTCCGGCCACCATCATGTCGCCGGCTATTACGAAGGCGACAGCAAGAACATCGGCTGGTGGGACAACATGGTTGGGCCGGGCAAGCCCATCGACACCTTGAAGTTCTTCGTCATCGGCCTGAACAACCTCGGCGGTTGTCACGGCTCCACCGGCCCTTCCAGCATCGACCCGCAGACCGGCAAGCCCTACGGCTCCTCCTTCCCGGTCATCACGGTGGAAGACTGGGTGGAATCACAGGCGCGACTGGCCGACCATCTGGGCATCGAAAAATTTGCCGCCGTCATCGGCGGCAGTCTGGGCGGCATGCAGGCGATGCAGTGGGCGCTGGCGTATCCCGAGCGCGTGCGCCATGTGCTGGCCATCGCCACGGCACCGCACCTGACCGCGCAGAACATCGCATTCAACGACGTGGCGCGCAATGCCATCCTGACCGACCCTGAGTTCCACGGCGGCGATTTCTACCAGCACGGCGTGGTGCCCACGCGCGGCCTGCGCCTGGCGCGCATGCTGGGGCACATCACCTATCTTTCCGACGATGCGATGGCCGACAAGTTCGGGCGCGAGCTGCGCCACGGCAAGCTGAACTTCAGCTATGACATCGAGTTCCAGATCGAGTCCTACCTGCGCTACCAGGGCGACAAGTTCGCCGCGTATTTCGATGCCAACACCTACCTGCTAATGACCAAGGCGCTGGATTACTTCGACCCCGCGCGCGAACTCGACGGCGACCTCAACCGCGCTTTCGCTGCCGCCCGCGCCAAGTTCCTGGTGGTGTCGTTCACCACCGACTGGCGCTTCTCGCCGGAGCGTTCGCGCGAGATCGTGCATGCGCTGTTGCATAACAAGCGCGACGTAAGCTATGCCGAAATCTCCTCGCAGCACGGCCACGATTCGTTCCTGATGGAAGACGAGCGCTACTTCGCTGTGATGAACAATTACCTGAACAACATCGCCGAGGAATGCACGCGATGAATACTTCCATCATCCAGTCCCGCCCCGACTTCGCCGCCATTGCAGCGTGGATACCGCAAGGCTCCTCGGTGCTCGACCTCGGCTGCGGCGACGGCAGCCTGCTGCGCTACCTGCGCGAGACGCGCGAAGTGCGCGGCTACGGCGTGGAAATCAGCGACGCCAACATCGCGGCCTGCATCGCCAACAACGTGAACGTGATTCAGAGCGACCTGGAATCCGGCTTGGCCGATTTTGAGAACAACGCCTTCGATTACGTCATCCTGTCGCAGACGCTGCAAGCCACGCGCCACACCGAGGCGCTGATGAACGAGATCGTGCGCGTCGGCCGCGAAGGCATCGTCAGCTTCCCCAACTTCGGTTACTGGAAGAACCGCCTGCAAGTGCTGCTCGGCAACATGCCGGTCTCCAAGGAGCTGCCCTACCAGTGGTACGACACGCCCAATGTGCACCTGTGCACGCTGGACGATTTCGAGTTCCTCTGCGCCCACCACCGCATCCGCATCCTCGGCCGCCATGTGATGACCGGCGGCGATGAAGTGCAGGTGATGCCCAACCTGCTGGGTAGTACCGCGGTGTATCGCTTCAAGCGCGCAGACTGACCCATGACCGTCTGGGAACAACTGTTCACAAGGCGCATGCTCATCTGCGTCTTCACCGGCTTCGCCTCCGGCCTGCCGCTCTATCTGCTACTCAACCTGGTGCCCGCCTGGCTCAAGACCGAAGGCGTAGACATCAAGACCATCGGCCTGTTCGCGCTGATCCAGTTCCCCTACACCTGGAAGTTCATCTGGTCGCCCTTCCTTGACCGCTTCGTGTTGCCCGTGCTGGGTCGTAGGCGCGGCTGGATGCTGGTGACGCAGGTCGCACTGCTGCTGGTGATCGCCGCGCTCGGCGGCTTCTCACCGCAGACCGAGATGACCTCCATCGTGCTGTTCTGCACGCTGCTGGCCTTCCTTTCCGCCACGCAGGACATCGCGCTCGACGCCTACCGGCGCGAACTGCTGAGCGACACCGAACTCGGCCTCGGCAACTCGGTACACGTGAACGCCTACCGCATCGCGGGACTCATCCCCGGTTCGCTCTCGCTCATCCTTGCCGACCACCTGCCCTGGGCCACGGTGTTCATCATCACCGCACTGTTCATGCTGCCCGGCATCGCCATGACCTTGCTGGTGAGCGAACCGCATCGCGCCGCGCCGCCCAAGACCCTGCGCGAAGCGGTGGTGGAACCGTTCCACGAATTCATCACGCGCGAAGGCTGGCGCAGCGCGCTGCTGATACTGGCCTTCCTGTTCTTCTACAAGCTCGGCGACAGCCTGTGCACCGCGCTGGCCACGCCGTTCTATCTCGACATGGGCTACACCAAGACCGACATCGGCCTCATCGCCAAGAACGCCGGGCTGTGGCCCGCGGTGATCGGCGGCCTGCTCGGCGGCGTGTGGATGCTAAAGATCGGCATCAACCGTGCGCTGTGGCTGTTCGGCGTGGTGCAGGTACTCGCCATCGTCGGCTTCGCCTGGCTGGCTGCAAAGGGGCATCAGGACAGCATCGGCGCGGCAGAGCGCATCAACCTCGCCTGGGTCATCGGCGTCGAAGCCTTCGGCGTTGGCGTCGGCACCGCCGCCTTCGTCGCCTTCATCGCCCGCACCACCCACCCGGCCTACACCGCCACCCAGTTCGCCCTTTTCACCAGCCTCGCCGCCGTGCCGCGCACGTTCATGAACGCCACCGCCGGCTGGCTGGTGGAAGCGATGGGTTGGGAGATGTTCTTCTGGTTGTGTGTGCTGCTGGCATTGCCGGGGATGGCGTTGCTACTCAAAGTTGCGCCGTGGGTTGAGAAGAATCAGAATGATCCAACTTAAAGTGAAGCTCAAAGTTTCTTCAATTTTCTCATGGTGTCTTTGTCGATGAGTTTGGGGTGCCATAAAACTTATGCACTTAATAAAAGCAACGCCTTCTGCGTGCCCAACCAGATTAGACACCTTGAAGGTGTCTTTCCCGCCCGTTTTTAGGGTGTCTACTTTACGTTAGCCATCTCGATATCTAGCCAACAGTTTGATGGAGTATTGAAGTGCCGACCTCACCTGAACTGAGAGACTTTCAGCAACGCGGAACGCAAGAGGCAATCGAGTGCGCCGAAAGCTGCGGGCTAGATTTTGATTTGTCGCCTGCCTCAGTGGCAGCACTTGAAGAAATGCTGGCGGTGCTTCACGAAGGGATAACTGAAAACCCTTCCATTGAGGGAATGGAGGGTTGCGCCACGTTTTATGGCGCTTATCTAGCCTCGGTATTTGAAAAGGCTTACGGGGCAGGCACGTGGGAAAGAGATCATCCCGAGATCGGTGACTACACGTTTCCGTTCTACATTCGAGGACATACGCTGTTTCCCATTGAGTGGTGCAGAAAACGTATCTTTCATGGCGCGGCCGATAATGTGCTCTTCAAGTTTCAGGTACTCCAAGCTGAGATTGAGCGGCAAGATGGCTAACCTTTCGGTGCAGGGGACGCTGCGCGATAAAGCGTCGCGCAGCGCCCCTGACCTTGAACGTTAGAGGAACTAAAGGGATTAGCTCCGCTTTCCCCCAGCCTCAATCCTTGTAATCCACCATGAACGGCGCATGGTCTGAGAAGCGCTGCTCCTTGTAGATGCCTGTGGATATTGCCTTCCCGGCCATATCGGGCGTGGCGACCTGATAGTCCAGACGCCAGCCGACATCCTTCGCCCAGGCCTGGCCGCGATTCGACCACCAGGTGTAGGCTTCCAGCTCGGGGTGCAGTTTGCGGAATACGTCGACGAAGCCGACTTCGTCGAACAACTGGGTGAGCCAGGCGCGCTCTTCGGGCAGGAAGCCGGAATTTTTCTTGTTGCCTTTCCAGTTCTTCAGGTCTTTTTCGGTGTGGGCGATGTTCCAGTCGCCGCAGACGATGATGTCGCGGCCGCTGCTGAATAGTTGTTGCATGTGCGGCATGAAGGCATCGAGGAACTTGAACTTCACCGCCTGCCTTTCCTCGCCGCTGGAGCCTGACGGCAGATACAGCGAGACGACACTGAGGTTGCCGTATTGCGCTTCGAGGTAGCGGCCTTCGGCGTCGAACTCGGGGATACCGAGGCCGACGATGACGTTGTCCGGTTTACGTCTGGAATAGATGGCGACGCCGCTGTAGCCCTTCTTTTCGGCATAGTGGAAATAGCCGTGGTAGCCGAGCGGGGAGAGCATGTCGGGAGCCATATCCGGCTCTTGGGCTTTGAGTTCCTGCACGCAGAGGATGTCGGCATCCTGCTTGGCGAACCATTCGAGGAAGCCTTTGTTGTAGGCGGAACGGATGCCGTTGAAATTGAGGGTGATGATGCGCATTTGAAATCCGGAATTCTGTCGAGGCGGGCATTATAATGGCGGCTCTGTTCTAACTCTCTGTAAAGCTATCCATGCACGCTTACCGTCAAGATTTCATCCGTTTCGCCGTCGCGCAGAATGTGCTGCGTTTCGGCGAGTTCCAAACCAAGGCTGGGCGCCTGTCGCCTTATTTCTTCAACTCCGGCTTGTTCCAGGACGGAGCGGCATTGCGCGAGCTGTGCCAGTTCTACGCGCAGGCCATCCTGGCTTCCAACGTGGAATTCGACATGCTGTTCGGCCCGGCTTACAAGGGCATCCCGCTCGCAGCGGGCACGGCCATCGCGCTGGCGGAGCAGGGGCGCAACGTGCCGTATTGCTTCAACCGCAAGGAAGCCAAGGACCACGGCGAGGGCGGCACCACGGTGGGCGCCAAGTTGCAGGGCAAGGTGCTGATCATCGACGACGTGATCTCGGCCGGCACTTCGGTGCGCGAATCCATCGAACTTATCCGCGCGGCCGGTGCCACGCCGTGCGGCGTGGTGATCGCGCTGGACCGCATGGAGCGGGGCCAAGGGGAGTTGTCGGCGGTGCAGGAGGTTCGACGCGACTATGGCATTCCGGTGGTCTCTATCGCCGCGCTGGACGACCTGCTCGGCTATTTGCAGGGGCAGGCGGACTTGGTGCAGAATCTGCACGCGGTGCAATCCTATCGTGACCGTTACGGAGTTAAAGCATGATGAAATCCAGATTGTTGGCCGGTGCAGCAGCCTTGTGTGCAGTCTTTGCGCTGAATGCGGAAGCCAAGCTGTATAAGTGGGTGGACAAGAACGGGCAGACCCATTACGGCGAGACCATCCCGCCGGAATATGCCAACAGCGATACCCAGACGTTGGAGAAGGGCCGCATCAAAGACCGCCAGGACGGCTTCGATGCCAAGAAACAGCAAGAGAGCAAGATCGATCCGGAAGTCGCAAAAGCTGCCAAGGCGGCCAAGCGCCGCGATGAGGCTTTGTTGAACACCTACAGCAACGAGAAAGAGATCGACCTCGCGCGCGACCGCAATCTGTTGCAAGTCGAGGCACGCGTCAACAGTTACTCTACCCTGTTGAAATCCGCACAAGAAACGCTGGTTGGCTTGCATCAGGAAAGCGACGACCTCACCAAAAAAGGCCGCAAGATCCCGGCGTCTTTGACGGAAGACCTCGCCGAAAGCGAGGCGCGCGTCGCCAAGCTGCAACGCGATCTTGACCTGAGCAACAAGGAAATGGAAACGGTGAAAGCCCGCTACGAAGCGGACAAGCAGCGTTACCGCGAACTCAAAGGGCTGGCGCCGGTTGCCGGCAAATAATCACAGCGCGACAAAATCACGGGTGGCTGCTTCGTAACGCAGCAGCTGTCCGTGTTCGATATCGAAATACCAGCCGTGCAAAGTAAGTGAACCGTTCTCGACGCGCTCGCGTATCCACGGGAAGGTCATCAGGTTATCCATTGAAACCAGGATAGAACGCTGTTCGCAGGCGCGGGTCTGTTCTTCCGGCGAAGCATGCGGCATCTCGGCCATCACCTTGTTGCGCGCGCTTTCCACCAGCCCCATCCAGTCGTCGATGAACGAACCGGAGCCGCTTATCCCGCCCGCCCTGACCAGGGTATTGATGCCGCCGCAATGTGCGTGGCCCAGTACGATGATGTGCTCGACGCCGAGGTTGCGCACGCCGTATTCGATGGCGGCGGTGGTGCCGTGGTGGCCGGCGCGTCCTTCGGCCGGCGGCACGAGGTTGGCCACGTTGCGGATGACGAACAGGTCGCCCGGCGCACAATCGAGCACCAGCGCCGGATCGACGCGCGAGTCGCAACAGGCCACCACCAGTGTTTTAGGGGTCTGGCCTTGCGTCACCAATTGCTGGTAAAGGCTGTCGTTGCGCTCGAAATGCTGCTCGCGGAAGCGCCGGAAACCTTCGACGAGATTCGAGATCGAGGTCATTCGCCAGTCAGCAACCGCTGTGCTTCGCGGTATTTGTCCGCGGTCTTCTGCAATACGTCCGCCGGCACTTGCGGCGCGGGTGGCTGCTTGTTCCAGCCGGACGACTCCAGCCAGTCGCGCACGAACTGCTTGTCGAAGCTGGGTGGGTTGCTGCCGACCTGGTATTGGTCGGCCGGCCAGAAGCGCGAGGAATCAGGCGTGAGTGCCTCGTCGATCAGGAACAGCTTGCCGGAAGCATCGGTACCGAATTCGAACTTGGTGTCGGCGATGATGATGCCGCGGGTGAGCGCATAGTCTGCGGCCTGGGTGTACAGCGCAAGCGTAGCGGCCTTCACCTGCTCGGCCATGTCCGCGCCCAGCAGTTTCTTGGCTTCTTCGAACGAGATGTTCTCGTCGTGTTCGCCCACTGCCGCCTTGGTGGATGGAGTGAACAGCGGCTGCGGCAGCTTCTGCGCTTCCTGCAAGCCGGCAGGCAACTGGATGCCGCACACGGCACCGGTCTTCTTGTAGTCCTTCCAGCCCGAGCCCACCAGATAGCCGCGCACGATAGCTTCGATCGGCAGCGGCTTCAGTTTCTTGGTGACGAAAGCACGGCCGCGCACTTGGGCCTTTTCCGCCTCGGTCTTCACCACCGATTCGGGGGCTATGCCGGACAGGTGGTTCGGGATGACGTGGCCCAGCTTCTTGAACCAGAAATTCGACACAGCTGTGAGCACCTCGCCCTTGCCGGGGATGGGCGTGGGCAGGATGACGTCGAAGGCGGACAGGCGGTCGGTCTGCACGATCAACAGGTGATCGGCATCGACTTCATACAGGTCGCGCACCTTGCCACGGTGCAGGAACTTCAGGCTGGTCAGGTTGGATTCGTGCAATGCAGACATGTGTTCCTCGGCTTACAAAGCGGGCAGGGTGGTGGCAGCGATCTGCTCGGCCTGCTTCTTGCGGTAGGCAGTCAATTTGTCCGCCAGTTGTTTGTCGTTCAACGCCAGCATGGACACGGCGCACAGGCCGGCATTCGCCGCACCGGCTTCGCCGATGGCGAAGGTCGCCACGGGAATGCCTTTCGGCATCTGCACGATGGACAGCAGCGAATCCATGCCCTTCAGGTATTTGGAAGGGATGGGCACGCCCAATACCGGCAGGGTGGTCTTGCCGGCGATCACGCCAGCCAGATGTGCCGCACCGCCGGCACCGGCGATGAAGCATTGCACACCCTGTGCGTGCATGTCCTTGATGTAATCGAATAGCAGGTCGGGCGAGCGGTGCGCCGAGATGACGCGCGCATCAAATGCGACGCCGAAATCTTTCAGCTGCTGGGCGGCTTGCTGCATGATCTCCCAGTCGTTGCTGCTACCCATGACGATGGAAACTAAAGGTTTGCTCATAACATTTCCTTTGCTTGCAGATGCGACAACGCCCCCGTTGCCGGGGGCGCTGCTGGGTGCTTACGCGCCCTTGTGGTAGCTCACTACGCGCTCGACTTCGTTCTTGGAGCCGAGGATGACCGGCACGCGCTGGTGCAAGCCGGTGGGCTTCACGTCCATGATGCGCTCGCGGCCGGTGGAGCTGGCACCGCCTGCCTGTTCCACGATGAAGGACATCGGGTTGGCTTCGTACATCAGGCGCAGCTTGCCCGGCTTGGTCGGGTCCTTGGTGTCGAACGGATACATGAAGATGCCGCCGCGTGTCAGGATGCGGTGCACTTCAGCGACCATGGAGGCGACCCAGCGCATGTTGAAGTTCTTCTCGCGGCCGCCGTCCTTGCCCTTGACGCACTCTTCCACGTAACGCTGCACGGGTTTTTCCCAGAAACGCTGGTTCGACATGTTGATGGCGAACTCAGCGGTGTCGGCCGGGATGGTCATGTTCGGGTGGGTCAGGAAGAAGTCGCCCACGTCGCGGTCCAGCGTGAAGCCGTTCACGCCGTGGCCGGTGGTGATCACGATCATGGTGTTCGGGCCGTACAGCGCATAACCGGCGCAGATCTGCTTGGTGCCTGGCTGCATGAAGTCGGCAGCGGTCGGGTTGGTCACGCCTTCGGGGCAACGCAGGATGGAGAAGATGGTGCCGACGGAGATGTTCACGTCGATGTTGGAAGAGCCGTCCAGCGGATCGAAGGTGATCAGGTATTTGCCCTTGGGGTACTTGGCCGGGATCGGGTAGATGTCGTCCATCTCTTCCGATGCCATCGCTGCCAGGTGGCCGCCCCACTCGTTGGCCTTGATGAACACTTCATTGGTGATGATGTCCAGTTTCTTCTGGGTCTCGCCCTGCACGTTCTCACTGCCCGCAGAACCCAGCACGCCGATCAGCGCGCCTTTGTTCACGTCATGCGCGATCTGCTTGCAGGCAGACACGATGTCGCTGATGAGGCCGGTGAAATCGCCGGTGGCGCCGGGGATCTGGCGTTGTTCTTCGATGATGAACTGGATCAAACTTTTGCTCATTGCTGCTCTCCTCTGATTAAAATTTTCAACTTGCGGATTTTACAGGTTTTCCACTTCTCGCTCCACGGCTATTTGGTCAGCGAGATGAACAGCTCCGGTAGTTTTACCGGCAATTGCTCGATGTTATCGACGATGGTGTATTGCTTACCGAAGATGTCCGCCACATATTCGTCGGCCTTGGGATCAAGATTAATGCAGTAGGCATAGATGCCGTCCTGGTCCAATTCTTTCACAGCCTGTCTGGCATCCTGGATGAGCAGCTGCGGGTCCTGGACATCGATATCCGCCGGTTCGCCGTCCGTCAGAATCAGCATCAGCTTCTTGTCCGCTTGCTGCGATTTCAAGTAATGCCCGGCGTGGCGCATCGCAGCACCCATGCGCGTGGAATAGCCGGCCTGCATCTCCGCCAGACGCGACTTCACCTCGTCTCCCCACGGCTCGCTGAATCCCTTGAGGTGGTAGTAACGCACGTCGTGGCGGGTGTTGGAGTGGAAGCCGCCGATCGCGAACGAATCTCCGACTTGCTGTACCGACCATGCCAGCAGCGATACGGCTTCCTGGCTCAGTTCGAGGATGGTCTGCTGGCTGCCTGCCGCTTTCTCGCCGAGCGACTGCGACAGGTCGACCAGCAAGGTGACGGCGAAACTACGACCATCGGTGCGATGCGACATATTGATGCGCGGGTCGGGCGAACTGCCGCTCTTGTAGTCGATCAGGGAGCGGATGGCCACATCCAGATCGAGTTCCGAGCCTTCTTCCTGATAACGGATGCGCACCTTGTCCTGCGGCCTGAGCATCTCCAGCAGCGCTTTCAGTCGCTTGATCAGCTTGGCATGCTTGATCAGCAGGTTGTCGATCACCGCCGGATTGCCGCGCGGATGCAACGCTTCATACACGCTCACCCAGTCCGGGCGATAGTTCTGCGCGGTGTAGTCCCACTCGTCGTAGTGTCGGGGCGGCAGCGCATGCAATTCACCTTCCGTACTCTGGCGCTGGTTGAGATGTTCGAACATCTCATCCTCGTCACTCTCTTCGATATAGATCCACAGATGCCGATTGTCGTCGCGGTAGTCAACCTCGGTATTGTCGAAATACATCTGGGCCGACAGATCGCGTTGGCCGCGTGTCCGCGCTATGAATGCCAAGGCAATGGATGCAATCGCCGCACTGGTCGATTCGCCGGTGGCCATCAGTTCATGGAACTGTTTTACGAATTCCCTGACTTGCTCGTTCTGGTAGGTGTAATCGGGATCGAGGATGGCGCGCGATACCATGGCCAGTCTGAGCCTGAACACCGAAATACCCTGCTCTTCGAGCCGGAGGTCTTCTTCCTTGGGTATCGGGTGCAGGGCGAGGAACAATTTGCGCAAGCCCGGATAGCGCTGGCAGGCGAGGTAATCGACGCGGGAATCCTCGAACACTTCCACGCTGGCGCGCTGGAACGGGCTCCAGTTGTCCACGATCATCTTTTGCGACCAGCGGCGGTGCGCCGCCATGTGGGCGAGTGCCGCGCGATAGCGGTCGATGCCGGATACGCCGTCGAGGTCGTCATAGACATCGGGCAGGCGGATGCCGTCTTCGGTGTAGTAAGGCATCGGCTTGCGCAGTTCATCGAAGGCGACCGAATACGGGATGAGATAGTCGCTGTCGTTCCACAGCGCACGGATGTAGCTATCCAGTTTGCGTTCGTTGTCCGCCAGCAAGGTGCCGTGCCGCTCGCGCTGCATGACCGCGATCGCATCGGCGGATTCCAGCCGGAAATATTCTTCCTGCCGTTCCGGATGATGGTTGTAGTACTGGACGCCGTACTCGATCCAGTTCTGGAATCCCTGCAACGACAGCACGCCCAACAACCTGGGCGCCTGCTTGAGCAGCTCTGGCAGGCCCGGGCTGGCAAAGGTCGTGTGGTGACCATGGATCGAACCCGAGGTGCGATCCAGCATGTCACGGATCAAATCGATGTAGCGCCAGTACATCTTGTCGTTGTTCAGGCGGCGTGCCACTGCACCGCTGGTTTGCAGGAACGGCACGATCGCCTTGAAGTTGGTGTGCGTGGACAAGTACTCGGAGAATTCCCGCAACTTGACCAGCGCGTGCTCCCCAACGGCGCTGGCGACGCCCGGCGCTTCCTCCAGATAGATCAGCAACGGTTCCGCGCCACGCCCCATCTTGCCGATGATGCGGGCATTCTCGATGTAGGTCTCCAAGCCCGCTTTCGATAGCAGCACCTTGGCTTCCTTCATGCATTCATCGAAGACGGCATCCACCTGGGCGAATCTGCAGCCCAGTTTCTCCCAGTACATCGAGATCTCTTCCGTTCTCTCCGTCACGACCTCAGTCATCGCTCAGCCCCTTCGCGGTTCACTCGTGCCGGGCTCAGGCGAATGAAACTTCGATCGCGTGATCGAGCGTATCGCGGATATCTGCGTCGTCGGTGATCGGTCGCACCATCGCCATACGGCATGCGGCTTTCGCTTCGACACCGTTCTTGATCAAGGTCGCTGCGTAAACCAGCAGACGGGTCGAGATACCCTCGTCCAGGCCGTGACCTTTGAGGTTGCGCGCGGCCTGGCCGATCTGTACCAGTTTGCCGCACACCGCCACATCCAGGCCCGTCTCCTTGGACAGGATCTGCGATTCCAGCGCCGCATCCGGATAATCGAACTCGAAACCGGTGAAGCGCTGCTTGGTGGATTGCTTCAGATCCTTCATCAGGCTCTGGTAGCCGGGGTTATACGAGATCACCAGCTGGAAGTCGGGGTGAGCTTCGATCAGCTCGCCCTTCTTGTCCAGCGGCAAAGTACGGCGGTGGTCGGTCAGTGGGTGGATCACGACGGTGGTGTCCTGGCGCGCCTCGACCACTTCGTCCAGATAGCAGATCGCGCCGATGCGCGCCGCGGTCGTCAGCGGGCCGTCCAGCCAGCGCGTGCCGTTGGCATCCAGCAGGTAGCGGCCGACCAGGTCGGACGCCGTCATGTCTTCGTTGCAGGCCACGGTGATCAACGGCTTGTTCAGCTTCCAGGCCATGTATTCGATGAAGCGCGACTTTCCGCAGCCAGTCGGTCCTTTCACCATCACTGGCAAGCGGGCGTTGTAGGCCGCCTCGTAGAGCGCTACTTCGTCGCCTTGCGCCTGATAGAATGGCTCTGCGTGGACCTTGTATTGTTCCTTGTTATCCATAACGAACTCCTTGGTTCGATGCATGCCCGCAAACTGGTTGCGGTTTCTCTGCATCTGGAAAAAAACGCCCCCATCGTGTGGGGGCGCGTTTTTGCTGCTACTGCGGGGTACGAATTACTTGTGTACGCCCAGCTTTTCGCGCCAGCCCGGGAACAGCTTGTCGCCGTCTTTCGGGAAGGACTCGAATGCGCGTGCGAACTCTTTGTGAGTCTTGGCGTATTCGATCGGATCGGCACCGGTCTTCCAGCACTCGTATGCCTGGCCGAGGGAGATACCACCGGCTGCAGGGCTGTCGATGTGACCGAAGGAGCCGCCGCCGCAGGTGTTGATCACGTTGCCGTGGCCCAAGTTCTTGAAGAAGCCTGGCAGGCGCAGTGCGTTCATGCCGCCCGAGATGATCGGGGTGGTAGCCTTCATGCCGTACCACTTCTGGTAGAAGTAAGGTCCTTGGCACTCATCACGCTCCAGCATGTAAGCCAGTACGGTTTCCTTGCCGTGACCTTCCATCTTGCCGTAGCCCATGGTGCCGGTATGCATGCCGGAGGCACCCATCAAACGCACCATCTTCATGTAGCACAGCGGATCCATACCCATCGGCGACTTGTAGGAAGTCACGGCGCCGTGACCTGCGCGGTGGAAGTGCAGGAAGGTGTCCGGGAAAGCGCGGCGGCAGGTGGTCACGCCAGCCGGGCCGGTCACGAAGCCGTCCACCAGGAAGGCAACGTGGTCAGCGGAGTTGTACTTGGCGAATGTATTCAGCACGAAATCGCCGCGGTGGATCATCTCGCCGTGGAAGTCGGCAGTGATGTTCGCGGAGAACAGCTTGGCTTGGCCGGTCGCTTGTTGTGCACGGTCCATGGCTTCAGCAACCTTGGGCATGACCACTTCCATCGGGCAGAACGGCTGGTTAGCTTGCGGCTCGTCGTTCTTGATGAAGTCGCCACCCAGCCAAAAGTCGTAGCATGCCTTGGCGAACGGCTCGGGACGCAGACCCAGCTTAGGCTTGATGATGGTGCCGGCGATGTAGCCGCCGTCTTTTTCCGGACGACCCAGCACCTTCCACAGATTGGAGATGTTGGCGGACGGGCCGTCGAACTTGCGAACCATGCACTCGGGGATCAGGAAGTCCAGCATGCGCAGGCCGGCGTGGTCGCTCATGCCTTGGTTGTTGCCCAGGATCAGGGACCACATGTGGGAAATGTTGTAGGTGCCGTCGGTCAGGTTCGGGTCGAACAAGTCAACCGGGTAAGCGATCTTCATCAGACCGCCGCCCTTTACCGGATCGTCACCGAATGCGGTTTCGTCCACTTCGTAAACCAGCGCGTCGACGCCGCGCGTGAAATCGTCGGTAGTGGACACTTCCACGTTGGTGCCGGTGGAAGATTCCGCTGCAACGTGAGCAGCCACTTCCAGGAAGCCGTAGCCCTTGGCGGGAATCAGCTTGTAAGCAACCAGCAGGTGCTTGCCGCCAGCGATCAAATCCGCCTCTTTCAGGCTCAGATTCGCATAACGATTCGATTGATCCATTATCTTCTCCTCTTGTCGTAAATATTTTGCAACGACGCGCACTCTACGCTCGTCCATCATAAATAACAGTCAAATATTTTTATTACTACCATAAGCGTTACTTATGCAATAGAATTCTCCCCATCATGTTGCCACTCACACTACGCCAGCTTCAGGTGTTTGAAAGCGTCTCTCGCCACCTGAGTCACTCGCGCGCGGCGGAAGAGCTGTACCTGAGTCAACCCGCCGTTTCCATGCAGATCAAGCAGCTGGAACAGACCGTCGGCTTGCCGCTGTTCGAACAGACCGGAAAGAAGCTGCATCTCACGGCGGCAGGTAACGAGTTGCTGCACTACGCGCGCTCAATGTTGCAGTTGATGCAGGAGATGGAATCGGTGTTCGACGAGATGAAAGGCCTGGAACGCGGCCATCTCAACATCGCCGTGGTGAGCACCGCCAACTATTTCATGCCGCAGTTGCTGGCCAAGTTCATCCAGGCACATCCGAAGATACAGGTCAGCCTGTCGGTGGCCAACCGCGATGCCGTGATCAAGCAACTTGCCGAGAACATCGCCGACCTCGCTATCATGGGGCAACCGCCGCAGGGCGCCGACATGCGCGCAGAGGCGTTCATGGAGAATCCGCTGGTAGTCATCGCTGCACCAACCCATCCCTTGGCACGCGCCAAAAAGATATTACCGAAGCAATTGGCCAGCGAGACTTTCCTGTTGCGCGAGCAGGGCTCGGGCACGCGCGGCGTAGCAGAGCGTTATTTCGCCAGCCACAGGCTCGCCTTGCCGGCACACATGGAAATGGACACCAACGAGGCCATCAAGCAATCGGTGCAGGCGGGCATGGGGATCGGCATCATTTCGCGCCACGGCATCGAACTGGAGCTGGAGATGAAACGGCTGGTCATCCTCGATGTGGACCGTTTTCCCATCGTGCGCCACTGGTATTTCGTGCAGCGGAAAGACAAGCGGCCGTCGATCGCCGCGCATGAGTTCGAGCGTTTTCTGCTGCACACATCGCAAAGCACCGCTCAACAAAAATAAAAAGCGACCCGAAGGTCGCTTTTTATTTGCTGCCCGAAGCGATGATTACTTGATGATCGCGTTCAGTTCGCCCTTGGCGTAGCGGGTTGCCATGCTATCCAGCGCGATCGGCTTGATCTTGCCGGCCTGGCCTGCGGAACCGAAGGCTTCGTAGCGTGCCTTGCAGATCGCGCGCATTGCCTTGGTGGTTTCGGCCAGGAACTTGCGTGGGTCAAAATCCTTCGGGTTTTGCGCCAGATAGCGGCGGGTAGCGCCGGTGGAAGCCATGCGCAGATCGGTGTCGATGTTCACCTTGCGCACGCCGTGCTTGATGCCTTCGACGATCTCTTCGACCGGCACGCCATAGGTCTGGGGCATCGCGCCACCGAACTGGTTGATGATCTCCAGCCACTCTTGCGGCACGGAAGACGAACCGTGCATCACCAGGTGGGTGTTGGGGATACGGGCGTGTATCTCCTTGATGCGGCTGATCGCCAGGGTGTCGCCTGTGGGCGGCTTGGTGAACTTGTATGCACCGTGGGAAGTGCCGATGGCGATCGCCAGCGCGTCAACCTGGGTCAGCTTGACGAATTCAGCGGCTTCGTTCGGGTCGGTCAGCAGTTGGTCGTGGCTCAGCACGCCTTCAGCGCCGTGGCCGTCTTCCTTCTCGCCGTGGCCGGATTCCAGGGAGCCCAGGCAACCCAGCTCGCCTTCGACGGAAACGCCGACTGCGTGGGACATTTCAACCACGCTCTTGGTCACGTTGACGTTGTACTCGAAAGAAGAAGGGGTCTTGCCGTCGGTCATCAGCGAACCGTCCATCATCACGCTGGAGAAGCCGGACTTGATCGCGTTGATGCAGACTGCCGGCGATGCGCCGTGGTCCTGGTGCATCACGACGGGGATGTGCGGATACATCTCGACGGCAGCTTCGATCAGGTGACGCAGGAAGGGCTCGCCCGCGTACTTACGCGCACCGGCAGAACCTTGCATGATCACGGGGCTGTTGCATTCGTCAGCCGCTTCCATGATCGCCTTGACCTGTTCCAGGTTGTTGACGTTGAACGCGGGCAGGCCGTAGCTGTGCTCAGCCGCGTGATCGAGTAGTTGACGTAGGGATACGAGTGCCATTTTTCCTCCTGGTATTTAAATTACAAAACGTTTGCGCTGCTTAATTTTTGCGGTGGTCGCCCACGCGCACGATCTTCATGGTGTTGGTGTGGCCGGCCTTGCCGATCGCTTCGCCGACTGTCATCACGATCAGGTCGCCGTCCTGCACCAGCTTCAAGCGCAACAATTCTTCTTCCGCTTGATGCAGCGTCACGGAATGATCGTGCGACGCGATCTTGAAGGCGATGGGATGCACGCCGCTGAACAGGGTCACTTTGCTCAAAGTGGCATCTATCGGTGTCATCGCGAAGATCGGCGTGCTGCCGCTGACGCGCGACATCCACAGCGCGGTCGAGCCGGACTGCGTCAAAGCGACGATCGCTTTCACTTTGAAATGCGAGGCGGCATACAGCGCGGACATGGCGATGGACTGGTCGATGCGCGAGAACTTGTTGTGGTCCAAACGGCGATCCGCAGCGCTTTCTTCCGACTCCTTCTCGGCATTGATGCAGATGCGCGCCATCGACTCGATGGTCTCTACCGGATAGTCACCCACGGCGGTCTCCGCCGACAACATCACTGCATCGGTACCGTCCAGCACCGCGTTGGCGACGTCGGAAACTTCCGCTCTGGTTGGAATAGGCGCCGTGATCATCGACTCCATCATCTGCGTGGCAGTGATGGCGAGCTTGTTCTTGGAGCGCGCCATCTTGATCATCTTCTTCTGCAAACCGGGCACAGCCGCATCGCCCACTTCAACGGCCAAGTCGCCGCGCGCCACCATGATGGCATCGGATGCGTCGATGATCTGGTCCAGCACCGGGATCGCCTCGGCACGCTCGATCTTGGCCACCAGCAAGCTCTTGCCGCCGGCCGCATGCATCAGTTCGCGCGCCAGTTTCATGTCGTCGGCCGAGCGCGGGAAAGATACCGCCAGGAAGTCGGCCTTGATCATTGCGGCCGTTTTGATGTCTTCCTTGTCCTTGTCGGTCAGCGCCGGTGCAGTGAGTCCGCCGCCCTTGCGGTTGATACCCTTGTTGTTGGACAACACACCGCCACGGATAACCTTGCAATGCACTTCGGGGCCTTTGACGCCGGTGACGTGGAATTCCAGCATGCCGTCATTGAGCAGCAATACCGTGCCGACATCGACATCGTTCGGCAGCTCCTTGTAATCCAGTCCCACGCGCTGCTGGTTGCCCAGACCGTCCAGAGATGCATCGAGAATGAAGCTGTCACCCGGATTCAACGTGATCTTGTCCTTTTCGAACTTGCGCACGCGGATCTTCGGCCCCTGCAGGTCGGCCAGGATGCCAACCGTGCGGCCGGCCGCCAAAGCGGCGGCACGCACGATGTCGGCCCGGTTCATATGGTCTTGCGCAGTGCCGTGCGAGAAATTCATGCGCACAACATCCACTCCCGCGCGGATGATCGCTTCCAACGACTTTGCGTCGTTGGTCGCCGGTCCCAGCGTTGCTACTATTTTTGTTCTACGCAGCATGAGAATCCTAATTTGATTATTGCTTGGCGCGTTGTTCCAGGATCTCCACAGCCGGCAAAGTCTTGCCTTCGAGGAATTCGAGGAACGCACCGCCGGCGGTGGAGATGTAAGACACCTTGTCGTAGATGTCGTACTTCTGGATCGCCGCGATGGTGTCGCCACCGCCAGCCAGGGTGAAGGCCTTGGTTTCGGCGATCGCCTTGGCGATGGTCTTGGTGCCTTCACCGAACTGGTCGAACTCGAACACGCCGACCGGGCCGTTCCAAACCACGGTGCCTGCCTTCATGATGATGTCGGCCAGCTCTTGCGCAGATTTCGGACCGATGTCGAAGATCATGTCGTCGTCGGCCACATCGCCTGCGTCCTTCAGCACGGCCGGTTCGTTGGCATCGAACTTCTTGCCTACCACCACATCCACGGCGACCGGGATGGATGCACCGCGTGCTTGCATCTTGCTCATCAAAGCCTGTGCGGTCGGAACCAGGTCGTCTTCGCACAACGACTTGCCGACATTCTTGCCGACAGCCTTGAGGAAGGTATTGGCGATACCGCCGCCGACCACCAGCTGTTCGCACTTCTCGGACAGCGATTCCAGCACGGTCAGCTTGGTCGAGACCTTGGAGCCGCCGACGATAGCGACCATCGGACGCGCAGGGTTCAGCAACGCCTTGGACAGCGCCTCCAACTCTTCGGTCAGCAGGATGCCGGCGGCGGCCACGGGCGCAAACTTCGCCACGCCGTGAGTCGATGCCTCTGCGCGGTGCGCGGTGCCGAAAGCGTCCATCACGAACACATCGCACAGGGCGGCGTATTTCTTCGACAGCTCGTCGTTGCTCTTCTTTTCGCCCTTGTTGAAGCGGCAGTTCTCCAGCAGCACCAGTTCGCCTTCGGCGACATTGAAGCCGCCGTCGGTCCAGTCGCGGATCAAGCGCACGGGCTTGCCCAGCTTGTTGGCGATGGTGTCGGCCACCGGCTTGAGCGAGTTCTCTTCGGAGAACACGCCTTCTTCGGGACGGCCCAGGTGCGAAGTCACCATCACTTTCGCGCCAGCTTTCAGCGCAGCATTGATGGTAGCCATGGAAGCGGTGATACGTGCATCAGAGGTGACTTTGCCATCCTTGACGGGCACGTTGAGGTCGGAGCGGATCAGGACGCGTTTGCCCTTGAGATCCAGATCGGTCATTTTGATAACGGACATGATTTTTCCTTTGTTACGGACTAAAGCGAAAAGGGCTGGCGCTTGGCCAGCCCTTGATCGAGCAGATTACTTGGCGACGTGCAGTGCGAAACGCAGCATGTTGCAGGTGTAGCCGTACTCGTTGTCGTACCAAGCCACCACCTTGACGAAAGTGCCGTCCAGCGCGATGCCGGCTTCTGCGTCGAAGATCGACGAATAGCCGCAACCGCGGAAGTCGGTGGAGACCACCTTCTCATCGGTGTAGCCCAAGGTCTTGCTGATATCGCCGGTCTGCGAAGCCTTCTTCATGGCGGCGCAGATGTCAGCGTACTTGGCTTCCTTGTTCAGCTCGACGGTCAGGTCGACCACGGACACGTCGGAGGTCGGCACGCGGAAGGCCATGCCGGTCAGCTTGCCGTTCAACTCGGGCAGCACCACGCCGACTGCTTTAGCAGCACCGGTGGAGGAGGGGATGATGTTCTCCAGGATGCCGCGGCCGCCGCGCCAGTCCTTCTTGGACGGGCCGTCGACGGTCTTCTGCGTAGCGGTGGCAGCGTGCACGGTAGTCATCAGGCCGCGCTTGATGCCCCAGTTGTCGTTCAACACCTTGGCGACGGGCGCCAAGCAGTTGGTGGTGCAGGAAGCGGCGGACACGATGGCCTGGCCGGCGTAGGTAGTGTGGTTCACGCCGTACACGAACATCGGGGTCTTGTCCTTGGAAGGAGCAGAAATCACGACCTTCTTGGCACCTGCTGCGAGGTGCTTCTTGCAGCCTTCTTCATCCAGGAAGAAACCGGTGCACTCCAGCACCAGATCGGCGCCGACTTCGTTCCACTTCAGGTTGGAAGGATCGGTCTCGGCGGTCAGGCGGATCTTCTTGCCGTTGACGACCATGCTGTTGCCGTCGACCTTGATGTCGCCCTTGAAGTTGCCGTGCACGGAGTCGTACTTCAACATGTAAGCCAGATAGTCCGCATCCAGCAGGTCGTTGATCGCGACCACTTCGAGTTCCGGAAAGTCCTTGGTGATTGCACGGAACGCCATGCGGCCGATACGTCCAAAACCGTTGATACCAACTTTGATTGCCATGTTTTCTCTCCTGATAGCTAAATTAAAAATTGTTGTGTGTTACAGCACGCTCTTGACGGTCTTCACCACATTCTCAACCGTGAAACCGAAATGCTTGAACAATTCCGGTGCCGGTGCGGATTCGCCGAAGCAATCCATGCCGATGACTGCGCCTTCCAGGCCGACATACTTGTGCCAGAAACCGGTGACACCGGCTTCGACAGCCACGCGCTTGATGCCCTTGGGCAACACGCTGTCCTTGTAGGCTTGATCCTGACGGTCGAACACATTGGTCGACGGCATCGACACCACGCGCACGTTGACGCCGTCAGCAGCCAATGCTGCTTGTGCTTTCATGGCCAGATCGACTTCGGAGCCGGTAGCGATGATGATGGCTTGCGGCTTGCCGCCCGCGGCCTCGGACAGGACGTAACCACCCTTGCGAATGTTTTCGATCTGCTTCGCGTCGCGCTTCTGGAATTGCAGGTTCTGGCGGCTGAAAATCAGCGAAGCCGGGCCGGTCTTGCGTTCGACTGCACTCACCCAGGCCACCATGGACTCGGTGGTGTCGCACGGACGCCATGTATCCATGTTGGGGATGAAACGCAGCGTGGTGGTCTGCTCGACCGGTTGGTGAGTCGGACCGTCTTCGCCCAAGCCGATGGAATCGTGGGTGAACACGTAGATCACGCGCTGCTTCATCAAGGCCGACATGCGCAGGGCGTTGCGAGCGTATTCGGAGAACATCAGGAAGGTGCCGCCGAACGGCAGCAAGCCGCCGTGCAGGGACATGCCGTTCATGATGTGCGCCATGCCGAATTCGCGCACGCCGTAGCTGATGTAGTTGCCGGGCTTCTTGCCGCTGACATGGTGCGCGCCTGTCCAGTTGGTCAGGTTAGAGCCGGTCAGGTCGGCAGAACCGCCGAGAAACTCGGGCAGCGCCGGTTGCAGTGCGTTGATCGCATTTTGCGAAGCCTTGCGGGTGGCGATGGTCTCACCCTTTTCGTTGACCGCTGCGATGGCCTTGGCTGCGTGCTCAAGCCAGTTGGCCGGCAGGTCGCCGTTCATGCGGCGCTCGAACTCAGCGGCTTCCTTGGGAAAGGCTTTCTTGTATTCGGCGAACTTGTTGTTCCACAGCTTTTCCAGACCCGCACCCTTAGTACGCGCATCCCATGCTTCGTACACGTGCTTGGGGATCTCGAACGGAGGATATTTCCAGCCGATGTGCTCGCGTGTCGCCTGCACTTCAGCATCGCCCAATGCAGCGCCGTGCACGTCGTGCGTGCCTGCCTTGTTCGGGGAGCCGACGCCGATGATGGTCTTGCAGCAGATCAGTGTGGGCTTGTCGGTGACTTTCTTGGCTTCTTCGATGGCGGCGTTGATCGCCTCCGAGTCGTGACCCTGGACATCGCGCACCACGTGCCAGCCGTAAGCTTCGAAACGCTTGGCGGTGTCGTCGGTGTACCAGCCGTCGATGTGGCCATCGATGGAGATGTTGTTGTCATCCCAGAACGCGGTGAGCTTGCCCAGACCCCAAGTGCCGGCCAATGCGCAAGCTTCGTGCGAAATGCCTTCCATCATGCAGCCGTCGCCGAGGAACACCCAAGTGCGGTGATCGACGATCTCGTGGCCGGGTTTGTTGAATTCGTTGGCCAGCAGCTTCTCGGCCATCGCCATACCGACGGCGTTGGTGATGCCCTGACCCAGCGGACCGGTAGTGGTCTCTACACCGACGGTGTAACCGTACTCGGGGTGACCGGGAGTCTTGGAGTGCATCTGGCGGAAGCGCTTCAGCTCTTCGATCGGCAGGTCGTAACCGGTGAGGTGCAGCAATGCGTAGATTAGCATCGAGCCATGGCCGTTGGATTGCACAAAACGGTCGCGGTCGAACCACTTGGGATTGGCCGGGTTGTGGCGCAGGTGGTGGTTCCACAGCACTTCGGCGATCTCGGCCATGCCCATCGGCGCGCCGGGGTGACCGGAGTTGGCCTTTTGCACGGCATCCACCGCCAGCATGCGGATCGCACCGGTGATGTCATTGAATTTTGGTGGGGTTACATTGCGTGCCGCTGCCATTTTCCTGCCTCCTAATAAACTTGCCGAACGAAATTAATAATCAATATAATTTTCTACGAAAGGGGCTGATTATGCCCTAACGGCCCGCCCATGGGCAACAGCGGCGCCCCTGTGGAAATATCCCCAGTGCTCTATTGGGAGTCACCTATGCCCTTTTTAAGGGGTTTTATCCCCAGTTGTTTAAGTTTTCGGTAAAGATGGGTGCGTTCTATGCCCGCTTTTTCGGCAATACGCGAAATATTCCCATTCTCTTTTTGCATCTGATAGTTGAAATACAGGCTGTCAAAATGCTCGCGCGCCTCCCGTAGCGGCAAATCTAGCGGCAAAGAAACCCGAACACAACCCTCATCGCCACTGGCCGCAGGTGTGGCTTGCGGCAGTGGCGGTATCTTGGCCGGCACGCCTTGCTGAATCGCCTTGGCAACGGTTGCCAGCAGTTTTTGTAGCGCAATCGGTTTTTCCAGGAAATCCGAAGCGCCGATACGCATAGCCTCCATGGCCGTTTCGATTGTGCCATGCCCGGACATCATAATCACCGGCATGGTCAAACGATCTTGCGCGACCCATTCTTTAAGCAACGTCAGGCCGTCGGTGTCGGGCATCCAGATATCCAGCAATACCAGATCGGGAGTGTGTTGTTCGCGGAAGCTACGCGCCTGTGTCGCGTTTTCTGCCAGATGTATGCGGTAACCTTCGTCGAACAGGATCTCGGATAAAAGCTCGCGGATGCCCATCTCGTCGTCCACTACCAGAATGTTTTTCGTCGCCATCAAATCACCTCTGCTTCAGCCGCTACCACCGGCAGGATCACGCTCACACATGTTCCGCCGGATGCCTGGTTTTCTATAGTTATCTTTCCGCCATGCTCTTCCACGATTTTTTTCACGATGGCTAGACCCAGGCCCGTGCCCTTTTGCTTGGTCGTCATATAAGGCTCGAACAGACGCCCCAACAACTGCTCGGGGATACCGCTGCCATTGTCGCGCACGATCAATTTCAATTCGCCTTCGGCAGTGTTTTCCGTAGCCAGGATGATCTGCGGATGAGCCACCTGCTGCAACGCGTCGTGCGCATTCTGCAGCAGGTTATGGATCACCTGACGCAAGCGCGTCGCATCGCCGTTCAGCATGGTTTGTTGCGCGCCCAGCTGTAACGAGATCGGGCTGCTGTTCGCTTCATACAGCCCCATCACTTCATTCAGCAACTGGTGCATGTCGAGCAGAACCAGACGTGTCGCCGGTGCCCGTGCATAATTGGCGAATTCGGTGACCATGTTCTTCATGGCCGCAACCTGACTGACGATAGTCTGCGTGGCACGTTGCAACAGTTGCGCATCCTGGTCACTCAGCTTGCTCAGCAGTTTGTGTTGCAGGCGTTCTGCCGAAAGCTGGATCGGCGTGAGGGGATTCTTGATCTCATGCGCCAGACGGCGCGCCACTTCACCCCATGCTGCCTGGCGTTCGGCCTGTAACAAGTGGGTGATATCGTCGAACACGACAACGTAACCGCTGTCCTCTATTGTAGAAAGCCGTGTTCCCCGTATCAGCAGTATCTGATCGCCGTTCTTGCTCATGCGTTCGATCTGGCGCTGCCACTCATGTTGCGCCGATTCGCCGAAGCCCTGTTTGACTGCGGTAATAAATGATCTCAACAACACGTGTTCTTCCGCGATCCGGGTCAGCGTTTCGCCCGCCATATCCTGTAGCGGCAAACCCAGGATCTGGTTCGCGCTGGGGTTTGAGGAACGCAAGCGATGTTGTTCGTCGACTACCAGTACGCCGGAAGACAGGCGCGCCAGCACGCTTTCCAGATACACCTTGGCGTTCTCCACTTGCAACTGTTGCTGCTCGCCGGTGCGCTTCGCATCCGCCAAGTAGGCGGTCATCTGGTTGAACAGGCCGGTCAGCGCCCCGAGCTCGTCGCGCCCCTGCACCGGATAATTGCCGCTAAAGTCGCCTTGTGCCACCGCGCGCGTGCCGGCAGCAAGAGCCGCCAACGGCGCGCTAAGCTGCTCGCTCAGGTAGAACGCCACCGAACCGGCGCTCAACAGCACGATCAGTAACGAAAGAGTGAGCGTAATCCCGTACAGCCGTTTCAATCCCAGTCGGGAGAGATACAATTCTTGGTAATCGCGGTATACCTCCTGCACGGTCTCGGCATCTTCAGCCAGTTGTTTGGGTACCAATTGCACGAATTGTAAAATGCGCTGCTCATCGTTCCACAACGTGGACCGCACCGGGATCAACACCCGTAAGATCAACCGTCCGTCCGGCAAAATATCGATCAGGCCGTATTTCCCCTGCTGGCGTGCTTGGCTGAAAGCTTCGCTGCTCGGTATTTCCGGCCAAACCCGTTCGTTTCCGCCGGCAAATGCCAATACTTTGCCGTTTCGCCCGAATATCGCCGCACTTTGTTTTCCTCCTGCTTCAACCAGCCGTGCCAGTGTCGCGTTATGCCGCTCTGGCTCTTGTTCAGCCAATATCATCGAGACGAATTGGGCTTTTTTGCCGAGTTCCTCCAATCCGTTTTCCAGCGCGCTGCGCCCCAGGTTGAGACCGCCCTCCAATGCTTTCTCCACGCGCACGTCGAACCATGATTCGATGCTTTTGCCGAGGAACTGTACGGATACGGCATAGACCAGCAGTCCGGGAATGATCGAAATCAGCGAAAAGATGGTGACCAGCCGGAGCGTCAGTTTGGCACCGTATACCTGTTGCTTGAGTTTGCTGCGCAGCTGCCATATTTGTGCGGCGACAAGACTGGCCAGACCCAATGCCAGCGTTCCCGTCATTACCAACAGGATGTAATAGTTATGCGAGAACAGATCGGTATTGGCGCTGGCACTGGACAGCAGATATAACAGTGCTGCGCCAACGATTCCGCTGGTAATGACCAGGTATTTGATCATGGCTGTCCCTCTGCCCCTGGTACCAGCTGAATCTCCCAACGATAAGGCTTGGATTCCAGATTCCAGTCCTCGCTGGTCAAGGCATTCACCTGCAATGGTTTGGGCAACTGCGTCACGTCCAGTCGCATCTGCGCCGAGGCTGAACAGCAATCGCTGCCTTTCTTCAACAAACGCGAAAAATAGCCGCCGCCTCTTTTATCTAGCAACGCCTGAGGAACCGGCTGGGCAACCTGATGCCCCAATATGCGCAAAGCATCTTTCAACTCGGTAAAACTCTGGAACAGGGAACCGCGCGTGATGCGGTATTGCTGGGTAAGCGCATTGAAAGACAGTTTGGCGACCTGCTCTTCGCGGGCCACATCGGTATCCAACCAGTACCAGCGTGAGCGGTTGATGGCAAGTTCGCTGATGAAGTTGAGCGTAACGCCGTGCTTCAGCGCATTCTCTACCGGCGGTGATAACTCAATATCGAAGTCGGCGGAAAGTTGGTAGCCTTCTTCGGTCAGTCGTGCCTCGGCTTTGTTGATGGCGATGCCGCCCGCGCTGGCGGCAGAAGCGCATAGCCACAGGCTGATCGCCCAGATCGACCGGTAGCACAGCTCACGCTTGTTTGTGCAGCAACGCATAGAAGAACCCGTCGTGCTCGTCATTCGGCAACAGCTGCCCGTCCACCATGTCCGGTACGGACAATTCGATCCGCGATGCATCACTGTACTGTGCCAGGAATGCTGCGACCACTTGACTGTTTTCGCGCGCAAAGATCGAGCAAGTGGCATAGAGCAATTTACCATCCCTCGCCAGCAACGGCCACAACGCTTCCAGAATCTGCTTTTGTTGTACCGCGAAACCCTCGATATCTTCCGGCCGACGCAACCATTTGATGTCGGGGTGGCGGCGGACTACACCCGAAGCGGAGCAGGGCACATCGGCCAAGATGCGTTGGAAAGGTTTGCCGTCCCACCAGTCTTTCGGGGTGGCCGCATCGCCACATAGCACTTGCGCATTCAGGTGCAGACGTTGCAAATTCTCATGCACCCGTGCCAAGCGCTGTTCGTCTTTGTCCAGCGCCACCAGTTCGATATCTGCAGACTCCAACAGGTGTGCGCTCTTGCCGCCGGGTGCGGCACAGGCATCCAGCACGCGCATACCGTCCTGCACATCGAGCAAACGGGCGGCATATTGCGCACCGGCATCCTGCACTGAGACCCAGCCTTCAGCGAATTTTGGCAAGCGTTCTACCGCCAGCGGGCGCTCCAGCAGCAATGCATCCGGCGCTACTGTACGGGCTGCGATATCCTGCCCGGTGAGCAAGTTGCGATATTCCGCTGCCGTAGTGCATCGGGCATTTATTCTCAGCGTCATCGGCGGATGCCGGTTGCCCGCTTCGAGGATGGCCATAGCCTGTTCGCCGTATTGGGCCTTCATTGCGCTTACCCACCATTGCGGATAGGCATAACGGCTCTCTTCGTGTTGATCGGCTGCTTCCAGCAGTCCCTGTTGCTTGCGCAAAAAATTGCGCAATACAGCGTTGACCAGACCGCTCGCTGCGGGATTGATGTTCTTGGTGGCACGCACCGCCTGATCGACGATGGCATGCTGCACCGCCTTGGTATATTGCAACTGGTAAAGCGCGACCAGCAGCAAACAACGTAACGGCGATTCCTGCACGCGACGCTCCAGCAAGCTATCCAGTATGAACGCCAGGCGCGCGTAATAACGCAACGTACCGTAGCTCAGATCCTGCAGCGCACCGCGTTCTTGCGCGGTGAGATTGGCCTGTTTGCGCAGGCTTTCCCCCAGCACCTCGGTGAGATTACGCCCATTGCGCACAACCTTGCTGACCACCTTTGCCGCTTCTAATTGGATACGCTGCATGTTCAGTGTGCGCCGAAACGGTCGCCGGCTTTGATGGGAAAGCCTTGTGTGAACTGTGCAACCGGCAATGCCTTGCCGCCGGGTTTCTGCAATATCTCCAGAGCCAAACTACCGTTGCCGCAAGCCACGATGATGCGCTCTTGTTCTACCGCAACGACTGTGCCTGGTAGTGCCGACGTTGCCGCACCCAGACTGGCACGCAAAATCTTGATTGGCGTTTCACCAAAAATCGTGTTTGCCACCGGAAATGGAAAATAGCCGCGTACTGCTCGTTCCAGCTGTTCCGCATCCCGACTCCAGTCGAGCTGCGCTTCGCCTTTGGTCAACTTGGCAGCATACGTAGCAAGCAATGCATCCTGTTTTTCCGTAGGCAGCTCATTGCGCTCCAGTTTATGTAGCGCTTCGATGATCGCCTCTGCACCCAATCCTGCCAGTTTGTCGTGTAGCGTTGCAGCCGTATCAACGGCGGTGATGGCACAGGTCTTTTTCAGCAGCATGTCTCCCGTGTCCAACCCTTCGTCCATCTGCATGATGGTGATGCCGGTTTCGCTGTCACCCGCCAGGATGGCGCGCTGTATAGGCGCGGCACCGCGCCAGCGCGGCAACAGCGAAGCATGGATATTCAGGCACCCAAGACGCGGCATCTGCAACACCGCTTTCGGCAAGATCAACCCATAAGCAGCGACCACCATTAAATCCGCACCCAGTCCGGCGATAGCCTGTTGCGTTTCCGCCGTCTTCAACGTAGCGGGCTGCAATACTGGTAGGCCATGTTGTACAGCAAGCTGCTTCACCGGACTGGCCGTAAGTTGCATGCCACGTCCGGATGGACGATCCGGCTGGGTCAACACCGTCACGATCTGATGTTCGTTGAGCAAAGCACCCAATGCACTGGCTGCAAACTCCGGTGTTCCCGCAAAAATGATCTTCAAAATGTGCCTTGCTTAAAGCGTCTCGCGCCGATGTTTCTTCAGCTTGGCGCGAATACGGGTTTGTTTGAGATGAGACAGGTATTCGACAAACACTTTGCCCTCCAGATGATCCATCTCATGCTGTATGCACACAGCCAGCAAACCCTCGGCTTCGAACGTGAACGGTTTGCCGTGCTCATCGAGTGCACGGACTGTCACGCGTTCGGCTCGACGTACATTCTCATAAATACCGGGAACGGAAAGGCAGCCTTCTTCATTTTCTTTCTCACCCCGGCTATCCAGTAATTCCGGGTTGATGAACACCCTAAGGTCGTCATGTGTCTCGGACACATCGATTACGACCAGCCGGATATGCCGATCTACCTGTGTCGCGGCCAAACCTACCCCTGGCGCTGCATACATGGTTTCAGCCATATCGCGGACCAGTTTGTGGATCGAGGCATCGACAGAATCGACCTTTTGGGCGACCTTATGCAGACGCTCATCCGGATATTGCAGGATTGGGAGAATTGCCATAAATGCTTGCCAACTTAAGAGACTAGATGCAGAATTTAAACCGCCGTGCAAACATCACACTGCACTTTCCTTACTTTGCTGGGGTTTTCCATGCGCAAGATTATATCGCTGATTTGTCTCCTGTTGCCCATCGCCGCTTACGCTGATGAGCTTCAGCTACAGGAAAATGCACCTGACCGCTACGTCGTGGTGAAAGGCGATACCTTGTGGGACATTTCCGCCAAATTCTTCAAGGATCCATGGAAGTGGCCACAAATCTGGGGCTACAACAAAGACACCATCAAAGATCCGCATTGGATCTATCCGGGCAATGTGGTCTATCTGGATCACAATACCAATACACTGAAAATCGGCGAGTCTTCCTCCGCCCCTGTTAGCACAAATAGTGAGATTACCGTACCGGATACAGAAGAAGTGATTTCTTCCCAAGGTGCCGACGTGGTCAAACTTTCACCCAAGGCCCGTGAAGTCGCACGCAGCAGTGAAGCTATTCCAACCATATCATTGAAAGATATAGGCCCATTCTTGGCTCGTCCACTTGTCATTGAAGATGAAGCTTTGGATTCTGCCCCGATATTGGCTGGAACCTATGAGCAACGTCAACTGGTCGGTATGGGTGATGTTGCTTATGCCGAAAACATGCCGAACGATCAAGGTGAGTTATGGCAAATCTATAGGCCAAGCCGCACTTTCAAGGATCCAGACACCAAAGAAGTTTTAGGTCATGAGGTAGTCTATCTTGGTGATGCAACCGTTGAAAAATTTGGCAAAGTAACCTCGCTAAAAATCACTAAATCGGTTCTTGAAATCAACAAAGGTGATCGCTTTGCTCAATCCCAGACTGGATTTACCGCAAACTACGAACCGCATGCGCCCAATAAAGACATCTCCGCAAAGGTTATTTCTATCTACGGCGGTGTAGTGCAAGCCGGCCAAAATGCTGTCATCACACTTAACAAAGGACGCCGCGACGGTCTGGAGAGCGGCCATGTGCTCGCGCTCTACCAGAAGGGCGAAGTACTGCGCAATCCCGGCTGGTTCAAGGCCGATACCGTTTTGCCGGATGTACGTTACGGCTTGGTGTTCGTATTCCGCGTGTTCGATAAGGTTTCCTACGCACTGGTCATGCAAACCCGTTTACCGGTGCAAATATTGGATCGCGCAAGCAATCCCGAATAAGCAATGATTCTCGACGCCTCACTCGCGTCGTGGCTTGCCCTGAGCCAGATTTCCGGCTTGGGCAATGAAGGTTTACGGCGCTTGCTGCAAACCTTCGGTTCTCCTGAAGCCATCCTGCAAGCCTCCGTCTCCTCTCTTTCACAACACGTCAAACCCGCCGTAGCGAAAGCCATCGCGGCTGGTGTCGATGATTCCGTGCTCTCAACAACCGCTGGCTGGCTGGACGATCCGCTGAATCGCATCCTCACCGTCGCCGACGCTGAATATCCGCAACACTTGTTGAACACTGCCGACCCGCCTCTGCTGCTCTATGTTAAAGGACGCCTCGATTTACTGAACTCGCCAGCGCTAGCCGTGGTAGGCAGTCGAAACGCTACCGCGCAAGGGCTGCGTAATGCCGAAGCGTTTGCCAGGTCTGCTTCTGATGCCGGACTATGTATCGTCAGCGGCATGGCGCTCGGTATAGACGGAGCCGCCCATCTCGGCGGTTTGCAAGGAGCCGGTTCGAGCATCGCTGTGGTCGGCACCGGGTTGGACAAGGTCTACCCGGCAGCTCACCGTGAACTGGCGCATCGCTTGGCCCAAAACGGCACCATCATCTCGGAATTCCCGCTCGGTACGCCACCTTTGGCAGCCAACTTCCCGCGTCGCAACCGTATCATCAGCGGTTTGAGCATCGGTTGCCTGGTGGTGGAAGCCTCGCTACAAAGCGGCTCGCTAATTACCGCCCGCATGGCGCTGGAGCAGAACAGGGAGGTATTCGCCATTCCCGGGTCCATCCACTCGCCACAATCAAAAGGTTGCCACGCGCTCATCAAGCAAGGCGCCAAGCTGGTGGAAAGTGCGCAGGATATTCTTGAGGAGTTGGGACACAGTACGATTTCTGCCGAGTCGAACAAAGATGCGCCGGCGCATCCGTTGTTCGCACATCTGGGCTTCGATCCGCTCGATGCGGAAAGCCTTTCTCAGCACAGCGGCTTGACGATAGCCGAGCTATCCGCCATCCTGTTGCAACTGGAACTCGACGGACATATTGCTTCTTTGCCCGGCGGGTTATATCAACGTATCGCATAAAAATATTCTTTCATGTTCGACATCCTGCTTTTCCTGTTTGAAAGCTACTTCGATATCGGTAGCTATCCGGATCACGACAAACTCTCGGTCAAACTTAGCGCCGCAGGCTTTGAAGAAGAGGACATCAACCAGGCGTTAGCCTGGTTATCCGGTTTGCAGCAACTCACACGAGCCGCGTATCCCGAGAGCATCAACCACAGCGGTATCCGTCTCTACACTGATTTCGAAGAACAGCGTATCAGCCCGGAAGGCTTGCGCTTCCTTGCATTCTGGGAACATAACAAAATAATTTCGCCGATCGAACGCGAGATGATCGTCGATCGTGTGCTCGCGCTGGGCCGCAAGAATCTGTCACTGGACAAAATAAAACTTATCGTATTGATGGTGTTGTGGAGCCAGCATGAAGACCTCGATCCGATGCTGATCGAAGACCTGCTCACCCCCGCCGACGCGGCACAAGCTCACTGAAACCATGGCATCCAACCTTCTTATCGTCGAATCTCCGGCCAAAGCCAAGACCCTGAAAAAATATCTGGGTAAGGACTTTGAAGTCCTCGCATCCTACGGTCATGTGCGCGATCTGATTCCCAAGACCGGTGCAGTCGATCCCGACAACAACTTCGCCATGCAATACGAGACCATCGCGCGCAACAGCAAGCATGTCGATGCCATCGCCAAAGCCGCAGCAGAAGCCGATCACATCTTCCTCGCACCCGACCCGGACAGAGAAGGGGAGGCGATTGCCTGGCACATCTCGGAGTTACTGAAAGGTAAGCGCGCACTCAAGGGAAAGACCATGCAACGCGTGGTTTTCTACGAGATTACCCAGACAGCCGTGCAGGAAGCTGTTGCTCATCCACGCGATATTTCACTACCTTTGGTAAACGCGCAGCAAGCGCGTCGTGCGCTCGACTATCTTGTTGGCTTCACCCTATCGCCGCTGCTGTGGCGAAAAATCCGTCCAGGACTTTCCGCCGGACGCGTACAAAGTCCGGCGCTACGCCTTATCGTCGAGCGTGAGCTGGAGATCGAGAAGTTCAAGAGCCAGGAATACTGGACCGTGCATCTGGACAGCCAGAAGAACAGCATCCCGTTCAAGGCCAAATTGTTTCAGTTCCAAGGCAAGAAGCTGGAGCAGCTCAGCATCGGCAGCCAAGCCGAGTACGATGCCATCCACGCCAAACTGGCCGACGCTAAACTACCTCCCAAGGTTGTGCGCGTAGAAAAGAAGGGCAAGCAACGCAGTCCCGCCGCACCATTCACCACTTCCACCCTGCAGCAGGAAGCCGTGCGCAAACTGGGCATGACCTCAGAGCGCACTATGCGCACCGCGCAGTCGTTATATGAAGGTGTGGACATTGGCGGCCAAATTATCGGTCTCATCACTTACATGCGTACCGACTCGGTAAATCTGGCCAATGAAGCGGTCGCCGAGATTCGCGGATACATCAAGGACAACTTCGCCGCCGACTATCTGCCGGCGAAGCAACCTGCCTACAAGAGCAAATCCAAGAACGCGCAGGAAGCACACGAGGCCATTCGCCCAACCTCTATCCTACGTACGCCGGACAGCCTGCGCGACCACCTAAACATCGATCAGATGCGCCTGTATGAAATGATCTGGAAGCGCACACTGGCCTGCCAGATGTCGCCGGCGCGGTTCGATACCGTAAGCGTCGATATCCGCCTTTCCAGTGATGACACATTGTTCCGCGCCAGCGGGCAAACGCTAGTGTTCCCCGGCTTCATCGGCGTGTACATGGAAGACGTGGACGATGCCGAGGAAGAGGAGAGCGCCAAGCTCCCACCGCTGGCCGAGGGCGATGTGCTTCCGGTCGATAAACTCTATGGCGAGCAACACTTCACGCAACCGCCGCCGCGCTTTTCCGAAGCCAGCCTGGTGAAGGCACTGGAAGAATACGGGATCGGCCGTCCTTCCACCTACGCCACTATCATCTCCACATTGCAGGCACGCGAATATGCCACGCTGGACAAAAAGCGCTTCATGCCCACCGACGTTGGCCGCGTAGTGATCAAATTTCTCAACGAACACTTTACGCGCTATGTGGACTACGGTTTCACGGCGAACCTTGAGGATGAGCTGGATGACATCTCCGAAGGCAAGCGCGACTGGATCCCGGTTCTGGACGAGTTCTGGAAGGGATTCAACACACTGATCGGTGAGAAAAAAGACGTCGACCGTCCCGGTACCGAGATACTCGAAGAAAAGTGCCCCAAATGCGGCAAACCTTTATCCAAGCGTCTCGGCAAACGCGGCAGCTTCATCGGCTGCACCGGCTACCCCGAGTGCGACTACACGCGCAGCCTGGGCGGTGAAGAAGATTCCGGCGAGGCGCGCCGCGAATTGGGAACGCACCCGGAAACCGGTCAGATTATTTTATTGCTACGTGGTCCCTACGGCCCTTACGTCCAGCTTGGCGAAATGGAAGAGGGAGCGAAGACCAAACCAAAACGCGTCTCCTGGCCCAAGGAACTGCCGCTGGAGCAGGCCAATCTGGACTCTGCGCTAAAGTTACTCTCGCTTCCACGCGAAGTCGGCGCTCACCCAGAAACCGGCAAAAAGGTCATCGTCAACATCGGTCGTTTCGGTCCGTACATCGGCCATGACGGTAAATTCAAATCCATTCCCAAGACCGACAGCATCTTCGACATCGGCCTGGATCGCGCGGTAGAACTACTGGCGCAAGCCAAATCTGGCGGTGCCACTGTACTGCGCACCTTGGGCGAGCATCCAGACGACAAGGCACCCATCGAAGTGTGCAGCGGGCGCTACGGTCCTTACGTGCGTCACGGCAAGATCAACGCCACCCTGCCCAAGGATGTGACGCCGGAAGCGGTGACGCTGGAAGAAGCGCTGGAGATGATCGTTGCTAAAGCTGCCAAGGGCGGGACCGGCAAGGCTAAGACCGCGAAGAAAGCGACGACCAAGAAGGCTGCAACGAAGACCAAGGCTGCCGCAGAAGAAAAGCCCGCGGTCAAACCCAAGACCACAGCGAAGAAGACCACCGCCAAAACGGCGACAACAAAGAAGGCGACGACCAAGGCCAAATCCACCACGGACAAAACTACCGTCAAGAAGGTCGCAGCCAAAAAACCGGCAACCAAGAAGAGCGCCAAGAAATAAGCCCGGGGATTTTCGTCCCGGGCCCCTACCTCCTTACCGATAGTAAATTAATCGTTTGTAGCGCGTTTTGAGCGGCCTACGCTGGAAAGCCCGTGGTTATTGGCTTATACACGGTCATTGCAAGCCAGAAATGAAAACCGCCCCTTTCGGAGCGGTTTTAAAACTAGCTTGGGAAGAACATGAGCAGAAGAACAATTAATTGCATCGACTGCTTGTAGCTCAACTCTAGCGTAACGGTACAGGCGTTATTAACCTGTGCATTTGTAACATGCCCTGGCTGGCGTGGCTCTCGGCTTATCGCGAATAACCTCGAGTATCGGCTTGTCCTACAAACTTACTGGCCCTTGGCTTCGGGATAGCAACAGCATCCACTGTTACGTCCACTATAGGATACGCACCTTGAGCGGCTTACTAGGCCGCAGCCTCCGGAGTTAGTAGCTCCGAGAGTTCATTTTATGAAGATAATTTCCTCAGAATTAATTACACATCCAGATTCTTCACCCCCAGCGCATTTTGCTCGATGAATGCCCGGCGCGGTTCGACCACGTCGCCCATCAGGGTAGTAAAGATTTCATCGGCCCCAATGGCGTCCTCAATGCGCACCTTAAGCAGGATGCGGTTCTTCACATCCATGGTAGTCTCCCACAGTTGGTCTGGGTTCATCTCGCCCAAGCCTTTATAGCGCTGGATGCTGACACCCTTCTTGGCATCTTCCAGCAGCCATTCAATGGCCTGCTTGAAACTGGCGACCCCGCGCTTCTGTTCGCCGCGCATGGCATAGGCTGTAGGTGAGATCAAGCCATCCAATGCCTGTGCGGTTTGACGAATCTGAGCATAGTCGCCGCCCTGCAGGAATTCCTGGTTCAGGTAGCTTACCGAATAGTTGCCGTGGAATATCTTTTCAAGACGCAAGCGTAGTTCACCATTCTCATCTTTCTCGACTTCGGCCTTGATGACGCCAGCACAGGCCTCTTCCAGAAGCTTGGCGCTTTTCTTGGCGGTAGCGGCATCGTTCAGCGACAGTTCTGGCAGAACAAGCAGGGCGTGGCTGGCTTCGGGCGCGATGAAATGCGAGAGGCGGTCAATCACAGCTTCGGCTAGGAAGTACTGCTTGGCAATCTCGCCCAGCGCTTCGCCTTGAATGGGAGCGGTATCAAGCGCGGGATAGAAGGCGGCGCCGTCCAACGCTGCGCCCAGCATATAGTTCTTCAGCTCATGCTCGTCCTTGAGATAGCGTTCTTCGCGGCCTTTCTTGATCTTGTAAAGCGGCGGCTGAGCAATGTAGATATGACCGCGCTCGACCAGTTCTGGCATCTGGCGGTAGAAAAAGGTAAGTAAGAGGGTGCGGATGTGCGCGCCATCCACATCGGCATCGGTCATGATGATGATGCGGTGGTAGCGCAATTTTTCGGCGCTGTATTCCTCCTTGCCGATGCCGGTGCCTAGTACGGTGATAAGGGTAGCGATTTCCTGGGAGGCGATGAGCTTCTCGAAACGCGCCTTCTCTACGTTGAGAATTTTTCCCTTGAGCGGCAGGATGGCCTGGAATTTGCGGTCGCGGCCCTGCTTGGCGGAGCCGCCAGCGGAGTCTCCCTCGACCAGATACAGTTCAGACAAGGCAGGATCCTTTTCCTGGCAGTCCGCCAGTTTGCCGGGCAAACCGATGCCGTCCAGCACGCCCTTGCGGCGCGTCAGTTCGCGCGCCTTGCGGGCCGCATCACGAGCTCGAGCTGCCTCGACAATTTTGCCGCAAATAATCTTGGCATCTACAGGATTTTCCAGCAGATAATCAGAAAGTTTCTGCGACACAACCTCGTTTACTGCGGGCTGGACTTCGCTGGATACCAGTTTATCCTTGGTCTGGGAAGAGAACTTGGGCTCTGGCACCTTGACTGACAGGACGCAGGTCAAGCCTTCGCGCATGTCGTCACCAGTAGTATCCACTTTCGCCTTCTTGGCCAGTTCATTCTCTTCGATGTACTTGTTGATGACGCGAGTCATCGCCATGCGCAGACCGGTCAGGTGGGTACCACCGTCACGTTGCGGGATGTTGTTGGTGAAACACTGTACCGCCTCGGAATAACTATCGTTCCATTGCATGGAGACCTCGACGGTAACTGTTCCGGAGGTGCCTTCCGCATAGAATGGCCGGGGATGCAATACAGATTTCGACTTATTCATGTATTCGACGAATCCCTTTACGCCTCCGGAATGGGCAAAATTTTCACCTTTTCCGGTACGCTCGTCGATGAGTTCTATTTTGACGCCGTTATTCAGGAACGACAGTTCACGCAGACGCTTTGCCAATATCTCGTAGTGAAATTCCACATTTCCGAAGATTTCCTTGTCAGCCAGAAAATGGACTTCGGTGCCACGCTTTTTGCTTTCGCCCAAGTCATGGACGGGAGAGACTTCCACATTGTTCTGTTTTTCGATGAGACGGTTCTTGACTGCCCCTTTGGCAAATTCCAGCCCATATTTTCGACCATCACGATGGACGGTGAGCTTGAGCCACTCGGACAAACCATTAACGCAGGACACACCCACGCCGTGCAGCCCCCCGGAGACCTTATAACTATTCTGGTTGAACTTTCCCCCGGCATGTAGCACGGTCAGCACAATCTCAGCGGCGGAACGCTTGGGTTCATGTTTATCGTCAAATTTGATGCCAATCGGAATGCCGCGTCCATTGTCTGTGACCGAAATAGAATTATCCCCATGAATGACAACCTTGATATCGTCGCAATGTCCGGCCAAGGCTTCGTCGATGGAGTTGTCCACCACCTCGAACACCATATGATGCAGCCCGGTACCATCAGAAGTATCACCGATATACATACCAGGACGTTTGCGCACTGCTTCCAGTCCTTCTAGTTGCTGGATGCTTGATTCGTCGTAATTATCACTCATTGGCTTGATCTACTTTCTGTTTCACGTGGAACAAATTAAATTCGCATCGGCATGACTACATATTTGTAATCAGTTTTTTCTGGGATAGTAATCAACAGGCTGCTGTTCTGATCACCAAAAGATAAGGTGATAGTTTGGGTATTAATGTTGTTGATTCCATCTAATAGGTAATTTACGTTGAAGCCAATATCCAAAGGGGCGCCAGAATAATCATTCTCAATATCTTCCTGGGCTTCTTCTTGTTCACTATTACTACTGATGATGCGCAAGTTCTTTTCTGTCAACAACAACCGAACACCGCGAAATTTCTCATTCGATAAAATTGCTGCGCGCTGCAAAGCTTGCAGAATGGTCAACCGATCCAGTGTCAGATGATTGGTATGGTTCGGAATCACACGGTTGTAATCTGGAAATTTGCCATCGATGACTTTGGAAGTTAACACTACATCAGCAAAAGTAATGCGAACTTGTTTCTCAGCCAACTCCAGTTGTACTTTGTCTTCCGAGTCTGCCAACAACTTCAATAATTCATTGACGGTCTTACGGGAAAGAATCACTTCCTGCTTTGGATGACTTTCTTTCAGTTCTTCATTGATGAATGCCAGACGGTGTCCGTCGGTTGCAATAAGCTTGATACTTATGCCATCGATCACCAATAAAACACCATTTAAGTAATAGCGAATGTCTTGCTGTGCCATGGCATATTGCACAGAACTCAATAGACGGCGTAATACACCTTGTTCAATTTCGATCCTGGTAGCCCCAACCAGTTGTTCAGCCAGCATCGGAAAGTCTTGTGCCGGTAATGTCTGCAAACTGAAACGACTTTTGTTTGCTTTGACTAACAAGCGATTCTCTTGGTCATCTAAGGAAATGACACTGTTGTCGGGAATTGCACGCAGAATCTCTTGCAGCTTTTTGGCGGAAATGGTGATGGCGCTTTCCACGCTATCCAGTTCAGCATTGAGTTGCGCTTCGATCTGTATTTCCAGATCAGTGGTGATGAATCTGGCGCCATCCTTGTTTTTCTTAATCAGCACATTGGAAAGAATAGGCAGGGGTTGTTTACGTTCAACGATGCCAACTACTGCTTGTAAAGGTTTCAAGAGGTCGTTTCTGGCGATTTGTTTGATAAACATATGATTCTTTCTTTAAATCTTTAACAATCTTAATAATGGGCAAGAAATCTGTGGATATCTAAATTTCTTGTTATTTTTTAATCTCTTAATACAGAGTTAGCCAATTGAATAACATCTACCAATGTCTGTGTATCGTTTGTGCATAACTTTTCCCCTTTGTTTGATTCACTGCTTATCTACAAACTGTACACAGGCTCAACCCATTTAACCACGTAATGTTTGGTTCAATAAACTAAAGTCGGCGTTCATGGCTGAATCCGAGTTCCGCAAGGATTCTATGGTTTTGCATGCATGCAAGACAGTGGAGTGATCCCTTCCTCCAAAAGCATTGCCAATCTCCGGCAAGCTCAGTTGGGTGAGTTCACGAGCTAATGTCATAGCGACCTGACGCGGCCTGGCAATGATGCGAGAGCGCTTTTTGGATAGCAGATCCACAATCTTGATACGGTAAAAGTCAGCGACTGTCTTTTGGATGTTATCGATTGAGACTTGTTTATTTTGTGCTGCCAAAAGGTCTTTAAGCGCTTCTTTGGCCAACTCGATGGAGATGGGTCTCTTATGAAAGCGGGCGAAAGCTTCGATGCGATTCAGCGCGCCTTCCAGCTCACGGATATTGGAACGGACATGTTTGGCAATAAAGAAAGCGACATCTTCACTGATCGGCGAGCCGCTGGAAGCGGACTTCTGTAGCAGGATGGCTACACGCATTTCAACACCCGGAGGTTCGATAGCAACCGTCAATCCGCAAGTGAAACGTGAGGTAAGGCGCGGTTCGATGCCTGAAATTTCTTTCGGGAAAGTATCGCAGGTGATTACTACTTGTTTGTTGGTGTCAATCAATGAATTCAGTGTGTAAAAGAATTCTTGCTGGGTACCTGGCTTATCGGCAATAAATTGAATGTCATCAATTAACAAAAGATCCAACGAGTTATAGAACTGTTTGAATTCGTCGAAACTTTTTGTTTGAAACGCGCGTACAACGCCAGAAATGTAATTGGTGGCATGGATGTAGCAAATTTTTGCCTGTGGATTTTGCTTGCTGACCAAGTTGCCAATGGATTGCAACAAGTGTGTCTTGCCCAAGCCCACACCTCCATAAATGAATAGAGGATTGTAGGCAACGCCCGGAGTTTCAGCGACTTGAATGGCTGCAGCATGAGCTAATTGGTTGGCTTTACCGGTAACAAAAGTATCAAAAACAAGTGCTGGATTCAGTTTGTTTGGAGCTTTTGATGATTTAACCGGTGGCACCGAAGGCTTGCTGGAAACAGGTTCTGAAGCAATCGAAGTGGCTGGTTTTGTACTGCGCTTTTCAATACGCAATTCAATCTGCGGTGGAGCAGAAAAAAACGGTAAGGCGAGCTTAGAAATTTCTGGTAAAAATCGTTCCTGGACGATGCGCAAGGTAAAGCTGTTAGGCGCTGTCAAAATGAGCTTTTCCCCGTCAATTTCGAAAATCAACGGCTTAATCCAAGAATTGAATTGTTGCGGCGGCAGTTGCTCTTTGAAAAAACGTAGGCAACTACCTGACAAACTCTGAACAGGCATAAAAATAGTATCGCAATGATTGTGGCGCATTCTACAAGCTCTATTAAAAGTTATCCACAGCATAAAAACACTTGACAGGAATCGCGCTAACGATTGTAATCGCGCGCTTTTCAATAGTTAAATCAGTCAGGAGCAAGCATGAAACGTACATATCAACCGTCGGTAACCAAACGTAAGCGTACTCACGGCTTTCTGGTTCGCATGAAAACCAAGGGTGGTCGCGCAGTTATCGCTGCCCGTCGTGCCCGTGGCCGCGCACGTCTTGGCGTGTAATTCAGCAAAAATTCAGAGTTTTCCTCGGCGCTACCGGTTAGCGCGCCGAGAAGGATTTTCGCGGATACTGAAAAAAAGAGCGCAAACTGATCAATGGTTTGCGGTTCACTGGGAGCTTGGAACAGCGAACCATGCCCGGCTAGGTGTTTCTGTCGGCAAGCGGGTAGTGCCGACAGCGGTGGGGCGGAACCGGATCAAGCGATTGATTCGGGAAAAATTCAGATTGGTTGCCAGAAATGGCTTAGCGCGCGATATTGTGGTCAGGTTGCGCAGGCTTCCAAGCGAGGCGGAGCAGTCGACGGCGCGTAATTCTTTGGGCAGCATGTTTAAAAACATCCTGGAGGTGGCGGAATGAAGCATTTGTTTCTACTGCTGATAAAAGGATACCAATGGCTGATCAGTCCCGTGTTGCCACCTACCTGCCGATTTTCTCCTTCCTGTTCCCAGTATTCCCACGAAGCGATCTCAAAATACGGTGCGTTCAAAGGCACTTGGCTAAGCGTCAAGCGCATTGGGCGTTGCAATCCATGGCATCCGGGCGGATACGATCCAGTCCCATGAATTAGAAAAACAGGTGATATCTTGATGGGTTTTCAGCGGCTGTTCTTATTCCTGATCTTTTCTTTCTCTCTGGTCATCTTGTGGAGCGATTGGGTACGCCAAAATCAGCCTCCCGCTCCGCCCGTAACAAGCAGCGCTGCACATGATGCATCGGTGCCGTCAGCTCCAGTACAAACTGTTCAAAGCCCCGCTGTTGCAACGCCTGTAGAAGTTCAGAAAGCACCAGCTGGAAAAAAGATCGTTATAAAGACAGATACTTTTGTTGCCGAGATCGGCAGTATCGGGGGCAATCTGCAACATCTGGAATTGTTGCAACACCGAGATACGGCCGATCAGAGCAAGCCAATCATCCTGCTGCAGCGCGAGGGTGAACACACTTACTTGGCCCAGTCTGGCCTGTTAGGCAAGGATTTGCCGACCCATAACGGCGAATTTTCTGCTACTGCCGAAGAATTTCTCCTGGCAGAAGGCAAAGACACGCTGGAAGTACGCCTGACCGCGGTTGGAACGGGCTCTGTCCATGTTGCCAAGGTATACACTTTCCACCGCGCCAGCTATTTGGTCGATGTGGCGTATGAGATCGAAAACAAGAGCTCTGCCGCGTTGGCACCATCAGCGTATTTCCAATTCATTCGCGATTCCATTCCTCCCGCAGGAGATTCGGTCTTTGTCCCGACTTACACCGGACCGGCAATCTATACGGATCTCGAGAAATTCCAGAAGATCGATTTTGCCACTATCGAAAAGAACAAGGCGGAGATACCGCATAACCCAAATAACGGCTGGATCGGCATGCTGCAACACTATTTTGTTGCCGCATGGCTTCCACAAGGCAAGGATACGCGCGAGTTCTATGCCAAAAAGCTGGATGGGAATCTTTTCTCTGCAGGCGTAGTGCTTCCCGTAGCCAGTATTGAGCCGGGTCAAGTAGGACGTATCTCAACTCCGTTATACATCGGGCCGGCGCAAGCCAAACTGGACGAGATCGCCCCTGGATTGGGGCTGACGGTTGATTATGGCTGGTTGACCATATTCGCTACACCGTTGTTCTGGCTGATGTCGCTGTTCAATGACTGGGTGCATAACTGGGGTGTGGCGATTATCTTGCTGACCATCCTGATCAAACTGGTGTTCTTCCCTTTGTCCGCAGCCAGCTACCGTTCGATGGCCAAGATGCGCGTAGTAGCGCCAAAGCTGGAGAAGATCAAGCAGCAATACGGCGATGACCGCGAACGTTTGAACAAAGCCATGATGGAGCTATACAAGACCGAAAAGATCAACCCGCTGGGTGGATGTTTGCCGGTATTGATTCAGATTCCGGTGTTCATTGCGCTGTATTGGGCCATTTTGTCGAGCGTCGAACTGCGCAATGCGCCGTTCTTCGGCTGGATACATGATCTGTCGGCGACCGATCCCTATTACATTCTGCCGCTGATCATGGGCATCAGCATGTTGATCCAGAGCAAGCTTAATCCGGTACCGCCGGATCCTTTGCAAGCCAAGCTGATGCAGATCATGCCGATCGCATTCAGCGTGGTGTTTTTCTTCTTTCCTGCCGGATTGGTGCTGTATTCCATCGTGAACAACATCCTTTCCATCGGACAGCAGTGGTACATCACCCGCGGTGAAGAAACCGCACGCAAAGGTGGCGCCAAAGCCTGACAACATCGCGGCGATCGCCACCGCCCCCGGGCGCGGTGGCATCGGCGTGGTGCGTGTGTCAGGACAGGGGTTGGCTGAAATGGCCGTCGCCCTGACTGGCCGATCCCTTATCCCCCGGCTCGCTACGTACACCCCCTTTCTGGCTGCTGACGGCAACCTGCTGGATCAAGGCATCGCGTTGCTGTTTCCCGCACCCCACTCCTATACTGGAGAAGAGGTGCTCGAGCTTCAGGGTCACGGCGGTCCGGCAGTGCTGCAATCGGTACTGCAACGCTGTCTTGAATTGGGCGCGCGCCTGGCGCAACCGGGTGAATTCACCCAGCGCGCCTTTCTCAACGACAAAATGGACCTTGCCCAAGCCGAAAGCGTGGCTGATCTCATCGATGCCACCACTGAACAGGCTGCCCGTAGTGCCGTGCGCTCGTTGCAGGGCGAATTTTCCGCAGCAATACATGGTGCGGTCGCTCGGCTGATCGATCTACGCATGCTGGTCGAGGCAACGCTGGATTTTCCGGAAGAAGAAATCGGCGAGGCAGACCGCCAGTTATGTATCGACAAACTGGCTGCGTTGCTTGGAGAGGTGGCCCATATCGCTGGGCTGGCCAAACAAGGCAGCATCCTGCGAGAAGGCGCGCAGGTGGTGCTGGTTGGAGCGCCAAATGCCGGCAAATCCAGCCTGCTCAACCGCTTGGCGGGGGAAGAGGTGGCGCTGGTAAGTGAGATTCCCGGCACCACCCGCGATGCGATACGCCAGGCTTTGCAAGTGCGCGGGGTCCCCTTGCACCTGATCGATACTGCGGGACTGCGTGAAACGGCCGATGCGGTCGAGCGGATGGGTATCGAACGCACCCGGCAGGCACTGATGCGGGCTGATGTGGTTCTGATGTTACTGGATGAATCGCAACGGCAAGCCGAGCCAGAGGACCAAGCGATTCTTACGCAGTTGCCGGCCAAAACTCCAAGACTGTATTTGCACAACAAGATCGATTTGAGCGGCCATACCGCAGGTGTGAAAGCAAGGGATGGACAAACACATCTTTACCTTTCGGCCAAGACCGGCGCAGGAATCGATGTTTTGCAGGAAAAACTGTTGGAAGTCATCGGCTGGCATCAAGAAACCGGTGTCTTTATGGCAAGAGCCCGGCATTTGGACGCGCTTTCAAAAGCCAGCCAAAATTTAATTATGGCTCAGCAACAACTTGATCATCCTGAGCTTTTTGCTGAAGAACTGCGACAGGCGCAGACCGCGCTCAACAGTATCACCGGCGAATTCAGCGCAGACGACCTGCTGGGCGAGATTTTCAGCCGTTTTTGTATAGGCAAATAAAGTGTTTCACGTGAAACATTTTGCCAAGTAAAGTTTTCGGGGAAAATAACTTTTGGGGTATGATGCGCGTCCTCATTTTGGTGGGCGACGAATGCGCGACTCGAAACAATTCGATGTCATCGTAATAGGTGGCGGGCACGCCGGCACAGAAGCGGCCTTGGCCAGTGCTCGTGCGGGCTGCGCAACACTACTGCTTACCCACAACATCGAAACGCTGGGCGTCATGTCCTGCAATCCATCCATCGGCGGTATCGGTAAGGGGCACTTGGTCAAAGAGGTCGATGCCCTTGGTGGTGCGATGGCTGCTGCGACAGACGAAGGTGGTATCCAATTCCGCATTCTGAATGCCTCCAAAGGTCCGGCAGTCCGTGCCACCCGCGCCCAGGCTGATCGTGCACTCTATAAACAAGCCATTCGCAAGCGCCTGGAAAACCAGAAAAATCTTTGGCTTTTTCAACAACCTGCTGAAAAATTACTGATAGAACAAGGGTGTGTGGTTGGCGTGCAGACACAATTGGGTCTGAGCTATCGCGCCAAGACCGTGGTGTTGACCACCGGAACCTTCTTGGCCGGATTGGTGCATGTCGGGTTAACGAATTATCCGGCGGGCCGTGCAGGCGATCCGCCTTCGATCGGATTGGCGCAAAACCTGCGTGAACTGGGATTGCCGATCGGACGCTTAAAGACCGGCACGCCGCCGCGCATCGACGGGCGCAGCATCGATTTTTCCGTAATGCAGGAACAGCACGGCGATACACCGGTACCGGTGTTCTCGTTCATGGGTCGCGCCGAGCAACATCCGCGTCAGTTGCCTTGCTGGGTGACACAGACCAACGAACACACTCACGAGATCATCCGCAACGGATTGGGCGAGTCGCCTTTGTTTACCGGCGTTATCGAGGGAGTGGGGCCGCGCTATTGCCCGTCCATCGAAGACAAAATTACCCGTTTTGCGGGCAAGACCTCGCACCAAATCTTCCTGGAACCGGAAGGTCTGACTACGCATGAGATCTATCCCAACGGCATCTCAACCAGTCTTTCCTATGACACACAGTTGGCTTTGGTGCGCTCCATCAAGGGTATGGAAAACGCACATATCACACGCCCTGGCTATGCCATCGAATACGATTATTTTGATCCCCGCGGTCTTAAATTATCTTTGGAAAGCAAGGCGATAAACGGACTTTTCCTTGCCGGACAGATCAACGGTACAACGGGTTACGAAGAAGCTGCCGCCCAAGGATTATTGGCTGGAGTGAATGCAGCATTGCAAGCCAAAGAGCAAGAAGCCTGGTGCCCGCGCCGTAACGAAGCGTATTTAGGAGTGATGGTGGACGACCTGATCACCCGCGGCGTTTCCGAACCGTATCGCATGTTCACCAGCCGCGCCGAATATCGTCTGCAATTGCGGGAAGACAATGCCGACATGCGCCTTACGGAAGCGGGCCGCCGCTTAGGCTTGGTGGATGACTTGCGTTGGCAGGCATTTGAAGAAAAACGCGAAAAGATCGCGCGCGAGCTGGAGCGATTGAAATCGACCTGGGTAAATCCGCGCATGCTGGACAAAGCTGATGCCGAACGCGTGCTGGGTAAAGAAATCGAGCGGGAATATTGCTTATATGACCTTCTGCGCCGTCCCGAGGTGAGTTACGCAGCATTAATGACGTTGCCCGGTGTACAAGCGCCGGATGCGGAGGATATTGCTGAGCAAGTAGAAATTCTTGCTAAATATCAAGGATATATAGAGCGTCAGCAGGATGAGATCGCGCGCCAGGAAGGGCACGAGACAACCCAGTTGCCGCCGGATATGGATTATTCAGTAGTGCGCGGATTGTCGATTGAGGTTCGCCAGAAACTGAATCAGCATCAACCGCAAACGATTGGGCAAGCGGCGCGTATCTCGGGTGTAACGCCCGCTGCAATTTCTTTACTGTTGGTGCATTTGAAGCGAGGCTTCAAACAAGAAAAAGCAGCATGAGTCTCGCACAGAAGCTGTCTGCAGGTATTGCCCGGATGGGCTTGGATGTTACGCCTGAGCAGCAGGTGAAGCTGTTGGAGTATCTGGCGTTATTACATAAGTGGAACGGGGTGTACAACCTCACCGCGATTCGTCAACCGGAGCAAATGGTGAGCAATCACTTGCTGGATAGCCTTGCTGTATTGCCCTATCTGTGGCCGCAACGCTGGCTGGATGTGGGCTGCGGGGGGGGCTTGCCGGGGATCGTATTGGCCGTGATGAGACCGGAGTGGTCGTTCACCTTGCTGGACAGCAATAGCAAGAAGACCGGTTTTGTGCAGCAAGCCGCCATCGAGTTGGGGTTGCGCAACGTGGAAGTGCGCTGCGAGCGGGTGGAGCAATGGCAAGCGGCACAAAAGTTTGACGGAATAATCTCGCGCGCATTTGCCGAAGCGGCCGATTTTGTCACGTTGACCCGGCATTTGTTGGCTGCGGACGGACATTGGGCGGCCATGAAAGGTGTGCCGGAGCAAGAGTTGGTTCGGCTTCCTGAGGATGTGTCGGTGGAAAAGTTAATTACGTTGCAGATTCCGGAACTGGAAGCTGCCCGAAGTTTGGTCGTATTGGGAGTGAAAAAATGAGCAAGATATTGGCGATCACCAATCAAAAAGGCGGTGTTGGCAAGACCACCACCAGCGTCAATCTGGCAGCGAGCCTGGCAGCAGCCAAACAGCGTGTGCTGTTGATTGACCTTGACCCGCAGGGCAACGCGACCATGGGTAGCGGCATCAACAAAGCTGATCTGGAACTGACCATCTACGATGTGTTGCTGGGCGAGAAAACCATCGTCGATGTGCGCGTTCAATCGGAAACCGGCAAATACGATGTGTTGCCGGCAAACCGCGAGCTGGCGGGCGCCGAGATCGAGCTGGTGGATGTGGAAGGGCGCGAAACGCGACTCAAAGACGAGTTGATGCATGTATTGCATGAATACGACTACATTCTGGTGGATTGCCCGCCGGCGTTGAATTTGCTTACGCTGAACGGCTTGTGCGCGGCCAAATCGGTGATGATTCCCATGCAGTGTGAATACTATGCGCTGGAAGGCTTGAGCGATCTGGTCAACACCATCCGCAAAGTGCGCGAGAACCTCAATCCGGAACTGGAGATAGAGGGTTTGCTGCGCACCATGTTCGACCCGCGCAATGCCTTGGCGCAACAGGTCTCGGACCAATTGCAGCAACACTTTGGCGACAAGGTCTACCGTACCGTCATTCCGCGCAATGTGCGTCTGGCGGAAGCGCCCAGCTTCGGCATCCCGGTGCTGTATCACGACAGTCAATCCAAGGGTACGCAAGCCTATTTGGCGCTGGCCGGCGAGATGCTCAACAACGCCAGCGCACAAGCTGCCGTATAAATAACAAGTTCGAAAAAAGGAAAATCATGGCAAAACCGATGAAGGGGTTGGGACGCGGCTTGGATGCGCTGCTTTCTGGGAATAGCACAACAAAACAAAACGATGTTTTGCGCGAACTGAAAGTCGAGCAACTCAAGCCGGGCAAATACCAGCCTCGCAGCCACATGGATGAAACTTCCTTGAACGAGTTGGCCGCTTCGATCAAGGCACAGGGCGTGATGCAGCCGATCCTGGCGCGCGAATTGGCAGAAGGTGGTTACGAAATCATCGCCGGCGAACGTCGCTGGCGCGCGGCACAGTTGGCGGAATTGAAGATAGTGCCGGTCATCGTGCGCAAGGTGCCCGACAATGCGGCATTGGCAATGGCGCTGATCGAAAACATCCAGCGCGAAGATCTGAATCCGTTGGAAGAAGCAATCGGCATTCAGCGTTTGATCGACGAATTCCAGATGACGCACCAGGCTGCGGCCGACGCGGTCGGCCGTTCGCGCAGCGCAGCCAGCAATCTGTTGCGCCTGCTCAAGCTGCCCGATGCGGTGCAAGGCATGTTGATGGAGGGTTCTCTTGACATGGGTCATGCACGCGCGCTGCTGTCGCTGGATGGCGCGCAACAAGTGCTGCTGGCCAACAAGATCGTGCTGGAAGGCCTGTCTGTGCGCGAAGCCGAGAAACTGGTGCAGCAACAAGGCGAGCAGGCACCAGCCAAAACCGAAGGCAAGAAGACTCCAAAAGTAGACCGCGACACCTTGCAATTGCAGGAAGAAATGAGCGCACACCTCGGCGCGCGCGTGGAAATCAAATCCAACAGCAAGGGCGGCGGCAAGCTGGTCATCGAGTATGCAAGCAACGACCATCTGGACGAACTGCTCGGTGGGTTGCGCAGAGGACGCTGAGTTGAATGGCAAAAAAGAAGGGGAAACGGCGGAACAACGTTTGACACCCCCGTTAAACGCCGCTATCATCCCCGCGCTTTTCTACGCCGAGGTACAAGAAAAAAAACTGGCGCGCAAGGTAATCGGGCTACAGGCACTGGTTACATTGATTGCTGCAGGCGTGGCTTATGGCTGGGAAAGCGCGCCGCAATATGCGATAGCGGTGTTAGGTGGGGGAGGGGTATCCGTTCTCAATGGTGCATTGCTGGCTTGGAGAATGACCCGAGCGGCTTTGTATCCTGCCCATGACGCACATCAACAATTACGGCTTATGTATTTCTACGCTGCCGAGCGGTTTTTGGCAGTCGTGGCATCGCTGGGCATCTGCCTAGCAGTGCTGAAGTTATCGCCACTCGCGGTTCTGGGTGGCTTTGTATTGGGGCAAGCGGTGCTGTTGGCAGCCCGGTTGTTTTTTAAGATCAAGACTGAAAGCGGCGTAAAAAATGTCCAGTGAAATGGCGCATGAAGCAGGCGAAGTAGCGCACGAAGCAGCGCATACATCAGCGGAATATATCAAGCATCACCTGCAAAACCTCACATACGGTCAATTGCCCGATGGTACTTGGGGTATAGCACACAGCGCGGAAGAAGCCAAAGAGATGGGCTTCTGGGCGTTGAACATCGATACCCTGTTCATGTCCCTGTTGTTGGGCGTGGTGTTCATGTTCATGTTCTACCGTGCGGCAAAAACTGCATCGGCCACCACACCGAACGGCCTGCAAAACTTCTGCGAGTGGGCGCTCGAGTTCATCGACAACAGCGTGCGCGGCTCCTTCTCCGGCAAGAACAGCATGATCGGCCCATTGGCGCTGACCATCTTCTTCTGGGTCTTCACCATGAACCTGATGGACCTGATCCCGATCGACTGGGTCCCTCTGCTGATGGGCGCTCTGGGCGTTCCTTTCTTCAAAGTCGTTCCCTCCACTGATCCCAACGCCACCTTCGGCATGGCTATCGGCGTGTTCGCGCTGGTGCTGTACTACAGCGTGAAGATGAAGGGTCTTGGCGGCTTCATGGGCGAACTCGCACTGCAGCCGTTCGGCAAGTGGGGTATGCCGGCCAACCTGTTGCTCGAAGGCGTGAACCTGATCGCCAAGCCGATCTCGCTGGCGCTGCGTTTGTTCGGCAACATGTACGCCGGCGAAATGATCTTCATCCTGATCGCGCTGATGGGCGGCGCCTGGGCTGGCTTTTCGCTGAGCGGCATGACGCTGTTCGGCTCGCAGATCCTGCTGTCGTTGGGTTGGGCGATCTTCCACATCCTGATTGTGACCTTGCAGGCATTCATCTTCATGACGCTGACCGTGGTCTATCTGGACATGGCGCATCAGGAACATCATTAATTTTTCGGTTTCATCAACTTTACTTTTAACAAACTAGGAGAAATACAAATGGAAATGGCAAACGCACTGCTGTACATCGCTGGCGCACTGATGATGGGTCTGGGCGCTCTCGGCGCAGCCGTTGGTATCGGTATCTTGGGTGGTCGCTTCCTGGAAGGCGCTGCTCGCCAACCTGAACTGATCCCGATGCTGCGTACCCAGTTCTTCGTGGTGATGGGTCTGGTCGACGCCGTTCCGATGATCGCTGTGGGTATCGCGATGTACGTTCTGTTCGCTGTGGTGGGTTAATTCACACTTTAAGCAACGACGCATAACTCAAGAAGAAAGGTAGCTTGCATGAATATCAATGCAACTCTTCTCGCCCAGCTGATCATGTTCGCCCTGTTCGTGTGGTTCTGCATGAAGTTCGTCTGGACGCCGATTATGGCCGCGCTGGAAGCACGCAAGAAGCAGATCGCCGACGGTTTGGCGGATGCCGAGCGTGCCAAGCACGATCTCGAACTGGCCTCCAAGCGTTCCGCAGAAATCCTGCGCGAAGCCAAGGAAAAGGCCGGTGAGATCGTGGCCAATGGCGAAAAACGCGCTAGCGAGATCGTAGAAGAAGCCAAGGGACAAGCCAAGGTGGAAGGCGACCGTATCATCGCCGGCGCCAAGGCCGAGATCGATCAGGAAGTGTTTCGCGCCAAGGAGCAATTGCGTACGCAGGTTTCTGCCATCGCACTGGCCGGTGCAGGCAAGATCCTCGGTCGCGAGATCGATGCCAAGGCGCACAACGATCTGCTCGATAAACTCGTTGCGGAAATCTAAACGCCATGTCTGAAGCCATTACCACAGCACGTCCTTACGCCCAAGCGGCGTTTGAAGAGGCGCAAAAGCTGAACGCACTGAAGGCATGGTCGGAGATGCTGATATCTCTGGCCGAAGCGGTCAACCATCCGGAAGTTCGAGCCCTGGTCACCAATCCGCGTGTTGCCAAAAAACAGGTCGAAGGCCTGGTTGAGGCGCTGATCGGCAAGGATGCCACGGCGCAGCAACGCAATTTCGTGCGCGTGCTTGCCGACAATCAGCGCTTGCTGGAATTGCCAGAGATTGCCGCCCTCTTTGAAATGCTGAAGGCCGATGCAGAAAAGACCGTCAATGTGGTAGTGGACGCGGCATTCGAACTGTCCGCTGCACAACAAGACAAGATCGTCAGCTCGCTGAAAAAGCGCATGGGTCGTGAGATCAAGCTGACCTGCAAGGTCAACAAAGAATTGCTGGGAGGCGTGGTGATCCGTGCCGGAGACAAAGTCATCGACGGATCCGCGCGTACACGACTCAGCGAAATGGCGAACGCGCTTGCTTGATGGCAAACACATTGGCCTGATAAAGATTTATCAAGAATGAGGAAACCCAGATGAAGCTCAACCCTTCCGAAATTAGCAATCTGATTCGCAGTCGCATCGAGAACTTCGAAGCACTGACCCAAGCGCGCACTGAAGGTACAGTGGTCAGCGTGACCGACGGTATCGTCCGCGTCCACGGCTTGTCCGATGTGATGCAAGGCGAAATGTTGGAATTCCCCGGCAACACTTTTGGTCTGGCGCTGAACCTCGAGCGTGATTCCGTGGGTGCGGTTATTCTGGGCGAATACGAGCACATCACCGAAGGCGACACCGTAAAGTGCACCGGCCGCATTCTGGAAGTGCCAGTCGGTCCTGAACTGCGCGGCCGCGTAGTGAACGCGCTGGGCCAGCCGATCGACGGCAAGGGCCCGATCAACGCCAAGATGACCGACAAGATCGAAAAGGTCGCACCGGGCGTTATCGCACGTAAATCCGTTGACCAGCCGGTACAGACCGGTCTGAAGTCCATCGACTCCATGGTTCCAGTTGGTCGCGGTCAGCGCGAACTGATCATCGGTGACCGCCAAACTGGTAAGACAGCGGTTGCAGTTGACGCCATCATCAACCAGAAGGGTCAGAACATGACCTGTATCTACGTTGCCGTCGGCCAGAAAGCTTCGACCGTTGCCAACGTGGTGCGCAAACTGGAAGAGCACGGCGCGATGGAATATACCATCGTAGTTGCCGCTACCGCTTCCGACTCCGCCGCGATGCAGTTCCTGGCGCCTTACGCCGGCTGCACCATGGGCGAATACTTCCGCGACCGTGGCGAAGATGCACTGATCGTTTACGATGACCTGACCAAGCAAGCTTGGGCATATCGCCAGATCTCTCTGCTGCTGCGCCGTCCGCCCGGCCGCGAAGCTTACCCCGGCGACGTGTTCTACCTGCACTCCCGCCTGCTGGAGCGCGCAGCTCGCGTGAATGCCGACTACGTCGAAGCCTTCACTAAGGGCGCCGTCAAAGGCAAGACCGGTTCGCTGACCGCGCTGCCGATCATCGAAACCCAGGCCGGCGACGTTTCCGCCTTCGTGCCGACCAACGTGATTTCCATCACCGACGGTCAGATCTTCTTGGAAGCCGACCTGTTCAACGCCGGTATCCGTCCCGCGATCAACGCCGGTGTGTCGGTGTCCCGCGTGGGTGGCGCAGCGCAGACCAAGGTCATCAAGAAGCTCGGCGGCGGTGTGCGTCTGGCTCTGGCCCAGTACCGTGAACTGGCTGCGTTCGCGCAGTTCGCTTCCGACCTGGACGAATCGACCCGCAAGCAACTGGAGCGCGGCCGTCTGGTGACCGAACTGATGAAGCAGCTGCAATACGCACCGTTGTCCGTTTCCGAAATGGCCACCACACTGTTCGCAGTGAACAAGGGCTACTTCGACGACGTCGCCGTGAACAAGGCTTTGGCTTTCGAAGCTGCACTGCACGCCAACCTGAAGTCCAAGAACAAGGCGCTGATGGATGCGATCGAGTCTTCCAAGGACCTGTCTGCCGATAACGAAAAACTGTTGTCTGCGGCCATCGAATCGTTCAAGGCAACAGCTGTCTACTAAGGCGAGGTGAGTTATGGCGGGCAGTAAAGAGATTCGCACCAAGATCAAGAGCGTTGAGAATACGCGCAAGATCACCCGTGCGATGGAAATGGTGGCAGCCGCGAAGATGCGCAAAGCGCAGGATCGCATGCGTGCCGCTCGCCCTTATGCCGAGAAGATCCGCAATGTCGCCGCTCACTTGTCGCGCGCCAATCCGGAATACAAACATGCATTCTTGGTTAAGCGTGACAGCATCAAGAACGTCGGTCTGATCGTCGTTACTTCCGACAAGGGCTTGTGCGGTGGCTTGAACACCAACCTGCTGCGTCTGGCAGTGAACGAAATGAAAACCTGGCAGAGCGAAGGCAAGGGCCTGATGGTTTGCCCGATCGGCAACAAGGGCTTCGGTTTCATGAACCGCATCGGTGCCAAGGTGCAATCGCACCTGACCGGCTTGGGCGACACGCCGCACATCGAGAAGCTGATCGGTGCCGTGAAAGCCATGCTGGATGCCTACGTTGCCGGCGAGATCGACGCGATCTATCTGAGCTACAACCACTTCATCAACACGATGAAGCAGGAACCGCGCGTAGAACAACTGTTGCCGCTGAGCGGCGAACAGCTGGGTACCAGCGAAGGCAACTGGGATTACATCTACGAGCCGGACGCGAAGAAGGTCATCGACGAACTGTTGCTGCGTTACATCGAGTCGCTGGTGTACCAGGCAGTGGTCGAGAACATGGCCTCCGAGCAGAGCTCGCGCATGGTGGCGATGAAAGCCGCTTCCGATAACGCCAAAAACGTTATCAGCGAACTCAAGCTGGTTTACAACAAAGCGCGTCAAGCGGCGATCACCAAGGAAATCTCGGAGATCGTCGGCGGCGCAGCGGCGATCGGCTGATCGGCAAAGAATTCAGAATTAATTTAGACGGGGAATCTTAAAATGAGTCAAGGAAAGATTGTTCAGTGTATCGGTGCCGTGGTCGACATCGAATTTCCGCGCGACAAAATGCCCAAGGTGTATGAAGCCTTGACGCTGGCCGATGCGGGCAACTCCACAGCCGAAGTCGGCCTGACCTTCGAGGTCGAGCAGCAACTGGGCGACGGCGTTGTGCGTACTATTGCGATGGGATCGTCCGACGGTCTGCGCCGCGGCATGGCAGTTAACGCCACCGGCAACCCGATCCAGGTGCCCGTTGGTACCGGCACACTGGGCCGTATCATGGACGTGCTGGGCCGTCCGATCGACGAAGTCGGTCCGATCAAGAGCGACGAGAAGCGCGCCATTCACCAGGCAGCACCGAAGTTCGACGAACTGTCGCCTTCCGTTGACCTGCTGGAAACCGGCATCAAGGTTATCGATCTGGTTTGCCCGTTCGCCAAGGGCGGTAAGGTCGGCCTGTTCGGCGGCGCCGGCGTGGGCAAGACCGTGAACATGCTGGAACTGATCAACAACATCGCCAAGCAGCACAGCGGTCTGTCCGTGTTCGCCGGCGTGGGTGAGCGTACCCGCGAAGGTAACGACTTCTACCACGAAATGACCGACGCAGGCGTTATCGACAAGGAAGACTTCACCAAGTCCAAGGTTGCGATGGTGTTCGGCCAGATGAACGAGCCGCCCGGCAACCGTCTGCGCGTGGCCCTGTCCGGCCTGACCATGGCCGAGAAGTTCCGCGACGAAGGCCGCGACATCCTGTTCTTCGTGGACAACATCTATCGTTACACCCTGGCCGGTACCGAAGTATCCGCGCTGCTGGGCCGTATGCCTTCCGCTGTGGGTTACCAACCGACACTGGCCGAAGAAATGGGCCGCCTGCAAGAGCGTATTACATCGACCAAGGTGGGTTCCATTACCTCCATCCAGGCCGTTTATGTTCCTGCGGATGACTTGACCGACCCGTCTCCGGCAACGACCTTCTTGCACCTGGACTCCACCGTTGTGTTGAGCCGCGACATCGCCTCGTTGGGTATCTACCCCGCCGTTGACCCGCTGGACTCCACTTCTCGTCAACTCGACCCGCTGGTCGTGGGTGAAGAGCACTACAGCGTGGCTCGCAGCGTGCAGCAGACTTTGCAGCGCTACAAGGAATTGCGCGACATCATCGCGATTCTGGGTATGGACGAACTGGCACCGGAAGACAAGCTGGCTGTGGCACGTGCGCGCAAGATTCAGCGCTTCCTGTCGCAACCGTTCCACGTTGCCGAAGTGTTCACCGGCGCACCGGGCAAGTACGTGACCCTGAAGGACACCATCAAGGGCTTCAAGGCCATCGTCGCCGGCGAATACGATCACCTGCCGGAACAAGCGTTCTACATGGTCGGCGGCATCGAAGAAGCGGTCGAAAAAGCCAAGACCCTGCAATAATTAGGAGCCAATCATGGCAATGACCGTACATGTGGACGTGGTGAGCGCGGAGGAGCAGATTTTCTCCGGCCTCGCCGAGGTCGTCGTGGTACCGGGCGAAATGGGCGAACTGGGTATCTACCCGCGCCACACCGCCCTGATGACCCGTATCAAACCGGGTGCCGTGCGCATCAAACGTCCGGATCAGGAGCAGGAAGAGCTGATCTATGTATCCGGCGGCATGCTGGAAGTGCAGCCCAGCGTCGTCACCATCCTGGCCGACACCGCGATCCGCGGCACCGATCTGGATGAAGCGCGCGCACTGGAAGCCAAACAGGCGGCAGAAGAAGCGATGAAGAACCGCACCTCCGACATCGACTACGCAGCCGCGCAAGCCGAGTTGGCGGAAGCGATCGCCCAACTGCGTGCCATCCAGCAAATGCGCAAGCACGCACACTAAGCAATATCGTTGCAGAACCACACAGAAAAGCAGCTTCGGCTGCTTTTTTGTTGCTTGAACGATATACTTCGCTATCTTTGAAATGCCCCGGATATGAGCCTTTTGAATATCGTCATCCTCGCTGCCGGCAAAGGCACGCGCATGTATTCCGACAAACCCAAGGTGTTGCATGCACTGGCCGGCAAGCCGCTGGTGCAGCATGTGCTGGATTGCGCGGCATCGTTGCAGCCGCAGCAGGTGTGCGTGGTGTATGGGCACGGCGGTGATGCGGTGCCGCAGGCCATGCAGCAATACGGCGCGAAGTTCGTGATTCAGGAACCGCAGCTCGGTACCGGCCACGCGGTGCAGCAGGCCATGCCGCATTTCAAGGACGACAGCCGCACGCTCATCCTTTACGGCGATGTGCCGCTCATCCAGCACAGTACGCTGCACCAGATGCAGCAGGCTGGTGATGGCTTGGTGTTGTTGACCGTCAATCTGGATAATCCCACCGGCTATGGCCGCATCGTGCGCAATGCCGAGGGCGACGTGTTGAGCATCGTCGAGCAAAAGGATGCCACGCCGGAACAGCTGGAGATCAGGGAAGTGAACACCGGCATCATGCTGGCCCCGACCGCCAAGCTGCGCGCCTGGCTGGGCAAGCTGGGCAACAACAACGCGCAAGGCGAGTACTACCTCACCGATATCGTTGCCATGGCCGTAGCGGAGGGCATAGCGGTGCACACCGCACAACCCGCACAGCGCTGGGAAGTGGAGGGCATCAACAACAAGACCCAGCTCGCCCAGTTGGAGCGCATCTGGCAGCAGGTAGTGGCGGGCAAGCTGATGGTGCAGGGTGTGACGCTGGCCGACCCGACGCGCCTAGATGTGCGTGGAGAGTTGAGCTGCGGCCGCGATGTCGAGATCGATGTCGGCTGCATCTTCGAGGGCAAGGTCATCTTGGGCGACCGCGTGCGAGTAGGCGCTTACAGTGTCATCCGCAATGCCAGCATCGGCAGTGGCACGCAGATCGCGTCCTATACCCATATCGACCAGAGCGAAGTCGGCGCCAACTGCCAGCTCGGGCCTTATGCCCGGCTGCGTCCCGGCAGCAAACTGCACGACGATGCGCATGTCGGCAATTTCACCGAGATCAAGAACAGCGAGATCGGCCAGGGCTCCAAGGCCAACCACCTCAGCTACATCGGCGACAGCACGGTGGGCAGCCGTGTGAACATCGGCGCCGGGACTATCACCTGCAACTATGACGGCGCGAACAAGTTCCGCACTGTCATCGAAGACGATGCCTTCATCGGTTCCGATACGCAGCTGGTGGCGCCGGTCACCGTCGGCAAAGGTGCGACCATCGGCGCCGGTTCGACCATCACCAAGGATGCCCCCGCCGGGGAGCTGACCCTGTCGCGCAGCAAACAGATAACCATCAACGGGTGGAAGCGCCCGCAGAAAGTGAAGAAATAACATGTGCGGAATCGTCGGTGCCGTCGCAAAACGCAACATCGTGCCCATCCTGGTGCACGGTTTGTTGCGCCTCGAATATCGCGGTTATGACTCGGCCGGTCTGGTGGTGGTCAATGACGGTAAACTGGAGCGCGTGCGCAGCGCCGGACGCGTTAAAGACTTGGAACAGAAGAGCGCCCATACCCATGGCGAACTGGGCATCGCCCACACCCGCTGGGCCACCCACGGCGTGCCGAGCGAACGCAATGCGCACCCTCACATCAGCCGCAACCTGATCGCCGTTGTGCACAACGGCATCATCGAGAACTACGAAGAGTTGCGCGCCGAGCTGACTGCGCATGGCTACGAATTCAACTCCGACACCGACACCGAAGTCATCGCTCACCTGATCCACAGCCACTATGCGCAAGGCAGCCTGTTGGTCGCCACGCAGATGGCATTGTCACAGTTGGTAGGCGCTTACGCCATCGGCGTGGTGGCGGCAGACAACCCGCACCAGCTGATTGCCGCGCGCAAGGGTAGCCCGTTGCTGTTGGGCGTGGGCGAAGGCGAGCATTTCGTCGGTTCCGATATGTCAGCGCTGCTGCAGGTCACCAAGAATGTGGTGTATCTGGAAGAAGGCGATGTGGTCGAGATCAACCTGGCGAACTATCACATCTACGATGCGCAAGGTAACGCCGTGCAGCGCCCGGTGCATGTGAGCGAACTGGATAACGACAGCGTGGAGCTGGGCGAGTACAAGCACTACATGCAGAAAGAGATCCACGAGCAGCCGCAGGCGTTGGCGAACACGCTGGAATCCGTGTGCAACAGCCAGTCGCTGGTGCCCGGCATCTTCGGCGCCGAAGCGAACAACATCTTCCCGCACATCGATAACATCCTCATCCTCGCCTGCGGCACCAGCAACCATGCGGGACAGGTCGCGCGCTACTGGCTGGAAGAGATCGCCGGCATCCCCTGCGTGGTCGAGATCGCCAGCGAATACCGCTACCGCAGCAGCGTGGCCAATCCCAAGACGCTAGTGGTCACTATCTCGCAATCCGGCGAAACTGCGGATACCCTGGCTGCACTGCACCATGCCAAGGAGACCGGGCATCCGTTCACGCTGGCGATCTGCAACGTGCCGGAGAGCGCCATCATCCGCCAATCCAAGCTGCGTTTGCTGACTCGCGCGGGTCCCGAAATCGGCGTGGCCTCGACCAAGGCCTTCACCACCCAATTGGCTGCGCTGTTCCTGCTGACGCTGGTACTGGCCAAGCTGCGCGGGCGCTTGAGCGCCGAGCGCGAACAGCAGTTCCTGCATGAACTGCGCCATCTGCCCGCCGCCGTGCAGAAGGTGCTGGCGCTGGAGCCGCAGATCGTCGAAATGGCCAAGCACTTCGCCGACAAGCACCACGCCCTGTTCCTCGGCCGCGGCATGCACTATCCGATCGCTGCCGAAGGCGCGCTCAAGCTGAAGGAGATCTCCTACATCCATGCCGAAGCCTATCCGGCCGGCGAGCTAAAGCACGGCCCGCTGGCGCTGGTGGACGAGGATATGCCGGTGGTCTCGGTCGCTCCTAACGACGTGTTGCTGGAAAAGCTCAAATCCAACCTGCAGGAAGTGCGCGCGCGCGGCGGCGAGCTGTATGTGTTTGCCGATGCCAACACCCATATCCATGCCAGCGAGGGCGTCCACATCCTGCAAATGCCCGAACACGCGGGTTTTCTCAGCCCTATTCTGCATACCGTCCCGCTGCAACTGTTGGCATATTACGCAGCATTGCAAAAGGGAACAGATGTGGACAAGCCGAGAAACCTCGCCAAGTCCGTAACGGTGGAGTAAAGCCGGAGTTTCATGGCGAGGTTTCTCGGCTTGCGGCGAAGGCTAATGCGAGCGGAGCGAGTGTTAAGGGCCAAAGGCCCGGCCGTAGCCACAAACCGCGCAGCTGAATAACCACCACATCCATTCCCACCACCCAGGAGAGAAAATGGCGGTCATCGCCGTATTCAACCAAAAAGGCGGAGTGGGTAAAACCACTACCTGCCTGAATCTGACGGCAGCCTTGGCGCTGGCTCAGCGGCATCCCATCGCCCTGGACATGGACCCGCAGGGTCACCTGAGCATTGCCTGCGGGTTGAAGAACGGCACCGTCCAAGAGAGGAGCATGGCCAGCTTCTTCAAGGACAACACGCCGCTGGCCAAGCTGCTGCACGTCACCCCCGCCGGCTGGCAGATCATCCCGGCCACGCTGGAACTGTCCAAGATCGACGCGCTGTACGGTCGCGACCCGCAGGCGGCAAAGATGTTGAAGCAAGGCCTGGCAGAAGAATTGGCGCTCACCGGCGCCCCCATCCTAATCGACTGCTGCCCGATGCTGGGCGTGCTTACCCTGAATGCCTTGCTGGCGGCAGACCGCGTGCTGATCCCGGTGTCGGCCGATTACCTGTCGCAGCACGGCGTGCACCGGCTGGATTCTGCGCTCAACGTGCTGGAGAAGAAGCTGCAACGCAAATTCGAGCGCCGCATCGTGGTTACCCGTTTCGATTCGCGCCGCAAGTTGGCCTACGATATCTACGACAAACTCAAACAGCGTTACGGCGAGCTGGTGTGCAAGACCCGTATCGGCGAAACCGTGGCGCTGGCGACCAGCCCGATGCACGGTCTCGATGTATTCGCCTTCGCACCGCAAAGCCCGGGTGCGGCAGATTACAAAATGCTGGCGGCCGAGCTGATGAAAGACGGCTTTTTTGCCTGAAAAACAAAACCCGCCGTGCGGCGGGTCTGTTCCGAATCTCGTTGCAACCTTCAATGGTTAGCTCAGCGCGCGCCACACTTCCCAAGATAACAATCCCGTCAGCAACACAACAATGACCAGCAGCAGCGAATTGAAACGTTTCTGCTGGCGCAACAGCTTGCGCAGGGTCTCGTCATCATTGCCCGCTGCATCGTTCAACAGGCGCTGGTGCAACAGGCGCGGCAGCTGCGGCAGGATGCCGGCATAGTTTGGCGCCTCGGTGCGCAGGGCCTTGAGGAAACCGCGCCAGCCCACCTGTTCGCTCATCCAGCGTTCCAGCCAGGGCTTGGCGGTCTTCCACAGGTCGAGCTCGGGATCGAGTTGCAGCCCCAAGCCCTCGATGTTCAGCAAGGTCTTTTGCAGTAACACCAGCTGCGGTTGGATTTCGATGCCGAACCGGCGCGAGGTCTGGAACAGCCGCAGCAACACGCGGCCGAAGGAAACCTCTTTCAGCGGCTTGTCGAAGATCGGTTCGCACACCGCGCGGATCGCCGCTTCCAGTTCGTCCACGCGCGTATTGGCCGGCGCCCAGCCCGATTCGATATGCACCTCGGCGACGCGTTTGTAATCGCGGCGGAAGAAAGCGATGAAGTTTTGCGCGAGATAGTGTTTGTCGGTGTCGGTGAGCGTGCCCATGATGCCGAAATCCAGCGCGATGTAGCGCCCGTCGCGATGCACCATGATGTTGCCGGGGTGCATGTCGGCGTGGAAGATGCCGTCGCGGAACACCTGCGTGTAGAAAATCTCCACGCCGTCGGCGGCCAGCTTGGGGATGTCGATGCCGGCCTCGCGCAATGCGCCCACCTGGCTGATCGGGATGCCGTACATGCGTTGCATCACCATGATCTCGCTGGTGCAGAAATCCCAATATACCTCGGGCACCATCAGCAGTTTCGAGTCGGCGAAGTTGCGTCGCAGCTGGCTGCAATTCGATGCTTCGCGCAGCAGGTCGAGTTCATCAGCCAGGCACTTTTTGAACTCGGCCACCACCTCGCGCGGCTTCAGGCGTTTGCCGTCCGCCCACAGGCGCTCCACCAGGTCGGCGCAGATATCGAGCAGGGCGATGTCGTGCTTGATGATGTGCTCGATGCCGGGGCGCAATATCTTCACCGCCGCATCGCGGCCGTCCGGCAGCTCGGCGAAATGCACCTGCGCCACCGATGCGCTGGCGATTGGCACTTCGTCGAAGCGCTTGAACGCTTCGCGCAAAGGTTTGCCGTAGGCTTTTTCCAGGATGGCGACGGCCTGCGCAGAAAGGAAGGGCGGCACCTGGTCCTGCAACTTGGCCAGTTCGTCGGCGATGTCGGCGGGGATCAGGTCGCGGCGCGTCGAGAGCATCTGGCCGAACTTCACGAAGATCGGTCCCAGCGTTTCCAGCGCAAGGCGCAGGCGTTCGGCACGCGGGGTGGCATTGCTGCGGAAGAACAGCGTGAAGCGCACGAGCGCGCGTATCCAGCGCGTGCGTTCGTGCGCCAGCAGGAACTCGTCCAGCCCGAAGCGCAGGACGACGAAGATGATCTTGAATAAGCGGAAAAAACGCATCATCAACGGGCTCAAATAAAAAGGGCACAGGAAAATCCTGTGCCCGCTAGTTTACTTGAGTTTTGCTTTAAATCTGTTGGATTCCAGACAGTAGCCAGACCGACTTGTCGTCCTTCAGGTTCTTCTGTACATGCCAGATCTCGTCGAAGCTTTCCGGCGCGCCGTTGTTCTCGCGCAGCTGGCCGCTCATGCGCACGCTGGCGATGGCGATATCGCCTTCGGTCGCTACTTCCAGCAGCTCGGTGTTGATGGCGACCACATCGGTTTTCTGCGCCGCATCGCCGCGCTCCTGCATCTGCATCGAGATCTCGGCGAACATCTCCGGCGTGGTGTATTCGCGGATGTCGTCCAGGTCCTTGCGGTCGTTGGCCGCTTGCAGGCGGATGAACGTAGTTTTGGCGCCGCGCAGGAAGCTGTCTACCGGGAAATCGGCCGGGATGTTAGCTGCTGCAACGGGCGCTGCTGCGCTTGCGCCGCCGCTCAACGGTTGCGCCGCAGGTTGTTGCGTGCCGCCGTAAGGTGCGCCTGCGCCGGCGTATTGCATCGCCGGTTGCTGCTTCTTGCGCAGCATCGAGATCACAAAGAACACCGCGACCGCGCCGAGGATGATCATCAACAGCATGCCCATGCCTTCACCCAGCCCGAAATGGGAGAACAGCGCCGCCAGGCCCAGGCCGGCGGCGATACCGGCCAAGGGGCCGAGCCACTTGTTGCCGGTGGATTGCGGGGCTGCGGCAGGTTGTGCCGGGGTGTTCTGCGGTGCAGCGGCGGGTGCCTTTTGTGCCGGAGCGCTCATCGTGCGCTGTTTGCCGATGCTGCCGCCGCCGCCGAAACGCTTGGCTTCAGCGTTGGCCGCGAGCAGGGAAAGACTGGTCAGAACGATGGTCAAGAAAATGGCGAAACGTTTCATGCGGTTCCTTATCAGTGGTTGATACAACGGGGCGGAGTATAGCAGCAGTGCCCGCCAGCCTTGGTGTTGCGGTGCTTAGAATGGGGGCGGACTTGCAAAGTTCAACGGTTTGCCGCTTGCGGGATGGGCGAAGCGCAACACGGAAGCATGCAGCAACAGGCGTGGTGCGGCATGCTCGTCGCCATACAGGGCATCGCCGAGGATGGGATAGCCGATGGCCGCCATGTGCACGCGCAGCTGGTGGCTGCGTCCGGTGACCGGTTCGAGTTCGACCCGGGTGGTATCGCCGTCCAAGCCCAGCCTGTGATAGCGCGTGAGCGAGGGCTTGCCTAGCGCGTGGTCCACCATCTGCCGCGGGCGGTTCGGCCAGTCGCAGATCAGCGGCAGCGCGATCTCGCCGGACTCTTGCTCTAGCCTGCCGGCAACGACTGCGATGTAGCGTTTCTCCACCCCCCGCTCGCGGAACATCTGCGACAGCTTGCGCTGCATTGCTATGCCGCGCGCGAACACCATCAGGCCGGAAGTCGCCATATCCAGCCGGTGCACCACCAAGGTATCGGGAAATTGTTGCTGCAAGCGGGCGGAAAGGCAGTCCTGCTTGTCTGCCCCACGCCCCGGCACGGCGAGCAAGCCGGCGGGTTTGTCGGCCACCAGCAGATGATCGTCGCAGTAGAGTACTTCCGGCGCGCTAAGGCTGGTCGTCATCGCTGGAAGTGGGTGTTGCCGCAGCTGGGTCGTGCGGCGTCTTCTTCGGCCGGTTCTTGCTCGGGTCGGCGAAGCGGAAACGTCCCGCCAGCACACATCCCTTCATGCCGATGTCGCACGGCTTGTTCAGCACCTTCTGGCACTTGCCGTCCACCTCATGCGGACAACCCCAACCGCTCATTCCGAATTAAGCCTTCTTCACGAACTCGGTCTTCAGCTGCATCGCGCCGATGCCGTCGATCTTGCAATCGATGTCATGGTCGCCATCCACCAGGCGGATGTTCTTCACCTTGGTGCCGACCTTCACCACCGACGACGAACCCTTGATCTTCAAGTCCTTGATCACGGTCACGGTGTCGCCATCATTCAGCACGGTGCCGAAGGCATCCTTGAATACCTTCGCCTGCTCGCCCACTTCGGCGGCTGCGACCTTGGGCCACTCGTGCGCGCATTCAGGACAAACGAAGTTGTCGCCGTCTTCGTAGGTGTATTCGGAATTGCATTTGGGGCATTTAGGTAGGCTGCTCATAGTATTTCCTGGTTAATAAATTCGGTTAATGGTAATCGTCTTCGCGCTGGTGGCGCACCGCAAGTACGGTCACGGTTGCATTGTCATCGATCTCGAACAGCACGACATAGCCTGCCCCACCAAAAGGAACCACCAACTCACGCAAATACGCATTGTCGCTAACGGCCTTGCGACAAGTGAAAGGAAATTGTTCCAACAGCTGGATGCTTGCGGCGATGGTCTTGCGTGCGTGCTTCGCGGCTTGAATATCCTGCTCAGCCAGAAAGGTGAACAGCCGCTTCAAATCTTCTTTGGCCGCTAGCGTATAGCGAACCTTGTGACTCACTTGCGCGCCTTCTTTTTGGCAGTAGTGAGGATGTCATCCAGTTCTGCCAGTACCTCTTCCGAGGAAAAATAGACGCCTGTTCTCTTCGCTTCGTCGCGGGATGCCAAACCGCGCGCGATGAATTCCTGCTGATTACGACGCAACGCCACGTTGCGGCGCAACGAGTCCTCAACGAAAGCGGAAAGCGTCTCGCCCGGACGCAAAATCTCTTCGGCGGCTTGTCTTAATTCAGGTTGCACGCGCAGGGCGGGCATGGTGGCGGTTTTCATGGGAAACCTCGTGCATTGCAAATGTGATGCACATCATCGTCGAAGTTGGGGGGAGATGCAAGAGCGGGGTAGTGTGTCTGTAGATTGGGTGGAACGGAGTGATACCCAACAATGCAACGATGGGTATCGCATTGCTCAACCCATCCTACGCTTGTTCTATTGCTTAGAAGACGACTCTAGAGTTTTTGTAACATCAGCCAATTTCTTTTTTAATGCTTCTTGGCGACGAGCTTCATCAATAAACGCCTGTGATTCGTTGAACCATCCTGGGAGCAGAATAAGATAAGACAGACTTATTCCGACAAGGACGCCAACCATACTGGCATAAATTGGGGATGTTGCTGGCAAGCCCAAAGTAGCAAGTACCCAAATAACCACTGAGCAAACTAGGCCTATGCCGCCAATCCACCAAATTCTTCTCCGCAATAACGCAAGTCGAATTACAAGAAGTTCGTGTTCCTTCGAGGTAATTCCTTGAATTGAAGATACCTCACCTAACTTGCGGAAAAAATAAAACTCTAATGCCCACAAAATTGCGACTAGCCCAGACAGGAAACGGAGCGCTTCTGTATTAAGAATGGTGGGTGCCAGATACCATGCTGCGCAAAATATGAGCGGCGTGACAATTAAGACAAATAGTCGCAGTGCTTTTAACATGGCTAATCTGGATCAACAACGCCATTAGTTATTTGGCCTGATAACCAGTCTGTCATTTTATTCCACACTGAATCTTCATCGGGCAAGCCATTTGAATTTACGGCAACTTCAACGCTGCCGGAGATTTTTAGTTCGCTGCCTGATACTTTGTGGCCATCAGCTAACTCAAGCGCAACATTTTCGCCTTCTATGTCACGCAAACCTATACCAAGGTTATCCATTAGCTTAATTGTATTTTCCGCATGAGAGCGTTGGTATTTTGGGTATCGCAACTCAATCCATACTTCAAGATTGCCATCAAAAATCTCATTCAATCCCAACTTCTCAAATTTTTGATCATCGAAATACTGTTTAAGCAAATCAAAAATAGGTCCAGAAGGTTTGAACCGAGTTTTCTTGTCGATTTTTTGAGCATCAGTTGATTTTTTTGAGGTCGCCGGACTTAGTTCCGTCATTAGCGGCTGCCCAAAAGCAATGCTCTTTACATGTGATTTACGAATACGCTCTTTTGTAGCTTTTTGTGCCTCATCTGAAAGGACTATGCTTGTAGTTGCTGAAAGTGTTGTAGTTTTACTTTTCAATAACCAAGCAAGATGTGATTCCAGCGAAGACCCGCGTAAAGAGGTTGTTTGCATCAAGGCAACGTGATTATCAAAAACTGCAAAATACAGAACGCCGGGAATATATTCCTGTCGCTTTCCATTCTTTACAGGCTGAGGCGGTATTGCTCCGAGAGAAAGGCTGGCAGCTTGTGGATCATCAGTAATAACGGCTTGAGATTTGCCCCGCTCATAAGTTGAGAGATAACCGCAAAGCATTTTATTTACAACTTTGTGTTTGCCAATAACGCGAATTTCTGTACTTTGAGAATCTAATGGCTCCATGCGTTGGTTAGCAGTTTGCAGATTTTTCAATGCGGCACTAACGAGCTGCTGTAATGTTTGTCCAGATTTTGGAGCAATGAGACAACGCCGATAGCTGATAGATTTAGAACTAGTGCTCTTCTTCACGTAAATCTCCTGTTAGGTAAAGGCTACTCTCTCCTAAGCTATCACCAACTTATAATTTGTACCCCCGATGCACCGCCACCACTCCGCCTGTCATGTTGAAGTACTCCACACGCTCAAGCCCTGCATCGATCATCATCTGCTTCAACTCATCCTGCCCCGGATGCATGCGGATGGATTCGGCGAGGTAGCGGTAGCTGTCGGCGTCGTTGGCGATGAGCTCGCCCATCTTGGGTAGCAGCTTGAAGGAATACAGGTCATACATCTTCTCCAGCGGCTTGGCGACCTTGGAGAATTCCAGCACGATCAGGCGGCCACCGGGCTTGAGCACACGGTGCATCTCGCGCAGGGCGGCATCTTTGTGGGTGACGTTGCGCAGGCCGAAAGCGATGCTGACCACATCGAAATAGTTGTCGGGGAAGGGCAGGTGTTCGGCGTCACATTGCGCGGTGGGGGTGGCGAGACCTTCGTCGAGCAGGCGGTCGCGCCCGACGCGCAGCATGGCGTTGTTGATGTCGGTGAGGATGACCTGACCGCTGCTGCCCACCTTGTCGAGGAACAGGCGCGACAAATCGCCTGAGCCTCCGGCGATGTCCAGCACGCGCTGGCCTTCATGCACGTTCGCCTGCCCTACGGCGAAGCGCTTCCAGATGCGGTGCAGGCCGACTGACATCAGGTCGTTCATGATGTCGTACTTGCTGGCGACGGAGGTGAACACGCCGGCGACCTTCTTGGCCTTCTCGTTCTCGTCTACGGTCTCGAAACCGAAATGGGTGGTCTTGCTCATGGTCGTCCTCCGTTCATTGGTCGCGGCTTGCGCCTGCGGCTTCCAGCTTGGTCAGATAGTCGTGCCACATGGCATCCTGGTATTGGCCCAGCTCGTGCAGGTATTCCCAGGAATACAGGCCGCTGTCGTGGCCGTCGTCGAAAATCAGCTTGATGGCGTAGCTGCCGGCGGGTTCGACACCGGTGAGCATCACGTTGCGCTTGCCGGTTTGCAGCGTCTCCTGGCCGTGGCCATGCCCGCGCACCTCGGCGGAGGGGGAATACACGCGCAAGAACTCGAACGGCAGCTTGTAACGCTTGCCGTCGTCGAAGGCGATCTCCAGTTGTCTGGATTGTTGGTGCAGGATGATATCGGTCGGTGCGGTCATGCGGCATTATCGCAAGCCTGAGACCAATCCACAAACCGGGGCAGGCTGCTGACATATCGCTGGCAGCAGCGCCGGTATAAAGTCGCATCCATGAGCGAACATCCTATCGCCGACCTTCCCAATCTTGGCCCCAAGTCGCAGCAGATGCTGGCGCAGGCGGGCATCCATACTCTCGGGCAACTGCGCGAACTGGGCGCGGTGCGCGCCTATGTGCAGGTGCAGCGCGCCGGGACCAATGCCAGCCTCAACCTGCTATGGGCGCTGGAAGGCGCGTTGACCGGGCAGCACTGGCGCGAGGTTGCGAAGCACGAGCGCCTGCGTTTGCTGCTGGAGCTGGAAGATGCCAGGCAACAGCCGCGCTGAGCATCGCTAACATTCCTGCCACCACGCTGTCAGTAGCGGGTGCGTAAGCTTCTCCTTGCCGGATGTCCCGGCGCATACAACAAGGAGAACAACAATGTCCGACACGATAGAACTGGTGCGTTTCCGTTTGCAGCAAGGCAAGACTTCCGCCGACTGGCTCAAAGCCAACGAGAAGATCAACGACTGGATCAAGGTGCAGCCCGGTTTCCGCTTCCGCAGCCTGTCCGAGACCGACGACGGCGAGTGGATAGACATGGTCTACTGGGAGAGCCTGGATGCCGCCAAGAAGGCAGGGGAGAAGTTCGGTGTCGAGGTCGGCCCCAATTGCGAACCGCTGATCGACATGACCAGCGTCGTGGTGAGCCACAGCAAAGCGCACGTGATGCAACGGGGCTAACGATGGTCAAGATCAGCATCCTCTATCCCAACACCGGCAGGTTCGATATGGATTACTACCTCGACACCCATATGCCGCGCTCTATCGCACTGCTGAGCCAAGGCAAGGGTTATCGCGGCGTGTCGGTGGAGCGCGGGCTGGGCGGTGCCGTGCCCGGCTCGGCCTCCGCCTACGTTGCCATGTGCCACTACCTGTTCGACACTGCTGAAGATTTCATGGCAGCATTCATGCCGCATGCCGCGGAATTGCAGGGCGACATGCCGAACTACACCGACATCGCAACCGTGATACAGGTGAGCGAGGTGGCGATCCACCATTGAGAGAGGGCGAGGTAATGGCCACCGACAAAGGCACCATGAACTTCCTGCTTGACCAGCTATCCGGTCTGGGCGAGGCTTCGGCGAAGAAGATGTTCGGCGAATACTGCCTCTACCTTTCCGGCAAGCCGGTGGGGCTGGTGTGCGATGACCAGCTCTATCTCAAACCGACCAAGGCTGGTAGTGCGTTGCTGGGCAAGGTGGTGGAGGGCGCGCCTTATCCCGGTGCCAAGCTGCACCTGCTGATCACGCCCGACCAGTGGGAAGATGCCGAGTGGCTGTGCGGCATCGTGCGAGCTACGGCAAAGGAATTGCCGCTGTCCAAGCCCAAGGTCAAAAAGCCCAAGCTTTAGGTCATGCGCAAATCCGAACGCCTGTTCCAACTGGTCACCCTGCTGCAAGGCCGCCGCACGGCCATGACCGGGCAAGCGCTGGCGGAAAAGCTCGGCGTCGGCGTGCGCACGGTGTACCGCGACATCCAGGCGCTCACCCTCTCCGGCGTGCCCATCGATGGCGAAGCGGGCGTGGGTTACATGCTGCGGAAGGGCTACGACCTGCCGCCGCTGATGTTCGAGATGGACGAGGTGACCGCGCTGCTGGCGGGCAACCGCATGGTGCAGGCCTGGACCGATCCGGCATTGGGCGAAGCCGCCCGGCGCGCTGAAGCCAAGATACTCGCGGTGCTGACTCCGGCCATGCTGAACGAAGTCTCGCGCCTGCCGTACCGCATCCCCAACTATTCCTACCCCGAGCGCGAGACGCACGGCCTGCTACGCAAGGCCTGTGAACTGCGGCTCAAGGTGAAGATCGCCTACCGCGACATGAAAGAGCAGGAGAGCGATCGCACCTTGTGGCCGCTGGGCATGGTGGGCTGGGGCGACCACTGGACACTGCTATCCTGGTGCGAGCTGCGCGACGAATACCGCAACTTTCGTTTCGACCGCATCCTGAAAATCGATTGCCTGCCCGAGCACTATCCGCAACATCCCGAGCGCAACATCGAGCACTACCTGACGCAGGTGATCGGGGTAGAGGACGAGCAGAAACCTGCCTGAGAAGCGTTACATGGAACCCCCCGCCCGAAGGCGACACCACGCTAGAGGCTGCGTATCTTTTTCAGCAACGCGGTAGTCGAGCGCTCGTGCAGGAAGGGGATGCTGTGCACGCTGCCGCCCCAGAGTTGTTTCACTTCCTTGCTGCCGACGATGTTCTCCGGCTTCCAGTCGCCACCCTTCACCAGCACATCGGGTTTGCAGGCGAGGATGAGGTTGAGCGGTGTGTCCTCATCGAACTTCACCACCAGGCTCACCGATTCCAGTGCGGCCAGCACCGCCATACGGTCGGCCTCGCTGTTGATGGGGCGGTCGTCACCCTTGCCCTGACGCTTCACCGAGGCGTCGCTGTTCACTCCGACGATGAGCGAAGCGCCGAGCGCGCGGGCCTGCGCCAGGTAGGTCACATGGCCGCGATGCAGCACATCGAAGCAGCCGTTGGTGAACACCAGCGCGCGCGGCAGCTTGGCGACGCGCTCGGCAAGCTGTTCGGCCGTGCAGATCTTGCTCTCGAAACTCGGGGTGGGGTATTTCAATTTGGCCGGTCGTCAGTCGATGTATTCGAACACGCGCACCACCTTCTGCACGTTCTTGGTGGTGCTGGCGATCTCGGAGGCGGCATCCGCCTCGGCACGGGTGACCAAGCCCATCAGATAGACCACGCCGCCCTCGGTGACGACTTTGACATGGTCGGCCTTGAGCGCCTTGCTCTTCACGAAGCGGGTCTTCACGCTGCTGGTGATGTACGAATCGCTGCTGTGCGTGCCCGAAGCGGGGGCGGCGCCGACCACGATCTCGTTGGCGATGCCTTTCACGTTGGGGATGCTGCCGACGATGCGTTCGATGTCCATCTTGGCATTTTCGCTCGCTGCCGTGCCGGTGATCAGCGCAAAGCGGTTGTAGGAGGTGACGCTGACATGCGCCGTATCCTTGTATTTCTCATTGATGCGTTTTTCCGATTTGCCCTCGATGGTGTCGTCCTCGACCATCGCGCCCGCGCTGCGGCGGTCTGCGGCGGACATCATCATGCCTGCGCCCACGCCGGCAGCGACCACCGGTGCAACGCAGCCTTGCAGTAGACCCAGCCCGGCCAACAGCAGAACGAACGGATAACGCATCACTCTCCTCCCAAAATAAGATGATCGATGGCGTCGCACAGGCAGTGCAACGCGAGCAGATGGACTTCCTGGATGCGCGCGGTGCTGGTCGCAGGCACGCAAATGTGGAAATCGGCAGGCGTCAGCATGGATGCCATCTTGCCGCCGTCGCGTCCGGTCAGCGCCACCACCGGCATGTTGCGTTCGTGCGCCGCCTGGACGGCCTCGATCACACTGGCCGAATTGCCGCTGGTGGAGATGGCGATCAGCACGTCGCCGTCCATGCCCAGCGCGCGCACCTGCTTGGAAAAGATCAGGTTGTAGTCGTAATCGTTGGCGATGGAGGTGAGCACCGAGCTGTCGGTGGTCAGCGCGATGGCGGCCAGTCCCGGGCGCTCTACCTCGAAACGGTTGATCAGCTCGGCGGCGAAATGCTGCGCATCGGCCGCCGAACCGCCGTTGCCGCAGACCAGCACCTTGCCGTCGTTCATCAGGCAGGCGACCAAGGCTTCCGCCGCTGCGGCGATGGGTTTGGCCAATACCTTCTTGCTTTGCAGTTTGAGCTGCGCGCTGTCGTCGAAATGTTTGCCGATGCGGGTGGTCAGTGACATGGTGCGGGATATGGGTTGGTAACAGGGGCGAATATTACCTCAAGGCAGCCTCTGTTTGCCTCAAACCTCGAAAGCGTTCTTGACCCATTCGATATTGCCGTTCCCGTCCAGCAGCAGGGCATCGAAGCGGCAGGGCGGGATGCGCGGCAGGCTGGCAAGATAATGTTGGGCGGTGAGGATGAGGCGCTGCTGTTTGCGCGTATTGATGCTGGCTGCGGCACCGCCGAAATCGCTGCGGCTGCGCTGGCGCACTTCGGCGAACACCAGCACATCGGCATCGCGCAGGATCAGGTCGATCTCGCCGAAGCGGCAGCGGAAGTTGCTCTCGATCAGCGTCAGGCCGTGCCGTTGCAGAAACTGTGCAGCGGCTTGCTCGGCCCGGGCGCCGGACGTCATGGGCGTTTGTTTTCCACCGGTACGCCCTGGCCCTGGCGCATGATGGCCAGCGTGCCTTCGCGCTGGAACTGGTGGCCGGCTACCAGCGTGATCTTGCCGGTGACGCCGTCTAGCGGCAGCGTATTGGCCGAGTTGTGTTCGAACAGTACTTGCAGCAGGCGGTAAGCGTCGATGCCCAGCGCATACAGGCGCTCGAGGTCGGGCGCCAGCGCTGCGGCAGGGCGCGGATAGACCATCACCGCCGGATGGTCGGGCTGCAACATCCACGGCATGTCAATGAAGCGCACGTCGGCCAGGTCGTAGTTGATCAGTGTGTTGCCATTGCCGGAGAACACCTGCGAGGTGGCGTAAACCGGGATCGCAGTATTGATGTAGGGGCGCAAGCGGCGTGCCTTCTCCACTTCGGCGGCGATGAACACCGCATTGCCCGGGTCCTGCGGCAGCTCTTTCAGCTGGGTCGGGTCGCCGTTGTAGATGATCTCGGCCTGTACGATGCCGCCCGCGCGTTGCCACTCGTCCGAGAATGCTTGCGCCAGACGCTTGGACAACGGACTGTTGGTGCTGACGATGACAGCGCTGAGCAGGCCGGCTGCGGTGGCGCGTTGCGCCGACTGGCGCGCTTCCGTCTCCGCCGGCAAGCCGAAGAAATACAGCTGGTCGGTGCGTTGGTTCTCCAGCGTGTTGAGCGCCAGCGTCGGCGTCATCAGTTCGGTATTCGCCGCCGCCAGCGCGGCAACGCCGTTGCGCGTGAGCGGACCGGCCACGGCGATGGCGCCGGCAAGCAAGGCCTTCTGATACAACGCGGCGACTTCCGTGCTTTCGTCGGCACAGGGGTAGACGCGCACCGGCAGGCCGTTGCTCTCTTTGCCGGCTGCGGCGAGGAAGCCTTGTTGCACTGCATCGGCCGCTTTGCCGAAAGTGGGCGATTTCAGCGGCAGCAGCAAAGCGATGTGCGGCACGGCCGGTTCTGCTGCCACGGTGGCGGATGCGGCCTGCACTTCGGCAGCGGCGACAGCGGAAACCGCAGCTGTCGGCTCTTCCGTAGTGGCACAGGCCGGAGCGCTCACGTATAGTGCGCCGACCAAGAGATACAAGAGCGAGAGAGCTGAAACGTGACGTTGCATAGGGAAGCCAAACGAAAATTGGAGTGCGCATTATATGTAGTCGCCACCCCGATTGGAAATCTAAGTGACATCACGCTGCGCGCACTGGAAGTGCTGGCTGCCGCCGACACCATCGCCGCCGAAGATACCCGCAACACCAAGCACTTGCTGCAACATCACGGCATCGCCGATGCGCGCCTGCTGGCGCTGCACCAGCACAACGAGCGCGGTGCGGCGGAGAAGATCATCGCCCTGTTGCAGCAAGGGCAAAGCGTGGCGCTGGTGACCGATGCCGGCACCCCGGCCGTGAGCGATCCGGGCGCGGTGCTGGTCGAGGCGGTGCGCGCTGCCGGTTTCCGTGTGATCCCCATTCCCGGCCCCAGTGCCGCTGTCACTGCGCTGTCAGCTTCGGGATTGAACGCACCGCATTTCCTGTTCTACGGTTTCCTGCCGAACAAATCGGCGGCCCGGTGCAGCGCGCTGCAAACGCTGGTCGAACATCCTTACACCCTGGTGTTTTACGAAGCGCCGCACCGCATCCTGGAATGCGCCGCAGACCTACAGGCCGTGTTCGGCGACGAGCGCGAGATCGTCTTCGCGCGCGAGATCACCAAACTGTTCGAGAGCATCCATCGCTGCAAACTCGGTGAGGCGTTGGCCTGGCTGAACAGCGATCCGAACAACCAGCGCGGTGAATTCGTGCTGCTGGTCTCCGCCGCTCCCGCGCGCGGCGAAGGCCTGGATGCCGAGAGCGAGCGCATCCTCAAACTGCTGCTTAAAGAATTGCCGCTCAAGCAGGCCGTGCAACTGGCCACCCAGATCACCGGGCTTGGCCGTAACGAGTTGTATCAGCAGGCACTTTTGCTCAAATCTCCCGACTAGAACACTGGCGTCATGCCCCTGTCCGGGTTGCTGCGCTTGCAATTCAAACAAGCGTTTGATACGCTTGTTTGACGTTGTGATATTAACGGATCTGTCATGAACGCACCCCAAACCCAGGCCGAACTGCAAGAAAGCACACGTGACCGCTTGCTGGTCGCCGCACGCGAGGTATTTGCCGAACAAGGTTTCAAAGGCGCGACCGTGCGCGAGATATGCCGCCGCGCCGAGGTCAATGTCGCGGCGGTGAATTACCATTTTAACGGCAAGGAAGCGCTGTTCATGGCCGCACTGGAGCTGGAACCGATCCAGAACCTGATCGGAAGCGCGGACGAAACAGGCAGCGCCGAGCAGCGCTTCGCCCGCTTCATCCGCGAATTCATGCTGCGTGTCATGAATGGCGGTTGCTCGCCGCACAGCCAGCTGATCATGCGCGAGTTGCTCGAACCGTCGCCCGCGCTCGACGGTATCGCCAGGGAAGTCCTGATCCCGCTGCACCAGCACTTGACGCAGCTGGTGCGCGACATCGTCGGCGACGGGATACCCGCCGAGGAAGTGCGTCGCTGCGTGTTCAGCATCCTCGGGCAATGCACTTATTACCGCAACTCGAAAGAGATGAACCGCCTGATCTATCCCGAGTTGAAGTACGACGAGCAGGAGATCGAGGCCACCGCAAGACAGATCACCGGATTCTCGCTGGCCGGATTGCGGCAATTGGCGAGCAGATGAACCACAGCAGCGACCAAGAACGGTCGCACCAATGGAGAAACGACATGAAACGAAACACATCGCACATCCTGGCCGGCAGCATGACGGCTGTTCTGGCCACGGCCCTGCTGCTGAGCGGTTGTAGCGGCGAGGAGAAGAAAGCGGCCGCGCCTGCCGCCGCCGCCGGCGCGATGCCGCCCCCGCCCGAGGTCGATGTCATCACCGTGAAGACCGGCGCGGCGACTCTGACCCACGACCTGCCCGGCCGCTTGCAGGCATACCGCACCGCGCAGGTGCGCGCACGTGTGGAAGGCGTGGTGGAAAAACGCCTGTTCGAGGAAGGCAGCGACGTGAAAGCGGGCCAGCCGCTGTACCAGATCTACGTCGGCAACTACCGCGGCAATTACGAAGCGGCCAAGACCGATCTGTCGCTGGCGAAACAGAACCTTGAGCGCGCCAAACAGCTTCTCGAAGCCAAAGTGGTGAGCCAGCAGGAATATGATCAGACCGAGGCACGCTTCAAACAGGCCGAGGCGGCCTATTCGAAGGCGCGCGAAGACTGGGACAACACCCGCGTGCCGGCGCCGATCTCCGGCCGCATCGGCCGTTCGATGGTGACCGAAGGCGCGCTGGTCGGACGCGGTGAGGCGACGCTGCTCGCCACCATCGAACAGACCGACAAGCTGTATGTGAACTTCACCCAGACCGAGTCCGACATCATGCGCATGCAGAAGGCGGTCAAGACGGGTGCGCTCAAGCCTAGCGAATCGACCAGCATCGAACTGGTGCTGGAGGACGGCACGCTCTATCCGCTGCCCGGCAAGCTGCTGTTCACCGACATGGCGGCCGATCCCTCGACCGGCAGCGTCACCATGCGTGCCGAGATCCCCAATCCCAACCATGAGCTGCTGCCCGGCATGTTCGTGACCGTCCGCCTGCCGCAAGCACTGGACGAGCACGCCATGAGCATCCCGCAGCGCGCGGTGCAGATGAGCGCGCAGGGCCAGTTCGTGATGGTGGTGGACGCCGAAGGCAAGGCCAATCCGCGCCCGGTGAAGCTAGGCAGCATGGCCGGTCCCGATTTCATCATCGAGGGCGGCCTGCAGAACGGCGAACAGGTGATCGTGAACGGTTTGCAAAAAGCCCGTCCCGGCACCGTGGTGAAACCGGTGCCGCTAGAAGCCGTGCCGGGCGCGACTTCCGCGCCAGCCGAAAAGAAATAGAGGTAGACCGTGATCCCAAAATTCTTCATTGACCGACCCATCTTCGCTTGGGTCATCGCCATCATCATCCTGTTGAGTGGTGTGTTGGCGCTGCGCAACCTGCCGGTTGCTTCCTATCCGGCGGTGGCGCCGCCCGCGCTGTCCATCACGCTCGCCTATCCCGGTGCATCGGCACAGGTGGTGGAAGAGACCGCCGTCGCGCTGGTGGAGCAGGAGCTGAACGGCATCGAGCATCTGCTCTACATGGAATCGTCATCCGAACAGGGCGTCGGCACCATCACGCTGACTTTCGAAGCGGGCACCAATCTGGACGTGGCTTCGGTGGAGACGCAGAACCGCGTCAAGCGCGCCGAGGCGCGCTTGCCCGAGGATGTGCGCCGCGTCGGCGTGACCGTCGCCAAATCGGCACGCAACTTCCTGATGATCGTTGCGCTGATCTCGCCGGATAAGAGCCGCGACAACGTGGCGCTGGGCAGCTATGCCGCCGCCAATGTGCTGGAGAGCATCCGCCGCGTGCCGGGCGTCGGCGAGGCGATGATGTTCGGCACCGAATACTCGATGCGCTTGTGGCTGAAGCCGGAGAAACTGCACGGCTACGGCCTGACTCCGGGCGATGTCAGCCGCGCGGTGCGTGCGCAGAACACCCAGCTGGTCACCGGCGAGCTCGGCCAGTTGCCCGCCGTACCGGGCCAGCAGCTGAATGCGGTGATCGTCACCAAGAGCCGGCTGTCTTCGCCCGAGGAATTCGGCAATGTCATCGTGCGCGCTAATCCCGACGGCTCCACCGTGCGGGTGAAGGACGTGGCACGCGTCGAGCTGGGCGCTCAGGATTATTCCGTGACCGCGCGCATCGACGGCCAGCCCGCATCGGCCATCGCCATCCGCCTGTCGCCTTCGGCCAACGCGCTGGACACCGCCAAGGCGGTGAAGGCGAAGATGACCGAACTGGCCAAATTCTTTCCCAAAGGGGTGGATTGGCTGGTGCCGTACGACACTTCCAAGTTCGTCGAAATCTCCGTCGGCGAGGTGGTGAAGACGCTGATGGAAGCGATGGTGCTGGTGTTCCTCGTCATCTGGCTGTTCCTCGGCAACCTGCGCGCCACTTTCATCCCCGCCATCGTGGTGCCGGTCGCGCTGATCGGTGCGCTGGTGGGCCTGTATGCCGTGGGCTATTCGATCAACACGCTGACGCTGTTCGCCATGGTGCTGGCGGTGGGTATCGTGGTGGACGATGCCATCGTGGTGGTGGAGAACGTCGAGCGCATCATGACCGAGGAGAACCTGCCGCCGCGAGAAGCCACACGCAAGGCGATGGGGCAGATCTTCGGTGCCATCATCGCTATCACGCTGGTGCTGTGCTCGGTGTTCGTGCCGATGATGTTCTTCGGCGGCGCCGTCGGCGCGATCTATCGCCAGTTCGCCGTCACGCTGATCCTCACCATCCTGTTCTCGCTGCTGATGGCGCTGACTCTGACTCCGGCACTGTGCGCGGCGCTGCTGCGCAACGATGCCGGCCATGAGATGGTGCCGAAATCGGGCTTCCTCGCCTGGTTCAACCGCCTGTTCAACCGCACCACCCAGCATTACAAGGCCGGCGTCACCAGCGTAGTGAGCCGCACCGGCCGATACATGCTGGTGTATGCCGCATTGCTGGCGGGCATGGGCTGGCTGTTCCTGCATCTGCCCAGCAGCTTTCTGCCGGAAGAGGATCAAGGCTATTTCATCAACATCGTGCAGCTGCCCGCAGGCGCCACGCGCGAGCGTTCGCAGGAAGTGCTGTCGCAGGTCGAGCAGTTCTATCTCAAGCAGCCCGAGGTGGACCATGTCATCGGCGTGCTTGGTTTCTCCTTCTTTGGCCGTGGGCAGAACGCGGCGGTCGCCTTCGTGCGTCTGAAGGATTGGGACGAGCGACCGAACAAGGACAGCTCCGCTCCCGCGCTGGTGAAGAAAGCCAACATGGCGCTGTTCCGCATCAAGCAGGCGATGATCTTCGCCATCAACGTGCCGCCCATCCCCGAGCTGGCAGCGGTCGGCGGTTTCGATTTCCGCCTGCAAGACCGTTCCGGCCAAGGGCGCGACAAGCTGATGGAAGCGCGCAACATGGCACTCGGCATCGCCGGCAAGAACCCCGCGCTGGTCGGCGTGCGTCCAGAAGGGCAGGAGCCGGCACCGCAGCTGCAGCTCAACATCGACCGCTTGAAGGCACGCGCGCTCGGCATCGATATGGCCGATCTCAACGAGACACTGCAATCGACACTCGGTGTCGCCTATATCAACGACTTCGTACGCGAGGGCCGCATCCTGCGCGTGCAGATGCAGGCCGATGCTGGCGTGCGTTCGACGCCGGAGAGGATATTGCAGATCCCGGTGCGCAATGCGCAGGGCGGCATGGTGCCGCTGTCCGAGATTGCTTCGGCGCGCTGGGCGGTCAGCCTGCCCAAGCTGGACCGTTACAACGGCATCCCCTCGGTGAAGATCGCTGGCAGTCCTGCGCCTGGCCGCAGCACCGGCGATGCGCTGAAGGCGATGGAAGAAGTGGCGGCGCAGCTGCCGCCCGGTTTCGGTTTCGAATGGTCCGGCACTTCCAGCGAGGAGCGCACCTCCGGCAGCCAGGCACCGTTCCTGTTTGGCCTGTCGCTGGTCGCGGTGTTCCTGTGCCTGGCCGCGCTGTATGAGAGCTGGAGCGTGCCGGTCGCGGTGATCATGGTGGTGCCGATCGGCATTCTCGGTGCGTTGGCCGCGGTCACCATGCGCGGCCTGCCGAACGATGTGTATTTCAAAGTCGGCCTGATCGTCATCATCGGCCTGGCGGCGAAGAACGCGATCCTCATCATCCAGTTTGCGCGCGAACTGCAGCACAAGGGACACGAGCTGGTCGAGGCCACGCTGGAAGCCTGCCGCTTGCGCTTCCGGCCGATCCTGATGACCTCGATCGCTTTCGTCCTCGGTGTGCTGCCGCTGGCCATCTCTACCGGTGCGGGCGCCAACGGGCGCCATGCCATCGGCACCGGCGTGATGGGCGGCATGATCAGCGCCACCGTCATCGCTGTATTCCTGATACCGGTGTTCTATGTCGTCATCAGCCGCCTCTTCCCGGCCAAGCCGGTCATTCCGCAGGAGCAAGACCATGAGTGATAACCGTATCAACAGGCAACTCATGGCGCTGGTCTCCGCTGCGCTGCTGGGTGGCTGTTCGGCCGGCCCCGACTATCAGCGCCCCGCGCTGCAACTGCCGGAGCAATGGGCGGCGCAGCAGGCCAGCGACAAGGCCGCCAAGGCGGCGAGCGAGCGCTGGTGGGTGCTGTATGCCGACCCCGTGCTGGACAAACTGGAAGACGAAGCGCTGGCGCATAACATGGATGTGGCTGTCGCCTTGGCGCGTGTAATGGAAGTGCGCGCCCAGCTCGATGTCGCCGAGTCGGCGCAATATCCCAACGTGAGCGCCAACGCGAGCGAAGTGCGCAACCGCGCCACGCTTGCCGGTTCGTTCCCGCGCCCATCCACCTTGCCGCGCACGCAGACCACCACGCGCGCCACGCTGGATGCGAGCTATGAGGTCGACCTGTGGGGCAAATACCGCCGTAGCAGCGAAGCGGCGCGTGCCGAACTGCTGGCGGCCGAAGCGAACCGCGATGCGGTGCGCCTCACCCTCACCGCACAGGTCGCGCAGCAGTATTTCGCGTTGCTGGCCTATAGCGCACAGGAGCAGGCGGTACAACGTACTTTGGTCAACCGCGAAGAGCGGCTGGTGATGGACAAGAAGCGGCTGGAGCTGGGCGTCATCTCCGAGTTCCAGTTGCACCAGGCCGAGGCCGAGCTGGCGGCGGCACAGGCGCAGCTGGCCAACATCACCCTCGCGCGCGAACGGCAGGAGACCGCGCTGGCCTTGTTGCTCGGCCGCGCACCGCGCGAGGTGATGAATGTGCAGCTCGAGCGCGGCACGCCCGTGCTGCAAGACGTGTGGGTGCCGGACGGCCTGCCTTCCGACCTGTTGCTGCGCCGCCCCGACCTGAAAGCCGCCGAGCAGAAACTCATCGCGCAGAACGCGCGCATCGGCGAAGTGCGTTCGCAATATTTCCCCTCGATCAGCCTCACCGGCTATCTCGGCAGCGAGACGGTGGATGTCGCCAAGCTGTTCACCGGCCCGGCCGGCGTGTTCCAGTTCGCCGCCGGCATCAGCCAGCCGATCTTCAACGCCGGGCGCATCAGCGCCAATGTGAAAGCCAGTGAAGCGCGGCGCGACCAGGCGCTGGCGCAATACCAGCAGGCCGTGGCGAGCGCGTTCGGCGATGTACGCAATGCGCTGGCTGCGCAATCGGCCGCACGCAAGGTGCTGGAAGCGGAAAGCATGCGCAGCCAGGCACTGACCACCGCCAGCAAGCAGGCGGAGATACGTTTGCAGGTAGGCAGCGGCAGCCGTATGGAATTCCTCGATGTCGAGCGCAACCAGTTGCAGGCCGAACTCAACCGCATCGAAGCCGAGCGCGCACAACGCGTCGCAGTGGCCGACCTGTTCAAGGCCCTGGGCGGCGGCTGGCAGAAATAAGCAAACCAGGAAGTGTCGAATGCAGACCATGAATAAATCCGCCACATGCCCTGTCGCCGACCAGTTGTCGCTGGCTATCCAGCGCAATGAACTGGTATTGCCCGCCATGCCGGCTTGGGCGGCCAAGGTGCAGCGCATGCTGGATGATTTCAATGTCTCTGCCGCACAGATCGTTACCGCGGTATCCGGCGATCCGGCCTTTGTCGCGCAACTCATCAAGACCGCGAACAGCGCGGCTTACGCAGGCAAACCAAAGGTCGACAACGTCAATGCTGCCGTTACCCGGCTGGGTTACAAGATGCTGCGCAACCTGATCGTCTCGGTTTCGATGGCGAAGATTTCCATTATCAGGAATCCTGCGCTCAAGAAATACCTGGATGAATTCTGGGAGCACAGCCGCGAGGTGGCCGCGACCAGCCATGTGCTGGCGAAGAGCCAGAAACACCTCAACCCCGACCAGGCCATGCTCGCCGGCCTGATCCACGACATCGGCAGGTTGCCGCTGCTGCTGTACGTAGAGCAAAAGAACCTGGATGTGGACGGGGTGGTGATGGACATCATCATCCGCCGTTGCGGGGCGGTAGTGAGCGAGCAATTGCTGAAAATATGGGAGTTTCCCGACGAGCTGGTCGAGATTCCGCTGGCGCACGAGGACATCCACCGCGAGACCGGAGATGCGCGTGCCAGTTATGCCGATGTGGTGACGATAGCCAACATGCTCACCCGCGCCACCGCCAAAGTGGTGGAATGGGACAAGGTCACCGCCGTGAAGCGCATGGGCATCGATGCCAATCTGTACCGGGAGTTCTTCGACCGTTTCGACAAGGATCTCGTCGCCGCGAAAGAGCTGCTCGCCTGACAGCAGCCTGTGCGGGCAGATGTTTTTACCGGGGCGCTTTCGACTAGAATGGCGGGACTGACCATCCCGCCATTTTTAATCTATGGAACTCACCCTCACCCGCCCCGACGACTGGCACCTGCATCTGCGCGACGACGCGCTGATGGCTTCGGTACTGCCCGATACTGCGCGGCAATTCGCCCGCGCGATCGTGATGCCCAACCTCAGGCCGCCCGTCACCACCACCGTACAAGCCGTGGCCTACCGCGAGCGTATCCTCAAAGCGTTGCCGACGGGCATGAAGTTCGAGCCGCTGATGACGCTCTACCTCACCGACAACACCTGCGCGGAAGAGATACGCAAGGCGAAGCAGAGCGGTGTGGTGCATGCGGTGAAGCTCTATCCGGCCGGCGCCACCACCAACTCTGATGCGGGTGTCACCGACCTGCGCAAGACCTATGCAGCATTGGAAGAGATGCAACGCTGCGGTATGCCGCTGTTGGTACACGGCGAAGTGACCAGCGCCGACATCGACATCTTCGACCGCGAGGCGGTGTTCATCGACAAGGTGATGCAACCGCTGCTGAAAGACCTGCCCAAGCTGCGCGTGGTGTTCGAGCACATCACCACCAAGGATGCCGCGCAGTTCGTTGCCGACGCGCCTGACACCATCGCCGCCACGCTCACCCCGCAACATCTGCTTTACAACCGCAACGCCATGCTGGTCGGAGGCATCCGTCCGCACTTCTACTGCCTGCCGATATTGAAACGCGAGACGCACCGCGAAGCGCTGGTGCAGGCCGCCACCAGCGGCAGCAAGAAATTCTTCCTCGGCACCGACAGCGCCCCGCACGCGCAACACACCAAGGAGAACGCCTGCGGCTGCGCGGGTTGCTACTCCGCGCATTCCGCCATCGAGCTGTATGCCGAAGCGTTCGAAGCGGCGGGTGCGCTGGACAAGCTGGAAGCCTTCGCCAGCTTCCATGGTGCGGACTACTACGGACTGCCGCGCAACAGGGAGAAGATCACGCTGAAGAAGGAAGAGTGGACCATGCCACACACGGTGGAATTCGGCGGGTCGCAGCTGGTGCCGTTGAGGGCGGGAGAAAAGATGAAGTGGAAGTTTATAGGTTACTAATGAAATACTTGGCTCAGCTTTAGACAGTATCGACGTGCAGAATTAGAAGCGTTAGATTGAAACTGGATTGATTCATGTGGACTCGATCGCCAGTGCGGGCACATCCGGAAGATCATGACTAGAAAAGCGAGGGCGGTAAAAAAGCAACGTGCCGAACTACAGGAGTGCAGTGCACTGGATGGTTTGATGATCCCTGCCTTGCTCGATTCGTTGGGCACGATCTTCGATACCATGGTGGGGGAGAAGATATATCCCGGCGCGCCGGTGCTGAAGCAGGGCAACGCGGCGCTGGGTGAGGTCACCGGTCTGATCGGCATGAGGTCGGACAGCGTCAGCGGCAGTATCGCGCTGACCTTCAACTTGCCGACGATGCGCGTGATATCTCTGAACCTGATGGGGCACGAGCTCACCAGTATCGGCAAGGATGCGGCGGACCTCACCGGGGAGTTGATCAACATGCTGGCAGGCGGGGCCAAGCGGGTGCTGTCGGAGCAAGGGCATGAGTTCGACATGCAGACGCCGCAGATGTTGCTGGGCGAGGGGCACGAGATCGTGCATCATCGTGCCGGCAACACCGTGTTGTTACCGGTCTGGATCGGTGCAGGCGAGTTTTATATCGAGTTGAATTTTGTCTGAGAGACCGGACGAGGACGGAACCATTATGCCGCTATCTGCCTACCTCAACACCCACCCCGTGCTCGGCGAGCGCGTGTTTCTGCATTCGTCCTGCCAGGTCATCGGCGATGTGACTATCGGCGATGACAGTTCGGTGTGGTGCAACACGGTGCTGCGCGGCGACGTGAACCGCATCGTGATCGGGCGCGGCAGCAACATCCAGGATCTGAGCATGGGCCATGTGTCGCACAAAACGGCGGAGAAGCCGGAGGGTTCGCCGCTCATCATCGGCGACTATGTGACGGTGGGGCATGCGGTGATCCTGCACGGTTGCCGCATCGGCAATGAGTGCCTGATCGGCATGGGCTCCATTATCATGGACGATGTGGTGATCCCCGACCATGTGATGGTGGGGGCGGGCAGCCTGATCCCGCCGGGCAAGACGCTGGAAGGCGGCATGCTCTACATGGGGCGCCCGGCCAAGGCGGTGCGTGCGCTGAACGATGAGGAGATCGCTTACCTGCGCTATTCTGCCGAGCACTACATGCGGGTGAAGGCCAATTACCTGAACGGCGGCAGCTGATCATGCTGTCCAAGGAATTCCTGCTGCAAGATACGAGCGAGCTGGAGCTGGAGATCGAGCGTCACTGCATCGGGCTGGGGCTGGATACTACCGATGAGCAACAGGTGCACCAGTTCGCGCACGAGATGATGCAGAACATGGAGCAGTTGAAGGATGCCGCCAACAAAGGCGACCGCACGGCCAGGGCGAAGGTGGAGCTGTTCAGCATGATCGTGATGATGCACGATGCGAACAACAAGGCGTTCGGGCCGGGTTATATGGCCCAGCTCGACGCGCTGAAGAAACGAGAAGCGGCTTGGGCGGCGATCGCCAAGGCAGTATGGGGCGAGCTGGAAAGCCGCGATCTGGATGAAGAGTAAGGTGTTTTAGGGCAGGGCCAAGCATGAGCAAAATGAGCGAGCAGGATTTCAAACGAGCCAGCGTCAACCTGGAAACCGCGCAGATCGCCTGGAAAGAGTTGCAGCGTTTCTTCGCCAGCGGCGCCGCCATCGCAGTCAGTCCGCAACTCGACCTGGTGGAAGTCGCGTTCCAGATCTCGGAAGACAATGCCGCGCAAGTGGCGGAGTGGATGAACAGCGGCCTGCTCGGCCGCGTGACGGACGAACAGGCGCGGGCGTGGTACGAGGCCGATGCGCTGGTGTGGGCGGTGGTGGCCCGCCCTTACGTGCTGGTGCAGGCGGAAAAGCCGGTTACTTGATCTTCTTCAGTGCCGCCTCGATGCGCTGGCATAGCGTCTTCAATATCTTGATGCGGGCGAAGTTCTTGTCGTTGGCTTCCACCAGCGTCCATGGCGCGATCTCGGTGCTGGTTCGGTCCACCATGTCGCACACGGCGCGCTCATAGTCGTTCCATTTCTCGCGGTTGCGCCAATCCTCCTCGGTGATCTTGAAGCGTTTGAAGCCGATCTTCTCGCGTTCCTTGAAGCGGCGCAGCTGCTCCTCCTTGGTGATGGCCAGCCAGAACTTCACCAGCACGGTGTTGTTGTCCACCAGCTGCTCCTCGAAATCGTTGATCTCGCCGTAAGCGCGCATCCAGTCGGCCTCGGAGCAGAATTTCTCGACGCGTTCGACCAGCACGCGGCCGTACCAGGAGCGGTCGAAAATGGTGACGCGTCCGGTGCGCGGGATGTGCCGCCAGAAACGCCACAGATAGGGTTGCGCGCGCTCCTCCTCGGTGGGTGCGGCGACCGGGATGATGCGGTAGTGCCGCGCGTCCAGCGCGCCGGTGATGCGGCGGATGGCGCCGCCCTTGCCGCCCGCATCCGAGCCTTCGAACAGCGCGATGACCGACAACTTGCGGAAGCGCGGGTCGCGCGTGAGCAGGTTGAGCTTGCCCTGATACTTCTCCAGCTCGGCGTCGAATTTCTTCTTGTCGAGTTTCTGCGCCATGTTGAGTTTGTCGAGCACATCGAGCTGGTCTATCGGTGTGTGCAGCGGTGCCACGCTGGCAGCGGCGGGCCGAGCCGGATTGTCGAGCCGCTTGCGCAGCGCCTCGAGCAATATCTTGCCGACGGTCAGGCTGCGGTAGCGCGCATCCGCGCCTTCCACCACGATCCACGGCGCCTCGGCGGTGCTGGTCTCGCGCAGGGCATGTTCGGAGACCTTGCGGAACTTGTCGTAGACCTTGAAACGCGCCCAATCCAGCTTGGTCACGCGCCAGCGTGTCTTCGGATTCTTCTCCAGTGCTTTCAGGCGCTTCTCCTGCGCGTCCTTGGACAAATGGAACCAGAACTTGAGGATCAGCGCACCTTCGTCGGTGAGCATCTTCTCGAAGCGGTTGATCTGCTCGATGCTCTGGTTGAGTGCGGCCGTGCCCGATTGCTTCATCACGCGCCGCACGATGGGGGCGGTGTACCAGGAGCCGAAGAACACGCCGATCTTGCCCTTGGGCGGCAGTGCGCGCCAGAAGCGCCACATGGCCGGGCGCTCGCGTTCCTCGTCCGACATCTCGCCCATGGCGTGGGCTACGATGTGGCGCGGGTCCATCCATTCGTTGAGCAGGTTGACCGTCTCGCCCTTGCCCGCACCGTCGACGCCGCCGACCAGGATGATGACCGGGAATTTGCCCTTCTGTGCCAGATCGAACTGCGCGTTGAGCAGTTCCTCGCGCAGTTTCGGCACTTCCTTGTCGTAGGTGGTCTTGTCTATCTTGTGGCCCAATTCGGCGGATTCGAACATGGCGTTCTCCTTTTTATAGATGTTCGGGCGAGATAACCAGGCGCAGCACGGTCTGGAAATCGCCCTCGCGTTCGCGCCGGCTGAACCACCACACGGCGCCCTTTTTGATGCTCCAGATATTTCGCGATTTCGCGTCGCCGGTCATCAGCAGTGCGGCGAGTTCGCCCATCCACGGCTGGTGGCCGACCAGCAGCACGGCGCTGCCGCCCAGCGGCCAGCCGGCGGTGGCGATGGCTGCTTGCGGGGTGGCATGGGTGTCGAGGTTGGGGGCGGTGACGAAATGTTCGGTGAGTGCGGCGGCGGTTTGCTGCGCGCGCAGGGCGGGGCTGACGAGGATGCGCGTGTTCTGCGGCAACCGGCCGGACAGGAAATGCGCCATGCGTTCCGCCTGACGCCGCCCCTTTGCCGTGAGCGGGCGGGCATCGTCGGGCATGCCCTCGGCAGCTTCCGCATGTCGCCACAGGATCAGATCCATACCGCCCCCATCCGTTAAGGTTCTACTGGAAGAATATACCGTATATACTGTTTTCGCCATACCGGCGCCAACGGGCCGCAAGAGCCGTGCAACACGGGTATGGAGATAGCGAGGGGGTACACATGAAAGTTCCAGAGTGGATTAGAAGGCTGCATCCACGCCACAGCCTGGTCGCCCAAATCAGTTATGCCACAGCGCTGCTGTCCATCGTTTTGTCGGTCATCCTCGGTTATTACGCAGCGGCGATCAGCCGCCAGCAGATCGAGCAGGAGCAAGGCGCCAGCTTCGCGCGGCGGGCGCAGAGCATCGTCGATGCGCTGGACCGCGGCATGTTCGAGCGCTACCGCGAGATCCAGATCGTCGCCACGCTGGACGATATCCGCAATCCGCGCGCCTCGGTCGAGAAGAAGCGCGCCATCCTGGAAAAACTGCAACACACCTTCAGCGCCTACGCCTGGATCGGCATCTGCGACGCGCAGCAAGGTACCGGCACGGTGGGCACGGGCAAATACCTGGAAGGCAAGGACCTGTCCAAGCGTCCCTGGTGCACACAGGGGCGCGACAAGCCGTTCATCGGCGACGTGCATGACGCGCTGTTGCTGTCGAAATTGCTGCCGAACCCGAGCGGCGAAATGTTCTATCTGGTCGATGTCGCCGCACCGGTAGTCGATGCAAAGCAGCAACTACAAGGCGTTTTGTGCGGTCACATCTTCTGGAAATGGGCCGAGGAGATGCTCGACAGCAAAAAAGCCGAAGGCATCGATATCTTGTTGTTGAGCCGCGACGGTCTGGTGCTGGCCGGACCGGAAGCCGGGCGCAGCATGCTGTCGAAGCTCGCGCCGAACACCTGGGCCGCCATCAGCAGCGGCAATGTATCGAAGAAGGATTCCCTGCGCGACCAGTGGGCCAGCGGCAAGCGCTATCTGGTCGGCTATGCGCGCGATGCCGGCTACCGGGATTATCCTGGACTGGGCTGGGTCGCGATGATCCGGCAAGACGAAGCGCTTGCATTCGCCCCGGCGCGGGCCTTGCAGCAGCGCATCCTGCTGACCGGTGTGGCGCTGGGGCTGGCGTTCACCTTGCTCGGCGCCTTGCTGGCGCGGCGCATCGTCAAGCCGATCACGCGGCTGTCGCGGGCGGCCGAGAAGGTCGCGGCGGGCAATCTCGAATATGAAGCACCGCCCGTGTCGGTGGGAGGCGAGGTCGCGCAACTGTCCGAGTCGATCCGTTCCATGGTGCACCACCTCACCGAGGAAATCCGCGAGCGCAAACTGGCACAGGAACAGTTGCGCCTGTCGGCGACGGTGTTCGCCAACAACTCCGAGGCCATCGTCATCACCGACGAGCACAACAACATCGTCAAGGCCAACGACGCCTTCACGCGCATCACTGGCTACAGCGAAGCCGAAGTGTTGGGCAAGAACCCGCGCATCTTCTCCTCCGGCCGCATGGACAAACAGTTCTACCAACGGTTGTGGCAGGAGTTCATCGCCAACGACGGCTGGACCGGCGAGATCTGGAACAAGCGCAAGAACGGCGAAGTCTACCCGGAATGGCTGATCCTGAGCCTGGTGCGCGACGAGTCGGGCAAGATCATCAACCATATCGCGATCTATTCCGACATCTCCGACCGCAAGCGCGAAGAGGAGCGCATCCAGTTCCTTGCCAGCCACGATGTACTGACCAAGCTGCCGAATCGCTTCCTGCTCAGCGACCGCATCACGCAGGCGCTGGCCTTTGCCGAGCGCAACCAGGCCAAGGTCGGCGTGCTGTTCATCGACCTCGATCATTTCAAGAACATCAACGACTCGCTCGGCCACGACGTCGGCGACGAGTTGCTGAAGCAGACGGCGGTGCGCATCGGCAATTGCCTGCGCCGCACCGACACCATCGCCCGCCTCGGCGGCGACGAATTCGTGGCGGTGCTGCCCGAGATCGGCTCGGAGAACGAAGCGGCCTTCGTCGCCGAGAAAATCCTCGAAGCCTTCGCGGAAATGTTCGTGCTGGGCCGTCACCAGCTCACCGTCACACCCAGCATCGGCATCAGCATGTACCCCGACGACGGCAACGTCACCGGCGACCTGCTGCGCAATGCCGACATGGCGATGTACCGGGCCAAGGCGGTCGGCCGCAACACGATGCAGTTTTACCGGCCGGACATGACCATCCACATCACCGAGCGCCTCGAACTGGAGATGGAGCTGCACCACGCCATCGCCAACAAGGAATTGTTCCTGGCTTACCAGCCCAAGGTGGAAATGGAATCCGGCAAGATGGTCGGCATGGAAGCGCTGCTGCGCTGGCAGCATCCGGAAAAGGGCATGATCTCGCCCGCCCGTTTCATACCGGTCGCGGAAGAGAGCGGGATGATCAGCGAGATCGGCGAATGGGTGATGCGCGAAGCCTGCATGCAGGTGCGCGAGTGGCAGGCGCAGGGCTACCAGCCCGTGCCCATCGCGGTGAACGTCTCCGGTGTCCAGTTCAAGCGCGGCCGCTGCGGCGAGTGCCTGCGCAATGTGCTCAACGAAACCAAGATCGCGCCCGAATTGATCGAGATCGAAATCACCGAGAGCGTACTGATGGAGCTGGCCGATTCCGGCCGGCAGATCATGGACGAAATCCGCGCGCTGGGAGTGCGCCTGGCGCTGGACGATTTCGGCACGGGGTATTCATCCCTGAGCCGGCTGAAATCCTTCCCGCTGGATTTCCTGAAGATCGACCAGTCGTTCATCCGCGGCCTGGAAGCCGACCCGGACGATGCCGCGATCGTGCGCGCCGTGCTGAGCATGGCACACGAAATGAGCTTGCGCGTCATCGCCGAGGGCGTCGAAACGCCGCAGCAACTGGCCATCCTCAAGCAACTGCATTGCGAGGAGTACCAGGGTTACCTGTTCAGCAAACCGGTGATGCCGCGCGAGATCGAGCAGTATCTGGTCAAGCGGACCCGGTGAACGCAAGGAAGCAGTAACGGCAAGAAGTCCCGCGCAGCATGCAATACCCAACCAGGAGATCGAGATGAACAAAGCCACAACCCGCAAATCGACAGCCCGCAAGACCGCCGCGCCGCGTAAGGCGGCAACGGCGAAGCCTGCGGCCAAGCCGGAAAAGAAACAGAAGAAGGAAAAAAAGGCTGCTGCCAAGGTGAAGGTGGTGCGCGACAGTTTCACCATGCCGCAGGCGGACTACGACCTGATCGCCGAGATGAAGCAGAAGGCGCTAAAGGCCGGGCTGCATGTGAAGAAGAGCGAGCTGTTGCGCGCCGGCTTGCAGGTTTTGTCGAAATCGACGGCGGTGCAATTGAAACATGCGATCGCCAGCCTGGAAAAGATCAAGACCGGGCGGCCGAAGAAGGTCTAGTCGGCCTCGGCTGCCGCAAGCGGCTGCCCCAATTTCTGCAACAGCGTGACCTGCGCGCAGTTTTCGGCACTGCGTGCGGGCGTCTTGCGGTGCCAGAAACCGTTGCAGTCCATCTCCCACGCCTGGCAGTTGTCTTTCAGGTAGCTCTTCAATCCCTCTTCGATCACGCGCTTCTTCAGTTTCTCGTCCAGCACCGGGAAACACACCTCGATGCGGCGGAAGAAGTTGCGGTCCATCCAGTCGGCGCTGGCGAGATAGACGTCGTTGGCCAGGTTGTTGCGGAAGTAGAAGATGCGCGTATGTTCGAGGAAGCGCCCGATGATCGAGCGCACACTGATGTTTTCCGACAGGCCGGCGACGCCGGGGCGCAGCGCGCACACGCCGCGCACGATCAGGTCGATCTTCACGCCGGCCTGCGAGGCTTCGTACAGCGCAGTGATGGTTTCCGGCTCCAGCAGCGAATTCATCTTGGCGATGATGTGCGCGCGTTTGCCGGCCTTGGCCAGCTTGGTCTCGTTGGCGATGGCTTCCAGCACCTTGGTGTGCAGGGTGAACGGCGATTGCCACAGGTGCTTGAGCTTGCTGGCCTTGCCCAGGCCGGTGAGTTGCATGAACACCGCGTTCGCGTCGGCGCAGACCTCTTCATTGCTGGTGAACAGGCCGAAGTCGGTGTACAGCCGCGCGGTGCGCGGGTGGTAGTTGCCGGTGCCGAGGTGCACATAGCGGCGCAGCTTGCCGTCCTCGCGGCGCACCACCATCAGCATCTTGGCGTGGGTCTTGTGGCCGACCACGCCGTACACCACATGTGCGCCGACCTCTTCCAGCCGGCCTGCCCAGTTGATGTTGGCCTCCTCGTCGAAGCGCGCGAGCAGTTCCACCACCACGGTGACTTCCTTGCCGCGCTTCGCCGCCGCGATGAGCGCCTCCATCAGTTCGGAGTCCGCGCCGGTGCGGTACACCGTCTGCTTGATGGCGACCACGTTGGGATCGGCCGCGGCCTGCTGGATGAAATCGATCACCGGTTTGAACGACTGGTAGGGGTGGTGCAGCAGCACGTCGTTCTTGCGCAGCACCTTGAACATGTCGGCCCCCTTCTTCTGCAGCAACAGCGGCATGCCGGGCACGAAGGGCGGGAACTTGAGGTCGTCGCGGGCGACCTTGTCCGGGATATGCATCAGCCGCACCAGGTTGACCGGGCCTTTGACGCTGTAGAGGTCGTCCGCTTTCAATTCGAACTGCTGCAACAGGAAATCGGACATTGCCGGCGGGCAGTTGTCGGCGACTTCCAGCCGCACGGCATCGCCGAAGTGGCGCTGCGGCAATTCGCCCTGCAGGCTGACGCGCAGGTTCTTCACTTCTTCCTCGTCGACGAACAGGTCGCTGTTGCGGGTGACGCGGAACTGGTAACAGCCCAGCACCTCCATGCCGGCGAACAGTTCGCCGACATGCGCATGCAGGATGGAGGAGAGGAATACGAAACCGTAAGGGCAGCCGGAGATCTCCGGCGGCATCACGATGGCGCGCGGCAATACGCGCGGCGCTTGCACGATGGCCTTGGCGGAATTGCGGCCGAAGGCGTCCTTGCCTTGCAGCTCGACGGCGAAGTTCAGGCTCTTGTTGAGCACGCGCGGGAAGGGATGCGCCGGGTCGAGCCCGATGGGCGTCAGCACCGGCATCACCTCGCGCAGGAAAAAGTCTTTCACCCATGCCTGCTGCGCCTCGTTCCAATGGGTGCGGCGCAGGAATTTGATGCCTTGCTGCGCCAGCGCGGGCACCAGCTCTTCGTTGAACAGCTGGTATTGCCGGGCGATCAGCTGGTGCGTCGGCCCATGCAGCCGTTTGAGTATCTGCGTGGCTTCCAGGCCGTCCGGTCCCGCCGCCAGTCCGCCCAGTTTGGCCTGTTCCTTCAGGCCGGCGATGCGGATCTCGAAGAACTCGTCGAGGTTGCTGCTGACGATGCACAGGTATTTCAGACGCTCCAGCAGCGGTACCGCAGCATCCTCGGCCTGCGCCAGCACGCGGCGGTTGAATTCGAGCAGGCCGAGTTCGCGGTTGAGGAAATTCTGGGCGGGGAAATTCTTGGCCATGGGCGGTCTCGTTGTTGCTCCGGCGGGATGGCGCCGGTTCAGTTCTTCGGCGGTACGTAGCCGGAGGGCATCGCACTGCCCGCTCCGAAGAAGTAGTTCTCCATCTGCTGTGCCAGATATTGGCGCGCCTTGATGTCGGCGAGGTTGAGGCGGTTCTCGTTCACCAGCATGGTCTGGAATTTGATCCAGCCCTGCCAAGCTTCCTTGGAGACATTCTCGAAGATGCGCTGGCCCAGCGCACCCGGATAAGGAGGGCGCTCCAGCCCTTCGGCTTCGCGCCCGAGTTTTACGCATTGCACCGTTCTTGCCATGGTTATGTTCACTCCGTGAGTATGCTTGAGGAATGTGACATTACCGTGAATCCCCGCCTAAATCCAGCAGCAGCGCATCCGTTCAGGGCTTGCGGGCCGGGTCGAACACCTGCCAGCGATTCTTGCCGGAATGTTTGGCCTGGTACATGGCGACATCGGCATGCTGCATCAATTCCATGGCGGAGTGCGGGCGCTCCTCGGGGGAGCAGGTCGCGATGCCCATGCTGCTGCGCGGGCTCATCGGGCGTTCGGCGAAGCAGAACGTCAATTGTGCGATGGCTTCGGTCACGCGCTGTGCCAGCCTTTCGACCTGCGACTTTTCGGCATCGGCGACCAGGATGGCGAACTCGTCGCCACCCAGGCGGTAAACGATCTCGTTGCGGCGGGATTGCAACATCAGTGTCTGCGCGACGGTCTTCAGCACCTTGTCGCCGGAGGCGTGGCCATAGGTATCGTTGATGCCCTTGAAATCGTCGAGGTCGAAATACAGCAAGGTCAGGCGGCCGTTGTTGCGCTGCGCGTGCGCGAACATCCGTTCCATGTCCTCTTCGAAGCGGCGGCGGTTGAACAAGCCGGTGAGCGCGTCGTGTTCGGCGCGCGTCTGGATCTCCTGGAAGCGCTGGTATTCGCGGGTCGCGTCCTCGAACAGCCAGATGCGCCCGACATAGCGTTCGCCGCCGATATCCGGCACCACGCAGGAGCGGCTGCGGATGATGTTGCCGTTTCGCAGTTTGGTATCGAAGGCCGGGCTAATGCCATAGTCCCTGACCACGTTCGCCATTTGGTGCGCAAATTCGCCGGGGTTTTCAATGATGCCGTGCGCGCGGGTGATCAGCTCGGTATCGGTTTGTCCGGTGAAGTCTTCGTGTCCGGGCAGCCCCCACAAGCGGCGGCATTCCTGGTTGATCAGTTGCACCCGATGGGCGGGATCGGCAAACAGGATGCCGACCGGCAGGATGGAGACCAGCGCGTTCAGCCGCGCCTGTTCGATATAAAGCGCATGGGCATGGTTCTGCTGGGATTCGATGCGTTCGCGCAACGCCGCAGCCATGTTGCTGAAGCTGGCGGCGAGCTGCCCCAGCTCATCCTGCGGCAAATCCTTGGGCATGACGGCATTGAGGTTGCCTTGCGCCATGGCTTCGCTGGCACGGGTGATCTCGCGCAGCGGTTTGACCAGGCGGCGCACCAGCAGGTAATACACGGTGCCACCGACCGCCAGCCACAACAGGGCGAGGAGGGCGAGTTCGTTGCGCAGCGCCAGTTTCAGGGCGGCGACGAAGCCGGTGTCGATGCCGTAATGCAGCATGCCGAACGGTTTGCCGTCGTGTATCAGCGGGATGGCGCCATCGAAACAGCCTTCCGGATTGGCGGCCGCATCGCCGACGGTGGCGAGAAGCTTGCTGTCGCTGTCTTGCACCGAGAGATAACAATAGCCGTGCATGTCGGACACGTCCTGTAGCAATTGTCGCAGGTCATCCGCCTTGTGGGCGGCGGGCCCGACCATCAGCGTCATGGCCAGGATGTGGGTGCGTTGCTGCATGTCCTGCTCGATGTGGTGCGACAGGAAGCGGTCCATCACCTGCAGGACGTTGAGCATCAGCACCAGCAGGGCAAGGCTGACGACGAGGGCGGTACCGAGGAAGAACTTGATCTGTAACGGACGGGAAAACAGCCAATTCAGCATTCGACCCCCCGGAAAAAGACAGCCTACCTTAGCGTTCGCACGAACACCTTCGAACGCCGCTGGTAGTTATATAGCGTCTTTTTCTGGGCCGGAAGTTGTTCTACATCAACTTCCTTGAATCCGCGCTCGATGAACCAGTGCGCCGTGCGCGTGGTCAGCACGAACAGTCTTTGCAGTTTCATCGCCTGCGCCCGCGCGGCGATGTGCTTCAGCAGCGCGTCACCGTAACCGTGATCGCGGTAGCTGGGTTGCACCGCCAGACAGGCCAGTTCTGCCGCTTTTTCGTCGGCGAACGGATACAGCGCGGCACAGCCGATGATGCGGTGGTCGTGCTCCAGCACTACGAAGCGGCCGATCTCGCGCTCCAACAGTTCGCGCGAGCGCCGCACCAGGATGCCTTCGGCTTCCAGCGGTTGCAGCAACTGCAGGATGCCGCCGACATCCTCGATGGTCGCGTCGCGCAGGGTGTTGAGCGTGCTTTCCACCACCATGGTGCCGATGCCTTCGTCGCTGAACAGCTCCTGCAGCAACGAACCGTCGGTGTGGCGGCTGATCAGGTGCGTGCGCGCCACGCCGGCCTCGCAGGCCTTGACGGCGCAGGGCAGGAACAGGCTCACGTCGTCCGGCAGCTTGCGCTTGCCGGAGAGGATCTTGTTCGCTTCGGCCACCGTCAGCTCTTTCAGCAGCGAGCCGCCTTTTTCCTGCACGCCGTCGGTATCCATCAGGAAGATCAGCTTGTCGGCATCCAGCGCGGTGGCGGTGGCGGTGGCGACGTCTTCCAACGTCAGGTTGAACACTTCGCCGGTGGGCGAGTAACCGAGCGGCGACAGCAGCACCACTTCACCGAATTCCATGCGGTCGCGCAACGCAGCCACATCGACTTTGCGCACGCAGCCGGTGTGCTGAAGGTCGATGCCGTTGATCACGCCGATCGGCTGAGCGGTGATGAAATTGCCGCCGGCCACGCGGATATCGGCATTGGCCATCGGCGAATTGGCCAGTCCCACCGATAGCAATGCCTCGATCTCGACGCGCACGCGGCCGACCGCTTCCTTCACGCATTGCATGGTCTCGGCATCGGTCAGGCGGATGCCGAGGTGGTAACTGCCCTCGATGTTGCTCTGCGCCAGCCGCTGTTCGATCTGCGGCCGTGCGCCGTGCACCAGCACCAGGCGGATGCCCAGCGCCGCCAGCAGGTTGAAATCGTGCGTCAGTTCGACGAACTTGCCGTCCGCCACTACCTCGCCGCCGAAGGCCACGACGAAGGTCTTGCCGCGAAATGCGTTGATGTAGGGCGCGACGGAACGGAACCAAGTGACGAATTCGGTGGATTGCAGAAGTGGCATGTCGGTCATTCTTTGGGGGATTTTCACGATGCGTGCAATTAAACACCCAGAACGGAAAAATTGCCATGCGCGATTCCTGGCAGCGCGGCTACCAACCGCCTGAAATAGGGTCTAGAATGAAAACACAGACCAAGAAGGCGTGAATCGCCTCATCTCAAGGAACAATCAAAATGAATAATCTGCTCAGCCAAGTCTCCTATCCGGTGTTTCTGTACATGACTTACCAGTTCTTTCTGGTCGCCAGCGTGTTTGCCTTCGTCGTTGGCGTGGCGTTGGCATTGCGCAGCCAGAAAGCGCTGCGCTTCTTCGAGAAGATGAACCGCTGGGTATCGGTGCGCAAGGCGATGCGCCCCTTGTCGGTGCCGCATGATGTCGAACCTGCATTGATGAAGCGGCGGGTGCTGTTGGGTTCAGCCATTGCATTGGGTGCGATGGTGTCCTTGCTGCTGCTGCAGGGGACCGACCTGCGTCCGGCTCTGTCGCTGTTCGAGGATAGCCTGACCGAACCGACCATCCTCGGTATCGCCGATAACCTCAAGAATTTCTTGCTGGCCGGCAATGCGGTCTGCCTGCTGGTGGGGGCGCTGATCCTGTTCTCGCCGCGCACGCTGGCAACGGTGGAAAGCTATACCGACCGCTGGCTGCCGGTGCGCAAGAGCCTGTTGCCGTTCGAGAAGATGCACATGGAGGTCGATTGCTGGGTGCTGAAACATCCCACCAGCGCCGGAATTACCCTGAGCCTCCTGTCCCTCAGCGTCGCCATGCTGATGCTCAATCTGCTGCAAAGCATACCTGACTGAACTTTCCAGGATTCAGCGGTCGGTTGTCCGGTTGATCAGTTGAAGTCTCCCCACAGCGTCTGTAACGCGGCGATACCGGCGATGGCCGCCGTTTCGGTGCGCAGCACGCGCGGACCGAGCAGGACGGGCATGAAACCGGCCTGTTGCGCGACGTTGGCTTCGTCGCTGGTGAAACCGCCTTCCGGGCCGATCAGCAAGGTGACGCGTCCCTGTGGTCTGGGTTGTGTTTGCAGGTTGCTGGCGCCGCCCGGCAGCAGGATGAATTTACTGCCGGACGTGTGACGCATCCCGTTCAGCCAGTTGCCCAGCTCCTGTGGTGCATGCAGTTGTGGCAGCGTGTTGCGGCCGCATTGTTCGCAAGCCGAGACGGCGACACTGCGCCAATGCTCGGTGCGTTTGTCGGCGCGGCTGCCGCTGAGCTTTGCCACACTGCGCTGGGCCTGCACCGGCACGATCTCGGCGGCGCCGAGTTCGGTGGCTTTCTGCACTACCCAGTCCATCTTGTCGCCGGTACACATGGCTTGCGCCAGCACGATGTGCAGGCCGGAGTCGGGCTGTCCCATGCAGGTCTGCAGGTTGCCGAGCATCACATGCTTGCCGCTGATGGCATTGATGGTGGCATCGAGCGCATTGCCCAGCCCGTCGAAGATTTGCACCGCGTCGCCCGCGCGCAGGCGCAACACGCGGCTGGCGTGGTGCGCGGCTTCGGGCGGCAACTCGTAGTTGGTGCTCAGCGGCAGCGGCGGCGGACAGTAGAATCTTGGCGCGGACATGGTCGGTAAGGGCGTAGTTACGGGCGTGATAATATAACGGCCAGAATAAGAGCGTAGGTCTTTAAGGAGGAACCATGGTCAGTCTGCAACCCCCTTTGTGCGATTTCGGCTGGAAAGCGCGCCCGTTCGAGTTGTTGGGTGTGGACGGCAAACGCCACACTCTGGAAACCGCGAAAGGCCAGAACGGCCTGCTGGTGATGTTCATCTGCAACCATTGCCCCTACGTCAAATCCATCCGCGACCGCATCATCCGCGACACGCGCGAACTGCAACAGCACGGCATCAACAGCATCGCCATCATGTCCAACGATCCGGCCGACTATGCCGAGGATTCCTTCGACAACATGAAGCTGGTCGCGCAGCAATACGGCTATCCTTTCCCCTATGTGTGGGACGAGACGCAGCAGATCGCCAAGGATTACGGCGCGGTGTGCACGCCGGATTTCTTCGGTTTCAACGCAAATCTCGAGTTGCAGTACCGCGGCCGTCTCGATGCCTCGCGCAAGGAGGCGGTGGCGGATGCGAAGCGCGACCTGTTCGAGGCCATGCTGCAAGTGGCGCGTACCGGGCAAGGGCCGCGAGAGCAGATCGCCAGCATGGGCTGCTCGATCAAGTGGAAGGGTGAGGCGTGAAGATATTGATCCTCGGCGCTGGGCAGGTCGGTTCGACGGTGGCGGAGAACCTGGTCAGTGAAGCGAACGACATCACCGTGGTCGATTCCGATGGCGACAAGCTGCGCCAGCTGCAGGACAGGCTGGACCTGCGCACGCTGACCGGCAACGCCGCCCATCCTTCCGTGCTGGAGCAGGCGGGCATCGCCGACACCGACATGCTGCTGGCGGTGACGCAGAGCGACGAGGTGAACCTGGTCGCCTGCAAGCTGGCCGCCAGCCTGTACAACACGCCGACGCGCATCGCGCGCATCCGCGCTACCGATTACCTCAACCGCGAGGCGGTGTTCAGCGCGGACAACTTCTGCGTCGATTTCTCCATCTGCCCCGAGCAGATCCTCACCGAATACATCACCAAGCTGATCGAATTCCCCGAGGCGCTGCAGGTGCTGGAGTTCGCCGACGGCAAGATATCGCTGGTGGCGGTCAGGGCGTTCGAGGGCGGGCCGCTGGTGGGCAAGCCGCTGAGCTTTTTGCGCACCCACATGCCGCAGGTCGAGACGCGCGTCGCGGCCATCTTCCGCCAGGATCGCGCCATCATCCCCGAGGGCACGACGGTCATCCAGGATGGCGACGAGATCTTCTTCATCGCGGCTTCCGACAATATCCGCCGCGTGCTGAAAGAGATGCGCCGCATGGACAAGCCGACCAAGCGCGTGATGATCGTCGGCGGCGGCAACATCGGGCGGCGTCTGGCGAAGGCGCTGGAGGCGGACTATCAGGTCAAGCTCATCGAATTCAACAAGAAGGCTTGCCAGAAACTGGCGGGCGAACTGGCCAACACGCTGGTGCTGAACGGCGACGGCACCGACGAGAAGCTGATGCAGCAGGAGAATGTCGCCGAGGTGGATGTGTTCTGCGCACTCACCAACGACGACGAGAACAACATCATGTCGGCGCTGCTGGCCAAACAGGGCGGCGCGCGCAAGGTATTGGCGCTGATCAACCGCAATGCCTACGTCGACCTGGTGCAGGGCGGCAAGATCGACATCGCGTTGTCCCCGGCCCACGTCACCATCGGCTCGCTGCTGGCGTATGTGCGCCAGGGCGATGTGGCCGTGGTGCATTCGCTGCGGCGCGGTGCGGCGGAGGCGCTGGAACTGGTGGCGCACGGCGACAGGAATTCGTCCCGCGTGGTCGGCCGGCGGGTCAACGAGGTGGAGTTGCCCAAAGGCGCGACCATCGGCGCGCTGGTGCGCGGTGGGGAGGTCATCATCGCGCATCACGATACGCTGATCGAGGCGGAAGACCACGTCATCGTCTTCGTCATCGACAAGAAGATGGTGAAGAAGGTCGGCAAGCTGTTCCAGGTCAGCCTCGGGTTCTTCTGATGGGCCGTTTATTCACCGTCTTCCATGCCTTGGGTCTGTTGCTGGTCGTGTTCAGCATCGCCTACCTGTTGCCGGCATTCACCGCGCTGCTCTATGGCGAGCACGATGTGCTGTGGGACTTCCTGCTGACCATGTTGTGGACATTCAGCGCCGGGGCGCTGATGTGGCTGGTGACCCGGCGCTTCAAAGGGGAGCTGTCCATCCGCCACGGTTACCTGCTGGTGGTGACGATGTGGACCGCGATGCCCGCCTTCGCCACGCTGCCGTTGCTGCTGGTGTTGCCGGGGCTGTCGTTCACCGATGCCTATTTCGAGACCATGTCCGGCATGACCACCACCGGCGCCACGGTGCTGGTCGGGCTGGACAATCTGTCGCCGGCGATCAATATCTGGCGGCATGAGCTGAACTGGCTGGGCGGGCTCGGTATCATCGTGCTGGCCGTGGCGGTGCTGCCGTTGCTGGGCATCGGCGGACGCCAATTGTTCAAGGCCGAAACGCCGGGGCCGATGAAGGACACCGCGCTGACGCCGCGTATCGCCGAAACGGCGCGCAACCTGTGGATCGTCTATCTGGTCATCACCCTGATTTGTATCGGCGCATTGAAATGGGCAGGTATGAATTGGCTGGATGCGGTGTGCCATGCTTTCTCGGCCATGGGGCTGGGCGGCTTTTCCACGCACGATGCCAGTGTCGGTTACTTCAATTCGCCGCTGATCGAGTTCGTCATGATCGTGTTCATGCTGTTCGCGGTGGTCAACTTCGCCACGCACTTTCTGGCCTGGCGCGGCAAGAGTCTCAAGGTGTATCTGGCCGACGCGGAGGCGGTCGCTTCGCTCAGCTTGATCCTCGGCAGCTGCGTCGGCATCGCGCTGTTCCTGTGGTGGCAGAACGTCTATACCGATTTCTGGGTGGCGCTGCGCCATGCCAGCTTCAATCTGGTTTCCATTGCCACCAGCTCGGGCTATGCCAGCGTGGACTACGCGCAGTGGCCGATGTTTGCGCCGCTGTGGATGATGTTCCTGACCGCCATCGCCGCCAGTTCCGGTTCCACCGGCGGCGGCATCAAGATGATCCGCTCCTTGGTGCTGGTCAAGCAGGCCGGGCGCGAATTTATGAAGCTGTTGCATCCGGCGGTGATCAATCCGCTGAAGATCGGCGGCCACGTGATCGCCAACAACATCGTGTTCGCGGTGCTGGGCTTCATCTTCCTGTATTTCATGACGCTGGCCACGCTGACCTTCGTGTTGCTGATCAGCGGTATGGATTTCATTTCCGCACTGACCGCCGTGCTGGCTTGCGTCAATAATTGCGGCCCCGGACTGGGAACGGTCGGGCCGGCCAGCAATTATCAGGGGCTGACCGATTTCCAGACCTGGGTGTGCACCTTCGGCATGCTGGTCGGCCGTTTGGAGATTTTCACCGTGTTGATCCTGTTCACTCCCGCGTTCTGGCGGCGTTAAGGTGCGTAAAGATTGAACGCGCGAGGACAAATGCGGTAGCATCGGAAAAGTGGGGATATCCGCCGGCAAGTGCGGGGTCGATCAATCAGGGAAAAGGTGGCAGCGTGGCTGAAGATTTGTCTGGTGTCCGGGTGGTACTCATAGACGACAGCAACACCATACGTCGAAGCGGCGAGATCTTCCTGTCACAGGCCGGTTGCAAGGTCGTGCTGGCAGAGGACGGTTTCGACGGCTTGTCCAAGGTGGTCGACAACAAGCCGGACATCATCTTCGTCGATGTCATGATGCCGCGTCTGGATGGTTACCAGACCTGCGCGCTCATCAAGAACCATGCCGAATTCAAGGATACGCCGGTGGTCATGCTGACCAGCAAGGACAGCCTGTTCGACCGCGCGCGCGGCAAGCTGGTCGGCGCCGACCAGTACCTCACCAAACCGTTCAGCAAGAAAAGCCTGATCGAGGCAGTCACAATGCATACGATGAAACAACCAGAGGAAGCGGATTATGGCAATTAAGAAAGTGATGGTCGTGGACGACTCCGCAACGGAGCGCCACGTGTTGGGGGACATTCTCGGCAAGAAGGGTTTTACCGTGGTGTTCGCCGAGAGCGGCGAGCAGGCGGTGGCGAACTCCAAGGCCGAGTTGCCCGACCTCATCCTGATGGATGTGGTGATGCCGGGATTGAACGGCTTCCAGGCCACCCGTGCGATCACGCAAGATGCTGCAACGAAGGACATCCCTATCATCATCTGCACCACCAAGGGCCAGGAGACCGACAAGATCTGGGGCATGCGCCAGGGCGCCAAGGATTACATCACCAAGCCGATCAATGCAGACGAGCTGCTCGGCAAGATCGCCGCACTAGGCTAACCGGGTCGATATGTCGAAGCGCTTCAACCTGCGCGAGTTCCAGCAGAGCGTGTTGGACAAGCTGCAAGCTCAAGCGGCGGGCGGCGGCGAGCGCGTGTCCACGCTGGGCGTGCAGGTCGGCGGCGACTATTGGCTGGTCGACATGGCGGATATCAACGAAGTGATGCCGTTGCCGCCGTTGACGCCGGTGCCGATGACCAAACCGTGGTATTGCGGCGTCGCCAACGTGCGCGGCAACCTCTACAGCATCATCGATTTCGGCGTCTATATGGGTGGCACGGCGACCCCGCAGGACGGGCAGAGCCGCGTGCTGCTGGTGGGCCAGCGTTTCGCTTTCAATGCCGGACTGCTGGTGTCGCGCGTGCTCGGACTGCGTAACACGACGGATTGGCAGCCGAGCGAACAGGACGGGGAGACCCGTTTGCGGGATGGCAGCGGCCAGGTCTGGCGCAAGCTGGACATGGGGCAGCTGTTGCAACAGGCAGAGTTCTTACAGATCGGCGCGTAGCGCGCTCAGGGGAGAAGGAAATGGCGTTCAAGTTACCGTTTGGCGGATTGAAGAAGTCATCGCAGGGGTTCGTCAAAAAAGGCGATAGCGGTCCGGAAGAGATCCAGACGATCCAGATCCCGTGGTTCAGCAAACAGTCGTTCGACAAGCAGCTGCGCATCCTCGGCGGCTTGCTGCTGGTATTCCTGCTGCTCGCGGCGGCATTCACCTATATCGATACGCGCGTATCCTCTTCCGGCTCGCGTTATGTGGCGCAATCGTCGAAATTGCTGATGCTGTCGCAGCGGCTGGCCAAGGATGCGGCGGCCAGCTTCTCGGGCGACTCGGCGGCGTTCGAGGGCCTGGAGATCACCCGGGCGGAGTTTTCCGCCATCCTCAACTCGCTGGACAAGGGCGATGCCAGCCTGCCGCCGACCGAAGGTGCGGCGCGCGCATCGCTGCAGGAATTGCTGGGGCACTGGAAACGCATGGGTGTCTTGCTCGACGAGCTGGAAAAAGGCCGTCCGCTGCTGGTGACGCTGGAACGCGGCGCGGCCGGCCAGCGCGAATTGCTGAGCTTGGCGAACGCGGTGGCCGACCGTGCAGGACCGGCGCAAGTGCAGAAAGCCAACCGCTTGAACCTGCTAATCGCGCAGATCACCGGCACCGTGCAGATGATCCTGACTTCTGCTTCGACCGAAGATCTGCCCGGACTGGAGCCGAAGATGCGCGAGGCGCAGGCTTTGCTCAGCGAGATGCCGCAGAACGACGCGACCATCGCGCGCCTGAAAGAGGACTTCGAAGGTTATCAATCGGTGGTCGGCTTCATCGTCGCCAACGAGGCCGACGTGCTGACTTCGCGTTTGGCCGGTCAGCGCATCCTGGCCGAGGGCGAGCAATTGCTGGCATCGTCACAGCGCCTGGTGAATAGCTACGAAGGCTCGACCATGAGCCGCATCACCAGTTTCGTGGTGTTCTTCTCCGGCGGCATGCTGCTGCTGCTGTTGCTGCTGCTGTCAAAGATCTATCTGGACGAATCCAAGCGCCGCGAGCGTGAAGCGGCGCAGGCCAACCGTACCAACCAGCAGGCCATTCTGCGCCTGATGAACGAACTGTCCGACCTGGCCGACGGCGACCTGACCATCCGTGCCACGGTGTCGGAAGACATCACCGGCGCCATCGCCGACTCGGTCAACTACACCACCGACGAGCTGCGCAAGCTGGTGTCGCGCGTGACGGCGGCCTCGCAACAAGTGGCGAAAGCGACCAGCGAAGCCGGTACCGTGACCAAGGAGCTGCTGAAAGCGACCGAGAAGCAGGCGGCCGAGATCCGCGATGCGGGCGGCGCGGTCGAGCTGATGACCAAGTCCATCCAGGAGGTCGACAGCAGTGCGGCGCAATCCTCCGAAGTGGCGCGACGCACGCTGGAGGTGACCGAGCAGGGGGCGCGTGCGGTGCAGAACTCCGTTTCCGGCATGGACGGCATCCGCGAACAGATCCAGGAAACCTCCAAGCGCATCAAGCGGCTGGGCGAAAGCTCACAGGAGATCGGCGAGATCGTGGACCTGATCTCGGACATTACCGAACAGACCAACGTGCTGGCGCTGAATGCCGCCATCCAGGCAGCGTCGGCCGGCGAAGCGGGACGCGGCTTCGCGGTGGTGGCGGAAGAAGTGCAGCGCCTCGCGGAACGCTCCGCCGAGGCGACCAAGCAGATCGGTAACCTGGTGAAGACCATTCAGAGCGACACGCAGGACGCCGTGGCGGCGATGGAAAAGAGCACGCAGGGTGTGGTCGACGGCGCCAAGCTGTCGGATGCGGCGGGCCAATCGTTGCGCGAGATCGAGAAGTCTACGCGCGATCTGGCCGACTTGGTGAACAGTATCTCGGTGTCCACGCAGGTGCAGACCGACATGGCGAGCGAAGTGGCGAACGTGATGCAGGAGATCCTGCAAATCACCGAGCAGACCTCGCAGAGTACGCAACGTACCAGTACTGCCGTTTCGCAGCTGGAAGGTCTGGCCACCGAACTGAACAGCTCGGTTTCCGGTTTCAAACTGTAAGGAAGCAGCGTGCAGGCTTCATTCAATCCGTTGCCGTTGTTATCGGTCAAGCCCGGGCTGGACAGCTCGCTGGCGGCCATCAGCCGCGAGCTGGAGGCGTTCTTTGCGGCTTCCGGCAACGACCGTCAGGCGTTGCAGGAAGCGCTGGAAGAGTTGCATCGTATCGGCGGCGTGCTGCGCATGCTGTCGCTGACCGGCCTGGTGGTGTTCTGCGCGGAACTGGAAAAGCTGCTGCAGGAACTCGGCCAGCCGCAAGATGCCACGCCGTTGCGCCGCGACGCCATCCGGCGCGCGCTGTTCGGCCTGACCCACTATCTGGACGCGCTGGCTGACGGCGCGTCGAATGCCACGCTGCGCCTGTTCCACGAATATCAGGAGCTGCATCAGGCGCGCGGGCTGGAGATGGCGTTCGACATCGATCTGTTCTTCCCGTCGCTGCAAGTGGAATTGCCCGAGGCGGTAATGCAGGCGCCGCAGGCGGAAGATGCGGCGGCGCGCATCAAGGCTGCGCGCATGCAGTATCAGCAATCGCTGTTGAAGTGGCTGCGCCAGGATAACGTTCCGGAAGCGCTGCGCACGATGATGGTGGCGGTGCGCAACGCCCTGGTCTGCGTGCCGCAGAACCAGCAGCGCGGATTCTGGTGGGTGGCGCTCGGCCTGCTCGACTGCCTGATGCATGACGGCGTTCCGCCGGAATTGAACGTCAAGAAATCGCTCAGCCGCATCGACCTCAAGATGAAGTCGCTCATCGACGGAACGGCGGTCGACGACGAAGCCGGCATCAGCGAGATGCTGTACCTGATCGCACGCAGCCATACCGTGAGCGACATGGTCGAGCTGATCAAGAAGACCTACGCGCTGGAAGAATACCTGCCGGAAGAACGACCGCTGCCGCCGAGCGAGACCGCGGCGCTGCTCGACAACATGCGCGCGCAGCTCAATGTGGTCGAGGAAGCCTGGGAACACTGCGTTGCCGACGATGCGTCCGCCTGCCAGAAATTCGCCAGCGGCATGGAGCAGCTGCACACGCTGTCCGAACACCTCGACCGCAACACCCTGCAATTCCTGTGCAAGCAGATCCATACCTCGGCATTGCATGCCGACGAGCCGGAGCGCGCGCAGCGCATCTCGATGGATATGGCGATGGCCTTGCTGCTGCTCAACAGCGGCATCGAGCATTACCAGCACCTGGGCAGCGGTTTCCACGAGCAGGCGCGCATCCTCAGCGCACGCCTGCAAGCCGGCCTGATGCGCTTGCCGGAAGACGCGGACAAGCTCGCCAGTCTGATCTCGCTGTATTGCCAGATGGAGCAGCGCGAAGTGATGGCGCCGCTGGCCACCGAGATGCAGGGCAACCTGCAGCTCATCGAACAAAGCCTGAATGCGTTCTTCAACAACAATGCCAAGCGCGCCGAGTTGAACCAGATCAATCGTCTGATGAGCCAGGTGCAGGGCGGCATGCGCATCCTGTCGCTGACGGTCGCCGATGAATTGCTGGGCATCCTGCGCCAGGTGACCGAGCGCTATGCGCAGGGAGAAACGCCATCCGCCGGCGAGATGCGTACCGTCGCCGCCAGCGTCAGCGCGCTGGAAGATTATGTGAACGGGCTCGCCCACGGCCAGAAACCCGATCCCGCCACCTTGAACACAGTGTTGCACGACATGGCTGAGACGCGCGATGCGATCGGCAGCGGCACCCCGGCGGTGGAAGAAGAGCCGGCTCCGGCAGGCGTATCGATCCGCATGGGCGGCGAAGACGAGGAGCTGCTCGAAGTGTTCCTGGAAGAGGCGCGCGAAGTCATGGAGACCCTGCGCGAGAACCTGGAAGTCAGCCGCATGCACATGGAAAGCCGCGAACCGCTGGTGATCATGCGCCGCGCCTTCCATACCCTCAAGGGCAGCGGCCGCATGGTCGGCCTCACCGATCTGGGCGAAGTGGCCTGGGCGGTGGAGCGTGCCATGAACAAGTGGTTGCAGGACAACAAGCCGGCCACGTCCGACCTGCTCGACATGATCGGCGATGCCGAAGTACTGTTCCAGCACTGGGTGGACATGCTGAAGAGCGGCAGTACCAGCGGTACCATCGATACCTCGCATCTGGTCACCGTGGCGGACTGCATCGAGAACGGTAAAGAATTGCCCCAGCCCAAGCCAAAGGCGCAGGTTGCCGCCGAGCCTGAGACCAAAGAAGAAGAGGGTCCGGTCGAGATCGGCTCGGTCAGCCTGTCGCCAGTGCTGTTCAACATCGCCACCGAGGAAGCCGCCGGACATGTGCGCGCATTGCGCGCGCAACTGGCCGTATTGCACGAGACCGAATCGCACATCGTCACCTACGACTTCATGCGCGCGGCGCACACCCTGGCGGGCGTCAACCGCACCATGGGTTTCGTGCAGATCGCCGAACTGGCCTATACGCTCGAACTGTGGCTGGAAGCGCGCATCGACAAGCCGCATGTGGTCAACGAACAGCAGATCGCGCTGATCGACCTTGTGGTCGACCGCCTGGATGAGTTGTGTGCGACCGTGCGCGACCGCCGCGAGCCGCAGGCGCAGCCGGAACTGGTTGCGCAATTACAGGCAGGCAAAGAACTGGTTGTGCCCGAAGCGCCGGCAGCCGAAGTGTTGACACTCGACTTGCCGACCGAAGCCGAGGTAGCAGAGCCGGTCTTGGCCGCACCGGCAGAAGTTACGGAAGCAGCGGCAGAACCGTTCTTGCTCGAATTGCCGACGGAAGCCATTGCGCTACAGCCCGCGACTGTCGCGGAAGCGGAATCAGAGCCCGAACAACAGAGCCCATCGCTCGATTTCGATCTCGAGTTGAATATGACACCGGCCACTGCCGAGCAGGTCGAGCAGCCGGTGGCGCAGGAAGCAGCGGAGGCCGTTGCAGCCGAGGTCAAACCAGAAGGAAAGGCCGCAGAAGAGGTCGAAGATAAGTCGGAAGAAGAGCCGCAACCGGAGCAGCCGCAACAGCGCGAACGGGTCGTGCACGACGAAGTGGATGAGCAGCTGCTGCCGATCTTCCTCGAAGAGGCGCACGAGCTGTATCCGCAGATCGGCAGCACGCTGCGCGCATGGCGCGAGCAGCCCGGCGATGCCCAGCTCGGGCGCAACCTGCAGCGCAGCCTGCACACGCTCAAGGGCAGTGCGCGCATGGCCGGCGCGATGCGTCTGGGCGAACTGACCCACCGCGTCGAGAGCCGCGTCGACAAGGCGGTGGAGCAGAAGGCATTCGATGCTGCTTTGTGGGGCGAGCTGGAAAACTACTTGGACCGCATCGGCAATGCCATCGAACAATTGCAGCACCCGCAGCCAGCACCGCTGCCGGCAGAGGCGGTTGTCGCACAGCCGGAGGCGGCGGTCGTACCGCAGCAGCAGTTCGAGCTCACCCAGGTCCTCACCCCGCAGGCGCTGGAGATCGGTGCCGAACGTGCCATGCAGGCAGCCTTGTTGCGCGTGCGTTCCGACACCGTCGACCGGCTGGTCAACGAGGCGGGCGAGGTCAGCGTGGCCCGTTCGCGTGCCGAGACCGAGCTGCGCGAATTTAAGAACAGCGTGCTGGAACTGACCGACAGCGTGAACCGGCTGCGCAAGCAATTGCGCGAGATCGAGATCCATGCCGAAGGCCAGATGCAGGCGCGCGTCACTGTCAGTGGCGACAGCGCGGAGAAATTCGACCCGCTGGAATTCGACCGCTTCACCCGTTTCCAGGAACTGACGCGCTTCATGAACGAGAGCGTGCACGACGTGCAGACCGTGCAGCAGGCCTTGTTGAAGAACCTTGCCGAGACCGAAGCTGCGCTCACCGCGCAATCGCACCTCAACCGCGACCTCCAGCAGGGCCTGATGACCATCCGCATGGTGCCGTTCGCCAGCATCAGCGAACGGCTGTACCGCATCGTGCGGCAGACCGGCAAGGAACTGGGCAAGCGCGCCAACCTCGAGCTGTCAGGTACCGAGGTCGAACTCGACCGCAGCGTGCTGGAGAAGATGACGGCGCCGTTCGAGCACCTGCTGCGCAATGCCATCGCGCACGGACTGGAGCTGCCGGAACAGCGCGAACGCGCGGGCAAACAGCCGATCGGTGAGATCCGCCTGTCGCTGCGCCAGGAAAGCAATGAGGTGGTGTTCGAATTCAGCGATGACGGTGCCGGTCTGGATATCGCCCGTATCCGCCAGAAAGCGGTGGACAAGGGGGTGATCCAGGCGGATGAGGAACTCAGCGAAGAGCAGATCATGCAGCTGGTGTTCACCTCGGGTCTTTCCACCGCGCAGGAAGTGACCGAGATCTCCGGTCGCGGCGTCGGCATGGACGTGGTGCGCAGCGAGATCACCGCGCTGGGCGGGCGTATCGACGTCAGTTCCGAGGCGGGGCGCGGCGCGCGTTTCACCATCCACCTGCCGCTGACCCTGGCGGTGACCAAGGTGCTGATGGTGCGCGCGGGGCACATCGTCTACGCGCTGCCGTCGACCATGGTCGAACACGTGCAGCAACTCAAGCCGGCCGCGCTGGAAGGGATCTATCAGCAGCAATACGTGGATTGGCAGGGCCGGCGCTACCCGCTGCATTATCTGGCGCGCCTGCTCGGCGACGACGAGGCCGAGGTGGCCACCCAGCCGCACAACCCGGTGCTGCTGCTGCGCAGCGGCGACAACCGCATCGCGCTGCATGTCGACGAGCTGCTGGGCAACCAGGAAGCGGTGGTGAAGAACATCGGCCCGCAACTGGCGCGCCTGCCCGGCATCGCCGGGGCGACGGTATCCGGCAGCGGCGCGGTGATCCTCATCATCAATCCGATCTCCTTCACCCAGCGCATCGCCGTCGCGCGCAAGGTCGCCAAGGCGGCGGCCGAGCCGGTGCGCCGCGTGCCGCTGGTGATGGTGGTGGACGATTCGCTCACCGTGCGCAAGATCACCGGCCGCCTGCTGACCCGCGCCGGCTATATGGTGGTGACCGCCAAGGACGGCGTGGACGCGCTGGAGCAGCTCAACGAGCTGATGCCGGACGTGATGTTGCTCGACGTCGAGATGCCGCGCATGGACGGCTTCGAGCTGACCAAGCGCTTGCGCCAGGACAGCAAGACCCAGGACCTGCCGATCATCATGATCACCTCGCGTACCGCGGACAAACACCGCCGTTACGCGCTGGAGATGGGCGTGAACGAATACCTCGGCAAACCGTATCAGGAAGATGAGCTGCTGGAGCAGATCGCCCGCTTCGTCGGCGCGGCTACCGATTAGCATGCATTGAGCGGCAGGTGCCAAGGGATTACAATGGCGCCATGTCCGAGTTCAATCTCACGAATCACTTCCTGATCGCCATGCCGGCGATGACCGACCCCTTTTTTGCCAAATCCCTGACCTATGTGTGCGAACACAACGAGCAGGGCGCGATGGGCATCGTGGTGAACCGCCCGATCAGCCTGACCCTGAGCGAGCTGTTCGCCCAGATCAATATGCAGCTCAAGCCGGCCGAGCTCGAAGACATGCTGGTGCACTTCGGCGGGCCGGTGCAGACCGACCGCGGCTTTGTGCTGCATGACACGGTCGGCCAGTGGCAGTCCACCCTGCAGGTCAGCGACAACATCGGCCTGACCACTTCGAAGGACATCCTGCAGGCGGTCGGCGAAGGGCAGGGGCCGCAGCACCTGCTGGTGACGCTGGGCTATGCCGGCTGGTCGGAAGGCCAGCTGGAGCAGGAGCTGGCCGACAATGCCTGGCTCAGCGTGCCGGCGACCGAGCACATCCTGTTCGACCTGCCGGCCGACGAGAAACTTCCCGCCGCCATGAAACTGCTCGGCATCGACTTCGCCTCGCTCTCGGAGGAGAGCGGACATGCCTGACGGCATGCCCACCCCCCTCCCTTCCGGCACGCTCCTCGCATTCGATTTCGGCACCCGACGCATCGGCATCGCGGTCGGCAACACTGTCACCGCCACCGCGCGGCCGCTCACCACCATCAACGACGAGAAGAACGACGTGCGCTTCACTCGCATCGGCGAACTCATCGCCGAATGGCAGCCCGCGGCGCTGGTGGTCGGCCTGCCCTGCAACGACGACGGCACGCCGCACGAGATGACCGCGCTGTGCCGCCGCTTCGCCAACCGCCTGAAGGGGCGTTTCAATCTGCCCACGTTGCTGGTTGATGAGCGGTATACTTCCGCCGCCGCGAGTTCGGTGCTGGACGGCGAAGGGGTGCACGGCAGGAAGCAGAAATCCCTGATCGACCAGTATGCCGCGCAGCAGATACTGCAAGCGTATTTCGATGAACCCAGCGCAGGAATCCATGCATGAATAATCCACAGTTGAACAAGAATGGCGAGCTGCAACACCTGCTCTCCACCGAAGGATTGCCCGCGCGCATCCTGCGCGGCATCCTCGACAAGGCCGGCGAATTCGTGAACGTGGCCGAAGGGCGCGAGATCAGGAAAGTGCCGCTGCTGCACGGCAAGTCGGTATTCAACATCTTCTTCGAGAACAGCACACGTACCCGCACTACCTTCGAGATCGCCGCCAAGAAACTGTCGGCGGATGTGGTCAACCTCAACATCGGCTCGTCTTCCACCAGCAAGGGCGAGACCCTGCTGGATACCGTGGACAACCTGTGCGCGATGCATGCCGACATGTTCGTGGTGCGCCATTCCACCAGCGGCGCGGCGCACCTGATCGCTGCGCATGTCGCTCCCGATATCCACGTCATCAATGCCGGCGACGGGCGCCACGCGCATCCCACCCAGGCGCTGCTGGACATGTTCACCATCCGCCACTACAAGAAAGAGTTCCACAACCTGCGCGTCGCCATCGTCGGCGACATCCTGCACTCGCGCGTGGCGCGTTCGCAGATCCACGCGTTGACCACGCTGGGCGTTCCGGAAGTGCGCGTGGTCGCACCGAAGACCTTGCTGCCGACCCATGTGGAAAAACTCGGCGTACAGGTCTATCACGACATGGAACAGGGACTGAAGGACGTCGACGTGGTGATGATGCTGCGCCTGCAGAACGAGCGCATGCAGGGTGCGCTGCTGCCGTCGGCGCAGGAATATTTCAAATACTATGGCCTCACGCAGGAGCGGCTGGCGCAGGCCAAGAGCGATGCCATCGTGATGCACCCCGGCCCGATGAACCGCGGCGTCGAGATCGACTCCAGCGTTGCCGACGGCGCGCAGTCGGTCATCCTGCCGCAGGTCACCTTCGGTATCGCGGTGCGCATGGCGGTGATGAGTACGCTGGCAGGGGGCAAGCAATGAACATCCATATCAAAAACGGTCGCCTGATCGACCCTCTTAATAAGATCGACGCGCAGCAGGACGTGTTCATCGCCGACAAGCGTATCGCCGCCATCGGCAAGGCGCCGCAGGGTTTCGTCGCCGACCAGGTGATCGACGCCAGCAACATGATCGTGATGCCGGGGCTGGTGGATGTCGCCGCGCGATTGCGCGAACCGGGTTACGAATACCGCGCCACGCTGGAATCGGAGATGGAAGCCGCGGTGGCGGGCGGGGTGACCTCGCTGTCCTGCCCGCCCGACACCGATCCACCGCTGGACGAGCCAGGCTTGGTCGAGATGCTCAAGCACCGTGCGCGTTCGCTCAATCGCGCGCGGGTGTTTCCGGTCGGCGCGCTGACCTACGGCCTGAAAGGTGCGGAACTCACCGAGATGATCGAGCTCACCGAGGCGGGCTGCAAAGCCTTCGGCCAAGCCGATGCGCCGATCACCGACACGCGCGTGCTGCTGCGCGCCATGCAATACGCGGCGACTTTCGGCTATCGCGTGTGGCTGCGCCCGCAGGACAGCTTCCTCGCCAAGAACGGCGTGGCACATGACGGCGAAGTGGCCACCCGCCTGGGCCTGCCGCCGATTCCCGTGGTGGCCGAGACCACCGCGCTGGCGACCATCCTGCAACTGGCGCAGGAGACCGGCGTGAAGCTGCATATCTGCCGCATCTCCAGCGCGGCCGGCGTGGAAATGATCCGCACTGCCAAACGTGCGGGCTTGCCGGTGACTTGCGACGTGTCGATGAACCACGTGCATCTGACCGAGATGGATATCGGTTTCTTCGACTCCAACTGTCACTTGGCGCCGCCGCTGCGCAGCCAGCGCGACAAGGCCGCGTTGCGTGCCGGTCTGCTCGACGGCACCATCGACGCGATCTGCTCGGACCACTCGCCGGTGGACGAGGATGCCAAACAGATGCCGTTCGCCGAAGCTGAAGCGGGCGCGACCGGCATGGAGCTGCTACTGCCGCTGGTGTTGAAATGGGCCGAAGAAGACAAGGTGGCGCTGCCCGATGCGCTCACGCGCGTCACCATCAATCCCGCGCAGTTGCTCGGCGTGAAGACCGGTCACCTGTCGGTGGGCGCGCATGCCGACGTGTGCGTGTTCGATCCCGCTGCCGCGTGGAAGGTCGAACCCGCCGCGCTGAAGAGTCAGGGCAAGAACACGCCGTTCAACGGCTACACAGTGCAAGGCCGGGTGCGCCACACCATCGTCGAAGGCCACGTCGCATATTCAATCTAGGTTGTTGTTGATGAATCCATTATTAGACTTTGGCTCCGACATAACCTGCAAGCAGGTTAGTCTGCACCGAAATCCAGCAAATTTTAAGTGATCAAAATTTATGCGTACAGCTATTCGTTCAGCTAATCCTCTGCTGGATTTTACCGGTCTGCCGCGCTTTGCGGAGATCAAAACCGAACATATCGCTCCCGCCGTCGAGGAGCTGCTCACGCGCAACCGCGCGCTCACGGAGAAGCTACTGGCCGACAGCACGCCGCCGACCTGGCAGAATTTCGTGCAGCCGTTCGAGGATGCGCACGAGCACTTGTCGCGCGCCTGGGGACAGGTCGGCCACCTCAACATGGTGATGAACTCGCCCGAGTTGCGCGAGGTGTACAACGCCAACCTGCCCAAGGTCACCCAGTACTACGCCGAGCTGTCGCAGAATCTCGCGCTGTTCCAGAAGTACAAGGCCATCCGCAACAGTGCCGACTTTGCGATATTGAATGTCGAGCAGAAAAAGGTCATCGAGAACGAGCTGCGCGATTTCCGTCTGGGCGGCGCGGAATTGCCCGAGGACAAGAAAGCTCGCTTCATGGCGATACAGGAAGAACTGTCCGAGTTGACTGCCAAGTTTTCCGACAACCTGCTGGATGCGACCAACGCCTACACCTGCGTGATCGAAGACGAGCAAGCGCTGTCGGGCATTCCCGCCGACGAACGCCAGGTCGCCGCCGAAGCGGCGCAGGAGGCTGGCAAGAGCGGCTGGCTGTTCACGCTGAAAGCTCCGTCCTATGGCCCGCTGATGCAATATGCCGACAACCGCGTACTGCGTGAGCGCATGTATCGTGCCTACACCACGCGTGCCAGCGAGCTTCTGGCCGAAGGCAGCAAGATCGAGTGGGACAACACGTCGCTGATGGCGCAGATACTCAAGCTGCGCGCGGAAGAGGCGCAGATGCTGGGCTTCGCCAATTTTGCCGAGCTGTCGCTGGCCAGCAAGATGGCCGACACGCCGCAACAAGTGGAAAGCTTCCTGCTCGAGCTGGCACAGCGCGCCAAGCCGTTCGCCGAAAAAGACCTGGAAGAATTGCGCGCGTTCGCCGCAGCCGAACTCGGATTGGCAGACCTGCAAGCCTGGGATACCGGCTATGCGAGCGAGAAGTTGCGCCAGCAGCGCTATGCTTTTTCCGAGCAGGATGTGAAGCAATACTTCCCCGAGGATGCGGTGCTGTCCGGTTTGTTCGGCCTGGTCGAGACCCTGTTCGGTCTGCATATCAAACCGTCTGCCGCGCCGGTGTGGCACGAAGCCGTGCGCTTTTTCGATATCCGCGACAGCCAGGATGCGTTGCTCGGCCAGTTCTATCTCGACCTGTATGCCCGCGCCAGCAAGCGCGGCGGCGCCTGGATGGACGACGCCATTACGCGTCGCCGTACCGCCCAGGGTATCCAGACCCCGGTGGCCTACCTCAACTGCAACTTCGCCGCGCCGGTAGGCGGCAAACCTGCATTGTTCACTCACGACGAAGTCATCACCCTGTTCCACGAATTCGGCCACGGCCTGCATCACCTGCTCACCCAAGTGGAAGAGCTCGGCGTGTCCGGCATCAGCGGTGTGGAATGGGATGCGGTCGAACTGCCCAGCCAGTTCATGGAGAACTTCTGCTGGGAGTGGGACGTGCTGCAGGGCATGACGCGGCACGCCGAGAGTGGTGCGAAGTTGCCGCGCGACCTCTACGACAAGATGATCGCCGCCAAGAACTTCCAGAGCGGTTTGCAGATGTTGCGCCAGATCGAGTTCTCGCTGTTCGACCTGCGTCTGCATTGCGACTATGATGCCCACAGAGCACAGACCGTGCAGCAGTTGCTGGACGAGGTGCGCAAGGAAGTCGCCGTGCTCATCCCTCCCGCATTCAATCGCTTCCAGAACAGCTTTTCGCACATCTTTGCCGGCGGCTATGCGGCGGGCTATTACAGTTACAAATGGGCCGAGGTACTCTCGGCCGATGCCTACAGTCTGTTCGAGGACAACGGCATCCTCGACGCGGCGACCGGCGAACATTTCCGCCGCGAAATTCTGGCCGTCGGCGGCAGCCGCGATGCGATGGAGTCTTTCCGCGCATTCCGCGGGCGTGCGCCGGAGATAGACGCATTGTTGCGGCATAATGGGTTGCAATAGGTCCCTCGGTGACGAAAAGGAGCTGGCGATGAAGAGCATTCAAATCTTGTGTATTGCGCTGTTGCTGACAGGCACTGCCCAGGCAGAGCTGTACCGTTCGATCGACAGCAGCGGCAAGGTGCATTACAGCGACAGGCCATTGGCGGATGCGGACGATGTGGAGGAACTGAAGGTCGACAAAGAGCCGATCCCGGACGAGAGCCTGCCTTATGAGACGCGGCGTGCCAAGGAATACTTCCCGGTGACGCTCTATGTCAGCAAGAACTGCGGTGCTGTTTGCGACAACGCGCGCGAGCTGCTGAATAAACGCGGCATCCCCTTCACCGAGAACATGCCCGCGACGCAGGAAGAGTTGGATGAATATCGCAAGGCCAGCGGTGGCGGCAGCGAGATCCCGGCGCTCACTGTCGGGAAGACATGGCTCAAGGGCTTCCTTGCCGAGCAATGGGACAAGGAGTTGGATTTCGCCGGCTATCCTAAGACCGCTCCGTACCGCGCTAAACCAGCCCCTGCTGCGGCAACCCCTGCGCAATGAAGATCGCGACCTGGAACGTCAACTCGCTCAAGGTGCGCCTGCCGCACTTGCTCGAGTGGCTGGCGGTCAACCCGGTCGATGCCATCTGCCTGCAAGAGACCAAGAGCGAAGACAAGAACTACCCGCTGGCGGAGCTTGAGGCGGCTGGCTACCGCAGCGTGTTCAGCGGCCAGAAGACCTATAACGGTGTCGCCATCCTCAGCCGCGAAAAGGTGAGCGATGTGCAATACGGCATCCCGAACTTCGACGACGAACAGAAGCGCGTCATCGCCGCCACCCTCAACGGCGTGCGTCTCGTCTGCGTCTACATCCCCAACGGGCAGGAAGTTGGCAGCGACAAATACGAATACAAGCTCAAATGGCTCAAGACGCTCACCGCCTGGCTTAAGGAAGAGCTGGTGAAGCATCCGAAGCTCGCGCTGCTGGGCGACTACAACATCGCGCCGGAAGACCGCGATTGCTACGACCCGGTGGCATGGAAGGGCAACGTGCTGGTCAGTGAGCCTGAGCGCGATGCCTTCAAGGCGCTACTCGCGCTCGGCTTGCGCGATGCCTTCCGCGAACATGAGCAAGGCGAGAAGCTCTACTCCTGGTGGGATTACCGCATGATGGCCTTCCGCCGCAACATGGGCCTGCGCATTGACCACATCCTCGTCAGCGAAGCGCTGCAATGCAGCTCATGCATCATCGACAAGGCACCGCGCAAGCTGGAGCGGCCTTCCGATCACACCATCGTGGTGGCGGAAGTCGCCTAGCTGTTTTCCTCGTCCAGCCCCAACTCCTGGATCTTCCGCGTCAACGTGTTGCGCCCCATGCCGAGCAGCGTGGCGGCCTCGATGCGCCGTCCGCCGGTGTGTTGTAGCGCCTGAGTGATGAGGGTGCTCTCGAACTGTTTGGTGAGCATGTCGAGGATGTTCGGCTCGTTGCGTTGCAATGCAAGCGCAACCTGCTGTGCCAGCGCGGCACGCCAATCCTGATTGAGCGAGCCGCTGGCGCGGGTGTCGCGCCATTCGCCCGGCAGATCGGCGATTTCCACTACACGCGTCGGCGTCATCACGGTGAGCCAGTGGCACAGGTTCTCCAATTGGCGCACGTTGCCGGGGATGTCCTGTGCGGATAGATAGTTCAACGCGGCCTCGCTCAGTACCTTCTGCTCCACGCCGAGTTCTTTCGCGCTCTTTTGCAGGAAGTGTTTCGCCAGCAGCGGGATGTCTTCGCGCCGTTCGCGCAGCGGCGGCAGGCGCAGGCGGATGACGTTGAGGCGATGGAACAGGTCCTCGCGGAACTGGCCCTGTTTCACCCGTTCATCCAGATTCTGGTGGGTGGCGGCGATGATGCGCACGTTGGCCTTGATCGGCTGGTGGCCGCCGACGCGATAGAAGTTGCCATCGGACAACACGCGCAGCAATCGCGTCTGCAATTCGGCCGGCATGTCGCCGATCTCGTCGAGGAACAGTGTGCCGCCTTCGGCCTGCTCGAAGCGGCCATGACGCGTGGCGGTGGCGCCGGTGAAGGCACCTTTCTCGTGACCGAACAGTTCTGATTCGAGCAGGTCTTTCGGGATCGCGGCGGTGTTGATGGCAACGAAGGGTTTGTCGGCACGGGCGCTGTGACGGTGCAGTGCCTGTGCTACCAGTTCCTTGCCGGTGCCCGATTCGCCGTTGATGAGCACGGTGGCGTTGGATTGCGCCAGACGGCCGATGGCGCGGAACACCTCCTGCATGGCTGGTGCATGGCCGAGGATATCCGGCGCGGCCTGGCTATCTTCGGTTTGCAGGTTCTTGCGCTGGCTCTGTTCCAGCGCGCGGCGGATCAGCTCGACCGCGTGGTTCACGTCGAACGGTTTGGGCAGGTACTCGAAGGCGCCGCCCTGGAACGCCGATACCGCGCTCTCCAAGTCGGAGTAGGCGGTCATGATGATCACCGGCAAGTTGGGGAAGTCGTTGCGCAGCTTCTGCAGCAACTCCAGTCCGCTGCTGCCGGGCATGCGGATGTCGCTGATCACCATCTGCGGCAGGTTGCCGGGCAGCTCGGCCAGAGCCTCGTCGGCCGAAGCGAAGCTCTTGTATTCGATCCCTTCGCGCGCGAGCGCTTTCTCCAGCACCCAGCGGATGGAGCGGTCGTCGTCGATGATCCAGACAGGTTTTCCCATGATCATTTTTCCATGTTGGTGAGCGGTAGCATCACGGTGAAGCAGGTGCGCCCCGGCTCGCTCTCGAATTCGATGGAGCCCTGGTGCTGGCTGACGAAGTCTTGTGCGAGCGTAAGGCCCAGACCATGGCCTTCCGCGCGGCCGGAGACTAGCGGGTAGAAAATCTTGTCACGCAGGTGGCCGGGGATGCCCGGGCCGTTGTCGATGATCTGTACCGAGATCGCCAGGCGATGACGTTTCTTCATCAGCGTCACCTGGCGCGTGATGCGCGTGCGCAAAGTGATCGTGCCCTTGCCCTTCATCGCCTGTGCCGCGTTGCGCACGATGTTGAGCACCACCTGGATGAGCTGCTCCTTGTCGCCATGCAGCTCCGGCAGGCTGAGGTCGTAGTCACGCTGAACGGTCAGTCCTTCCGGCAGTTCCGCCAATACCACGCTGCGCACACGCTCCAGCACCTCGTGGATGTTGAGTGCACTGAAATGGGGCACGTGCTGCGGCGTGAGCAGCTTCTCCATCAGCGAGCGCAGACGGTCGGCCTCCTGAATGACCACCTGTGTGTATTCGCGCAGCCCGGGTTTTTCCAGTTCCTGTTCCAGCAACTGTGCGGCACCGCGGATGCCGCCGAGCGGGTTCTTGATCTCGTGCGCGAGGTTGCGCAGCAGCAGGCGGTTGGCCTGGGTCTGGTCCAGCATCTGCTCCTCGCGCGCCAGCTTGAGCGGGCGGTCGATGGTGTGGAACTCCAGCAGCAGGGCATAAGGGCCAACTTGCAACGGGGTGGCGGTGCAACTCAGGTGGAACTTGTTCGCCGATGCATGCGTGCCGAGCACCATCTCATGCTCGATATGGCTGGCACGGCTGGAGAGTGCCGACTGGATGGTGCCGAACAGTTGCTCGGTATGCGAGAAGGCGTATTGCAGCGGATGACCGATGAGGTTGGTGCTGCTGATACCGAACAGATATTCGGCTGCCGGGTTCAGGAACGCGATGCGCGACTGCTCATCCAGCAGGATGATTGCTGTGGCGAGGTGTTCCAGCGAAGGGAGCGGAGAGGTCGGCATGCCAGTCTACAAAGCAGAAAACATGCCATGCGAGTTCAATTGTTGAGGTTGGAAAGCTCGGTATTGAGCGCTTCGATGTTCTTCTCATGCGTGCGCACATCTTCTTGCAGGGCGGTGGTCTTTTCGTCGGGGCGGGCCGCGTTGCGCAATGCCTGTGCGCCCGTGCTTGGCGTTCCCTGCACCTCTGTCAGCTTGCGGCGTGCTTCCTCCAGCGCTTGCTGCTCGGTGGCGAGCTCATCCTCAAGGATCTTGCGGCGCGTGTCATCGCGGCGGCTTTGTGTTTGCGTATCTACCCGGGGAAATCCTTCCGGGGTACTGTTGGCCTTTGGCGGCGGGGCCATGGTGGGCAGGGGTTCGAGATGCAGCTTCTTCCCGCCCTTGATCGGCGTGCTGGAATAGGTGACATGGCCGTCTTCATCCACGCGCTTGTAGATTTCTGAGTGTGCATCAAGAGCGAATGCTGCCGAGCAACACAGAACAAACAGATGGCGTAATTTCATGGTCATACCCGGATAAGGATGGCGAGAGTATAGGTTAAGGCCACTGTGCTGAGAAGACCGCACAAAAAAGAACGGAGCCGCAAGGGCTCCGTCCTCGAGTACCTCTGATAAAAGCTTAGAGGCTGTAGTACATGTCGAACTCGACCGGGTGGGTCGTCATGCGGATGCGGTTCACTTCTTCCATCTTCAGGTCGATGTAGGCATCGATGAAGTCCTTGGAGAACACGCCGCCGCGGGTCAGGAACTCGTGGTCTTTCTTCAGTGCGTCCAGAGCCTCATCCAGCGAAGCGCACACGGTCGGGATCTTTGCGTCTTCTTCCGGCGGCAGGTCGTACAGGTTCTTGTCGGCCGGATCTCCGGGGTGGATCTTGTTCTGGATACCGTCCAGACCGGCCATCATCAGCGCGGCGAAGCACAGGTACGGGTTGGCGGAAGGATCCGGGAAGCGTGTCTCGATGCGGCGCGCCTTGTCGCTGGCGACGTGCGGGATACGGATCGAAGCGGAACGGTTCTTGGCGGAGTAAGCCAGCTTCACCGGTGCTTCGTAGTGCGGGACCAGACGCTTGTAGCTGTTGGTGCCGGGGTTGGTGATCGCGTTCAGCGCCTTGGCGTGCTTGATGATACCGCCGATGTAGTACAGCGCCATCTCGGACAGACCGGCATAGCCGTTGCCTGCGAACAGGTTTTTGCCACCCTTCCAGATGGATTGGTGCACGTGCATGCCGGAACCGTTGTCGCCAACGATAGGCTTGGGCATGAAGGTCGCGGTCTTGCCGTACTGGTGCGCGACGTTCTGGATCACGTATTTCTGGGTCTGGGTCCAGTCAGCGCGCTTCACCAGGGTGCTGAACTTGGTGCCCAGCTCGCACTGGCCGGCGTTCGCCACTTCATGGTGGTGCACTTCGACCGGGATGCCGATCTCTTCCAGCAGGATACACATCTGAGCGCGGATGTCGTTCAGGCTGTCAACGGGAGGAACGGGGAAGTAGCCGCCCTTGACGGTGGGACGGTGGCCGGTGTTGCCGCCTTCGAAGGAATGGCCGGTGGCCCAGGCGCCTTCTTCGGAGCCGATCTTGACCGAGCAGCCGGACATATCGATGTGCCATTGCACGGAATCGAAGATGAAGAATTCGGGTTCCGGACCGAAGTAGGCGGTATCACCGATGCCGGAAGACTTCAGGTAGGCTTCAGCGCGCTTGGCGATGGAACGCGGGTCGCGGTCATAGCCCTTGCCGTCGGTTGGCTCGATCACGTCGCAGGACAGCACGATGGTCGGCTCGTCGTAGAACGGGTCAACGTAAACGGAATCGGGATCCGGCAGCAACAGCATGTCGGAAGCCTGGATGCCTTTCCAGCCGGCGATGGAGGAACCGTCGAAAGCGTGGCCGCTCTCGAACTTGTCGGCGTCGAAGTGGGAGACTGGCACGCCAACGTGCTGCTCTTTACCACGGGTATCGGTGAAACGCAGATCAACAAACTTGATGCCCTGTTCCTTAATCAGTTTCAGAACGTCGGCGGCTGTCTTGGACATACTCAATCTCCCAATAAAATTAATACGGATGCTCTTTTGTTAAAACGAAATAGTTTGTGCGACGGGGCGAAGAACAGCAGAAACCGTGCCAATGCAAAACGCCTGCAAGGGGCGCATTGTGCCATATTTGGCGGGGGGATGCGTGCGCCGCGAATGCCCTCAAATGGGGCGCAAGGGCGGCATATGCACTAGTTTGGTGCGCTGCTATAGACAGTGATGGTACGGAAGTAAGGATCGTCCTGCACGATCGTGGCACATTTTTGGCGGATGGCGGCGAGGTCCGCCGTGGCATCGAACAGCAATTCCGCCTCCACTTTGCCGCTCAGATAGTGCAACACGATGTGGGCGGAGGGGGGCAGCGCCTCACCCAGCCGGTCGGCGAGATGCGCCAGCAGCAGATGGCGCTGCGGCAGGTGGGCGTTTGGCTTTGCCTGCACATCGTCCTCGGGGTCGATGTGGATCATTACATCCAGCACATGGTGGTTCTTGAGCACCGCCATGCGCGCGGCCTCGGCGATGTAGTGGCCTTCCGATACGCTCACTTTGGGATCGACCATGATGTGTGCATCGACCAGCGCGTTGTCCGCCATCTTGCGCGTGCGCAGCTCGTGCAGCCCTACCACGCCGGGCACCGCCTTCAGCGTATTGCGGATGGCACGCACCTCTTCCTGGGCAAGGCCGGTATCGATCAACTCGGCCAGCGCATCGCGCGCGAACTGGATACCCATGTAGGCGATCATCACCCCGACCACCGCGGCAGCGACCAGGTCGAGGAAGGTGTAACCGAGCAGGTTGCCGACGATACCGACGATGACCACCAGCGAAGACGCCGCATCCGAGCGTGCATGCCAGGCATTCGCTACCAGCATCTGCGAGCGCACCTTTTGTGCCACCGCCAGCATGTAGCGGAACATGCCCTCTTTCGCCGCCAGCGCGATGATGGCGACCCACAAGGTGAAGGGTTCCACTGCCTGTACCTGTTCCGGGTGCTGCAAACGCATGCCGGCCGAGATGAGCAGCCCGACGCCCAGCACCGCCAAACTGGCGCCGAGGATGAGCGAGGCGGCAGTCTCGATGCGCGCGTGGCCATACGGATGATTCGCATCCGCATGCTTGTTGCCGTGGCGGTTGGCGAACAGCACCAGCACATCGGAAATCAGATCGGCCAGCGAATGCATGCCGTCCGCCATCAGCGATTGCGACTTGCCGAAGAAACCGGCCAGCACCTGCATCACGGTCAACCCGAGATTGATGAAGATGCTGACCCAGGTGCTTTTGCGCGCAGCCGCGAAACGCACCGGATGGGCCGGCTCGAAGGCGGCGGATTTGTCGTGGGCGTGCGAGTGTGTGTGATTTTTCATTGCTGATGGGATAGTATCCTGACCGTGGTCGCAGGATAGCACCGGACGTATCAAAGGTTAATTACAGGTAAGGAAAATGGGAAAGATCACCGAAATATTGAACACCGCACAACAACGTGCGAAAGAACTCAACCTGCCGTATGAAGGCGCGCTGACACCGAAAGAGGCGGCCCAGATATTGCAATCCGCCCCCGGCGCGAAACTGGTGGATGTGCGTACCCGCGCCGAGGTCGATTGGGTCGGGCGCGTGCCCGGTGCGGTGGAGATCGAATGGATGAGCTATCCCGGCATGAAACAGAACCCCAACTTCCTCGCCGCACTGGAGCAGCAAGTCAGCAAGGAATCACTGGTGATGTTCATGTGCCGCAGCGGCCAGCGCTCGCACGGCGCGGCGATGACCGCCACGCAGGCCGGCTATGCCGATTGCTACAACATTCTGGAAGGGTTCGAGGGCGACAAGAACGCCGCCAATCAGCGCAACGCCGTGAACGGCTGGCGCGCGGCCGGACTGCCGTGGGAACAGAGTTAAGCTTGTTGTATTGCCGATAAAGCCCGCGCATGCGGGCTTTTTTATGCGTCCGACCAGCTCACCACGCCGGTGTAGGCGGTGATCAGCACGATCAGGCCGAACGCGATGCGATACCACGCGAAGATGGTGAAGTCGTGGCGGCTGATGTAGCGCAGCAGCCAGCGCACGCACAAGAAAGCACTCACGAACGAAGCGATGGAGCCGACCAGAAAGATGCCGAGATCGTCGGCGTGGAACTGGTCGCGGTACTTGATCACTTCGTATACCGTCGCTGCACCCAGCGTCGGAATGGCGAGGAAGAATGAGAACTCTGCCGCCGCTTTCCTGCTGAGTCCGAGGAACAAGCCGCCGATGATCGTCGCCCCCGAACGCGACGTGCCGGGAATCAGCGCCAGCGCCTGCGCGAAACCCAGCTTCAATGCATCCTTCCAGTCCATGTCGTCCACGCTCACGATGTGCTCGGAATGCTTGCGCTTCTCCGCCCACAAGATGATCAGGCCGCCCACGATGAACGCCAGCGCCACCGGCACCGGTGAAAACAGATTGGCCTTGATCGCCTTGCCGAACAGCAGGCCGAGGATGGCCAGTGGCAGGAAAGCGATGAACAGGTTGAAGGTGAAGCGCTGCGCGGCTTCCTCCTTGCGCACCAGCCCGGTCGCCACTGCCGTCAACTTGGCGCGATATTCCCAGCACACCGCCAAGATGGCCGCGAACTGGATCACGATTTCGAACACCTTGCCGCGCTCGTCGTTGAAATTCAGCAGGTCGCCGACCAAGATCAAATGCCCGGTCGAAGAAATCGGCAGGAATTCGGTCAGACCTTCGACCACGCCGAGGATGGCGGCTTTAAGCAGCAGGATGATGTCCATGTGTGTTCGTTATTTCCGCGCGGGCGGGAATCCAGTGGTTTTCAAATTGGCGATACGCTGATTGACCTGCCTGCGTTCAGTCTCGTTCATCTCCAGCCAGTGCGAGACCTCTTCAAACGTGCGCAAGCAACTGCGGCACACGTCATCGCCCAGCACCGTGGTGCAATGGCCGCTGCAGGGCGAATCGGCGGTAATCTCAAGGGAGGGAGCGTGCATGGGGCGCGATTATACCGGCTGCGTCGCCCGTTCCAACCGCGACAACCACAACATCGCCTCCTCGCGCGAATCGCCGCACATCTCGGCAGAAGGCTGCAGCCCGCCACAAAAGGCCGGGCGCGCGGGAGTGCCGAACACCTTGCAGCGCAACTCCTCGTCGAGTTGCACGCACGGCACTCCGGCGGGCTTGCCGTTCGGCATACCGGGCAGGGGCGAGGTGATGGACGGGGCGATGCAGCAGGCGGCGCAGTGGGGGCGGCAGATCATGGGGCGCGATTATATCCGTGCCGGCAAGGCGACAGTCATTCAAACGCCCGGCAAGCAATGCTGCTCACCCCGTTCAAAATTACCCGTCGCGACAAGCGCGCTTGACCTATAATCAAGTCGTTATTTAGGTCTTAATTGGAGGGCATCATGGAACAGCTTTATGCCAATGCATCAGTCAGTATCAGCGAATTGAAGAAAAATCCTTCTGCCATCATTCAGGGCGCGGAAGGGTTTGCAGTTGCCATCCTTAACCACAACCGTCCGGCGGCGTACCTGGTCCCCGTGGCGGCTTTCGAGGCGATGATGGATCAACTGGACGATCAGGCGCTTGTGCGCTTGGTCAAAGAGCGGCAATCCGAGAAATCAATCGAGGTCTCGCTGGATGACCTATAGGCTTGAATTCAAGACTTCTGCGCAGAAAGAATGGCAGAAGCTGGATAGCCAAATCCGCGAACAGTTTAAAAAGAAGCTGGTCGAGCGGCTGGCACAACCGCGCATCGAATCGGCACGACTGACTGCCATGCCGGATTGCTACAAGATCAAATTGCGCGCCGCGGGTTATCGGCTGGTTTATCAGGTGAAAGACGCAACCGTCACCGTGATTGTGGTTGCGGTTGGCAAGCGCGAAGACAGCGCGGTTTATCTGGCGGCCTCGAAGCGGATTAAATAGGGCTGCACTGAACTCAAGGGGAAAATATGACTGACGCACTTCAAACTTTGGCTGATGCTATCGCCGCAGGAACGGCAACATCTGATACCGAAATGCTAGCCGCGATGCGTGGCATATTTGGAGAGCGGTATCACAAACGCTTTGCCCAACACCTTGATCATGACAGACCCCCATTCATTCGAAATGCGTATGGCAAAGCTGGCAGTGAAACGGAGCATGTGGCGTATGCCGGATTCATAAATCCTGATAATCCACCCAGCGGCCCCTATGGTGGGACCAGTTTAGTTTGGTTCCCGCGCGCAGAAGGTAGTTTGATTGATTTCGGGATTGGCACACGCGGTTTGAGTCCAGATGAAGGCATCTTGACGCGTCCCGGGCATCGTCGGCGAATTTCGAGTTTACGTCGCTATCTGATAAGTCAGGGCATACCTGTGGTCTGGGCTCGGCAAGACCCTGCAACCATTGGCGTGCCAGTGCCTGACATCGTCACAAAGCAACTCCCGGCGTGGGAATCAGTGTTCAAACGCTATAGCAACGAGCTCTATTGTCTTGCTGTTGTGCCGAAAGATGACCCTGCCAAGGCGCGATTGGTCGTGCAGGCTTTCCTCGATCTTTATGCATATGAACGAGGATGGGAGGTGCTCACGAGCGCCAAGGATGAATATCGACAGTTCATTGCTAGTCTCAATGCGATGTGGTTCGCAAATCCGACTCTTGAGGATATTTCAGCCTTGCTGGAAACACGACGATTTGTAGTTCTCGAGGGGCCTCCTGGAACAGGGAAATCGCGAGTCGCGGAACAGATACTGCGCGAAAAATATGACGGCAATGGATTGATCACTCAATTTCACCCCTCTACTACATACGAAGATTTTGTCGCGGGTCTGTCACCTGATGTCGCCAATGAAAATCTTCGCTTTCAGGCTCGCCGCGGCCATTTGATGGAGGCGGCAAAAAAAGCTCAAGTGCATGCCGCATTGCTTGTCGTGGATGAAATCAATCGCGCTGATATTGGTCGCGTCCTCGGCGAGGCGATCTACCTATTTGAGGCTGAATCTGGGGCACCGCGGTCTGTTCGATTGCCACACTCGATTGATGGCGAACAGACCTTTACGCTCCCCTCGATGTTGCATGTTCTAGCCACCATGAACACTGCTGACCGAAGCATTGCACGGATGGATCTTGCGATTCGTCGTCGCTTCGCTTTCGTTACCATGATGCCAGATCGCCGAGTCGTTCAGGCGCATAGTACCCAGACCGGATTGGAACTTTTTGATGCGCTCTGCGATGTCTTTTTGGAGTTTGCTCCAGACGACGCTTTGGCACTTCTACCCGGACATTCGTATTTCATTGTGCCCGATAAGGATGAGGTCGCTTTGAGCACGCGCTTGCGCCATGAATTGCTACCTCTTGTGGATGACTACATCCGTGAGGGATATTTGGGCCCAGCAACGGCGGCGCTGCATGCTGTACGGAACCAAATCGCCGACGCTGCTCAGGTACGTCACGACATTGCCTAACATGGCAGCTCCTCCAGTTACGAAGCGCAGAAAAGGTGGAAATCGCGCTAGCGTAGTTCGCGCTCGTAGGGAGGAGGTACACCTTGGCAAAACGCCTCAATCACGCCCTCTTCTTCACGGCGTTGACTGTGGAGCTCCCCTTGTCGTTGATCCTTCACCCTATATAGCCTCAGCCCGTGAGCCAGGCTGGGGGGCTTACCTCGATGCTTTTTTATCCCGCAATCGGGCAGCATTGGACGCCTTGAATCTTGAGCCCCGAATCGTTTCGGGTCGCGACGGCGTTCGCCTTGAACTTCAGCCGGGGTTGCGTGCCGGGGCCGTTCCGCTGAGGTCGGTAGTCACGGGCCAAATTGCAGGGGGAATAGTAATCAACCCTCGGTTTGGATGGCCCGGTGTCGGGCAAGTGTTGTCCGACACCGGTTGGGGAAGTGGTCCGGAGTTCCTGAGCCTGCCACTCGTGCCGGGTAGTGGCCGCGAAGTTCCACCGTGGGTTTTGGCCGGCCCGGTTCTTCGTCGTCTGAAGGATTTGTTGTTGCATCTTAAACCCGGTTATATCGAATGTGATGAAGTACGGAGTCATCCTCGGGGGCAGATCCAATGGAATACGTACTTGAGCCGTCAGATGCCGACTGGCCGATGGCATCACCTCCCGTGCCGCTTTAGCGAACTTGACACAGACTCGCGCCTCCGTCAGATCATTCGCTGGACGTTAGAGCGTCTGCATACGGATTTAGGAGTCGTGGGTGGGGCTGATCCGATTGCGTTATCTTTGATCGGGCAGGTCATTCTACTTCTTGAAAAAGTTGTCGATGTACCGGCGCGACGACCGATACGTGGGGAGCTCGAGCAGAGCATTGGTGGAGGCCTAATGACTTCACTTGAGTTGCGCGAGGGCTTGCAAGCTATAGGATGGATCGCGGATGAGCGCGGCCTTGGGGGAGGCCAAACATCAGACGGCCTAGCCTGGTTTCTTCCCCTTGAACAATTGTGGGAGCGATATGTGGAGAGCTTGGTGCGAAACGATGCGGCTCTTACGGGTGGCAAGGTGAAAGTTGGGCGCTTGGGAGAAACTACCGTGCCTTTGGCATGGAATGATCCAAGCCATAAGGCGCTTGGCCACCTTGTGCCTGACTTCGTTGTGCATCGACGAGATGGCATCGAAATTGTCGATGCCAAATACAAGTCACACTTCGCGGATTTAGATGCAACCCGTTGGTTTGCTCTGGCAGAAGAAACACAAGCATCTATGCGAGCTGACCTTCACCAAATTCTTGCCTATGCAGCTACAACCGGCGCTGCAGATCGGGTTCGCGCCACATTGGTATACCCAGTTCGCCGTGCGTTATATGAAGATTTGCGCCAATACAATCGTGATGAAACCAAGGCCGTGATTTCAGTCGGTCAGCGGCAAATCACTCTCTGCATGCGAGCGGTCGCCTTTGGTTCAGCGTAACCCGAGCAACTCACCAAGTGCCGCTATCACGCCTTGTGATAAACCTCCGCCCCCTGCTTCACAAACTCCACCGATTTCACTTCCATTCCTTTTTCCAAAGCGGCTTGCTCGGATAGTCCTTCCTTCGCGGCGAAGTCGCGCACGTCCTGGCTGATCTTCATCGAGCAGAACTGCGGGCCGCACATGGAGCAGAAGTGGGCGACTTTGGCGGATTCCTTGGGCAGGGTCTCGTCGTGGAATTCGCGGGCGCGGTCGGGGTCGAGGCCGATGTTGAATTGGTCTTCCCAGCGGAATTCGAAGCGCGCCTTGCTCATGGCGTTGTCGCGGATCTGCGCGCCGGGGTGGCCCTTGGCGAGGTCGGCGGCGTGGGCGGCGATCTTGTAAGTGATGATGCCTTCCTTCACGTCCGCCTTGTTGGGCAGGCCGAGATGTTCCTTGGGCGTGACGTAGCACAGCATGGCGGTGCCGAACCAGCCGATCATCGCCGCGCCGATCGCACTGGTGATGTGGTCGTAGCCGGGGGCGATGTCCTGCGTCAGCGGGCCGAGGGTGTAGAAGGGCGCCTCGTGGCACCACTTCAATTGCAGGTCCATGTTCTCCTTGATCATGTGCATCGGCACATGGCCGGGGCCTTCGATCATCACTTGCACATCGTGCTTCCACGCGATCTGCGTCAGCTCGCCCAGCGTCTTGAGTTCGCCGAGTTGCGCTTCGTCGTTGGCGTCATACACCGAGCCCGGACGCAGGCCGTCACCGAGCGAGAAGGTGACGTCATACGCTTTCATGATCTCGCAGATTTCTTCGAAGTGCGTGTAGAGGAAGTTCTCCTTGTGGTGGGCGAGGCACCACTTGGCCATGATGGAGCCGCCGCGCGAGACGATGCCGGTCATGCGCTTGGCGGTCATGGGGATGTAGCGCAGCAGCACGCCGGCGTGGATGGTGAAGTAGTCCACGCCCTGTTCGGCCTGCTCGATCAGCGTGTCCTTGAAGATTTCCCAAGTCAGGTCTTCGGCCTTACCGTTCACCTTTTCCAGCGCCTGATAGATGGGCACGGTGCCGATCGGCACGGGCGAGTTGCGGATGATCCACTCGCGCGTCTCGTGGATGTTCTTGCCGGTGCTCAAGTCCATCACCGTGTCGCCGCCCCAGCGGATGGCCCAGGTCATCTTCTCGACTTCTTCCTGGATGCTGGAACCCAGTGCGGAGTTGCCGATGTTGGCGTTGATCTTCACCAGGAAGTTGCGGCCGATGATCATGGGCTCGCACTCGGGGTGGTTGATGTTGGCAGTGATGACGGCGCGGCCGGCGGCGACTTCATCGCGCACGAATTCAGGGGTGATCTTCTTCGGCATGGCTTTGCCGAAGTTCTCGCCCGGATGCTGCTTGAGCATCATTTCGGAGAGGCCGTCGAGACGCTGGTTCTCGCGGATGGCGATGTACTCCATCTCCGGCGTAATGATGCCTTTGCGGGCATAGTGCATCTGCGTCACGTTCATGCCGGCCTTGGCTTTGCGCGGCGTGTGCTTGAGGTTGAAGCGCATGCCGGCCAATGCCGGGTCGTTCAGGCGTTGCTGGCCGTATTCGGAGGTCAGGCGCGGCAATTCTTCGGTGTCGTTGCGCTCGGCGATCCACGGTGCGCGCATCTCTTCCAGACCGGAACGGATGTCGATCTTCACCGCGGGGTCGGTGTAAGGACCGGAGCAGTCGTACACGTAGATGGGCGGGTTTTTCTCCACGCCATTGCTCAGGTGGGTGTCGGTCAGCGTGATCTCGCGCATCGGCACACGGATGTCGGGGCGGCTGCCTTGCACGTAGACCTTGCGCGAGTTCGGCAGCGGCTTGATGGCGGCTTCGTCGACGTGGGCGGAGGAAGCGAGGAATTCGGGTGCGTTCATGGTGGTGCTCCAAATAAAGCAGAAAGCACCGGAAGGATGCTTCCCTACGACGGCATTATCCGTACAGGTTCAAAGGGTGTGTCTCACTCCGCCTTGCGGAGACCCCTAGCGAGGGTCGCAAGGTACTGGAAAGGTGGGGCAAAGGCAAGCCGGAAGGTCTGTACAATCCGTTGAGCGGGGCGGAAGTGCTTGTTATACTGCGCCTTCACAAAAACACTTACGCAGCATAAGGGGACAGGGGGATGAACAACATGGAACTCGCTCGCTTCAACATGGTGGAACAACAGATACGTCCTTGGGACGTGCTGGATGCGAACGTGCTCGACCTGCTCGGCAAGGTCAAGCGCGAACACTTCGTGCCTGTGGACAAGCAGTCGCTGGCTTTCGTGGATATGGAAATCCCGCTCGGTCACGGTGCGGCGATGTGGGCCCCCAAGCTGGAAGCGCGTGCTGTGCAAGCGCTGAAGCTGAAGCGCAGCGACCGCGTGCTGGAAGTGGGCACCGGCAGCGGTTACCTGACCGCGTTGCTGTCGCGCCTGGCGGAGCATGTCACTAGCGTGGAGCTGGTGCAGGAACTGAGCGCGCGTGCTGCACGCAATCTGGCGGCGCATCATTTCGACAACGTCACGCTGGAAGTTGGCGATGCCTCCAGAGGCTGGGGCAAGGAAAAGTACGATGCCATCATCCTGACCGGCTCCGTGCCGCTGCCGCCGGAATCCTTCTACGAGATGCTGAACGTCGGTGGCCGCCTGTTTGCCATCGTCGGCGATGCGCCAGCGATGCAGGCGATGCTGGTCACCTGTGTGGCGTCCGGGGTGTTTGAAACGACCAATCTTTTTGAAACTAGCGTGGCGCCGCTCTCCAACGCACCGCAACCCCAGCGCTTCGTGTTCTGATTCGTTTTACGGCACCGGATTATCCGGTGCCTGCTTGAAATGCGTAGTCGCAACATGTAATATTAGAAATCTCTAATATATGGGGCGAGCGATGAAACCATCCAAAACAACGATCAGCGTACTCCTGGCCCTGGCCCTCGGTCCGCAGGCATACGCCGCCGACCTGCTCGACATCTACCATGCCGCGCAAAGCCAGGACGCCGCCTTCGCCGCGGCCCGCGCCGCGCGCGAGGCCGGCCGCGAGAAACTCACCCAGGGCCGCGCCCTCATGTTGCCCAGCGTGAACCTCACCGCCAACAGCACCATGAACGACGTCACCACCACCGCCGGCGCCCCGCCGGTCGACATCAACAAGAAATACAACACCCACGGCTACGGTGTCAGCCTCGTTCAGCCCCTGTTCCGCGAACAGAACTGGGCCCTGTACACCGAATCCGACCTCCAGGTCGCCCAGAGCGAAGCCCAGTTCAAACTCGCCGAACAAGACCTCATCCTGCGCGTCGCCCAAGCCTACTTCGACGTCCTCATCGCCCAGGACAGCGTCCAGCTCGCCGCCGCCCAGAAGACCGCCATCGCCGAACAACTCGAACAGGCCAAACGCAACTTCCAGGTCGGCACCGCCACCATCACCGACACCCACGAAGCCCAGGCCCGCTACGACCTCATCGTCGCCCAGGAGATCGCCGCCCAGAGCAACCTCGAGATCAAACGCCGCAGCCTGCAACAACTCACCAACGCCGCCCCGGCCGAACTCAACCCGCTCGGCCAGCAACTCAAGCTCGACACCCCGCAACCGGCCAATGCCGAACAATGGGTGACAGACGCCCGCAACAACAACCACCAGCTCGCCATCGCCCAGGCAGGTGCCGAACTGGCCGACAAGGAAGTCGACCGCAACCGTGGTGGCCACCTGCCCACC